>NZ_LIKT01000005.1 GCF_001294455.1 Phaeobacter sp. 11ANDIMAR09
CTCTAGGCGCCCTTTTGAAAGAGAGGGCCGACTATCGACCCAAATTTCCTCTGCGCGCGCCGCATATTTGGTTTGGAGAAGAAAATCAACCCGTACCTGATTGATGGGGTTGCTTTTGGCCATCTTTGGCCTGCCTGTTTTTACTCTGCCACAGCTGCGGTATCGGCAGGCGCTGTGACCGGTTCCGGTTCGGCCAAGGTCTCAGGCGATTCTCCACCGTTGAACCAGCCCTTTTCGGCATGTTGCGCGGCCATGTATTCTTCCAGCCCATCAACAATCTTGAGCGCAAGCCCGTCGATCTGCTCTGCCTTTGTGCGGCTGTAGCCCGATCCAAAAATGGCGCTCTCACCTGTGGTATCCTCAAAGATCTTCATCTGGTGCTCTTTCAGCAGATAGGTCTTGGTGGTGACGTCATAGACAAAGACATTCACCACAGCGGCGCTTTTGGGGTTCACCAGAACCGGGATGCCGCCCGTGGCGAGTAAAAAGCCCTCCAGCGTGATAGCCACATCATATTTTCCAGCGCCATTGTAGCGACCCAGCCGCGCCTCCAAAGCGCGCTCAATGGGTTCATTCCATTCTGAAGTTTCGGCAGCCCGTGACAGAGGCCATTGCAGCGCCTTATCGGTATAGACAAAAGAGACCCGCATGTTGAAATCCCCAAGGTCCTCTTTGGCCTCGTTCAACTGGGTTTCGTCGCAGGCCGCCAGCAGGACCAGGGAGGCCAATAGAGCAAGAATTCGGATCATCAAGGGCCTCATCGGGTAGGAACTATGGGTTTTGGTCTAGCGTCAGATAAACCAGAGCCGCCCAATCGGTAAACCGAAAGGGGCGGCTCTGGCAATCTCGGTGGCCTAAGGGTCACAGATCATAGGCGAAAAACGTCCCACTATTTGAATTTGTAGTTCCGTGGGAAGCCATAGGGGGGGCGCTTGCCGATGCCTGCACGTTTGCCCAGCCACTGGCTGAGGTCGGTTTCATGGCGGGTCTTGCCGCCGCCCATCTCCCAGGAAATACCCTCGTCCCAGTTGAAGGTGGTGATATCGCTGAGCCCGCCGTCGAGTTCAAGCGAGCCCTGTTTCCCGCGTGCCATATTGTATTTTTGCAGCCGCACGCCCTTGCCGCGGGTCAGCTCTGGCATTTCCTCGACTGAAAAGACCAGAAATTTGCCGTTTTCCGAGACAATCGCCACGTGGTCACCGGTCACCGGAATACAGATCTGGGCACGATCATCATCCTTGACGTTCAACACCTGTTTGCCGGTTCGGGTCTGGGCCACGATGTCCTTTTCGGCGCAGATAAACCCGTTGCCTGCCGAAGAGGCCACCAGGAGCCTGCCTTCGGGGTTGTGAATCAGGATATCGACGATTTCGACCTCATTTGGCAGATCCACCATCAAACGCAGCGGCTCGCCCATCCCGCGCCCGCCGGGCAGGTTGGCGGCGCTAATCGTGTAGAAACGGCCATTGCTGCCAAAGGCCAGCAAACGGTCAGTGGTTTCCGCATGGAAGATAAACCGTGCACCATCGCCATCTTTGAATTTCAGCTCACGGTTCAGATCGATATGCCCGGTCATCGCCCGGATCCAGCCCATCTGGCTGCAAACCACGGTGATGGGTTCGCGGTCGATCATGGCCTCCAGCGGCACCTCTTCGACCTCGCCAGCCTCGGCAAAGCGCGAGCGACGGGCACCGCCAACATAGTCTTTGCCAAACTGTTTCTTGGTGGCGCGCAGCTGCTCGGTGATCTTGCTCCATTGCAGAACATCCGAGCCCAACAACTCAACCAGCCCGGCGCGCTCTTCGCGCAGGGCGTCACGTTCCTTGGTCAGTTCGACCTCTTCGAGGCGGCGCAGGGACCGCAGCCGCATATTCAGAATCGCCTCGGCCTGAACCTCGCTGAGCGCGCCTTCCCCCGGTGCCGGGGTCACATAATCCGCTTCCTCATAGGCACGGGGATGATCCAGATCCCAATCTTCCCGCATCAATGCAGATTTTGGATCCTCGTCGTAGCGGATGATATCAATCACCCGGTCCAGATTGAGGAAGGCGATGATAAAACCATCCAGCACTTCCAGCCGATGATCGATCTTGCCCATGCGGTATTCAGACCGGCGCTGCAACACATCGCGGCGATGATCGAGGAAGGCGCGCAGCACCTCCTTCATCGAGCAGACTTTGGGCGTCACCCCGTCGATCAGCACATTCATGTTGAGGCTAAAGCGCAGCTCCAGATCGGAGTTGCGGAACATCATGTTCATCAAAACATCCGGATCGACATTCTTTGACTTCGGTTCCAGCACGATACGGATGTCTTCGGCGCTTTCGTCGCGGATATCGGCGAGAATCGGCACCTTCTTGGTCTGGATCAGCTCGGCGATCTTTTCGATCAGCTTGGATTTCTGCACCTGATAGGGGATCTCGGTGACCACGATCTGCCACTGGCCCCGGCCCAGGTCTTCGACCTCATGGGTGCAGCGCAGCCGGAACGAGCCGCGCCCGGTGCGATAGGCCTTGGCGATGTTTTCGCGGGGTTCAACGATGATACCGCCAGTTGGAAAATCAGGCCCCGGCACATATTTCAGCAGCGTGTCATCATCGGCACCTGGTGATTTGATCAGATGGATACAGGCGTCAATGAGTTCCGCAATATTATGCGGCGGAATATTGGTCGCCATGCCCACGGCAATCCCTGCCGCCCCATTGGCGAGGATATTGGGGAAGGTTGCTGGAAGAACCGCTGGCTCTGTCAGGCGGCCATCGTAGTTGTCGCGAAAATCGACCGAATCCTCGTTTAAACCTTCCAGCATCGCCTCGGCGATAAAGGTCATGCGCGCCTCGGTGTAGCGCGAGGCCGCCGGGTTGTCGCCGTCGATATTGCCAAAGTTGCCCTGGCCATCAACCAGCGGGTAGCGGACGTTAAAATCCTGCGCCAAGCGAGCCATGGCATCATAGATCGCAGCATCACCGTGGGGGTGGAAATCCCCCATGGTATCGCCGGAAATCTTGGCCGATTTCAAAAAGCCCCCGGTCGAGCTGAGCCGCAGCCGATTCATCGCATAAAGGATCCGTCGATGAACCGGTTTCAGCCCGTCACGCGCATCGGGCAGAGCCCGGTGCATGATGGTGCTCAGCGCATAGGTCAGGTAGCGCTCCCCAATGGCACGGCGCAGGGGTTCCAGAATCTCGCCGTTTTGCGGCAGCGGGGCATCGGTATCGTCTTGGGTGTCGCTCATGCCTTTGTGATACTTCTCCCTTCTGCTGCGGTAAAGCGATGGATCCGATTTATCCACTGCCTTGCAACAACTGCTGCCTTTTCAGCATAGGCAGCCCGGCCAATGACCGCTGGGATGTGTGCTGATAGCGGCCAAAGGGGGAGAAGCCGGAACAGTCTCCCCTGTGTTCCGAGACGATTCGAACTATATTAATGGGATCAGTTTAGAGTATGGCGGCCTTTGGTGCTGCCACAGCGGTCCAATGGCCTGTTCCAGCCAATTTGGGCGTGCCGCCATTATTTGATGCTATTGATTTTGTTCCGGGGGGGATGCGCCATGTCGCGCCTAGTTATAGTCTCTTTTGCCTTCATGGGGTGGGGGTTTTACGAACTCAGCGGGGGGCGTGATTTTGTGGCGCCCGAACGGCCGCCTCAGCAGCAGGTCGCAGCCACGACTCCAGCTGCAACGCCAACTCAGCCGACAGCAGCAGACAGTAAGTTCCAGCGCAGCGCCAAGATCCGCGCCGCCTCGCTGGTCACGACACCGGTGCTGCAACCGACCTCAGCCGGTGCAGAGCACCCTGTCATCACCCCTAGACCTGCCGCAGATCCGGCTCATCGGCGAGCCGTCGCGCTAGAAAAAATCGCCTCGGCTGGCAACAGCTTGCAAAGCTCCGGCACAGCTTTTGCGCCGGGGGCTGAAACCGGTCTGCTACAGATGGACAATATCCAGGGCGGGCTGGTCGCCATGACCAATCGCCCCGCCAGCGGGACAGGCAGCGGCGGTATGGTGCTCAACACCGGGCTGTCAGCTGCAGATCCTACGACGCCCGCACCGCCTGCCGAAAGCTATCTCGACATCCGCCAGATCCGCGCTTCACGCGTCAATATGCGCCAAGGGCCTGGAACCATCTATCCGGTGATTGGCCGCTTGCTGGCCGGGGATGAGGTGCTTGTTGTGGAAGACAGCGGCACAGGCTGGCTGCAACTCAGAACCCAGAATGGCCAGAAGATCGGTTGGGTTGCCGCTTCCCTGGTGAGCAAGAAACGCTCATAACCCTGTGCAGAGTACCCCGGATCCATCAGCCGGGGGTTTGGCAAACAGGGTTGACCATGCAACAAACGATATTGATCACCGGCTGCTCCTCTGGGATCGGGCTGGACGCTGCGCGCGCCATGCGGGCACGCGGCTGGCGGGTCTTTGCCTCTTGCAGGCAGGCAGAGGACTGTGACCGTCTGCGCGCCGAAGGCTTTGACAGCCCGCGCATCGACTACACGGATGCCCAGAGCATCACCACCGGGCTGGCCGAGGTGCTGGAAGCGACTGGCGGCACTTTGGATGCGCTGTTCAACAATGGTGCCCATGGGCTGCCCGGCGCGGTTGAGGATCTGGCCACCGAAGGGTTGCGCCAGATCTTTGAGACCAATGTCTTTGGCTGGCACGAGCTGACCCGCCAGGTGCTGCCGGTGATGCGGGCGCAGGGCCATGGGCGAATTGTGCAGAATTCATCGATTCTGGGGCTGGTCTCCTATCCCTGGCGCGGCGCCTATGTGGCTACAAAATACGCCATCGAGGGCCTGACCGACACGCTGCGGATTGAGCTGATCGGTAGCAATATCGAGGTCGCCCTGATCGAACCCGGCCCGGTGACCTCACGGTTTCGCGAAAATGCCATTCCCCATTTTGAGCGCCACATCGATTGGAAAAACTCGGCCTTTCGCCCTCTGTATGAAAAGAAACTACTCAAGCGGCTCTATGAGAGCACAGGCCCGGATCAGTTCGAACTGCCGGCTTCCGCTGTCACCGCCAAGCTGGTCCATGCCTGCGAATCCCGGCGCCCACGGCCACGCTATTATGTGACCACACCGACCTATGTCGCCGGTTTCCTGCGCCGTATTCTGACCACCCGGGCAATTGACCGCATCCTGCTGAGACTCAGATAATCACTTCTTGGTCGCCAAGCCCTTCGGCAAAGGATAGACCAGAACCTAGGCAAACGCGAAGGAAGACAGCACATGGGTGATCCGCTTTATTTACTAGCAATTCTGGCAATGGCAGCTGTCGTGGTTGTTTTGGTGCTGGGGCTTGGCGGCTTTGGCAAAGGCGGCGCTTTCAACCAGAAAAATGCCAATAAGTTGATGCGGCTGCGGCTGTTGTTTCAGTTCATCGCTGTGGTGCTGTTGGTAGCCTATGTCTATCTGCGCGGCCAAGGAGGACAGTAAAACATGGTGGTCCTGAACAAGATCTATACCCGCACCGGCGACAAGGGCGACACCGCGCTTGGCAACGGCGCGCGCGTTGCCAAACATGATGCGCGCGTCAACGCCTATGGCACCTCGGATGAGCTGAACGCCTGTATCGGCGTAGCCCGCCTTTCGAGCTCTGATGACGCCAAAATGGACAGCGCCCTGTCGCGCATCCAGAATGACCTCTTTGATCTGGGCGCCGATCTGTGCCGCCCCGAAATGGATAAAGACGCTGAGGCGGAATATCCGCCACTACGCATTGCCCAATCTCAGGTCGACCGGCTGGAGAGCGAAATCGACGCGATGAACAAAGATCTGGCCGCGCTGCGCAGCTTTGTTCTGCCCGGGGGCTCTGCCCTGGCGGCGCATCTGCATATCTGCCGCACCGTAGCGCGGCGCGCTGAACGGCTGACAACAGAACTCGCGACAGTGGAAGACATCAACCCGGTGGTTGTGACCTATCTCAATCGCCTGTCGGATTGGTTTTTTGTCGCCTCGCGCCATGCCAATGACAACGGCGCCAGGGATGTGCTCTGGGTGCCCGGCGCCAATCGTTAAGGGGACCTTTGAGGCAGATTCTGGCGCAGGGTTTTCCCAAAGGCACCCAGCGTCACATGCTGCGCCGCAGCGTCACCTGTCGCAAAACCCATCGACAGAGCAGCGATTCGCGCCTAGCTAACTCTTGTTCCGGAACCCGTCACACCGGAGCAAGCCGCCAGCCGGTTTCGCGTCACCATGCGAAATGCGAGCAGCCACCACGAAACATTCTTGCAAGATTGTCGTGGCAAAAGACCAAACACGACGTCTGCGAACTGCAACGTGACGATTTTTCCCTGTTGTGCCCCGGTCTGACCCGGTATCAACAGCGCGAGAGCATAGAGGGTGCCCGTTTCGGCGGTGTGCCGTTTGTTAAGGAGAGAACGCAAAATGAAGGTACTCGTGCCTGTCAAGCGCGTGATTGACTATAACGTGAAAGTCCGCGTCAAAGCGGACGGCAGCGGTGTCGATCTCGCCAATGTTAAAATGTCGATGAACCCCTTCGACGAAATCGCTGTAGAAGAGGCCATCCGCCTCAAAGAAGCAGGCAAGGCTGATGAAGTCGTTGCTGTTTCCATCGGCGTGAAGCAGGCTCAGGAAACCCTGCGCACCGCTCTGGCCATGGGCGCCGACCGCGCCATCCTGGTTGTGGCCGCTGATGATGTGCACAGCGACATCGAGCCACTGGCGGTTGCCAAGATCCTCAAAGGCATCGTCGACGAAGAGCAGCCCGGCCTGGTTCTGGCTGGCAAGCAGGCGATCGACAACGACATGAACGCCACTGGCCAGATGCTCTCGGCCCTCCTGGGCTGGTCGCAAGGCACCTTTGCCTCTGAGCTGGACATCGATGGCGACAAAGCCGTTGTGACCCGCGAAGTGGACGGCGGTCTGCAGACCATCAAGGTGAACATGCCTGCCATCGTCACCGTTGATCTGCGTTTGAACGAGCCACGCTATGCTTCGCTGCCAAACATCATGAAGGCAAAGAAGAAGCCCATGGCCGAGAAGACCGCCGCCGATTACGGCGTCGATGTCACTCCGCGCCTGGAAGTGGTTTCCACCTCCGAGCCAGCGGCCCGTGCCGCCGGTATCATGGTTGGCTCCGTTGACGAGCTGGTCGAGAAACTCAAAGAAGCGGGGGCTGTGTAATGGCTGTTCTTCTCCTTGCTGAAGTGACCGATGGCGCCCTGGCGCTGGACGCAACCGCCAAGGCCGTTTCTGCGGCTGCTGCTCTGGGTGATGTGACCGTTCTGGCCGCTGGCGCCTCTGCTGCGGCTGCTGGTGCCGAAGCCGCCAAGATCGCTGGCGTTTCACGGGTTCTGGTTGCCGAAGATGCTTCCCTGGGCCACCGCCTGGCGGAACCCACTGCGGCGCTGATCGCCTCGCTGGCTGGTGACTATGAGCACATCGTTGCTCCGGCCACCACCGACGCCAAGAACGTGCTGCCCCGCGTCGCCGCGCTGCTGGACGTCATGGTAATCTCGGATGTGACAGCTGTTGTTGACGGCTCCACCTTTGAGCGTCCTATCTATGCAGGTAACGCGATCCAGACCGTCAAATCCTCGGATGCAAAGAAAGTTATCTCTTTCCGCACCGCGACCTTTGACGCGGCTGGCGAAGGCGGCTCTGCCTCCGTTGACACCATCGGTGCTGCCGAAAACCCCGGTCTGTCCGAATGGGTCGAAGACAAGGTTGCCGCCTCTGACCGCCCCGAGCTGACTTCGGCTGGTGTGGTTGTTTCTGGTGGTCGTGGCGTTGGGTCAGAAGAAGACTTCAAACTGATCGAAGCCCTGGCAGACAAGCTGGGCGCGGCGGTTGGCGCCTCGCGTGCGGCTGTTGACTCCGGCTACGCTCCTAACGACTGGCAGGTTGGCCAGACCGGTAAGGTCGTCGCGCCTGACCTTTATGTTGCTGTCGGCATCTCCGGTGCGATCCAGCACTTGGCAGGCATGAAAGATTCCAAAGTGATCGTTGCGATCAACAAGGACGAAGAAGCGCCAATCTTCCAGGTTGCCGACTTTGGCCTGGTTGCGGATCTCTTTGCTGCCGTGCCTGAGCTGACCGAAAAGCTCGGCTAAGCGCGATACGTCCGACCAGGGGCAATCCTGAGCGGACCAACACATAGAAACGGGGCCTGCATTTGCTGCGGGCCCCGTTTTCTTTGGCTCTCTCAAATCAACTGATGTCGGTCCGCGCCCTATAGCAGTTCTTGAAGTGTTTCGGCCAGCAGGCAGCCAATGCGGGCCTGCTCCTTTGGTCCCAGCATGTGTTGCGCCGCAGGAAAGTCCAGATCACCCAAAATCATACCGTCAAAGTCATCCACCAGCCCCGCAGGTGACACATCGATCTCGACAAGACCCTCAACACGATCCTCCAGAGCCTGGATCATGCTGCGCTCTACCAAAACAGGCTCCTGAGTGAAGGCAGCCGTGCCATTGAGATCATAGCGTAGCCACAGCAGGACAACCCGCCCCTGCAACTCCGCGATCATCTGCGTCATGCGGTCTACCCAAGCGTCCTGAAGATGCTGACGGACCTGGGCAAACCGCTCCTCTGAGAGCGCCTGAAGCGAGGTCAGCAGATGTTTGTTAAAATGAAACTCGGTATAGTCCACCTCGGGAAACAGTGTCTTGAGGGCTGGTTGCGCCTGCAGAAAGCGGTCGTTGCGCCGTGGATGCACCCGGTAGTAGCGGTTCGAGACATTCTGTGCCCCCAACACCTGCACCACCGCAAGCTCCGCCTGACGCGCAATCGCCAATAATGCCCCATCTGAGGCAAAGGCATCCAGACCTGCATTCACGGCCGCCAGATTGACACAGGTTCGCTTCAACAGGGACTCGCCAACATCGGACATTGGCGTTTTGACAAAGCGGCCAAACACCTCGGTGCCACCAAGAAACGCGATATAAGGACTTTTCAATTCTCTTAGAGGGCCACGCACCGGCAAACGCGATCCCGCGTAGCAGCACGTTCCGCCCGAAAGCGCGCCTGCGCTTTTGGTTTCGTAACTCATGGTTCCCACCAATCTTTTCACCCAAGGATCACTTTGGCGGGGAATGATTGCAAATTCCCTAAAGTTAAATTTCACCTAAAATTCCAGATGAGCAGCCTTGTGTCTGCCCCAAAGCCCCCGATAAGGTTATCCCGCAGGCAATTCAGGAGCCACGGGAATGGAAATCAAAAAGATCGGCATCATCGGCGCGGGCCAGATGGGCAACGGCATCGCGCACGTCATGGCATTGGCTGGCTATGATGTTGTTTTGAATGACATTAACCAACAGTCCCTGGATGCTGCCGTTAGTTCCATTCAAAAAAATCTGACGCGTCAGGCCAGTCGCGGAAAGATCTCCGAGGCAGATGTCAGCGCCGCTATGGCCCGCATTGCAACAACCTTGGCTTTGTCCGATGTCGGTGCGACGGATTTGGTCATCGAGGCCGCGACCGAACGCGAAACCATCAAGCAAGCCATCTTTGAAGACCTGCTGCCACATCTGCAGCCTCATACGATTCTCACCTCCAACACTTCCTCAATCTCGATCACCCGTCTGGCCAGCCGCACAGACCGCCCCGAGCGTTTCATGGGGTTTCACTTCATGAATCCGGTGCCGGTAATGCAGCTGGTGGAACTGATCCGGGGAATTGCCACCGATGAAGAGACCTTTGCCGCCTGTCAGGCCGTGGTTGCACGCCTGGGCAAGACCTCGGCCAGCGCCGAAGATTTCCCCGCCTTCATCGTCAATCGGATCCTGATGCCGATGATCAACGAAGCAGTCTATACGCTGTATGAAGGGGTCGGCTCGGTCAAATCTATTGATGAGTCGATGAAGCTGGGCGCCAACCACCCGATGGGGCCCTTGGAGCTGGCTGATTTTATCGGCCTGGACACCTGCCTTGCGATTATGAACGTGCTGCATGAAGGGCTGGCCGATACCAAATACCGCCCCTGCCCGCTGCTGACAAAATATGTCGAGGCCGGCTGGCTGGGCCGCAAAACACAGCGCGGTTTTTACGACTATCGCGGTGAAACTCCCGTCCCTACCCGCTGATTCTCCTCTCCTCAAGCCGCTGCTTCGGAGCCCTCATCGCCTGACACCCGTAGGACGGCGGTGCGGGCCAGGATCAAGCCAAATTGCGGAGGCTCCGCGCCCTTTGGGCGTGGATACCGTCATTTTGCTTGGGACTGGAACAAAGCGCTGTCACGCAGGGATCAGGAGATGCGGGCTTTGAAGTTGCTGCTTTGGTGACTCAGAAGCTGAAAAGCCCCAAAACGCCTGACTCAGCTCTTCTTACCGAGGCTGAGAGTATGCTCACGCAGCCAGGCCATAAAACCACGCGGGTCGCTTTGTAGCTGCGCCATCTGTTCGTCGGTCAGGGGCTCCCCCACCACCGGCGCCTGTGGCTTGTTGCAGGAGCGGACGATTTCATGCAGCAGCAGGCCTTGGCGCAGAATCGGGGACAGCTTGTTGGCAATCTGATAGCTGCGCGAATTGCTGCCAGGAAAGAAGATCGGCACCACCCGCGCGCCAGAGCGACGGATCAGCTGCGCAGTAAAGACGTTCCATTCCTGTTCGATTGCCGGGCCGAACCAGCTCTCGGAGGACATCACAACCCCCGATGGGAAGAGCGCAACAACACCCCCCGCCTTGAGGTGTGACATGGTCTTGGCGCGCATCTCGACCATCTTCTTTTGCGCTTCCGGATCATGCGGGAAGGGAACTGGGATCATAAAGGAGGTTGCTGCCTCATCCAGGCCGGTCAGCACCGAGCGGGTCAGGATCCGATAATCCTGACGCACCAGGCCAATCAGATCGGCAAAGATCATACCATCGACCATGCCATGCGGGTGGTTGGCGACAATCACCACCGGGCCTTCGCCGGGGATGTTTTGGATCTGCTCTTCGGGGGTGAGCAGGTTGATACCCATCACATTCAGCGCCCCGCGCCAGAACTTTTGTCCCCGGTATTCGGCGTTCTGGTTTTCAAACTTCTTGACCATGCGCAAAATGGTCAGCTTGCCGGTCATCCACTCGATCGCCTTGATCGCCAAAGAGGTCCAGCGGTCATCAAAGGAATTGGCATAGGTCAGGGTGCGCCGGTCATAGACCTCGCCTGTTCCCTGGTCACTCTCCGGTGCAACACCGGTGTTTTGCTCATGTGCCGTATCCGCCACCGTGCCATTCCTGTCCGTTTAAAGGGGAGAGATTAAAATCCCTCACCGAACTTGTCAGCCACCAGGGCCTCAACCGCCTCGGCCAGAGCACCAGCATCCGGCCCCGAAGTCTCGACGTCAATAGTCGTTCCTTTCGAGGCTGCCAACATCAAAAGCCCCATAATACTGTCGCCAGAGGCAGACATGCCGTCCTTTGACACCTCAGCCGTGGCATCAAAGCCCTCGACAACCTCTACCAGCTTGGCAGAGGCACGGGCATGCAGCCCCTTTTCATTGACGATTTTTAATGTCTTCAAAACCATTTACTGCGCCTGCTCCCCGTCGGGGTTGATGTTTTGTGAATTGATATACTTGCGTCCGGCTTCCATCGCCTGACGCACCGCCTCTCCCACGACAAGATGGCGAGATTTGGCCAGCTTGATCAATAGTGGCAGGTTTGCCCCGTAAAGAATGCGCCGATTGAGCGGCTTGCAGGCGCGCAGACTAAGATTCGACGGAGATCCACCAAAGAGATCCGTCACCACGACAACACCGTCGCCTGTGTCCACCTGATCCGCCGCAGCGCAGATTTCGCATTGCTTGTCTTCGCGGTCATCTTCCGGCGCAATGGCAATGGACAAAAGGTTGGGCTGAGGCCCTACGACATGCTCGACTGCGGCCAGGTATTCCCTGGCCAGTCCGCCATGTGCCACGATCACGATCCCGATCAATCCTGCAACTCCGTATTCCTGCTAGCTTTGCAGCTCGCGATGTCTAATTGACACCTGCTGGCCCTCTTCTGCAAGGGCTTTTGCGAGGGTTTCTGCAAGGGTGACGGATCGGTGCTGGCCACCGGTGCACCCAAAGGCGATCGACAGATGCGATTTCCCCTCCTCGCGGTAAGCTGGCAGTAGATACTGCGTCAGGTCCAGCACGCGGGCAAAAAAGCCCTCGTATCGGGCGTCCGCTTTGACATGCGCCTGCACTGCTGCATCGCGGCCATTCTTCCCGCGCAGATCCGGGTTCCAATAGGGATTGTCCAGAAACCGGCAATCAAACACCATGTCGACGCTGCGCGGCACTCCGCGTTTGTAGGAAAAGCTTTGAATAGAAAGCGCCAGATTGCGCCCTGCCGGCGCAAAGATCTGTTCGATCTCAGCCTTGGCCTGATGCACATTCATATCAGAGGTGTCCAGCAACAGGCTGGCCCGGTCGCGGATCGACCCCATCAGGCTCAACTCCCGCTGCACCCCCAGTTCAGGGGTTTCCCCCGGAGATAGAGGGTGGCGGCGGCGGGTTTCAGAATAGCGCCGCAGCAGAACCTCGGGGCGCGCATCCATGTAGAGTACCGACAGATCACACCCCGCGCGAGCGTCGAGCATGTCAATGACCTCGAGCAGGGCCGCAGGGGAGAAATCCCGGTTACGACTGTCCAGCCCCAGGGCCATGGGCCCGGCGTCTCCGGCGGCCGAGACCAACCCCGGCAACAGACGCAGAGGCAGGTTATCAATCGCCTCATAGCCAAGGTCTTCGAGCACATTGATGGCAGTTGTCCGCCCCGCCCCAGAGGGACCAGTCACCAGAACAATCGGCACTACCTTGATGTCAGACATGAGCCCTCCGCCAGTCAAAAATATATACTGAAATCCTAAGCATCGGGATCAAGTAGCCCAGATTTCAAGAACTGTATCAGGGCAGCGGCAAAAGAAGGCCCCTCGACCCGATGAAAGACCTGCACATCCCGCTCCAGCAGCTTCTGATACCGTTTGACAGGCAGGCGCTCCGTCTCGGTCAGGTCCAGATCGACGATAGCACAGATCCTGGCTTCTGCGGCGACCTCGGCCGTCAAAATTCCAAAATGCCGCGCCTCGATGAGCCCCTTCAGGGCCTCAGGCGATCTGGCTTGGACGGCATCGCCTGAAGACCAAAGACACACCTGATCATCCGCAATCAGATCCGCCCCAAATGCCATGAGCTGCAGGGTCAAAGAGGACTTTCCGCTCCCAGATGCCCCCCGGATCAGAATCCCGCGTCCCCCCAGTGACACGCAGCTGGCATGCAGGGTGAGACTGGGCATCGTCACGGGCCTCACAGATCAGACAGGCAGGCCAACAACAAAACGCGCGCCCAGAGGTTCAGAGGTCACATCGGCCTCGGTAGGGCGAATATTCTCTGCCCAGATCACGCCACCATGCGCTTCGACGATCTGTTTGGAAATCGCCAGCCCAAGGCCCGAGTTATTGCCAAAATGCTCTTCGGGGCGCTGCGAGTAGAAGCGTTTGAAGATCTTCGACAGCGCCTGTTCCGGGATACCGGGTCCTGTGTCTTCGACCACGATCAAGACGCGATTGTCACGTCGACGTGCCCAAACCCGGATTGCATCGCCCTCTTCGCAAAAGGAAATCGCATTGGTGATGAGATTGACAAAGACCTGCGCCAAACGAGCTTCCAGCCCCTGCAGCATCACCGGACGCTGTGGCAGGTCCGTGATATAGTCGATCTCTTTTGCCCGCGCGTCCTCGCCCAGATATTGGTTGAGATTGGTGAGCATCTGCAGAAGATCAAATTCATCCTCTTCTTCTTTCACCAGCTCAGCGTCCAACCGCGAGGCATTGGAGATATCGCTTACCAGGCGGTCAAGGCGACGCACGTCGTGTTCGATCACCTCCATCAGCTTCTCGCGCTGATCGTCCCGCTTGACCATTCGCAGCGTGCCAACTGCAGATTGCAGGCTGGCCAGCGGATTCTTGATCTCATGGGCCACATCAGCGGCAAACTGTTCGTTGCTATCAATCCGGCTATATAGTGCCTTGACCATGCCGCGTAGGGCACGGCTCAGCCGACCGATCTCATCCGGGCGCGCGGACAGATCCGGGATGCGGATACGACCAGATTGCGCCTTGCGGGAATCCCGCTCACGCCCCAGCTCGGCGGCCTCGGCAAGATCTGCAAGCGGATTGGCAATGGTTGAGGCCAAGACCAGGCTGAGCCCGATAGAAACCAACAGCGCAATGACAAAAATCTGCAAGACCCGCTCGCGCTCTCCACGCACCAAGGCGTCGATTTCTCCTGAGGGGGAAGCAAGCGCCACCACGCCAATGGCTGTGCCATTGCTGAGGATAGGGGCCACCGCAGACAGGACTATTCCACCACTGGTATCGCCGACTACTTGGAGCTGCGCCGCACCGGTCAGGGAATGCTGAACTAAGGTCTGCAACTGCTCCTGCAATGGCTTAACATTGCCCTCTTCGGTGGATTGGGATTGGAACACCCCACCCAGCGTCGTCCAAATGGCCGACAGCCCGTCAGAGATCAATGTGCGGCTCTTGCCTCCTTCATTCAGGGTATTTAGTGCTCCAGGCCGGTTCACACCAGTGACCTGAGCCACCAGCACACCAGAGGTATCAAAGACAAAGGCTTCGACCCCGCCGCGCAGGGTGACACCCTCAAGCACCTCCACCGGATCGATGCCATCTCCTGTCGTCAAACTGACCGCGCCGGAGGAGGGCAGGACCGCTTCATAAACATCGGCAATTAGCGAGACTTCGGCCACCAGGGCACCGGCTCGCTGTTTCACCAGGCTCTGGCGAGACGAGTTCAGATAGAGCACCCCCGCAACCAGAATGATCAGCGCGATAAGATTGAAAGTGATGATCTTGCGAGTCAGAGGCGAGCCTTTCAAAGAGAAAAACCCACGCCGCGCCCGTTTCACCTGCATTTCGGCTGCAACAGTCTGATCCGGCGCGACCCAATCGTCGCCCAAAACCACATCGCCTTCTTGCCGACTCGATGTCAGGCCAGTGTCACGCATTGTTTCACGCCCCCCTGGAAACCACTGCAGGACTTACTCTTCATTATAGCGGTAGCCGATCCCGTAGAGCGTCTCGATCGCGGCAAAATCCGTGTCTGCGGTGCGCATTTTCTTACGCAGCCGTTTGATATGGCTGTCGATGGTCCGATCATCCACATAGACTTGGTCATCATAGGCCACATCCATCAACTGATCGCGGCTTTTGACAAAGCCGGGACGCTGCGCCAGCGCCTGCAACAGGAGGAATTCGGTCACGGTGAGCGACACATCCTTTCCCTTCCAGCTGACTGCGTGGCGCAATGGATCCATGCGCAGGTTGCCACGTTCCATCACCTTGGTCTCGGGGCTCTCAACGCCAACCTCATCGCCGTTCAGCGCATCCTGACGTCGCAACAGCGCGCGGATACGCTCGACCAGCAAGCGTTGCGAGAAGGGTTTCTTGACGTAGTCGTCGGCCCCCATGCGCAGGCCCAGAACCTCGTCGATCTCATCATCTTTGGAGGTGAGAAAGATCACCGGCATCTGCGTTTTTTGGCGCAGACGCTGCAACAGATCCATACCGTCCATGCGGGGCATCTTGATGTCCAGCACGGCCATATCCGGCAGCTTCTTGTTAAAGGCATCCAGAGCGGCCTGCCCATCGTTGTAGGTTTCAACCTCGAACCCTTCGGCCTCGAGTGTCATCTGCACCGAGGTCAAAATGTTACGGTCATCATCCACCAAAGCAATCTTCGACATTGGATTTGCCCCTAAATCTGCTCTTTATATTGTCGTTATTTTTTTCCTTTCATCGCCCGTCTTGCACGTCGAATCAATCCCCATTGGCGAATCGGGCCTCTCTTTCGCCACAATTAGGGCAAAAATGTCTTATCATCCGCTGAAGAGTGAACAAGGATCCGGCATCGCGGCCAATGGTTGCGCTAAACTCCGCCTTGATGGCGCTAACTGCGCCAAACCGTCCTGTTCAGTCATGGAAACGTCATGTTATGAGCTGCCTAACCGGTGTCGATACCGGCACTTCTGCCCCGAATTTGGCCTTGGGGCGCGGCTTTTAATGGATGCGGCTGATCACAACCGCCACAGGAGAGAGAACACATGGCATCTGGACGGGTTAACCCGAATTTCCGCCTCGAGGATCAAGGTATCGAGGGTCTGGGCAATGTCCATTACAACCTCATGGAGCCTGCCCTTATTGAAGCAGCTCTGAAGCGTGACGAAGGCACCCTGGGCAATGGCGGCGCATTCCTCGTCACCACCGGCAAATTCACCGGCCGCTCCCCCAAGGACAAGCACGTCGTCAAATCCGACAGCGTCAAAGATACCATCTGGTGGGAAAACAACGCCGAGATGTCACCCGAAGGGTTCGACAATCTTTATGTCGACATGCTGGAGCACATGAAGGGTGGCGACTACCACGTGCAGGATCTGGTTGGCGGTGCCGACCCCAAGCATTCGATCAATGTGCGTATGGTTACTGAACTCGCCTGGCACGGTCTGTTCATCCGCACCATGCTGCGCCGCCCCGAGCGCGAAGACCTGAATGAGTTTGTGGCAGATTTCACCGTCATCAACTGCCCCAGCTTCCAGGCCGACCCCAAGCGTCACGACTGCCGTTCGGAAACCGTCATCGCGATGAACTTTGATCGCAAGATGATCCTGATCGGCGGCACCGAATATGCAGGTGAAAACAAGAAATCCGTTTTCACCCTGCTGAACTACCTGCTGCCCGAAAAAGGCATCATGCCGATGCATTGCTCGGCCAACCACGCCAAGGGCAATCCCGTAGACACCGCCGTGTTCTTTGGCCTGTCCGGCACCGGCAAGACCACGCTGTCTGCCGACCCTGATCGCGTGCTGATCGGAGATGATGAACATGGCTGGGCCGACAACGGCACCTTCAACTTTGAGGGCGGCTGCTATGCCAAGACCATCAGCCTCAACCCAGAAGCTGAGCCCGAGATTTATGCGACCACCTCCAAATTCGGCACTGTGATCGAAAACATGGTCTTTGACGAAGAGACCAAAGAGCTGGATTTTGAGGACGACAGCCTGACGGCCAACATGCGTTGCGCCTATCCGCTGCACTATATCTCCAATGCATCAGAGAGCGCGATTGGTGGCCACCCCAAGAACATCATCATGCTGACCTGTGATGCCTTTGGCGTGCTGCCTCCCATTGCGCGTCTGACCCCGGCGCAGGCGATGTATCACTTCCTGTCTGGCTTCACCTCCAAGGTGGCTGGCACCGAGCGCGGCGTGACCGAGCCGGAGCCCACATTCTCCACCTGCTTTGGCGCGCCCTTCATGCCGCGTCGCCCCGAGGTTTACGGCAACCTGCTGCGCGAAAAGATCGCCGCCCATGGCGCGACTTGCTGGCTGGTCAACACCGGCTGGACCGGTGGGGCCTACGGCGTTGGCTCGCGGATGCCAATCCGCGCCACCCGTGCCCTGCTGACAGCTGCTCTCGAAGGGTCGCTGGCCGATGCCGAGTTCCGCAAAGACAGCAACTTTGGTTTCGACGTGCCAGTCTCTGTGCCCGGTGTTGCCGAAGTGCTGCTGGACCCGCGCCGCACCTGGGACGATCAGGCCGCCTATGACAAACAGGCCGCAAAACTGGTTGAGATGTTCTCCAACAACTTCCAGCAGTATCTGCCCTATATCGACGAAGACGTAAAAGCCGCCGCGATCAGCTAAGCCCAATACGTCACGACAAATAGAAAACCCGGCCATTGGCCGGGTTTTTTTCGTATACTATCCGAAAAGCCTCAGAGCAGCCCCATGAGGTAGAGCGGCATAAAAAACGACAAAAGATGCGCCAATACGGCAAGTGGATTTTCCAAGAGCACCCGCAAGGACGATTTCTCCAAGCGAAACATTTGCCTTGTGCCTTCTCGGTATCGGCGGGAACATAGCAACAGAACTGCATAGGTCGCCAACATCGAGATCAAGAGAATGGCCATTTCCTGCTCCTGCGCCATCTAGGACCCCTTCGCGTCTTTAGTTCAGATCCGACCCGCAATCATGTCCCGCACCTTTACCGCATAGCGGTCCGTCATCCCTGAGACAAAATCCGCCAGACTGTGCATGGCGGTGTATTCGTCGGTAATGCCGCGCAGATCCAGATCCACTGCCCGTACCAGCTTGGCCCAATAGCCATGTTTATCGAGGAAGGTCTCGACCTGCCAATCACAGTCCCGCAGATCACCATACAACTCGTGGAAATGATCCAGCACCGCAAAGATCACCTGTCGCCCGGCGATCTCCAGCTCTGTCTTGCGCTTTGCTGTAAAGATCCGGGCGTTTGAGATTTCTTTCATCTGGCCAAAGGCCTCTGCCTTGCTGGAGACCTCCATCAGCCCGTCGTTGAAGTCACCCGACATGATGGCCTCATAATGGGCCAGAAAGGCCTCTACTGCGGCCTTAATCGCTTGATGGATGGCGCTGGCGCGCCGCATCGCCACGATCTCGCGCGGGGTCATCGTCGGATCATCCGCCCGGTTGGGCTTGCCTGCGACGCTTTCCAGACAGTCTATCACCTGAGTGGTGCTGAGATCCCCCACCGTGGCGGCATCCTCCAGATCCAGGATCCGGTAGCAAATGTCATCCGCCGCCTCCACCAGAGAGGCCAGCGGGTGACGGCGCCAGTATTTGCCCGCTCCTGCCCCATCGACACGCAGCCCGGTGGCCTCGGCCACCTCGGCAAACAGCGCGGCCTCGGCCTCAAAGACACCAAATTTCTTCAACCCCACATAACCGGGCGCGCTCAGCTGCCGTGCCGCGGCGGTGCAGGGGTATTTCATGAAGGCCGCAAGGGTGGCGTAGGACAGGCGCATACCGCCATCGCGGCGCGCCATTTCCAATGTTGCCGCGATGCGAAAGCCCTGGGCATTGCCTTCAAAGGCCTCGAACTCGGCCTGTTGCGCCTTGGGAACCGCCCCGGCAACACCAGCCTTGGCCTCAAATTGGCGGGCGAACCAATGGCCGATACTGTCCTCGCCGGAATGGCCAAAGGGCGGGTTGCCGATGTCATGCACCAGACAGGCTGCCTGAACCGTACCAGCGATCACCTCCCGCTGCGTTTCCGAGATATAGCCTTTCTCGAGCATCGCCTGCCCGGCCAGAACCCCCAGCGAGCGCCCCGCACTGGCGGTTTCTAGGGAGTGGATCATCCGGTGATGCACATGGTCATGCTCATAGAGCGGATGCACCTGGGTCTTCTGCGCCAGACGGCGAAAGGGTTCCGAAAACAGAATCCGGTCATAGTCCTGCAAATAGGCGGGGCGACCAGGAACTTCTGCAAAATCCGGGCGGCACAATCGCCCTGCGTTCAACAACCTGTCCCATTCCATCGCCATCTCGCCCAGCTCCCGTGACTGCCAACACCATCTAACTGTTGCTTAAACGGGAGCGCAGAGCAGAATGCAAACGCTTCCGGAGATAGCTCAGCCCGGAGCGATTCCCGATGGCTCCAGCTTGTGCTCCGGCTCAACGTGAATGGTGACCTGAGCCTCTGGGAAAGCCGCCTGAATGGCCTCTTCGATGCAGTCGCAGATGTCATGCGATGCCTGCACGGTCATTGAGCCCTCAACCACCATGTGGAACTCCACAAACAGGGCCACCCCGGCACGACGGGTTTTGAGCCCGTGTACCTGCAAAGCCCCCGTCGCCGCATGATGCAGCAGCTCTTCGATCTCGGCGCGCTCTTCTTCGGGGGCGGCGGAATCCATCAAGCCATTTACTGAGGAAACCACCACGCCGTAGCCTTCACGCAGAATATTCACCGCCACAAACAGCGCCAAAAGCGGGTCTAATATGGCCCATCCGGTCGCCAGCGCCAGTCCCAGCCCCACCAAAACCCCGACCGATGTCCAAACATCGCTCATCAGATGGCGCCCGCCGGCGATCAACGCCGGAGAGCTCAGCGCGCTGCCGCGAGTGATCAAAAGCCGTGCCCAGATCAGGTTCAACCCCAACGCCGCGCCATTGACTAAGAGCCCCGCGCGGCCCCAGTCGGCAGTCTCGCCGAGGTTGCCAAGCGCCTGCACCGATTGTTGAACGATGAGCAGCGCCGCGATAATGATCATGATGCCTTCTAGAACGGCCGAGAAGTACTCGGCCTTGTAATGGCCGAAGGGATGGCCAGCATCTGCGGGTTTTTTGGCGTAATGCACGGCCATCCAGGCCATCACCGCGCCGCCAACATTGACCAGAGATTCCAGCGCATCCGAGAGCAGCGCCACGGAATCTGTCAGCCGCCAGGCCAGCAGCTTGAGCGCCAGTACCAGTACCGCGACCAGGATCGTCCCCAGCGCCAGCCGTTCTGCGTTCATCCCCTGCATCACGATCTCAGCATTCCCTGGTTACACTACCCTTACCCGACAGGTCTTGTCGGACAGATCTACAACATTAACCCGCGGCGCAACAGATTAAGCGCCGCCAGCAACAAAACGATTAACGTCGCTTGCTTAAAAACTCTTTGATCAATGCGATCATGCAGCTTGCTGCCAATCCACATGCCCAGCACCGCCGGAACAATCAGCAGGATCGAAAACGGCAGGGTCTCGCTGCGCATCACGCCCGAGCCCAGATGGGCAAACAGAAGCGCAAAGGCCCCCATGCCGTAGATCACCCCCTGCACCCGGATCTGTTCGCTCTTTTCAGTCCCCAGCGCTGTCAGATAGGCCACGGTCGGCGGCCCCCATACACCAGACACTCCCCCGATCAGCCCGGCAAAGGCCCCGACCAGCACTTCCACACGCGGTGTCGGCTTTGCAATGGTCAGCGGCACGCCGATCAGCTGCAACAGCACAAACAGGGTCACCGGGCCGCCAATGGCCAGGAACATCACCTGCTGCGGCAGCACCCGCACCATCTGCGCGCTAAGCAGCAAAAACACCAGCCCGGCCAGCAGGAACAAGCGGAACCGCTTGAGCGAGGCAAAGGCGGCGCCGCCGCCCTGTCGCAGCGCCTGCATCCAATTGGTCACCAGGGTCGGCAGGATCAATCCCGCCAGCGCCAGTTCCGGCGCGAGGAACAGGCTTAGCCCCGAGACCAGAATCATCGGCAGCGCAAAGCCGACCATGCCCTTTACCGTGCCGGCAAGCAGCGCAATGCCAAAGGCGATAGCCAAATCAGTGGCGGAGAGAAGCGAGAAAAACTGATCCATGCATTTGCCCTATCATCCCGCCAGGACAGAGAGAACCATAGGCCTGCACAAATTTCCGTTGCGCAACTTTTTATCGAATTGCCGCAGCGCGGCGTATTTTTGTTGCGCTGCACCTGCAAAGTGATTTACCACCAAGCGACCAAAGAAGGACGTGATTCAATGGCTCATGACGGACAGGACCTGCAAATGAAACCGATTGTGCTCCCCGAACTGCTGACGCTGACTGCTGCGGCGATTGCCCCACTGGAGTCGACGCTGGAGGCCGCCCGTCTTGCAGTGCGTGCCGATGTCACCCAGGACGGCCGCGTGTCCGGCCAGCTGATCGAAGAAAACCAGACTGCCGCCCATGGGCTCTCCTGGCTTGCCACCTATGTCTACTCGCTGCGCCAGATGCAGCAATGGGCTGACAAGCTGCAAAGCGATGGCGCCTTTAATGAGATGGAGCAGCTGATCCACCAGATCGCCTTTGGCGAATATCTGGCGCAGGTACAGGGCGGCATCCAGATGAACCAAGGCGAGGTTCTCCGCCTGCAGGATTTGGGGCTAGGACAGGACGCCCTGAACGCGCTGCGGACTGAGGCCGTTGTGACCCTCACCGAGGGCGGCAATACTCAGGCTGCACGCAGCCGTCTGGCTGAGCTGATGCAGGAACAGGCCGGCGCCACCATGTTTGGCACCTCGGGTCTGGAAGAAGAGCTGGAAATGATCCGTGATCAATTCCGCCGCTACGCTTCGGAAAAGGTCGAGCCCCATGCCCATGACTGGCACCTGAAGGATGAACTGATCCCGATGGAGGTCATCGAAGAGCTGGCCGAGATGGGTGTCTTTGGTCTTACCATTCCCGAGGAGTTTGGCGGCTTTGGTCTGTCCAAGGCCTCCATGGTTGTGGTCTCAGAAGAACTGTCGCGTGGCTATATCGGTGTTGGCTCCCTCGCCACCCGTTCGGAGATCGCGGCTGAGCTGATCCTCTGTGGTGGCACAGATGAGCAGAAAGCCCAGTGGCTGCCCAAGATCTCCAGCGCCGAAATCCTGCCCACGGCTGTCTTCACCGAGCCCAATACCGGCTCCGACCTAGGCTCGCTGCGCACCCGCGCTGTGAAAACCGCGAGCGGCGATTATGAGGTCACAGGCAACAAGACCTGGATCACCCATGCTGCGCGCACCCATGTAATGACCCTGCTGGCGCGCACCGATCCTGAGACCACAGACCACCGTGGCCTTTCGATGTTCCTGGCAGAAAAGACCCCCGGCACTGACGCCGAGCCCTTCCCCACCGAGGGCATGACCGGTGGCGAGATCGAGGTTTTGGGTTATCGCGGTATGAAGGAATATGAGCTGGGCTTTGATGGCTTTAAGGTCAAACAGGAAAACCTGCTGGGTGCGGCCGAAGGCAAAGGCTTCAAACAGCTAATGGAGACCTTTGAAAGCGCCCGCATTCAAACCGCGGCCCGCGCCATCGGTGTGGCGCAATCGGCGCTGGATATCGCCATGCAATATGCCCAAGACCGCAAGCAATTTGGCAAAAGCCTGATCAACTTCCCCCGTGTGTCCGGCAAACTGGCGATGATGGCGGTGGAGATCATGGTAGCCCGTCAGCTGACGTATTTTTCGGCCTGGGAAAAGGATCACGGCCATCGCTGCGATCTGGAAGCCGGCATGGCCAAACTGCTCGGCGCGCGTGTTGCCTGGGCGGCCGCAGACAACGGCTTGCAGATCCACGGCGGCAATGGCTTTGCGCTGGAATACAAGATCTCCCGCGTGCTCTGTGATGCCCGCATCCTCAACATCTTTGAGGGCGCCGCAGAAATCCAGGCCCAGGTCATCGCCCGCCGCCTGCTGGCCTGACCGCTGGCCTGCCCCTAATACAGTCTCCCACTCCTCAGATGCCCGGCCATTGGCCGGGCATTTCTGTTTCAACCAGCTTTCCGGGGGCAGGCGCCCCCAAGCCGGTACATGCTGCTTCTCCTGCCCCCAAAATGCCGCGGCTTTGCCTTACCCCCCGCCAGAAATTCACTATTGGTTAACCACACCCGGTTTGATTGCAATCCATCCCCTATTTTATGCCAAGTTAGCCACATGCCCCTGTCTCATTTATCCATGCCTCATTTGTCCATGTCTCAATTCATGTCTCGGCTTGTCTTTCTGGCCTGCGCTCTGCTGGCCCTGTCCGGTTGCGGCGAACGCGCGTCCCAAACACAGCAGGCGGGACAAATCCTCGTCATGGGCGACTCCCTGATGGCCTGGAATGGCACTTCACAGCGGGCCGTATCAGATGTGATGGAACAGCACCTGGACGTCGAGGTGACGGATCGCTCGGTTTCCGCAGCCCGCATGATCTACCGGCTGCCAGTCAGTGGCGCGGCGGGACTGAGCATTCCCAAACAGATGCCAAAGAAGACGGCTTGGGATTGGGTGGTGCTGAACGGCGGCGGCAATGATCTGTGGCTGGGCTGCGGTTGCACCGCCTGTCGGCGCAAGATGGACCGGCTGACCGCCAGAGATGGCAGTACGGGCGCGATTCCCGACTTGGTGCAGCGCTTACGCAGCACCGGGGCCAGGGTGATCTATACTGGCTATCTGCGCAGCCCGGGACTTGGTTCGCCGATTGAATATTGCAAGGATGACGGCGAGGAGCTGGACCGACGGGCCACCCAGATGGCCGCGCGCGATGAAGGCGTCTATTTCCTGTCGCTTGCAGATTTGGTGCCCCACGGAGACCGCAGCTTCCACGCCTTCGACATGATCCACCCTTCGGTCAAGGGCAGCGCCGCTATAGGCACCCGGATTGCAGAGCTGATCCTGGCTGAGACCGCTAAAGATCAGCCCTGACGAAGAAACCTCCCGGCGGGAGAGGCTTTCATCGGCTCTGCAAACGGCGGGAAAAGATATCAATGAACCGGGCGCGCGCCTCGGGCAGCGGATGGTTGCCCAGACTGGGGGCCAGGCGCTCGGACAGGAAATAGCCAGTGGTGCGCAGCCCCTCTGCCACCTCGTGATCCGGCGCTTCCCCCAGACCGCGCAGCACCGGCGGCAGCGGCAACAGACGATTGACCCATTGTCCTGCCTCTTGGCGCGAGACCGCCCGCCCCGTCTTGGGAGAAATATAGGCCAGATCCTCGTTGCGCCCAGAGACGGCGCAGGCGCTGAGATCCAGGCCAAAACCCATCTCCCGCAACAGCGCCATCTCCCAGTTCAGATAGGCCAGTGGCCAGAGCTCGTCCTGCCCCAACAGATCCAACAACTGCTCGGACTGCTTGTAAAGATCTGGATAGGGCGCACGTTCGGGCAGGCAAAACCCTAAGAGCGCCGTGACCACATTCAGGCCCGCCAGCGCCATGCGCCCAGAGAGCGCGGCCGCTGCCCGGCTGCGCAGCGGCTCGGCCTGATAGCTGCCCAGATGTCCCTCGAGCCGCGCCCGCCAGAGCAGATCCAGCTGCGCCCCGGGTTGCAGCACCGGAGCCTTTTTACGGCTGGCACCACCATGCACAATGCCGGCATGACGCCCGTGCTCTTCGGTAAAGACATCTATGATCGCGGCCCCCTCACCATGGCGCCGTCGGGTCAGGAGAATGCCATGGTCCCGCCATTCCACCTTTGATCCCCTTTGCTCGCTTGATCCTGTCCCTTCCATCAGACCCGAACCAAAGACGGACAACAAGCCCCGTCAAAACCCCGGATCCAAAAGCATGAGGATGGGTGTCTTCGCCCTATTCCAATCCGGGTTCATCCAGCAGATGGCGACCCTGGCGGTCCTCGACTTCAATCACCCAAAGATCCGGATCAAATTCCTGCTGGCGCCGGATTGCAACATCCACATCCGCCTCAAGACCGCTGGCCTGTTCGATCCATTTGCGCGCGCCGCTCATGAGATCATAAGAGCGATGGAAGCTCTGGGCCTGACCGTCCAGGGTGTTGAGCTTAACCAGAACCGCCCCAGCCGTGTCATCGCCATGGGCGGTGACAAAGGCAGGGATCTCCTGAAAACGCAGGCGGGCAAGATAGGCATCAACCCAGAAACGGGCGGTCAGTCGGGGCATTGCGGGGCCTCTGTCTGGGGCTGAGCCGCTAGGCGCGGAAAAAAAGGCAGAGACTGGATGCCTCCGGCGGGGATATTTGCGGCCAAATGAAACCCGGGTGGCGGCAGGGCCGCCCAGGTCAGAATCAATTCCCGTCCTTGAAATCCAGTCCCATTTCTGAATAGCGTTCGGCCTCTTCCAACCAGTTGGGGCGCACTTTGACTTGCAGGAAGAGATGCACCTTGCGGCCGAGGAATTCGGTCAGTTCTTCGCGGGAGGACTGCGAGACGGATTTGATGGTCTCGCCACGTTTGCCCAGCACGATGCCCTTGTGGCCGTCGCGCACCACATAGATCACCTGATCGATCTTGGCGGAGCCATCCTTACGCTCTTCCCAGTTTTCTGTCTCCACCGTCATCTGGTAGGGCAGCTCCTGGTGCAGCCGCAGGGTCAGCTTTTCGCGGGTGATTTCTGCGGCGATCATCCGCATCGGCAGATCCGCGATCTGGTCTTCGGGGTAGAGCCAGGGTCCTTCGGGCAGCTCCTTGGCCAGCCAGCTGCGCAGATCTTCGACCCCATGACCGCGCTCGGCGGAAATCAGAAAGGTCTCGGCGAAATCAAAGCGGTCGTTCAGTTCCTTGGTCAGCCCCAGCAGAACCTCGGATTGCACCCGGTCAATTTTGTTGATCACCAGGCCGACAGTACGGCCCTGGGCCACATCCGCGAGCCCCTCGAGGATGCGCTCCACACCCTCGGGAATGCCGCGATGGGCCTCGACCAACAGGAGGACAATTTCCGCATCGGCCGCGCCGCCCCAGGCGGCGGCAACCATGGCGCGGTCCAAGCGGCGGCGCGGCTGGAACAGGCCCGGCGTGTCAACAAAAACGATCTGGCTTTCGCCCTCCATCGCCACGCCACGCACCCGGGCACGGGTTGTCTGCACCTTATGGGTGACGATCGAGACCTTGGCCCCGACCATCCGGTTCAGAAGGGTGGATTTGCCCGCATTGGGCTCTCCGATCAGGGCGACGAAACCAGCGCGTGTTGTCATGATGTTTGCTCCAAACGTGCCAAGAGCGCCTTGGCTGCGGCCTGTTCTGCGAGACGTTTGGAGCCCGCTGCTGCGCGCTCCTCAGTGCCGTCTTCCAGCCGAACGGCAATGGTAAAGATAGGTTGGTGATCCGGGCCTTCCCGGGCGATCTGAACATAGTCAGGCGGGGATTGGCGCCGGGCCTGGACATATTCCTGTAACGCGGTTTTGGGGTCACGGGCATCGGCTTCGACCTGATGCACACGTGCGCCCCACAGGCGCAGGATCATCGCCTGAGCCACCTCGAAACCTGCGTCCTTGTAAACGGCGGCAATCACCGCCTCCATACCGTCACCCAGCAGCGCCTGTTTGCGTCGCCCGCCCGACATCATCTCGGAGCGGCCCAGTTTCAGCACCTCGCCCAGCTGGATTTCGCGGGCGACATCAGCGCAGGCCTCTTTGCGCACCAGCGCATTGAAACGCGGCGCCAGCTGGCCCTCGCTGGCCTCTTTGTCGTGCTCCAGCAAGGCTGTGGCCATGACCAGGCCAAGCACCCGGTCGCCCAGAAACTCCAGACGTTGGTTGTCCTTGCGATTTGGCGAGGAGACCGAGGGATGGGTCAAGGCGCGCACCAGAAGTTCTGGCCGGGCAAACTGATGCCCGATCCGCTCTTCAAAGATGCGCATTTCTTTGGATAGTTTCACTCGATCCCCTTGAAGTAGCGGTCCGAACGCCAAGTCCAGAAGAACAGCATGGAGCGTCCGGCAGAAGAGAACATAATCCGGTCGGCGCGGCCAATCAGGTTTTCCAGCGGCACAAAGCCAACACCGCCAGCAGTCTGAGCCAGGCGGCTATCGCTGGAATTGTCACGGTTGTCGCCCATAAAGAAGAAATGGCCCTCGGGCACCTTGTAAACACCGGTGTGATCCGCGGACTGATTGCCGATATTAAGGATCACATGCTTATTGCCCCCGGGCAGGGTCTCGATCTGGCGCGATTTGAGGCAGGTCCCGCCCTGGCCCACGGGCTGGTTTTCACAACGAGGAAAAGAGCCCTGAGGCCCCTGTGGGGCCATGACTTCTTCAAAGTTGCCCGCATCCTCAAGACCAACAGCCGTCCCATTGATGAACAAAACGCCGTCCTTGACCTGGATGCTATCGCCGGGCAGGCCGATCAGCCGCTTGATGAAATCAGTGCCGGTCACCGGATGGCGGAAGACAACCACATCACCGCGCTCGGGTTCTGAGCCCAAAAAGCGGGAATTTTCGCTGTCGAGAAAGCCGCAGATATCCTCGGCATCGATATTCAGACCAATGGCACCAATGCGCACGCTGGGGCAGGAGGCATAGGAGTAGCCATAGGCCATCTTGTTGACAAAGAGGAAATCACCAATCAGCAAGGTCTCTTTCATCGACCCCGACGGGATCCAGAAAGGTTGGAAAAACAGGGTCCGGAAGACCCCAGCGATCAAAAGGGCATAAACAATGGTCTTTACCGTTTCGAGGATCGATTGTCCGGCCGTGGGTTTTGCCGTCATCAGGCTCTCCGGGTTATACATAAAAGGGTCCGGCGCTACATGAGGGCGTCTGAGCCCCGAGTCAAGCTTCACCGGTGAATTGAGCTGGCTGCCCCCCTGTCTGAGAGGGGATTGGCAGGGCCTCAATAACCACAAAGGCCTGCGCCCAGGGGTGATCATCGGTCAGGGTGACATGGATCACAGCTTGGTGCCCGGCAGGGGTCATCTTGGCCAGCCTCTCAGCGGCCCAGCCTGTGACCTTCATCACCGGCTGCCCCGTTTCCAGATTGCTGACTGCCATATCCTTCCAGGCGATGCCCATGCGCAGCCCCGTGCCCAGGGCCTTGGAGCAGGCTTCTTTGGCAGCCCAGCGTTTGGCGTAGGTGCCCGCCACATCGAGCCGACGCTCTGCCTTGCCTTGCTCGATCTCGGTAAAGACCCGATTGCGAAAGCGATCGCCAAAGCGGTCCAACGTACCCTGGATCCGTTCGATATTGGCAAGATCGGTTCCGATGCCAAGGATCATGACATCATCCGTCCAGACGTGCGGTCAGGATTTTGAGACTGGCAAAGCCAAAGAAACCCGCAAAGGCAAACTCGAACCAGCGCTTCATCCGCATATAGGGGGCCACCACACCAGGAGTGGAGAACAAAAAGGCATAGCCAACAAAGACGAGAATCGAACCGGAATAGAGGAAGGCAAACAATCCAAAAACCTGAACCGGGGTCGATCCCGCAGGCAGCACCAGAGAATAGATTGAAGCCCAGGAGAGGATCGCCTTGGGGTTGGTGAGGTGAATAAGAGCGCCCTTACCAAATAGCTGCCAACCCGTGCCACCATAGGCCCGCTGCGACAAAGAGTTATGAGGTGCCAAAGCAGATCGCAGGGACTTCACTGCGAGGAAAAGCAAATAAGCGGCTCCACAGTAGCGCAGGAGTTCAAAGACCCAGGCGTTTGCCAGCATCAAAGCGCTGAGCCCGGCTGCAGCCGCAAGCCCCCAACAGGCCGAGCCAAATAGAATACCTAACGAAAACACCAGCCCGCCGCGCCGCCCCGTGTTCATCGAGGTGCCCGCAATAGAGAGTGTCGCAGGGCCTGGACTGCCCCCCGCCAGCAACCAAGCCAACCAGAGCGCAATCCATTCAGGACCTATCACGCCCGCGCCTCGTCCATTTTGCGGCGCATCTCGGCCAGGGCGGCTGGCAGACCAACAAACATCGCCTCGCCCATCAGGAAATGGCCAATGTTCAGCTCCTTGACCTCTGGCAAGGCCGCAACTGGGCCAACGCTTTCATAGGTCAGCCCATGGCCCACATGCACCTCGAGCCCCAACCCATGGGCGTAGGTGGCCATCTCAGTGATCTTTGCCAGCTCCGCGTCGCGTTCTTCCCAGCGACCCTCAGCCCAGGCATCGGCATAGGCACCGGCATGCAGCTCAATCACTGGCGCACCGATGCGGTGGCTGGCCTCGACCTGGGCCTTGTCGGCACCGATGAACATCGACACCCGACTGCCTGCCGCTGCCAGCGGCGCAATGTACTCCGCCAGCGCATTGTCATTGGCTGCCACATCCAAACCGCCCTCGGTTGTGCGCTCTTCGCGCTTTTCCGGCACCAAACACACTGCATGGGGTTTGTGGCGCAGGGCAATAGCCTGCATCTCTTCGGTGGCGGCCATCTCGAAGTTCAGCGGAATACGCAAAGCCGCCATCAATCCGTCGATGTCACTGTCGATGATATGGCGGCGGTCTTCGCGCAGATGCGCCGTGATGCCGTCGGCGCCTGCGTTCTGCGCCAAGATAGCGGCCCGTACCGGGTCCGGATTGTCGCCACCACGGGCATTTCGCACCGTGGCCACATGGTCGATATTCACACCCAACCGCAACGCGTTCTGAGCCATGTCAATTGTCCTGAAATCAGTATCTGTTGCGGCGAGATTAGACAGCAAGCCGCCAAGGGCAACCCCCCGCAGACCGGCAAAGGATCTATTTTGCCTTGCGCACCCGTGGCAGCGCCATCTTTGGCTTTGGTTTGGCGGGCTCCACCACAGCGGTAATCCCGGCCGCCTCCATTTCAGCGCGTTTCTTGATCGCCTCGAATTTGGCCTTAATACGCGAACGGCGGTGCTGTTGATAGGCGCGGATCACTGGCAGGCTGATCATATAGCAAATGGTGGCGGTGATAACGCCCGGAATGACGCCCCCCACCAGATAAGGAAAGAACACTTCGTCATAAAACAGATTCAGCCCATTCCAGTCGGCAGGGCGATCATGAAAAAGCGCGAAGAGATTGTCCTTTAGGTCCTTCCCCGCATCAAAGAACTTGCCGACCAAGGATTTGTCGACCTCTTCATAATCCGTGCCCAGCATCCAATGCCCGGTCTGAAGCGCCGCCACCCCGATAGGCACATAGGTTAGCGGATTGCCAAAAAAGGTGCCGCTGAGGGCCGCAAGGATATTGCCGTTCATCAGCCGCGCGATCAAAGCGGCAACGATGAAATGCATGGCATAAAACGGCGTAAAAGTGGTGAACACCCCGGCCCAGACGCCCCGTGCGATACGCTCTGGCGAATCAGGCAAACGGCGTACCCGGTGCTTTACGTATAGAAACGCCCGCTTCCAGCCCCCTCGGGGCCAGATGAAATCCGCAACCGCTCGATGAAGCGGGCGTCTGTCACGGCGCCTGAAAACCAAAGCCCTGCGTCCTTCCTAGTTCCAACCGAGCCTCACCCCAAAGACAGCCGTTTCTCCGGCTTCTCCCGGAAACGCGCTACTTCAGCGACGTCGCTCTCGGCTTCCAATGTTAGCATCAGCGAATGCAGCTGTTCCACATCCCTGAGTTCAACATTTATCATCAGCCGGTAAAAGTCTGGTTTCCGATCTGAAAACTCTAGGTCGGAAATATTGGCCTTTTTCTCACCAATCAATGTGCAAATTCGTCCCAGCACCCCGGCGTCATTACCAATGGTCAACCCGAGGGTAACACCGTAGACCGCCGGATGTGTGCCACTGTGCCAATGCACATCGACCCAGCGTTCCGGTTGGTCTTCGAATTCGCCCAAACGGTCGCAATCCGCAGTATGCACCACAACACCGCGACCGCGATAGGTGATGCCGATAATCCGCTCTCCGGGCAGGGGCTGACAACAGGGGGCCCGCTCAAAGCTCTGCCCCGGCTCCAGACCAATCACTGCGCGCCTGGGAGAGATCACATCACCGTCCTGAGAGGTGAGCTCGGGATAGACCGCCTGCACCACATCATGAGCGGTTATCTCTGCCGCACCAAGCCGCGCCAGCAGCTCATCAACCGAGCTGATCCGCAGGGCCCTTGTGGCGGTTTCCAAAGTTTTATCGGTGGATTTTCTGTCGACATGTTCAAAGGCAGAACGTGCAAGCTCCCGCCCCAGTTTAACAAATCGAGCCCGATCCGCCTCGCGCAGTGCGCGACGAATGGCTGTACGCGCCTTGCCGGTGGTGGCAATCTCCAACCAGCTCACCTGCGGGGTTTGCCCCTCGGCGGTGATCACTTCGACCGATTGGCCATTACGGATACGGGTCCAGAGCGGCACCCGAATGCCGTCAATCTTGGCGCCAACACAGGCATGGCCAATCCTGGTGTGGATGGCATAGGCAAAATCAATCGGCGTCGCGCCCTTGGGCAGTTTGGTCACATCCCCTTTGGGAGTGAAACAAAACACCTGATCGGAATACATCTCGAGCTTCACCGCTTCGAGGAACTCGTCGTGATCTTCTTCGGCGTCAAACTGTTCAGTAAGCGAGGCAATCCATTTGGCCGGATCCACCGCAAAGGGGTTTTGCGAACGCACACCGTCGCGGTAGGACCAATGGGCTGCCACGCCGGTTTCTGCAACATCATGCATCTGCCGGGTGCGGATCTGCACCTCGACCCGCTTGCCATCGCGCCCCGACACCGTGGTGTGGATAGAGCGATAGCCGTTGGATTTTGGCTGGCTGATGTAATCTTTGAACCGCCCTGGAACGGCCCGCCAGCGCTGATGGATCGCCCCCAGCGCCCGGTAACTATCTTCTTCGCTTTGGGTGATCACCCGGAAACCATAGATATCCGACAGCCGTGAAAAGCCCTGATCCTTGGCCTGCATTTTGCGCCAGATCGAATAGGGTTTCTTGGCGCGGCCAAAGACTTCCGCCTCGATGCCGGCCTTTTCCAGCTCAAACCGCATATCACCTGTGATCCGGTGAATAACATCACCGGTTTCCCGCTGCAGCGTGACAAAGCGGCGGATGATCGACTGGCGGCCTTCGGCGTTCAGCACCTTGAAAGCCAGGTCTTCCAGCTCTTCGCGCATCCACTGCATCCCCATGCGACCGGCAAGCGGCGCATAGATATCCATGGTTTCGCGGGCTTTTTGCGCCTGTTTTTCGGGCCGCATCGCCTTGATGGTGCGCATATTGTGCAAACGGTCGGCGAGCTTGACCAGAATGACCCGCAGGTCCTTGGACATGGCCATAAAGAGTTTGCGGAAGTTTTCGGCCTGCTTGGTCTCGCGGCTGGAAAGCTGCAGGTTGGTCAGCTTGGTGACCCCATCCACCAGCTCGGCCACCTCCTCACCAAAACGGGTGGCGACTTCCTCATATGAGGCCTTGGTGTCTTCTATGGTGTCGTGCAGCAGGGCGGTGATGATAGTGGCATCGTCCAGGCGCTGTTCAGTCAACAGGGCGGCGACAGCCACGGGATGGGTGAAATAGGGCTCACCTGAGTGGCGAAACTGGCCTTCATGCATCTCTTCGCCATAGGCGAAAGCCTCGGCGATCTTGCCTGCATTGGTTTTGGGGTTGTAGTTGCGGACCAGAGCAATCAGGTCTTCTGGTGAAATCATATCCGGTCCGCAGCCTCAATTTTTAGGGTAGTATGGCTGTCTTCAGCCCTGCCCCTGCGCCTCCATGAGAGCACGCAGCAGTTTTTCTTCTGACATGTCATCTTCAGCGGGCTTGTCTGTTTCGGCACCCATCAACAGAGCCATCGAATCTTCTTCGGGCTCATCAACTTCGATCTGGTTCTGATTGTTTTCAATCAGACGCTCGCGCAGATCATCGGCGCGCTGCGTTTCATCTGCAATTTCGCGCAGCGACACAACGGGGTTCTTGTCGTTGTCACGCTCTACGGTGATCTCAGCACCGGCAGCGATTTCGCGGGCACGATGGGCCGCCAACATCACCAACTCAAAGCGGTTGGGTACTTTGTCTACGCAGTCTTCAACCGTTACGCGGGCCATAGGCGACTCTCCAAAAGAAATGTGGGTCCGGAAGCGCGACTTTTACGCCCAAATCTAAGTGTTGACAAGCGCAGAAAGCATCACCCTGCGGTGATTAAAGCGGTTGAACAGCTTCCAGGTCGGTTTCTGGCAGCTCCGCACAGAGTTCCGCTGCTGTTTTTCCCAGAATTGGGTGGCGCCACTGCGGACAGATATCGCACATCGGCACCAGAACAAAGGCCCGGTCCTGCATCCGAGGATGCGGGAGAATCAGTTGGTCCGGCGTTTCTTTCATCTGCTGCTCCAGGGGCAAATCACGCCAGCGCTGATGGACGCCCAGGTCAGGGAGCACTTTCTCGCCCAAAGCGATCAAGTCCAAATCCAATGTCCGGGTCCCCCAGCGCTGCTTTCTAAGGCGTGAAAATTTCTGCTCAACATCATGTAAACACGAGAGCAATCTTGCCGGGTCGAGGTCCGTTTCAACCGACAAAACGGCATTCACAAAATCGGGTCCGGCACCCGCTGGAAAACAAGGGGTTTGAAAAAGGCGCGAAACTTGGCATGGTTCGCCCATAAGAAGAGTCAGTTCCCGCGCTGCAGCCAAGAGTATTTTTCGCGGCGACATTTCGCCCAAGGGCAGGTTGCCTCCCAAAGAAATGATCGCTTTTGTTCGCATAATGGTCACTTTTGACCCCATTTAGGAAAAACCGTACACTTGAAGCAGGTGCCAAAGTACTTACAATATGTCCACCCGTTTCGCCGCCCCAATTACACTCACGGATCATCTGGCGTAAACGGATTTACCGGAAGGACACTTTAGGATGTTTTACAAAGACGAACGGCTTGCGCTGTTCATAGACGGTTCAAACCTATACGCCGCAGCCAAGGCGTTGGGTTTTGATATCGACTACAAACTTCTGCGGCAGGAATTCATGCGTCGCGGTAAGCTCTTGCGGGCCTTTTATTACACGGCTCTGCTGGAAAATGACGAGTACTCTCCCATCCGCCCCCTTGTTGATTGGCTGCACTATAACGGCTTCACCATGGTGACCAAGCCTGCCAAGGAATACACCGACAGCATGGGGCGTCGCAAAGTCAAAGGCAACATGGACATCGAGCTTGCGGTGGATGCCATGGAATTGGCACCGCGCGTGGATCACATTGTGCTGTTTTCTGGGGACGGAGATTTCCGCCCGCTGATTGCCAGCCTGCAGCGTCAAGGCGTTCGCGTCTCTGTCGTTTCCACCATTCGCAGCCAACCGCCAATGATCTCTGATGAATTGCGCCGTCAGGCCGACAATTTTATCGAGCTGGAAGAGCTGAAAGACGTCATAGGGCGCCCCCCACGGGAACATCCCATGGACACGCGCTCCGTTTCAGCCGTACCCGGGTAACACGCTCTGAGCAAACGCGACCGAGCGCCAAAGAGATTTGAGGCCTCGCCCTGTTTGCTCTGAGAGGATCACTGCCGCCTGGTTCAAACGCGAACCAGCAGCACAATGGGATATTGCTCGCGACCGATGCCACTGGGCTTTTTCACTCACCAGCCAGGTGGACATAGGTGCAAACCATAGATTGCGTCAGATCGGTCAAAACGGATTGCCACTCACTCTCTTTGTTTTGACCAAACCTCTGCACAACACTCCCAGGCCCATCCTGCGCAAAAGCCGAAGTAACACACTTCGGCTTTTGCATTTCCTTGCCCAAGAAACCGCAGGGCTTTGCTTCTAGCCATGTTGCCCCGTCGCCCATCGCCGGGTTTCGGCGCTCACATCTCTGGGCGTCAAGTGTTGGCGGATTACAGCCTCAAGACCGGCAATGGTCACCGGTTTGGAGACATAGGCATCCATACCCTGGGCCAGACATTTTCCGATCTCACCTTCCAGAGCATTTGCCGTTACCGCGATGATTGGCATGCGACGCCGGCCCTGTTCCGTTTCGATCTGGCGAATGGCGCGGGTCATCTCGAAGCCATCCATGGTCGGCATCTGGCAATCGGCCAGGATCAGATCGAAGTCCCCATCGCGCCAAGCTGAAAGGCACTCTGCGCCATCACAGGTTAGCGTGACCTCACAGCCCAGCAAAGCCAGTTGGTTCTCAATGACGGCGCGGTTGATTTCATTGTCCTCCGCCACAAGAATGCGTCCTCCCATCCGGTTCGAAGACAGAGAGGGTTTCAAGGTCTCGACTGTGTCTTTACCCAGCGTGCTGTCGCACCCGACCAGCGTTTCCAGAGCCTCCCACAATTGGCTGGGTAGTATCGGCCCGGATTGCACCACAGCCCAGTGGGCGTTTACCCCGGCCTGTTGCACCTCTTCATAAGATTTGAACTCCAGCACCTTCAGGTCTGGCATTTCCTGTTCCAGTCGATTGCGGAACCACGACACTTGGTGCCCCTCAGCCGCATCCTGAGGCAGTATAAAGACCGACTGGCGCCCAGCCATACGGGCAAGCGAAAGGAACTCTTCCTGGCTGGAGACCCATTTCAGATCACAGTCTGCCGCCAGAATATAGCTGGCCCAATTGCCCCCCTGCCCTGGAGTAGGCTGCATCGCCACGACCTTGGTTCCCGCCAACCGGGGCGCTTTGATTGGCCCCGAAGGCTCGATGATGGGCAGACGCACGGTAAAAACACTGCCCTCTCCCAGGGTGCTGTCAACCGAGATGGTGCCGCCCATTTTGGAGACAAGCTGCTGCACAATCGTTAGCCCAAGCCCATTCCCCTTAATCATGCGTTTTGACACCTCGGCCGAGCGTTCAAAGGGAGAAAAGATCGCCTCCTGCAGCTCCGGCTCAATGCCGATGCCGTTGTCCTGAATCACAAAGTCAATCCAGCCGGGTTCGTGAATCTCCACCCTCAGCTCTACCCGCCCAGCGCCATCTGCAGCCTCAGGCGAAGGCTCTGAAAACTTGATGGCATTACCCATCAGGTTCAGCAGGATCTGACGCAGCCGACCTGCATCCCCTCTGAGGGTGTCCGGCAGATCCACCTGTAGAGAAAGCGCAAGTTCCACGTCCATTTGACTGGCATGGGGACGTAGCGTGGCCGCCGCCCCTTCGATCAATGGCAACAGCCGCATTGGCGCTTCAAACAACTCCATCTTCCCGGCTTCGATCCGGGAGACGTCAAGAATATCGTCGATGATCCACAACAGCGAGTTTGATGATTCCTGAATCGTGTGCAAGATGCGGCGCTGCTCTGGTGCCAGATCGGTCTTTTGCAACACTTCGACCATCCCAAGAACGCCGTTCATCGGCGTCCGGATCTCATGACTCATGGCCGCCAGGAAGTCACTCTTGGCTTGGTTTGCCTTGCTTTCCTCCTGATGCGCCCGCAACAGATCATCGCTATAGCTTTCAGCCAATCGACCAAAGGCCATCATTTCAACAGTCGTGATGGCAAAGGTCGTCACCAAAATTCCGCCGGAAAGGTAAGCGGACGGGATCAGATCTCCCAAGAGAGGCGCGCCAAAGTAGTCATGCCCCAACACCCGAAACAAAGTCCAACTGCCCAGGATAACCCCTAGCAGCAGCAGGATCATCGGCATTTCGCGACGTACTGAAAACGTCATGAATGGCCCACCCAACAAGACCACAAAGAGCAGTTCGACATTGCTTTCCGGAGGGAGTGTGAAAACCGCCCCCAAGACTGCAGCCAATCCGGTAGAATACCACAGAAGACGGGCCAGAAGTTTGTATTTGGTCTTCAGCAGTATGCGGGTGATAACTGCGCCAATGATCGCCACGGTCGAGATCACCACCATAACAGGCGCCTGAATGACAACCCCCAGAAAAATCCACAACAAGCCCAAAACCACAACCGCATTGCAGGTGGCACTCACGGTATAGAATCGCCGCTTCATGGAAATCCGGTGCTGCCGCGCGACAAAGTCGTTGTCCTCATCCCAGGGATGGCAGCCAGCCTGGTCCGTTCTATCAGATACAGCGCGTGTCACTCATTTACCCCGACAACCAAGAAATCTTGCATCATTCCATTTCCCGTAACGCCCGCAGGGCCTCAACAGGCTCTCCGAACATGCCGCAGACCCGTTAACATATTCCTTTTTTTGAAATATCCGGCCCTTGGCGCGCTTTGGGCCGCCAAAGCAGGCCTACTGCCAAAAAAACAGGCGATCCGCGACCCTGTCATCAGGCTGGACCTTGGCTTTGCAAAGCCTTACTCCTGCCCCTAAGGAGACGCTGATGACCAAACCTGCCCTCACCCTGTATCTGGCGGCGCCACGCGGATTTTGTGCCGGCGTTGATCGCGCCATTAAAATTGTCGAACTGGCGCTCGAGAAATGGGGAGCCCCAGTCTATGTGCGCCACGAGATCGTCCATAACAAATTTGTGGTGGACGGGCTGCGGGACAAAGGCGCGGTTTTTGTCGAAGAATTGGAAGAATGCCCGCAGGACCGGCCGGTAATCTTTTCAGCCCATGGGGTGCCAAAATCGGTTCCCGCCGCGGCCCAAGCCCGCGAAATGGTCTATGTCGATGCCACCTGCCCTCTGGTGAGCAAGGTCCATATCGAGGCCCAGCGCCATGCGGAGCAGGGGCTGCAGATGATCATGATCGGCCACAAGGGCCATCCCGAAACCATCGGCACCATGGGGCAATTGCCCGAAGGCGAAGTCATTCTGGTGGAAACCCCCGAAGATGTGGCCCAGGTGCAGGTGCGTGACCCCGCGCAACTGGCCTATGTCACCCAGACCACCCTGTCGGTGGATGATACCAAGGGCATTGTCGCCGCGCTCATAGCCCGTTTTCCAGCCATCATCGGCCCCCACAAAGAAGACATCTGCTACGCCACCACCAACCGGCAGGAAGCGGTGAAGGCCGTTGCCCCCAAATCCGATGCCATGCTGGTGGTCGGCGCGCCGAACTCCTCCAATTCGCGACGTCTGGTCGAAGTGGGATCAAAGGCAGGATGCAAATACGCTCAATTGGTGCAGCGGGCTGAAAACATCGACTGGCGCGCTCTCGACGGCATTTCCAGCATTGCCATCACCGCCGGAGCCTCGGCCCCGGAGTTGCTGGTCAATGAGGTGATCGACGCCTTTCGGGCCCGCTATGATGTGACGGTCGAAGTGGTGGAAACCGCGGTGGAACGTGTCGAATTTAAAGTTCCACGGGTGCTGCGCCAACCCGCTGGATCAGCCCCTGGCAACTCAGTCTGACTTCCGATCTAACGTCAGAACTGCTCTTCCTATTTACTGCGCCAGTGCTTGCTCATAGGCTGTGACTTCCAGTTTACCCAAGCCCCGCCAGAGAAGGAGAGCCCATGATTTCCATGCAGTTTCTGATCACCGCCATTGTTGTGGTTTTGGCACCCGGGACCGGGGTGCTCTATACACTGGCTCTGGGGTTGGGTCAGGGGGCGCGACCCGCAATCTGGGCGGCTTTGGGCTGCACCCTTGGCATTCTGCCGCATCTCGCGGCTGCAACGCTTGGGTTGGCGGCGGTGCTGCACAGCTCGGCCCTGCTGTTTCAGATCGTCAAGATCCTCGGGGTGCTCTACCTGCTCTATCTGGCCTGGCAGGCCCTTCGCTCCGGGGGCGCCCTCAGCCTTTCCGCCGAGGCCAAAGCCCAATCCCCCCTGCGCATTGCCCAGCGCGGCGCCTTGATCAATATCCTCAACCCCAAGCTCTCGGTGTTTTTCCTCGCGCTGCTGCCGCCCTTTCTGTCAGGGGATCCCGCCTCGGCCACCACTGAAATGGCACTTCTTGGGGCGGTCTTCATGGGGCTCACGTTTGGGGTCTTTGTGCTTTATGGGTATTTTGCCGCCCAGGCCCGGCAGTTCATCCTGGGATCGGAAACCGTGTTGAAATGGCTGAACCGAGGCTTTGCCAGCATTTTTGCCGCCCTTGCCGCACGATTGGCGTTTGAGCGCGCCTAGACCGCGCCCCTCTTCCTTTTTCACAGAAAAGCCCCCCATGAGCGACGCAGAAACACTCCGCATCTATGACGACAAAGCCGCAGACTACGCAGCCCAAAACCAGGACTACCTCAGTCAGGATCCCCGCCTGCACAGCTTTATCACGGCCTGCCCGACAGCTGGCCGGGTGCTGGATCTCGGCTGCGGTCCCGGCACATCAGCGGCCGTCATGGCGGCTGCAGGGTTGCAGGCCGATGCGATGGATGCCTCCTCGGAGATGGTCACCCTGGCAAATGCTCAGGAAGGGGTCAGTGCTTGGCAGGCGACCTTCTCCGAAATCTCAGGCACGGCACGTTATGACGGGATCTGGGCCAATTTCAGCCTGCTGCATGCGCCGCGCGCAGATTTCCCAAAGCATCTGGCTCAGATCAAACAGTGCCTGAAACCCGGAGGCGTCTTTTACATCGCGCTCAAACTGGGTAAAGGCGAGGCCCGCGACGCCCTAGGGCGGCTTTATACCTACTTTGAGGAAGACGACTTGAAAGATCAGCTGATGACCGCCGGATTTACGGTAGGGGACTGCGCCTACGGCGAAAGCAAAGGCCTGGATGGCACTATGGCCCGCTGGATTTCGGTGGCCTGTCATGGCTGATCTCTATGCCTATACCGATGGTGCCTGTTCCGGCAATCCTGGCCCCGGTGGCTGGGGTGCCCTGTTGCAGGCCAAGGACGGCCAAACCGTCATCAAGGAAAAAGAACTCAAAGGCGGCGAGGCCAATACCACCAACAATAGGATGGAGCTGCTGGCTGCGATCAATGCGCTGGAAAGCCTGGATCGCCCCTCGGCTCTGACCGTGGTGACCGATAGCAACTACGTCAAAAACGGCATCACCGGCTGGATCTTTGGCTGGAAAAAGAACGGTTGGAAGAACGCCGCCAAAAAGCCGGTGAAGAACGCCGAGCTGTGGCAGCGTCTGGATGCCGCCCAAAGCCGCCATCGGGTGACCTGGGAATGGGTCAAGGGCCATGCCGGCCATCCCGAAAACGAACGCGCTGATGAGCTGGCCCGCGCCGGTATGGCCCCGTTCAAGAAAAGCAAATCCAAAGCATGAGGCCGGTGCCGGGGATCAGGGAGAGGCAGCGATGAGTCTTGTCACTCTGCTGGACTATGCCTCGGTGCTGGTGTTTGCCCTGACCGGCGCCCTGGTCGCCAGCCGGGCGCAGCTTGATATCGTCGGCTTTGCCTTCATTTCCTGCCTGACCGCCGTCGGCGGCGGTACAGTACGGGATCTGGTGTTGAACCGGGACGAGGTGTTTTGGGTTGCCGATCCGAACCACATCCTGCTGGCCGCCCTGGCCGCTGTTGTGGTGTTCTTTACCGCGCATCTGGTGGAAAGTCGCTTGCGCTTGCTGATCTGGCTCGACAGTTTTGCCCTGGCCATTGCGGTATCTGCCGGCACCGGGGTTGCCATGGCACTGGACAAACCCGATGTCATCGCAGTGTTGATGGGCATGGCCACTGGCAGCCTGGGCGGGTTGATGCGCGATGTGGTGGTTGGTGAAGTCCCCCTGGTGCTAAAACAGGGTGAGCTGTACATCACCTGCGCCATGAGCGGCGCCATAGCCGCCATAACGGCAGCCTCACTGGGCCTGACCACGGGACCAACTCTCATCCTTTGCGCCATTGTCACCTGGGTCTTGCGGGCAGGCTCCATCGCCTTTGGCTGGCACCTGCCAGTCTACAAAAGCCGCCCCCCGCGCCAGTGACCGCTCCACCAGCAAGAAGAGGCGCTCAGGCCAGGAACAGCTGCGCATGCGGCGGCGCCTGCACAGCAAAAACCTCCTGACAGCTCTGGGCAAAGGCCTTGATCAGCGGCTCTGACCCACGTCCCTTGCGATAGGCTAGCACCACCTCCTGCGGACCCAGATCCGTGGAGAGCGGCAAGGCAACCACCCTGTCGCCATGATAGGTTTGCGGATTTGGCGGCTGAAAGGCCATCAGACTATAGCCCAGCCCCTTGCCAACACAGGAGCGGGCCAGCTCGTAAGATCTGGTGACCAATGCCACTTCGGGGGAGGCCCCCGCCGCGCGGAGCAAATCCAGATAGCCGGGCCCCGCGCCGGGATCCTGCACCAAAAGATAGGGCAGCCCTTCCAGATCACTGATCGACAAGGCCGCGCGATGGGCCAGGGGATGGCGCGCCGAAAGCAGAACCTTGGGGCGCACCTGCATCAGCGGCTGAATGTCAAATTGCTCTGGGTCCAACCCTTGATCATATGTCAGGATCAAATCCACCTCCGCCCGCTGTAAAAGCTGCTGCATCTCCTCAAAATGGGTCTCAAAAATCTCCAGCTGGACGCCGGGCCAGCGATTGCCATGTGTCATCAGGATGGGCGGCGCAAAGACATAGGCCAGCGCCGGGTAACAACCAAAGCGCAGATGCCCCCGGCTGCGTTGCTCCAACCCGTGAAGCCCTGCCTGCAACTCTTCCCCGCGAGAGAGAATCCCTGCAGCCGCCTCCAGGACCTCTCGCCCGGCCGTGGTCAGCCGAATGCCCTGCGCTGGATACCTGTCAAAGAGTGTCACCCCGCTGACCTCTTCCAGTTTTGCCAAAGACGCGGCAATGGCAGCTGGGGTCATGCCCAGCGCCCGTGCAGCCGCCGCGATGCTGCCCAGACGGGCGGCAGTGGAGAAATGCTCAAGCTGGCGCAGGGTGAATTTAATCATCAGTTTTTTTATCCTTTGAGCGCAGAATAATATATTTTTCCAGCCTTTTGAAATCCCCTAGCGTTGTCGGCAGCAAACAGGAGACAACGCGATGCAGATTACCCCTTTGACAGGCGGATTGGGTGCCGAGGTGCAGGGCGCGGATATTCGCCAGGAGGCCGATTTTGCACCTCTCTTTGAGGCTTTCAAAACCCATTCAGTGCTGGTGATCCGAGGCCAGGCCGAGGTGACGCCGGAGGATCACATCGCCTTTGCCCGTCGCTTTGGCCCGATCAATGTGAACCGGTTTTTCAAGCCTGTGGACGGTCACCCCGAGATCGCCACTGTGCTGAAGGAAAAGGACCAAAGGGCCGCCGTCGGAGAGGGCTGGCACACCGATCATTCCTATGATGAGGCCCCGGCCATGGGCTCGCTGCTGCGCGCCATCGAGGTGCCGCCCTATGGCGGGGACACGCTCTTTGTCTCGATGTCTCAAGCCTATGATAGCCTGTCGCCAAAGATGCAGAAGATACTGGAAGGACTGTCCGCCTGGCACAGCTCACGCCACGTCTTTGGCATGGCAGCCCAGGACAGCGAGGCGGTGCGCAGCGGGCGACTGAGCAACGCCGAGGCCGCCACCCAGGATGTCCTGCATCCCGTGGTGATCAAACATCCCTTCTCGGGGCGCAAATCTCTGTTTGTGAACCCGGTCTTCACCACCCGGATCGACGGTCTAAGCGCGGCGGAATCCGAGGCCCTGCTGCAGATGCTCTATCAGCATTGCCAGCAACCGGAACTGCAGGCCCGGGTGCGCTGGCAGGCGGGCGACATCACCCTGTGGGACAACCGCGCTACCTGGCACAAGGCGATCAACGATTATCACGGATTTCGCCGCTACATGCACCGCATCACGGTGGAGGGCTGCCCGCTGGAAGGGGTCAGCGCTTGATATAGGTCTGCCAGAGCCAGATCAGCACCAGGGCGCCCAGCACGGCGCCCACCAGCCCCGCGATCATGCCCATCACCGTCAGCAGCGCGCGCAGGACAAAGCCACCGATCAGGGCTCCGGCGATGCCAATTGCCATGGTGGTGATGATATCGGATTCAATGCCCATGATCCTGGTGGCGACAAATCCGGCTGCAATGCCGATGATGATCAGGAAAACAATGCTCATGTGTGCGCTCCGTTACCGCCGCCAATGGAAGGGCACAATGATCAGCGCCCCAATTGACGACACAATGGCGTTGAGCCCCGGTGAGGCAAAGCCAAAACCAAACATCAGCCGCACAAAGTAAAACAGAAAGGCGCCGCCGATGCAGATGATGATCGAAGACAGATAGCCGTTTTGGGTAAAGCCAGTCTTCTCGGCAATGTAACCGGTGATCCCGGCAAGCACTATGGTTCCCATCAGGACCGGAAACATCCGCACCCTCCCGTTACAGCTGTCGCCCGGTCTCCAAGGGGAAGCCGCGCAGAAAGATCTCCCGATCCTGCGCAGCTTTGCCCGCCCGTTGCAAGCGCAACAGCTCTACTGCGCCCTCACCGCAGGCCACCACAAGCCGATCCCCCTCCAGCACCTGCCCCGGCTGGCCTTTACCTGTTGCCAGACGCGAGGCCAGCAGTTTCACCCGCTGCCCATCGATTTCAACCCAGGCGCCAGGAAAGGGCGACAGCCCGCGGATCTTGCGGTCGACCTCTTCCGCCGGTTGGCTCCAGTCGATCTGGGCCTCATTCTTGTCAATCTTGGCGGCATAGGTGACGCCTTCTTCAGGCTGCACGTCCGGCGTCAGCCCATCAAGATGACGCAGCGCGGTGACAATCAGCGAGGCCCCCATCTCGGACAGCCGGTCATGCAGCTGGCTGGTGGTTTCCTCTGCCCCGATCGGCGTGCCTTCGCGCAGCAGCACCGGGCCAGTGTCCAGCCCCGCCTCCATCTGCATGATGCAGACGCCGGTTTCCGCATCGCCCGCCATGATGGCGCGATGGATCGGTGCCGCTCCGCGCCAGCGCGGCAGCAGGCTGGCATGAATGTTCAAGCAGCCCCTGGCGGGGGCATCCAGGATCACCTGCGGCAGGATCAGACCATAGGCCACCACCACGGCGATATCTGCTTTCAGGGCGGCAAACGCCGCCTGCTCGGCTTCGCCCTTCAATGAAACCGGATGGCGCACCTCAAAGCCCAGCTCGGCAGCGCGGGCATGCACCGGGGTTGGACGATCCTTTTTGCCCCGCCCGGCGGGACGCGGTGGCTGGCAGTAGACGGCCGCAATCTCGTGACCCGCCTCGACCAGCGCATCAAGCACCGGCACCGAGAACTCCGGTGTTCCCATGAAGATGACACGCATCTGACTGCTCCCAGGCTCTAGCCGCTCAGTTTCTTAGATTTCTTGATCAGCATGTCGCGTTTCATCTTGGACAGGTGATGAAAGTAGAGCTTGCCGTTCAGATGGTCGATCTGATGCTGCACGCTGGTGGCTTCGATACCGACAAAATCACGCTCGGCAACCTCGCCGTTTTCATCCATGTAGCGCACAGTCACCGCGCGTGGGCGTTTGATCTTGGCCGAGACGCCCGGCAGGTTGGGGCTGGCCTCATCGTGCTCACGAAGCTGGGTCGAGGCATGCAGCACCTCGGGATTGGCCATGCGCACGGCGCGGCCGCGCTCTTTGGAGCCATCCACCACGGCCAGGCGCAACATCACGCCGATCTGGTTTGCCCCCAAACCCACACCGGGCATGGCCTCCATAGTGTCGATCATATCGTTCCAGATCTCACGCACCTCATCGGTGATCTCGCTCACCTCAGCCGCAGGGGTGCGCAGACGCTTGTCGGGCCAGGGCAGGCAGGGGCGCACAGCCATGATCAGGCTCCTTTGGCGCGGGCGCGCTCTTTTTTCAGTTTCTGCATCTTGCGGGTGATCATCTGCCGTTTCAGCGGTTTCAGGTAATCAATGAACAATTTGCCATCCAGATGGTCGATCTCATGCTGCACACAGGTGGCCCAAAGCCCGTCAAAACTCTGCTGCTGTTGATTGCCATCGCGATCCAGCCATTGCACCTCAACCTCCTTGGGGCGGGTGACCTCAGCATATTGATCGGGGATCGACAGGCAGCCTTCCTCGTAGACATTGGTCTCATCCGAGGCCGAGATGATCTCAGGGTTGAACATGATCAAGGGCTTGGGATCGACACCCTCGGCCTTTTCGCAATCCATCACGATGAGCCGGTCCATCACGCCGATCTGTGGCGCGGCCAGGCCGATGCCGGGGGCTGCATACATGGTTTCCAGCATGTCGTCGGCCAGCAGGCGCAGCTTGTCCGACAGATCCGCAACCGGAGCGCAGAGCTTTTTCAAACGGGGATCGGGATGGATCAGGATCGAATGTTTCATGAGGATGATTTAGGACATTGCCCCTATGACTGCAACGCCCTGCTTGCCATGGCAAAGCTACAGATCAACAGAGCCCTTGCACATGGCGCAATAGCCGCTAGCTTCGCTGGCAAACAAGCGGAGTATCCCCATGGATTTTGACAGCATCATCGACCGTCGCGGCACCCATTGCGCCAAATGGGACTATATGGAGAGCCTCTATGGTGTCTCACCTGACACCGGGCTCGCCATGTGGGTCGCCGATATGGACTTTGCCGTGCCGCCCATGGTCACTGAAAAGATGCGCGAAATGGCCGATCATGGCATCTATGGCTATGTGAATTGTGATACCCCCTACAAGCAGGCGATCTGCTGGTGGATGCAGAACCGCCACGGCTGGACGGTCGACCCCGAAGCCATCTTTACCACCACCGGACTGGTGAACGGCGTCGGCATGTGTCTGGACACATACACCCAGCCGGGGGATGGCATTGTCCTGTTCACCCCGGTCTACCACGCCTTTGCCAAGGTGATTAACAACGCTGGCCGCCAGGTGGTGGAATGCGAGATGATCAACCGCGATGGCCGCTATGAAATGGATATGGATGCCTATGACGCGCAGATGACCGGCAAGGAAAAGATGGTCATCCTCTGCTCGCCTCATAACCCCGGTGGCCGGGTCTGGACCCAGGACGAGCTGCAAGAGGTGGCTGATTTTGCCAAACGCCACGATCTGATCCTCTTGTCGGATGAAATCCATCACGATCTGGTTTTTGATGGCGCTACCCATATCCCGATGCAGAATGCGGTGCCGGAAATCACTGACCGGCTGCTGATGCTCACCGCCCCGTCCAAGACCTTCAACTTTGCCGGGCTGCACACCGGGCAGGTGATCATCCCCGATCCCGACCTGCGCGCCCGCTTCCAGCGCCGCATGCTGGCGCTGGCCCTGTCGCCAAATTCGGCGGGTCAACTGGCAACCGCTGCGGTCTACTCCCCGGAAGGCGCAAAATGGGCGGATGAGCTGGTCGCCTATATCGACGGCAACCGTCAGGTCTTTGACGCCGCCATTGCCAAGATCCCCGGTCTCAACTCTATGAGATTGCAGGCCACCTATCTGTCCTGGATTGATTTCTCCGGCACCGGCATGAGCCGCGAAGAATTCACCAAACGGGTCGAGCAGGATGCCGGCATTGCTGCCAACCATGGCACGACCTTTGGCAGCGGTGGTGAAAACTTCCTGCGCTTCAACATGGGCACCCAGCGCAGCCGTATCGTTGAGGCAGGGGAACGCCTGGCAAAGGCGTTTGCGGATCTGCAATAGTCTTGATGCGGCGCGTCGGTCTCAAGCGGGTGGCGGTCATTCTGATCGTGCCCGTTATTCTTGCCTTCGGCTGGGGGATCTGGAGCCACTATGGCTCCAGACCTGTGCCCCCGGACCTGGCGGTGCAGGCCGAGCGGGTTGATCATATCCTGATCGATAAATCCGCACGCCGCCTCACCGCACGCCGGAACGGGCAGGTTGTCCTGGAGTTTAACATCGCCCTTGGCTTTGCCCCTGAAGGTGACAAACAACAAGAGGGCGACGGCAAAACACCCGAGGGTCTGTTTAAGATCGACCGCCGTAATCCCAACAGCAGTTTCTATCTGTCACTGGGGTTAAACTACCCTCGGCCCAGGGATGTCGCCCGCGCGTCAGAGGCAGGCCTCAGCCCCGGAGGTGATATTTTCATTCACGGCCAACCCAATGCCCTGGGCCAGGCGCTTGTTCTGCCCGGAGACTGGACCGAAGGCTGCATCGCGGTCACCAATTCTCAAATGGAACGGCTCTGGCACTTGGCTGGGCTCGGGACCCGAGTAGAGATCAGACCCTGAGCCCCCGTTGCCTCAAAATTCACAGCAGAGCTGTTTTCCACCGCTTTCATTTGGCCGAAAATATCCTGGGGGAGTCGCCTGCGGCGACGGGGGCAAAGCCCCCTTCTCTGCTGCCCCTGGCGACAGATGGAACCTGCAATCCCTCAGACCGAGATCGCCACGCCGCCGATCGCCATGGCAATTACTGCAGCCGCCCTTCGGCACCCTCCGTGCCAATCAGGCCAATTGGCGCATCCGGAGCACGATAGAAATCCAGCGGAGCCTTGTCAGCTGCCGCAGTCGAGCGCTTGAACTCATAGCGCATCTCGCCACCTGCGGCCTCTGAGGCAACAATCAGGCACTGCGACACGTGGCGCGATCCATCATACAGATCGACCAACCCGCGCAGCTGCGGCGCAAATTCCTCTTCGACCGAAAATCCGTTTTCCCAGGTGCGCAGCACCGGGAAATAGCCGCCATCCACAGCCACTCGCAGGCGGCTCTTCTTTTTCAGGCCGGAAACGCGCGCTGCATCCAGCGCCTCTTGCACGGCTTTTGGCACATATGTGGTCATGGCTGGTCCCCTTTCGGCCAAGCGCTGAGCGATGGGAATCGCGTCACCCTCGGCTTGCTATCTTCTTCTAAAGGTGACCGACAAATAGATAAAATCAAGTGAACATTTTGAAACAGCCCGTAACGAAACGCCCCACCCCATGGCCTGCTGAGGCGCTGGTTTCAAACAGACCTTGGTCACATATCCCTACAGGCACGGGCTCGTGATGTGCAGCCATGCAGAGGATCTGCGCGACAACACGGATAGGCTGGAGACGCATCTGCGCCTATTTGTCTCTGCAGCCAGCCATGCCGCAGGCCAGCCGAGTGAAGGAGACACTGCTATGGGATTATTGATTGACGGGATCTGGAAGGATCAATGGTATGACACCAAATCCACCGGAGGCGCGTTCAAACGCTCCGAAGCACAGTTTCGCAACTGGGTAACTGCGGATGGCAGCGCGGGTCTAAGCGGTCAGGACGGGTTTCAGGCCGAAAGCGGACGCTATCATCTCTATGTCTCGCTGGCCTGCCCCTGGGCGCATCGCACCCTGATCTTTCGCGCGCTCAAAGATCTGGAGGACCATATCTCCGTCTCGGTAGTGCACCCTGACATGCTGGGCGAAGGCTGGACTTTTGTGCGCGACGCAGATGGCGCCACGGGCGATCACCTCTTTGACAGCAGCCATGCGCACCAGATCTATACCCGCGCCGATCCCAGCTACACCGGGCGGGTGACTGTGCCCATCTTGTGGGACAAAACCCGCAAAACCATCGTTTCGAATGAGAGCGCCGATATCATCCGTATGTTCAATTCGGCCTTTGACGGCATCACCGGAAACACCCGAGATTTCTGGCCCGAAGAGCTGCGCGAACCAATCGAGGCGGTGAACACGCGGATCTATGACAGCGTGAACAACGGTGTTTACAAATGCGGCTTTGCCACGACGCAAGAGGCCTATGATGCCGCTGTTGGACCCTTGTTTGACTCGCTCAACTGGCTGGAGGATCTGCTGTCGCAGCATCGTTATCTGATGGGCACCAAACTGACCGAGGCCGACTGGCGGCTCTTTACTACCTTGGTGCGTTTCGACCCGGTGTATCACCTGCATTTTAAGTGCAACAAAAAGCGGATCGTGGATTACCCCAATCTCTGGGCCTATTGCCGTGAGCTGTTTCAATACCCGGGCGTTCAGGCGACCATCGGCATGCAGCATATCGTGCGCCACTACCACTACAGTCATGACACCATCAATCCCAATCGGATCATTCCGGTGAACCCGGATATCAACTGGCTGGAGCCCCATGATCGCAACCAGATCTGACTCCACAGTGCCTAAATTCAGCTCAAAAAAAGCCCCGCCTAAGCAAGAACAAGCCACCGTCCAGCAAAGCTGTCTTGCCTTATCTCTGCCCCTGTTTCATACGAAAAGAAACAATGCCGCAGGCATTGGCAGTGATATCAGGTTGGGGCTTTTCCATGTCGGCACATGTTACTGAGGGCCAGATCAAAACGGGCGCCACCCTGCGCGATCATGGCGGCAATCTGAGCGCAGCCATCCACGACTACGGCGGCCCCCGCGCCGATTGGATAGATCTTTCAACGGGGATCAATCCTACCCCCTATCCGTTGCCGACCTTTGACGCATCAGACTGGAGCGCGCTGCCTGACGTGGCCGCCAATGCAGAGCTGGTGCAGGCCGCGCGGGAGTTCTGGAACGTACCACCAGAGGCCGCCGTACTGCCCGCACCGGGGGCCTCTGTGCTGATTGCCCTCTTGCCCGGACTGGGAGACCCACGCTGGGTCAGGATCACGCGTCCAACCTATAATGAACACGCCGCCGCCTTTGAAAATCACGGCTGGTCCATTACCGCCAATCTGCCCGCCGAGGCCAGCGTCGCGGTGAACCCAAACAATCCCGACGGACGCCTGTGGCACCCCCATGAAGTGGCCGCGCCTCTGAGCATCATTGATGAGAGCTTTTGCGATATCTGCCCTGATCACAGCCTCATGCATCTGGCAGCCCAGCCCGGTGTGATCATCCTCAAAAGCTTTGGCAAATTCTGGGGCCTTGCCGGCCTGCGGCTGGGATTTGCCATTGGCGATCCTGACCTGATCCAGCGACTGGCTCAATTGCAGGGGCCCTGGGCGGTTTCGGGGCCGGCATTAAAAACCGGTATTCACGCACTGCGGGATCAGAGCTGGGCACAAACCACCCGGCAGACCCTCGCCCGCGACGCGCAGAGGCTGGATAAACTGGCCACCGCGCGGGGGGCCACCCTTGCCGGGGGCACTGATCTGTTTCGCCTCTATGAGGTCGAGGATGCCGCCCAATGGCAAACGCGTCTGGCCAAGGCCCATATCTGGAGCCGGATCTTTCCCTATTCCAAAACCCTTATCCGCCTGGGACTGCCGCCCGCAGAAGGCTGGGAGCGGTTGGAGAACGCCCTGTGAGCACCGCAGAGATCCTGCTCATCGCCCTGGTGCTGGACGCCCTGTTGGGTGAGCCCGACTGGCTCTGGTCGCGCCTGCCCCACCCGGCCGTTTTGATGGGCCAATTCGTATCCTGGCTGGAGAAGCGCCTAAACACAGGCCATGGGCGCCGGGCCAAGGGACTGCTTGCGGTCACCCTGCTGACCTGCCTGGGACTGAGCCTTGGCTGGCTTTTGTCTCTCCTTGGACCCCTGGTCGAAATCCTGATCGCGGCCATCCTGGTGGCACAACGTTCGCTGGTGGAACACCTGCGCGCCGTTGCAACCGGGTTGACCGTCTCCCTGGATCAAGGGCGCCGGGCAGTTGCCATGATTGTCAGTCGAGACACCGAAACCATGACCGGCCCGCAGGTTGCCCGCTCGGCTATTGAGAGCGGCTCGGAGAACATGTCCGACGGAGTTGTCGCCCCGGCTTTTTGGTTTCTGTTGGCCGGGCTGCCCGGGCTGCTGGCCTACAAGATGATCAACACCGGCGACAGCATGATCGGCTATCGCACCCCGCGCTATGAGCAGTTCGGATGGGCCACCGCCCGGCTGGATGATCTGGTCAACCTGATTCCGGCGCGACTGACAGGGCTGTTGATTGCCTTGGTGGGCGGAGTGCTGCGCGATTGGCCCGCCATTGCCCGCGATGCCGCCAAACACCGCTCTCCCAATGCCGGTTGGCCCGAGTCTGCCACGGCGCGCGCCCTGGGACTGTCATTGGCTGGACCACGGTCTTATGATGGGGAAATGCGGGATTTTTCCTGGGTCAATACAGCCGGCGCGAAGAGCATTACCGGCCCCGCCATTCTGCGATGCTGCGCGCTTTTGTGGATGACATGGGGCCTTGGCCTGGCTCTGTTGGTTGCTTTTACGCTCATCTTTTAGCACATACGGTGTTTTAGAGCTTCATTAAGGACTGCCCGTCATGCGCCTCTTGCCCCTCGCCTTTGCCGCCCTCTTGCTCCCGGCAACCGCTTTTGCCCAATGTGGTGGCAGCTTTTCCGGCTTTGTAAAATCCCTCAAGCAAGAGGCTCTGGCAGCAGGCTATGACCGGGCCACCGTCAATGGCTTTTTCAAAGGGGCCAGTCAGGATCCCAAGGTGCTGCGAGCGGACCGGGCCCAGGGCGTGTTTCAAAAGCCCTTTATCGAGTTCTCCCGTCGGCTGATCTCGCAGAGCCGGATCAACCGGGGCCGCGCGATGGCAGAAAAATACGACAGCACCTTCCGCCGGATTGAAAGCACCTATGGCATTGATCGCGGTGTGCTTCTGGCCTTTTGGGCCTTTGAGACCGACTACGGCAGCTTTCAGGGCGATTTCAACACCCGCAACGCGCTGATCACCCTGGCCCATGACTGCCGCCGCCCAGAGCTGTTCCGGCCACAGATCTTTGCCGCCCTGGAGCTGTACAAGCGCGACAATTTTGACCCCGCGCGCACTACCGGCGCCTGGGCGGGCGAAATTGGCATGGTGCAGATGCTGCCGCAGGATATTCTTGATAATGGTGTTGATGCCGATGGGGATGGCCAGGTCAGCCTAAAAACCTCGCCAGCAGATGCACTGATGTCCGGCGCCAAGATGCTGTCCCATCTGGGTTGGACCGCCGGGCAACCCTGGCTGCAAGAGGTTACCATCCCCGGTGGTCTCGACCTGTCCAAATCCGGCACCGATACCAAACTCTCGGTCAAAGAATGGCAAGCCCTGGGCCTGCGCGCCAAGGAGGGTTCTTTGGCCGCAGGCAATCTGCAAGCCGCACTGCTTTTGCCCCAGGGCCACAGGGGGCCAGCCTTCCTCGCCTACCCGAATTTCGACGTTTATTTTGAGTGGAACCAGAGCTTTACCTATGTGTTGACCGCTGCCTATTTTGCCAACCGGCTAGAGGGAGCTTCGGTCTATTCTGCCGGCAAGCCGGACCAGGGTCTCTCGGGGACGCAGATGAAGCAGCTGCAGCAGAAACTGCAGCATCTGGGACATGATGTGGGCAAGATCGATGGTATTCTTGGCGCCAAGACCCGCGCCGCGGTTCAAAGCGAACAACAGCGCCTGGGGCTGCCGGCCGATGCCTGGCCAACACCCACGCTGTTGGGACGTCTGTAAGCCAGACCGAAACTCACGCGCTAGACAGAGAAAAGGGGCATGAACACACATGCCCCTTTCGCAATTGATCTCAGGCCCTTTCGCGGGCTTGATGACAGGGATCAGTAGTCGATCACTTCCTCAAAGTCCCCCATCAGGCGCGACCAGAGGCCGACAACCGTGGCAAAGTCATCAGGGCTGACGCCATCGTCGCCCATATACAGATCCATCTCCAGCTTGGTGGAGCCATTGTCCGCAACATAGGCGCGCACCCAACGCTTTTCAGCGTTGAAATCATTGACCGTCTTCAGGCGGACAGAGCCATCAGTGGCATAGCCAGAGTAGAACTGAATGGAATCACAATTGGTGTTGTTGTCGCAGCCATAGTAGAAAATCGTGAACTCGCTGCCATAGTGGTTCACGTTCAGCTGTGGATCACCAACATTGTCCACGAGCACTTCAACGCTAGAGCCTTCGTCGAGGAAAAAACCTTCGATGCTGCTGGAATTCCTAGCTGTCAAATTCTCCGCCTGAGCGGCAATGGGGCTGATTGCAAGCGCTGCAACCGCAAAGAGTTTTGTCAGTTTCATTCGTCCCTCCAATTTTGTTTTTGCTCAATGCTGGCCCTTGGATCGCAGTCCAAGATCTGGCCATGATCATCCCTAACTAACTACTAAGATATCAAAACGGCAAGCAAGAGAGTGTTTTCCATTCTTTTTCCCCAAGACCTTGTCCTTAGGACCAATACCACCAAACAACGGGCGATCTTCAAGCCTATGCGACCAGGGCCTCTGCCTTTTTCAAGTCCACCGAAACCAGCTGGCTAACGCCTTTTTCCTGCATAGTGACCCCAAACAGCCGATCCATACGCGCCATCGTCACCGCATGGTGGGTGATGATCAGAAACCGCGTTTCGGTCTGGCGGCACATCTCGTCCAACAGGTCACAAAAGCGCGTAACATTGGCATCATCCAGCGGCGCGTCAACCTCGTCCAGCACACAAATCGGAGCCGGGTTGGACAGGAAGACCGCAAAGATCAGCGCCATAGCGGTGAGGGTCTGCTCCCCGCCCGACAACAAAGACAGCGTCGAGAGTTTCTTGCCCGGTGGCTGACACATGATCTCGAGCCCGGCATCCAATGGGTCGTCGCTTTCCACCATCACCAGATTGGCCTCGCCGCCGCCAAACAGATGGGTAAAGAGGTTGGCAAAACTTGCATTCACTTCTTCAAAGGCTGTGAGCAGCCGCTCGCGCCCTTCGCGGTTGAGGCTGGCAATGCCGCTACGCAGGGTCTTGATTGCCTCTTCCAGATCGGATTTTTCCGAGACCAATTCATCATGTTCTGTCTGGATCTCGCGGGCATCCTCTTCGGCCCGCAGGTTCACCGCCCCCAGGGCATCGCGCTGCCGCTTATGCCGGTTAACCTCAGCCTCCAGATCCTCGGCCCCCGGCATCTGATCCGGGCTGACCTGCAGCTGTTCCAGCAGGGCCTCAGGACTGCAATTCTGGTCTTCGCTGATCCGCTCCGCAGCATGGGCAACGCTTTCCCGTGCAGCCTCACACAGCGCCTCGGAGCGCGCCCGCGCCTCGCGCCCTTCCGAAGCAAGCCGTTCCGAGTCGCGCTCGATCTGCACCAGTTCACGCAGCCCGGTCTCGGCAGTGATCAGCGCTTCCGAGGCCAGCGTCTTTCGGCTTTCGGCGTCTTCAATGGCCTCATTCAGCTCCTCGCGTTTTTCGGCAATTTCGGAGGGCACCGCATGGGCGTCCTCCAGCTCTTCCTGCGAGGCCTCCCGGCGTTCCGCCAACTCCTCAATGCGTCGCTCAGCGGTTTCCAACCGGTGCCGCCAACCCGACAGTTCCTTGGTAACCTGCTGAGCGCGTTTGGTGCGAGCCTCGCCCTCGCGGCGCAACTCATCATGCGCCGAGCGATGGGTCAGCATGGTGATCCGGGCCGCCTCGACCCCCTGTTTAATGTCTTCCACCCCGGCGCGGGCAGCGTCCAGATCGCCGAGCTCAGCCTGCGCCGCCTCGGCCTCCGTCAGTTGCAAGCGGGCGTTCATCGCATCCTCATTGTGGCGCGCCACCGCAATACCCAAGGTCTCCAGCTTACCCTCGGCCAGGTTCCGTTCTGCCTCGGCGCGGCTCAGCGCCCGAGCCGCATCGGCCACGCGCTGATCCGCAACGCGGCGCGCCTGGCGCGCATTCTGATCCGCCTGGGTCACCTCTTCCAAGCGCCGGATCAGCGTTTCATGCGCGGCACGTGTGCCATCTGCCTTGGCGCTGACCCGCTCCAGCTCCTGCTTCAGCGCTTCCAGCCGGTTCAGCTGTTCCAGCCGCAGGGCCGCTGCACTGGGCGCATCCTCGGCCCAAGCCCGGTAGCCATCCCACCGCCAGATATCGCCCTCCAGGGTCACCAGCCTCTGCCCTGGTTGCAGATCCGCCTGCAGCCCGCGGGCCGTATCACTATCCACCAGCCCGATCTGACCAATCCGACGCGCCAGCGCCGCAGGGCCAGAGACATGTTTGGCCAGGGGCTCCACCCCATCCGGCAGCGGCACATCACGGGTATAGGCAGGCAGATCCAGCCACCCTGTTGGCCCGTCCACCGCCGCCAGCGGCGCGCGCAGATCATCCGCCAGAGCCGCCCCCAGCGCCTTTTCATATCCGGGCGCCACGCTCAGCTCGTCCAGAATCTGGCCGCTTTCGGCCGTGTCACGTTCCAACAGCTTGGCCAGGGCCGTCACCTCGGCCCGGATCGCGCCCAGCTCCCCCTCGGCCTCGGACCGTTGCGCCCGTGCCGCCGATTCCAGCGCCTGGGTCTCAGTCCGGGTCTCATCCGCCGCAGCCAGAGCCTCTTCGGCCATCTCAACAGCTTCCCGCGCCTCCTCTTCGGTGGCCTGCGCTGCCTCAAAACCTTCGCCTGCCAGGCCCAGCGCTTCTCTTGCCTGGTCCTGAGCAAGCGCCGCCGTTGCGCCTTCGGTTTCAGACCGCGCTAGGGTGCGCTGACAGTCCTCGACCAGGCGCTGCGCAGATTGATAGCGCGCCGAAAGCCGCGCCACATCTTCTGTCAGCTGGGTCAGGTGGTCTTCGCGGGCCTCCAGAATTTTGGCGGCCTCCCGCGCCAATTCCCCGGCCTCGCTCAGGCGGTCATCCTGGCCCTCGCTGGCCTTGGCCAGCTCCTTTTGTTCCCAATCCAGCCGCTCGATGGTCTCGCCAGCATCCCGGTTCAACCCGCCTTCGCGCTCGATGTCATTCCCCAACTGCTGAATACGGCTGACCAAGCGTTCGATGGTCTGACGGGCCTGGGCCTCCTGATCGCCCAGCGAGTCTCGTTGCACCATCAAACGCTGCAAAATGGCTGCCGCAACAGCCTCCTCCTCGCGCAGCGGCGGCAGCGCCTCTTCGGCCTCAGCCCGGTTCTTGGCGGCCGCCCGCGACAGAGCCTCCCCTTTGGCCGCCTGTGTCAAACGAATGGTCAGATCCTGCTCGGCCGTCAACCGTGCCTCATCTGCCTCACGCCAGCGCCGATACAGCAGCATCCCCTCGGCCAGCCGCAGCTTCTCCCCAATATCCCGGTAGCGCTGCGCCTGGCGGGCCTGACGCGCCAATTGCCCCAGCTGACCGGCAAGTTGCTCCACCACGTCATCCACCCGCAACAGGTTCTGTTCGGTATTCTTCAGCTTCAGCTCAGCCTCGTGGCGGCGCTGATAGAGGCCCGAAATACCCGCCGCTTCCTCCAGAATACGGCGCCGCGCCTTGGGCTTGGCGTTGATCAGCTCCGAAATCTGTCCCTGCCGCACCAGCGCCGGCGAATGCGCCCCAGTCGAGGCATCGGCAAAAAGCATCTGAACATCGCGCGCCCGAACATCTTTACCGTTGGATTTATACGCACTGCCCGCATCGCGCGTAATCCGACGCACAATTTCCAGCTGATCCGCCTCGTTGAACCCCGAAGGCGCCAGCCGGTCCGAATTGTCAATCAGCAGGTTCACCTCGGCAAAATTGCGTGCCGAGCGCGAAGTGGTGCCGGCAAAGATCACATCCTCCATGCCGCCGCCGCGCATGGCCTTTGCTCGGGTCTCCCCCATCACCCAGCGCAACGCCTCCAACAGATTGGACTTGCCACAGCCATTGGGTCCGACAACGCCTGTCAGCCCGTCCCCGATAATCAAATCGGTCGGGTCGACAAAGCTTTTAAAGCCAGTAAGCCTGAGTTTGGAAAAGCGCAAAGCTGCCCCTGAGTGATTCTTCTTGCCAAGGACTGCAGCAGCTTCTTGACCACCGAGTCAACGCCAACCACCCCAATGACAGCGAGACTACGCCCCAGCACCACCATATCTTGTGGATAATTGCAAATTTCCTTGGCCTTCCCTCCCCCGCTTTCACCTTTCTAAAAATATTCCGGGGTGAATGTGTCGCAGACACAGAGGGGCTGGCCCCTCCTCTGCCCTCTCCTCTTTGCTGCGTTCAGAGCAATCCAGCACACCCGTCATCAGGGCCTGATCCCCCAATACCCCAGTGACCCTACAGCCACTGACAGCAGCCATCGCCTCCGCAGCCTGCACGCGCAGCGGCCCAAGGCGGGGGGCATATTGCGGGTTCACCCGTGTCGCCTCTGCCAGATTGCCGCGCAGGCGGATGTCAAAAACCGCGCCATCGACGGTTACCCTCTGGACCGGAGCGGCTGCAAAATGGCCCTGCGGTTCCGCGCAGGCCCCCAACAGGGAAAGCAAAAAGATCATTTGATTGCGCATGTCTCGACCACCATAGCACACCCCATAGGGGATTTCTAATCGGACAAACAATTCTGAGTGTGTCACTGCTGGGTCAGAGCAAACGTCCCAACCGCTCAATTCCGGTGCGGATCTCCTCCTCATCCAGCACCGAAAAGCTCAGCCGTAGGGTATTGCAACCATTGCCATCAGCAAAAAATGCCTGTCCCGGAACAAAGGCAATGTTTTCCTGCTCCAGCGCCCGTTTCAGCAGATCTGCGGAGTCGATATGCTCTGGCAGCGTCAGCCAGACAAACATACCGCCCTGGGGATGGGTCCAGCTCACCCCCTTGGGCATAAACGCCTGCAGCGCAGCAAGCATGGCATTTCGACGCGCGCCATAGGCCTGGCGCAAACGCGCCACATGGGCGTCAAAACACCGTTCTGCCACCTGATGCACTGCCATCTGGTTCAGAGTTGGAGAATGCAGATCAGCGGCCTGTTTCAGCAGCACCATTTGCGCGATCACCGGTTGAGAGGCCACCACCCAGCCCATGCGCAGCCCTGGAGACAGGGTTTTGGAAAAGGAGCCGCAATAGACCGTCCGACAGGCTTCGATTGTCCCCTTCTGCGCAATCTCAAGCGCCAAAACTGAGGGGATAGCGGTGCCATCATAGCGCAGCGCCTGATAGGCCCCATCCTCGAGAACAGCGCAGTCCAACTCCTCCGCCATCTCCAGCAGAGCTTTGCGTCCCGCCAGGGACAGGGTTTCTCCGGTGGGGTTGGCGAAATCCGGGGATAGATAGGCAAATTTCACCCTGCTACCCGCCGCCTCTGCGGCCTCAGCATAGCTAAGCGCCGAGCGATTTCCACCAGGATTGAGCTGATCATAGCGCGGCTCATAGGCGTTGAAAGCGGCCAGAGCTCCCAGATAGGTCGGCCAGCCAACCAGAGCAGTATCATTGGGCGACAAGAACAACTTGCCCAAATAGTCCAGTGCCTGCTGCGAGCCCGATGTGATCAGAATGTTGTCGGTCTCGCAGGCGACCCCCATGCGGGCCATCTCCCCTTGAATCCACTGACGCAGCGGCAGATAGCCCTCGCTGACCGAATATTGCAGCGCCTGAGCCTGATACGCCGGTTCCAGCGCCGCCTGAAAGGCTTCCGAAAACTGCTCGGCCGGGAACAGATCCGGGTCAGGGATACCGCCGGCAAAGGACAATAGCCCAGGCCGGTTCAGCAGCTTCAGAAGCTCCCGAATTTCAGAGGCTTTCATCCGGTGTGTTCGGGTCGCAAAGAGCTGTTGCAGCAACATATGTAGCCTCCTTTCAGGGTCATCATCTTCGGCCAAAGTAGGAAAGTTGCGATTAATGTCAATATTGCTGACCTAATATTTCAACAGATGTGATTTTTCTTTCCCAATCCTGCGTAGCACTTGCCGCCTTGCACTGGGCGCGGTCCTATGTTTTCACCAATCACGCAGTTCTTACTGCCCCTGCCGCGTTACATGATCAGCCAGAGGCTCCCAATGCCGTTTCAAAAAGTTCAGCCCGAGAAACTCTCCGCCTCAGTGGTGCGCCAGATAGAACAGCTGATCCTGCGGGGCATCCTGTCTCCTGGCGAGCGCTTGCCCTCGGAACGGGAACTGGCCGAGCGGCTGGGTGTTTCGCGCCCCTCGCTGCGCGATGCCATCGCCGAGCTGCAAGAAGGCGGCCTGCTCACCGCCAAGGCAGGCTCGGGAATCTTTGTGGCCGACGTTCTGGGCTCGGCCTTCTCGCCCGCGCTGATCCGGCTCTTTGCCCGCCATGACGAGGCGGTGTTTGACTACCTCAGCTTTCGCCGCGACATGGAGGGGCTGGCGGCCGAGCGCGCGGCACAGTTTGGCTCTGATGCCGATCTGAAACTGATCCAGACGATTTTTGACAAAATGGTCGCGGCAGGTGACCCCTCGGTTTCGGATGAGGCCGCCAGTCTGGACGCGCAGTTCCATTCTGCCATCATGGACGCCAGCCACAATGTGGTGATGCTGCATATGATGCGCTCGATGTTTGACCTGCTGCACGAGGGCGTGTTTTATAACCGCCGCATCATGTTCAGCCGCCACACCACCTATGAAGTGCTGTTGAGCCAGCACAGCGCCATTAACACCGCACTGCAGGCTCGTGACCCTGAGGGCGCCCGCGCTGCCGTCGAAGCGCATCTGGACTATGTGAAGCAATCGCTCATCGATCACCAGCGCACCGAACGCAACGCCGAAATCGCCCAGCAACGCCTGGAGCACGAGAGCGGTAAAAGGTAGTCTGCGCATCACCCCAGAGCCGCCAGGCTATCCGCAGAAACGATGGCCCACTAGAGCCCGTCATCACTGGTGTTGTACGAAGTATGAACAGCGGCTTCAAGTTGACCACTCACCTGATCCGTATCTTGCTGTTTCGAATTTTCGCTGACTACAAGAGCATGAAACGGGTCGCTGCATCGTCATCAAACTCACTAGATGCTTCGCACGCAATTAGTGAAAGGCATGCACATGGAACTCAAAGACAAAACAATCATCATCACAGGCGCGAGCAGTGGTATTGGCGCAGCAGCGGCCTTGTTGTTTGCGCAAGAAGGCGCAAAAGTTGTGCTTGGCGCACGGCGTGAAACGAAATTGAACACGCTGGTTGACCAAATCACCCAAAGTAACGGGAAAGCCGCTTGCCTTGCAGGAGACGTGCAGAATGAAGACTATGCATTGGCGCTTGTCGCATTGGCGGAACAGCGTTTCGGCGGTCTGGATGGTGCCTTCAACAATGCAGGGATGATGGGTGATATGGGCCCAATTCCTGAGATGAAAACCGCGAATTGGCAGTCTGTCATTGCAACCAATCTATCGAGTGCATTCTTCGCGGCCAAGGCGCAGCTTCCGGCGATGGAAAAACGAGGCGGCGGATCCATGGTGTTTACGGGAACATTTGTCGGCTTCAGTAATGGTGGAATGCCGGGCATGGGAGCCTATGCTGCATCCAAGGCTGGGTTGATAGGACTGACACAGTCTTTGGCATCCGACCACGCCTGCCAAGGCGTTCGCATCAACTCGATTTTGCCGGGTGGCACAAAGACGGACATGGCAGGTGACGACCAAGAAACGCACGACTTCATTGCTGGTTTGCATCCCATCAAACGGATGGCGGAACCGAAAGAGATTGCTCAGGCAGCTCTGTTTTTGCTGTCTGATCGATCAAGCTTTGTCACCGGCGCACCGTTGGCAGTTGATGGCGGCATGGCGACCCGGCTACTTTAAAGTTCTGTCGTTGGCCAATGAGTGGCCAGCGACAACTTCGTCCGCAAAGTAGACCTTCGAAAACCGTCGAATTCGAACGTTTCGCCCATTGCCAATGCGCCGCTTTGGCAGCGCCCGAACCGCCCCCACGGAGCCAACGCTACTCTTGCCCCTCGGTTCGGACGCGGTGGTTTTCTGAAACAGTCCATTGGCAGCTTCGCCGCGCTCTGCCGAACTTCAGCAACAGCTCCCAAAGCAGGTCTGGAAACAAATGATCTGCAAACCGAAAAAACCCGGCCACTGGGGCCGGGTTCTTTGACCGTCAAGCGCAGGGATCGGTTGGATCAGTGCAGCTTTTCGTTGACGTCGGTGATGGCCGCGTCGATCAGCTTGTTTGCCTCCGTCGCGGTCATTTGCTTGGCGATCACTTGATCCGCCGCCGCAACAGCGATCGAAACCGCCTGATCACGCACTTCTTTCACAGCCGATGCTTCTGCAGATGCAATCTGCTCTTCGGCAGCGGCCAAACGGCGCGCGATGGAAGTGTCCAGATCCGCTTTGGCAGCTTCCGCCGCCCCAGCTGCGTCTTCACGCGCCGCAGCCACAATGCGATCCGCCTGAGCCTGAACTTCCTGCTGCTTGCGCTCATAAGACGCCAGAATGGTCTGGGCTTCTTCACGCAGGGCGCGGGCTTCGTCCAGCTCTTTTTGGATGCCTTCGGCGCGGGCGTCCAGCTGGCCACCCAACAGGCTCGGCACTTTGACAAAAAGCAGAATGCCAACAAACAGAAGGAAGCCAAGCAGCACAACAAAGTTGGTGTTGCTCATCGAGAAGAAAGGACCAGAAGCCGCAAAGGCGGGGCTTGTGGCACCAAGGGTGAGGGCAATTGCCAGAACTGTGCGCATGTCCTTATCCTTTCAACTGATCGGCAACCGCATCGGCGACTGCTTTTGCATCTGCTTTGCCACCAAGCGCTGTAACCAGAGCTTCGGCGGTGTCGGCGGCCACAACTTTCACGCTTTCCAGCGCGCCAGCTTTGATCTCGCCAATGGCTTTTTCAGACTCAGCCGTTTTGGCCGAAATCTGCTCGTCCGCCTTGGCAATCGCTTCGTCCAGGCCAACCTGGATTTCGGCGCGTGTTTCGGCGGCGATACGCTGTGCCTCGGCGCGGGCCTCAGCCAGTGCCTTGTTGTAAGCGTCTTCGGCCTCAACTGCCTTGGCTTTCAGTTCTTCAGCCGCAGCGAGGTCGTTGGTGATGGTCCCCTGACGTTCTGCCAGAACCGCAGCAATGCGGGGCAGCGCGACACGCGACAGAATGAGATAGATCGCGACAAGCGCGATTGCCAGCCAGAAGATCTGGTTCCCGAAGGTCGAGAAATCCAGCTGCGGCATGCCCGGAGCAGAACCGTGCGCGGCCTCGGCGGCGCCGTGAGCTGCGTCTTGCGTATTAGATGCCATGTCGTCCTCCTAGGGAACTTGCCGTTACATCGGGCGGTGGGCCGTTGGGCCTACCGCCCGACCGTAAGGATAAAGTGTCCTAAGGTCTTAGACTGCGAACATCAGCAGCAGAGCAACCAGGAACGAGAAGATGCCCAGGGCTTCTGCAAAGGCGATGCCGATGAAGAGGGTAGCTGTCTGGCCGGCGGCTGCCGAAGGGTTGCGCAGTGCGCCTGCCAGGAAGTTGCCGGCTACGTGGCCAACACCGATCGCGGCTGCGCCGGAACCGATTGCTGCGAGGCCTGCGCCGATGAACTGACCGAGTTGTGCGATATCGCCTTCCATGGGTATTCTCCTTACGATGGAATGTGGTGATTTGGGATCCGAATGACCCAGGACTGGGCCATCCGGTAACTTGTTGATCTAGACCTTAGTGGCTCGGATGCAGGGCATCTTTCAGATACACGCAGGTCAGGATGGTAAAGACATAGGCCTGGATAAAGGCCACCAGAACTTCGAGGGCGTAGACTGCGGTGATGGCAAAGATCGGCAGGAAGCTGAACAGGCCCAGTGCGCCTGCAAAACCTGCGAAGACCTTCAGAACCGCGTGGCCCGCCATGACGTTGCCTGCCAGACGAATGCTGTGGCTCACGGGGCGTACGAAGTAGGAAATAAGTTCGATGATGGCCAGGATGGGGCGCAATGCCAGCGGCGCGCTCGACACCCAGAAGAGGCCAAGGAAACCAACACCGTTTTTGACGAAGCCAACGATGGTGACGGTAAAGAACACCAGGCCCGCCAGGATCGCGGTGACAGCGATATGCGAGGTGGTGGTGAAGGACATCGGGATCAGGCCGAGGAAGTTTGCCATCAGGATGAACATGAACAGAGTCATGATGTAGGGGAAGAACTTGACGCCGTCTTTGCCGGCGACGTCTTCAACCATTTTGTAGATGAAACCGTAGGTCAGTTCTGCGATCGACTGGGCCCGGCTGGGCACGATGGCACGACGCGAGGAACCAACAACCATCAGCAGGAAGACGCAGACAACGGCCAGGGCAAGCCAGAGGGTCACATTGGTGATTGCGAAGGTGCTCACTGCGCCGCCCGTCAGAGAGGCCACGTTGAACTGATCCATCGGGTGGATCGCCAGAGCCGCGTGCTCAGGTGCAAAAATCAAGCCAGACACCACTACCAGTGCCAATGCTACGTAAAAGAACAGCTTGCCCATCGTTCCGCTTCTCCTGTCGTCAGGTGTTGATCACGCGATCAGTCCTGAGCCTTTGCATTTTCATCGGCCTGTTCGGCCAGTTTCTGTTCCTGGATCTCCTGCGCGGTGCGAAGCATCACCTTCACGCCTGCGGCAAGTCCCAGCAGTATAAACAGCACCATAAAGATCGGCAGGGTGCCAAAGAGGCGGTCCAAGCCGTATCCGATGCCAAAGCCGATCCCAAGACCGACTACCAATTCTATCACCATCCGCCAGGCCTGATTGGCCAGAGAGTAGTGCTCATCCGCGCGCGGCTTGGGCTCCTGGGCCTTACGCGCCGCTGCCAGTTTGGCCTCCAGCTGCGCCATGCGCTGCTTTTGGTCGTCATCTGTCACGGGCGCCATCCTCACGCGATTTCTATGAGAGGTGCTAAGGCGCTGGGGCTTCAGAGTCAATTGTTCAAGCGTCGCAGGTGAAAATTCTTTAAGTATCTGAAAAATAATCAATTAAATCTCTCAATGGGAGTCCGTCACTTCGCCGCACAGGGTCTGGTGGCGGGTTGAGAGCCCCATTCCGCTTATTCAACCATTCGGTTGATTTTGGATTCACCTGCACTCCGACGCCCCAAGCGCCCAAAATCCTGTGTCCACTTGCCATTCCTCCGTGTCCGGCGGAAGGTGGCGATTGTGAGCAGGGAGCAGTCCGATCGAAATCCAGTTACTCTTGGCCTTGGCGGCGGGCGCAACGGCGGCTGGCTTTATCAATGGCTTTGCCGGCTTTGGCACCGCGCTTGTGGCCTCCGGCTTCTGGTTTCTCGTTTTGCCAGCCCATATCGTCCCGCCGCTCATCATCATCTCGGCTTTGGTTGGACAGCTCATCGGGTTGCTGAAATTGTCGGTTGAGCTGAACTGGCGCAAAAGCAGCTACCTGCTGTCCGGGGGCATTCTTGGCGTTCCGTTTGGCGCGGCCATCCTGACCCTGATGGAGCCGACTTTGGTCAAAACCATCATTGGCGGCTTTCTGGTGGTCTACACCCTTTTGCAATTTGCAGGATGGCCACGGCCAGCCGCCTCTGCCTCTCCTGAAGGGATGGCTGATAGAGCCGTCGGGTTTGCCAGCGGAGTTTTGGGCGGGTTTGCCGGGCTTTCCGGTGTCTTGCCCCTGGTCTGGTTGCAGCTCAGAGGGTTTTCCGCGCGTCAACAGCGGGCACGGTATCAGCCCTTCAATCTTCTGGTTCTGGCCTTCGCCAGTGTCGCCATGCTTGTGATCGGTAAGCTGGACAGCGAGTTGATGATCTATGCAGCCATCTCGGCTCCATTTACAGTCATCGGGACACTTTTCGGTGTCAGGGCCTTCAGGGGCGTCAGTGACGCGCGTTTTCGCCAGGCCGTGTTGTTCCTGCTTTTGATATCTGGTGCGATCATTTTGGCCCAGGGCGTTTGACCTCCGGCGCAGGCCCCCTCGCCTTGCTCCCTGCTTTTCTTTATCGCCGCAGCCGCATACTGTGCGCCACATGTCCAGCGAACTTGATACCGTCTTTGCCGCTCTGGCCGATCCGACTCGTCGGTCGATCCTCACCATGTTGTTGGAAGACGACATGGCGGTGACCGATGTGGCGGAACCCTTTGAGATGTCTCTGGCAGCGATCTCCAAACATCTGGCCATCCTGACCCGCGCCGGGCTGATCGCCCAGGAGAAGCGCGGCCGGGTGAAGTGGTGCAAGCTGCAGCCCGATGCCATGCGCGCCGCATCGGTCTGGATGCAGGGCTTTGGCCAGTTCGAGCCGGTGAACCTGGACGCCTTTGAGCGTTTCCTGGAAAGCGAGTTAAAAGACACCCCAGCAGCGAGCCTCCCCAGCGAGATCTAACGCCTCGCGATCAGGCTTTGGCAGCACGCGGGGGTCTGGCTGCATCTTCGAGCAATAGGACCAGGGCAACCACGGTCAGCCCAATCCCCACCAGTATCCACCCTGTCGGGGCTGGGTTGCCCAGCGCCATCTGCCAGACGATCACCCAGCTGGGTGTCAGATAGGTATAGGCCATGACCTTGGCCGCAGGCAGGTGCAGCGTGGCAAACTGCAGCAGAACAAAGGTCATCGCACTGGCAAAGATGGCGACGTAAAACAGGCCAATCCAAACCAGCACGGGCAAATTGCCCCAGTCAGTGGCCCAGATATCGCCCCAACCAACGACCAGCAACACCAGCGCTCCGGCAATCAGCGTGCCAAAGGTAAAGGCAATTGCAGGCTCGCCCCGGTTCAACCGACGCACCACGGGCGTATAGATTGCATGGGCAATGCAGCCGACAAAATAGATCAACTCTCCCTGGCCGATGTCAAAGGCCCGCAGCGCAGCCAGATCGGCGCGAAAAATCACCCAAAGCGCCCCGGCGGCCCCGATACCCAGGGCAAGCGCCATGCGCGACGTCGTGATTTGGCGCAGCAACAGATAGCCAAAGACACCGCTAAGCACCGGCGTCAGGGTGAAAACAGCTGAAGCACTGACCGGATCTGCCGTCTGCAACCCGTAAAACATCAGCACAAAGTAGCTGGCAAAGAGCGCGCCCATCACAAGGTAACGCCAGGGCGCCGCATAGTGGCTGCGTTTGAGCTTGCCACTCATAGCCGCCACAAGACCAATAACCACGGCAGCGATGACAAAGCGTGCCGCATTCAGAGCCATGGGCGCGATATCATTTGCGATCAAGACCCCCAGCGAGAACGACCCAGCAACCAGCATCGAAAACAAAAGCATGGCACCATGGGCGCGCAACGTCAGGCTCAAGCGCCCCACTCCTTGGAGCGTTCTTTCAAGAACGACAGGAAGCTCTGCACCTTATTGGTTCGGTGCAGATCCACATGCGTCACCAGCCACAGGCTGCCTTCCCATTCCGCCTGAGGATCCATCATTTTGACCAACCCTGAGCGGCGGGAGGCCTCCCACATTGACATAAAGCCAATCCCGGCCCCTGCCATAATGGCCTCTTGCATCGCGACACCATCGGAACAGCGAAAGATGATGGTCTCTTGGGTGGTGTGTTCGCGCAACCACTTGTTAAAGGGGGCGCGACTTTCGGCATTGTCGGCGCCGACAAACTGGTGGTTCTTCAAATCATCCACTCCCTTCAGCATGCCGTGCTGGTCAACATAGCTTTGGGCCGCGAACAGTCCGATTTTCTGTTTCAGGAACGGCTGCACCACATTGTCGGGCTGATCCGGTGCATTGCCCGCCCGCAGGGCCACATGAGCCTCGCCATACTCCAGGCGGAACAGGCGCTCGCCCGTGAGATAGCGAATGACCAGACCGGGGTGCATCTGCTGAAACTCAGTCAACACCGGAACCAGAAGATGCGACATTGACGACAGCGAGGTCACCACCAATTCGCCCGAGACTTCATCGCCTTGGCCTTTCAAGCGGCCAACCAACTGACTGAATTGGTCATCCGTTGCCTGCGCCACTCGCAGCAGATCCTGGCCCGATTCCGTTGGCGTATAGCCACGGGCGTGACGCTGAAACAGCTTGACCCCCAGACGTGCCTCGATGGCATCAATGTGACGGATCACCGTAGCATGGTGCACGCCCAGCACTTCGGCGGCGCCGCTGACTGTGCCCATACGCGCCACCTGATAGGCCGTGCGGACTTCATCCCAATTTTCCATGGCAATGCCCTCGCTCGAAATTCGCTTGATAAATCTCTGTATTTCCACCCTGCGCAATTTTGCACAAAACCTGTGCCGCGACAGGTATTGAGTTCATTTTTGCTATAACCCATTTGTGAAGCAGACGAAACACCAAATGGGAAACAGATCATGACCTCCACCGTTCTGCATATCGATTCCTCCGCCCGCTCCGAAAACTCGGTCACCCGTTCTCTGAGCGCCGAAATCACCGCGCGCCTCTCCCCGGAACATGTGATCCGCCGCGATCTCGCCGCGCCGCTGCCGCTGCTGGATGAGGCCTGGGTAGGCGCCAATTTCACACCTGCCGATCAGCGCAGTGACGCACAGAAAGCGCTTCTTGCCCAGTCTGACGCACTGATTGCAGAGCTGAAACAGGCCGACACTATTGTCATTGGCACACCCATCTACAATTTTTCGGTGCCTTCTACCCTAAAGGCCTGGATTGATTTGGTGGCCCGCGTTGGCGTCACTTTCCGCTACACCGAAACCGGCCCCATCGGCCTGCTGGAAGGCAAGCGCGCCATCATCGCGGTGGCTTCGGGTGGCACCCAGGCCGGATCCGACATCGATTTTGCCACCACCTATCTGCGCCACGTGCTGGGCTTTATCGGCATCACCGACGTAGCACTGGTTGCCGCAGATCAGCTGTCCATGGATGCCGAAGGTTCCATGGCGCGGGCCAAATCCGCCATTGAAGGCCTGGCCGCCTAGCTGAACCCAAATACCAGCCCCGCCAGACCAGACACCGCCCTTCCCGGGGCGGTGTTTCGCATTGGCTCTCAGCCTCAGCCCCGCAAACCAGCCCCTCCTGGTCAAAGGCGAAAGGGAGCTGCTTGGGCTGAAGGGCGCACTGAGACCATGCACAGGCCCGGTCAGACCCAGCGGATCTCGCAGCCGATACGCTCCATAAAGGTCAGAAAGTCATCCCGCGCCATCACCACCGTACGGTCATTGACCAGCGGATGCATATTGATTGCATCCACCTCCTTGGCCGCAGCATCCATGTAAAAGATCACCCCGGCCTTCACCCCATTTACCATAGCGAGCGGGCTAACGGCACCGGGCTTGATACCGAGGTTCTGCATCAGGCGATCCGCAGAGCCAAAGCTCAAACCCGCCGCGTCGATCTCTTTGCCCAGCGCCTTGAGATCCACCGCGCGATCCTGCTCTACCGAGATCAGATAGTTGCGTTTCTTGCGGTCACGCAGATAGAGATTCTTGATCTTCAGGTTGGTGACCCCCGGCTGCTCCATCTCCGCTTCGACCTGCTTGGCCTCCTCGACAGTGCGCAGCGGCACATGGGCGTGCAGCTGATAGGCAATGCCCCAGCCGTCCAGCTGCGCCAATAGCGCATCCGGGCTGAGGGGCAGTACATCCGTGGCGGCTGTGGCAGCTTCCATCTGAGATCTCCGAGCAGGGGGCATTTCAATCCAGCTAATTCACGCAGAAAAACACAAAGGCGCAAGGGGCGAAGCGCCCCCTGACTCTGGCTATGCGGCAAATTTTCCGCCCCGAGGTCTCAGGCCAGTTCAAAATCGCCGCGCCGCGCCTCCTCGTAGTGGTCAAAGCCGGTCTCAAACCAACCGGTCCCGCGCGTCGCGCTGGCCAGACTGTGGCACAGCTCATCCTGGGCGGCCAGCGGCAGCAGGGTCTCAAAGACATCCCAACCGGCCGCGCCTTCATCCGCTGAAAACCCGAGGATCTGCCCCTTCATTCCGCTCACCACCGGCACCAAGCCCCCCGTAAAGACAGAGGGCACATGGATCGACACCTTCATGATCGGCTGCAAAAGGACCAGCCCCGCCTGATCCAGCGCCTCGCGTACGGCGTGTTTGCCAGCGGTCCGGAAAGCAAAGTCCGAGCTATCCACCGAATGGTGTTTGCCATCCTTGAGCAGGATCGCCACATCCACCACAGGATGCCCATTGCGCCCCTCACTCAAGGCGTCGCGGGCCCCGGCCTCAACCGAGGGAATATTGTTCTTGGGCACCGCGCCGCCCTTGACCGTATCGGTGAACTGAATACCGCCGCCGCGGGGCAGAGGACTGATTTCCACTACCACATCGGCAAATTGCCCGGCGCCGCCCGACTGTTTGCGGTGGCGGTGATGTATCTGCACCGTCTTGGTGATGGTCTCGCACAGGGCCGGGGGCACCATCTCGCCCACCGCTTCGACACCAAACTCGTTCTCCAGTGTCGCCAGGATTCGGCGCAAATGCAGCGGTCCCTGCAGATGCAACAAGGCATGCCCTGAGATCGCATCCTGTTCGATCCTGACCGCCGGGTCGATTTCGACCAAGCGCTCCAGCGCCGCCGAAAGCCGGGTTTCATCCCGTTCATGCACCGGCATCACCAGACGCCGATAGGTCGAGGGACGGGGGCGGGCCCAACTGGGCAACGCGGTGCTGCCCTCCGCCGAATAGCAATACCCAAGGTTGAGATGATCCGATTTCACCGCCTGACCGACATCGCCCGCCGAGATGACACCATTGCCTGCGCCAGGGACAACGACCGCCAGGGACCCAAGACTGCTGCCCGCAACCGGTTTGCCATTGCCCAACCCGCCATCCAGCGCCCGCACCAGAACTGTCTTGCCCAGATGTTTGACCTGATCCGCCATGCAACCTACGGCCACCACGTCTCCCAGCTCCGCCAGCCGCGCACGCGTGACGTCAACCTGTGGCACCTCGTGACGCAGGCTTTTCATCAGTCGCAGGATGCCGTTGCTATGTTCCGCCGCACCCAGCAAGGCCGGGAACAGATCGTTGTGTTGCAGCACCCGGGTCGCAATTTCATAGGCCTCTTCCGCCAGAATCGTCTGATCCTCGATCAGCTCTTCCAACAGGTGGTCATCAAAATCCGCCAGGGCTTCGAGCATCTCAACCCGCGCCTTCTGCTCGCGCTCCTGCATCTCCACTGGCAGCTCAATGAGCGCCGAGGGCTGGCCTTCGATGTATTTCCAGGCCCGTTCCGAGATCAGATCAACAGCCCCGACAACCTGTCCTGCCTCGCGGATCGGCACCTGACGCAGGACGATATTGTGGTTTGAATAGGTTTGCAGAGCGGCAATGATATCGGCGACCCGCCCATTGGCCTGATCTATCCGGTTCACAAACAAAAAGGCCGGGATACCCGCCTCTTCGATCTGGCGCAGATAGGGCGCGGCCAGCACCGCGGCCTCTGGATCGGCAGGCACACAGAGCACCGCCGCATCGCTGGCTGCCAGTGCCGGTCCCGCCTGGGCCAGATTTTCCGCCCCCCCGGCAAGATCAATCGCGGCCCAGTTCTCTCCCATAAAAGAAAACGGCTGCATCGCTGCAACCGCTGCCGTTTCTTGCCGTTTTCCCATGACCCCATCGAGGCCAGCCAACGCCCTAGCCAGGGTCGTCTTTCCGGACTGCGACGGTCCCAAAATTGTAAATACGCGCATTTCTCCTGTTCCTCCCTCAGCGAAATGGCTGCTCGGGAAAGGCATGGCACGATCAAAGTGCCACCTGAATGCCTGAGATACGCCCTGCCTCGAATGGCGCAGATTGTGCTGACGACTGCCGGTCAGGTCCGCAATAGCTGCGGGGACTCACCCCGCAGGGGATAACCAGTCATCTAGCTGATCATCGCTATGCCGGGCGCAGCCTGTCAAGCCAGGCCACCTGCCCCGCCCATCAAAGGCCCCAAAAACCCGTCAGAATGCGGGGCAATGGCTCAGCCGCGCCATATGGCGTTGACTCAAGAAGCCAATCGGCGTAACGACAGGCCGATATCCGGAAGCATCTTCGAGTCTTCCGGTCCCTGACCTGTCGGGGATCGCCCTCCACCAGCGTGTTACGCCCGTGGGGGCAAAGCCGTTTGGCTTGCCCCCACGACTGACATCTGGACTGAGCGGGCAATTGTGCATGGGCAGCCCGCTCACTACATTGGGGCTGTCTGATTTTGGAACCGGCGAAGGAGGCCGTAAGCATGTTTGAAAATCTATCCGAACGGCTTTCCGGGGTCTTTGACCGGCTGACCAAACAGGGCGCCCTGTCCGAGGAAGACGTCAAAACCGCCCTGCGCGAAGTGCGTGTTGCCCTGCTTGAGGCCGATGTCTCGCTGCCGGTGGCGCGAGATTTTGTCAAAAAGGTTCAGGAACAGGCCACCGGCCAGTCGGTGACCAAATCGGTGACGCCCGGCCAGCAGGTCGTGAAAATCGTGCACGATGCCCTAGTGGATGTACTGCGCGGCGAAGAAGATCTCGGCACGCTCAAGGTGGACAGCCCGCCCGCGCCCATCCTGATGGTGGGTCTGCAAGGCTCTGGTAAGACCACCACCACCGGTAAGTTGGCAAAACGCCTGAAGGACAAAGAGGGCAAGCGGGTGCTGATGGCCTCGCTTGATGTCTACCGTCCAGCGGCGATGGATCAGCTGGCGGTACTGGGCACCCAGATTGGCGTAGACACCCTGCCGATCGTGGCAGGCCAGAAACCCGTCGATATCGCCAAGCGCGCCAAACAGCAGGCGGCCTTGGGCGGCTATGACGTCTATATGCTCGACACCGCTGGCCGGTTGCAGATCGACGAAGTCCTGATGCAGGAAGTCGAGGACGTCCGCGATGTGGTCTCACCGCGTGAGACCCTTCTGGTCGTCGATGGCCTGACCGGTCAGGTTGCGGTCGAAGTGGCCGAGGAATTCGACGCCAAGATCGGCATTTCCGGCGTGGTTCTGACCCGGATGGATGGCGACGGACGCGGCGGTGCGGCGCTGTCGATGCGCGCCGTCACCGGCAAGCCGATCCGCTTTGTGGGCTTGGGCGAAAAGATGGACGCCATCGAGACCTTCGAACCCGAACGGGTCGCAGGTCGTATCCTCGGCATGGGCGACATCGTTGCCCTGGTTGAAAAGGCCCAGGAAACCATCGAGGCCGAACAGGCCGAGCGCATGATGAAGCGCATGATGAAGGGTCATTTCAATATGAATGACCTGAAGATGCAGCTGGAACAGATGCAGCAGATGGGCGGCATGGAGGGCATGATGTCGATGATGCCCGGCATGGGCAAGATGGCCAAGCAGGTGCAGGACGCCGGCATGGATGACAAGGTGATCAAACGCCAGATCGCCATGATCCAGTCGATGACCAAAAAAGAACGCGCCAACCCTGCGCTGCTACAAGCGAGCCGCAAGAAACGTATTGCTGCGGGCTCTGGCCAGCAGGTTTCCGATCTCAACAAGCTTTTGAAAATGCACCGACAGATGTCGGACATGATGAAGAAGATGGGCAAGATGGGCAAAGGCAAGATGCTGAAGCAAGCCATGAAGGGCATGCTGGGCAAAGGCGGCGGCATGGGCGATATGGCAGGTATGGACCCCAGCCAGATGGACCCCAAGGCGCTGGAAGCCGCGGCCAAGGCCATGGGTGGCGGCAAGGGCATGCCCGGCGGATTGCCCGGTCTGGGTGGCATGGGTGGAATGGGTCTGCCCGGCGGTCTCTCTGGCTTTGGCAAAAAGAAGTAACATGATCCAGGTTCCCACCATAGAAACCCAACGCCTGGTGATGCGTATGCCAGAGTTGAGCGATTTCGAGCCGCTCTGCGCCTTCTATGCCTCGAAGCGGGCTGAGTTCGTCGGTGGGCAGATGGAGCCGGAACAGGTCTGGCGTCATCTGGCGCTGGAAATCGGCCACTGGCAGATGCTGGGCTATGGCCGCTGGACTTTGGTCGAAAAAGAAACCGGCAAAGCTGGGGGTATCATTGGCTTGTGGAATCCCGAAGGCTGGCCCGAGCCGGAAATCGGTTGGGACCTGTTCGAGGGTTTTGGCGGCAAGGGCTACGCCACAGAGGCCGCCACTGCTGCGCGCACATATGCCTATGAGACTCTGGGCTGGAAAACCGCGATCAGTCTGGTTGATCCGAGCAATCACGCCTCGCGCGCCGTTGCGCAACGCATGGGGGCAAGCCGCGATGGTGATTTTACCCATGTCCGCATGGGCACCCTGGAAATCTGGCGGCATATGAGCCCCGATGACCTCGCATCTGGCGGCATGGAGGGCTACGCATGACCGCAATGCCCCTGCCCATCCCGGTGATCGAAACCGATCGCCTGATTCTGCGCGCACCACATAGCACGGATCTGAAACCCCTGGCGGATTTCTTCACCACTGAGCGCAGCCACACGGTTGGCGGTCCGCGCGACGCGGCCGGTGCCTGGGACTCGCTTGTGGCCCGTCTGGGGCATTGGTCCCTGAATGGCTATGGCCTGTGGCATATCACCGACAAGGCCAACAAAGCCTTTGTTGGCTGGACCGGCATTATCTTTGCCCCGGGTTGGCAGGAACCAGAGCTGGGCTGGGCTCTGTTTGAGCAGGCCGAGGGCAAGGGCATCGCCGCTGAGGCGGCCAGAGCGGCCCGTCGCTATGCTGCGCTACATCAGGGGCATAATGGCGTCATCAGCTATATCCGCCCCACCAACGCCCGCTCCCGCGCGCTGGCGCAACGGCTTGGCGCCACACTGGAAGAGTTGGGCGACCTGCGCGGCACCCCTTGTGAAATCTGGCGCCACCCAAAGGCGGAGGAAGCCGCATGACCCATAGCATACCCGTGATTGAGACCAAACGTCTGGTGCTGCGCGGCCCCGAGGCCGAGGATTACCCGGATTTTGAGGCGACCTTTTCCTCTTATCGCGCACGTTTCATGGGCGGGCCATTGAATGCCTACGAGGCCTGGATGCTCTATGCCGCCGAAATCGGCCATTGGCAGATCCACGGCTTTGGCATGTGGATGATCCACGACAAGGCGACAGATGAGACCTATGGCATGGCCGGCGGCTGGATGCCTGCGGGCTGGCCCGAACGGGAAATCGCCTGGATCATCTGGCCCGATGCAGCAGGCCATGGCTATGCGTTGGAAGCCACCAATGCCGCCCGCGCCTATTTCTACGAAACCATGCGCTGGGAGACGGCTGTGAGCTATCTCGACCCCAAGAACCTGGATTCGATCCGCTTAGCGGAACGCTTGGGCGCGGTGAAAGATCACGATGCCACCACCATCGACGGCAATGACGCGGTCTATCGCCATCCCAGCCCAGAGGCGCTGAAGGGCAGCCAGATCGCCCATGGGATCGAGATGGAAATCAGCCACTATGCTGACCCGCTGTTCAAACCAAAAGGATGGGCTCTTGACTGATACAACCAACACCTCCGCGCCCGATCAGGACGATGCAGCCCGCGCCGCCGAGATCCTTATGGGACATCGCGAAAGTATCGACCGGCTGGACGCCATCCTTGTCTATACGCTGGGCGAGCGGTTCAAACACACACAGGCCGTTGGTCAGCTGAAAGCTGAACATGACCTGCCGCCCTCGGACCCCACCCGAGAGGCCAAGCAGATCGCGCGGCTCGAAGATTTGGCAAAACGGGCCAACCTGGACCCCGATTTTGCCAAGGCTTTCCTGAATTTCATCATTCAGGAAGTCATCAGACACCACAAGAAACACCAGGAATAACAGGGCAATCCCTGTAAACGCCATCAAAGGAGACTTGACCCATGGCTATTAAACTTCGCTTGGCCCGTGGCGGCTCGAAAAAACGCCCCTTCTACCGCATCGTGGCTGCTGACAGCCGCATGCCACGTGACGGCCGTTTTGTTGAAAAGCTCGGCACCTATAACCCTCTGCTGCCTAAAGACAGCGAAGAGCGCGTAAAAATGGATATGGAGCGCGTTCAGTACTGGCTCGACCAGGGTGCTCAGGTCACCGACCGTATCGCCCGTATGCTGGAAGCTGCTGGCGTCCGTGAGAAGACCGAGCGCAACAACCCCAAAAAGGGCACCCCAGGCAAGAAAGCCCAGGAGCGCGCCGAAGAGAAAGCCGCCAAGGCTGCCAAAGCTGCTGACGCAGACGCGGAATAAGAGCATGAGCGCGCGGGACCTGCCCCTTGAGGGGCACGAGGCAGAAGCCTCGGATGGGAGCTTTCCCAAGGTGTTCCGCGCTCAGCTCGACCAATTGATGCGGATGCGCCGGGATGTCCGGCGCTTTCGCAGCGATCCGGTTGACGAGGCAGTGCTCACGCGCTGCCTCGCTGCCATTCAGCTGGCCCCCTCGGTGGGGCTCAGCGAACCCTGGCGGCTCCTGCGCATCCAAAGCGATCACGCCCGCAGCGCCGCCCTAAAGAATTTTGAACAGGCAAATGCCGAGGCCCTGGCCGGGTACTCAGGAGAAAAAGCCGAGCTCTATGCCGGGCTGAAACTCTCCGGCATGCGCGATGCCCCGGTGCAGTTGGCGATCTATTGCGACGATGAAACCACCCAGGGGCACGGCTTGGGCGCTGCGACCATGCCGGAAATGCGGCGCTATTCGGTGGTCACCGCCATCACCCTGTTCTGGCTGGCACTGCGGGCCGAAGGCCTCGGGTTGGGCTGGGTTTCGGTGCTTGATCCAGAGCAGTTGAATCGTGATCTGAACACCCCCAAGGGCTGGCAGCTCATTGGCTATTTCTGCATTGGCCACCCCGAAGAGCTGTTTGACAGCCCCGAGCTGGAGCGCGAAGGCTGGGAAAACCGGCGCGCCACCCTGCCCGTCGAGACCCGCTGAGCCAATATGGGACGTCTGATCCGCCTTGTCTTTTTTACCGGAATCGCCTTTATCTCGGGCATTCTGTTTGAGCGCAGCCACCAAAAGGAAGAATGCGCAGCTGCGGGCGGCCAATGGGCACGCGCCGGGTTCTGCGTCGGAGAGTGAAACCATGAGTGATCTGATTTGTCTCGGTGCTATCGCGGGGTCTTATGGCGTGCGCGGCGAGGTGCGCCTCAAAAGTTTTTGCGCAAATCCCGAAGAAATTGCGACCTATTCGCCGCTCACTACCGAAGACGGCAGCCAGAGCTACACACTGACCCTGTCACGGGCCATCAAAGGCGGGTTCTGTGCCCGTCTGGGTGGGGTAGAGACCAAGGAACAGGCCGATGCGGTCAAAGGCTTGCGCCTCTTTGCACCGCGCGATCGGCTGCCAAAGCTGCCGGATGATGAATACTACTATACGGATCTGGTCGGGCTCGAGGTGTTTGACACCGGCGGCGCGCTGCTTGGCACGGTGAAATCGGTGCAAAACCACGGTGCCAGCGATTTGTTGGAACTGCAGGGCGACACTCTCAAAGGGACGGTTTTTCTGCCTTTTACCCTGGCAGCGGTGCCCACGGTCGATCTGGATCAGGGTCGCATCATTGCAGATCCGCCAGAGGGGCTGTTTTAGGCCGCAAGCGCCCGCTCCCATCTCTTCCAGATTTCCCCCTGCTTACTCTTCAGCCAACAGGGCCTCAAAAACCTGCGCATAGCGCTCTGCCAGCTGCGTTGTCTTGGCATCGGGCGGATGCGATCTTTGCGCCAGCAAAAGCCAGGACTTGTAGAGCCGCAGGGCAAAGAAGAAGCGAAACACCGGGTCGCTCACCAGATCGGCGCCATACCCCTGCTCAAAGGCCGCCCAATCCGCCCGCGCCACCAGCCCATAGCCCGGCGTTTGTCCTTCTTGCGCCAGATGATCGGGGCAATTTGCCAACCACAGGGTGGCCAGATCGCGCTGCGGAAAGATGCCTTTGTGGTTTGAGAAATCAATAAAGGAGATCTCTGCTGCCTCAGCGCCCTCTGTGTCGCTGAACAGGAGATTGCGCAGATGCAGATCGCCGTGTTCGACAGCAGCATCAAAACTCTGCCCCCGCGCCGCACGCGCCAGCCGGTGCAACAGTGCACAAAGCCCTAGGAACTTATTGCGCCGTGGCAGCGCAATTTGCCTGTCCCGCAGCGCCTGCGCACGCTCAGAAACACGCACGAGAAAGGGTTTGGGCCAGAATTGACGCTCCCCAACCCCAGAGACCTGGTGAAGGGCCGCAACCGCCGCACTAATCCGGCGCAGCACCGTGGCCCTGTCGCCAAACCCAAAAGTGGTGGCCTCCAGAGCGCGAAACGCCGTGTCCCCTGGAGCAAAGGCCATCAGATAGATAGGGCGTTCGAGATGCTGCCACAGAATCGCAGGCGCTGAGACGCCGGGCAGGGCCTGCAAACCAGAGGCGGCCGCCCTGTGCCGGTCCAAATTTGCGGAAAAATGGGCCGAGGGGCTCTGGCCAAAATCAGCCCGCAGCACAAACCGATCGCCCTGCGGCAGCGTGATCAGCAGAACGCTGCGCCAGTCTTGCCTGCGGCTGTTGACCTGCAGGGGGCGAAACCGGGCACCTGCGATGGGCAGGTCCAGTTCTGCTGCAATCTTCGGCCACAGCGCCTTGGCCTGGGCCTGGGCCTGCTCACCTGTGCCGCCAGCAGCCGGCTCTATTTCCATCCAATCCCCACAGCTTTGTATTGCGTGTAATTCTATCTGAACTAAACAAGGGAGCCATGACAACACCAAACAAATCCCATGGCCGTAAGGCCATCCGCCCGACCCTGAAACCGCGCGAGCTGATGACGCCGACGCCCGATCTGGCTGGCGTCTGGAAGGCCCAGATCCTGACGCTCTTCCCCACCGCCTTCCCCGGCGTTCTGGGCGAAAGCCTGACAGGGAAAGCGTTGCAGGAGGGACTGTGGCAGCTGGAAACCGTGGATCTGCGCGAATTTGGCGTCGGCAAACACCGCAATGTCGATGACACCCCCGCAGGGGGCGGGGCCGGTATGGTGTTGCGCGCCGATGTTCTGGGCAATGCCATTGATCACGCCATGCAAAACACCACCGCACCAGGTGGCGGCAACTGGCCTCTGATCTATCTTACACCGCGCGGGCGGCGCATGGATCAGGCCATGATGCAGAACCTGGCGCGCTGTGATGGCATGACGCTGCTTTGTGGTCGTTTTGAAGGCGTCGATGAACGCGTGTTGGAGCACTACAACATTCAGGAAGTTTCCCTGGGAGATTTTGTCATGACCGGCGGGGAGCTGGCCGCCCAGGCCTTGATCGATGCCACCGTGCGACTGATCCCCGGGGTGCTGGGCAACCAGGCCTCGACCGAGGAAGAGAGCTTCTCCTCCGGCCTGTTGGAACATCCGCAATATACCCGGCCAGCGGAATGGCAGGGGCGCAAGATTCCGGATGTGCTGATGTCGGGCCACCATGGCAAGGTGGCCGAGTGGCGCCAGGAGATGGCGGAAGAAATCACCAAGACCCGCCGCCCTGATCTGTGGCAAGCCTATGAGGCAAGCCGCCCGGCCCCAGGCCCAAAGCGCAAAAAGAAGTGACGCAGAGTTAGCCACGACAGTCCCCGGTCTTCTATGCATCATGCGAAAAATCATTTTGCATAGTGGCTGAGCCTGCCCCTCTTGAGATGCCTCAAAGGGCCGGTCAGACTGGGGAGAGAATTGATGGGTCGTGTATTGCTACGCCTTTTGGCGGGATTTCTGTTGCTGGTTGTGGGGCTGGTTTGCGTGCTGCTGTTCAACACAATGCGCTACACGCCAGAGCCCGTGGCTGACACCGGCACGCCCTATGATCTGAACGCTGATATCGAACAGGCCACCAGAGATCTGTCGGCGGCCGTCAAATTCCGCACCGTTTCGACCGATCTAGAGCACCCAGATTTTGCCGCCTTCCTGACTTTCCTGGAAGAGACCTACCCGCTGGTCCACAGCACCATGAGCCGCGAAGTGCTGGCGCGGCAAACGCCGCTCTATATGTGGAAAGGCAGCGACGAAAGTCTGGCCCCTATCTTGCTGGCCGGACATTATGACGTTGTGCCCATTGCTCCTGGTTCGCATGATCTCTGGGAGCATGAGCCTTTTGCCGGCGTCATCGACGAGGAGTTTGTCTGGGGGCGTGGCACCCTGGATGACAAGGGCGCTGTCATTGCCATGCTAACGGCGGCGGAGAAAATGATCGCCGATGGTTTCACCCCCAAACGCACCGTCTATTTCAGCTTTGGTGGCGATGAGGAGGTCGGCGGCCTCGGTGCCATGGCTGTCGCCGTGCATTTCAATAAACTGGGCATCGAATTGGACTGGATGCTGGACGAAGGCTCCTTTGTGCTGGACCGGGTCATCCCAGGGCTGGATCAGCCCGTGGCCAGTATCAACCTGTCGGAAAAGGGCTATGTGACGCTCGAACTGGTGGCCAAATCCACCGGTGGGCATTCGTCAATGCCGCCTCGGGTCACGGCCGTTGGTCGGATCTCAAAGGCTGTGGCCCGGCTGCAGGACACCCCGGTGCCCGGCGGTTTGAGCGGACTGTCCGAAGAGTTCTTTGACTCGCTGGGTCGGCATTTCTCCTTTGGTCAACGGGTGGTCTTTGCCAACCGCTGGCTGTTCAAGCCGCTGCTGGAATCCATCCTGGCCAGCTCGCCGACCACGGATGCCATGCTACGCACCACGACGGCTCCGACAATGCTGACGGGCTCCAGCAAGGAAAATGTGCTGGCAGCGGAAGCCTCAGCCAAGATCAACTTCCGCATCCACCCCCGCGATACCGTGGCCGATATCGTGGAACATGTGCGCAAAACCATCGACGATCCGGAAATTGAAATTCGCTATGATGAAAGCCTGGCCAACCCGGCTTCGCCAGTTTCCTCCTCCACGGCGGCAGGCTATGGCGATATCAAGACCTCGATCCTGGATGCCTTTGGCCCCCTTGCCACAGTGCCCGGCCTGACCATTGCCGCAACAGACGCGCGCCACTATGGCAAAGCCGCCAAGAACGCCTATCGCATCAATCCCTTCAAGATCGAAGGCTCGGATCTGGCGCGCTTTCACGGCACCAATGAGCGCCTATCGATCGAAAACCTGGAGACCGGCATCAATTTCTTTGGCGCCCTGCTGCAAAAGCAGTAACAAAGAGCTCCAGCGCGCCCAGGCCTCTTGATCCGGGCGCGCATTTCCCCTACAGACCGCCTACTTGGATTCGCATTTTGTGTTTCCGAGGTGTTGGGTATTGAACCGCAGACCCCTGCCCGGCCTTCTTCGGCCATCGCAGCGCGGGCCAAACCAACGGCTTAATGAACAGACGACCTAACCTCTGGCGGGCTGCAGATGCGGGACCCGGTGAAGACCAAGAGCTCTGAGGACGCGCAAATACGTCGTGGAAAACCACGAGCAAAATAGGAGAAGATCAGATGGACCTGATCGCACAGCTGGAGGCGGAACAAGTTGCCGCCCTGGGGAAAGACATCCCCGACTTCAAAGCCGGTGACACCATCCGTGTTGGCTTTAAAGTAACCGAAGGTTCGCGTTCGCGCGTTCAGAACTACGAAGGCGTCTGCATCAGCCGTAAAAACGGCTCGAGCATCTCGGGTTCCTTCACCGTTCGCAAGATTTCTTTTGGTGAAGGCGTGGAACGTGTGTTCCCACTGCATTCCACCAATATCGACAGCATCACCGTTGTGCGTCGTGGCCGCGTGCGTCGCGCCAAGCTGTACTACCTGCGCGCCCTGCGCGGTAAGTCCGCACGTATCCGTGAAGATGCAAACTACAAAGCCAAAAAAGCCTAAGGAGCGGTATCATGAAAAAGGATATTCACCCCGATTATCACTTCATCGACGTCAAAATGACCGATGGCACCGTTCTGAAGATGCGCTCCACCTGGGGCAAAGAAGGCGACCAGATGGCGCTGGACATCGACCCCACAGTGCACCCTGCCTGGACCGGTGGTAACACCCGTCTGATGGATGCCGGCGGCCGCGTCTCCAAGTTCAAAAAGAAATACGAAGGCCTGGGCTTCTAAGCATCCCACCCTTGTGGTTTCGAAATGCCGCTCCCTCGGGGGCGGCATTTTTTGTTGTGGGCTTGGGATCGTCAGGCAAGCAGCGGGCCTGTCAAATGCAACTGATACAGAGCCTAACTTGGGCCAATCCGGCAATTTGCATGCTTTTCATTGATTCGCGCCGTCTCTATAGTCGGCCTCAACGAAGGGCGCGAGCAGCGCAGCGAACCAAAGGGACCATAAGATGGCGCATATCATAGTCGTCGGCAACGAAAAGGGCGGCGCAGGGAAATCCACCGTCTCGATCCATGTGGCGACAACCCTGGCCCGGCTTGGCCACAAGATCGCCGTGCTGGATCTGGATCTGCGGCAGCGCTCGCTGGGGCGCTATATTGAAAACCGCAAGGAGTTCATGGGGAAGGCCGCACTTGATCTGCCCCTGATCGACCTGCATGAACTGCCCGAAATTGATCCCGACAGCCTGCAGCCCGGTGAAAACATCTATGACCACCGGCTGTCTGCCGCCGTCTCCAGCCTGGAGCCGGACAATGACTTCATCCTGATTGACTGTCCCGGTTCACATACCCGCCTCAGCCAGGTGGCGCATTCACTGGCCGACACATTGATCACGCCGCTGAACGACAGTTTTGTCGATTTTGACCTGCTGGCCCATACCGATCAGAAGGGCGAGAAAATCACCGGCCCCTCAGTCTATTCTGAGATGGTCTGGAACGCCCGCCAGCTGCGCGCCCAAGCGGGACTGAAACCCATCGACTGGGTAGTGATCCGCAACCGGGTCGGCACCCAGCGCATGGTCAACAAGGAAAAGATGGAACGCGCCATCAACATGCTGTCCAAGCGCATTGGCTTTCGTGTCGCCCCCGGCTTCTCTGAGCGAGTGATTTTCCGCGAACTGTTCCCCCGCGGACTGACCCTGCTGGACCTCAAGGATATCGGCATCAAGCAGCTGAACATCTCCAATATCGCCGCCCGTCAGGAGCTGCGCGACATGATGAAGGCGCTCAACCTTCCTGGCGTCGAAATCGACATCTAGCCCCAGCCTCGCGGATCAAATCCCATGGGGTTTTAGGCTCTAATCCTCGGCATAAGGGGTGAGATCTGGCGACATTCCATGGGGCCGATAGACAGTGTAAAGCTCAAGCGGCTCAGCCACGCCGCGCAGCATGTAGCGCCCCAAGGACACGATGTCATGCGCATCCCCCACGATGGCCTGTTGCACGATCTGGGAGAAGATCAGGTTCTGCCCAACTGACCGATGCATCCCGGCAATCCGCGCTGTCTGGTTCACCGCCGGGCCGATCACGGTGAAATCCAGCCGGTTCTCAGCCCCGATATTGCCATAGAGGATCGGCCCCGCATGCAGGGCCAATGTCCAATCGGTGACGGGCAGCCCCTGAGCCCGGCGCTCTTCGTTGCGCAATCCGATGTTGCGGCAAAGCTCAGCCGCAGCTGCAAGGGCCGCTTGGGCGTCCCTTTCGATACTGCCCAGATTGAACATCACCAACATGCCATCGCCAAGGAATTTAAGGATATTGCCGCCATGGTCCTGGGTGGCGGCCACGGCGATGCCAAAGTAGTCGTTCAGCATCTCGATCAGCTCTTGCCCCGGCAGATCTCCGGCGAGGCTGGTAAAGCCCTTGAGGTCAAACAGGCCAATCACCGCGTCAATCTCGGTCGACGAACCGCGCTGGAATTCTCCAGATAGCACCCGCTGTCCGGGGTCTCGCCCCAGGTAGGTTTGCAGCAGATCACTGGCCATCTGCCGGTTCGACATGGATTTAAGCGCCAGGCCCAAAATCGGATAGAGCGACTGAATGAGGGCGCGATCTTCGGCCGAGAACCCTGTCGGGCTATCCGAGGTCCAGGAGGTCAGAACTCCCTCGGAGGGGGCATTGGGGTCAACAGCAGAATCATCATCGGTAAAGCGCAGCGTCAGCGCAAAATACTCTGTGGCTCCACGCTCTCTCAGCTCTTCCAGCAGCGGAAACCGCAGCGGCTCGTTCCCAGTAAGATCCAGCTGTAGGCGGTCTAACCCCTGCTCGAGCATCTGGTAAAATGGACTTCTGAGCCAGGCCTCCCGCGGGGTTTCACGGCGCTCGTAATGCTCGTGACTGATGCCGTCAGAGCGTGTCCAGTTGTAGCCGATGCCACCAAATTTGGGATGAAAGGCCCGTTGCGCCAGATGAAACCGCCAAAGCGGCACCCCCATTTCAACCAGCTTTTCACAGAAGGTGTTGAGCAGATCCTGACGCCCAGTGCTGCGCAGCCCTTTGTCAATAAGCCAGGGAACCAGCGCCGCCGCTCTTGCGTCCATGCATTCCATCTCTGCCCTGCCTTTCCTGCCCCGACCCTGGGCACCTTTCTCAGCCCTGGTCCAGTCACCTAGATGCGGGCTCTTCTATTCCTGCCAGCTGTCGCAGCATTCGGCGCAGCATCGCCACTTCTTCCGGCGTAAAGCGCTCTACAATCTGCGCATCATAGCTCTGCGCCTGGCTTCGCAGATCACGATAGGCGGCTTCGCCGGCCGGGGTAAGCCGCAAATGTTCTGAACGCCGGTCCTTTTCATCACGGCTGCGCGAAACGAATCGGCGTTCCGCCAATTTGGCCACAGCTCGGCTGATTTTGGTTTTGTGGATCTTGGCCCGATCGCCAATATCTTTGGCTGTCATCTGGCCAAAGATCCCCAAATGAAACAGCACCCGCCACTCGTTGCGCAGCATACCATAGCGATTCTTGTAATGGGCCTGAAACTCCAGCGAGGAATCCTCGGCTGCGCGGTTCAATAAAAAGGGCAAAAAATCCTGCAGCGAAAAATCATCTTTTTCAGTCATGGGGCTCTCCTTTTCCTTGTTAGTTACAAAATCAACTATTAATTCCGCAAGCAGAAAAGGAGCGCGCGATATGAACAAAGCTGCTGATCCACAGGAAATGATCCAGGCCCCCTCTCTTGCCGGCCCGCACGAAGGCTATATGCCCGGCTTTGGCAATGACTTTGAATCCGAGGTGCTGCCAGGGGCCATGCCGCAGGGCATGAATAGCCCGCAGAAATGTAACTACGGTCTTTACGGCGAGCAGCTCTCCGGCACCGCCTTTACCGCCGATCCCCCCGAACGTACCTGGTGCTACCGCATCCGCCCCAGCGTAAAACATTCGCATCGCTATACCAAGATCGACCTGCCCTATTGGAAATCCGCGCCCCACGTCGATCCAGATGTCGCCAGCCTCGGCCAGTATCGCTGGGATCCGGTAGCTCATGATGGCGCCGCTCTGACCTGGCTCACCGGCATGAAGACCATGACCACCGCGGGCGATGTGAATACTCAGGTGGGTATGGCCAGCCATGTCTATCTGGTGACAGAGAGCATGCAGGACGCCTATTTCTTCTCGGCTGATTCGGAACTGCTGGTGGTGCCACAGGAAGGCCGCCTACGCTTTGCTACCGAGCTGGGTATCATTGATCTGGAGCCACAGGAGATTGCCATTATCCCCCGTGGCCTTGTCTACCGGGTTGAGGTTCTGGAAGGTCCCGCCCGTGGCTTCGTCTGCGAAAACTACGGTCAAAAGTTTGAGTTGCCGGGCCGTGGCCCCATCGGCGCCAATTGCATGGCCAATCCGCGCGACTTCAAGGCCCCCGTGGCGGCCTATGAGGATCGCGAAGTGCCCTCAACCGTGACCGTCAAATGGTGTGGACAGTTCCATGAGACCAAGATTGATCAGTCGCCGCTGGATGTTGTGGCCTGGCACGGCAATTACGCGCCCTACAAATATGACCTAAAGACCTATTGTCCGGTTGGGGCCATCCTGTTTGACCACCCGGATCCTTCGATCTTTACCGTGCTCACGGCGCCCTCCGGCGTGCCGGGCACCGCCAATATCGACTTTGTGCTGTTTCGTGATCGTTGGATGGTGGCAGAAAACACCTTCCGCCCGCCCTGGTATCACAAGAACATCATGTCCGAGATGATGGGCAATATCTATGGGCAATATGATGCCAAGCCAAAGGGGTTTGTGCCTGGTGGCATGTCACTGCACAATATGATGATCCCGCATGGACCCGACAAGAATGCCTTTGAGGGGGCATCGAATTCGAACCTCGGGCCGGAGAAGTTGGAAAACACCATGTCCTTCATGTTCGAGACCCGGTTCCCGCAGCACCTGACCGAATTTGCCGCCAAGGAGGCGCCGCTGCAGGATGACTATATCGATTGCTGGAGTGACATCGAGAAGAAGTTCGACGGCACACCTGGTATGAAATAACAAAGAGATAAGACGGGGGCGCTGCCCCCTCTGGGCCTCAAATGGCCCATTCACCCCCGGAATATTTTCCGGAAAGATGATAATGAGGCCGCAAGTGCCTCGCATGATTGGAGGCACTATGCCGCTTCTGAAATCCTGGGTTGCTTCGGCCAATGACGCCGCACATCCTTTTCCGCTGAACAACCTGCCCTATGGGGTTTTCTCCACCGACGACAGCGATCCGCGCTGTGGTGTGGCGATTGGCGATATGATCCTGGACTGTCAGGCCGCTGAAGAAGCAGGCCTTTTGCAGCTGGCGGATTACCCGCTGTTTGAAGTGCCGTTTTGGAACGAAATGATGGAAGAGGGCCCTGCAGTTTGGGCCGCCCTGCGCGCCCGTTTGACAGCGTTGCTGGCTGAAGGTGCTGCTGAGCAGGCCAAGGTAGAGCCCCTGTTGGTTGCCCAGGCGAATGCCGAGTTGCACATGCCAATGGCCGTGGCAGAATACACCGACTTCTATGCCGGCATGCAGCACGCTAAAAACATGGGCGCAATCCTGCGTGGCTCGCCGGATCTGCCAGCCAACTGGCTGCATATACCGATCGGTTATAATGGCCGCGCCTCTTCGGTTGTGGTCTCGGGCACCGAGATCCATCGCCCCAATGGGCAGACCAAGGCGCCGGATGCTGAGATGCCATCCTTTGGTCCGACAAAACGTCTGGATATCGAGCTGGAGATGGGCGCAATTGTCGGCACCGGGTCCGAGTTTGGCCAGCCGATCACCGTGGATGAAGCCGATGCCATGATCTTTGGCTATGTGCTGCTGAATGACTGGTCGGCCCGCGACATCCAGGGCTGGGAATATCAGCCCCTGGGGCCGTTTCAGGGCAAGGCCTTTGGCACCTCAATCTCTCCCTGGATCGTGACCGCTGCGGCGCTGGAAAGCTTTCGGGCGCCAACCCCTGCGCGTGAAAAAGAACTGCTGCCCTATCTGGATGGCAGCAAGGACGGATTGTATGACATCGAGTTGGAAGTTCTGATGCAGCCTGAAGGGGCGCCTGCGGCCACCTCAGTCTCCAAGACCAACTACAACCGGATGTATTATTCTGCGGCTGAGCAGCTGTGCCACCACGCCATTGGCGGCTGTGAGATGAACACCGGGGATCTTTTGGGCTCGGGCACCATTTCCGGGGCGGAGCGCTCTGAATATGGCTCCCTGATGGAGCTGAGCTGGGCCGGACGTGAGCCCTTTACGCTCGATACTGGCGAGAGCCGTGGCTTCATTGAGGATGGCGATACCCTGACGCTGCGCGGCAATGCGCGCGGAGATGGTTTCACCATCGGCTTTGGCGATTGTGTGGGCAAGATCCTGCCCGCCAAAACCTGGCCCGCAAAGTAAGCAACAGACACTGATTATCAAGGGGGCGCTGCCCCCTTCGACCCGACAAAAGGATAGAGACATGGCCAAGGCATTTGCGTCCCAAGGGGACATGAGCGAAAAGAAAATCACCTTTGATGAGATCGGTGAGGGGCTGTATGCCTTTACAGCTGAAGGCGATCCCAACTCTGGTGTGATCATCGGTGATGATTCTGTGATGATCGTTGAGGCCCAGGCGACACCGCGTCTGGCCAACAAGGTGATCGAATGCGTGCGTTCCGTCACGGATAAGCCGATCACCCATGTGGTGCTGACCCACTACCATGCCGTGCGTGTTCTTGGGGCCTCGGCCTTCAACGCGCAGCAGGTGATCATGTCAAACGCCGCCTATAACATGGTGCTGGAACGTGGCCAGGAAGACTGGGACAGCGAATTTCAGCGTTTCCCGCGCCTATTTGAGGGCCATGAGAGCATTCCCGGCCTGACCATGCCGACCACCACTTTCAGCGATGAAATGACCGTGTTCCTGGGCAAACGCCGGGTGAACATCAAGCAGATCGGTCGCGCCCATACGGCTGGGGACGCGGTGATCCATGTGCCGGATCAGAACGTCATGTTTACTGGCGATATCGTCGAAGATCACTCGGCCTGCTATTGTGGCGATGGGCATTTTGCCGATTGGGGTAATACCCTGGACAACATCAAAGCCTATGACGTGGACGCGATTGCGCCGGGTCGTGGTGGTGCCCTGGTGGGCAAAGAAGCGGTGAACCGCGCCATCGAGAGCACCCGTGACTTTGTGCAGAGCACCTATCTGCCCGCCGCCCGTGTGGCTGCACGTGGTGGTTCGCTGAAAGAAGCCTGGGATGCGGTGCGCGCCGAATGCGACCCCAAGTTTGCGGACTATGCCATCTACGAGCACTGCCTGCCCTTCAACGTCGCCCGCGCCTATGACGAGGCCCGTGGCATTGCCCATCCGCGCATCTGGACCGCCGAGCGCGATCTGGAGATGTGGGCCGCCCTGCAAGGCTAACTGCCTCTGATCCCCCTGTGTGCTGATCTAGAACAAGGCGCACAGGGGCCAGAACACACTTAATTGGACTGCATTGGCGCTACTCGAGGCAGTGGTTTCGATACCTGCGCCCGAAATCAGGAGGAGATGACCCCATGTTTGACGATCGCTACACGCTCGCTTACAAACGCTACCCCTACAAGAAATCCCCCGATCAGGACACCAGCACCCCAGTGCGCCACCCCGTCGTGGTGATGGGCGGCGGCCCAATTGGCATTGCCACCGCGCTGGACCTGGGGTTGCAGGGCATTCCGACTCTTGTGCTGGATGACCACGAAGGTGTCGGCATGGGGTCGCGCGCCATTTGTTTTGCCAAGCGCTGCCTTGAGGTTGCTGACCGCTATGGCTGCGGCGAGCCGATGTTGGACAAGGGTGTTGTCTGGAATGTCGGCAAGGTCTTTCACAAGGACGATCAGGTCTTTGAGTTCAACCTACTGCCCGAAGAGGGCCACAAGTACCCCGCCTTTATCAACATGCAGCAGCCCTATTACGAGAGCTTCCAGCTGGACCGCTTTGAAGAGCTGCAGGCCCAGGGTGCCCCCATCGAGATCCGCGGCAAGAACCGCATCGACAATGTCGAGGTAAAAGACGACCACGTTGTGTTGACGATCTCGACCCCAGATGGCGCATACAAGCTGGAAGCCGACTGGCTGGTGGGCTGTGATGGTGCCTCCTCGCCGCTGCGCGAGATGCTGGGCTATGATTTCACCGGCAAGGTTTTCCAGGACAGCTTCCTGATTGCCGATATCAAGATGAAGGGCGATGTCGATTTCCCGACTGAGCGCTGGTTCTGGTTTGAACCCTCGCATGGTGAAGGCGCCTCCATGTTGTTGCACCGCCAGCCTGACGATGTCTGGCGTGTCGACTTCCAGATCGGCTGGGATGTGGACCGCAAGGAAGAGATGAAAGAGGAAAACATCCGCCGTCGTCTTGATGCTTTTCTGAAGGGCGTCGAATATGACATGGTCTGGTCCTCGATCTATACCTTCCAGTGCAAACGCATGGAGAGCTTCCGCCATGGTCGCGTCTTCTTTGCTGGCGATGCTGCGCATCAGGTTTCCCCCTTTGGCGCTCGCGGTGCCAACTCGGGCATCCAGGATGTGGACAACCTGGGCTGGAAGCTGGGGCTGGTGATGGCCGGAAAGGCCCCCGACAGCCTGCTAGACAGCTACAATTACGAGCGCATCCATGGTGCCGATGAGAACATCCTGAATTCCACCCGTTCGACTGATTTCATCACGCCAAAATCAAAGATGTCGACCCTTCTGCGGGATTCGGTTCTGGCCCTGTCCGAACACTATGAGTTTGCCCGTCCGATGGTGAACTCGGGTCGCCTTTCAGTGCCCTGCACCTATGATGGCTCGCCGCTGAACTCCGCCGATGCGCTGGACGGCCCCGCCCGCACCCGGCCGGGCTCCCCCTGCCCCGATGTGCCGCTGGGCGATGAATTCCTGCTCTCCAAACTGGGCAATGATTTCATCCTGCTGACGATTGACGCAGACGCCCCCGAGGAAGTCGAGGAAGATGGCGTCACCGTCAAGCGCCTCGCTCTCTCGACCAAGGATGATCATTCCATGCTCCTGAAAGAGCGCTATCTCGGCGAGGCCGCCTCAGGCATCTATCTGATCCGCCCAGATCAGCACGTGGCTGCGCGCCGTGAAACCTTTGACGAGACCCAGGTCCGCGCTGCCATCCGCCGCGCAACCGGCAAGGAGTAACCGAGCATGTCTGATCTGATCCTGACCGCAAACATCAATGGCGTTGACGACTTTTACGCCGAACTGATTGCCACCCACGAAGGCCTCTCTGACGAGGACAGCCAGGCGCTCAACGCGCGTCTGGTGCTGGTGCTGGCGAACCACATTGGAGACCGCGCGATCCTGAAACAGGCGCTGGCTGCGGCCGCGCTCAAGACTGAGGAGACATCCGCATGAAGATCGAACAAATCCACCACGTCGCCTATCGCTGCAAAGACGCCAAACAGACCGTCGAGTGGTACAACCAGATGCTCAAGATGGATTTTGTCCTGGCGATTGCCGAGGATCACGTCCCATCGACCCATGAGCCCGACCCCTACATGCACATCTTTATGGATGCAGGCAATGGCAACGTGTTGGCGTTTTTTGAGCTGCCCACCAAGCCGGAAATGGGCCGTGATCCCAACACCCCCATCTGGGTGCAGCACATTGCCTTCAAGGTGAAAGACCGTGAGACGCTGATCGAATTCAAAGACCACCTGGAAGCCAATGGCGTCGAGGTGCTGGGTGTGACCGATCATTCGATCTTCCACTCGATCTACTTCTTTGATCCCAACGGTCACCGGGTCGAGCTGGCCTGCCCCGATCCAAAGGAAGAGGCGCTGCTAGAGAAGCTGGACGCGGTGAAATGGGAGATGCTGGAAGAATGGTCCAAGACCAAAAAAGCGCCCAAACACGCCGATTGGCTGCATGCCAAAGAGCTGAGCGACGTCTGATACCGGGCCCGCACACCGGCAAATGAATTGACAGAAAATGGGCAACCGGAGAGGCTTCGGTTGCCCATTTTCCCAATGTTAGACCCTTTTCATGAAAGATCAGTGATGCACGACACCGTTCTCTTCGACTATTGGCGTTCCTCCGCCAGCTACCGCCTGCGCATTGCGCTTAATCTGGCTGGCATCGACTACCAGTCCATCAGCATTGATCTGGTCAAGGGCGAGCACAAAAGCCCCGAACATCTGGCCCGCAATCCGCAGGGTTTTGTGCCGGTGCTCGATATCGACGGGCTGCGCATGACGCAATCTCTGGCCATTCTGGACTACCTGGATCAGACCCGCGACCTGGGTCTGTTGCCAAAGGACCCTGCCGCGCGGGTTCAGGTTCAGGCTCTGGCCCATGCCATTGCGGTGGATCTGCACCCGGTCTGCAACCTGCAGGTGGCGAAACAGGCCACCCAGCTCTCTGGTGGTGCAGAGGGCATGCCAGGCAATTGGATGGTGCATTTCATCCGTCCCGGCCTTCAGGCATTTGAAGCCCTGTTGGCGGGCTATGACCAGAACCCCTATTGCACTGGCGATACGCCCGGTCTGGCGGATATCTGCCTGATGCCGCAGCTGTACAACGCGCGGCGCTGGGGGGCTGATTTTTCGGACATGCCACGCATCACTGCTGTTGAGACAGCCTGCGCCGCACATCCGGCCTTTGCCAAGGCTCACCCCGATGCGGTGAACCCAGGCGCCTGAACCAAGATCAGGCCGACCGCTTGCCCAGCAACAATCTGGGCAGGCGGCCATCGGTCACAACCAGTCCCAGCCCGATAATCACAAAGCCGGTAAAGGCCTCGGTGCCCAGCTGCTCGCCCAGGAACCCTGCCCCCAGAGCAACAGCCACTGGCGGGATCAGCAGAGTCACCAGCATCAGGTTGGCCGAGCCCGCCCGACGCAGGATCTCAAAATACATCAGATAGGCCAGGGCAGTCGACAACACAGCAATGCCAAGCAAGGCGCCCCAAACGTCAATGGATAGTTCAAAGCGCGGCACGCCATCGATATAGAGCACCAGCGGCAACATCAGCACCGTACTGCCAGTCACCATCCCCAGCGCATTCATCAAGGGTGGCTGGCCCCCTAGGAACAGCTTTCCCCAGACGCTGGCCAGGGCATAGGAAAAGGCCGCCGCCAGCACCGCCAGCTGTGCCAGATTGCGCGGATCCAGCGAGGTCAGCGCCGCTGGCCCCATGATCACCGCAACCCCCAGAAACCCCAGGCCTGCCCCCACTAGCTTTTGCGGCGTCAGTGGCTCATCCTTGAGCAGCAGCCCCGCCACTACAGCCCCAAACATCGCAGTGGTCCCGTTGAGGATTGAGGCCAACCCGCTTTCGATCTGGGTCTGCCCCCAAAAGATCAGTGAAAAGGGAAGGGCGTTGTTCAATGCCCCCATGCCAAGGTAAGCCCCCCAGATCGTGGCACCACGCGGAATGGCAATACCTTTAAGCCGCACCACCAGAAACAACACAGGCAGCGCCAGCGCCACGCGAAACAGGGTGATGGTCAGGGGCGGCAGCTCCCGCAGGGCGACCTCGGCAAAAAAGAACGATCCCCCCCAGACAAGCGCCAGAGCTGCCAAAAGCAGGCCGGAGGAAAGATCGATTGCAGGCGAAGAGGGGACGGCCATGGAGGGCTCCTTGAAACAGTACCCCTGTCCTAGATCAGTGCCGTCTTATAGACGACCCGTTTCATGCGCATATCCTGGAGGCTGCCCTCAAGACCCGCTGGTGCCCACTGCCATCTCCAGCAAGATTTCCGTCTCATAGGCTTTCAGCGCAGGTCGTGCGGCAGCAAAGCCCTGCGCTGAAATCTCCGCCTCAGGAAACAGGGCCAGCAGCTCTTCCCGCTGAGCAACCCCCATGCCGGACAGGGTGAGATCACCGGGTTGAAAACTCTCGGTCCAGGCACCATTGGCTCGGATAATTTCGTGGCAGTCAAACATCAGATGGATATAGGTGACCGCCTGCGGGTAGGCGCGCCGAACGCTCCGCTCGTTCACCAGATTGACGGCGGCGGCCAGCACCTCTGGCTCACCAAACAGCATTTCCGCATGAGCACTGCTCAGCAGCATTCTATGCTGCGGCGAGACCAGCAGGTCCTGCTTCGGCAGCCCCTCGCCCAAGGCGCCAGCCGCGATTTGCACGGGATTAAAGGCTGGGCGCGCCGCCAGATCGGCGGCTTGCAACTGCCGCGTGCCAATCCAGCGCACCGTTTGGGCGCCGTGATCCAGGGTCATCACCTGATCCCCGACCTCGATCTCTTCCACCGCAACCTCGCCCTGCGGCGTCAGGATCATCGCACCGGGGGTAAAGCAGGCTACGGTTTCCTCGATCACTTCTTCAATGTTTTCAAAGGTCAGCGTACCGGTGACAGTGCCGTCATCATCGAGGAAATCGACCGTTCCGGCCTCACCATCATCCGGGTCATAGGTGACTCTGCTGCGCCCCGCTCCGCGCAGATCAAGCACGTCGTGGTCATCGCCGCCTTCGCCACCATCAACGCTATCGCCCGCGCCCCCATGAAACAGGTCGCGGTCATCGCCACCTGACAGGGTATCGGCCCCGGTTCCCCCGGTCAGCGTATCATTCCCGCTGCCGCCCTCAATACTATCGGCTTCGCTGCCCCCGTCCAGCGCATCCGCGCCACTGCCGCCGTGCAGCGTGTCGCGGCCACTGTCGCCAAACAGAGTGTCATCGCCAACACCGCTGTTCATTCGGTCATCGCCACTGCCGCCCTCGCCATAAAAGGAAGAACCCGCCGAGCCACCATCGAGGAAGTCATTGCCCTCATCCAGGTAGATACTGTCCGACCCCTCATGGACGCCGATAAAGGCGAGGTCATTGCCAGCGCCACCGTGGATTTCATCATTGCCTTGACTGCCGGCCAGGAGGTCATTGCCTTCGCCGCCCCAGACCGTATCGGTGCCCATGCTACCGATCAGGGTATCGTTGCCCTCTTCGCCATAGATCAGATCATCCTGATCACGGCCAAAGACATGATCATCCCCGGCACCCGCATAGATCAGATCATTGCCATAGAGGCCCTCGAGCTGGTCGTTGCCATCGCCGCCATACAGGGTGTCGTCGCCCCAACCACCGCGCAGGGTGTCATCGCCCTCGCCACCCTCAACATAATCATCGCCGTCCCCGGCCTCGATTGAATCATTGCCCTCGCCCGCCAGCACGGTGTCATTGCCGTCCCCGGCTTCGATCACATCGTCCTGCGACCCGTCCAGCGCGTCGCTGTTGTCGACCTGGTCGCCTTCGGGGTCGCCCAGATAGTTGACATCAATCAGATCATCGCCGCCGGTGCCCTCTACAATGTAGTTTAGCGCAGGTGGGATCGTAAAACTGAGATCCGAAATCCCCGCCCCCCCAGACAAAGCAGCGTCGCCGCCATTGTCGTAGGTCACAGAAAGCTGTGATACTGGTCCGGCGATACTGACACCAATGGTATCGGCAGAGCCGCCCTCGGCTTCGATTGTGACGGTGCCATCGGCGTTTATCGTTACGCTCTGATGGGTCAGGCCGGTCAGGCCGGCGATTACCCGCTCGGCCGGGATCAAAGCGCCAGAGGCATCCAGAATGCGCAGGGTGAATTTGTCATCATGGCTGCTGCCAGAGGAATTCACATGTTGCAGATCAAAGGACAGGGAGGTCACCGGATTGGAAAAGTCGTAGCGCGCCGTGATCGGTTCGCTAATGCCAAAGGCGCCAAAATCGGAGACCCCATAGCCTGACTGGCTGGCGTCCCAGGCTTTTTCGGTAAAAGTGCCGGTGACGGTGGTGCTATGGCCAGCCTCCACGAGGGTTGTACTCCCGCTTTCAGCAGTACTGTTGACCCCGGTCAACCAGATAGCATTATCCAAAACAGCCATGAAGACTTTGTCCCTAACCTGCGAATGCGGCGTTGGGCCAGTGCCAGGCCTTGCCGGGAATCCGCTTCAATTCGCTAGACCTGACATAGGAAAGCGTTAACGACTCGGCCCAACTGCGGTGAAGACAAGGCAGCTGAGGGCAAAACTGTGGCTTTTCCCCAAAGTTGTAGCAAAGCGCAGTACCCGCGCCCCTCGGGCCCCGTAGATCTGCAGCGGCATTTGGGTCAGGGTGGCTTGCCTCTTGCAGAGCCACAGATTGTCGGCAACTGTCTGGCAACTACCCCGCTGAGGAGCCCGAAGCATGAGCCATTTCCCCTATCGTCTGACCGGCCCGATCGGTTCTGCAGCCACACTGGGGCTGATCGCCCTGCAGGTGGACGAGACCATCGAACAGGATTTCCGCCGCCTCTTTGTGGCGCAGGATGTGGCGCTCTATATCAACCGCATCCCTTCGGGGGCAGAGCTCACCCCCGATACCATTGCCCAGATGGGGCGCGACCTGCCTGCGGCTGCCGCCCTCCTGCCGCAGGCTGCCGAGTTTGACGCCGTGGCCTACGGCTGTACCTCGGGCACTACGCTGATCGGTGTGGACCGGGTACGCGAATTGGTTCAGGGCGCCGTGAATACCCGGCATGTTGCCCAACCGCTCAGCGCCACACTCGCGGCTTTTGCGGCGCTTGAAATCTCTAAAATCGGGCTGGTTTCGCCCTATATAGACACTGTTTCAGGCCCCATGCAGCGCACATTCGAGGCCGCGGGCTATGGCGTTCCTGCCATGGTCTCCTTTGGTGAAGAGGTCGAAGCCAATGTGGCGCGGATAGATCCCGCCTCGATCCACGCAGCAGCACTGGAGGTCGGATCAAACCCAGAGGTCGAGGCGGTGTTCCTCAGTTGTACCAATCTGCGCACGCTGGACATCATTGCAGATCTGGAGCAACGTCTGGGTAAACCGGTGGTCAGCAGCAATCAGGCGCTGGCCTGGCATATGGCGCGACTCTCTGGTGCCCCCCTGGCGGAGGATGCACCGGGTCTTTTGTTTTCCAAGCCTCTGACGGCCTAGATCAACAGACAATCTGCAATAGCAAACCCCGCCCGGCATCTCTGCAGGGCGGGGTTTTTCTTGTGGTCAAAGGTGGTGCAGGATCAGTTGCCCGCGCCCTCGCTTTCCTCTTCACTGTTCAGGCTGTTGGGCGCAAAGACACCACCAAAACCAGAGTTATTCCCTGTGTCTTCGGCTTCTGTCTCTGCTTCGCCTTCAAGATTGGTTGGAGCAAAGACCCCACCAAAACCTGAGTTGTTATCCGCAGGCTGAGACTGGCCCGGGGCGGTACTGCTGCCCTGCTCTGCCTCTTGCTGCTGGCGGCGCAGTTCACGCTGGCGTTGCAACTCCTGAATGCGCAGCTCCGTCTCCAGGCGCTTTTGCTCCTGAACATCGGCGATGCACTGCTGCGGACTATAGACACTGGCTGTGCCCACCACCGCAACCGTCGCACAGGCCACAATCACCAGGGCAACAGCCGCCCAGTTGGAGCTAAGGAACCCTGGCAGTTTGAACTGACCTGAGCTCAGCTCTTCCACCGTGGCCTCTTTGCGGGCCTCGGCCACCAGTTCTTTGCGGCGGATATTGGCCTCGTTGAACAGGGCGGCAAAGACCGTGAGCAACACAATGATAAAGGCCAGAGCCGAAATCGCAGGAGTGATGCCGTAGCGGACCTTTTGGGCCAGTTCGATGGTAAGGGTTGGGTATTCCCCAAAGGTGAAGGTGGTGGTGTTGTAGTTTTCAAAGCTCGCCAGGAAGGCCAGCACCGCAGCCGAGGCGATGGCGGGCTTCATGAAGGGCAAAAGCACCTTGCGAAAGGCCTGGGCATGGGTCGCGCCCAAGTCCAGTGCCGCCTCGGTCAGGGCTGTGTCATAGCGCTGCAGACGCGCCACCAGCACCAGCATGCAGTAGCTGGCAATAAAGGTGGACTGGCCAATCACCGTCAGGAACAAGCCGTTGGACAGGAAACTGTCTGCCCCCAGTCCAACCATACGGTTGATCCGGTCCCAGAACACCAGTGTCGAGATACCAATGACCACACCCGGCACCAGGATCGGTGCAATGATGATGGTGTAATAGGTCGCCCGCAGTTTGGGCCAGATCTGGGTCAGCATCAGCGCCCCAGCCAGACCCATCGCCACCGACAAGACAACAGTGCCAGCCCCAACAAGGATTGAGTTCTTGATACCGTTCAGGATCCGCTCATCCTGAAACAGCGCCGAGAACCATTCAAAGGTCAGGCATTCCCAGGGCGTCGCCCGCGGGAACTCTGGCGAGTTGAAGGCGGTAACAGACATGATCACCAGAGGCCCAAGCAGATAGGCAAAGAAGACCGCCAAATAGATCCAGATGCTCAGACGCATAAATGAGAGGTTCTTCATTTGCCGATATCCCCCATGTTCACCTTGAAGACTCGCATCAGTGCAAGCACCAAGAGGATACAGGTCACCAGCAGCACCACGGCATAGGCCGCGCCCTGTGGCCAGTCAGAGTTGTCGTTGAATTGCTGATAGATCAGCTGGGTAAACCAAAGCGACGAAGGACCGCCCAGGATCTGCGGTGCCGCCAGTGCCCCAGCCGAGAGCATAAACACCATGGTACAGCCGGAGCTGATCCCCGGTTTGGCATAGGGGATGACCACCCGACGATGGATCATGGGCCAGCTGGCCCCCATGTCACGCGCCGCCTCGATCTGGTTGCGATCCAGGCTTTCGATGACGTTGTAGATCGGAAAGATCATCAACAGGATATAGGCATAGCCCAGACCCGCATAAAGCGCGATATCGTTGCGGACAAAGTCAAAGGGCGTGTCGAATATTCCAGCCGCCACCAGCAGATTGTTGAGCACCCCGGTTTCACCAAAGATGATGCGCAGCGCAAAGGCCCGCAGGATCTCGTTGATCCAGTAGGGAATGATCAGCATCAGCGCAAAAATGCGGATGTGATTGCCCTTGGTCTGGGCCAGGTAATAGGCGATCGGGTAGCATAGGATCAGGTTGAAGATGGTGACAAAAACCGCCGCGATCAGGGTGCGGTAGAACACCTTGAGATCAACCGCGTTGTAGTCCTGGCTGCCGCCTTCGGGGCCAAAGACCAGATATTTGTAATTCTCCATCGTGTAGACGTCTTTTGGCCCACCGATCTCAGGCGGCGGCAGGTTGGGTCTAAAGGAGAAATCCAGCATCGACAGCTGCGGCAGGATGATCAGACCGACGGTCCAGAACAGCACCAGCCCCAGCATCAGCGACCCGATACCAAAGCCGTTGCGGTCAAAGAACTCTTTTAGGAAACGAGGCATTGCCGCACCTCCTATTCGGTGGCCAGATCGCCAGCGGGCAGGGCCACAGCGTTCTGGACATCATATTGCAGGGTCATCGGTTCCCCCTTGTGGCTGTCAAAAGACTGCCCAAGATTTGGCAAGGACACTTTCATCTCCTTGCCGCCCTCTCCTTCCATGAAGATATTGAAGGTATTGCCTTCAAATTCCTCATTGGTGACGGTGGCGGTGACAAAGTGATCGCCCTCGGTGCCAACGGGGGCCAGCGCAAAGGCCTCGGGGCGGATGAACATCATGGCGTCATCGCCCGGCTTCATCTTGCCCTTGTTGGCCGAGGAAATCCGCGCCAGCAAATCACCCGAACGATTGGTCGAGATCATCGCGGTATCGCCCTGCACCTGTTTGACCGTGCCGCGGAAGACGTTGTTTTCGCCAACAAAGGAGGCGGCAAAAGCAGTTGAAGGATCGTTGTAGATGGTCTTGCCATCGCCGATCTGGTCGATCACCCCGGCGCGCATCACCGCGATATTGTCCGACATGGTCAGGGCCTCACCCTGGTCATGGGTGATATAGATAAAGGTAATGCCCACCCGCTGCTGGATCTCGCGTAGCTCGGTACGCATATGCTGGCGCAGTTTCAGATCCAAAGCCGAAAGCGGCTCATCCAGCAGCAAAACATCCGGTTCCGCACAAAGCGCACGGGCGATCGCAACCCGCTGACGCTGGCCGCCGGAGAGCTCGGAAGGCAGCTTATCGCCCTGCCCCGGCAGAGCGATCATGTCCAGCAGCTCATCGGCGCGCTTGCGACGCTCCTTGGCAGAGGCGCCCTTGATCTCCATCGAGAAGGTGATGTTTTCCCAGACCTTCATCAGCGGAAACAGCGCCAGGTTCTGAAAAATCAGCGCGGTAGGACGTTTGTTCGGGCCGATGCCCTTCATGTCATTCCCGCCGATCAGCACCTGGCCTTCACTGGGGTCCAGAAAGCCGGACACAGCCCGCAAGATCGTGGTCTTGCCGCAGCCCGAAGGTCCAAGGAAGGAAAAGAAATCGCCCCCCTTGATATGCACATTTGCGTCGCGCACGGCGACAAAATCTCCAAAGCGGATCCAGAGGTTTTCAAGATCTACGCCGACCCCAGCACTCATGTGGTCTCTCCTCAGCTCACAGCTCTCGTGCCCGGTGGAGAATACCCCCGGCGCAAACAGGCTGTTTCTGTTCATTCAGATGTGTTCACGCGCCCCATGATCCATGGCATGGCGCCCAGGCTGGCCCCCGGAAGATCCGGGAACCAGTTTGATGTCAAAAACGGATCAGGCGCTTTTGAATTTGTTGACGAACTCAGTCCGCACCTCGGCGTACCAGGGCGCTTCAGCAGGCCATGGGTTCAGGTTGGCCAGGCTGCTGCCAGGATAGGCTTCGGCAAAGTTCTTTTTGTAGACGTCGCCCGAGAAGCTATCGGCCCCCAGAACCGGCGAGTTATAGCCATGGCTGTCGATCGCTTTGCCCGCAGGTTCCTGCTGGAAGGCATAGTCGATGAAGGCATAGATCTGCTCTTCGTTCTTGGCGCCAACCGGCATGGACATCCCGTCAACCCAGGCCATCGCACCCTCAACAGGGGCTTGATAATGCACGGGCTCACCGGCGGCTTTCAGAGCCAGTGGCGGACCATCCCAGGTCTGGCCAACAACAACACCTTCGTTCAGCAGGCCGTTTTTCTGCGTATCAGCATCGTTCCAGATCAGTTTGATGCGGTCTTTGCGCGCCATGCACCAATCGGTGATTTTGCCCCAGACTTCGCGCATGGTGTCTTCGTCACCATAGGCCGCCCAGACAGATCCCTGATCCATCTCGCCAGAGGCTTCCATGTAAAGACCGGCACCCAACATCATCGAATGAGCGCGACCCATGGTTTTGCCGGCGTTTTCTTCGGACCAAACATCACCGTAAGAAGGCGCATCGCCCGCTGGCAGCCATTTGTCGGTACGATAAGCAATGCCTTCGGTACCCCAGATATGTGGCAGCCAATGCACGCCGGACCCTTCAAAGTTCCACGCATCCGTGCCGATCTTGGCCATCGCAGGGTTCACCGCGTCGATGTTGACCTTGCTCATGTCAAAGGGCTTCAGCAGCTCCAGCGGCCCCCACTGCAGCGAACGGTTGTTGGTGGGCGAGACAATGTCAAAGCCCTGGCCCTTGGTGGCCTTCATCTTGTTGATGATTTCCTCGTTCGAGCCAATACCAGTGTAGTTCACCTTGATGCCGGTCTTGGCTTCAAAGCCTTCGATGAAGGCTGGTGGCAGGTAGTCCGACCACATCAGAATGTTGATTTCACCCGAAGACGCCAGTGCGCTCTTGGAATACAGAGGTGCCGCAAGAGCAGCCGCACCGGCACTTTTCAGCAGGGTCCGGCGCGTGACGCTAGATTTGGTAGTCATATTCAAATTTCTCCCAGTTGGGTTTGTTGGTGACGTTTATTATTGTTTTTAGTCTCAAAAGAGTGCGGGGCATTGCGCCCAACAAACAGTGACAGTTTCAAAAACTGATAAGGCCAAAATGCCGCAACATCGCAAAACATGGCTCCAGTTTGTGAACAACACCGCTCGATTCCCCTCAACCCTGGGAGAATAAGGAGGTGTTGTAACAGGAGTGTGCGCCCCTAGATCCATTCCGTCAATGTAAACAGATCAACAGGATAGCAGGCCAAGGGAAAATGCCTGCCAAACCATCAGCCTGAAAACCCTGCTCTGGCCAGCAGCTCAAACGGACAGTCCGATCAGAGCCACGCCGAAGGCCATAACAACAGCTGCTCCAAGACGGCGCATCCAGTTGCCTTCCCGCAAAAAAACAAACCCAATCAAGGCGGCAAAAATCACCGAAGTTTCCCGCAGGGCAGAGACCGCCCCAAGCGGTGCAAAGTTCTTGGCAAAGAGCACCAACCCATAGGCCGTCATTGAAACAAAACCACCGGCAATACCAATTGCCCAGCTGCGTACAGGAATCTGATGCAACTGCTGGCGTTTGCGCAGCCCGATAAATCCGGCAACAAACAGATGCCCAAAGGCCCCCCAGGCCCAATAGCTGAGCGTATTGCCCGACAGGCGCACCCCCAGCCCATCGACCAGCGAGTAAAGCGAGATGCAAAACCCGGTGCCCAGCGCATAATAGAGCGCCGTGCGCCCCACCCCAGAGCGCAGCGCCCGCCAGCTGCTCAGCTGGATACCCAGACCGATCAGCGCAATGCCCACCCAGGCCTGCAGAGGCAAAAACTCACCGGCAAAGACCATCGCCCAAAGCGCCACCAGCGCCGGTACGATGCCGCGCGCAATCGGGTAGACGACGCTCAGATCACCGTGTTTGTAGGCCTGCCCCAGCATGTAGAAATAGCCAAAATGGATCAGTGTCGACAGCGCCACATAGCCCAGGCTTTCCAGTTCGGGCAGCGGCAGATAGGCCACCATGACGGCCCCGGGGATCACATGACCCAGCGCCACCAGCCCCAGGGTCGTGGTGCGATCCGAGGCGGTTTTAACAATGGCATTCCACACCGCGTGCAGCATGGCAGCAGACAGAATAATCGCGACGACAAAGGGCGTCATATTTTGGAAAACCTTTCTGTTATGGCGTCATTCGGCCTATTTAGAGCCTGAATTTGGATCAGCTGGCTTCCATTTCTTCGATCAATCGGGTCTCCAACAGCTGGCCATTCTGATAGAGTAAAGGATAAGAGACCGCTGCCACATGGCTGTTGAACTCGCGCAGCGCCCGCAGGGTTTCCAGATGAATATCCGAGGTGTCAAAGCTGTGGCGCTTATTGTTTTGCAGCCGCTTCAGGTGCCGCTTGCGGCTGTCGCGCTCCATCCGTTTCAACTCGGTTTTTTCCAGGTTGAGCAATCGCGCGCTTTCCAAATCATTGGAGATCAGCACATTCGATGCCAGCCGCAGATTGGCCATGATCGCTTCATGCATATGCAAAATCTCCGTCCAGCCCTCGCTTGAGAACCGCAGGTTCTTTTTGTTCAACCGTGCCGCCAGTACCGCCAGCCGCCGTGCCGCGACATCGCCGGCCGTTTCCAGACGGATGGCATATTCCACCATTTCGCGCGCCTGCTTCAACTCACCTTGGCTGAACCCTTCGGCGGGGATCTCTGCCACATAGGCGCGTATTCCTGACAGGCAGCTGTCCACTTCGAGGTCCAGAGCCTGCAGCGCCTTGATCTGCTCCGGGTCCCCGCTTTGATACAGATCGGCCAGCGGGCGAAACATCGTCTCCACCAGATCGCTCATCCTGAGCAGCTCTCGTTTGAGGTTGGCCAAAACCTGCGCCGAAGGACCATAGATGCCCGGCTCCAAGGCGCTTGCAGGCCTGCCCGTCAGACCGGGGTCCGGCGCGGGGGTTTCAGGCATCAGATGCCGCATCAGGGGCTCGATCCGCGCGCAGATTGGCAGTGCCAACACCAAGAGCGAACTATTGAAGGCCAGATGCACATAGACCAGCATTTGGCCACCCGCCTGGGCGCCAAACAGCTCGCCCAACAGATCGCCAGAGACCGGGGTATTGAGCAGCAAAAGGCAAATCACCGCCCAGGCACCACGCAACCCAAGGTTGGCATAGGGAATGCGCCGGGCGCTCTGGCACATACCACGGCTGAGCCAAACAGGAATGAACCCCGATCCAAAATTGGCCCCCAAAACCAGCGATAACCCGGCCTCAAACGGGATGGCACCGATCTGTACCAGGGTCACACACATCAAAATTGCCGCCACTGAAGAATGCATGACAAAGGCAAGCCCAGCCCCCACCAGAAAAGCGGTGATGTAGTCGCGCGCCAGATAGCCCGCGACGGCAGGCAGAAAGGCGCTGTCGCGGATCGGATCCATCGCCTCGCGCAGGAACCGCAGTGAAATCAGAATAAAGGCGATGCCCATCAGGATACGTCCCGCCTGCCGGGTCTTCTTTCCGTCGGTTTTGACAAAGAGATAGCCCCCCACAGCCAAGAGCACCGGCACCAGCCAGTCCAACTTGAACGACAGGATTTGGATGATCAGCGCCGAGCCCAGATCCCCCCCCAGCACAATGGCCAGACCCGTGGGAAAGGCGAGATAGCCACCGGAGGCAAACCCCGTCACCAGCAGCGTCACCGCCGCCGAGCTTTGCAGTACCAGCGCCAACCCCAGCCCGACGCCACTGGCCTGCAGCTGACTGCCGGTGCCGGTCAGCAGACGTTGAAACGAAGCCCCATAGCTGCGTTCGATACCGGTGCGCACCATCCGCACCGCAAAAAGCAGAAACATCGTGGCCCCGGCGAGGCTGATGAGAAAGGTCAGAATGGCCATGTCACGCCTCCTCGGCTGCTGGGCTGGCCAGGGCAAAAGCGACTCCCCAGTCCGTCAAAGCCCGCGCCAGCTTCTTGCCCGGCTCCCGGTCACTGACCAGGAGGCTCAAATGCTGCGGTGCAGGGCCGCGATGCGGGGCGCTTTCAGAAAATTTGGAATGGGTGGTTACCACGATTACCTGCTCAGCAGCGGCGGTGACGGCAAGCGTCAGCTCTGCCTCGGCTGGATTGTGGAACAGCAATCCATATTTGGGCGACAGCGCGTCGGCGGACAGGACCACCACATCAAAGGCAAACCGCCCCGCCTGCGCCTCGGCCACCGGACCAAAGGTGCCACGATCATCGCTGCACATTTCACCGCCCAGCAGGTGCAGCCTGTTGCCATTGTGATTGGCCAATAGCTGCGCCACACCGATAGAGTTTGTCACCACCGTCAGATTACGGCGTTGCCGCAGCGCCTCGGCCACAAAAGAGGTGGTGGAGCCCACATCGAGGAACACCGTCATGCCATCCGCGATCTTTGGTAAAACCGCTGCTGCAATCTGGGCTTTCTCATCCGGGTTCTCGCCCATGCGCCGGAAAAAACTAGGGCCTGTTTCACCAGAGCTGCGCGGCCCCACCAGATAGGCCCCACCGTGTACCCGCTCCACCGATCCGGCCTTGGCCAGTGTCTTGATGGTGCGGCGCACGGTTTCCTCTGAGACATCCAGCATCAAGGCCAGCTCAGCACTACGCCCAGATCCCCCCAGCCGCCGCAGGGTTTCCAACAGCTCAACCTCCCGGTGAGATGGCGTAGCAGGGCGCGGCATCGGGCAAAACTCCACAATATGACAAAAACATCGCACAAACTGCCGCGTTATCGCCCACAAGGCAAGTCATAATCCACAAACTTCCAACAAAGCGGTCAATTTCGGTCATGCGGGGTGGAAATGCCTCTTCCCAAATCACGAGCCACAGGCTTATCTGTGGCCAACAAGGCACCAGATCTGTCAAAGGAAGTCAGCACATGAGCAAAGATACGGCCCAGCAAAAGAACGTATTGTTCATTCTGATCGACCAGCTGCGGGCGGACTGTCTGAGCGGCGCCCTGGCAGAACACGTCGCCCTGCCAAATCTGCGGGCACTGATGGCCGAGGCGGTGACATTTGAGCAGAACTATACCGTGGTGAACCCCTGCGGTCCTTCGCGCGCCTCGATCCTGACCGGCCAATATGCGATGAACCACCGCTCGGTGCGCAATGGCACCCCGCTGCGCCATGATACCCCCACGCTGCCCGGTGAAATGCGCAAGGCAGGCTATACGCCGATGCTTTTTGGCTACACGGATACCGCGCGCGATCCACGCGTGCATCACCCCAATGATCCGGCCATTCGCACCTATGAGCAGCACATGGACGGCTTCCAGGAGATGCTGGAAATGCGGCTGGAGATGTCCTTCCCGTGGCGCTCCGATCTGATCACCAAAGGATATAAGTTCGACGACTATTGGGATCTGCACAAACCCGTCTCGCCGACTGGCGACAAGGCCAAACTGAATGATCCCGCCCCCTACCGGGCAGAAGACAGCGACACCGCCTTTCTGACCGACAAGTTTCTGGCCACACTCCCGGCCTATCAAGACCAAAGCTGGTTCGCCCATCTCACCTATATTCGCCCCCACCCCCCGCTGGTGGCCCCAGCCCCCTTTAACAGCCTCTATGATCCTGCTGATCTGCCACTGCCCAGCCGGCGCGGGACAGTTGCCGATGAATGCGACATGCATCCGTTTTTCTCCCCCACAACCCAGGCCTATACCCCGGCCTCTGCCGTCCTGGGGTTTCCGGACCTGGAACCAACGGATGACAACATCCAGACCCTGCGGGCGCTCTATCTGGGGCTGGCAAGCGAGGTTGACGCCCATATCGGCCGGGTCATGCAATTCCTGAAAGACAGCGGTCAGGAGGAAAACACCCTGGTTGTTCTGAGCGCCGATCATGGCGAAATGCTGGGCGATCGCCACAGTTGGGGTAAGTTCACGGTCTTTGATGCTGCATATAAGACACCTTTGATCATCCGCATGCCTGGCAATGCGGCGCGTGCGGGATCTGTGGTGCGCGAGATCACCGAATCCATCGACCTCACCCCCACCATTCTCGACTGGGTCGGTCAGGAAATCCCCAATGCGATGGACGGCGCCTCGCTGCTGCCGCTGCTGCACGGCGAGACCCCAGCAGACTGGCGAGACTATTCCTTTTCCGAGTTGGATTTTGGCGACCCTGAGGTGCCGACGCTCTGGCAGGAGATGCTGGGCACCTCCACCTCTGAATCAAACCTCGCCATCCTGCGAGATGGCCGGTTTAGCCTGGTGGAGTTTGCCGCTGATTTGCCGCCGCTCTTGTTTGATCATAGAGGCGCGGGCGAGATGGAGAATCTGGCTCTAATAGGCGAATTTCAGGCGGACCTGGCCCGACTCAGCCGGCAGATGCTACGCCACCGGATGCGCAATGCAGATCACAGCCTGTCACTTTACAGCATCACGCCAGAGGGCCCCCACCTCAAGCAGCGCGCCCGGCCCGGAGGCTAGACGCCTCTCTGAAAGACCTCCCCCTTGACCTCTGCCTCTGGCATCGGGCACAACCGCGACACCTTTAGCGATAACAGGGCGAGACCTCGCCCTGTGATACTGCGAGTCGGAGACCCGGATGACCAGCCTTTTGCAAGATGCCACCGCCCTGTTTGATGCCGCCGTGGCCCGTGCCAATCCGCAGATGGCGCTGCGTCAGGCGCTTCAGTCCTCTCCGGTGCAGCCACTGGACGCAGACGGCAGGCATTTCCTGCTGGCCCTGGGCAAGGCTGCCGTACCTATGATGCGCGAGATGCTGACCCATGTCCCCAACCCACATCGCGCGCTGGTCATTACCAATCCCGAAAATCTGACAGAACTTACCGGCGCGCAGGTTCTGGCCGGATCGCACCCGGTCCCGGATCAGGAAAGCGCTAATGCCGGCGCAGCAGTGATTGATTTCCTAGCACAGACCACGGCTCGAGACCGGGTCACAGTGCTGGTGTCAGGGGGCGGCTCAGCGCTGATGGTTGCACCGGCTGCCGGGCTCACTCTGGCGGACAAAGCCCAGGTTGGTCAGGCGCTGCTTGCTTCCGGGCTCGACATTAACGAGATGAACCTGGTGCGGCAGCAGCTTTCTGAGTTGAAAGGCGGCGGGGTGCTGCGCCATGCGGCACCGGCACCGGTGCAGGCCTATATTCTGTCGGATGTCATTGGCGACGATCTACGAGCCATTGCATCGGGGCCGACGGTTTCGGCCCTGGGCGACCGGACCGCAGCGCGTGCCATATTGCAACAGGCCGGGATCTGGGAAGGCCTTCCCACTTCGGTCCAGACCCATCTGACAACCACACCCAATGCCCCCCCTCTGCCCGAGGTGCAAAACACACTCATCGGCTCTAACCGGCACAGTCTGGCTGCGATGATGGACCACGCCCGCATTCTGGGCTGGCAGCCGGAACTGGTCAGCGACCATTTGGTTGGTGATGTGGCGGCGGCGGTTGAGGAAATCCTGCAAGCGGTCAAAGCTGCGTCGGCAGATCAGCCTTTGGCTCTAATTTTTGGCGGCGAGACCACCGTGCGCCTAGAGGGCGACGGGCGTGGGGGGCGCAATCAAGAGCTGGCCCTGCGCCTGGCCCAGCGTGGAGCGACAGAGCTAAGTGGGGACTGGTTGTTCCTGTCTGGCGGAACAGATGGGCGTGACGGGCCAACCGAGGCCGCAGGTGCCTTTGCGAGCCCCACAACCTGGACAGATATCGCAAAGACCGGCGCAGATCCCAAAGCCCTGCTGGCCAATAATGACAGCTATGCTGCGCTCAAAGCCGCAAAGGCCCTGCTGGTCTGCGGTGGCACCGGAACCAATGTGGCTGATGTGCAGGTGTTTTTGCGCCGGGCCGGATAACGCGCAGGGCTAGAGCTCGATTTCGTCCAGATCATTCAGCAGATCCAAGAGCGCCTCATAGCGCTCCTCGCCCATTTTCTCGCGGGTGCGGTCAACGATGGCAATGCTCGCGGCGATATTGGCCTCGATGATTTTCTCTCCCGCTGCGGTGATACGGATGATCTGGCGGCGCCTGTCCACCTTGTCGCGTTCCCGGCTGATCAGACCTTTTTCGTCCAGCTTTTGCAGAATGCGGGTCAGGCTGGGCAGCAGCAGGCAGGCCTGATCGGCAATCTCGGTGGGATCAATGCCGTCGCTTTCCTGCACCACCCGCAAAACCCGCCATTGCTGTTCCGTCAGATCCACATCGCTTAGCAGCTTGCGGATCGGCCCCATGACACGCTCGCGCGCACGGAGCAGGGCAATTGGCAAAGAACGGGCAGTCGAGGGCAATCTGTTTTTCATATCCCGTTTATCACCCATATTCCTGCCCAAAGGCAATTGCGGCGGTGATTTTTCACCATTTGACAGAGCTTTCACGAAAAGCTAAACATGTTAATAACAGTGCGTTTCCCCAATCTCCAGTCCCCTCATCACTAAGGAGCCTGCCCATGCCCGTTCCCGCCCCCGTGCTCTATCCGCCGTTCAACATCGTCCGGCTGTCCCATGTGGAATACCGCGTCACCGACCTGGCAGCCTCGCGCAGGTTCTATGTCGACACTCTGGGGCTGCAGGTCACACAGGAGGACGACAGCCACATCTACCTGCGCGCCATGGAGGAACGTGGCCATCACTGCATCGTGCTGGTACAGGCTGAAAAGGCCGAGGTCGGGGTGTTGGGTTTCAAACTTTATGACGATCCCGATCTCGACAAAGCAGCAGACTTCTTTGCCGCCAAGGGCCTGCCAGTGGACTGGGTTGAACGCCCCCATATGGGCCGGACCCTGCGCACCCGCGATCCCTGGGGGATTCCGCTGGAATTCTACGTCAAGATGGACCGGTTGGAGCCGATCCACCAGAAATACAGGCTCTATAACGGGGTAAAACCTCTGCGTATCGACCATTTCAACATGTTCTCGGCGGATGTGGATGCCTCTGTCGCCTTTTACAACGAGATCGGTTTCCGAGTGACGGAATACACCGAGGACGACGAGAGCGGTAAGGTCTGGGCGGCTTGGATGCACCGCAAGGGCGGCGTGCATGATGTGGCCTTTACCAATGGCACCGGGCCACGCCTGCATCACTCGGCTTTCTGGGTACCGACGCCGCTCAACATCATTGACCTGCTCGATCTGATGTCCACCACCGGCTATGTCGCCAATATCGAGCGCGGCCCCGGTCGCCACGGTATCTCCAACGCCTTTTTCCTCTATGTGTTGGACCCCGATGGTCACCGGATCGAGATCTATTGTTCCGACTATCAGACCGTTGACCCCGACCTAGAAGCAATCAAGTGGTCCCTCACGGACCCGCAGCGCCAGACCCTTTGGGGCGAACCTGCGCCGCGCAGTTGGTTTGAGCATGGCTCGACCTTTGAAGGGGCAGAGCCGCAGGAAAGCGCGCTCAAGGCGCAGCCGATTATTGCACCCTAACATGACCATAGGACAGCCCCCCCGTGGGGAGGGGGCTGTCCGGGCCAAGGCCCGAACACTGGAGTTTTGAAAATGAAATGGGATGAATTCTCGGACTGGGGCCGCCGCGTGGCCGACTGGGCGCAGGACTACCATCTGACCGTTGGTGACAAACCGGTCCGCGCCACTACCGAACCCGGCGATGTGCTGAATGCCCTGCCCGCCATGCCGCCCGAAGGTGGTGAGGGTATGGAGGCGATCTTTGCCGATTTTGAAGAGATCGTGATGCCGGGGATCACCCATTGGCAACACCCACGCTTCTTTGCCTATTTCACCTCAAATGCCGCCGCGCCCTCGGTCCTGGCGGAATTCCTGACCTCGGCCATCGCGCCGCAATGCATGCTCTGGCAGACCTCTCCGGCGGCGACCGAAATGGAAACCCGGATGATGGATTGGCTGCGTCAGGCGTTGGACCTGCCCGGTGAATTCCAGGGCGTCATACAGGATTCGGCCTCCTCAGCCACGCTGGCAGCGGTACTGACCATGCGCGAAAAGGCCCTGAACTGGCAGGGCAACCAACAGGGGCTGTTCGCACAGAAACCCCTGCGGATCTATTGCTCCTCTGAGGTCCATACCTCGGTGGATCGCGCCATCTGGGTCGCGGGCATCGGCCAGCAGAATCTGGTGCGGGTGCCGATCAAAGGCACCTGGCGCGGCATGGACCCTGCGGCCCTGCGCAGCGCCATCGAAGCGGATATCGCCGCCGGATTGCAGCCTGCCGGGCTGATCCTTTGTGTTGGTGGCACCGGGACCGGCGCCACGGATCCAGTGGATGAATGCCTGCAGATCGCCGAAGAATACGGGCTTTACAGCCATATCGACGCCGCTTGGGCCGGATCGGCAATGATCTGTCCTGAGTATCGCCACTATTGGCCGGGGGTTGAGCGCGCCGACAGCATCGTCTTCAACCCGCATAAATGGTTGGGCGTGCAATTTGATTGCTCGGCACATTTCCTGAAGAACCCCGATGATCTGGTGCAAACACTCGCGATCAGCCCGGAATACCTGAAGACCCACGGCAAGGATGGGATCATCAACTACTCGGAATGGTCGGTGCCGCTGGGGCGACGTTTTCGGGCGCTGAAGATCTGGTTCCTGATCCGCACCTATGGCCTGGAGGGCCTGCGCGAACGGCTGCGCAATCACATCAATTGGTCCAATAAGCTGCATGATAGGCTTGCATTAGAGCCTGATTTTGAGATCATAACCCCACCGATGTGGTCGCTTTGGACCTTCCGCTTTGCCCCCGAGGGCGCGACGGATCTGGATGATCTGAACCTGCGGTTGGTCAATGCCATCAATGATGACGGGCGCATTTATCTGACCCAGACACGGGTTGACGGCGATCTGGTGATCCGCTTCCAGGCGGGCCAGTTTGAAACCACCGAAGCCGACGTGATGATGGCCCATGCGGTCATCACAGAAATCGCCGCCACTCTCTGACGGCCTTCCCCACCCTCCCCTCGCGGCACCTTGCAGCGGGGGGAGAGGCAAAGTAAGCCTCTCGCTGTGGGAGAGCTGCGACATACGTATTTCCCTGCAATTGACCAAAACGTGAGGCCGCCGTTAGCCTGAAGGCACAGGAGCGAGACTGCGCCAGCCCTATAAATTGGCGCGCCCTCAGGGAGGAACGACATGAAACGCACTTTGCTTGCAGGAATGGTCTCTGCATTGGCGCTGGCTTCTGCCGCCGCCGCAGATATCAAAATTGCCCATATCTATGGCAAGACCGGCCCGTTTGAGGCCTATGCCAAACAGAGTCACGACGGTCTGATGCTGGGGCTGGAATATGCCACCGGCGGCACCATGGAGATCAATGGTGAGCCGATCGTGATGATTGAAAAAGACACTCAGCTGAAGCCGGAAAACGGCAAAGCGCTGCTCGAAGAAGCCTATGGCGACGACGAAGTCGACCTGGCGATTGGTCCGGTCAGTTCTGGCGTGGCTCTGGCGATGCTGCCGGTTGCTGAAGAATATGAGAAGATCCTGATTGTCGAGCCCGCCGTGGCCGACAGCATCACCGGCTCCAACTGGAACCGCTATATCTTCCGCACCTCGCGCAACTCGTCGCAGGACGCTGTGTCGAGCGCCATCGCGCTGGCCGGTGACAACGTCAAGATCGCCACCCTGGCGCAGGACTATGCCTTTGGTCGCGACGGGATCGCTGCCTTCCGCGAGGCGCTGGCAACCCAGGGGATCGAGATCGTCCACGAGGAATACGCCCCCACCGATACCACCGATTTCACTGCCGCAGGCGAACGCATTTTTAATGCGATGAAAGATCTGGACGGCCCCAAGAAGCTCTTTGTGATCTGGGCCGGTGGTGGCAACCCGCTGGGCAAGATCCACGCCATGGATCCCGGCCGCTTTGGCATCGAATTTGCCGGCGTTGGTAATATCCTCGCAGCCCTCAAAGGTTTCAAAGACTATGAAGGCATGGAAGGCGGCACCTATTACTACTATGAGCTGCCCGACAACGACGTGAACGACTGGCTGGTGAAAACCCATTTTGAGCGCTTTGACAGCCCTCCGGATTTCTTCACCGCAGGGGGCATGGCTGCAGGCATCGCCGCGGTTGAGGCGATCCGCAAGGCAGGTTCCACCGATACCGAAGCGCTGATCACCGCCATGGAAGGCATGGAATGGGAGACCCCCAAGGGCACCATGCGGTTCCGCGCCGAGGATCACCAGGCGTTGCAGACCATGTACCACTTCAAGCTGACGGTGCAGGACGGCGTGGAATGGGCGGTGCCAGAGCTGGTGCGCGAACTCTCGATCGATGAGATGCCGATCCCGATCCGCAACCAGTAAGCCTGTCTCGACCCAATGCCCATGGCCCAAGGATCACAGTCTTTGGGCCATGGTTTTCGCAGAGCGCCGCCGCGCCCTTGCCTGCCTTTTCTCTCAAGCTAGGTGCACAACTGTCCCAGTGGCAGGCCCATCAGAGAACACTCCGAGACCAAAATGACAGATCCCATTCTGAAGACCCGTGACCTGACCGTCCGATTTGGTGGCCATGTGGCCGTTGATGCCGTCACCTGCGCCTTTCATTCCGGAGAGCTCACCGCGATTGTCGGGCCCAATGGCGCAGGCAAAACCACCTATTTCAACCTGATCTCCGGCCAGATCCCCGCCTCTGGTGGCTCGGTCTCCCTGCGCGGTCAGGACATCACCCGTGCGTCAGTGTCGGCCCGTACCAAGGCCGGCATTGGCCGCGCCTTTCAGCTCACCAACCTGTTCCCCGGACTTTCGGTGCTGGAGAACCTGCGCCTGGTGGTACAGGCCAAAAAGGGACGGGGGTTCAATCTGTGGTCGATGGTATCGCGCCATCAGGACCTGATAGATGAGGCCGAAGCCATTCTGGCCCGCGTACGTCTGCTGGATCAGCGCGATCAGGTGGTCTCGGAACTGTCCCACGGCAATCAGCGCAAGCTCGAGGTTGCCCTGCTGATCGCTCAAGACCCGGATGTTTACATGTTCGACGAGCCCACCGCGGGCATGAGTGTCGACGAGGCCCCGGTGGTGCTGGATCTGATTGCCGAGCTGAAAGAGAAGAAAGACCGCAGCATCCTGCTGGTCGAGCACAAGATGGACGTGATCCGCAGCCTCGCCGATCGCATCATTGTTTTGCACAATGGCGCCCTTGCCGCAGATGGCGCCCCGGCTGAGGTCATGGCCTCAGATGTTGTCCAGGAAGCCTATATGGGCCGTGGTCTCGAAGGAATTCTCGCAGATGTCTGATGCCATGCTGACGCCAAGCTCCTCTGAACCGATCCTCCGGATCGAAGGCGTCTATACCAATATCGCCCAGTACCACATCCTGCAGGGGGTCGATCTGGTGGTGCCGCGCGGCGGTGTCACCATGTTGTTGGGCCGCAACGGAGTGGGCAAAACCACCACATTGCGCACCGTGATCGGTCATTGGCGCGCCCATCAGGGGCGGATCCTGTTTGACGGGGAAGATATCACCAAACTGCCCACCCCTGCCATTGCCCGGCTTGGCATTGGCTTTGTCCCCGAAGACATGGGGATCTTTGCCGACCTGACGGTCGAGGAAAACATGATCCTCGCTGCGGTGTCCGGCCCGATCAATTCCGCCCGGCTGGACTGGATTTTTACCGCCTTTCCACCGCTCAAGACCTTTTGGAAGTCCGACGCCGGCACCCTGTCGGGCGGGCAGAAACAGATGCTGTCGATTGCCCGCGCCATGGTCGAGGAACGCAAGCTCTACCTGATTGACGAACCCACTAAGGGCCTGGCCCCCGCGATCATCTCCACCATGGCCAAGGCCCTGAAAGACCTTAAGGATCAGGGATCTTCCGTGCTCTTGGTCGAGCAAAATTTTGCGGTGGCCAAGGCCCTGGGCGACAGTGCCAATGTGATGGATGACGGTCGCATGATCTGGTCCGGCGACATGGCAGAGCTGGCCCATGACGCCACCCTGCAAGAACGGCTCATGGGCCTCAGTCTGGAGGCACATTGAGAATGACACGAACCACAAAAACGCCGCCGCAGAAATTCCCCCCCTCAGGTTTGGAGGCTCAGACATGAGTGCCGCACCGGAACATGCCCCCACCATGGCACGGCTCTCGCTCAGCGATCGTCTTGCCCCCCATATGCCGGTGCTTCTGGTGCCCCTGCTGGCGCTGGCGGGCTTTGTCGCCATCATGAATCCGGCCAGCTGGCTCACCCTCACGGTCTCGGGGCTCGCCATGGGGATGATGATTTTTATCATGGCCTCCGGCCTGACCCTGGTCTTTGGGCTGATGGATGTCATCAACTTTGGCCATGGCGCCTTTGTTTCGGTCGGGGCCTTTGTTGGCATCTCCGTGCTGATGCTGCTGGGCCATATGACCTCCGCGCCCTCGCTGATCCTGAACCTTGCAGCGGTGCTACTGGCCGTCATCGGCGCCATGCTGGCGACCGGTGCCATGGGCTGGGCCTTTGAAAAGATCATCGTCGCACCGGTCTATGGCCACCACCTGAAACAGATCCTTGTGACCATGGGCGGGCTCATCGTGGTAGAGCAGCTGATCATCGTGCTCTGGGGACCGGAAGAAATCTATTTCAACCGCCCCGAAGCCCTGAAGGGAGCGATCACCTTTGCCGGCGCCGCAATCGAGAAATACCGTCTGGTGGCCGTTGCCGTGGGTCTTGCAGTCTTTGCCGCCATGCGCTGGGTGCTGCGCGGCACCAAAATCGGCTTGATCGTACGCGCGGGTGTTGAAAACGGCGAAATGGTACAGGCGCTTGGCTATCGGCTGAAACTGATCTTTGTCGGCGTCTTCATCGCAGGTTCTGCCCTCGCGGGACTCGGCGGTGTGATGTGGGCGCTCTATCAAGAGGTGATCACCGCCCATATGGGCAACCATGCGATGATCCTGATCTTTATCGTGGTGATCATTGGCGGGCTTGGCTCGGTCGAGGGCTGTTTCATTGGTGCCCTCCTGGTGGGCTTGATGCAGAACTACATCGCCTTCCTTGAGCCCAAAGCGGCTCTGATCTCCAATATTGCCCTCATGGTCACCATCCTGATGTGGCGTCCCATGGGTATGATTCCGGTGGTAAAAGCAAAATGATCCGTTCTCTCCTCTCCGGCGACACCCCACGCTCGCTGCCCCTCGCGCTGATCCTTGGTGGCATCCTCCTCTGCCTGGCGTTGGCCCCCTTCCTGTTCCCCGGCGTGCGCACCGTCGATACCGCCGCCCGGATCTGCATCTTCATTGTACTGGTGGCCAGCTACGATCTGCTTCTGGGGTATGGAGGTATCGTCAGCTTTGCTCATACCATGTTCTTTGGCATCGGCGCCTATGGCGTGGCTCTGACCTCGACCCATATGGGACGCGGCTTTGACGCCATCGCCATCGGCGCACTCGCCGGGGCCGGGTTGGCGGCCGCTCTGGCGCTGCTGATCGGGCTGTTTTCCCTGCGGGTGCGGGCCATTTTCTTTGCTATGATCACACTGGCCGTAGCCTCCGCCGTGGCCGTATTGGTCAGCCAGCTCTCCGGCCTCACCGGCGGCGAGGATGGGCTCACCTTTAAAACGCCGCGCGAGCTGGGACCGGCTTTCAAATTCGGCAAGGAGGCCTTTGATGGCAGGCTCTTTGGCGTCAAACTGAACGGCAAACTGCTGGCCTATTACTTTGTCTTCACCGGGGCTGCCCTCTTGTTCCTGGCCATGTTGCGGGTGGTGAACTCCCCCTTTGGGCGGGTGTTGCAGGCCATCCGCGAGAATGATTTTCGCAGCGAATCCATCGGCTACCGCGTGGTCTATTACCGCGTTGCCGCCACCTGCCTCTCAGCCGCCATTGCGGCCCTGGCGGGCTCCCTCTATGCGGTCTGGCTGCGCTATGTCGGGCCGGACACCGTGCTGTCGATGGAGATCATGATTGATATCCTGCTGATGGTGGTGATTGGCGGTATGGGCACGCTCTATGGCGCCATGATCGGAGCGACCCTCTTTGTGCTGGCGCAGAACTACCTGCAAAACCTGATGGGCGCAGCATCACATCTGGTCGAAGACCTGCCACTCTTACCCGAGCTGCTCAGCGCGGACCGTTGGCTCTTGTGGCTTGGTGTGTTGTTTGTCCTCAGTGTCTATTTCTTCCCAACTGGAATCGTGGGCCGTCTGCGCGAAAAGGCCTAGCCCGGCGGGGCAGTGCCCCAACGTCCCGCGTGTCAAGGGCCGCCATGGGCGGCCGCGCGCCAGCGCGGTTCACCCTTGACGCGCAGCTGTTCTTACAAAATCAAAAAAGGCTTCTCAGGGGCAGGCCTGCCCCTGAGGACCGTCTCAGCAAATCTTCTGCCTTTGGCACCGCGCCAGCGGTGCCGAGCCCAACGGGAGCGGATGGTTCTATGATCCATCCCTGCTCCGGGCGGGAGCCCCCCCTTTATTAGGGGAGAGAACCCACGCCGCACGATGGCTCAGCGCAGCAGCTTTCCCTCGGGCCAGCTCAAGGTGGTTTCCAGACGGATCAGCTTGTCCTCTCCCGGAGCCAGATCGAACTCCCAGGCCAGAATGCCACGCTCTTTTTCGACATTTGCCTCACTGACACTGGGCTGGGCTGTCCAGGTGATCTCCAACTCTTCCTGCTCGCTATAGGGCACCCGATCCAACAGGCGCAGCGGCCAGCTTTCCTCGGTCAGGTTCTCCACGGTGATCTCGACCACTTCCTCTTGCTGATTGCTGCGCGAAATCACCCCGCGCTCACCTTCGCTTCTTTGCAAGGTGCGGCGCGTCAGCTGCAAGCCGGGGATCGCCCCAAAGCCGAGGTCGAACGCCTGCCCGGCGACAGCTCCGACAAAGTAGGTCAGCGTCACCAGCTTGCCATCAACAAACATAGGCACCTCCTCACCCGGCAGCAAGTCCTCGCCAAAGGTATTGGTGACTTTTGCCACGCGGTAAGCGGTCTCATCGCTCATTGGCACCGCAACTGCCAACACCTCCGCCTCTGTGCTCAGGGCATCCATATCGAGCTTAACAATATCCGCCCCCGAGGCCAGAGACACGGGATAGCCAAAGCGATAGGTCACCCCGGGTCCGCTGGTATCCGCCCCCCAGGTTGGCGCAGCCGCTTCCTCTATTACTACCGGCTCCATCATCGGCTCAGGCGCCGCGGCCGCCATATAATCCGCCGCCTGGCTGCGCATCTTGGGTTCCGGGCGCTGATCTGAGATCCAGCGACGCTGGGCATAGAGGTCGGATGGCGATCCCTGTTCTTCCGGCTGTAGGGTCGAAATGGTGAGGGCGACGTTCTCCCAGTTTTCTCCCGTTCCCTGCTGCAGACCAAAGCCGCGTTTCAGCGTCACCTCAGATGTCTCGCCCGTGATCAGATGCCATTCATAACTTGGCATGGAAAAAACCTCACCGCCGGACAGATAGCGCAACTCCAGCGCCCCGGGCCCGGTTTCGGCCACATCGACCTCAATCACCAGATAATGGCGATCCTCATCTTCACGGTCGATCGCCTCCAGCGCCTGCTCCGCCCGTGCCAGCTCTTCTTCCAGATCCTCGAGCTGGTCTTCGATGGCACGGGCGCGGATCTGCGCCTCCAATGCCTGTTTGCCTGCTGCATCGGCCTCGCTGGCGATCATGCGGGTGATGTCGCGCAGAGCCTCTGCCCCCGCTTCAGCCAACCCCTCGTTGCTGCCGAGCTGTTCCAAAAAGCCAATGGCGGTGCGGGCAGCCGTTGCTTCGGTACGGGCACGGCGGACGTCATCCTCGACCTTGTCAATGCGCCCTTCCACCTCGCGAATCAGCGCCTCGGCGGCCAGCACCTTGGGATCATCAGCGCTCCGGGGCGGCACCCCCTCCTCGCGATACAGTAGCGCCTTCTGCGTGGCACCGCTCAGCCCGATTTGCAACGTCTCCAGATAAGCGCTCTGCGGGATATTGCGCAGAACCAGCCGATGCAGCCCTGCTGGCAGGTCAAAATCCGCTCGGCGAGTGATTTCTGCCATATTCGGAAACACGGTGACCGCAGCCACCCGGCTGTTGACGGCAATGTCGTCAGCCCAGGCGGATGTTGCGACCGAACTGGCCAGCAGCGACAGTAGGGAAAGGGAAAAACGCATCTGCATCTCACAATCGGGTTTTGGGGCGCAGGCTATGTCTCTAGCCGGCCCCATTGGACCCACAGTCAGCCTACTCAATTGCTCTGATAGTAGAGTGTCTCTGCGCAGATTAAAGCAACAGTTGCCAGTGGCTTGTGATCTGGCGCAAATTTGCCGAAGCCCGACCTGGCCGTCGCAGACAAAACAAAAACGGCGCCGTTCTGGCACCGTTTTGTTCCGCAGGGGCCGCCGCCATCATAGGGCGCTGCCGCTGGTAATGTTGTGATCTGCGTAGGGGCTTCCAGCCGGGCAGACCCTCGGGCGAGGCTCAGATCAGTGCTGCACCCCACCCAGCTGGCGCACGGGCTTGCGTACGGGCAGCACCCGCTTGAACCGCTCCTCCAGATCCTTGGAAGGGAAGCCCAGGAAAGCGCAGTTACAGATTTGCACATGGCTGGCCGAGTCATAGATGTGCATATGGCCCTTGCTGCGCTTCATGTAAAAGCCCGCAACCTGCAAGCCGCTGCGCAGCTCCGACCAGGTCTTGGCCTTTTTAAACTGCGGTGTCAGCAGAATGCGCAGCTGGATGGCCATCTCGGTATCCATACGATCCTGATCGCTGGCGCTGGACCAGGCGGTCTGCTGCAGGGCTGCATCCCCGGTTGTCACTGTTTCGCGTTCAAAGTCCTTCGAGTACATGGCTCACGTCCCCTTTTCATATCCCTCTCCTAGAATATTGCGGTTTATGGCCAGATTTGGGCAGTCCTGCAAAAGAATGAGGGCCGCCTCTTGCGAAGCAGCCCCCTAACCCAAAGTGTAAAAAGCTTTAGCCTTTTTTGAGCACTTCCCGGCCCAGCAATTCAGCAATTTGCACGGCGTTCAGCGCCGCACCCTTGCGCAGGTTGTCGCTGACGCACCACATGTTCAGGCCGTTGTCGATGGTGGAATCCTGACGTATCCGGCTGATAAACGTGGCAAAATCGCCAACGCATTCAACCGGGGTCACATAGCCGCCGTCTTCGCGCTTATCGATCACCATCACACCTGGCGCCTCGCGCAGGATGTCGCGGGCCTCGTCCTCATCAAGGAAGTCTTCTGTTTCAATATTGATCGATTCAGAGTGCCCCACAAAGACAGGGACTCGCACGCAGGTGGCTGTCACCTTGATCGAGGTGTCGATGATCTTCTTGGTTTCGGCGACCATTTTCCACTCTTCCTTGGTGGAACCATCGTCCAGGAAGACGTCAATATGGGGAATCACATTGAAGGCGATCTGCTTGGGGTAAACTTTTGGCGGCACCTCTTTGGTGGGGTTGTAGATCGCCTTGGTCTGTTCCCACAGCTCATCGATCGCATCCTTGCCGGAGCCGGATACAGATTGATAGGTTGAGACCACAACGCGCTTTATCTTAGCCCGGTCATGCAAAGGCTTCAGCGCCACAACCATCTGCGCAGTCGAGCAGTTGGGGTTGGCGATGATGTTCTTTTTGGCATAGCCATGCACGGCCTCAGGATTCACCTCAGGCACGATCAGCGGCACATCGGGATCGTAGCGGTACAGCGACGAGTTATCGATGACCACGCAGCCAGCCTTGGCAGCTTTGGGGGCATAGACCTTGGTGGCATCAGAGCCGACAGCAAACAGTGCCATATCCCAGCCGGTGAAATCAAAGGTGTCGAGATCCTGGGTCTTCAACGTCTTCTCGCCGAACGTCACCTCGGTTCCCAGCGATTTACGGCTGGCCAGAACGGCAACCTCATCCGCAGGAAACTGGCGCTCAGCCAGGATGTTCAACATTTCGTGGCCCACATTGCCTGTGGCGCCAACGACGACGACGCGATAACCCATATCGTTTCTCCAGTATCACCCGGCCTTATGGCCGGCTGGGGTCTCTTATAGGCAAATGCCCTGCAAATAAAGGGCCTGGTCAGTCCAGCCGGTCACGGCTGAACAGATAAATCACAGATCCCACTGCCAGAGCTGCGGCAAAAAAGCCAAAAATCGCCAGATAGGGGGCTGATGGTTCCGCTCCGGCCATGTTCGCATGCAGCCTGCCGGAAACAAACTGCATGATTCCCACGCCGCCAATACCAAAGAAGTTCAGCAGCGTCACACCCCGCCCCACCAGATGTGGCGGCACAAAGGCACGCCCATGGGCGATGATCACCGGAAAGGAGCCGCCGACAAAACCAATAAAGGCCATCACCGCGATGGGCGTCCAGATCGGAGCACCGGTGACTGCAATCAGCGCCAACAGGGCCAGAACGCCCAGCGCGTTGCCACCAAAGATCACCCATTTGCGACTGCCAAAGATCCGATCCAGCGGCCCGTAGACAAAGGTTCCGGCCACCATGGCCACGCCCATCACCAGCGCTGCCAACCCCACCTCGCCGGTATCCAGACCATAGACATCGCTCAGGTAGGGGCCAATCCACAGCCCCCGCAGCGCGCCGGAGGGCGCATAACAGACAAACATCAAGGGGAAGATCGCCCAGAGCACCGGCATTTTCAGCAGCTCCAGCACCGAACCCTTTTGATTGCCCTCAGGTTTGGCCGGGTCTTGAACCGTCAGGAAAATCCCGGCCGCAACCAACCAAGAAGCCAGTGCCAGCCCCCAAAGCGTTGCGCGCCATCCCAGGTGCTCCACCGCAAAGGCAGTGGGGTAAGAGGCCACCAGATTGCCCACCGATCCCATGCCCAACATCAAGGCCGCCAGCGTGGCAAAGCGTGCCGCCGGGTATTGCCGGGCAAAGATATAGTAGGATGCCATCAGGACGGGTGAGCAGCCGATGCCGATAAAGAACATCGCCATACTGACATGAAAGGGAGACGCCGCCAGCGCAAAGATCGCTGCCCCGCCGGTTCCACCCAGGAACAAGAGCCAGGCAGAGGTCCGGCGTGGTCCAATATGATCCAGCGCCCAGCCCACAGGCAATTGCATCGCCGCAAAGGACAGAAACCACATGCCCGAGGCATTGGCCAAATCGCTGGGTGTTGCGCCGATATCCTGCCCCAGCACGGTGGTCAGAACGCCAAGGAAAGCCCGGAAAAACTGGCTCAGCACATAGGCCAGGCACAACATGATCAATCCAGCCTGCATATGCGGCGCTCCTTCTTTCGGATGGGACTTTCTTTTTGCGGGCTGATCATCACCAGTCACATCCCCGCGACGCGAGCTTGCATGTTTGACGCTGGGGTACAATTGTTTTGCGAAGCCTTTTACGGAACGCCGCGTAAGGAACTCAACAAGGATGGGGATGGGATGAAAGATCTAGACAGCTTTTATGAGGCTCTCCCCCGTCAGCCGCATTTTGCCAGTCTGACCAGTACCGCGGCCTTTACCCCTTTGCCGGATGGCTGGGTGATCTGCTGCAGCGATATCATCGATTCCACTGGGCTGATTGCGGCGGGTAAATACAAGATGGTCAATATGATCGGTGCCTCAGTGATTGCCGCCATGCAGAATGCGCTTCACGGGGCGGCCTTCCCCTTTGTCTTTGGCGGCGATGGCACCTCTTTTGCCGTCCCCCCCGAACATGGCGATACCGCCCGCATCACCCTGGCCCGGCTGCGCCACTGGGTGCTGCAAGAGTTTGATATCTCGCTGCGGGTGGCGACGTTTCCTCTCACAGAGGTGCGGGCGCAGGGGCTGGACGTGACTGTTGCCCGCCATGCGGTCTCTCCGCATGCTGATTACGCGATGTTTTCAGGTGGAGGCCTGACATGGGCCGAAGGACAGATGAAACAGGGCGCACCTATGATCTCGGATCTCGCCGAATATGAGCCCCCTGACCTGAGCGGGTTATCCTGTCGCTGGAACACTATTCCGGCACGCAACGGGGTGATTCTGTCATTGGTAATGCTGCCGACCACCAAGGCTACTCCGGCGCAGTTTTCCAAAGTCGCCTCACAGATATTGGACTGTGCAGCAGGGCTGCCCCGTGGCGGCCATCCCGTGCCCCTGGAGGGGCCGGGGATTGATACCCTGCCACAAGCGCTGGATATCGAGGCCCACCTCACCCGTGGCAAGGGATCCCTGTGGCGCAAGAAACTCTATCTGCTCGCCGCTGCTCCTCTGGCCAGCTGGCTGTTTCGTCGGGGCAAGCCCCTGGGTCAGTTCGACCCCAGCCACTATATGGCGGTGATGAGCGCAAATGCAGACTATCAGAAATTTGATGATGGGCTGAAAATGACCCTGGACTGTGACCCCAAGGCGCGAGAGCAGATCGGCACAATCTTGCAAAATGCAGAGGCGGAAGGCCTCATTCACTTTGGGCTTCATGATCAGGCCGAGGCCCGACTCACCTGCATCGTGCCCTCCGCCAGCCGCGATGATCACGTGCATTTTGTGGATGGCGCCGCAGGTGGGTACACCCGCGCCGCCAGCAATATGAAAAAGTCTATGGATTAATACCTCAGACTTTCTGGAATCGCATAGCATCAGGGTCGTAGCATTCCAGCCCGCCTTCACCGATGTCAGTCCACAACCCATGCAGGCTGAGAGTGCCTTCTTTCACCGAGTTCTCGATGAATGGGAAAGTCATCAGGTTCTCCAAAGAGGCAACAACCGCCTGGCGCTCGAACTGACGCGCCTGGTCTTCGGGATCCTCGATATCCGCGACCCCTTCGAATTTGGGTTTCAAGATATCCATCCAACGCCCAACAAAGCTGGTCTTCTCTTCCAGCGCCGGGGCATTGCCCTTGCACATGTCGATGCAGCCCTGCACGCCGCCACATTGCGAATGGCCCAGAACGATCAGATGAGACACCTTTAGCGCCGTCACCGCATATTCAATGGCCGCAGAAGTACCATGATGGTCGCCATCCGGCGCATAGGGGGGCACCAGATTGGCGATATTGCGGTGAATAAAGAACTCACCCTGATCCGCCCCAAAGATCGAGGTCACATGCACCCGGCTGTCACAACAGGAAATCACCATGGCGCGCGGACGCTGGCCTTCGGTGGCAAGGCGGCGGTACCAGCCCTGGTTTTCCGCATAGGACGTGGCCTTCCAGCCATGGTAGCGGGTGACCAGATAGGTCGGTAGAGGTTTGGCGAATTCCATATGTAGCATCCCCTTTTTGTGAGCGTTGGCGGTGCTGATAGCCTGAATTGATAGCAAATTCGAGAGATTTGCACAGTCTTGCGGAAACCTTTTGACAACCACTCACAGGCAAATTGGCCTCGTGCCGTGGGGGTACATTAAATTTAGGGTGAATGTGGTGGCTAATATACTCACTGTCATGCAAGCAGAAAACGTACGTCTTGATCCAGATAAATTGGGAGAGTTGTACGCGCAATTGGGCGAAGCCGGAGCCGAGGATGTCGTCTGTCGCGCCATCGAAGAACTGGCTGTGCGTCTGACACATTGCGAACGACTATGGCGACAGAACAACATGGTTGATCTGCGCAAGAACGCGCGATCCTTGATCGCGATTTCAGAACAGATCGGGATGAACGCGATGGCGTCAATTGCCCGCGACGTAACCGTTTCCATTGATAGCGAGGATGCGCCGGCCGTGGCCGCGATCCTATTCCGCCTGCTTCGGGTCGGAGAGCGCTCCCTGACAGCCGTCTGGGATCAACAAGACGTCACTGTTTGAACGCATAGATCAAACGAAAAGACCAAAGACACGACCAAACGCACTTTCTGAACGGCAAGACTGAACAGAAAGACTGATTGCACAGATCTGTAGTGTAAAATGCCTACATGCCCGGCCGCCCTTGAGACTTAAATGGTCTCCGGCGGCCTTGGCCTGTTTGTGCACCCCATTTGAAAATCGGCGTTCCCAAAGACCTGAGGTTGCAAGCAGGGCTTGCAGGCCGCTGGCGGAGGGCTAGTCTAGCGGCAGCCGCGCCCAAATGGAGTATCCTCATGGCCCCCTGCTTTGCCCCTACCTCTGACACAGCTGTTTCCCTTTATCTGATTGAGCAGGATCAGCTGCAAAGCTGGCTGACCGATCAGCCCGCTTTCGTACAGGACTGGGTCGCCGCCAATGGGTTTACTGCAGGAGGTGGTCAGGCGCTGTTGGTTCCTGAGCAGGATGGCGCCGCATCTTTTGCGCTGGCGGGCTATGGCTTGGCCGCGCAACGACTGCGCAAACGCTTCACCCTCGCAGCGGCTGCAGAAAAGCTGCCCAAAGGCAGCTATCAGCTGCAGACCGAGGCTCCGCATGTTGCCCAGCTGGATCCTGAGTGCTTGGCGAGCGAATGCCTCGGCTGGCTGCTCAGCCAATACCGTTTCACCCGCTACAAAAGCGCCACAGCAATGGCGGCAAGCCTGATCGCCCCTGTAGCTGTCGATGCAGCGGCAATCGAATCGCTGGCCGCTGCCGAATGGCTGACGCGGGATCTGATCAACACCCCCGCCGCCGACATGGGGCCCGCGCAGCTGGAAGAGGCGATTGAGGCCCTAGCGGATGAATTTGAGGCCTCGGTCGGGGTGATCAGTGGCGCAGATCTGCTGGAGGCCAATATGCCGCTGATCCACGCGGTTGGACGTGCAGCAGAACAGTCCCCCCGGCTGATTGACATGCACTGGGGCAATTCTGGGCCAAAACTGACCCTGGTGGGCAAGGGCGTCTGCTTTGACACTGGCGGGCTCAACCTGAAACCTGGCGCCAGCATGGGGCTAATGAAAAAAGACATGGGCGGTGCCGCCAATGTGCTGGGTCTGGCGCGGATGATCATGGCCGCGCGCCTGCCCGTGCAGCTGCGGGTTCTTATCCCGGCGGTCGAAAACGCCGTTGCAGGTAATGCCTTTCGCCCCGGAGACGTGCTGACCTCACGCAAGGGATTGACGGTTGAGATCAACAATACCGATGCCGAGGGCCGCCTGGTGCTGGCAGATGCCCTGACCCTGGCGGATGAGGGCGCCCCCGACCTGGTGATCTCGATGGCGACCCTGACGGGGGCCGCGCGGGTGGCAGTTGGCCCGGATCTGGCCCCGTTTTATACCGATCACGATGCGGATGCTACGGCGCTCACTGCCAGCGCTGGTCCGCAGGCAGACCCTGTCTGGCGGATGCCGTTCCACGCCCCCTACGAGAGTATGATCGAGCCCGCCATTGCCGATCTCGACAATGCGCCTGCAGGTGGCTTTGCCGGCTCCATCACGGCGGCGCTGTTCCTGCGCCGCTTTGTGGGCGACAGCCGCTATATGCATTTTGACATCTACGGCTGGAACCCCAGCGCCGCCCCTGCCCGCCCCAAGGGCGGTGCCCTGCAGGGCGCCCGTGCGCTCTTTGCTGCGCTGCCAGCAATGTTGGAGCTCAAATCGTGAGCGAGCCTCTTTCCCCCGCGCAGGCCCGCATCGCCCTGCCGGTTGTCGATCTGCTGCGCGCGCCGGATGGGCCGCGTGATCGGCAGCTTTTATGTGGTGAGACGGTAGAGGTTTTGAACCAGACCCAGGACTGGCATCATGTTCGCGCCGCCAAGGATGGGTATCAGGGCTACTTGCCCAGCGCTGCTATGGCCTCCGCGCAGATCAATAGCCACTGGATCAGCGCCCCCTCCAGCCATAGCTATTGCGCAGCCGATTTCAAATCCCGCGAATGCGTCGCGCTGAGCCATGGCAGCCGGGTTCTGGTCTCAGGGTATGAGGATCGGTTTGCAAAAACCGATCAGGGGTACATCCCCAAGGTACATCTCACGCCCCTGGGGCAGCACATGAGCGATCCGGTGGCGGTAGCGCTGCTGTTACTGGGCACCCCCTACCTATGGGGCGGCAACAGCCGCTTTGGCATCGATTGCTCAGGGCTGGTCCAGACTGCCTGTCTTGCCTGTGGCATTGCCTGCCCGGGAGACAGTGGCCCGCAGGAGCGTGAGCTCGGGGAGCTGCTGCCCGAGGGCAGTCCCTATCAGCGCAATGATCTGTTGTTCTGGAAAGGCCATGTGGCACTGGTGCATGATCCGGACACCCTGCTGCATGCCAATGTGCATGCCATGGCCGTGGCACTGGAACCACTAGATGCCGCCATTTCCCGCATTGCGGAACAAGGCGATGGACCAGTGACAGCGCACCGCCGGCTGGCCTAGGTCAGCGGCGCCGCGGTCAAGGACCGCTATTTCACCGCCCGGATCAGCTTGCGCTCCAGCACCCGCAACACCGCTTTGAGATCGCTGCCGCGTTTCAGGATCTGGCCGTCCATGCCCACCACCGCATAGAGCCCCTGGCGATTGCGCAGTTTGGGGTGTTTTTCGATCCGATACAGCGGGTGTTCAGCGGTGCGGCGAAACACCGAGAACACCGCGAGGTCACGCAGGCAGGAAATCCCGTAGTCCCGCCATTCTCCGGCGGCGACCATACGGCCATAGAGCGACATGATTACCGACATTTCACGCCGGTCAAAAGCCACTTGCTGTGGGATAGGTGCGCTGGGAGCGGAGGGCGCGGGCGGAATAGCATCCATTGTCATGCTGCAAGACTCGCTGCAACGGCGGCAAGAATCAAGCCATTTCAGGCGCACCAGAGTTCAACGATGCGCCTGAGGCACCCAGTCGGCGGCCTCCTGGTTCCAGAACCGGTTCGGGTTGTCCTCGTCCTGACCACGCCGATGCAGGCTGCGCGCCGCCGCAATCAGCTGGATCACTGGCTCTTCATAGGGGTGAGCATGATAGATGGTCCGCAACAGCGGCTCCAAGTCCTGCCCCTGCTTGGGCACAAAGATCTGCAGCTCGACACAGGTCACCTCGACAGCCTGATCCGTCGCCAGATTGCGTCCGCCAGGAAGCGAGCGAAACTGCTGAACCCCGGGACGGGTGATATAGGCCACCTGATCATAATCGCCCCAGCGCAAAGTCTCCCGAGACAGGATCGCCTGCAACAGGCCCGCAGCGGCCTGCTGGGGCACCTGGATCAGCAACCTGGTGCCCGCTTCGATGGTAAACCGGTCGGAGCGGAGAGTGGTCAGGCTATCAGGCATTGATCAAGGCCTCACACCGCAGTCCCAGAATTTGCTCCAGCGCCCGCTGCCCCAGCCCAGTGATCTCCAGCCCGCGCTTGTGCCTGCTGCGCGTCACCCAACCTTGGTCAAAGAAATAGGTCAGGATCTGTTTGCCCAGCGGCCCGGAGACATGCAGGCGCCGCTCGGTCCAGTCCATGCAGGGGCGAGCAAAAGGCTGACGCGCATCGCCGGTCAGGTTTTTTTGCGGCACCTGCACCCCCAGCCGGTGCCAGACCTCATGGCCGCAGATGCGAAAACCGCCGTTTTCCTCGACCAGCATACCACGCGCCAGAAACTCTCCGGTCATGGCCACGGCCACTGGACCGGCCAGATGGTCGTAGCAGCTGCGCAATTGGGCGATATCCCCCGCCTTGCGTCGCTGGGCCAGATGCAGATGCGAACTGGGGGCAATGGCCGCCAGTTGCTCCAACACCTGCGCCACTTCGCCATTGGCGAGGCGATGAAAAACACAGCGCCCGCGTTTCTCAGCGAGCACCAGTCCGGCATTTTGCAACATCCGTAGATGCGCGCTGGCGGTCTGCGCCGTGATCCCTGCAGCCGAGGCCAGCTCCTTGTTGGTAAAGGAGCGCCCCTCCATCAGCTCACAAAGCATTCGGGTGCGGCTGGCATCGCTCAGGGCCTGGCCAATGATATCAAAACGTGGTGTTGTCATGCCCCAAGGCTAATCCCCTGCCGCGGGCTTGCCCATAAAAATCCCTTCGCTGCGGAACGAACTAACAGGCCCTGACCTGCCGGATCAGCGAAAGCGACCCAAACCACGCCAGCCCAGCGCAGTTTAACGCAGAAATAACCTGAGTGTTGGACACTGCCCTCGCACGGGACTGCAGGCCGCTTAAACCGACCTGCGCCCTACACAAGATGAGTTCGGCCCCAGGCCGTAGAAATCAAAAGATAGGAGGCGGCAATGGGCCATGCAAAAACCGCTCTACCTGTCAGGGCCGAAGATCCGGGTTCAACAGGAGCACAGCCGCATTGGCAGAAGGGGCATCGCAAAATGTTCCCAGATCCGTTCCGCTTCACGATGCCATACACCCCGCCGCTATGGCCGGCCCGCGCCAAGGCTACAGCCCTCTTGGGAGAGGAGATACCGTTTTGTTTGGGATAGGATCCATTTTACAGCTGATCGAGCGCACAGTGTTCAAACATAGTTGGCGGATAGTCCTGTCCCGCCAAGGTGCTGTCTGCATATTCTGTCTCAGCTTCGGCGTCCTGGGCGCGGAATTGACGGCGGGCAGCGCTGTCATTACCGATAAACATATCCAAGCCCGCCTGACCTTGATGCGCGCCCAGAAAGACGCGCTTCTTACCTTAAGTGATATGGTGGCCGGACGCCGGGTCTTTGAGCCAAAGACCGCGCGGGCGGCGCGCCGGGTATTGATGGAAAACACCCGCAGGATCCCCAAGGTCTTTGCCAGACAGCGCATGGAGGTGAACTCCCACGCGCGGCCCGAGATCTGGACCCGCTGGCAGGATTTCGAATTCCGGGCCTCAAAGGCGCGCCAGGCTGCCAAACAGATCAGTGCCCGCTCGATGAAAGGGCTGCGCCGCAGCCTGCCCCCCCTGGTCGAGACCTGCCACAGTTGCCACCAGAGCTACCGGACAACGCCCAATCGGGCGATTACGCATTAACCTGGATCTCTATTTGGGTGGCGCAGCTTCATACCGCGCCAGGAATGTCTCAACCGCGCCCTCAACAATCCGGCTGCGCTCTTCTTCAGAAAAACTGGCGTCAATGTTGAACAGAAACCGCGGCACCAGATCGGCGCGGCAGAGTTCGGCGAACTGATCCGCTGCAAGGTCAAAATCCGCGATCTGCAATTCTCCCTTGGCATCCGCGCTGCGCAGATAGTCGCGAATCTTGCCGCGAATCAACATTGGGCCGCTTTCATAGAATTGCCGTCCCAAATCAGGGAACCTATCAGCTTCGGCCACGCAGATGCGAAACATCCGCATACCAAAATCAGACAGGCTGGCTGACAGGATATGGCCCGCCGCCGCGCTCAGGATCTGACGCGGGGAGCTGGAACAGGTCGCCAGCTCCATCGGCGCATCTGCCTGGCGGGCGCATTCGCTGCGCGCGACCTCCATGAACAACAGACGTTTATCCGGGAAATAGCTGTAAAGCGTCGCCTTGGAGACCCCGGCCGCACGTGCAATGTCGTCGACGCTGGCGCCTTCGAACCCATCTGCCAAAAACACCTCACGCGCGCCTTGCAGGACCTGATCGAACTTGCGACCGGTGCGCAGAATGCTGGCGTGTTCGTTCATGGCTGACCTCACGGCTTTGGCGGGCTGGAACGGTCAGTCTAGCCGAGAGCGCGCAGAGGCAACAGCTTTCTCTTTGCCTTCTCTGCTGCACCTGGCGGAGGCCACAACAGAAAGGGAGCACTCCCGCCCACCCTTGCGGCCTTCGAACGAAGGCCAGGGCCGTTGGGGGTGGCGCCGCGCTGACACGCGGCGCGGCAACGCCTCTTGAGAAGTTGCCCGTAGAACAGGCAGGTCTGTCATACGAGACAGGTTTATACACTGCCAACATAGTCCCCCTTTGCCGGTCCCAAGTGAGGCGAGCCAGAGCAATAGAGCCCGCGCCGCGCGTCAGCGCGGCGCTGCCCCCAACGGGAGGCGGGCATCTGTGATGCCAAACGACGGGCGGGAGCCCCCCTTTTTTGACCACCACGACCCACTTTGCCACCACCTCTAATCTTTCCATCTTGCCTTTTCACCCGCAGCCGCTACCACTTTGGCGATGGCTGATATTTTCTTTAGAACGCTGCCCTTTTTTGCAATCATCGGCCTGGGATACTGGGCTGGTCGAAGCCGCTTTTTCAGCGAAGAAGCCACCGCCTATCTGACCAAATTCGTCTTCTTCTTCCCCCTCTCGGCGATGATCTTCCGCTTTGCAGCCAATCTGTCCTTTGCGGAGATCTTTGATCCTGACCTGGTCCTCGCCTATCTGTGCGGGACGATGGCTGTTTATCTCTTGGTCACGCTGGTGGCGCTGCTGCGCCGCCTGGACATGCCCACAGCCGCCGTCGAGGCGCAATGCGCTGCCATCGGCAATGTCGGCTTCCTTGGCCTGCCGATGATGGCCATGCTCTTTGGCGAGGCCTCCATCGCGCCAATGATGGTGGTTCTAAGTGTTGATCTGGTGGTTTTTTCCTCGCTGATCGTGATCCTGATCAACCTCGGCCGCGGCACCGGTTCGGGCCTGGGCACGCTGCGGCTGGTGTTTTTGGGCCTGTTGCGCAACCCGATGATCCTGGCCATCTGTGCAGGCCTTGCCTGGTCCGCCGCCGAAGTGCCGATCCCGGTGCCGATGAATGATTTCCTGTCGATCCTGGGCGGCGCCGCCACCCCTGGCGCGCTTTTTGCCATTGGCGCCTCGCTGGCGTCCAAATCGGCTGAGCGCATGCAGATCGCCGTCTGGCTCAGCTTTGCCAAGCTGGTACTACATCCGCTTTGCGTTGCCTTCTGCGTTCTCTATCTGCTGCCTGTCACCAGCTTTTCGGCCATGGTCGCCATTGCCGCCGCATCACTGCCGGTGGCCGGCAATGTCTATATGCTGGCACAGCATTACGGCGTGGCACCGCACCGGGCCTCGGCGGCCATTTTGATCTCCACCATAGTCTCCATTTTGACTGTTCCGATGGTGATCGCCTGGGTTTCCGCGCTCTGAGCTTGCCGTGGGTCAAGCTCTTCAGACTATTGTAACACGATTGCCGCAAAAACAGGGAGAGCTGCCGCAGCCACCACTGGACCTGCGCGCCGCCGACAGGTAGCGATAAGGCAACCATTTATAGGAGCCTCACCATGGAAACCGTATCGGAAAACAAAGCCTTTGGCGGACTGCAGGGTGTCTATCGTCATAAGAGCACCGCAACCAACTGCGATATGACCTTTGGTCTCTTCCTGCCCGAGGAGGCCAAAGACGGCCCAGTTCCGATTCTGTGGTATCTCTCGGGCCTGACCTGCACCCATGAAAACGCCATGACCAAGGCCGGAGCCCAGGCATGGTGTGCCGAGCAGGGCATCGCCATCGTCTTTCCAGACACCAGCCCGCGCGGCGAAGGGGTTGCGGACGATGAGGCCTACGACCTAGGCCAGGGCGCCGGGTTCTACGTCAATGCCACCCAGGAGCCCTGGGCCGCGCACTATCAAATGTGGGACTATATCGCCGAAGAACTGCCCGCCCTGCTGGCCGAAAACTTCGCCATTGATCTCGACCGTCAGGCTATCACCGGCCATTCCATGGGGGGCCATGGCGCGCTGACCCTGGCAATGAACCTGCCCGGTCGGTTCAAATCGGTCTCTGCCTTTGCGCCGATCTGCAATCCTACCGGTGCCGACTGGGGCCGCAAGCAGCTCTCTGCCTATCTGGGCGAGGATGAAGCTGCCTGGGTCAAGCATGATGCCTCGTTGATGATGCGCGAAACCGGATTTGATGGTCCAGTTCTGATTGATACCGGCACGACAGATCAGTTCATTGACCTGCTGCGCCCCGAAGCCCTTGCCGCCGCCGTTGCCGAAAAGCGCCAAGAGGCAATTTTGCGCCTGCAACCAGGCTATGACCATAGCTATTTCTTTGTTTCCAGCTTCATGGAAGATCACGTCACCTTCCACGCCGAAGCCCTGTACCGGGATTAAACCATGACCACATCCGCAACCCCCTCCATGACTGATTTCGACTACGACTATGATCTGGTGATCATCGGCTCCGGTCCTTCGGGGCGGACCGCTGCGATCCAGGCCGGTAAGCTGAAACGCCGGGTGCTGGTCATTGACCGGGCCGATCGGCTGGGTGGGGTTTCGGTGCATACCGGAACCGTTCCGTCCAAAACCCTGCGGGAAACGGTGCTCAACCTCTCTGGTTGGCGCGAACGCAGCTTTTATGGCCGCTCCTACCGGGTGAAGGATCAGATCGCCGCCGAGGACCTGAAGGCTCGCCTGCATATGACCTTGGATCATGAGGTCGACGTGCTGGAGCACCAATTCAACCGCAACCACGTGGAATGGCTGGCAGGCCTCGCCAAATTCATTGGCCCCAATGAGGTTGAGGTCGCCACAGAGGCCGGAGACACCACCCGGATCACCGGCGAAAAGTTCCTCATCGCCACCGGCACTCGCACCTACCGACCAGATGATGTGCCCTTCAACGGAAAAACCGTTGTCGACGGGGATGAGTTCCTGGAGATGTCCTCGATCCCCCGCTCCCTGATTGTGGTTGGCGCCGGTGTTATCGGTGTGGAGTATGCCACCATGTTCTCGACCCTGGATGTGCGGGTCACCCTGATTGAACCCCGCGATACCTTCTTGGATTTTATCGACAGCACCCTTATTCAGGACTTCACCCATCAGATCCGCGAAAACGGCGTTGATCTTCGTCTTGGCTCTGCGATTGAGAGCATCGAAGACGAAGGCGACCATATTGAGGTCACGCTGGACAATGGTCGTCACGTGCGCAGCGAGATGCTGCTCTTTGCCGCCGGACGCATGGGCAATACCGATGGGCTGAACCTCAAATCCGTTGGGCTAGAAACCGATCATCGCGGGCGTCTCAGCGTTGAGCGCAAGACCTATCAGACCGCAGTGCCGCATATCTATGCTACTGGCGATGTCATCGGCCACCCCTCGCTGGCCTCCACCTCGTTGCAGCAGGGCCGGGTTGCCGCCTGTCACGCGCTGGAAACGCCCACCCTGCCGGAAAGCCCCTGGTATCCCTATGGCATCTATTCGGTGCCCGAGATGTCCACCTGCGGCATGTCCGAGGAAGAGCTGCAAGAGCGCGGTATCCACTACGAAATCGGTGTCGCCCGCTTCCGCGAGACCTCACGCGGGCATATCATGGGGCTGGAACACGGCATGCTGAAAATGCTGATCAGCCTCAAAACCCGCCGCCTGTTGGGGGTGCAGATCGTCGGTGAAGGCGCCACAGAGCTGATCCATATTGGCCAGGCGGTGATGAACCTGCAGGGCACGGTGGACTACTTTGTCCAGAACACCTTCAACTACCCGACCCTAGCCGAAGCCTACAAAATCGCAGGTCTCGACGCCTTTAACCGAATGCCCATCCCGGAAGAGTTCAAGGTGAAGAAACCTACAAAACCAGCGGCAAAACCCAAGGCAAAAACTGCCCCGAGTACCGATAAAAAGGCGGCTAAGTGAGCGCGCTCTACATCGATGCGGATGCCTGCCCGGTCAAAGAAGAGGCCGAGCGGGTGGCCACCCGCCACAAACTAAAAATGTATGTGGTCTCTAATGGCGGTTTGCGCCCCTCGCGCAATCCGCTGGTGGAAAACGTGATCGTCGATCAGGGGGCCGATGTAGCCGACATGTGGATCGCAGACCGCTGTGGCCCTGGGGACGTAGTGGTCACCGGAGACATCCCGCTGGCCGCAAAATGTATCGAGGCCGGTGCCCAGGTGCTGCGCCACAATGGCGAGCGCTTTACCCAGGCCAATATCGGCCAGCAACTGGCGATGCGCGATCTGATGGCCGACCTTCGCGCCGCCAACCCGCTCGGCGCGGGCGGTTCTGGAAAAGGGTTTACCAAGGCCGACCGTTCCCGGTTTCTGGACGCATTGGAACGGGAAATCCGAGCGGCTAAATCCGCCGGATAACCGCGCCGGGCTTCGCGTCCGCCTCCTCCAGGCCTTCACTGCGGCGAGATCAGTGGGCGTTAACTTAATGGGGCTGTCGGGCGGGCAGTATTCTCCCGCACATCACCTCTGCAGAGGATCACTCCCTAGGTCTTTGGCCAGCCCGTGCCATCTTTTCCCTCCGATTTTGGCGCGCCCCATTGCTACGGATGTATTTTTACGCAATGCATCATCCTATAGGGCAACGGAGGCTGAAATGAACGACACAGTAAAAGTCAGCCTTCTGGGGCTCATGGCCGCTGCCGGGTCGGCCATCTGTTTCTCGATCATTGATGTCTTGGTCAAATTCCTGTCCGGAGACTACCCGCTCTACCAAGTGGTGTTGCTGCGCTCCTTAGTGGCGATGCCGATCCTTTTGCTGATCATGGTACCGCTGGAGGGCGGTTTCCACGTCTTGCGCACGCGTCAACCAAAACTGCACCTGATCCGCTGCGGCGCGGTGCTCTTTGCCAATATCTGTTTTTACACGGGTCTGGCGACCATGCCCATGGCCGATGCGGTGGCGATTGCCTTTGCTACCCCTTTAATCGTCACTCTGCTCTCCGTGGTGCTGCTGGGGGAGCGTCCCGGCATCTGGCGCTGGAGCGCGGTGGCCGTAGGGTTTCTCGGCGTGTTGATCATCATGCGTCCTGGCCCCGGCACCTTTCAGGCGGCGGCGCTGCTGCCGTTTTTTGGCGCCTGTGGCTATGCCACGCTGCATGTGCTCACACGCCGCGCCGGTGGTGCCGACAGCCCCGCAGCGCTGACCTTCTATCCCTCTTTGGCCTTTATGATCGTCAGCGCCGTTGTCGGGCTCAGCACCGGGGATGGTCGCTTTGCCAGTGGCGACAGCGCCGCGTTAGATTTCATCCTGCGGGCCTGGATCTGGCCTGCATCTGGCGATTGGTGGGCCTTTGTCGCACTGGGGCTTACCGCCTCTATTGGTGGCTACCTGATCAGCTTTGCCTATCGCCAATGCGAAGCCGGGCTGGTGGCGCCTTTTGAATACATCGCCATGCCCATGGCCGTGCTCTGGGGTATTTTGGTGTTTCAGGAATGGCCCGATCTGGCGGTTTGGCTCGGAAGTGGCTTGATCATTGGCGCTGGTCTTGTTTCCCTCTGGCGCGAAACCCGCAACAACCGCCCCACCAGCCGCCCCCGTCCGCGGTCCACAGGATAGAAAGAGCCAGGACAATGACCATCGAAGCCGTCGTTTTTGATATTGGCAATGTGCTGATTGAATGGGACCCCGAGCGGTTCTATGACGCCCGACTCGGGGTTGCCGCCCGCCAACGCCTGTTTGCCGAGGTGCCCCTGCACGACATGAACCTAGGATTGGATCGTGGCGATCCCTTCCGCTCTGCGGTCTATGACCTGGCAGCGCAACACCCCGAATGGGCCGAAGAAATCCGCCATTGGCACGACAGCTGGCTGGAGTTTGCCCATAGGGATATTCCCCAGTCCGTCCGCCTGCTGCGCGCCCTGCGCCAGAAGGGTGTGCCAGTGCTGGCCCTCAGCAATTTTGGCATCGGAACCTTTGAACTGGCGGTTGAGGCCTATCCCTTCCTGAGCGAATTTGACCAGGCCTATATCTCAGGGCATCTGGGCTGCATCAAACCTGAGCCCGAAATCTACGCGCGTCTGGAACAGGGCGCGGGTCTGCCAGTGGACCGCCTTCTCTTTGTTGATGACCGCCCGGAAAACATCGACGCCGCCACGGCGCGCGGTTGGCAGGGGCATCTTTTCACCACCCCCGAGGACTGGGCCGCGCGCCTGATCGAGGCCGGACTACTCTCAGAACAGGACGCCCAATGAGCATTCCTATGATCACCTTTGACGCCGGCGAAGCCCTGCTGGACTGGATCGACTTCACCCAAGCCCTGGTCCGCGGCCATGACCTTCCCAAAGCAGAGATCGGCGATACTTTCCTGTACCGCGACCCGGATACGCTGCTCAGCCGCTCGGCCTGGATAGATGGCATGGGGCTGGCGGTCAAAACCGCCAATATCTTCCCGCGCAACCCCGATGCAGGCAAGCCGATGATCAATGGCTCGGTTTGTCTGTATTCGGATCTGGATGGCACGCTGGAAGCCCTGGTGGATTTCCACCTGGTGACTAAATGGAAGACCGCCGGCGACAGTCTTCTGGGCGCGCTGCGTCTCGCCAATCCGGACAGCCGCGAGATCTTGATCGTGGGGGCAGGCACCGTTGCCGGATCACTGGTTGAGGCCTTTGGCACCGCCTACCCGCAGGCGCAGATTCGTATCTGCAATCGCACCCAATCCAAGGCCGAAGACCTGGTGGCGCGCTATCCGGGAACCGCTGTGGCCGCCGATCTGGAAGCAGCGGTCAAAGCAGCGGATATCGTCGTCACTTCGACCATGTCCTCAACCCCGGTGATCAAGGGCGACTGGCTGCGTCCCGGCCAGCATCTGAACATGATCGGCGCCTATCGCCCAGACATGCGAGAGACCGACGACACGGCCCTCACCCGCGCGCAGATCTTTTGCAACAGCTTTGACACCACGCTGGACCATATCGGCGAGTTCAAAATTCCGCTGGCCGAGGGCGTGATCCAGCGCAGCGATGTGCTGGCGGATTTCTACAGCATCGACCAGTTCCCGGCCTTTGACCCTGAGGCGATCACCCTGTTCAAAAACGGTGGCGGAGCGCATCTGGATCTGATGACCAGCCACCATATCCTGGAAAAATGGAAAGCCGCGCAATAACCTGACGGCATCGCGCGGCTGTGCCGTTCTTGGTCGGGTCGCCTTGTCTCAGGCGACCCCAAAGCATTGCCTGCAATCAGGCGACCACGGCTTGTGCGGCTTTCTCGCGCACCGGCAGATGCACCACGGCGCTAAAGGCCCCGACCGCGACGCCGATCCACCAAACAAAGGTGTAGTCGCCGTAGACATCATACATCCGACCACCAAGCCAGACGCCCAGGAATCCGCCCAGCTGGTGGCTGAAGAAGACAATCCCATAGAGCGTGCCCATGTAGCGCAGCCCGTAAAGATGCGCGATCAGGCCAGAGGTGAGCGGCACCGTAGCCAGCCAAAGCGAGCCCATGACCACCGAGAAGATAATCACGCTCATCGGGGTGATCGGCAGCAGGATAAACACCGCCGCCACCACCGTGCGCGCCGTGTAGATCCCTGCCAGCAAGTATTTCTTGCTGTAGCGATTGCCCAACCACCCGGCAAAGAGCGTGCCGCCCACATTGGCGGCACCAATCAGGGCAATCGACACCGCCCCCAGCGCCGAGGTGGTAGTGATCCCGATGCTGTGCAGCGCCCCGCCCGGCAGGATCGGCCCACACATCTCGGTGACAAAGGCGGGGAAATGCGCAGTGATAAAGGCCAGCTGATAGCCACAAGAAAAGAAGCCGAGGAAGATCAGCGTAAAAGACGGATCCTTAAAGGCCTGTTTCAGGACCGTGCCGATGCTGGCCTCAAGCTCAGCTTTGCTGGCCGCCTGTGGGGCACGCATCAGGGGTAATGTCAGGACCAAGGCCAGTACCACACCGGCAAAGACCATGAAGACCGTTTGCCAGGACATCATTGACAGCAGGAACTCCGCCGTTGGCGCGCCAATGATCTGGCCCGCAGATCCAGCGGCGGTCACGATTGCCAAAGACATTGAGCGGTTCGCATCGGAACTGGCCCGCCCCACGACCGCGAGCACCACGCCAAAGCCGGTACCGGCAATGCCAAAGCCCACCAGCCACTCATAGGCCTGCATCTCAAATGGCGTGGTTGCCCCAGCGCTGAGCACCAGGCCGGCGGCATAGGTGATGGCACCAAGGATGATCGCCTTGCGGTCGCCTAGCTTTTCCGCCAGCGCGCCAAAGATCGGCTGGCCAATCCCCCAGGCCAGATTCTGGATGGCGATGGCCAGCGAAAACTCGGCCCGCAGCCAGCCAAATTCCTCGGCGATGGGGATCTGAAACACCCCAAAGGAGGCCCGCACCGCAAAGCTAGCCATGATGATGACGCAGCCGACAATCAAGACCGGCGTAAAAAGGGGCGTATGAGTACGTGGCATGAGGCTTCTCCAGTTCAGCCCGGCAAAGCTAGAGAAATCCAGCCAAGCGTCAAATCAAAGATACTGCTTGCTCAGTTAAGGAAAATTGATGTGAGAGGGCATCTAGCCTCGCATGAGGAATTTTGACAAAGCCGCCGCGACAGAAGGATCCAGGCCTCCTTCTTCACGTACAGTTCCGTCACTGGAAGGGCGAAACAATGCCGCATACACCAAAGCCCGTTGTTCTCTGGCTTCTTCAGAAACATCCCCCTCGCGCACGAGCCCGAGATAAGACTCGGCGAAGGCTTTTCTTTCACGTGCATCAAGCGCCAAGTGTCTCTCTGCTAGGAACAGCTTCATTTGCAGACGCGCAAACCACAACAATAGCGTCAGAATGGTCAAAGTACCGGTGGCAATAAGAGCCCCTCTAAGGCTAATGCCGTCGCAATTTACCTGATTTTCTGGATCGCATCCAAAAGGAGCGAGCAACTGCTCAACAAGAACAATTTCAGTAGCAAGGAAATAGACCAGCGCTGCAACCAAGGCAGTTGTCAAAAGAACTCCAAACATGAACAGGGCAAAATTTATCCATTTAGAGACTGTATGCTCGGATTGTTTTTGCGTCCAAAGCTCAACTGGTTTGGTTATGGCTTGTTTTTCAAAAAACGCTGCTTGTGCGGCATCTAGCCCTTTGTCAAATTCCTCTAGAATTTCGGATTTTGACTGTACCAGACTCTTTTGATGTTGCAGGAGTGTCTCTTCCAAATTCCCTTGGGCGACTTTGATCTCGCCCTGTAGAAACTCCCTCTTCTCAACTCCTTCGGAGATTCGCACATATATCTCTTGAGCTTTCTGTGTCTCTGCCTTCGCCTCCGACACGGAGAGCTCCAATTCGGCCACTTCCGGTAGGATCTCTTCCACAAGAAACCGCAGGGTATCTTCTTTGGTTCCGCTGCTTTCAGAAAGAATTTCGAGCTTTCTTCGCAATTCGCTCTTCAATTTTGGAATTTTGGCCATCAAAAATCTTCCTATTGAGAAACTCGCGTTGGGCGAAGCCCAATCTGACTTGCGATGCGCCTACTGATCCCTAAAGCGGTATCAACAGCCCAAAATTGTTTCAACTCCGATAAAACCACTCTAAACACTCGGACTTCCCATCGCCAGGCCTTCGCGGTAAGCCTAGCCCATGACCGATCTCAGCACGCTTTATGCCCAAAAGATTGCCAATGGCGATCTGCGCCCCGACCCTGCACAAGAGGCGGTCCTGCCGCAGTTTGACCGTATCTCCGAAGGGCTGCGGGCCGAGCCGGTGAAACGCGGGCTGTTTCGCCGCGCCAGCCCAGCCCCGGCACCAAAGGGTCTGTATCTTTGGGGCGGAGTTGGTCGCGGCAAATCTATGTTGATGGATCTCTTTGTCGATAGCCTTGGTGATATCCCGTCTCGGCGTGTGCATTTCCATGCCTTCATGCAGGAAATCCACGCCAAGATGCATGCCGCCCGCCAAGAGGGGGTGCAGGATGCCTTGGCGCCAGTGGCGCAGGAAGTGGCGGCTTCCGTCCGGGTCCTGGCCTTTGACGAGATGCAGATCTCTGACATCACCGATGCGATGATTGTTGGCCGTTTGTTTGAGGCCCTTTTTGAGGCAGATGTCTGTGTTGTCACCACCTCCAACCGGCTGCCGGATGAGCTTTATAAAAACGGGCTGAACCGGCAGCTCTTTTTGCCCTTTATCGCTCTCATCAAGAACAAGATGGAGGTCTGGGAGATGGTCAGCCCGGTGGACTATCGTCAGGACCGCCTGAAAGGCAGCGAAGTCTATTTCAGCCCTGCGGATGCGGCGGCGCGGCAGGCGCTGCAATCGATCTGGCAGGATCTGTCCGGCGGCGATGCCCAGCCCCTAACGCTGGAGGTGAAGGGGCGCGAAGTGGTTCTGCCAGCCTTTCGCAATGGTGTCGCTCGCGCAACGTTTTTTGATCTCTGCGGCAAGATGCTGGGGCCTGGCGATTACCTGGCGATTGCTGAGGAGGTGAAGGTCCTGGTGCTGGAGGGAATTCCCCGGCTTAGCCGCAACAACTTCAACGAGGCCAAGCGCTTTGTTACTCTGATTGATGCGCTCTATGAAGCAAGGGTCCGGCTGATCTGTACGGCGGCCGCAGAGCCTGAGTTGCTTTATGTCGAGGGCGATGGGGCGTTTGAGTTTGAACGCACCGCCAGCCGCCTGCGAGAGATGCAGGATCAGGACTGGGGGCAGGCGGAGTAAGGGGGCTTTGCCCCCTCGCGCCAAGGGCGCTCACCCCCAGGATATTTGCGGCCAAATGAAAGCGAGACCGCGCCGCGTCAGCGGCGCCGGGCCCAAGGGGCGAGGATCATTCTGCAAGAATGGTTCAAGACAGGCGGGAGCTCTAGCCTGCCAGATCAGATCAGATCAGATCAGCCGTTTTCGCGCAGGATATGGCCAGCAAGGTAAAGTGAGCCACAAATCAACACACGCGCGTCGGGATCTTTTTTCACGATATCCTGTAGCGCCTCTGCAGTGTTGTCGGCGGTTCCTGCTGCAAGCCCAACAGATTGAGCTGCGGCCTGGGTTGCGGCGGCAGGCAGGGTGTTGACCTCATCCGGAATCGAGATTGCCGTGAGGCTTGCAGCCTGTCGAGCCAAAGGCGCCAAATAGCCGGTCACATCCTTGGTATTGAGCATACCGCAGATCAGATGCGTAGGTCGTTTGGGCAGGCCGGCCAGGACCTCCTCCAACGCAAGCCCCGCCGCCGCATTGTGGCCACCGTCCAACCAAAGCTCGGCCTGCCCCGCCAGACCGACCAGTGGGCCCCGCTTCAGCCGTTGCATCCGGGCGGGCCATTCCGCCTGGGTCATGGCCGCCTCAAAGGCCGCCTCATCTGCGCCAAGATGGCGCAGCACGGCCAGGGCCGCGCCGGCGTTTTGCACCTGATGTGCCCCCAGGAGCGCGGGCAGGGGCAGATCCAGCAATCCGCGCTCATCCTGATAGACCAAGCGGCCCCGCTCCAGGCTGACATGCCAGTGTTGGCCATAGGCAATCACGGGCGCTCCCAGGCGGGCGGCGGTGGCCTCGATGACCTCCAGTGCCTCTTCCGGCTGGGGACCGACGACGACCGGCACGCCCCGTTTGATGATCCCGGCCTTTTCAGTCGCGATCTTACTCAGGGTGTCGCCGAGGAATTGCTCATGATCGATGGAGATCGGGGTGATCACCGTCACCTCGGGCTTGGCAATCACATTGGTGGCATCCAGCCGCCCGCCCAGGCCCACTTCCAACAGAGTGAAATCCGCCGCAGTGCGGGCAAAGGCCAAGAGACCGGCCACGGTGGTGATTTCAAAATAGGTGATGCTCTCGCCGCCATTGGTGGCGTAGCATTCATCGAGGATCTCGGTGAGATGCGCCTCTGAGATCAGCTCTCCGCCCAGCCGGATACGCTCGTGGAATCGGGCCAGATGGGGCGAGGTATAGGCATGTACGGATTTACCCCAGCCTTCAAGACCGGCGCGGATCATTGCCTGGGTCGAACCCTTGCCATTGGTGCCCGCGATATGGATCACCGGAGGCAGCTTGTCCTGTGGGTCGTCCAGCCGTTTCAGCAGGTGCCAGACCCGGTCGAGGGTCAGATCAATGATCTTGGGGTGCAGCGCCAGCATACGGGCGAGGATGGCGTCGGACGTCTGGGCAGTCATGGCAGGCTCTCTCTGGCGCAACAGGAGGAAGGGGCAAACGACAAACGGCCCACCCTGATCAGGCGGGCCGCTTGGCTAGACTTTATCAGTTTCAGCTCTCGGAGGCAGTGGTTTCTGCGGCATCCACAGTTTTATTCGCGGCCTCTGCACCCGCAACCGGCGCTGGCAGCTCGCCCACCACCTGCGGGGACAGCCCCATCAGCATGCGGATGATGGTGATCAGCTCATTGCGCATTTCTGTGCGCGGGATCACTCGATCCAGCATGCCGTGATCCAGCAGGTATTCGGCGCGCTGGAAACCTTCGGGGAGCTTTTCGCGGATGGTCTGTTCGATCACCCGGGGGCCGGCAAAGCAGATCAGCGCATTGGGTTCGGAAATATGCACATCCCCCAGCATCGCGTAAGAGGCCGTCACACCACCGGTGGTGGGATGGGTCAGCACGACGATATAGGGCAGGTTGGCCTCTTTCAGCATCTGCACCGCCACGGTGGTCCGGGGCATCTGCATCAGCGACAGGATGCCTTCTTGCATGCGGGCGCCACCAGCTGCCGAGAACAGCACCAACGGGCGGCCCAGTTTTACAGCCTCTTCGGCGGCAGCAACAATCGCATTGCCGACATACATCCCCATGGAGCCGCCCATAAAGGAGAAATCCTGCGCTGCGGCCACAATTGGAGTGCGGCCGATCTCGCCGGCCGCCACCAGCATGGCTTCTTTTTCGTCGGTCTTTTTCTGCGCCGCCTTCATGCGGTCAGGGTATTTTTTCTGGTCCCGGAACTTCAGCGGATCGGCAATGGGCTCGGGCACAGTGACTTCGGTGAAGACACCGCCATCAAACAGCGCCGCAAACCGGTCACGCGGCGTGATATGCATGTGATGGCCACAATTGGTGCAGACATTCTGATTGTCGCTCAACTCGCGGTGAAACAGCATGGTGCCGCATTCGCTACACTTCTGCCAGAGGTTCTCGGGCACTTCGCGGCGCGAAAACAGCGAATTGATCGTTGGGCGGACGTAGTTGGTGATCCAGTTCATAACATGCCTCTGTCAGAGCCGTTTGGCGGCGGCCAGTTTGGACACCAGATAAGCTGCCTTGCATCGAATTGCAATCAGCGGCGTATCGCCAGCCGTGCCGCCAGCCACAGAACCAGCATGGTCGCACAATCCACTATCAGCCAGGGGCGCATTGCAGCGACATCCGACATCTCATAGGGCAGCAGGTAAAGCGCCAAACCATGTAGGCTGCTGGGGGAGCCGAAGATTAGTAAGGCCACGAAGTTATTGGCAAAATGCACTGCTATGGCTGGTCCCATCGTGCCTGCTCGCGCCGTAAGATCTGCCATCAAGAGGCCAAAACCCATAGCCCAGAGGCAGATCAGCAGGGCATTGTCTCCGGCGACCTGTGGCATGTAATGAGCCGCGCCAAACAGGGCCGCCGGCAGCCCAAGCCAGATCAATGGGCTTTGGAATCGCGCCGCCAGACCCTGCTGCAGGTAGCCGCGAAACACCAGTTCTTCGGCGCTGACTTGCACCAGCACAGCCAGCAGTGACAGCGGCAGTAGGCCAAGCCAGACAGGCCAGCTCAGATTTGCAACCAGCGGAACGCCAAAATCATAGGGCGGCAAAAGGAACAGGGTCGCAAAAACCGCAAGTCCCGCCAGGCCACACAGAATGAACTGCTGCAGCATCAGCCCCGGTCGGCCAATCAGGCTGAGCAGGCTTCTGTTCTGTAGCAGACGCGCGGCCAGCGCCACCCCAAGGGTGAGAAAACCAAATGTCGCCAGCAGAATCAGCAAGGCAAGCGGCGTGCGCCCCTGTTCCAGCGCAATCAGCCACTCCAGAGAAGTAATGCGCAAGAGCCCCAAAAAGGTCACCAGGTTGAGCCCATAGCTGACCAAGACAATCACCCCGAGCCCCAGCAACAAGCGCCAAACCTCTGGTCTGGATCGGCCAGGTGCAACCAGGGCCTCATGCGCTGGGTAAACGGGGTCTTGGCTCATCTGGGGCGTCCTCTTGAGACTGTTCCGCGGTGTCATTCTCCGGCAGGCAGTTGCGGAGGTGAACTGCCCCTGGCCTCCTCAGCGGAGGCTTCCACCTCGCCCGAGAACCCCATGACTGGCAAGCCCTCTTGTCGAACCTTGGTTGCCAGGGCCACCAAATGCCCTGAAACGGTTTCCAGCAGCTGCGTCGCCACACCGGCATCGCTTTCAATCACCGCGCGGTATTCTTCGGCGCCGATGCGCAGGAACAGGCAGGGTTCAGCGGCCCGTAGATCCATTTCGCGCGGCTGGCGCAGAATCACTGCCAGATCGCCGATCAGGCGGCCAGGCTCGATAACCGCCACCGGAACCGTTCCGGCGGGCGTATCCGGCCAGAGCAAATCAGCCCGTCCCTCCAAACACAGGTAGACCGCGTCGCCGCTTTCACCGTGGGCAAAGACCAAATCCCCTTGGTCGACCCGATGCCATTGCGCGGAAAAAGCCAGAAGACGCTGATTGCGCCCATCCAGCTGCGCAAACAGGCTAGCCTGGCCAATGACATCCAGTTTCTGCTGGAAATCTGTGGCAACCAGACCCTCGGATCGCGGCGTTTGACGGCGTTCAACCCCGTCAAATCGCCCGTTGATCTGGCCATCACGAATTTCAACAAAGAGATCATAGCGTTCCGGGTGGCGAAACTCATCCTCCAAAAAAATCATCGTGGTTGCCGGCATCAAGCTGCGAAGCCGGTCGCGGGTGCGCAACCGGCTGTCGGAATCGTGGCTGGCCAGGGCCCGGTCCAAAATCAGAATATCAGGGCGTTTGATCGCCGCACGGGTAAAGGCCGCACGTTCCTGAAACACCGGATCCAGCAGCGATCCCCCCAGCCCCGTGGGCAGATCATACAGGATCAACGCCAGACGCTTTTGCAGGCCATGGGCAATCACGATCTCGCTCACCAGGTCTTCGACCTGACGCGCCTTGTCCCCGGCATGGCGCGACACCTTGCCAAACAGCAGGTTCTCCATCACCGAAAGACGGGCCACATAGGCGCTAGGCTGCAAGGCGGTAAACAGCCCCCCTGACCGCTCCCTCAGCGCTGCGCCGCTACTGGCGCGGATCTTCAGAATGCGCGCCTTAAAAGGGCTGGGAAAACCAGGACCGATTTGCTCGGCCGACAGCAGAAACGGAATGGTCATCAAGGCCGCCCGCGATCTCTCGCTCAACCCCTGGCCTGGCTCGGTCGAACCAGACCGCCCCTGAGCCGCAGCCTCCATCCCGTTTTCCAAAGCCGTAAATTCTTCGGCGGCGCTGCACAGGCGCCAATATAGCTCTTCATCCAGGCCCAGACGTTGAAACAACGGATGATCCAGATCCTCACGGCCAAAGGTCTGGATCAGGGTCTTGGCCACCCCCAAGCCGATGCCCAGCGTCTCCTCGGCCAGCTTCTGATCACGGATCACCTGATAAAACAGCGTCCCCGGTGCCAGCAGCTCTTCGGGGGCAATGTTTCGCGTCGGCGCGGCAAAGAGCATATTGCCCGCGAGGGGCACAGCGGGATTAAAGGCTTCGGGGTCAAAATGGTGAACCACCCCGTCCAAGCCAGCCTCCGTCAGGCGCTGCCTGATCAGCGGCCGCAGTTGCACGATCTGTCGCTCCAACAACGGATAGCTGCCCTGTGGCAATTGGGCCTGCAGGGTTCGGCGGAACAGCTGCTGGTCCACCCCCATGGCCTCGATCAGCTGAAACCACCAATCCCGCATGTCATCCTCGGACCCCAGCCCGGCCAGCTCCGGATTGACCCAATCGGCCTCCAGCGGGTCGGGGCTATTGCCGGCACGGATCGACTCGGCCATTTGGCGCTCGGTCTCGGCAGAGGGGCGCGGCAGGCTGGGAGTGCTGCGCAGGGGCATCAACACATTGTCGCCCAGGGAGCCCGAAAACAGATAGGGGTGCGAATGCGCATAGCCAATCCGCGCGGCAAGCACCCCCTGATGCAGCGCCTCCAGCCGATGCCCGGCCAGGGTAATCGACCCCCGCGTCGGCAGAACTTCACGGGTCAGAAGCTGGGCAAAGGCTGCCCGTTCCGCGTCACTGTTGCTTTTGACCGCCACCCGTGCGCCCTTGGGGATTGTCAGGGACAGGTTTTCCAGCACCATATTGCCCTCGCCGTCGCGCAGAGAGACGTTGCGAAAGATCACATCGCCCCGCAGGTGCGGCAGGCGCTCGGGGGTGCCTTCGATCAAGGCCGCGTCGATCATGTCCTTAGGCGCGAAACGCTCTGTCATGATCACCCAGCGCAGCCCCATATCCTGCACCTGATTGTAATAGGTCAGAAGCTCCTTCCAGGGCGCGGACAGGTCCTTGTGCGCCGCCAACCCAGCGACCAGAGCCCCCACGGTGATCTCGCCACGGATCGCCAAGACCCCGCCTGCGGAATAGAACACAAAGGGCGTCAAATGGCCGATCAGGTTGTTGAGGAATTTCATGAAGTATTTTTTGTTGTAGATCCGACGGCGAATTTCGAACAGGCGCCCCAGCCGGTCCGAGATCTGCGCCAGCCGAAATCGCCAGCCACCATTGCCCCGCAGATCTGAAATCCCGGCAGCGGTCTCGCCAATTTCGGCGGCCAGGGCGCGCACTTCCTGGATACGGTCCTTGTTCAAGAGGTTGATCTGGCGTTGCAGCAGCGGGATCAGCCAGGCCTGCAAAGGGATTAGCGCGATGGCGACCAGACCAAACCAGACACTCTGCATGAACAAGAAAGCAACGATGGTCAGCATCTGGCCCGCCTGAAACACCGGCTGCGCCAGGGCATCCCCCATCAAGCCGCCCATCGGCTCGCTTTCCGAGGTGATCATCGAAACCAGCTCCCCCTGGCTGGTGGTGCGAAAATAGGGTTTAGGAAAGCGGATCATTCGGCGGATCAGGCTGTAGCGCAGCCGCCGCAACAGCCGCTCTGCCGTCACCCCCTTGGCGGTATTGAGCCGCATCTTCAGCACCCCGGCGATGACCACCGAAGCCAGAAACCCGCAACACAGCAGCAGCAGATAGGCCACCTGGCTCATCTCCTGACCCCAGACCTGTACTACAGATTCGGGCGCCCCAATGGCATCGTTGATGATCTGCTTGGGCAGTTCCAACGAGGCATAGAGGAAAGGAAAAATGAGCAAGGTCAGTGCCAATAGGCCCAGCTGCTGGCGCTTTGAGTAGCGCCAGATAAACGAAAACAGCGTCTGCGGCATATCCGGTCCTTGTTGCAAAAAAGCTGCATGGCAGAGTCTTGCGCATGACACCGGCTTGCCGCCCAGGGCGGAAATTGGGTCACTATGTCAAAACTTGGCAACCCTATGCCCCAAATCCAGAAAATCAAAGGTGATCTAGGTCACGCTACTTTAGGGTTGTCCTCACAAAGTCGTGAATTTATTGCGCGCCCAAACCAACAGACCCCGCCTACGGGGCAAAAGAGGCTGACCAGGCCTGGTCAGAATGCCAACAGAGATGAATTCCAGCACTGCGAGTCGGCCCCAAAGGCGGGACCAAGCCAACGTTTCCACTGCCAATGGATGCCGTGATCGCCAGAAGCCGGGCGCAAAGGCCGCCGGGCGTCTCGGCAAAAGAGCCGCCCTGCTCGCCTTGGCATGTACGCTTACCGCCTGCTCACCCCTGTCGGAGACCGGGTTTTCCTTTCCGACCCGCGGCGAACAGATCGGGGGTAGCCCCCGCCTGACAGCTCCGGCCAAGACCCGAACGCAGGCCAGCTTTGCCCAGGGCAGGGTCACGCTGGTTGCCCCTTCGGGGCATTGTATCGACACCACCATGCTGCGTCAGGAGACGGAGGGGGGCTTTGCCCTGCTGCCGCGTTGCAACCTGTTGAATGGCGCCCAACTGTTTGGCCGCAACCGCGCTGCGGTGATCACCGCAACCATCGGCCCGGCGCGGGGCTCTGAGACGCCTTCGACAACGGATCTGGCCCGCACTGCCGCAGGCGCCAAACTGCTTTATTATGACGACAAGGGTCCGCTGCCTCTGGTCCGGCTGCATTGGCCTGGCCATAGCGCCATGGGCGGGTCAGGCGCCAGCGACGAACAGTGGCGCGGGGCCTTTGTGGTCAATGGCCATCTGGTTGTTCTGGCGCTATATGCCCCCGAAGGCAGCGATCTGCTGGGCCCTGCCGGCGCGCGGCTGTTGACCGACATGACGCGCCGCAGTCAAAAGGCCAGCCAGAGGGCCGCACCAGGCCCCGAGGTTCTATCGGCGCGGGAGGAAACGACGCCTGAAATGGTTCCCAGCTCTGCCCCCGCGCGCCTCCGCCCCAAAGCCCGTCCTGGCACAGAGCCCCGACAGTCAAATGCCGATCCGGGAGGTTCCTCAGATACACCGGCGCAAAAACTCTCGCTGGGCAAACGGATTAGCGGTTTATTTCAGAGCAATCGCCCAGCTAGATTGACAACAGAGTAAAGAAGGCCGAAGGCTCGCCCAACCAGGCAGCCAGACCTGCTGAAGACAAGACACCCAAGGCAGAAGCCGAGGGGGCAATACAAAGGTGCAGAACGCAAAATGGGCGGTTTTCTCAGCAAGCTGTTTCATCGGCGCACGTTGCGGCGTTGGAAACAGGTGGCGGCGCAGGCGGCAAAAGTGCCGCTGCCACAGCTGCGCCAACAGCGGAACCAGGCTCAGGCGCTGCGCGGTCAGTTAGACCGGATGATCCATATCGCCGAGGGGCGGCTGGCTTTGCCGCAAATTGGATCCTCCTTCTTCCCACGCCCCCATGGCACCGATTGGTCCTGGCGCCCAGAACTGTGGCGCGGCCCGATGCCAACGCCTGGCCTCTCTTCGGTGCCTTCAAAATCCAAACTTGGCGAAGAAATCAGCCTGTTTCACGATTGCAGCATCTCGGAACTAACCCTGCGCCAACTGCGCAACAGCCGCGAAGAAGATCTCGCGCCCTTTGGGCTGCGCATGGATGTGTTCAATTTTGACGGCTCTTTCCTGTCGCTGGTGGTGGATCTGCCAACCGATGCCTGCACTGGGTTGTCTCGTCATCATTTGATGCGCATCGACAGCATTATCGAGACCGAAAAGCCGATCGAAATCTTTGCCCGTCTCAACATCCGCCACGGACCAAATACCGAACAGCTGGTGCGGGAATTGCCCCTGGGGGAAAAGAACGTCACCGTCGAATTCGATCTCGCCTATTCCGATCTGAACGAAAAGCGCATTGAGCGTATCTGGCTCGACCTCATCTTTGAGGCGCCTGACATGAATCAGGTGGTTCTGCGCGATCTGACCTTTGCGCGTCACCGCCGCGCCAATATCTGAGGCCAAAACAATGAGCGACCTGACCGTCACCAAGATCCGTTTTCGCAATGGCACCTGGGAAGGGGTGATTCAGAACGCCAAAGACAATGGGCTGCCGCCGGAAATCAAGGTGCTCTATCAAGATCAGCCCCTGGGCGAAATTTCAATCACCGAAGGCAATGCCGCAAACGAGTGGAACCTGCATATCACCATCCCCACAGAGGCGATTTGCGACGGGGTGCAGACCTTTGTCATCACCGAAGGCAGCAGTGCGGGGCAAAAGCTGGAAAGCTTTTCGCTGATTGCCGGGGAGGCCGCCGTTGATGATATGCGCGCCGAGATCGAGCTGCTGCGCGCCGAGCTGGACATGCTGAAACGGGCCTTTCGCCGTCACTGCCTGGAAACCAGCTGACCCAGGCCTCCCCTGTTTTCGGACCCTGATCACGCCAGGGCGGCAAAAGCCTCACCCAGCTGTTTCATCGCCTTGGCATAGGGCCCCGGTCCATAGCTGGCCCGCGCCACCCCGGCTTGGGCCATGGCAGATAGCGACATGCCACCTAGCATCATCACATTGACCGGCAGCGCCGCCGCCGCTGTGATCCCGGCGATCAGCGTTGCATCTGTCAGACCCGGCACAAAAAACCCACTGGCCCCGGCCTTGGCATAGGCCTCTGCCCGCTCCAGCGCTTGATCAACCAAACCTGCGTGTTTCTCTGTATCGGTCTCCTTCAGGAACAGATCCGTGCGGGCATTGATAAAGTAGTCGGCATTGGCCGCGCGCATAGCGGCGATCCGCCCAGCCTGCTCTGCAACCGAATAAAGCCCCGTGCCGCCAATGATCTGATCCTCAAAATTCACTCCCACAGCCCCGGTATCCACCAGTTTGCGGGCGTTCTGGGTCAAACTCTCGGCTGCCTGGGCAAAGCCGCCTTCAAAATCCACTGTCAGCGGCAGGTCGCATGTCGCGGTGATCCGGGTGACGATCTGCAACAACAGATCCAGCGGAATATCCTCTCCGTCGCCATAGCCCTGTGCCGCCGCAACGGACCAGCTGCCTGTGGCCAAAGCCTGAGCACCGGCCTTGGCTATCGCCGTGGCGCTGCCGGCATCCCAGATATTATAGAGCACCAAGGGGGTGCCGGGGTTATGCAGCGCGGCAAAAGCGCGAGCGCGCTCGGAATAGGTCATGCAGTCAGCCTTTCTGTGTAGCTGGTTTCAATCTCGATCAGGCGTTGCTTGCGCCACAGCCCGCCACCATATCCGGTGAGGCTGCCATCCGCCGACAGCACCCTATGGCAGGGCACCACCACGGCAAGTTGATTGCTGCCATTGGCCCGGGCCACGGCGCGGGTGGCCGAGGGGCGTCCCAGCTCCCGCGCGATCTGCGAATAGCTGCGGGTCTCGCCCGCCGGGATCTGCAGCAGGTAGCGCCAGACTTCGCGTTCAAAATCCGTGCCATGCAGCGCCAGGGCGGTATCAAAGTGTGCCTGTGTGCCGTTGAAATAGGCCGCAAGCTCGGTCGCGATCTGCTGCGTTGGTTCTGGCCGACCAAAGCCGATGCCGCCAGGCTGCGCCTTTTGCAGCCGCTGCATCTCGCGGGGCAGGGCCTTGCGATCGGCAAACTCCAACAAATGCAATTGGTGCTGACAGCTGATGGCAATCATTGCCCCCAGTGGCGTATCGATCCAATCCGCCAAGAGCAGTGCATCCCTGCGAAAGCTTCCCGGCGCCACGCCGACCAGCCGGGCAAAGGCGGCCCGAAAGGCCGAGGGGCTGTCAAAGCCCGCATCAATCTGCGCCGCAATCACCGGCTCCCCGGCAGAGAGGGCGGTAAAGCCTTCGCGAAGGCGGCGTTGCCGCGCCATCTCGAGGAAGGTCATGCCAAAATGCCTCTTGAAGGCGCGGCGCACCGTGGAAGGGTCATAGCCCAGCGCCACCAGATCGCCCTCGCGCCAGCGATGGGTCGGGCGTGCCTCGAGCGCGTCAATCAGCGGCTGAACCATCGGGTCATCGCCAGCGGCGGCCTTGAGAGGCTTGCAGCGTTTGCAGGCACGAAATCCCGCTTCGATACATTCTCCGGGCGTGGCAAAGAACTGACAGTTTTCGAACTTGGGATTACGCGCCGGGCAGCTGAGGCGGCAAAATATACCGGTGGAAGAGACGCCAACATAGGCGCGTCCCTCATAGCTGGCATCACGAGCACAAAGGGCGGCATAGAGCGTCTGGGAATCAGGCAGGTCAAACATCATGACCCAACATTACCCATTCCCAGACCGCCGCGTCGCCGGTTTCCGGGCGTTAATGTGAAAAATCACCGATCACGCTTCTGTGTCCCAAAGCTACCGCCGGGTCTTGCGGTAGCGTTTTTGCGCGGGGCGGCTGGTCTTGTGCTGCACCTTGTCACTGCCCTTGCGCTCTGACAGCGAAGCCGTGTTGTACCGCTCTTCCTCGGTCAACTTGTTCCAGCGCTCAAACCGCGCCTGGGTGATCTCGCCGCGCGCCAGGGCCGCGGTCAACGCACAGCCTGGTTCGCTTTCATGTTTGCAATTGCGGAATTTGCACTGGGTGGCGAGCTCCGTCAGATCGTCAAACAGATCCGCAATACCGCTTTCGGCCTCGGCCATCTGCAATTCACGCATCCCCGGCGTATCCATCACCGCGCAGCCATTGGGCAAAAACCGCATATGCCGATGACGAGTGGTATGTCGGCCGCGGGCATCGTCTTCGCGAATTTCTGCCGTTTCTGCCGTATCTTTACCAAAGAGCGCATTGACCAGCGTTGATTTCCCGACCCCGGAAGACCCCAGAAACACCAGCGTCTCGCCGGGTTTGCACCAGGGTGCGAGCTGCGCCTTGGCGCTGTCACTTTTGGCATTGAGCAAAACCACCGGCACCCGGTCCGAGATGGCTTCGGCCTGCTCCACATAGGGAGTCGGGTCCTCGCAGAGATCCAGTTTGGTCAACAGGACAACCGGCGCAACACCAGCTTCAAAGGCCAAGGCAAGATAGCGCTCCAACCGGGCCAGATTAAAGTCTGGGTTGCAGGAGCTGACGATAAAGCTGGTGTCGGTATTGGCCGCGATCAGTTGCAGGCTGCGGTCATGTCCAGGTGCGCGGCGTTTGAACAGGCTCTTGCGCTCCAGCACCCGACTGGAGGTGGGCAGCACCCGGTTCAACAGTATCCAGTCGCCCACCGTGGCGGCCAGCTTTGGCGGCACCAGTTCGTCGATGCCATCGCCCTGCACCCGCAACCCGCTGCGATGCGCCTCAACAACCCGCGCCGGTGGGGTTTCTTCCAAATCGACCCCAACCACCTGATCAGCAAAGAAATCCTGCCAGCCGAGCTTTTCCAGCGCTGTCAGGTCAGATCCGCCCTGATCGGTCTTGCTCGGCTGCGCTTGGGGGTCATCCCGTCGTATCATAAAAGATCTGCTTTCTTGCGGCGCCCAAACGGCCCTGGTTGCAGGCTAAGGATCACATTTTGCCCGACAGCTAAAGCCCCCTTGCACATGTTCAGGACAGCTACACAGCCGCGCGACAAAAAGGGACCGCCCCCGAAGGCGCGGTCCCGATAGCTCATGGCTGGAAAAATCAGGGAGTCCGCCCCCGATGCTCCCCCATAGATTATTGCTTTGGCCCCAGAGCAACGAGACCTTTGAGGATGTCGATGGCATAGGCCAGCTGATAGTCCTGCGCACGCAGTTCAGCTGCTTTTTCCGCCCGTTCTCGATCCTCTTTGATCTGGCGGATTTCATCCTCGGTCAGGCTGTCATTATTGAGGCTCCCCCGCAGATCCGCCTCGGTGCGGGTGCGGCGGGCTGCGCTTTCCTCTGCGGCCTCTTCGGTCTCGGGGGTGCGGCGGGGCTGTTCCACCACAATGTCAGGCGAGACGCCCAGCGCCTGGATTGAGCGACCCGATGGTGTGTAATAGCGCGCCGTGGTCAGGCGCATCGCACCATTGCCGCGCAGTGGCATCACGGTCTGAACCGAACCTTTACCAAAGCTTTTGGTGCCAACGACGATGGCACGGCGGTGATCCTGCAGCGCACCGGCCACAATTTCAGAAGCCGAGGCCGAGCCGCCATTGATCAGCACCACGATGGGCTTGCCCTGGGACAAATCACCAGGCACCGCGTTAAAGCGCTCACCGTCTTCAGGGTTGCGGCCCCGGGTCGAGACAATCTCGCCGCTATCAAGGAAACTGTCGGCCACGCTGATCGCTTCGGTCAGCAAGCCACCAGGGTTGTTGCGCAGATCCAGCACGATGCCCGTCACCTTGTCGATACCACCGGCCGCTTCGATCTGCTCTTTCAGACCCGCTTCCAGATTGGGGGTAGTTTGACGGTTGAAGGTGGTGATCCGCAGCACCACGGTTTCGCCCTCGGTCCGGGCGCGCACGGCGGTCAGCTTGATGGTGTCGCGGATGATTGAGACGTCAAAGGGCTCTCCCTCGCCTTCGCGCACCACGGTGATCACAATTTCCGATCCCACCGGACCGCGCATCAGATCAACCGCTTCGTCGAGACCAAGGCCCAACACGCTTTCGCCATCCACATGGGTGATGAAATCGCCCGCTTCCATGCCGGCCTCATCCGCCGGGGTGCCATCAATGGGGGAGACAACTTTGACAAAGCCCTCTTCCTGGGTCACTTCGATGCCCAGTCCGCCGAATTCACCGCGCGTCTGCACCTGCATGCTGGCCGCATCATCGGGCTTCAGATAGCTGGAATGCGGATCAAGCGAGGACAGCATGCCGCCAATGGCCGCCTCGATCAGCTCTTTTTCGTCGACCTCTTCGACATATTGCGCGCGGATGCGCTCAAAAATGTCACCAAACAGGTCCAGCTGTTCATAGACCGTGGCTTCGCGGTCCGTTTCCTGTGCCAGCAGAGGGCCGGCCACATAGGTCGTTGCAACGATTCCGGCCAGCGTGCCGCCGATCGCCGCCATGGCAAATTTTCTCATGAAACCTTCATCCACCTTTTCCGATGCGGAACCATGTTTCAGGATCCACCGGGCTGTTGTCCATTCTGACTTCTATATAGAGCGTTTCTGTCCGGTCAGTTCCACCCCCTTCACCGCTTAGTGACAAAATGGCACCAGCCTGTGGGGCACTGCCGCCCATCAGGCCCACCGGCGTGCCTGCGGGGATGACCTGACCGGCAGAGCCGTAAACCTCTGCAAGTCCTGACAGAATAAAAAGCGTATCGGGCTGCGGTTCAAGGATCACCACATTGCCAAGATCCAAAAGCGGGCCCCGGTAGCGGATTGTCGCCGCCGTGGGTGAGATCACCAAGGCGCGTGGACGCGCAGCAATCAGCAGGCCGGGGCGGGTAATGCCTGCGGCATCGCGCTTGTTGAAGGCCCGCAGCAGCAGGCCCTCCACTGGGAGGTCGATCTCGCCTCGCTGGGCGCTGACATCCACCGTGAGCGGCACGATTTCTTCTGGCCCACCAGCGATTTCTGCCAGACCGCTGGCAAATCCTGACAGTGTTTCCGTGGACGAAATCAGGATCGCGGTGCGCACCGGGTTTTCGGTGAAACGCCGCGGCAGATCGGTTCGGTCCGAAATCGCCGTCGACAGCGCAGTGCGCGCCTGCTGTACGCCAGTCAGTCCCTTTTCCAGCGTGTCCGCGGCGCTTTGCTGCAACAGGCGCAGGGTCTGCACCTCGTCCAGATCCCGGCGCAGGGCCTCCGCGCGGGCGTAGAGCCCCGGCGTCACCTCTGCCACCATCATAGCCGAACGCGCCGCCCCCAGGGGCCCCGAAGGATGCAGCATCAGAACTGGCGGCGCTGATGTTTCAATGGTTTGCAGAATGCCCAGAAGCTCGGCCACTTCGTCTTCGCGAGATTGCAACTGAGCCAGCAGCTGCGATTCGCGTCGCGCCACTCGCCGCAGGCCTTCACGCATCGCGCCCAGCCCGGCCTCATAGGCGCGCACCGTGCCGGTCAGCGCCTTGACGCGGTCCCGCGCGCTTTCGGCCGCTTCCAAAGCCACAGTTGCCGCCTCCAACTGATCCGCTGCCGCCTGCGCTGCCTCGGCAGGCGCCTGCTGCCCCTGCAGCGGCGCGGCAAAGCTGATCGTCAGAAAAAGAAGCAGCCCGGCGGCGCGTTTTATCATATGGTTCAGGTCTTTTTGGTCTGGGTCTCAGGTCAAAAGGCTCTCACCGGTCATCTCATCCGGCTTGGGCAGATCCATAAGCTCTAACAGGGTGGGGGCAAGATCGGCAAGACGGCCATTGCGTAGCCCAGCGCCTTTGGGTCCGCCCACCAGTGCCAATGGCACCAGGTTGGTGGTATGGGCGGTATGCGCCCCGCCGGTTTCGGGATCCAGCATGACTTCGCAATTGCCGTGATCCGCTGTCACCAGCATGGCGCCGCCGGCCTTTTCAAGCGCCGCAACAACCTGGGCCAGCCCCTGATCCACTGCCTCGCAGGCCTTGATCGCCGCCTGAATATCACCGGTATGGCCCACCATATCGGGATTGGCGTAATTGGTCACAATCAGATCATAGCCTGCCTCAATCGCCGCAACAAACCTTTCGGTCACTTCCGGCGCGCTCATCTCAGGCTGCAGATCATAGGTCGCCACTTTAGGCGATTTGGGCATGGCACGGTCTTCGCCCTGTTCCGGCTCTTCCTTGCCACCATTCAGAAAGAAGGTCACATGGGGATATTTCTCGGTCTCCGCCAAGCGGAACTGGCGTTTGCCCTGTTTGGCAACCCATTCGCCTAGGGTATTGACCAGTTCGGCCTTGGGATAGGCGGTTGTCATATATTCATTATGGGCCTTGGAATAATCCACCATCCCCAAGAGTGCTGCCAGTTTGGGGCGCGCGCCAGTGTCAAACTCGGCAAAGCCCGGCTCGCCTATGGCGCGCAGGATTTCGCGGGCACGATCTGCCCGGAAGTTCAAACAAAAGAATCCGTCCCCCTCTTTGACACCCTCATAGCCGCGCAGCACACTCGCCCCGATGAACTCATCCGTTTCCGACTGGTTGTAGGCATGTGTGACAGCATCATGGGCATCCGCAACCGAGCGCCCCTCGCCCTTGATCATCGCGCCGTAGGCCTCGCCAACCCGCTCCCAGCGATTGTCGCGGTCCATGGCAAAATAACGCCCGGTGACGGTTGCGATCCTGGCGCCTCGGGGCAGGCCTTCTTTCAGCTGTTCAAAATAGCCATAGGCGGATTTTGGTGCCACATCGCGCCCATCGGTGATGGCATGCAGCCAGACCGGCACGCCGGCCTCGGTGATGGCCCGGATCGCGGCCAGGATATGGTTAACATGGCCATGCACGCCCCCATCCGACACCAGCCCCATCAGATGCGCCGCACCGCCGGTCGCTTTCAGTTTGGCAATAAAATCCAGAAGCGCAGCATTCTGGGCGAAAGAGCCTTCCTCGATCGCCAGATCAATCTGGCCCAGATCCATTGCCACCACACGGCCGGCACCAATATTGGTATGACCCACTTCGGAATTGCCCATCTGACCGCTGGGCAGCCCGACATCCGGCCCATGGGTGATCAACCGCGCCTGCGGACCCGCCGCCATCAGCGCATCAAAAGTCGGGGTCTGCGCCAAATAGGGCGCATTGGCCGCCCCGGGTGCCGCACTGCCCCAACCATCAAGAATGCAAAGTACGACGGGTTTCGGCGTGGACATGTCAAAGCTCCAAGGCAAGGGCGGATGAAAAAGATTTCTCTGCCTTTTAGCCGCTTGCCCCGCCGGGGTGAACCGGCAACCTGTCACAGATGGCGTTATCAGTTGTTGCCGCCCTGCCTGACGCGGCAACAGCGGCGCGCGACGCGCCGGATCTGATCCCAGCAGCTTGGACAGGCCCCGCGCTTCACCCTCTGGGTTCTGCGACGTCAGCAAATGTCGCCCCCCTGTCAGGGGGCGCAGCGAGCGCGAAACTTCCCCTCTGAGCAAGCTCGCAGCCGGAGCAAGCTGCGGGCCAGGAACCCCAGGTGCGCAGCCCCTACAAAGGGCATGCCTCCCCAAAAGACCTCACCCTGATTTTGTCAGCGATAAAAAGACATCCTCCAGATCAGCCTCGGCGGTTTTAACATCGCGGATGGAAATCCCAGCACTATGTACAGCGGCCAGCACCTCTTCGGCACTGGTCTTATTGCCGTGATACCGCAATAAGACCGCGCCATCGTCGCGCATCTCGGCTGAGATGCCAGCCCCCTGTGGCAGCCTCGCAACCGGGCTGGCGGGATGGACCACCATGGATTTGGCATCCAGCCGTCCCAGCAGATTGGCAGTGCTGTCGCGCGCCACCACCTCTCCCTGGTCGATGATGGCGATCTCATCACACATCTCCTCGGCCTCTTCCAGATAATGAGTGGTCAGGATGATGGTCATGCCCTGCCGGTTCAGCTTGCGAATATTGGCCCAGAGCATCTGCCGCAGCTCGATATCGACCCCGGCGGTGGGTTCGTCCAGCACCAGAATATGAGGGTGATGCACCAGCGCCTTGCCCAGCAAGAGCCGTCGCCGCATGCCCCCCGACAGGGTACGAGCATAGGCATGGGCCTTATCCGTTAGCCCGACCATTCCCAGGATCTCATCACTGCGACGATCTGCCTTTGGCACACCATATAGGCCCGCCTGCACCTCCAGCGCGCCGCGCGGAGTAAAAAACGGATCCAGATTCAGCTCCTGCGGCATCACGCCGATGGCGGCGCGGCTTTGGCGCGGGTTGGCGTCCTGATCAAAGCCCCAGATCGTTACCCGACCAGATGTCTTGCGCACCAAACCCGCCATGATGTTGATCATGGTGGATTTGCCAGCGCCATTTGGCCCCAGAAGCCCAAATACCGAGCCCCGCGGGATGGTGAGGTCAATGCCCTTCAGCGCGTGTTTTTCGGGCTGCCCCTTGGCGCCTTTGTAGGTTTTGCGCAAGCTTTCGATACGGATTGCATCATCTCTCACAGCAGTACTTGCCCCCGGTTTTTGCATCAGACATACATGGTTCACCCATGCGCCTAGCCGAAATTCATAAGGACCGCCAGCGATGACCATTGAAGCGCCCGAAACCAAGATCGTTGAAACCTACCGTGTTGCCTGCGACGGCGGCGAAGGCGCGCTGGGTCACCCCCGGGTTTACCTGCAGATCCCCGAAGCAGACGGCTTTGTCGAATGCCCCTATTGCGACTGCAAATACATCCACAAAGATCACGTAGAGGCCGCCGCCTGACGCGCCGATAGATCTGGACCCGCAGCCTGGCACAGATCCAGTCTGTGCCAGCTTTTCTGCTTCTGGCCTATGGCCTTGCTGCCCTGCTGGGCGCGATGACCCCTTCGGGCGCTGCCAAGTCTGCCACGGGCCCGCGCAGCCATCAGGTGCTCTTGGTCGCCGGCCCGATCCACTATGATTTTCTGATCCCCCTGGATCCGCAAGTGCGCAGGCAGTTTGGCTTTCTTGCCGCTTCGGGGCTGGCAATCACAGATCCAGGTTCTGAATGGCTGGTGATCGGCTGGGGTGCGCGCGAGTTCTATACCACGATTGGCGACTACAGGGACATTGAGCTGTCAGCCATCGTCAAAGGTGCGCTCGGTGATCGTTCCGTGCTGCGCGTCGATGTGCTGGGGGCACTGCCGCCGCTGCCAGATATGCCAAGGGTAGGGTTTACGGATACCGAGTTTGACGCCCTGCTGAGCGCCATAGCCAGTAGTTTCGAAGCAGGCCCGGCGCAACAGGTCCAACGGCTGCCGCACAGCGGTTTTACCCACAGCGATGCTTTCTTTGCTGCCAAAGGGCGCTTTCACCTGTTTCGCACCTGCAACACCTGGGTCGCGCAGATGGTCCGGGCCTCGGGGCGTCGGTTTGGCGCCTGGACGCCGCTGCCCTATTCTGTGCGCCTGGCGCAGCGCCTTTATCTGAGCGACTAACCTTGTTCTGCTTTGCCTCCACTCTGGCCCCCTGCCCCAATCCGGCTATGCTACCCGCATGAGCCAATTGCTGATCATCTATCATTCCCGCACCGGTGGCGCGCGCCAGATGGCCGAGGCCGCCTATCAGGCGGCACAGCCAGAAGGCCCGACGCGCTTGCTTCAGGCCTCAGAGGCCCAGCCACAGGATCTGCTGGAGGCAGGCGGCTTTATCTTCTGTGCGCCGGAGAATCTCGCCGCCCTCTCGGGTCAGATGAAAGAGTTCTTTGACCGCTGCTACTATCCAGTTCTGGGGCAGATCGAAGGGCGCGCCTATGCGCAGATGATCTGTGCGGGGTCAGATGGGTCAAATGCCGCCCGGCAACTGGCCCGCATTGCCACCGGCTGGCGCCTGAAAGAGGTGCAGCCGCCATTGATCCTATGCACTCATGCCCAGACACCCGAAGCCATCCTGACAGAGAAGCATCTCTCAGCAAAGCAGCTAGAGCCTTGCACCGATTTGGGCCAAGCCATGCAGGCAGGCCTGTCCATGGGAATGTTCTAACAAGGACACCCAGAGCCCCAGTCCCTATCTGTGAAACTGGCCAAAGGGCAATTGCCCTTGCCCGCCAGATCACCGATAACCGGAAAACAGAACACGAACGAAATCCTAAGGGAGCGCGACAGGCCATGAGCGAAACAAAATTCGGTAAGGGCTGCCACCTGCATTTGATTGATGGCTCCGCCTTCATCTTTCGCGCCTATCATGCGCTGCCACCGCTAACGCGGAAATCCGACGGGCTTCCCATTGGCGCTGTTGCCGGGTTCTGCAACATGTTGTTTAAACAGATCGAAGACAACAAGGGTCCCGATGCGCCGACCCATGTGGCGGTGATCTTTGACCATTCCGGCAAGAGCTTTCGCAATGATCTGTACGACCTCTACAAGGCCAATCGCCCCCCTGCCCCCGAAGATCTGCGGCCGCAGTTCCCACTGACCCGTGACGCCACCCGCGCTTTTAACATCGCCTGCAAAGAGGTCGAAGGCTTTGAGGCCGATGACATCATCGCCACCCTCGCCCATCAGGCCCGAGATGCCGGCGGACGCTGCACGATTATCTCGTCCGATAAGGATCTGATGCAGCTGGTTGGCGGCGGCGTTGAAATGCTGGACGCGATGAAGAACAAGCGCATCGACAGCGATGGGGTGCACGATAAATTCGGCGTGGGCCCCGACCGGGTGGTCGATGTGCAGGCCCTGGCCGGCGACAGCGTCGACAATGTGCCAGGCGCGCCTGGTATCGGCATCAAAACCGCTGCTTTGCTGATCAATGAATATGGCTCCCTCGAAGAGCTGTTGGATCGCGCCGAAGAGATCAAACAGCCCAAACGTCGCCAGACGCTGATCGAAAAACGCGACCAGATCGAGATGTCCAAGACATTGGTGCAGCTGGACTGCACAATGGAGTTGGATTTCACCATCGAGGATCTCGAGGTGCAGGACCCGGATCCAGAAACCCTGCTTGGCTTTTTGTCACAGATGGAGTTCCGCACCCTGACCAAGCGAATGGCGGACCAGATGGGGCTGGACGCCCCCGCCATCCCCGAAACCAGTGCCTCGGGCTCTGCCACATCGGCCGAACCAGCTGCGGCTGTGGCCTTTGACGCCGAAAAATATGAATGCGTCAGCGATGCGGCTGCACTGCAGGTCTGGATCGACCGAATTTATGACCGTGGCTATGTTGCCGTGGATACGGAAACCACCGGGCTGGATGCCATGGTGGTGGATCTGGTTGGGGTTTCGCTCTGCGTTGATGCAGGCGAGGCCTGCTATATTCCGCTGACCCACAAGCAAGGCGGTGATGATCTCTTTGGTGGCGAGGGCCTCGCCGAGGGGCAGATGCCACTGGAGCAGGCCCTGACGATGCTGAAGCCAATGCTGGAAGATCCGGCCGTGCTCAAAATCGGCCAGAACATGAAATATGACGCCAAGATCCTGCATCGTTACGGCATCACCGTTGCGCCGATCGACGACACAATGCTGATGTCTTATGCGCTGCACGCGGGCGAGCATAACCACGGCATGGATATCCTGTCGGAGCGCTATCTCGATCATAAACCGATCCCAATCAAACCTCTGCTCGGCACCGGCAAATCCGCCATCACCTTTGACCGGGTGCCCATTGCCGACGCGGTGCCCTATGCCGCAGAGGATGCCGATATCACCCTGCGCCTTTGGCAACACTTCAAGCCCGAACTGCATCAGCGGCAGGTAACAGTGGTCTATGAAACCCTAGAGCGCCCGCTGGTCCCCGTGCTGGCTGAGATGGAACGCAATGGCATCAAGGTGGATCGCGACACCCTGAGCCGCATGTCCAATGCCTTTGCCCAGAAGATGGCCGGACTGGAGGATGAAATCCACGAGCTGGCCGGTCAGCCCTTCAATGTCGGCTCGCCGAAACAGCTTGGCGAAATCCTGTTTGATAAGCTTGAGCTGCCCGGCGGCAAAAAGGGCAAGACCGGCGCCTATGCAACCGGTGCAGATATCCTCGAGGATCTGGCCACCGAACACGCCCTGCCCGCCCTGGTGCTGGACTGGCGGCAACTGAGCAAACTGAAATCCACCTACACGGATGCGCTGCAGGACCATATCAATCCAGACACCGGTCGGGTACATACCTCCTATATTCAGACCGGGGCCAATACCGGCCGCATGGCCTCCTCTGATCCCAACCTGCAGAACATTCCCGTGCGCTCCGAGGAAGGTCGCCGTATCCGTGAGGCCTTTGTGGCGGAAGAGGGCAATGTGCTGCTGTCGCTCGACTACAGCCAGATCGAGCTACGGATCCTTGCCCATGTGGCCGGGATCGACGCGCTGAAAGCCGCCTTTGCCGCCGGCCAGGACATTCACGCCATGACAGCTTCGGAAATGTTCGATGTTCCGATGGAAGAGATGACAGCAGATATCCGGCGCCAGGCCAAGGCGATCAACTTTGGCGTCATCTATGGTATCTCTGGCTTTGGTCTGGCCCGCAATCTGCGCATCCCCCGGGCCGAGGCCCAGGGGTTTATCGACCGCTACTTTGAGCGCTTCCCCGGCATTCGCAGCTATATGGACCGGACCGTGGAATTTGCCAAGGAACACGGCTACGTGCAGACCCTATTTGGCCGCAAGATCCACACGCCAGAGATCGCCGCCAAAGGCCCACGCGCGGGCTTTGCCAAACGCGCTGCCATCAATGCGCCGATCCAGGGCACGGCCGCCGATGTGATCCGCCGCGCCATGGTACAAATGCCGCCCGCCATCGCCCATCTGCCCGCGCGAATGCTGCTGCAGGTCCATGATGAACTGCTGTTTGAAGTGCCGGAAGCCGCAGTGGAAGAGACCATTGAGACCGCGCGCCGGGTCATGGAAAACGCCGCCGATCCCGCCCTGCATCTGGATGTGAAGCTCAGCGTTGATGCCGGCAGGGGCAAAAACTGGGCCCAAGCGCATTAAATTCCTGTTGCAGAGGGGGGCTCCCGCCCGTCTCGGAACAATCAAAGATTGATCCTCCCCCGTTGGGCCTAGCGCCGCGCCGACGCGCGACGCGGCAGCGCCAATATGCAACCCATTTCCTATTGGGGCGGCCCTGTGGGGCCGATTCGGGTCAAGGGCGGCAAAGCCGCCGCGCCCTGCGCGGCTTGCCCTTGAGGCGAATCGGTCCCTTGTTACGCTCGCATTGGTGCTTCAGGGCAGACCTGCCCCTGAAGCGCTTCTCAGCAGCCCTTTTTGCGCCGCGCGTCAGCGCGGCGCCACCCCCAACAACGAAGGGACATCCTTTGGGATGTTCCGGAATTGGCGGGAGCGCTAGCCCCCCCCGCAAAAAAACACTGCATAAAAGGAGGGCGCCCTGGCCGGTGCTCCTGCCTCAGTCCTGATGCGGAGGTTTCACCCAAGAGGCCACCAGACCTCGGACAACCGGTCCAGCAATCAACACGACAACAAAGGCAATCGGCCAACCAAAAAACCAGGCGTTCAGCCAGGTCGAAACCACCTGCCCACTGAACCCAACCGTTTTGATCGACGCAACCAAGGTCACGATACAGGACATCAGCCCCGACAGGATCAATCCAACAAGGGCGGGGGCAAAACGAGCAGGGATCATGGCAGGCGCCCTTTGGCTGGTGCAGGGAGTGTTGGGCTAGGCATCAGGCCTGTGTCTTTGCGCAAAATACATTCCAGTAAAAAGATGTAAAGGGTTCAAATCGACATCCGCCCACCGCTGCCCCATAAGCTCCGGCAGCGAGGTCTACATCCAGCCGAGGCTATCCTCGGTGCACAGGGTAGAGGGCGTATATTCGGCGCTCACCCAGCCCTCATACCCACTGTCATCAATAGCACGAAACAGCGAGTCAAAATCCACCGGCCCGGTACCGGGTTCGCAGCGACTGGGTGCCGCGCCGATCTGCACATGCACGGCCTGTTTGCCAAAACTCTCCCAGACCTTGGCGGCATCGCCGTGGATCATCTGCGCATGATAGGCATCATACTGCAGCCCCACATTGGGCCGGTTCACCGCCTCCAGAACTTCGGCCGCCAGATTGTAGTCATCCAGAAAATAGCCCGGCTGATCACCGGCATTCAACGGCTCGATGGTAAAGCGTTGCTGAGGCGCAAAATCCGCAGCCCAGCGCAGGTTGGTAATAAAGGTATCGCGGGCTTCATCGCCCTTGGCATAGCCCGCCATGACGTGGATCAGCCCAACATTGAGCATCTCGCCATAGCGCAGCACCCGACGGATATCGCGTTGGAACCGATCCACCCCACCTGGTAGCGCCGCATAGCCCGGCTCTCCGCCGGTATAATTCGGTGGCGGCGCGTTGATCAGCAAAAGCTCGAGCCCATTGGCCAGCAAGGCCCGCTGGGTCTCCTTGGCCGCAAAATCATAGGGGGACAGGATTTCCACCGCTGTGAAGCCCGCATTGGCTGCCGCCGCAAATCGGTCCAGATAGGGCAGCTCGGCAAAGAGCATTGAGATATTTGCCGCAAATCGAGGCATGTCAGAGATCTCCTGTCCGTGGTCGCCAATGGTCTAACGCTATCGCGGCCACGCCGCCAAGCAGAGAAAGCAAAGCATTTTGCCTAACCCCAGGCAAAGCCGGCAAACGCACGTCAAAACAACTGCGCCCTCTAGGGCAGTTCATCAGAAGGGATCACCGGAAAGAACGCCCCCCCGGACCAGAGCCCAAACCAATCCTCATGATGACAGCCCAGCTCCACCAGGCGGTAGAAGCTCTTGCGATCAATCAACGCCTCCAGATCACTGCGCACCAGCACATAGGGGGAAGGTTCGCCGGTCTCGGCGTCGCGTTCGACCCGAATCGGATGCTCCGGCCCCGCCAGCATCTGATCGCCCACATGGGTGGTAAACTGCAGCTGCTGTGCTTCGCCGGCGCCATTGGCTTCAAAATCCACCGCTACAAAGGGAGCATCGTCTACGGTGATGCCAACTTTTTCGACCGGGGTGACCAGGAAGTATTTGCCCTCTTCCCGCTTCAGGATCGAAGAAAACAACTTAACCAGTTCAAAGCGCCCGATCGGCGTTCCGAGGTAAAACCAGGTGCCGTCCCGGGCAATCCGCATGTCCAGGTCACCGCAAAAGGGCGGGTTCCACAGATGCACCGGCGGCAATCCGCCCCGCGCTCCAGCCTTAGCCGCTGCCTGGATCGAGGCCGCCAGCCCATCTGCCGATGGTGTCACAGCTTTTTGTCCACTCATTGCTTTTGCCATTTCCCTCAACCGCGATACAGTAAGACCATATATCCGCCGCGAAAGGAATGTCATGTCCGAACCCGACGATCTGCTGGTCAGTATTGAGCTGCTGGAACACAAGCTGCAACTGGCACGGGATTCGATCACCCGCCGTTTCATCGGCCAGGAGAGGGTCGTGGACCTGACGCTGGCCACCCTGCTCTGTGGCGGCCATGGTCTTCTGGTCGGGCTACCAGGGCTGGGCAAAACCCGCCTGGTGGAAACCCTGTCGACCGTCATGGGGCTGGACGGCAAACGGGTGCAATTCACCCCGGATCTGATGCCGGCTGATATCCTCGGCTCTGAGGTGCTGGATACCAAGACGGACGGCAGCCGCGCCTTTCGCTTTGTGCCCGGGCCGGTGTTCTGCCAGCTTTTGATGGCGGATGAGATCAACCGCGCCAGCCCGCGCACCCAGTCCGCCCTTTTGCAAGCGATGCAGGAACGTCAGGTCACGGTTGCAGGTGACAACCGCCCATTGGGTCCGCCCTTTCACGTGCTGGCGACCCAAAACCCCATCGAACAAGAGGGCACCTACCCCCTGCCCGAAGCACAGTTAGACCGCTTCCTGTTCCAGATTGATGTGCCCTATCCCACCCGCGAGACCGAGCGTGAAATCCTGCTGACGACCACCGGCATCGAAGAGGGTGCGGCTCATCAGGTCTTTGCGCCGGAGGAGCTTATTGCCGCGCAGGACTTGCTGCGGCGCATGCCAGTGGGCGAATCAGTGGTAGAGATGATCCTCGATCTGGTGCGCGCCTTCCGCCCGGACGAACCCGGTGTATCTGAACGGGTGGCGCAGACCGTTGCCTGGGGTCCCGGTCCCCGTGCAGCGCAGGCTCTGATGTTGGCGGTGCGCGCCCGCGCCCTGTTGCAAAGCCGCCTGGCTCCCAATGCCGAAGACGTGCTGGATATGGCGCTGCCGGTGCTGAGCCACCGCATGCAACTGAGCTTTGCCGCGCGGGCCCGCGGCGATAGCCTCAGTGATCTGATCACCCAGACCGCCGATGAACTGGCCCAGGCCCGGGTCGCCGCATGAGCCCGCCCGCCGCGCGCAGATCTTCCGCTCAGCAGCCTGTCGCTCCCTCCGGCAAAGCGGTGCATCTGCGCGCCGATGCCGAAGCCGCCGCAGGTGCGTTGCCGCCACTTCTGGTGCAGGCGCAACAACTGGCCGGCTCCATGCTGAGCGGCGATCACGGGCGGCGACGGGCGGGTCTTGGCGATGATTTCTGGCAATACCGCCCCCTGCAACAGGGCGACAGCCGCCGGATGATAGATCACCGCCGCTCGGCCCGGGGCGATCAGCAGTTTGTTCGCGAACGCGAGCTGCAGATTGCCCAGACTGTGCATCTCTGGGTCGATCAGGGCGCCTCCATGCGCTTTGCCTCGACCGCCGAATTGCCGCGCAAAATTGATCGCGCCCGCCTGATAGGTTTGGCCCTGTCGATCCTGATGCTGCGCGGCGGCGAACGTGTCGGCCTGACGGGGGGCAGCCTGCCACCGCGCCGGGGCAATCTGCAGATCCTGCATCTTGCCGACGCGCTACGCGCAGATAACACCCTGGACTATGCCCCTCCAGAGGACCGCGCCATGGCGCCCCATGCCCGCGCCCTGTTCATTTCCGATTTCCTCGGCCCTTTTGCGCCGCTGGAACGCGCCCTGTCGAAAGCCGCTGATCGCGGCGTCCATGGTGTTTTGCTGCAGGTTCTGGACCCGGCCGAGGAGCGTTTTCCCTTTGCCGGTCGCACCCGTTTTGAAAGCGTTGGTGGCGGGCTCTCGCATGAGACGCTAAAAGCGGCAGCCCTGCGCGACCAATATCTGGAGCGGCTGGCGGAACGGCGGGACGCGCTGGATCGCCTGTGCCGCGCGGCGGGATGGCGCATCGGTCAGCATCACAGCGATGAGACCGCGCTGTCGGCCTTAATGTGGCTCTATCACGCGATGGATCGGGGTCAGATATGACAATCATTGGTGGCCTTGGTTTCACCGCGCCCTGGCTCTTGCTGGGGTTATTGGTACTGCCACTTTTGTGGATTTTGCTGCGCGCTGTGCCCCCGGCGCCGCGCAAACAGGTCTTTCCCGCCGTCACCCTGTTGCTGGGCCTTTCGGATAAAGACAGCCAATCCGACCGCACCCCCTGGTGGCTCTTGCTGTTGCGGCTCTTGGCGGTGGCGGCGGCTATCCTGGGCTTTGCCGGGCCGGTGCTGAACCCCAATCAAAAGGAAGGCGGCTCCGGTCCGCTGGTTCTGGTGCTGGATGGCAGCTGGGCCGGCGCCAATGGATGGCAGGAAACAGTTCAGCAGATCGGCAGCCGTCTGGACGAAGCCGGTCGGGCCAACCGTCCGGTGGCGCTGCTGCAACTCACCGCACCGCAAGCGCTGCAGTTTCAGGCCGCCAGCACTTGGCAACAACAGTTGCCTGGCCTGCAGCCGCACCCCTGGCAGCCCGCTGCCAAACAGTTAGACACGGCTCTGACCCATATTGCCGCCAGCAGCGACAGTTTTGAGACGCTCTGGTTTAGCGATGGGCTGGCCTATGACGGCCAACACGACCTCACCCAAGCGCTCCAGACCCGGGGGGATGTCACGGTCATCTCACCTGGTCTGCCGGTTCTGGGGCTCCTGCCACCGGTGAACAAGGACGGCGCGCTGGAACTCACCCTGTTGCGCAGCCATCCCGAGGGCGCGGCTTTGGGGCCGCGATCCGTCCAGGTACTGGCCCGCGGGCGGGACCCCGGCGGCACCCACCGCACTCTGGCGCAGGTCACGGCGCAATTCGGAACCAACGCGACCGAGACCAGCCTGCAGCTCTCCCTGCCTGCCGAACTTCGAGCCAGGATCGAGCGGTTTGAACTGCCCGATCAGCGTTCGGCCGGGGCCGTCGCCCTGGGTGATGACAGCCTGCGCCAGCGCGAGGTGGCGTTGATTTCATCAGGCGCCCCGGATGAGGGGCTGGCGCTGCTGTCACCGCTGCATTACCTGCGCCAGGCGCTGAAACCCACGGCTGCACTGATCGAAGGCAGCCTGGGCGATATTCTGCCCGCCAATCCGGATGTCATTGTTCTGGCCGATGTCGCCAGGCTGGCCCCGGATCTGCAAACCGCGCTTGCGGCTTGGGTCGAAGAAGGGGGCCTGCTCTTGCGCTTTGCCGGGCCGCGTCTGGCCGCCAGCGATACCGCACGGGACAGCGAAGAAGTGCTGATGCCCGTCCGCCTGCGCATTGGTGGCCGCAGCATCGGCGGCGCCATGAGCTGGGGAGAGCCCAAAACCCTCGCCCCCTTTGCCGCAGGCTCGCCCTTCTTTGGTCTGCCGATCCCGGAGGAGGTCTCGGTCTCGTCGCAGGTGGTGGCCCAGCCCGACCCCAGCTTGGCCTCTCGTGTTATTGCTGCACTGGAAGATGGCACGCCTTTGGTCACCCGCAAGGCATTGGGACAGGGGCAGGTTGTGCTATTTCATGTCACCGCCAATGCGGAATGGAGCAGCCTGCCGCTTTCCGGGCTGTTTGTGCGTATGTTGGAGCGGCTCGCCGTATCCACCACCACAAAACCACCGCAGGCCAAAAGCCTCGAAGGCACCACTTGGCGGCCAATCACGGTGCTGGACGGCTTTGGCCGCAGCACTGAGGCCTCGGCCCTGCCAGGTGTCTCCGGACCCGATCTGGTTGACCAGCCCGCCGGCCCGATGCTGCGCCCTGGCCTCTATCAAAGCGACAACCGCAGCCTGTCGCGCAATACGCTGAAGTCGGGCGATCAGCTGACAGCTGCCACCTGGGGGGCGGATATTACCCTGATCGGCTATAACAAGAGCTCCGAACAGGCGCTGGCCGGGCTTTTGCTCGGCGTTGCGCTGGTCCTGCTGAGCCTGGATGTGCTGGCAACCTTGCTGATCTCTGGCCTGCTGCGACGCGGCCCCGGCCTGGCCCTGCTGGCCCTTGGCCTGGGATCGGCGCTTGGGCTGGCGACATTGCCTGGGGCCCTGCAGGCGCAATCATCCGCGCCAGCAGAGGCCAGTGCGGAACATGTGCTGCGGGCGGGCGAGTTGACCCTGGCGCATGTTCTCACGGGCGACGCCAAGACTGACCGGATTGCCCTGGCCGGGTTGCAGGGGCTGTCGGATACGCTGTATTTTCGCACCTCTGTCGAGCCCTCAACCCCGGCCAGCATTGATCTGGAACGTGATGATCTGGCGCTCTACCCCCTGCTTTACTGGCCAGTCACCGCAGGGCAACAGCTGCCCTCTCCCCAGGCCTATGAACGGCTGAACGCCTATCTTGGCTCCGGGGGCATGATCCTCTTTGACACCCGCGATGCCGGGCACGCCGCCAGCGGCAGTGCCAGCCCGGCAGCCCGGCGTTTGCAGCAACTGGCGCTGCCGTTGGACATCCCGCCGCTGGAGCCCCTGCCCAGCGATCATGTGCTCACCCGTTCCTTTTATCTGTTGCAGGATTTTCCAGGCCGACACCCGCGTGGCGCGCTCTGGGTTGAAGCCGCCCCGGCCGACGCCGAACAGGTGGAGGGCATCCCCTTCCGAGACCTCAATGACGGGGTGACACCCGTGGTGATCGGCGGCAATGACTGGGCCTCCGCCTGGGCCGTGGATGCCAATGGTCGGCCGATGCTGCCGGTCGGGCGCGGCTATGCAGGGGAGCGTCAGCGGGAGCTTTCCTATCGCTTCGGCGTCAACCTGGTGATGCATGTGCTCACCGGAAACTATAAATCCGATCAGGTCCATGTGCCGGCCCTGCTGGAACGATTGGGACAATAGGGGCGGATGCAATGACACAGAGTATTCTCTTTGATCCGCTGTTGCCCTGGCCTCTGCTGGCCGGATTGGCACTGCTGGTGCTGGCCAGCCTGGGACTGGGGCTGTGGCGCGGATTGCCGGGGTGGGGTCTGCGGGGGCTGGGCGCACTTTGCTTGCTTGCAGCGCTAAGCGGCCCGCTGCGTCAGAGCGAAGACCGCGCGCCGCTCAACGATATCGTCCTAGTGGCGGTGGACAATACCGCCAGCCAGCACCTGTCGGATCGCCAGGCCCAGGTGGCTGAGGCCCGCGCCGGGCTGGAACGTCAGCTGTATTCCCGTCCCAATACCGAAACCCGCTGGATCACGCTGGAAGATGGCGAAGGCGACAATGGCACGGCCCTGATGCAGGCACTGTCCCAAGCCTTGGCCGACGAGCCGCAGGGACGGGTTGCCGGCATAGTTGCCTTGTCGGATGGTCAGGTACATGATGCCGAACAGGGGGTCGATTTGCCCGCCCCCCTGCATCTGTTGATGACCGGTCGCCAAGGCGATTGGGACCGGCGTCTGATCCTGCAGAACGCCCCGGCCTTTGCCATCATTGGCGAGCCTATTACCCTTACCTTGCGGATCGAAGATCAGGGGGCCGCTCCGGCGGATCAAACCCAGGCCCCGCTGGAGATCTCTATTGATGGCGGTGCGCCCCAGCGTTTCAACCTGCCGCTGGGCGTGGACTTTGACCTGCCACTCACCCTGCCGCACGGCGGCCGCAACGTGATCCGCTTTGCCACACCCGAAATCGACGGCGAGCTCACAGATCGCAACAATGCCGCCCTGGTGCAGATCAATGGCGTGCGAGATCGGCTGCGGGTACTCCTGGTCTCGGGGGAGCCCCATGCTGGCGGGCGCACCTGGCGCAATCTTTTGAAATCCGACAGCTCGGTTGACCTGGTGCATTTCACCATCCTGCGGCCGCCGGAAAAGCAGGACGGGGTGCCGGTGGATGAGCTGTCGCTCATCGCCTTTCCCACCCGTGAGCTGTTTCTGGAAAAGATCGAGGATTTTGATCTGATCATCTTTGACCGCTACAAACGGCGCGGCATCCTGCCTGCGATCTACCTCGACAATGTGGCCAACTATGTCGAGCAGGGCGGCGCCGTACTGGTGGCAGCGGGGCCGGATTTTGCCAGCGCCGATTCCATCTATCGCTCGCCCCTGGCGCGGGTGCTGCCTGCCAGCCCCACTGCTCGGGTGCTGGAAGAGCCCTATCGCCCCACCGTGACCGAGCTGGGCCTGCGCCATCCGGTGACCGCCGGACTGAACCCGCAGGACCATGAGGAGACGCCGCAATGGGGCAGTTGGCTGCGCCAGATCGAGTTGAGCGCGGCCCAGGGCCATGTTCTGATGGAGGGGGTCGAGACCCGGCCTCTGCTGGTGCTGGACCGGGTGGCAGCCGGACGGGTGGCGCTTTTGGCCTCGGATCACGCCTGGCTTTGGAGCCGGGGGTATCAGGGCGGCGGGCCACAGCTGGAGCTTCTGCGCCGCTTGGCCCATTGGATGATGAAAGAGCCAGAGCTGGAAGAAGAGATGCTCTGGGCCGAGGTCACCGGTCAAACCATGCAGGTTTTTCGCCGCCGGATGAGCGGCACGGCAGGGGAGCTGATGGTGACGGCGCCGGATGGCAGCCAGACCAGCCTGCCGATGCAGGAACGCGCTCCGGGCCTCTGGCAGACAGTCTATACTGGTGCAGAGCCGGGGCTTTACCGCTTGGGAGAAGGTTTGGCAGAGGCGGTTGTTGGTCTAGGCCCCGCTGCGCCGCGCGAGTTTCAACAGACCATCGCCAGTGCAGATCTACTGGCACCGGTGCTGGCGCCGCTGCGCGGTGGAGCCCTGGCGCTGGAGGACGGCTTACCACGCCTGCGCGAGGTCAGCCCCGGCCGCCCCGCCTCGGGACGCGGTTGGATCGGGCTGACGCCCCGCGCCGCCTATGAGACACGATCCGTCTCGCAAACTGCGCTGCTGCCGGCCTGGTTGGGTCTGGTGCTGGCTGCAGGTTTTGTCATTGCTGGCTGGCTGCGCGAAGGCCGTCGCTAAAGGCCAGCTCACCCGCACGTCACTGCCGTTGTGTCTGGAGGCAAATACTGCGCAGCTAGGGATCGGGCCTGTCTATTTCGACTCCGACACTGGCGCTTTGCCCAGCGCTGTCCAGCACCACCAGATTGGCAAAGCCCGGCCCCGGGTTGGGCACCTCAAACTCCCGGCGGCGCTGCCCCTTAGCCAACACCCGGCCATCAGCCAGTAGGGCAAAGGGCGCAGTACCACCGCGCAGCTTCACCACCAGAGGCTCCCCCTGCAGCGCCAAGCCTGCCCCGTCAGGCGGAAACAGAACCTGCGGTGCGCTGGCGCTTTGGGCAAAAACCGCATCGCGCGGGCGGAAACGGCGCAATGGCAGCGGCAATTCTGCCGCGCCAAGGATCAGAGTTGCCGCGGGGGGGGGCGGGGGGGCCGCACCTTCGGGTTTTAGCCGCCCAAAGGCTTCAAACAGCACCGGTGCAGCCAGATCGCCGCCAAAGGCCCCCGGCACCGGCGTGCCATCAGCCCGGCCCAGCCAGACGCCAATCACATGCTGCCCGTCCCAGCCAATCGCCCAGGCATCACGGTGCCCATAGGAAGTCCCGGTCTTATAGGCCAGGACACCTGCCCGCGCTCCGGGAGGCGGCGCCAATCCCCGCAGGATATCCCCCAACTGCCAGGCCGCCACCTCTGACATCATGCGCGGCATCACAGCCGGGCGCGCGGCGACGTCGGCGCGCAGCCGCAGCCCCTGTCCGCCCGCTGCAATCCCGGCATAGATCTGCACCAGATCCTGCAGAGAGGTGCCAATGCCACCCAGGCTGATCGCAAGACCCGGTTTCCCTCCCGGCAGTTGCGGCCTGGCACCGCCGCGCCGCATCGCCGCCAGTAGCTGCGCCGGGCCGATCTCGCGGGTGAGCCGCACCACGGGGATATTCAGCGACAATTGCAGCGCATCGCGCACCCGAAGATCGCCGCGAAATACCCCGTCAAAGTTCTGCGGCGCATAGCCGTCAAACTCCACCGGCCCGTCGTGGATCAGACTTTCGGGGTGGATCAGACCGGCGTCGAACCCCAGCCCGTAGACCAGTGGTTTGAGGGTGGACCCCGGCGATCGCAGGGCCTGTGTCATATCAACAAACCCCTGTCGGGCGCTGTCCTCATAGGCAGGCGAACCAACCGAGGCCAGGATCTCGCCGCTGTGATGATCCACTGCCAATAGCGCAGCCGACACCTTTGGGCCGGCCCCACGGGCAGCCCCGGCGACCAAGGCCTCCATCTTGCCCTGCAGCTCAGCATCCAGTGTCAGCCTTAGGCGCGGCGTGCCGGGCTGCGCCGCCAGCAGACGATCAGACAGATGGGGAGCCAGCCGCGGGAACCCCTGCATAGCGCGCGGCAGGGTGGCATGGCGTGCCACCACAACGTCAGATGCGGTCACCAATTGGGCCTGCTCAAGCCGGGCCAATACCCGCTCCCGTGCCGCGCGCGCCGCAGTCGGCGCCCGGTCCGGACGGCGCCGTTCCGGGGATTGCGGCAGGGCAATCAGCAGCGCGGCCTGTGCAGGCGTCAAGCGCTTGGGCCCCTTGCCAAACCAGGCGTAGCTTGCCGAGCGGATGCCCTCCAGATTGCCGCCATAGGGAGCATGGGTCAGATAAAGCGTCAGGATCTGCTGTTTGGACAGTCGCCGTTCCAGCGCCAGGGCCAGGCGGATCTGGCGCAGCTTGCCCGCCCAGGCGCCCGTGGTGCCATCCTCCAGCAGACGTGCCAGCTGCATGGTCAGCGTCGATCCCCCAGATACAGCACGCCCATTCCACAGTGCCTGCCCCACAGCCCGCAGCATCGCCAGCGGATCCACCCCGGGATGAGAGTAGAACCGCTTGTCCTCATAGGCGAGGAGCATGGCGATAAAGCTGGGGTCCACCTGGTCCAGCTGGGGCGCCATGCGCCAGATGCCATCCTCTACCGGGTAGACCCGTAAAAGCGCCCCGTTGCGATCCAGCACCTCTGTCGAGGTTTCCGCCAGCGTGACCGGCAGAACCGTGCCTTCCACCCATTGATCAAACCGCTGTCCCCCCGCAAGGACGACAGCCAGAAGCAGGGCCAGAGAAAAGCCCCGATGCCACAGGCCCCAGGCCGCTCGGATCTGTAGCATCAAGCGTCGGATCACCGGATCACAACCGAGCCTGCCGCAGTATGGGCCCGGTAGGCGGGGCGGTACATGTCTTCGACCTGCGCGGCCGGGCGATGGAACCTGCCCGGTGTCACAGCGCGGCTGATATAGGCCAGAGTTGCGGGTTTGCGCCCTGACAGATCCACCGCCGCTAGAAAGCGGTCGCTGCGGAACTCAGCATGTTCGGCCTCGCTGGGGTTCAGCCAGGCGAGATCGCGCAGGTCGCCCGAGCGCAGCAGATTGGGATTGTCGATCTCGATCCCTGCGGCCAGCGGATCGTTGATCATCAGCCGCGCCCCTACGGTTTCATGCGGTGTGACGCGCAGCACAGTGACAAACCGATCGCCCACCTTGAAGGCCGCGCCATCCAGCTCCTGCCCCTCCAGCGAAAAATAGCTCCGCTCAATCGTGTAGCCATAGCCGCCTGCTTCGGGGGGCTGTACGGGCACGCCCAGGGTGGTCAGGGTAAGATCCGTCACCGCGCCGCTGGCACTGGTAACCGACATATCCACTGCCCCCTGCCCGTCGTGGATTTGCACAAAGGCCCCCTCCGAGGGCTGGCCATTGATCAACATCCCCGAGACCTCGGGGTTTTTGATCAGCGCATGAGCCGCCAGCAGGGTCCAGGTGGATTCCTGCGTCGACATAGGCCCCGTATCTGAGCTGATCCGGCGGCTCAGGCGCTCGGCGCTAACAGCCTCGGTGCCCGCCTCGGCAACCAGGGTCAGAACCGCCGCTGCGTCTCGACGCCGGGTGCCATAGTCTGCCCGCCAGACCGGGTCTTCCCGATCCGCCTTCTGCAGCAGATCGCCCGCGCGGGCAAACATCCGGTCGGCACGACGCTGATCCCCATAGGCGGCCAGGGCCGCGCCCAGCTGCGCTGCCGCCAGCGGCGTGGCAAAGGCCCCTGCCTTGACATCCGCATAATAGCGCAGATCCCCCATCGAGGCTGCGCCCTCGCGGGCCAGAACCAGCAATGCATAGGCCACATCCTCGCCACCCTCGTCAAAGTCAGAGGCATAGTTCAGCCGGTTGCGCAGATTATCCATGGCCCGCACAAAGGCTGCTTCGGGCACATCATGCCCCTGCCTGCGCGCCCGCGACAGGAAGTCGGACACATAGGCATCCAGCCAGAAATCACCGGTTTCGGCCCGCCAGAGACCAAAGGCCCCATTCCCAGCCTGCCGCGTCAGCACCCGTTGGATCGCTGTTTTTATCCGCGCCCTGACCTCGGGCCCACGCCCCAGTCCCAGCGACTGAGCCACCGAAGACAGGTAGAGCAGCGGCATCGCCTTGGACGTCACCTGTTCGGTGCAACCATAGGGATATTGATCCAGGCTTTCGAGCAAGCCCGGTACGTCGAATTTGGCCAGCGGCCCGGCTGACAGAACCGCCCGGGCAGTGCCCGGCCTGTAACCGGCAAAAACATCCTGCGTCAGCTGAAAGCTGCTGCCCTGGTTCAGCGTAAACCGCCGGGTACTGGCCAGCACCGGATCATTGGCGCGAACCGGCAGCCGCAGGACCTGGCTCAGATGCTTGTCATCCGGGGTGATCAGAGACAGCACCACCTCGGGATCGCCGACCTCTGTCGCCGTTACCGGCAGCTCCAGCACCGCTTTGCCCTGCGGGCCCAGGGTGACCGACCCCGGCAGAGCGCCAAGCGAAAGACCCGAACCCAGGGATTGTGCCAGCAGGGTCATCTCGCCCGTGGGGCCATCGGCATGCACCAATTCGATGCTGATCCGGCTCTGGTCTCCGGGCGCCAGGAACCGCGGCAAGGAGGCGGTGACAACAACCGGATCCCGCACCAGCATATCGGCTTCGGCCTGCCCCACGGCCTCTTTCGACCAGGCCATGGCCATCAGCCGCACAGTGCCATTAAAGGCAGGCAGTTCCATCGGGAAGGCAATGCCCCCATCGGGGCCCACCTGTACCGCGCCCGAGAAAAAGGCCACCAGATCCTGAGTGGGGGGCGGAGATTGCATCTGCAAACCACGATCCGCATCGCCGCCAGAGCGCACCTGCCCCAGAGCGCCATTGCCCGGATCAATCAACCGCCCATAGATATCGCGCAGCTCCATCCCCAGACGCCGCTGACCATGATAGTGACTGCTGGGGTCGGGCGTTTTAAACCCGGTGAGGTTCAGAATGCCCAGGTCCACCGCGGCCAGGGTCAACCAAACCGGCTTGCCCGGTTTGGCGCCTGTGACGGTAATCTGTGCGGTCTCAGTGCTGCGCGGGCGCGCCACCTCGGGCACAGTGATCACCACCTGCAATTCCTGCCCCGGCTGGGTCACTGTGGCATGGGCCAACCCCAAAGCCCGAGTCGGGGTCCGGCTGGTCTTGCCCGTCAACGGCTGCAGCATCATCGCGGTGACATAGGCCCCGCTGCCCCAATCCTGGCTGACCGTCAGCGGCACAACCACCTCACCCGCTTCAACCTCAACCGCGTGACGTTCGATCACCCGGTTAGAGAGCACGGAAATCAACGCCGTTCCGGCGCTTTGCGGCACCAGACGCAGGCGGGCGATCTCACCCGGCTGATAGCTGTCGGCATCGAGCGACATCTCCAACCGGTCCGGGGTGGCCGAAGCATCAGCTGGCGCATACCAGCCCGCATAGAAATCCAATGCCGCCTCGACATAGTCCCCATCCAGGCGCTCGATCACCAGTTCATAGCGGCCCCAGTCCACGGGGGGCGACAGCAGAAAGGGGCTCCCCTCCCCTAGCTGGGCCTCGCCCGTCGCAACGCTGATGCGGCGGGTGCTGCGCTCCCAGTTCCAATCCCCATAGAGCTGATACCAATGATACCGTGTCTCGATCCGGTTCAGGCTCCATTTCACCCGCATGGGCATCGGCTGCTGATCCTCCGACAGGGCCAAGAGTTCGAACCCAGCCTCAGTGCCTTCGGCGACCACCTCCTCAAATAGGGGTTTGATGCCCAGCACCGGGCCGCTTGAGCGCACCGGCAGATCTATGTTCCGCTCGACCGGACGACCAGAGCCATCCGTCAATCTGGTCGTCAATGTGGCCTCAAAGGGCATGCCCGAGGTCTGAACCGCCGGCAATTCCACTGCTACGCGCGCCGCGCCGCTGGCATCTGTACGATCACCGCCAAAGTAATTGCGCTGGCTGTCGCGCGGCGCATCAAAGCGGCCAAAGTGATAGCCCGGCCATTGCTCCAACGTGCTGGTCGGACGCAGGCGCAGATCGCCATCAATGCCAAGATCCGCCCCCGGTGCACCAAAGAGATAGCGCGCAGAGATATCCAGCTGGGCAAATTCTCCAGGGCGCAGATCACCCACATTTTCAATGCTTTGATCAAAGTCGATCCGCTCTGGCATAAAATCTTCGACCAGAATTTGACGGCTGGCCAGCGCAGCTGCTTTGACATCAGTTTTGATCTCAAGTCGCCAGGTGCCGCGTGGAGCTGTACTGCCAACCGGTAGGTCAAAAACATGCCCCCCCACCTTGCCTGCAGCAGAGACATGACGGCTGTACTCCACTCCGTCCGGGCGAGTGAGGATGGCCGTCAGCGGCAGGTCTTCGATCGCCTGAGCGCGGCTGTCGCGGGTTAAGGCCGTGGCATGGATCACCTCTCCGGCGCGATAGGCGCCACGATCCGTGGCTAAAAACACATCCACGGGACCCGGAGAAGGCTGCCCTTCGACCCCGCGGTCCGACAGATCAAAGGCCGCATCCTTGAGCGACAGAAAGGCAAAATCCTCTGCACCATCTGCGCCGATGACCTGCGCCTGGATCATCGCCACCGCAGCCCCGCCGCGGCCCCGGGCCAGCCCCGGTTCAAAATGCGCATAGCCCGTGTCATCGCTCAGCGCCTTGCCCAAAACGGCATTGGCATTGGAGATCAGCGTCACCTCCACCCCGGCGCGCGGCTTGGCGTCAGACAACCCCTGCACCTGCACATGCAACCCATCGCTGCCCGACATGGTGCTAAGGCCGAGATCCGTCAGCACAAACCACTGGGTCGCGCTGGGTTCTTCATAGGGGTCAGCGCCCTTGTAACTGGCAAAGAGCGCATAGATGCCCACCGGCTGACCCGCGATGGCCTCCGCCAGGGGCAGACGCGTGGTCATGTCCTGATTGAGTTCACTTTGCACCGTCGCGGTGCCGCTCCAGACATCTTCGGCAATATCGCTGGCAAAATGTTCCTCCTGCCACTGCGACAGCGGGCGCCCAAAATAGCCATCCTGCATGCTGCGCAACAGATTGCGGTCACTGACCCGGCGCAGTTGCAGCGTGACCTCTGTCAGGTTGACGGTTTCAATGGGCAGCGCCGCCTGATCGGTCTTGGCCAGGACATAGGCCCGCCCCGGAAAACGCAGCGCCGGACTGCGGTCGCTGATATAATGCGTCAGCTCCACATCTTTGATCAGCGCATCCCCATTGCCACCAGGCAGACCGCTGCGCAGCGTCATCCGGTAGCGGCGACCGTGCTCCAGCCCCTCGACGCAGAGCTCGCGATCTTCGGCAATGGCAACGATGCCGGGGGCCGACAGTTTGATGTAATCCTCATAGGTCACACCGCTCAGGAGCAGGGGATCGGAGAACTCAACGCAGAGACGCGGTGTGGCACTGTCGCTGTCCACCCGACTATCGGTGACCCGGAAGCCGTATTTTTCAATGCCGCGCTCCAGCAGCCGAGCGGTATCGCGGCGTGGCGCGATCTCTTCGGCCAGGCGCAGCAACGGCAACATATCCCGGCCCCGGCCCAGCTTTTCCAACGCCTGTGCCGCAGTCACCAATCCATTGACCTGCACCGCCGTCGACGGGGCGCGCAGATAGGCGTTAAGACCCGCAGCCAGCGCCTGTTTTCGGGTTTCGCGTTTGTTGACACCCTTGACTCCGCTATGGCGCAGCAGCACCGCCGAGTATTCGGCCCAAAGCCCGGCTTCATCGCTGAGCGCAACCGCCTGGGCCAACCAGCGCAAAGCCCCTTTGGTATTGCCACCGCGGGCCTGGATTTGCGCGGCCTCCACCATGTCCTCCAGCGCCGCCCCCTGGTTTGGGAACCGGCGTGCCATTTCCTCGGCCGCCCTATAGGCCAGTTTAAAATCCGCCTCCCGCAGGGTGCTCAACCTCTGGGCGCGGGTCTCAGCCTGGGCCAGGAGCGCCGTCGGCTGGGTTTGTTTCAGGGCCGAAATTGCCCCAACAAAGGGCGAAGAGGTCTGCATCTGTTGCTTGGGAAAACAAGCGTTGGAGCGGGTATTGTAGGAAAAGCCGGCACAGGCCTGTTGCGCGCTGCAAGCCGCCTGACAAGAGGCCAGATCCGTATCAAACAGCGCCTGCAGGTCTGAGCCGTAATAGTCGGTGTCCATATGGGCCTGATACCGCAGTGGCGGAATGTAGGGGCCAGCCTGTGCCACAACTGCAAAAAAAGTTGCAAAAACAAGGGGCAGGACAGCTGCAAGCCCCGCAAATCTGCCAGCTGTTTCGGCGCTGCCTGGCGCTCTTCGCAGCAGCCCGGCGATGCTCTGGCAAAGGCGAAGAAGAAAAATCGTGAACCGAACAATAAAACAAACTGGCATAGCGGCCTCCTAAATCGCTCACAGGCTGGCACGCGCTTAACACCATAGCAAGAAGTTCACGCGTAAGACTATGGCTGAGACCTTTGTATCAACGCCCGACGTTCGCCTCATTTATGGGGAAAAACCAATTGTTATAACAGATGGAGCCCGCAGGGATGAGCCTTGCTGACAAAATCGCAGAAGAACGCCGGGCAAGACTGGCGGCAGAGCGGCTGCTTGAACTCAAGCAGGCTGAACTGTCGGCCGCGAATCGTAAACTTGGCCGCCATGCCCTGGCTCTAACCAAACAAATTGGTGTAACTCAGGCCGAAGTGGCGACGGTGCGGGACGAAAACGCCAAGGTAAAATCCGACCTGAGCATGGCCAATGAGAAGATCGAAACCGCCGAGCGGCGGCTTTGGCATTCGATCCAGGCCTTTCAGGACGGCTTTGCCTTCTTTGACGCCGACAGCCAGCTCATCGGAGCCAATACCGCCTATCTCAATATCTTTGACGGCTTGGAAGAGGTCACCCCGGGCATCTCCTATATGCGCATCCTGCAGATCCTGACCGACGAAGGTCTGGTCAATACCGGGGATCTGAGGCCGGACAGCTGGCGCGCAATGATGAGCGAACGCTGGTTGTCGATGTCGCCCGAACCCGTCGTCATCCAATTGTGGGACGATCGCTATCTGCGCCTCATTGACCAACGCGGCCATGGGGGGGACGTGGTGAGCCTGGCCCTCGATATCACCTCGACGGTGAATTACGAGGAAGAACTGCGCGCCGCCCGTGAACGCGCCGAAGCCGCCAACCGTGCAAAATCGGCCTTCCTCGCCAATATGAGCCACGAGATCCGCACTCCGATGAACGGGGTTGTCGGCATGGCCGAGCTGTTGAACGACACCACCCTCAGCGACGAACAAAAGCTTTACGCCAATACCATCAAGAACTCCGGCGAAGCGCTGCTGGTGATCATCAATGACGTGCTCGACTATTCCAAAATCGAAGCCGACAAGCTGGTCTTGCACGAAGAAGTCTTTGACCTAGAGCGCTGCATCCATGAGATCGTCATGCTGCTGCAGCCTACCGCCCGGGACAAAGGCTTGAACATGGTGGTGGACTACGACCTGTTCCTGCCCACCCGTTTTGTCGGCGACCCGGGCCGCATCCGTCAGGTATTGACCAACCTGGCCGGCAATGCAGTGAAATTCACCAGCGAAGGTCATGTGACCCTGCGAGTGACCGGGATCACTGACCCCGAAGAGGGCACCTGCGCCGTCCATTGTATGATCGAAGACACCGGCATTGGCATTCCGGAAGAAAAGATCGACCATGTCTTTGGCGAGTTCAACCAGGTCGAGGATGAGCGCAATCGCAAATTTGAAGGCACCGGTCTGGGGCTGGCGATCTCTCGCCGTCTGATTGAACTGATGGATGGGGAGATCTGGGTCGAAAGCGACGAAGGCGTGGGGTCCTGCTTTGGCTTCCGTATCCCGCTGCCCACAGTTGCCGACAGCACCGCCTTCACGCCCAGGCTTCCCAAAAGCCTGCGTCACATCCTGGTGGCGGATGAATCATCGCTGAACAGTGAAATCATGCAACGTCAGTTGATGTTGTTGGGTGTCGAAACCACGACAGCAGAGAGCGTGCCGGATGCCCTGGGGAAAATGAATGTCGGGGTTGATCTGATCCTCTCCGATCATGCCATTCCCGGCGGTGGCGGTTTGGAACTGGCGCGCCAGCTGCGAAAGGGCAAATGGGCCAACATTCCCATGCTCATGCTCTGTTCCAACCCGCATGAATACTCAGAGGATGAGCTGAAAGATCTCGATGTCGGCCTGCTGCCACGCCCCACTCCGCGGGATGAATTGTTCGCCAAGTTGGAAAGCCTTGGCAATGGGCTGTTGAAAACACCGCCAGAGCAGCCCTCGGCCTCTGAGGCCCCGACACAGACTCTGGAAGAGGCCTATGCCGCAGATAATGCCGCAGCGCCGCCCCTGCCGGATACGGCTACCAATGATCAGCGCCAGATGCGCATTCTGGCGGCAGAAGACAACCGGACCAACCAGCTGGTCTTCCGCAAGATGGTCAAGGATCTCAACATCGAGCTGAAATTTGCCAACAATGGCATCGAAGCGGTGGAGCTCTATCAGTCCTTTGAGCCGGATCTGGTCTTTATGGATATTTCCATGCCGGAAATGGACGGCAAGGAGGCGACGGGCGAGATCCGCAAACTGGAAGCCCTGAGTGGAAAACACGTGCCTATCGTCGCCCTGACCGCCCATGCCATGACAGGCGATTCAGACGGCATCCTGGCCGCAGGCCTCGATCACTACCTGACCAAGCCGCTGCGCAAAGCGGTCATCCTGGAACGCATCCTGCAGCATGTCTCGGACGAGTTTCAGCAGGTCGAGACAACCTCGGCTGCCTAGCGCGGCAATTATCCAGCAGAGTGCCGCAGGAACACAGGCTTCATCGGTTCGGACAGGGTCGGCTGATAGGCATATCCGCCAGTGTCAAATTCCTGCAGCGCCGCCATATCTGAAATCCGGTTCTGGATCACATAGCGCGCCATCGCACCACGGGCGCGTTTGGCATAGAAACTCACCACTTTGGGCGTGCCACCTTTGTCTTCCATAAAGACCGGGGTCACCACTTGCGGTTTCAGCGCCTTCAGGTCGACGGCGCCAAAATACTCCTGGCTGGCGCAGTTCACCAGGACCTGAGCGCCGACCTCTTCGGCCTGAGCATTCAGCGCCTCGGCAATCTGGCTGCCCCAGTATTCATAGAGGTTTTTGCCGCGCGCGTTTTTCAGCCGCGAGCCCATTTCCAGCCGGTAGGGCTGCAGCGCATCCAGCGGGCGCAGCAACCCGTAAAGCCCGGACAGAATGCGAAAATGATCCTGCGCCCAGGCCATTTCCTCAGGCTCCAATGACGCCGCTTCCAGCCCCTGATAGGTGTCGCCCGCAAAGGCCAGCGCGGCGGGACGCAGATCCTCGGTCTTCGGATCCGCCTGGAAATCGCGAAAGCGGTCGTAATTCAGCTTGGCCAGGTCTTCGCTGATATGCATCAGCTTCATCAGCTCCGGCACCGTGAGGTCGCGCGCAACGGCGTTCAATGCGATGGCATCGCTTTGAAAGGCGGGGAAGGTCATCTCCTGATCCCGCTCCGACCAATCCAGCTTTTTGGCCGGGGATACCACTACCAGCATCGCGCGCTCCTTTGTTTCCGATTTGTTTCCTTTTTCCAGACTTAATCAGTCTGGCGCAAAACGTCCAGAAAGGCGGGCAAGAATCTCTCTGCCCGGCGCTCGCCCAACAGCATTGTGATGCCGCGCGTATCCTCGACCCGCATCTGCGCCAGCTTTGCGAGCATGGCAGCCGGACAGCTGAGCGGTTTCAAAGTGCCGCAACTCCCCCGGATCAGCCCAGTCTGAGCCTCCATCAGGGCGTCATAGGTCGATCCCGCCCCAGCCCGTGTTGCCAGTTTGCGCCTCTGGGGGTGCAGCTGTTCCACCGCGCCGGTGATCACCTCAAGAAACTCATCACCGTAACGGTCCAGTTTTTTGGCGCCAACGCCCCCAATCCGAGCCATCTGATCCAGAGTTTCCGGGCGGGTTTCGGCCATCTCGATCAGGGTCTTGTCGTTGAACACCACATAGGCTGGCACTTTCTGCGCCTCTGCCAGGGCGCGGCGCTTGGCTTTCAGGGCCGACAGCAGTGGCGCATCTTCTTCGGAGACCAGCATCTTGACCGCCGGGCGGCGTTCGGCAGATTTGATAGTATCCCTGCGCAGGGAGATCTGCGCCTCTCCCTTCAGCACCGGCAGCGCTGCCTCTGTCATCCGCAGGGCACCATGGCGTTCGGGATCAGGGCGCACCAGATCATGACCCATCATCTGGCGAAACACTGCCTGCCACTGGCGTTTGCTGTATTCCTTACCACAACCAAAGACCGATAGTTCGTTATGACCCTTTTCGCGCACCCGGTCGGTCTCATTTCCATAGAGAACGTCGATCAGATGCCCAGCGCCATAGGTCTCATTGGTGCGCAAAATAGCCGAAAGCGCCTTGCGTACCGCCGTAGTGCCGTCAAAGACCTCCACCGGGCTATCGCAGAGATCACAATTGCCGCAGGGGTCCGAGTCTTCCTCGAAATAACCCAATAGGGTCTGGCGGCGACAGGTCAGCGCCTCGGCCAGACCCAGCAGCGCATTCAAACGCGCGTGATCTGCCGCACGACGTTCCGAGGGGGCCAGGCCTTCGTCGATCTGGCTGCGCCGCAACCGGATGTCATCAGATCCAAACAGGGTCAGGGTTTCCGCAGGGGCCCCGTCGCGACCCGCGCGGCCAATTTCCTGATAGTAGGATTCGATGGATTTGGGCAGATCAGCATGGGCCACCCAGCGGATGTCTGGCTTATCTATCCCCATACCAAAAGCCACGGTGGCCACCACAATCAGGCCATCCTCGCGGGCAAAGCGTGTTTCCACGTCGCGCCGATCCCCAGCCTCCATGCCACCGTGATAATGGCAGGCCGCGTGACCAGCGTCACGCAGGGCGCGGGCCAGGTCTTCGGTTTTGGCGCGGGTGCCGCAATAGACGATGCCTGACTGACCCTTGCGGGCTGCTGCAAACTCCAGGATCTGACGGCGCGGCCCGTCCTTGGCGGCAAAGGCCAGATGGATATTGGGCCGGTCAAACCCCCGCAGAAAGGCGCGCGGCGCATGACCATCAAACAGCTTGCGAATGATCTCTTCGCGGGTCTCTGAATCGGCGGTGGCGGTAAAGGCCGCCAGAGGCACATCCAGTGCCTGGCGCAGCTCGCCGATGCGCAGGTAGTCGGGGCGGAAATCATGGCCCCATTGGCTGACACAATGGGCCTCATCCACAGCGATCAGGCTGACATTGATGCGCTGCAACATGTTCAGCGTCGCCCCCGAAGCCAGCCGTTCCGGCGCCATGTACAAGAGCTTCAGCGCGCCGGATTCGATGGATTGCCAGACCGCTTCGGTCTCTTCTTCGGTATTGCCAGAGGTGAGCGCCCCCGCCGTGACCCCCACCGCCTGCAGCGCCCGCACCTGATCGCGCATCAGCGCAATCAGCGGCGAGATCACCACCGTGATGCCAGCCCGTTGCAGCGCGGGTAGCTGGAAGCACAGCGATTTTCCTCCGCCCGTGGGCATGATGGCCAAAACGTTTTCGCCGCGCGTTACCGCCTCAACGATCTCTTCCTGACCGGGGCGAAAGGCATCAAAGCCAAAAATCTCACGCAGCAGCGGAGCGGCGGTGCTCTCCGTCTCGGTGATCGCTGGCGCGGCTGTCATGGAGTGGGACCTCGTTGGGTGCGGCTGCTCTGATTTGAGCGCCACAATCCCACAGGTCGATTCGGGCGGCAAGAGCAAGGGGCAAAGCTTTACGCTTCGCCCCCTTGGTTTTATTCATATCATCCGCTGAAACAGCCCAAACCGGCCACCAGGGAGGCCTAGTAGAATGCGGCCATGTTGTTCTGGATGATAATGCGCAGGGCATAGACCGCGATCAGCACCACCAACGGCGCCAGATCAATGCCGCTCATATTGGGCATAATGCGGCGCACCGGCGCGTAAAGCGGCTCGAGAATACGCTGCAACATGTACCAGATCTGGCTCACCAGCTGCTGTTGCAGGTTCAGAACCTGGAAATTGATCAGCCAGCTCATGATCACATGAGCGATGATGAAGAACCAGACGATGTCCAGGATCAACAGCAGAATTTGGAGCAGCGAGAGCATCATGTACCTCTTTGGAATAACAGCCTTACAGGTAAGCAGCCTGTGGCATTTGTGCAAGCCTTCCGCGAGGTTGCGGTTGACCATTGGTTAATCGGTGGCAAGAGGGGCACAACTCGACAGGAGAAGCCGCAAATGTTCCCGATTTTCCGCCTGATCAAAGACCTGATGAAGGCGCGCCGCATGACCCCGCTGGGTCTGACCGAAACCCATGTCTCTCGGCATATCTGCTGGCCCTGGGATCTGGATATCTGGCTGGAGCTGAACAATGGCCGCGCCATGACGCTGTATGATCTGGGGCGCACCATGCAGGCCCAGCGGGTTGGGCTGATTGGTGCCCTGCGCCAAAACCGCTGGGGCATGACCGTCGCGGGTACCAGCGTGCGGTTCCGTCAACGCATCCGTGGCTTTGAACGCTTTGAAATGCGCAGCCGGGCGGCAGCCTGGGATGACAAATTCATCTACCTGGAACAGTCGATGTGGAAAAAGGACGGCACCTGCGCCAGCCATGTAATGCTGCGCACCGCGCTCACCGACAAAAACGGCATCGTGCCGCCCGCGCGGGTGCTCGAGGCCATGGGTCTGCAAGACACACCAACGCCGCCGATGCCGGACTGGATTGATGCCTGGCGCGCAGCAGACGCGCAACGTCCCTGGCCACCGATGCAAGAGCCCCTTGCCTCGTGACCTAAGTCCCTGTCTTATCGCAGATAACAAACAGCTGGGGACAGGCGGGAAAAGATGAGCAATATTTCAACGCGCAAGCGCATTTGGGGCTGGTGGTTCTTTGACTGGGCCAGCCAACCCTATCACACGCTGCTGGTGACCTTTGTCTTTGGCCCCTTCTTTGCCGCCGTCGCTGCAAATCACTATTTGGGGGAGGGCCTGGAGCCCGAAGCCGCCAAGGCCCAGGCCCAGACCATGTGGTCGATTGGCATGACCGCCACCGGGCTGATGATTGGGTTTGGAGCGCCCTTTATCGGCGCTCTGGCCGATATTTCCGGACGCAAACGCCCCTGGCTCATTGGCTTTTCGCTGATGTATATCCTGGGCGCCTGGGGGATCTGGTACTCGGACCCCGCCGGCAGCAACCTGTGGTGGATGCTGGTAACCTTTGGCTTTGGCTTCATTGGCGCGGAATTTGCATTGATCTTTGCCAATTCGCAGCTGCCCAGCCTCGGCAGCAAGGACGATGTCGGGGCGATCTCTGGCTCTGGCTTTGCCTTTGGCTATCTTGGCGGGGTGATTGCACTCTTCATTATGCTGTTGCTCTTTGTGGAACAGGGCACTGGAAAAACCCTGATCGGATTGGACCCAATCCTGGGACTGGAGGCTGCAACCCGAGAAGGCACCCGCGCGGTGGGGCCCTTTACGGCGTTGTGGTTCCTCGTCTTTATGGTGCCCTATTTCCTCTGGGTCAAAGACGATGCTGGCACCGGCACGCGCGGCACGCTTGGGCAGGCGGTCACTCTGGTGGTCACTTCGATCAAGGCGCTGCGGCACCGCTTCAGCCTGGCCAGTTATCTTGGCTCTTCGATGCTCTACCGCGATGCGCTCAATGGGCTTTATGGCTTTGGCGGCGTTTATGCCAGCCTGGTCCTGGACTGGGAGATCACCCAGATCGGTATCTTTGGCATCATCTCAGCAATTGCCGCTGCAGCCTTTAGCTGGGTTGGCGGCATGGCCGACAAACGCTTTGGCCCCAAACCCGTCATCGTGGCTGCCATCCTGGTGCTGACGCTGGTCTGCATCACCGTGGTGAACATGTCGCGTGAGGCGCTCTTTGGCATGCCTCTGGCTGCAGAATCCACACTGCCCGACGCCATCTTCTTTGGTTGCGGCATGCTGATCGGCGGCTTCGGCGGTATCTTGCAGGCCGCAAGCCGCAGCCTGATGGTACGCCATACCGATCCTGCAAAGGCGACTGAGAGCTTTGGGCTCTACGGTCTGTCGGGTCGCGCCACCGCCTTTTTGGCGCCTGGGCTGATTGGGCTTGCCACAACCGTGACAGGTAGCGCACGATTGGGTATCTCCCCGGTGATCTTCCTGTTTATCCTCGGGTTGATTGTGTTGCGTTGGGTCAAGGCAGAAGGAGACCAGGGTTGAGACTGCTATTTGCGAGTTTTTGTTTATTGATTGCCGGCTTGATCAGCGCCAGTGCTGCGACCCCGGCCAAGCAGCTTTTTGGCGCCAAGGGCAGCGCATCGCAGCAGACGCCGGCCGCCTTTGGTTCCTATGCCAAGGGCTGTGTCGCCGGGGCCGTGCAACTGCCGGAAACCGGCCCGACCTGGCAGGCCATGCGGCTGAGCCGAAATCGCAACTGGGGCCACCCTGAAACCATCAGCTTTATCGAAAAGCTAAGCCAGGTCGCGGCCCGCCAACCCGGCTGGGACGGGCTATACATTGGGGACATCAGCCAACCCCGGGGCGGACCAATGCTGTCGGGGCACCGTAGCCATCAGGTGGGCCTGGATATCGACATCTGGATGCGCCCGGCGGATCGGTTGAACTACAGCCGCGCCCAGCGCGAGAAGATCTCGTCGATCTCGATGCGGCGCAACAACGGCGCCTTTGTAAATTCCGACTGGACCCGCGCCCATCACGAGATCATCAAGGCAGCCGCGCAGGACAAACGGGTGGCACGTATCTTTGTCTTTCCCGGCGCCAAAGTGCAGATGTGCAAGGACGCCAAGGGCGACCGGCGCTGGCTGCGCAAGATCCGCCCCTGGTGGGGGCATCACTACCATTTCCATGTGCGCCTTGCCTGCCCCAAGGGATCGCAGGGCTGCGTCAATCAGGATCGCCCCCCTCGTGGGGACGGCTGCGATGCGGCCCAGAAATGGGTCGATGACATCCTGAGCCCACCCCCGCCAAAGCCTGCAGATCCCAATGCGCCAGCTCCAAAGCCCCGCCGGGAGTACACCCTGTCGGATCTGCCCCGGCAGTGCTCTGCCGTCTTGCAATCAAACTGAGCCTGAACACCATGAAGCGTAGAAAACTGATCGGTGGCCTTGTTCTGGCCTCCGGCCTCATTGCGGCGGCAGCAGGCTTTGCTGCGGCCCAACTGGACCGGTTGGAAAACGCCGCCCAGTTTACAGGCAGCTACACCTGGCGAGCGACCCCCGATTGGTTCGGGGGGTTCTCCGGGCTTGAGCTCTCAGCGGATGGATCGCAACTGGTTGTCCTAAGCGACCGCGCCCATGTGGCCCGGGCATATATCCACCGGCAAGACGGTGAGATTTCAGAGATTTCCCTGCGCAGTGCCCAGCATCTGCGCTCTTCCAAGGGGCGACAGCTCCTGGGACGGATCATGGACAGCGAAGGCCTGGCCCTGGCACCCGGTGGCTCGCTGTTTATCTCCTTTGAAGGCCTGGCCCGCGTGGTGCATCACCAAACCGAGGCCAGCCGTGCCCGCGTGCTGCCGCGTCCCCATGATTTTCGCGGTTTACCCCTGAACAAATCGCTCGAGGCCCTCGCTATTGATCCCCAGGGGCGGCTGTATACCCTACCGGAAAACGCACTGAATGCCGAAGGAGAGATCCCGGTCTGGCGCTGGAATGGCGCACGCTGGAGCCAGCCTTTCACCCTGCCCCGGCGGGGTGGCTTTCTGCCCGTGGGTGCCGATTTTGGCCCCGACGGGCGGTTTTACCTGCTGGAGCGCAACTTTGTCTTTATCGGTTTCCGCAGCCGTTTGCGCCGCTGGGACATCACCGATCAGGGCGCGACAAACGAAGTGACCCTATTGGAAAGCAGCACCGGCGTGCATGACAACCTCGAAGGGCTATCCGTCTGGCGCGATGCCACGGGAACCCTGCGTGCCACCATGGTGTCTGACGACAATTTCAAATCCCTGCAACGCACGGAAGTGGTCGAATACACACTGCCGGAATAAGGGAAAGACACTTTCACTCTGCGTCACAGATATTGCAGATACTGGCCCTGCTAACCTTTAGTGCCCAAACATGTCAGCCGTCCTCGGCTTCTCTACCTGCCGCAACCGCACCGCGCGGCAGCGCGGTGCCGGACCCAACGGGAGAGACACATTCTTTGAATGTGGCGATCCGGGCGGGAGCCCCACCTTTCGCAGCTCCGCTGGGTTCTTCGATGCTTCAAAACACTTGCCAAGTGTCTCCAACACGGCTAGGTGAGCGCGTCTTCCGCACAAGATGCGGAACAAGTCGCCGCGACCTTGTATAAAAAACGGAACTGAAAAATGAATCGTTATTACCTACCTGGCATTCTTGCCATGGCTGCCGTTGTGGTGGCCTCCAATATCCTGGTGCAATTCCTCTTTGGCCAATGGCTGACCTGGGGCGCCTTTACCTATCCTATCGCCTTTCTCATCACTGATGTGATGAACCGCGTCTATGGTGCCGGACCTGCCCGCCGCGTGGTTTTTGTCGGCTTTGTGGTGGGCGTCATCTGCTCGCTCATCGGCACCCAGATTATGGGTGAATTTGGCCCGCTGGTCACCCTGCGCATCGCAATTGGCTCTGGCCTCGCCTTCCTCACCGCTCAGCTGCTCGACGTGTCGATCTTTGCCGCCCTGCGGACCGGCAAATGGTGGCGTGCGCCGCTGGCCTCCACCCTGGTGGGCTCCTCGGTGGATACGGCCATCTTCTTTACCGTGGCCTTTTCCGGCGCGCTCACCTGGATTGAACCCGGCAATGACGTCTCCTGGGCCACCGAAATGCTGCCGCTCTTGGGCGCAGGCCCTATGGCACCGCTCTGGGTCTCGCTGGCGGTGGCCGACTGGATGGTAAAACTCTCGCTGGCCCTGCTGGCCCTGGTGCCCTTCCGCATGATCGTCAGCCACCTGACGGCCAAGCCCGCCTAAGCACCCACAGCAATACAACAGTCTTGGCAAAAGGCCGTGGTCCAGCGGACTGCGGCCTTTTCCATTTGCGCCAGCCGCGCTACATGCGGCCCATGCTCCATATCACCAACGATATCGCACTCCAGGACTGGGAACTCTCCGAAAGCTTCATGCGCGCCTCGGGCCCCGGCGGGCAGAACGTCAACAAGGTGGCCACCGCCGTCGAGCTGCGGTTCGAGGCCGCCCGCTCCCCATCGCTCACCCCGGCAGTGAAATCCCGCCTCAAACGGCTGGCGGGGCGACGCTGGACCAAAGAGGGCGCGATTCTGATGCAATGCGACGAAACCCGCTCGCAGCTGCGCAACCGCGAGCTGGTGCGCGAACGGCTAGCCGAGCTGATCCGCAAGGCCCTGGTCGCCCCAAAACGTCGTATAGCGACCAAACCAACCCGCGGCTCCGTCAAACGACGACTGGAGAGCAAAAAGCAGCGCAGCAGCCTCAAATCAACGCGAGGAAAAATCACTCCCGAAGGCTCCTAGCGATTGCACCTCGCCACAGGCTTGGTCATGTTTGCTGCAATTGGATTTTGAGGGAGAGCATTATGCGGCTTGCAGGAAAATGCGCGATTGTAACCGGCGGCGCCTCTGGCTTTGGGCTTGGCATCGTTGATAAATTTCTAGCCGAAGGGGCAAGGGTGATGATCGCCGACATCAACGGCGACGGCGCGAGCACCTTGGCAGAGGACCGGGGAGAGGCCATTGCCCAACAGGTTGATGTCGGCAATGCCGCTTCGGTCACTGCCATGGCGGAGACCGCGATAACCGCCTTTGGCCAGGTCGACATATTGATCAACAACGCCGGCGTGACCCATCTGCCTACCCCGCTGGACGAGGTGAGCGAAGAGGATTTTGACCGGGTCTTCAACGTCAACATGAAGTCGGTCTATCTGACCGCGCGCGCTTTGGTGCCACATATGAAAGCACATGGCAGCGGCGCCATTCTCAACGTGGCCTCCACCGCCGGTGTCTCGCCACGGCCCAATCTGAACTGGTACAATGCCTCCAAGGGCTGGATGATCACCGCAACCAAGGCCATGGCGGTCGAGCTGGCCCCCAAGGGCATTCGCGTCAATGCCATCAACCCGGTGGCCGGAGAAACCCCGCTGCTGAAATCCTTTATGGGAGAGGACACACCAGAGGTGCGCGCCAAGTTTCTGTCGACCATCCCCATCGGACGCTTCTCCACCCCTCAGGACATGGGCAATGCCGCCTGTTTTCTGTGTTCGGACGAGGCCAGCATGGTGACCGGTGTCGCCATGGAAGTCGACGGGGGGCGCTGCATATGAAAACGATCAATCTGGCCGAGAAACTGGCGCTGTTTGACAGCCATTGGGACCCAAAGGTGGTGGCCGACTACAATGACAACGACATCATGGTGGTCAAATTTCAGGGCGAATTCCCGTTTCATCTGCACGAAGATACCGATGATTTCTTCCTAGTACTTGAAGGCGAGATGTTGATGGATATCAAGGGCGAAGCCTCGCATCCGGTCTCAGCTGGCGAGCTCTTTGTGGTGCCCAAGGGAATCACCCATCGTCCGCGTGCTGCGCAGGAATGCAAAGTTCTGCTGATCGAGCCCAAGGGCGAGCCGAACTCAGGCGATCCCACCACCGCGGCCGCAAAGAACCGGATCTAACACTCTGTCTTCCGGGAACATGGGGGTTCGGCGCAACCTGTTTGCGCCGGATCAAAGACCCAGCCGGAATCACGCCTAAAAGGGAGGGGCAATTTGCCCCGCCGCGCGCTTTGGAACAGGAGATCCACAGATGATCCCAACCTCTATGAAACCGGCCCGATGAAACCAGGGCCTAAAAACCTCATCACTGATGTGCCGGGCCTCTTGGTCGGCAATGCAAGTGATGCCCTGCTGAAATCCGGCAGCACCGTCTTGTTGGCGGCAGAGCCGCTGACGGCTTCGGTACATGTCATGGGGGGCGCACCGGGGACCCGCGAGACGGATCTGCTGGCGCCGGATAAATCCGTGGCCAAGATTGATGCGCTGGTGCTCTCGGGGGGCTCGGCCTTTGGGTTGGATGCCTGTTCCGGCGTTGTCGATGGGCTGCGCGCCGAGGGACGCGGTTTTGCCCTGGGGCCTGCGCTCATTCCTCTGGTGCCTGGTGCTATCCTGTTTGACCTGCTCAATGGCGGCGACAAAGGGTGGGACGACAATCCCTATCGCGCCCTCGGCCGCGCCGCGTTTGAAGCGGCTTCTGATGACTTTGCCCTTGGCAGCCATGGTGCGGGCACCGGCGCGCTCACGGCGATGCTAAAGGGCGGGCTTGGCTCTGCCTCCTTTGTGCTGGAAAGCGGCGTGACCGTTGGTGCCCTAGTGGCCGCCAATCCCATGGGCAGCGTCACTACGCCCGGGGACCGCCATTTCTGGGCCGCGCCTTTTGAAGTCGATGGTGAATTTGGCGGCGTTGGACCTGACAGCGCTGTGGGCTTGGGACGCAACCTCGAGAGCCGCAAAATGCAGTCCATGCGCGCCCTTGCCGCTGGTGAAGAGCTGCCCGCGGAGCGCGGTAATACCACTATTGCTATTGTCGCCACCGATGCCGACCTGAGCAAAGCAGAATGCCAGCGCATAGCCACAGCCGCCCATGACGGTATTGGTCGCGCCACTGTCCCGGCGCATGCACCGGGGGATGGCGATCTGGTTTTTGCCGCCAGCACCAATGCCCGTCAGCTGGCGAACCCTGAGGCGGAACTGGCCCATATCGGCCATGCTGCCGCTCTGTGTCTGAGCCGTGCCATTGCCCGTGCCGTCTATAGTGCCACACCAGAAGACACTGACCTTCTGCCCTGTTGGAGCAACCACCCCATCTAAACCCCCGGCGCGACTGCGCCACAGAGCCTCATGCGGCGGATTCACCCGTTGACACTCCCTGCCAACAAGCGCCGTATTCGAACCAGCCAACTCAAAACCGGAGCAAGCATATGAAACCTGTCCTGACTGCAGCCCTTCTTAGCCTTTTGGCGGCCCCTGCCTTTGCAGAAGGCGATGCCGCAAAAGGCGAAAAAGCCTTTAACAAATGCAAATCCTGTCACGCCGTGGTCACTGACACTGGCGAAAAGATCATCAAAGGCGGCAAGACTGGCCCAAATCTCTGGGGTGTTGTTGGCCGGACAGCTGGCACCTATGAAGGCTTCAGATATGGCAAGGATCTGGTTGCTGCCGGCGAAGGTGGCCTGGTTTGGGATCTCGAGAGCTTCACCGCCTATACCCAAGATCCCCGTGGCTTCCTGCGTGAGCATCTGGACAACAGCAAAGCCAAGTCCAAAATGTCCTTCAAGCTGAAAAAAGGCGCTGAAGACATCTATGCCTTCCTGGCGCAGTTCAGCCCCGCCGCGGAAGAACCGGCAGAGGAGGCCGCGACAGAGGCAACAGATGAGGCCGCGGCAACTGAGACAAGCGAACAGCCCGCCTCCGAATAAACGCTCCCAACGGCCCCTCTCTTTGCCCGCAGCGCCGAGGCAAAGAGGGTCGGCTGCCTGAAACTTGAGCATTAAAGGCCGTGACCTGAGGGGCGCGGCCTTTCGCGTAGTTGCTTTGTCGCGCAACCCGCGCTAGCCATTGCGGGCTGCGCAAGAGTGGCAAAACGATCATGGATTCAGAATGCCCCATATGATCCCGGCCTGGGTGAACGGCGAACTGACACCGGTAGAAAAGCTCCTGGCGCATGAACAGGGGTTGAAGCACAAGGCTGTCTCGGTGTTTGTCGTCAAGGGCGTCAAGATTCTGATGCAGCGCCGTGCTTTGGGAAAGTATCACACCCCAGGTCTTTGGGCCAATACCTGCTGCACCCACCCCATGTGGGAGGAATCTTCTTCGGCCTGCGCGGTCCGGCGGATGAAAGAAGAACTAGGGCTCAGCGGGCTCTATCCTGAGTTCCGCCATCAGCTGGAATACCGGGCAGATGTGGGTCATGGCATGATCGAGCACGAGGTCGTCGACGTGTTTCTCGCCCATGCCCATCGCCCTCTCACCCCCGTGGCCAACCCAGATGAAGTGATGGAAACCCGCTGGATGGACTATCACGATCTTCTGGCCGAAGTGCAGCGCCACCCTGAGCGCTTCACCCCATGGCTAAAGATCTATCTGCACAAATACGCCGACATCATCTTTGGCCCCGACCTGATCATCGCCTCCAAAACCTGACGGCAAGCCTACTCTCCTTCGCGCTAAATACCCCCTCAAGCGGGTTGTTTTCTCTTGCCTTACAGGCAGGCTCTGTGGTTCTGTCCGGGTGAAAATAGGGGGTATACATATCATGTCAGTTCTTATTGCAGGCGGTGGTATCGCCGGGCTCAGTCTTGGTCTGACATTGCACCAGATCGGTGTTCCCTTTCATATCTACGAATCCGCTGCGCACCTGCGCCCAATGGGGGTGGGCATCAACCTGCAGCCAAATGCCGTGCGGGAGCTCTTTGACCTCGGGCTGGAGGCCGAGTTGGAGCAGATCGGCATCCGTACCCAGCAGCTGGGGTTCTATTCCAAATTCGGTAAAACCATCTGGGAAGAGCCGCGCGGCATGGAGGCCGGATATGCCTGGCCCCAATATTCAGTGCATCGCGGTGCCCTGCAGATGATGCTGTATCAGGCACTGGTTTCCCGGGCAGGTGGCGACTGTATCACCACAGGTGCGCGCGCCCTAGGGTTTGAACAAACTGCTGGCGGCGCAGATCTGTTGCTGGCAGATGGCTCCCGCAAGAGCGGCACATTGGTTGTGGCGGCGGATGGTATTCACTCAGCCCTGCGCGCGCAGATGTACCCGGATGAGGGCGCGCCGATCTGGAATGGTCGGATCCTGTGGCGTGCTACCACCAAAGGCATGCCCTGGAAGGGGGAGGCTTCCATGGCGATGATCGGTCACGACAGCCTGCGTATGGTGGCCTATCCGATCACCCGCCCTGGTTCTGACGGGTTGGCAACCCTCAACTGGATTGCTGAAAAGAGCTTTGACCCTTCTGCGCCCTGGAAGAAAGAGGATTGGAACCGCGCCGCCGACATCAACGATTTCATCGGCGACTTCGAGGACTGGAAATTTGACTGGATCGATGTGCCCGGCCTCATCCGTGGTGCAGAGGTGGTTTATGAATACCCCATGGTGGATCGCGACCCGCTGCCGCAATGGGGCTTTGGTGCTGTGACTCTGATGGGCGATGCGGCCCACCCAACCTATCCGGTTGGCTCGAACGGGGCCAGCCAAGCCATTATTGACGCGCGGGTTATTGGCGCAAAGCTCCTGTCCCATGGTGTCACCCCGGCTGCGCTTGCGGATTATGAGGCAGAGGTGCGCCCGATTGCCACCGGAATTGGCCAGACCAACCGCGCAGGCAAAGGCCCAGACGCCGTGCTGCAGCAGGTTGAGGATCTCTGTGGTGGGGACTTTGTCAGTATTGATGATGTCATCCCAAGCGCCGATCTCGCAGACCATGCTGAGCGTTACAAGTCCATCGCGGGGTTTTCCATTGAGGCGCTCAATGCCCGCCCGGCAAAAATCAAAGCCGGTGCAAGAGTGATCCGCTAAGGGGGGGGGCTCTCGCCCGTCATCAGGCCCTTTGGGCCCTCTTCCCGTTGGGCCCAGCGCCGTGCTGACGCACGGCGGCCTCTCTGCCGCAACCTTTGGTCATGCCGCAACCGCGCCGCGCGCCAGCGCGGCGCCCGGCCCAAGGCCGCCAAGGTCACGCGGCGCTAGCCGATGACCTGCGGCCGCGGGAGCCCCCCTTTGCCCGCTAGAGGCCCGGCACAGGCAACTGGCGCGATAGGGCAGCAAACGGAGATTCTGGTTAAACGCCAATCACGGCCTGTACCGCACGCTGCCAACGGGCATAAGCCGCTTCACGCTGCTCCGCCGCCATCTCCGGTGTGAATTTATGTTCCAGAGCCCAGGTCGCCGCAAAGCCTGCCTGATCTGGGTAGATCCCCGCATGCATACCGGCAAGCCAGCCCGCTCCCAGCACAGTCGTTTCCTGCATCCTAGGGCGATCCACTGCCGCTCCCAGCAGATCGGACAGGCTTTGCATCGTCCAGTCGCTGGCACTCATGCCACCATCAACCCGTAGGGTCACATGGGTTTCCTCCGGCCAGTCTGCCCGCATTGCCTCCCACAGATCCCGAGTCTGATAGGCGACGCTTTGCAGCGCCGCGCGCGCCATTTCGGCGGGGCCAGAACCGCGCGTAAGGCCAAAGACGGCACCGCGACATTCGGGCTGCCAATAGGGCGCACCCAGACCGGTAAAGGCCGGCACTAAGAGTACATCCTGCTCGGGATCCGCCGCCTGAGCCAGCTCCCCGGACTGGGCTGCAGTTTCGAGTATGCCCAAACCGTCGCGCAGCCACTGCACCGCAGCGCCGGCAATAAAGATCGACCCTTCCAGCGCATAGGTGGGCTGACCATCCAGCTGATAGGCCACGGTGGTCAGCAGACGGTTGTTTGAGACAACCGGCGTCTCGCCGGTGTTCAGCAGGGCAAAACAGCCCGTCCCATAGGTGGATTTCATCATTCCCGGCTCAAAACAGGCCTGGCCGATTGTGGCGGCCTGCTGGTCGCCGGCAACCCCCAGAATAGGCACCGCCGCCCCGAGGATATCTGGCACAGTTGTGCCAAAATCAGCCGCGCAATCCTTGACCTGAGGCAGCATCTGCATAGGCACTCTCAGCGCCTGGCAGAGCTCTGCACTCCAGGCACCTGCGCGAATATCATAGAGCATGGTGCGTGAGGCATTGGTGGCATCGGTCACATGCGAGGCGCCCCCGGTCAGGCGCCAGATCAGGAAACTGTCGATGGTGCCAAAGAGCAACGTACCATTTGCCGCTTGGTCCCGCGCCCCGGGTGTCTGATCTAGGATCCAGCTCACCTTGGTGCCCGAAAAATAGGGATCCAGCAGCAGGCCGGTTTTGTGGCGGATCATATCCTCATGGCCCTCAGCACGCAGAGCCTCGCAGATCTCAACAGTGCGGCGATCCTGCCAGACGATGGCCTTGTGGATTGGCGTGCCACTGGCCCTGTCCCAGACCGCCGTGGTTTCACGCTGATTGGTGATGCCAATGCCCGCCAGATCCGCAGCTGTGATGCCCTGCTCCGCCAAGACCTGCCGACAGGTCGCAACAACAGAGTCCCAGATCTCTTCCAGGTCATGCTCTACCCAGCCCGCCTTGGGGAAATACTGGGGAAACTCCTGTTGCGCTGAGCCGATGACCTGCATCTCAGCGTCAAACAGCACCGCCCGTGTTGACGTGGTGCCCTGGTCAATTGCCAGAATATATTTCATGTCCCGCCCCTGTGATGGATCTCCTCAGGGCGGGAGTTTAGCTGCAAGATGTTACCGCTGCCAGTCCTGACTAAAGCATTAGTTCAAAAACCGGATCACACCGCGACATTGTCGATGAGCCGCACATCTTCGATCCAGGCCGCCACAAATAGACGCGCTGGCCCCTGTGCCCGCTCCACGGCACTTAGATCCTCGGCAGAACAGAGCGAAAGGTATTCCAGCTCTTCAAATCCTGCAGCCAGGATCTCAGCCTCCGACTGCTTTTTTAGTTCCGCAAAGACACCACCTGCAGACAACCGTGCAGCCAGATCAGTCAAGATTGGGTGCAGTGCCCCAGCCATTTTTGCCCCCTCAGCCGACAACCGCATATTGCGCGAGGACATCGCCAGACCCGATGCTTCGCGCACGGTTGGGCAACCCACCACTTGGATCGGGATATCGAGATCGCGCGCCATACGCCGCACCACCAGAAGCTGCTGATAGTCTTTCTCGCCAAAAAACGCCTGATGCGCCCCGGTTTGCAGAAACAGTTTGGCCACAACCGTGGCAACCCCGTCAAAGTGGCCGGGGCGACTAGCGCCTTCCATCTGATCCGCTACGCCCGTCACAGAGACAGTGCTGGCAAAGCCATCGGGATAGATCTGATCCGGGTCCGGCACATAGATCACATCCACATCATAGGGCTTCAGTTTAATGGCGTCCTCATGTTCGGTTCGAGGATAGTTGGCCAGGTCCTCCGGGTTGTTGAACTGCTTTGGATTAACAAAGATCGTCACTATCACCCGGTCGCAGGCGACCTTGGCCGCCGCAACCAGGGACAAATGGCCCGCATGGAGCGCCCCCATCGTGGGCACCACGGCCACGCGTTCACCGGCGCGAATCCAGTCACTATGCTTGTCCCGCAGCTCGGCGAGTTGGCGAATAATCGGAGCAGTCATGGCGGCTGTTACCCTTTTGCAGGTGCTGTCTGGTCGGCAAAGACATGTTCGGGGGCGGGAAACTCCCGCGCGCGAACCTCGGCTGCGTAGGCGGCAATTGCGGCCTCGGCTTCCTGGCCCAGTTTGCCATAGCGTTTGACGAATTTGGCTTTGAAAGCGGTGAACAGCCCCAGCATGTCATCCACCACCAGCACCTGCCCGTCACAGCCCGCCGAGGCACCAATGCCAATGGTGGGGATTGGAACTGCTGCGGTGATCTCATCCGCAAGGCTTTGCGGCACTTTTTCCAACACCACGGCAAAAGCGCCGGCCTCAGCCACGGCCAGAGCACCGGCCAGAACAACGGTAGCAGCCTCATCGCGTCCCTGCACTTTATAGCCACCCAAAGTGTTGATCGACTGCGGTGTCAGCCCAACATGGGCCATAACCGGAATGCCACGCTCCACTAGAAAACGGATGGTCGTCGCCATCTCGACGCCGCCCTCCAGCTTGACCGCTGCCGCGTTGGTTTCCCGCATCAGGCGAGCGGCATTGCCAAAGGCCTGTTGCGGGCTTTCCTCGTAAGAGCCAAAGGGCATATCTATCACTAACATCGCCCGGCTCAGCCCACGCGCCACCGCCGCACCGTGGAGAATCATCATCTCCATAGTGACGCCCAAGGTCGAAGGAAGCCCGTGCAGCACCATGCCCACGCTGTCACCGACTAAAACAAAGTCACAATGTTCATCCATCATCTGCGCCATAGGCGTGGTATAGGCAGTCAGGCTGACAATTGGCGTTTTGCCCTTCTGCGCAAGGATATCGCTGGCAGTGATGGCGGGGGTCTTTGAGTTCGCGCTCATGGTTTTCCCTGAGTTGGTTCGGGTTGCGCACGTCTATCAACTGACGCGGCGTGCTTCCAGAGGGCGAAATGTCTCGCAGCCCTTGATTACCCAGCGGAAAACGGGAAACCTTGGCTTTAAAGCCCCGGCAACAGGGGATCCACAGCAATAAGGGAATTGAGACATGACATTCAGATCAATCATCTTTGCCGCCAGTTCGACACTGGCTTTGATGGCCGGCGCCGCTTTTGCCAAGGATTCCCTTACCATCGGACTGCAGCTGGAGCCGCCTCATCTTGACCCCACCAGCGCCGCCGCTGGCGCGATTGATCAGGTGCTTTATTCCAATGTTTTTGAAGGGCTGACCCGGTTTATGGGCGATGGATCGGTAGTGCCCGGTCTGGCCAAGAGCTGGGATATCTCCGAAGACGGCCTGTCCTATACATTCCATCTGAACAGCGACGTCACCTTCCATGATGGCACCACCATGGATGCCGATGACGTGAAATTCTCGCTGGACCGCGCCCGCGCCGAGGACAGCACCAATGCGCAAAAAGCCCTCTATGCTGATATCGCCAGCGTCGAGGTCATTGATCCCGCGACAGTCAAACTTACCCTCAGCAAACCAAACGGCAATATGCTGTTCAACCTGGCCTGGGGGGACGCTGTCATTGTTGCGCCCGAAAGCATTGATGACATCAAGACCACACCCGTGGGCACCGGCGCTTTCAAATTCGCAAACTGGGTACAGGGCGACCGCATCACTCTTGAGAAGAATCCCGACTACTGGGGCACACCCGCAGTGCTGAACAGCGCCACGTTTAAATTCATCTCCGACCCGACCGCCGCCTTTGCTGCGGTGATGGCCGAAGATGTGGATGCCTTCTCCGGCTTCCCGGCGCCGGAAAACCTGCCACAGTTTGAGGCCGATCCGCGCTTTCAGGTGCTGGTCGGCTCGACCGAGGGGGAAACCATCCTGTCGACCAACAACAAACAGGCGCCCTTTGACGATGTGCGCGTGCGCGAGGCCCTGGCCCATGCCATCGACCGCCAGGCCATTATTGACGGCGCCATGTTTGGCTATGGCACCCCCATTGGCACCCATTTTGCGCCGCATAACCCGGCCTACAAGGATCTGACCGGAGGCTCTGCCTATGATCCCGAGCGCGCCAAGGCGCTTCTGGCTGAGGCCGGTCTAGCCGATGGCTTTGAAACCACCCTGCACCTGCCGCCACCCTCTTATGCGCGGCGCGGTGGCGAAATCATCGCCGCACAACTGGCGCAGGTCGGCATCAAGGCCGAGATTATCAATGTGGAATGGGCTCAGTGGCTTGAAACCGTGTTCCGCGGCAAAGATTTTGGCCTGACCATCGTCAGCCATACCGAGCCCATGGACATCGGCATCTATGCGCGTCCCGACTACTATTTCCAGTATGACAATGCCGCGTTCCAGGAATTGATGACCAAGCTGAACGGCACCACCGATCCCGATATGCGTATGGCGATGATGCAGCAGGCTCAGGAAACCATCGCCAAGGATTATGTGAACGGCTACCTGTTCCAGCTGGCCTCATTGGGCGTCGCCAAGGCTGATCTGCAGGGGCTTTGGGCCAATGCGCCGACCCAGGCCACCGACCTGACCGCCGTCAGCTGGGCTGAGTAAACCGCCAACACTTCGCCGGGCGCAGCAAAGCTTCTCGCCCGGCAGATTGACCTCTTTTCAGGACAGATGCGATGATTGATCTCTATCCGGCGGGCAGCCGCCCCAGCCGCAAAGCCCCGGACCAGTGGTTCACCGGCGAGGTCTGGATGGATCCGATCATCAGCGCCCCTGCGCCTGCGCGTATCAATGCCCTGCGTGTCAGCTTTGCCCCCGGTGCCCGCACCGCCTGGCATACCCATCCCCTGGGGCAGACCCTAAACATCATCAGCGGGCTGGGACTTGTTGGACTGCGCAATGAAGCCCCCCGCGAGATGCGCCCTGGCGATACCATCTGGATCCCGCCTGGTGTCGAACACTGGCATGGGGCCGCGCCCGAAACCGATATGGTCCACCTCGCTCTGCAGGAAGAGCAGGATGGGTCGGCCGCCGATTGGCAGGAACATGTCTGCGACGCAGACTATCTGCGCAGCACAGACAACAGCGCCTGAAACAGATGCTGCGCTATGCTCTGAAACGTGGGTTTTCGCTGATAATCAGCCTCGCCGTTGCCTCGCTTGTCATCTTCTTCGTGATCGAAATCGCGCCCGGAGATCCCGCCTCTTTCATGCTTGGCATCAATGCCGAGCCCGATACCGTGGCCGCCCTACGCGCCGAGCTGGGGCTGGATCAGGGCAAGTTGCAGCGCTACCTCGCCTGGGTTGGCGGCATGCTGCAGGGGGATTTTGGTATGTCCTATACCTATCGCACCCCTGTCGCGGGCATGATCGCCGACCGCATGTGGGTCTCGCTGCCGCTGGCGCTCTATGCGCTGACGCTGTCGACGCTAATCGCCTTTCCCGCAGGCATCTATGCAGCGGCGCGGCGCGGCAAGGCCGGCGATATGGCGGTGATGGGCGCAACCCAGCTGGGTGTTGCGGTGCCCAATTTCTGGTTTGCTATGATCCTGGTGCTGGTCTTTGCCATCAACCTGCGCTGGTTTGGCGCTGGTGGTTTTGCCGGCTGGGACGACGGGATCGGCACAGCTCTGCATTCGCTGACCCTGCCTGCCATCGCCCTGGCCTTGCCGCAGGCGGCCATTCTGGCCCGTGTCATGCGCTCCGCCCTGCTGGATATCTTGGGCGAAGACTTCATGCGCACCGCCCGCGCCAAGGGGCTCACCCGTCGGCAAGCATTGTGGCGTCATGGGCTGCGCAATGCGATGATCCCGGTGCTCACCATCATCGGCTTGCAGTTTTCCTTTTTGCTGGCCGGGGCCATCATCATCGAGCAGGTGTTTTTCCTACCCGGACTAGGGCGGTTGGTGTTTCAGGCGATTTCCTCGCGTGATCTGATCGTGGTGGAATCGGTGGTGATGATCCTGGTCTTTGCAGTGATCACGGTGAACTTTCTGGTCGATCTCGCCTACGCGCTGGTCGACCCCCGGCTGAGGAGCCGCACATGAGACTGGTCAATCGATACGCCATTGGTCCGGCCAAGCCGGACTGCGCCCGACCCTCCCCACGGGAGGGCGCTTTGCACCCACCCAGGGTCAGGCGCAGTCCTAGCGTCCAATCAGCAAAGGCACATCCATGACCCGCAACCTCATCCTCGGCACAGGGCTGTCCTCGTTGGTGGTTCTGGCGGCGCTTGTCTCCTTCATCTGGACGCCTTTTGATCACACGGCGATGGATATCCCGGCCAAGCTGCAACAGCCCAATGGCACCCATTGGCTGGGCACCGATCACTTTGGCCGCGATATTTTTTCGATGATCATGGTCGGAGCGCGGACCTCTATCGCCGTGGCCCTGGTGGCCGTGGGTATTGGCATGGGGCTGGGCGTGCCGTTGGGGCTGGCCGCCGCCGCCAACAAGGGCAGCTGGCTGGACGAGATCATCATGCGCGCCAATGATCTGGTCTTTGCATTCCCGTCCTTGGTCATTGCCATCCTGATCACCGCCATCTTTGGCGCTGGCGCCATAAACGCCATTGCCGCCATCGGCATCTTTAACATTCCTGTCTTTGCCCGCATTACCCGGGGCGCGGCGCTGTCGCTCTGGGAGCGCGAGTTCATCCTCGCGGCGCGGGTCGCTGGCAAGGGCGCAGCGCGCATTTCCGGCGAACACATCCTGCCCAATATCGCCAACTTGCTGATCGTGCAGGGCACCATTCAGTTCTCGCTGGGCATCCTGGCCGAGGCTGGGCTGTCCTATGTCGGTCTGGGTGCACAGCCCCCCACCCCCAGCTGGGGTCGGATGCTGGCAGATGCCCAAACCATGGTCAGCTTTGCCCCGCATCTGGCCCTTATTCCCGGTTCCGCAATCGTGATCACCGTGCTGGGGCTCAACCTGATGGGCGACGGTCTCCGCGACTGGTTGGACCCAAAACTGAGGCTGGCGCGCTGATGACCCTGCTTGATATAACCAATCTGTCGCTGCGGATCGGCACCCACGAGATCCTCAAAGAGGTCTCGCTATCGGTCGAGGCAGGCGAGATTGTCGCCATCACCGGCGAAAGCGGCTCTGGCAAATCAATGACCGCATTTTCTGCCATGGGATTGCTACCTGAAACAGCGACGACATCAGGTGGGATCAGCCTCTCTGGAACCGATCTTTTGGCACAAAGCGAGGCCCAGATGTGCGACTTGCGCGGGCAGGCCATCGGCATGGTGTTTCAGGAACCGATGACAGCGCTCAACCCGGTCAAAACCATCGGCGATCAGGTGATGGAGACCATCCTAATTCACAAGGCATTGCCGCCGGATCAGGCCCGCGCCCGCGCCCGCGAATTGCTGGACCGTGTCGGCCTGCCTGCGGATCGCTTCCCCCTTGGCCGCTTCCCGCATGAGCTGTCTGGCGGGCAACGACAAAGGGTCGTGATTGCCATGGCCATCGCTCTGCGCCCGAAATTGCTGATCGCAGATGAACCCACCACGGCGCTGGATGTCACCACTCAGGCGCAAATTCTGGAACTGCTGCGGGACCTGGTGCGTGAATTTGACATGGGGCTGATGATCATCACCCACGATCTGGCAGTCGTCGCCGATCTCGCTGATCGCATTGTCGTCATGCGCCATGGGGAAGTGGTGGAAACAGGCGCGACGCAGACGCTCTTGCACAACATGCGGCACCCCTACACCAAGATGCTGTTTGCCGCCTCCAACCACCAAGTGACCCTGCCTGAGCCGCCCGCTCCGCAGCCCCTGCTCGAAGTCAAAGGCGCGGTGCGGGACTATGCGCTGCCCCGCGAAAGCCTCTTTGCCAAACCCGGGCATTTTCGCGCCGTCAAGGATGTCTCCTTTACGCTTTACTGTGGGGAACGCCTGGGATTGGTAGGGGAGAGCGGTTGTGGGAAATCGACCCTAACGCGGGCCATTCTGGGTCTAGAGCCGCTTCAGAGTGGGGAAATTCGCCTTGATGGCATGAAAATCACCACCACGCAGAACCCGGAAATTCGCCGCCGAATGCAGGTGGTGTTTCAGGATCCCTTTGGCAGTTTTAATCCGCGTCACCGGGTTGAGCGATTGATCACCGAACCCTTTTACACCCTGACCGATCCGCCCACAGGCTCTGCCCGTAGTGACCTCATCGCTGAAACACTGCGGGCGGTTGGGTTGCAACCCGAAGACTCGCAAAAGTACGTGCATCAATTCTCAGGTGGGCAACGTCAGCGCATCGCCATAGCCCGCGCGCTCATCACCCGTCCCGAGCTGATTTTGTTTGATGAGGCGGTCTCGGCGCTGGATGTCTCCGTTCGGGCGCAGATCCTGGATCTACTTGCAGAGCTCTGTGAGGCTTATGGCCTGAGTTATCTGTTCATCAGCCATGACCTAAGCGTGGTGCGCACCATCACCGACCGCTGCCTGGTGATGCAAAAAGGCGAAATCGTAGAGGCTGCCGCCACCGAAGAAATCTTTGCCAACCCCAAACACCCCTATACCCGCGCGCTAATCGCAGCGGCACCACAGCTGCCCGAGCTTGAACAGGGGGCCGCGTGATGGTCTCGCTGTCCTTGATTCTGCCCCGTCAGCAGACGATCTTTGCCTCGGTGCTCGCCCCCTATTTCCACGAAGTCGCCCCAGACGTGCCAATCGATCCAGTCAAACGGGCAGAGCAGATGTTGAACCGCAAAGACGTGACTGCCTTTTGGATCCATCTGGCCCAGGCGCGTATTGGCTTTGCGCTGGTTTTGAATCTGCCCGATGATCGTCGTGAGCTGTCAGAGTTTCTGATCGTGCCGCAATATCGGCGCAAGGGCCATGGACAAGAGGCCGCCAGCCTGATCCTACAAGAGTTTCCAGGGCGCTGGCGCATGGGCATCTCTCAACAGTCACCGCAGGCCGCCGCCTTTTGGGGCACCTGCCTCAGCCTGGTGCCTGGCCTAAGCGCCCTGCAAACCGGAGCGCCATTTACCGAACATCAGACCAAAAGCTATACCTTCGACATTGCAGGACCCGAAAATGCCTAATCCCAAAACAGATAATGCGACGCCAATTTGGTTCGATCCCAGCCTGTGCCTGATTGGCGGCAGCTGGCAGCCTGCACAGAGCGGCCAAACACTGCCGCTGGTGGATCCTTCCGATGGCAGCGACCTGTGTCAGATCGCGCGCGGGGGGAGCGCAGATATTGACGCCGCAGTTCAGGCCGCCAAAGCGGCTCTCTCTGGGGGCTGGGGCCGGATGACCGCGCTGGAGCGGGGCCGCATCCTGACCCGTATTGGCCAGTTGGTGCTGGAACGGGTCGACGACCTGGCGGCGCTGGAAGTGCGTGATGTGGGCAAACCTCTGACCCAGGCGCGCGCCGATGCTGTGGCGCTGGCGCGGTACTGCGAGTTCTACGGCGGTGCCGCCGACAAAGTGCATGGTGAGACCATCCCCTATCTGGATGGATATACGGTCTATACCCTGCGCGAGCCACATGGTGTCACCGGCCATATCGTGCCCTGGAACTACCCAATGCAGATCATTGGCCGCTCGGTTGGCGCCGCCCTAGCCATGGGCAATGCCTGTGTGCTCAAACCCGCTGAAGAGGCCTGCCTGACAGCCTTGGCCTTTGCTCATATTGCACAGGAGGCCGGGCTGCCCGCCGGGGCACTGAACGTGGTCCCCGGGATCGGTGCTGAAGCAGGCGCTGCGCTGACCGCCCATCCCGGCGTGCACCATATCTCTTTCACCGGATCGGTTGCCACCGGGGCGCTGGTGCAGCAGGCAGCAGGTAAAAACGTGGTGCCGGTGACGCTGGAACTGGGCGGCAAATCCCCGCAGCTGGTTTTTGACGACGCCGATCTGGACGCCGCCCTGCCCTTTTTGGTCAATGCCGGCATTCAAAACGCAGGTCAGACCTGCTCAGCCTCCTCGCGCATTCTGGTGCAGCGCGGCGTCTATGAGGCGGTGAAGCAGCGCATGTCAGCGGCCTATGAGGCCCTTACAGTTGGCCCCGCGGCGCAGGATCTGCGGCTTGGGCCGCTGATTTCAGCGCGACAGAAGCAGGTTGTCGAAGGCTTCCTGGCAAAAGGTCACGACCTGACAATCGCGGCCCAGGGAGAAATCATCGAAGATGCACCTGCAACCGGCGCCTATGTGCGCCCGACCCTCTTTGCCGATGTCACAGCCGATCATGCCCTGGCCCAGGAAGAGATCTTTGGCCCGGTTCAGATCTTAATCCCCTTTGACAGCGAAGAGGAAGCCCTAGAAATCGCCAATGCCACGGAATTTGGCCTGGTTGCCAGTATCTGGACCCGAGATGGTGCCCGGCAGATGCGACTGGCCAAGAAGCTGCGCGCAGGCCAGGTGTTTGTGAACAACTACGGGGCCGGCGGTGGTGTTGAGCTACCATTCGGCGGCATAGGAAAATCCGGGCATGGGCGGGAAAAAGGCTTTGAGGCGCTATATGGGTTTTCCCAGCTGAAAACCGTGGCTGCGCATCACGGCTGATTCCCCACCAATAGGGGAGCTAGCGGGGCTCTGCCCCCGGCCCTTTGGGCCTCCCCCGGGATATTTTTGGCCAAATGAAAAGCTCAACCCCGAACCGAGCAGCTGGCATCGGCGGTAGAAGGGTGGCGAGCGCCCTCTCATCACCTTCTTCAAATATTCCCGCCGGAGGCATCACCGCGCGCATGCGCGGTGAAAATGGCACGGCCCGAGCGCCTAGACCACAACCTTGATCGCGAGTTGATCGCCAACCCCAAAAACACGTTTATAACGGTCTATTTCCTTTGCAGGCCCCATGGCCTTTTCCGGATTGTCCGACAGTTTTACGGTTGGTTTTCCGTTGGCCGATATCGCTTTGCAAACGAGCGAGAAGGGAGCCAAGCCGTCCCCGGGAACCAAGCCGCGAAAATCATTGGTCAACAGGGTGCCCCAGCCAAAAGAGACTTTGGTGCGGCCGGCAAACTGCCCATGGAGTTCGGTGATTTTTTCAACGTCCAACCCGTCCGAGAAGATGACCCGCTTGTCTTGCGGGTCCTCACCGCGATCCTGCCACCATTTGATCGCCACTTCAGCCCCAGCCGCAGGGTCACCGCTGTCGATGCGGATGCCGGTCCACCCCGCCAGCCAGTCTGGTGCATGGTCCAGAAAGCCCTGGGTGCCATAGGTGTCGGGCAGAATGATCCGCAGGTTACCGTCATGTTCGTCATGCCAGTCTGACAGGACTTCATAGGGCGCCTGCGCCAGGGCGGTATCATCCGCTGCCAAAGCTGAATAGACCATCGGCAGCTCATGGGCATTGGTGCCGATCGCCTCGACCTCGCGGCGCATGGCAATCAGACAGTTCGAGGTGCCGGTGAACGCATCGCCCAAACCTTCGCGCATCGCTTGCACGCACCAGTCCTGCCAGAGAAAGCCGTGTCGCCGCCGGGTGCCAAAATCCGCAATGCTGAGTCCGTCGATCTGGCGCAGCCGTTCGATTTTTTCCCAGACCCGGGTCATGGCCCGCGCATAAAGCACCTGTAGTTCAAACCGCCCCATGTCGTTCAAGACCGCCCGGGAGCGCAGCTCCATCAGCACAGCCAGGGCTGAGATCTCCCAGAGCATGACCTCATGCCACTTGCCCTCAAAGGTCAGCTCATATTGATCGCCGACACGTTCCAGGTGGTAGGCCGGCAGGCGCAGGTTCTCGAACCATTCCATGAAATCCGAACGGAACATCTGCCGTTTGCCATAAAAGGTATTTCCGCGCAGCCAGGTGCTTTCGCCACGCGACAAAGACAAAGAGCGAATATGGTCCAGCTGCTCGCGTAGCTCACCTTCGTCGATCAAATGCGCCAGCGGCACCGAAGTCGACCGGTTGATCAGCGAAAAGGTGACTTCGGTCTCTGGCTTGTTGCGAAACACTGATTGGCACATCAGCAGCTTATAAAAGTCCGTATCAATCAACGAACGGATGATTGGATCGATCTTCCATTTGTGATTGTAGACGCGGGTTGCGATATCCACCGGCGGCCTCATGCAAGTTGGGTCATGACTTGATAGGACAGGCGGCGGGTCAGAGCAAGGCAAGGACACCGACCCGAGCCCCCGGTAAAGCGCCTGCTACCCGGTCATCTGCATCCGCCGCTGATCGGCAAAGGCGGTCAGGACCTCCAATAGCCGTTTTCTGGAGATGGGTTTGGTGACAAATTCATTCATGCCGGCAGCCAGGCAGGCCTCGCGATCTGTGTCAAAGGCATTGGCCGTCAAGGCGATAATCTGGGGCTGATCCTGCTCCCAGGAGCGGATGATATGCGTGGCTTCCAGCCCATCCATAACCGGCATACTCACATCCATCAGGATAATGTCCGGCCCCCAGAGTTTAGTCTTATCCACGGCCTCCGCCCCATCATGGGCAAAGTCCAGTTCCACGGCTGTATCTTTCAAGAACTTCCTGATTAACAAGCGGTTGACCCGATTATCTTCGGCCACCAGAACCTTTAGCCCTGGCAACATACCCTCGTGGTCCTCGACCGCCGGTGCAGGAGCCAGAAGGGCCTCACCCGCCTTGGCCAAACCAAAGGGTAGCCGCAGCGTGAAACAGGACCCTGACCCAATTTCAGAGGTGACGGTGATACGCCCCCCCATTGCTTCGGCCAGACGTCTGGAGATGGCAAGCCCAAGCCCCGAACCGCCAAAGCGCCGACTGATGGCGGCATCTGCCTGCGAAAACCGCTCAAAGATACCGGTCAGCATGTCCTTTGGAATGCCGATCCCGGTGTCACTGACGGCAAAGGTCAACATCGCTCCGCCAGCCTTTGCCGGTTCGGATTCCACCGTGATCTTGACCCGGCCTTTTTCAGTAAACTTGACGGCGTTACCGACCAGGTTGTTCAGGATCTGACGCAACCTATGGTCGTCTCCAAGCAGATAGCGGGGCAGATCCACATCCCGTTCGACATCCAGCGTCAACCCCTTGATTTCAGCCTGCGTGCGCAGCAATCGGGTGGTTTCATCGATGCATTGGTGCAGGTCAAAATCACAGGGATTTATGGTGATCTGCCCCTCGTCTAGCTTGGACAGGTCCAGAATGTCATTGATCAGCGCCAACAAAGTTTTGGCCGAGCTGAGAATGGTACTGGTATAGAGCTTCTGATCCCCATCCAGTTTAGTTTCTTCCAACAATTGTGCCATTCCGATCACCCCATTCATCGGGGTACGGATTTCGTGGCTCATGGTTGCAAGGAAGTCCGCTTTGGCACGGCCGCCTTTTTCGGCGGCCTGGCGGGCCTCTTCCAGCTGCTGAGCATTCTGTTTCGCCACTGTGATGTCCCGCTCGATGGCGACATAGGACATCTCCCCGCCCTGGCTGCCCAGGATAGGGACCTGATTGGTCTCGAGCCAGATGTCGCGCCCATCTTTATGGCGGTTTAGGATTTCAACTCTAAAGGGCTGTCTGGCCCGCCGCCCTGCCTTAATCTTTCTGACCGTTTCCTGACTGGTCCCCGGGTGATTCAGCAATTCGCCGGCTTCGCGGCCCAGAATTTCGTCAAACCGGTAGCCAGTAATGCGGGTGAAGGCCTCGTTCACCCATTGCACCCTGTTCTTTCCGTCAATGAGCAGAACACTGTCGTTGGCATGGCGGGCCACCAGAGCCAACCGCTTGGCCTCGACCTGTTGATCCAAAAGCCGCTGATAGGCGCCTTCCAGTTCTTGTTGCTGCAGGGCTTGGGTCAGCATTCCACTGCGCTTGCGTTCAAAGCTGCGCACAACAAAGATCAAATGCCAGGTCAATGATCCGCAGAGAATCAACGCACCGGCCAATTGCAACTGAAATGCCATATCGTGATAGTCGGTCGGGCCAGAAACAAGAACCAGAAAGGGGGCAATCGCAAAGACGATCAATCGCGCAATCGCGGCAGGGCGGTGAAAGGGATAGGTCAGGCCAGCATTGATGGCCGCGCTCGCCAAAAGCCCGATGGTAAAGATCGGCGTCACCTCGATCGCCCCTGCATCACCAAATAGCGGTTCCGCCCAATAGGGGCTCGCCGCCCCAAGCGCCAAGGAAACCCCATGTACCAAAGCCGTAAGGGTGCTGATCTGACGTAGCGGTTTGGTATCTGCGCCGGCTTTGACCAGCCGATAGGCGTGGCGCATATAGAGCCAGTTAATCGCTTCAGCGGAACAGGTTACCAAAAGGGTCATGACCCCTGTCAGTGGTGAGGCCACCACCCACAGCACAAGACCGACCATAAGAAGAAAGCCAACACGCGGCCAAACGAAGCTAATCTGCCCCCGCAGGTATCGCTGAAACAACCCGTCCCGGCTGTACCGGTCGTGGTGCTGAGCCAATGGCCCCCTCTTTGACTTTTCCTCACCAGACTTATCGCGGCCCGGTTTTCCTAAGGTCGTCATTCGTCGCTGTTGCCTCCGCGCAATCAGCCAAACATAGCAAAACCACTCTTTCAGAAATCCTAAAGTTCGATGAGAACAGGAAAAATCGCGGAGTGACTTTGCTTTGGCCTTCAGCCCTCTTGCAGATCCACTCCGGCCGCTTGCATCTCTGCCAACGCTCTGTTCAAGGATCCGTCCAGATCGATGCCCCGGCAGGCCGCAAGCGCGACACCGACCTTAAAACCAAGCTTGGCAGCATCAAGGGCCGAATAGGCAACGCAAAAATCAGTCGCCAAGCCAACCAATGTCAGCTCGGAGATCCCCCGAGAGCGCAGGTAACCTTCTAGGCCCGTTGGGGTCTTTTGATCATTTTCAAAAAAGCCCGAATAGCTGTCAATTGACGGCCGGAAACCTTTGCGAATGATGACATCGCCACGCTGATCCAGATCACTGTGAAATGCGGCTCCTGGGCTGCCCTGGACGCAGTGATCCGGCCATAACACCTGCGTGCCATAGGCCATTTCGATGGTTCCAAAGGGGGGCATGTCAGGATGCGAGCTTGCAAAGGAGGAATGCCCGGCCGGATGCCAATCCTGTGTCAGGACAACTGTCTCAAAATCCTTCATCAGAGCGTTGATCGGAGCCACAACTTCATCGCCACCGGGGACCGCAAGCGCGCCGCCTGGACAAAAATCGTTCTGCACATCAATTACGATCAGGGCCTGTGTCATCTTTGCTCCTTCAAGCGTCAGCGCGATACTCTAGCCATCACACCGATAAAATGTCTATCGGACATAGACCAAACACCGGCGCAAAGGCGCAAACTGTTGGCAAAACACCATGCTCTTTTGGGTTTTCCTTGAAAAATGTGGCACAGAGTTCTAAGGGCGCATCATGTTTAAAATCGCTGCCCTCTATCACTTCACCCGCTTCACCGATCCCGCCGCCCTGCAACCGGCCCTGCTGGAGCTTTGCCAAGGCCAATCGGTCACCGGATCCCTGTTGCTGGCCCATGAGGGGATCAATGGCACCATCGCGGGGCCCGAGGCCGGGATTGATGCGGTTCTCAACCATATCAAAACCCTGCCGGGCTGTGCCGATCTGGAATGGAAGGTCGCCTTTAGTGATCATCCTCCTTTTGGCAAGATGAAGGTCCGCCTGAAGAAAGAGATCGTCACCATGGGGCAGCCCGATGTCGATCCCAAAGCCAGCGTCGGTCACTATGTCGAACCGGAAGACTGGAACGATCTGATCCGCGCCGAGGATGTAGCCGTCATCGACACCCGCAACGATTACGAAGTGCAGATTGGCACTTTTGAAGGGGCGATCGACCCGGAAACCGCAAGCTTTCGCGATTTTCCCGCCTGGTGGCAGGCCAACAAGGAGCGTTTCCACAACAAGCGCGTTGCGATGTTTTGTACCGGCGGCATTCGCTGCGAAAAGTCGACCAACTACCTGCTGAGCCAGGGCGTCGAAGATGTTTACCACCTCAAGGGCGGCATTCTGCGCTATCTCGAAGAGATCCCGGCCGCAGACAGCAGCTGGCAGGGTGAGTGCTTTGTTTTTGATAACCGCGTCTCGGTTGGTCATGGCCTGGCCGAAGGACCGCATGAACTGTGCCACGGCTGCCGTCGCCCCATTCTCCCCCAGGACAAAACACATCCGGGTTTTGAACTGGGTGTTTCCTGCCATCAGTGCGTCGATGAAACCTCCGAAGCCGACAAAGCCCGGTTCCGCGAGCGGCAAAAACAGATGCGCCTAGCCCGCGAACGAGGCGAAGCGCATCACGGCGGGCGCAGCGTCTAGCGCTCTCCAGCTCGAGGAGAGGGCGAGATTCTCTATGCAACCAAGAGATTTTTTTGTTGCGCGTTAACCTATAGTAGGTACATTTCGAAGGCAGATTTTCATTTTTGTGCGTAAATTTTAGGCGCAAATGAGCGAACATCCACATCAGGCAATTTTCGCCTGATCACATAATTTCATTGAATATTTCATCTGTTTTGTAAAACGGTGAGGCCAAAAGCCGCGCTGTAGTAAAGAGTGTCCGCCCAATTCCATGGAGGTGAGTGTGGGGGAAAAGAAGTATGAATAATGCGGCGATCAACATTGGCGCGCAAGCGGAAGTGAAACCCCAGAAGACCCCTGGTATTTCGCTAGGCGCAATGCGCATTCCGGATCTTTTTCGCGACCTGCCGGATGCAGTGGTCATTGCCGATGAACACCAACGTATCACTTGGGTCAACACCGCGTTTCAGGCTCTCTTTGGCTATGACAAGGAAGAGCTGATCGGGAAGAACGCCGAACGGCTTTATGCTGATCCCAACAGTTTTGAGAGACAAACGCGCGGGCGTTTTGCTGCTGATCCTGGCGCGCAGGATCACAACTTCGAAATGCGCTACCTACGCAAAGATGGCAGCAGCTTTCTGACCCAGACAACCGGTGGCCCGATCCATGACAGGGATGGCCAGTTTCTGGGTCTCTTTGCTATAATCAAAGACATCTCGCAGAGTCGAGCGATCGAAAACCTGTTGCACCGGCTGTTTGAAATTTCTGCTGATCAGGACATGGAGAGCACCACCAAGATCCAGACCATCCTGGAGCTGGGCTGCGAGCATTTTCAAACTGACTCCGCGCTGGTCAGCTGGGTACGCGGTGACAGCTATACGATCCTTTACAGCCATTCTGATCTGGTTGATATTCCACGTGGAAGCAGCTTCCAATTGGGCGAAACCTATTGCTCTGAAATGCTCAAAAGCAATGCCCCGATGGCCTGTCACAACGCCAAACAATCACAGTTTGCCTCCCACCCCTGCTATGATCTCTTTCTGCTGGAGACTTATATCGGTGTCCCCTTGATCGTGGATGGGGCCCGGTTTGGTACGCTCAACTTTACCTCGCCCGAGGCACGCCACCCGTTTGAACCCCATGATCTGGAAATCATCAAGATGTTCGCCGCTTGGATCAGTCAACAGCTGAACGTGGAAAAAGCCACCAATCAGCTGCCCACGGCCCCCCCCAGGCCTGAATAGCACGGGCTCCCGATCAGGCGCCGATCCGGTCGTGGTCTGTCAGGCACTCGGAGTGATCACGGAGCACCTCGAGCACCCGGCAGTCTGCAACCGAATGATGACCGCAGTCCTTGATCATGCGCTGCAACTCGACCTGTAGGGCCTGCAGCCTGGCGATGCGGTCCTCCACCTGTTTCAACTGCCGTCGGGCAATGGAATCTGCATCCGCGCAGGACTGAGTGGGATTGTCCGCCAGATCCAACAGCTCGCGGATGGCCTCCAGCGAAAAGCCCAGCTGCCGCCCATGGCGGACAAAGCCCAACCGGTCCAGATCGGTCTGACCATAGCGCCTCTGCCCGCCTTCGGTACGCTCGGGCTCGGGCAGCAGGCCGATGGTTTCATAGTAGCGAATGGTCTGCACTTTGGTTCCGGTGCGTTTTGCCAGACCACCAATTGTCAGCATCTTAAATCTCCTTGCCTTTCAACAGTCTCAGCGCATTGCCAACCACCAGCAGGGACACCCCCACATCGGCAGCAATTGCCCCCCACATCGAGGCCAGCCCCAAAGCAGTGGCCAGAGCAAACCCCAGTTTGGTCACCAGCGACAGCCCGATATTCTGGCGGATCACCGCCATGGTCCGGCGTGAATGCGCAATCAGCCAGGGCAAACGGCTGATGTCATCGCTCATCAAGGCGATATCTGCGGTTTCGATGGCCGTATCAGATCCCATCGCCCCCATGGCGACGGCAAAATGCGCCCGCGCCATGGCCGGGGCGTCATTCACCCCATCGCCCATCATCGCCACCATTTTATAGCGTTTGGTCAGCGCCTCAATCCGGCTCAGCTTGTCACCGGGCAAGAGACCCGCGTGAACCGTGTCGATCCCGGTGCCGCGCGCAACGGCCCCTGCGGCAGCAGCATTGTCCCCTGTCAGGATCACCACTTCCTTGACCCCCAGGTCGTGCAGCGCCGCAATGGTTTCTGGCGCGCCGGGCCGCAGCCTGTCGCGCAGAGCGATCAGCCCCATCAGTCCCCCAGTCTCTCCGACCACCACCAGGGTGGCTCCGCCAGCTTCAATCTCAGCAATCAGAGCCTCTGGCAGTTCCGCAGCAAAGCCCTTTTCCGCAGCAAACCGGGCTGAGCCAAGCCAGATCTCGCGCCCCTGCTGCAGGCCCTCTACGCCACGTCCAGGCACCGTACGGCTCTCCCTTGCGGCTTCAACAACCAGCCCTTCTTGCGCAGCTTCAGCCAGAATGGCCAGAGCCAGCGGATGCGAGGCCCGGGACTCAAGCGCGGCGGCGGCCTGCAGCAGATCGCGTTTACCGGTGCCTCCCAAAGGGTACAGCGCCGTAACTTCGGGGCGGCCCTCTGTCAGAGTGCCGGTCTTGTCCAGCGCGATGGCCTCCAGCTTACCCGGCGCTTCGATATAGGCACCGCCTTTGATCAACACGCCGGCACGCGCAGCAGCAGCCAGCGAGGCCACTATCGAAACCGGGGTCGAAATCACCAACGCGCAGGGGCAGGCGATGACCAGCAGGACCAGCGCGTTGTAAAACCAAAACCCCCAGTCTCCGCCCAGAACCAGCGGCGGCAGGCAGGCCAGCGCAATGGCCAACCCCAGCACCGTCGGCGTATAGATACGGGCAAACTTGCTCACCCATTGCTCGACGGGCGCCCGACGGGCATGGGCATCGCCCACCATACGGTTGATCTTGGCCAAGACGGTATCGCTGGCCAGTTTTGTGGTCTCAACCGTCAGGCTGCCTTCGCCATTCAGCGTCCCGGCGTAGACCTCATCGCCGGGCTCTTTAACCACCAAAGCGCTTTCCCCCGTGATCGGAGCCTGATCAACGGCCCCCGTTCCAGCGATAATCCGGCCATCCATCGGGATGCGATCGCCGCCCCGCAGGACAAAATGCTGACCAATCCGCACCTCATCGGCAGGCACATCCTCCTCGCTCCCATCCGCTCGAACCACCCGCGCGGTAGGTGGCGCCAGATTGAGCAGGGTCGACACCGCATTGCGTGCCCGCCCAACGCTCCAGCTCTCTAGCGTCAGCGACAGGGCAAAGAAAAGCGCCACCGTGGCGGCCTCAAAAAACTCGCCCAGCCCAATGGCGCCCCCCACGGCCACCACCATCAGCAGGTTCATATCAGGCGAGAGGTTACGCAGGGCGTACCAAGCCTTTGGCAGCACCAGCCAAACACCCAGCGCCACCGCCCCCAGAAAGAACAGGATTTCGCCCTGCGGCACTGGCAGATCGCCATGCCCGGCAAACAATTGCCCCAGGCCTGCGGCGCCAGAATGGGCGACATGCCAGGCCAGCCCCCCGCCCCAGAACAGCGCACTGGCGGCAGTGAACCGCTTTTGACGGTTGAGATGGGCCGCCTGATCCGCCTCGGCACTGGCGGCCTCCCAGGGTTTGGCTTGCATGCCCGTCGTGGACACCAATTCCAGAACCTCGGCATCTGCAATCTGTTTCGCTGAGGCAAGCAGTGTCATGCGCCCGTTAAAAACATCAAACCCAAGATGCTCTGCGCCGCCGAGAGCTGGGCCAAGTACGCGGTTGAGCACCGCCACCTCTTCGGCACAGCACAAGCCTGTGACGCGAAAACTGCGCCCTGAGCTGAGCTGAGCAACATCAAGGCCGCCCCCCCCGGCTGTCGCGACGCAACAGCCCCCTACTTGGGGGGGCTGGCCGCGCAAAGGGTCAGACCGCGGAATCGATTTGGGGGTGCTGCAGCAGCTATCCTGGGACATTTCGGCCTCTCGTTTTTCTAAGACCTGCTCTAGATAGAACCTCCAGCAACTAGAGCTTCAAGAGCTTTTTGAGAAAAACTTTTGACCCATTGCCCACCCCAGGCGTTCTACCCAGGGTCAGGGCTGTTCTGTCCGGTGCGAAAACCGCCAGCCTTATCCCGCCATGGCATGGCCCGAAGAGGCCTGCCCCGCTTCACAATAGGCATTGCGTCGCACGGCCTGCGGGCTGACACCCAGCTGTTTATGAAACCAGCGCGACAGATTGGACCGGGTGCCAAACCCGGTGGCTGCCACGATTTCATAGACATTCATACTGGTATGGGTCAGCAACTGATGCGCCCGCTCGATCCGCAACATACGATAGGCCGTCTGTGGCCCGCCACCCGTGCGATCCCGGAACCGGCGTTGCAGTTTGCGGGTCGACACCCCTTGCTGGCGGGCCAACTCGCAGATTGAAATGGGCTCTTCGATATGTTGCTGCATCAGATGCAGGCTTTTTTCGATCAGATTGTCCCCCCCGGCCTTTTGCAGGATGTCCAGCGTCGCCTTGCTTTGAAACCGCGTATCACCGGCGTCCAGTCCGATGTATTCGCCCAAGGCATCGGCCATAAACTCGCCATGCTCGCGGCCGATCAGATCCAGCAGCAGGCGCGGAGTGGCCAGCGGGCTGACAGCGGAATGCACTGAATCTGTCAGATGATATTGCGTACCCGCAGCCGCGCTTTTCAAGGCTTCTTCCTCGGCGGCGGCGGCAAAATTGGAGTGAACGGCCAGCACATGCCCGTCAAACATTCCCGCGTCCCGCAGCAGGAACACCGCGCCCCCCACCAGGATCGGCTGACGGCACCGATGCAACAGGGTCTGCAAAGCCGCCCGGTCGCTGTCCTTGACCCGCCACCGCGCCCGGATATCGCCCAAAAATATGCAGATGCTGCGCTGCTGGCGGCCAAGGCTGAGATGATTGAAATCGGACAGCCGCAGGATCGACACATCATAGCGTGCGCCTGGAATAACCTCATTGGCAGAGAGCAGCAGATCGGCAAGCATCTGGCCGGCGCCAGAGCCTGCCTCGTCGGGCAGCAAGATCACCACCCGATTGACATCGGAGATTTCAGTCTTGGCCACGGCTGAGCAGCGGATGGTCTGGGTGTTGGGAGCTGGGCTTTGGAACGTCATGTCCGCATCCTCCGATTGTTTGCAGGTCTCCCGGAAAAGAGGAGGCACAGTTTCAAAGGGAAGTTGGTGCCGCCCCAGGAGAGGAGAGAGAGGGGCGACACCGGTTGGTAGCTTAGGAGATCAGCTGTCGCCGTCTTCCTCGTAGTCCGACATCGGCGGACAGGTGCAGATCAGGTTGCGGTCGCCATAGGCGTTGTCCACCCGATTGACGGCCGACCAGTATTTGTCGACGCCAAGGTTGCCGGGAGGGAAGCAGGCCTGTTCGCGGGTATAGGGACGATCCCATTCCCCCACCAGATCACGCACGGTGTGTGGCGCGTTCTTCAGCGGGTTGTTCTCCGCGTCGATCTTGCCGTCGATGATGTCCTGCGCTTCCGAACGGATCGACAGCATGGCTTCGCAGAAGCGATCCAACTCATCCTTGGGCTCGGATTCCGTGGGCTCAACCATCAGCGTACCAGCCACCGGCCAGGACATGGTTGGAGCGTGGAAGCCGCTATCAATCAAACGCTTGGCCACATCATCAACGCTGACGCCGCCTTCATCGTTCAACGGACGGGTGTCCAGGATGCATTCATGCGCCACACGACCAGTGGTCGAGGTGTAGAGGATCGGATAGGCATCCTTGAGGCGCGCCGCGATGTAGTTGGCGTTCAGGATCGCAACCTTGGTTGCCTGGGTCAGGCCGGCGCCCCCCATCAGCAGGATATAGGCCCAGCTGACTGGCAGGATCGACGGCGAGCCAAAGGGCGCGGCCGAAACCGGCCCAACGGCTGTGCCATACTCGGGATGGCCTGGCAGGTGCTCTTCCAGATGCGCCTTGACGCCGATCGGACCCATGCCGGGGCCGCCACCGCCATGCGGAATGCAGAAGGTCTTGTGCAGGTTCAGGTGGCTGACGTCGCCGCCAATCTTGCCAGGCTGGGCCAAGCCCACCATGGCATTCATGTTGGCACCGTCAATATAGACCTGACCGCCGTGATCATGGGTGATCTGGCAGACTTCCTGCACGGTTTCCTCAAACACACCATGGGTCGAAGGATAGGTGATCATGCAGGCCGCAAGATTGTCGGAGTGCTTGTCCGCCTTGGCGCGGAAGTCAGCGACATCAATGTTACCTTCCTCATCCGCGATGACCGGAACAACCTTGTAACCAACCATTTGTGCCGAAGCAGGGTTGGTGCCGTGGGCCGAAGTCGGGATCAGGCAGACGTTGCGGTGCGCATCACCGCGCGAAGCGTGGTAGCTGCGGATGGTCAGCAGACCGGCATATTCACCCTGCGCCCCCGAGTTGGGCTGCTGGGAGATCGCGTCATAGCCGGTGATCTGGCAGAGCTTGTCATTCAGATCGTCGATCATCGCGTGGTAACCCTGCGCCTGATCTTCTGGGCAGAAGGGGTGCAGGTTGCCAAACTCAGGCCAGGTGACCGGGATCATCTCGACGGTGGCGTTCAGCTTCATGGTGCAAGACCCCAGCGGGATCATCGCCCGGTCCAGCGCCAGATCGCGGTCGGCCAGGCGGCGCATGTAGCGGGTGATCTCGGCCTCGGCCCGGTTCTTATGGAAGATCGGGTGAGTCAGATACTCGCTTTCACGCAGCGCATGCTCAGGCAGACGGTATTGCTTGTTCGAGCTGTCATCCTGCTTGTCGATACCAAAGGCACCCCAGACCGCTTCGATGGTCTCAGCGCGGGTCTGCTCATCCAGGCTGATGCCAACCTTGGTTTCACCCACCTTGCGCAGGTTGATACCACGGGCCACGGCCGCTTCCATGACGGTCTGCTGCAGCGGGCCAACCGCGACGGTGATGGTGTCAAAGAAGACATCGGGCTCAACAGTGAAACCGTTTTCTTCCAGACCAGCCGCCAGGCGCGAGGTCTTGCGATGTACCGACTGGGCAATCGCCTTGATGCCATCGGGACCGTGATAGACCGCATACATCGAGGCCATGACCGCCAACAGCGCCTGAGCGGTACAGACGTTGGAGTTGGCTTTTTCGCGGCGGATGTGCTGTTCGCGGGTTTGCAGCGCCAGGCGGTAGGCCTTGTTGCCGCGGCTGTCGATGGAGACACCGATGATCCGGCCGGGCATGGCGCGCTTGAGCTTATCCGTGGTCGCCATATAGGCGGCGTGGGGGCCACCATAGCCCATGGGAACTCCAAAGCGTTGGGTCGAACCGATGGCAATATCGGCGCCCATTTCACCTGGGGATTTCAGCAGCGCCAGCGACAGGATGTCGGCGGCGACAACAGCGATGCCTTTGTGGTCGTGCAGCGCTTTGATCTCATCAGTGAAATCGCGCACATGGCCATAGGTGCCGGGATATTGGAAGATCGCGCCAAAGACGGCGCCGGCATCCAGCTCATCAGGATCGGCAACCACAACGTCGATGCCCAGAGGCTCGGCGCGGGTCTTGATCACGGCGATGGTCTGCGCGTGGCAGTTCTGGTCGACAAAGAAGGCAGCGTTGTTTGCCTTGGAGCGCGAACCACGATGCGCCATCGACATGGCTTCGGCGGCGGCGGTGGCCTCGTCCAGAAGCGAGGCATTGGCGATATCCATACCGGTCAGGTCGCTGACCATGGTCTGGTAGTTCAGCAGTGCTTCTAGGCGGCCCTGGGAGATTTCCGGCTGGTAGGGTGTATAGGCGGTGTACCAGGCCGGGTTTTCCAGGATGTTGCGCAGGATTGGCGCCGGGGTCGAGGTGCCATAGTAGCCCTGACCGATCAGCGAGGTCAGAACCTTGTTCTGGCCGGCCACTTCTTTCATGTGGAACAGGGCGTCGCGCTCGGTCATCGCCGGGCCCCAGTCCAGCGGATCTTGCTGGCGGATGGCGGATGGCACGGTGGCGTCGATCAGATCATCAAGGGTCTTGAAGCCGATCACCTTCAGCATCTCGGCCATTTCAGCCGGAGAGGGGCCGATGTGGCGACGGTTGGCGAAGTCATAGGCTTCGTAGTCGGTCAGTTTAAAGGCCATTTGCGGCGCTCCTATGGAAAGGGAACAACCAGCCGGATCTGTCGGAGCCTCCGGCGGGAATATTTAGAGAAAGATGATAAGGCGGGGCCGGAGGGACCGGCCCCGGCAACATCAACCGATCAGGGCTTTGTAGCCATCCAGGTCCATCAGCTCTTCCAGCTGGGCAGCATCTGCCAGTTTGATCTTGTAGATCCAGGCATCGCCTTCGGGGCTCTCGTTCAGAGCGCCGGGGTTGTCGGCCAGCGCTTCGTTGGCCTCAACCACTTCGCCATCCAGCGGCGCGTAGATTTCCGAGGCTGCCTTGACGGATTCAATAACGCCGATCTCATCGCCTTTTTCAAAATCGTCGCCGGCTTCTTTCTGCTCGACAAAGACGATCTCGCCCAGCTGGTCAGCGGCGTGCTGGGTGATGCCCACAGTGGCAATATCCCCTTCAACAGTGACCCATTCGTGCTCTTCGGAATAATAGGTGGTCATAGCAGACTCTCCTCGTATCTTATCGTTTGACTTAGCGTTTGTAGTTCTGGGTCACGAAGGGCAGCGCGACGATTTCCGCCGGCTGGGCCTTGCCCCGGATGATCAGATTGACCTTTTCGCCGGGCTGGCCGTGACCTGCCGCGACATAGCCCATGGCAACGGGGGCACCCACGGTGGGACCAAAGCCGCCCGAGGTGATGGCACCGATGGTGTTGCCGTCAGCGCATTGCACTTCGACACCCTGGCGCGCAGGGGCACGGCCTTCCGGCTTGATGCCGACCAGCTTGCGGGCTGCTCCCTCGGCCAGTTCTTTCTGGATGCGGGCGGCACCGGGGAAGCCACCTTCCTCTTTGCGGCGCTTTTGCATCGCCCAGGTCAGCGAGGCCTCGACGGGTGTGGTGTCGTTGTCGATGTCATTGCCATATAGGCAAAGGCCAGCCTCAAGCCGCAGGGAGTCGCGGGCCCCCAGACCTGCGGGCTCACACTCGTCATGGGCCAGGAAAGCACGGGTGATCTCAACCGCTTTGTCTTCGGGGATCGAGATTTCATAGCCGTCTTCGCCGGTGTAGCCGAGGCGGGAGATGCGGCATTCGACACCCTTGATGTCCGCCACCAGGGTTTCCATGAATTTCATATCACGGGCAGCGGGGCACAGATCACCCACAACGTTTTCCGCCGAAGGACCCTGAACAGCCACCAAGGCGCGATCAAAGATCTCGGTCACTTCGACGCCCTCGAGGTGCTTGGCCATATGCGGGATGTCCTGGTGACGCATGGAAGCATTGACCACGACAAAGAAATGATCACCGGCATTGGAGACAATCAGGTCATCCATGATGCCGCCATTGTCATTGGTGAAGAATGTGTAGCGGGCCTTGCCTTCTTTCAGCGTAGTAAAGGCAGAGGGCGCGATCTTTTCCAGCTGGGCGGCAACATCATCGCCCTTCAGGATCACTTGCCCCATATGGGAGACATCAAACAGGCCTGCTTTTTCGCGGCATTGCTTGTGCTCACCCATGATGCCCATGGGATACTGCACCGGCATTTCCCAGCCGGCAAAATCAACCATCTTGCCGCCAAGTTCGACGTGCAGATCATAAAGCGGAGTGCGTTTAGGTGCGTCGGTCATCCTGTGCAGCCTTTTACTAGAGGTGTGATAGGGGGTGGAGGGCGCAGGCTGCGCCCTCCGGTTTTGGTTTATTCGCTTGCCTTATAGCCAGGCTCTTCCGACTGGCCGTTGGTTGCAAAGAACTCTTTGGTTACTTTGAAGACAACCGGGCTCAGCAGGGCCAGGGCGATCAGGTTTGGCAGCGCCATCATGGCATTCAGCGTATCCGCCAGCAGCCAGATAAAGCCGAGGTCAGCGGTGGCACCAAAGTAGATGGCGACGATCCACAACAGACGGTAAGGCAACATCACCTTAACACCAAACAGGAACTCCATGCATTTCTCACCATAGTAGGACCAGCCCAGGATGGTGGTGAAAGCAAAGATCGACAGGGCCACAGCGATGAAGTAACCGCCAAAGCCGGGCAGCGAAGTCTCAAAGGCCAGCGAGGTCAGAGCCGCGCCAGAGATTGCCGAGAAGCCTTCTTTGTCGCCATTGGCCAGGAAGTCCGCCACGGCCACATCCAAAGCGCCTGAGGCAATGATGGCCAGACCGGTGATCGAGCAAACGATGATGGTATCGATAAAGGTCCCCAGCATCGCGATCAGACCCTGGTTTACCGGGCCTTTGGTCTCAGCGGCGGCATGCGCGATCGGCGCGGAACCAAGGCCGGCTTCGTTCGAGAAGACGCCACGGGCCACACCAAAGCGGATTGCCAACCAAACGGCTGCACCAGCTGCGCCACCTTTGGCCGCCCAGGGTGTAAAGGCGTAGGTAAAGACCTGGCCCAGAGCATCCCCTAGGGCACCGATGTTCAGCACCAGAACCACAATACCTGCAGTGATGTAGCCAACCGCCATGACTGGCACCAATTTACCGGCAACGTTACCGATGCGGGTAATGCCACCCAGGATCACCGCTGCGGTCAAGGCCATCAGCGCAACACCCGAGATCCATGTTGGGATGGAGAAGTTCACTTCCAGAACCTGTGCAACACCGTTGGCCTGTACGCCATTGCCGATGCCAAAGGCTGCAACGCCGCCAAAGATCGCAAAGAGCACACCCAGCCAAGCCCATTTCGACCCCAGACCGTTCTTGATGTAATACATCGGGCCGCCGACGTAGTTGCCCTCTTCGTCCTTCTCGCGGTATTTCACCGCCAGAACGGCTTCGCAGAATTTGGTCGCCATGCCGACCAATGCGGTCATCCACATCCAGAACAGCGCGCCAGGGCCACCCAGGAAGACCGCGGTGGCAACACCGGCGATGTTACCGGTCCCGATGGTGGCGGACAGGGCCGTCATCAGCGCGTTAAAAGGCGAAATCTGGCCTTCGCCAGCACCTTCGCGACCTTTGAACATCAGACCAAAGCCCATGCCCAGTTTACGGATCGGCATGACTTTCAGGCCGACCTGCAGGAACAGGCCAACGCCGAGGATGAGCACCAGCATTGGCGGCCCCCAAACGACTCCGTTCACCCATCCTACAAAATTACTTAACGCTTCCATGGTTTCCCTCCCAATGCGTTACGGTTCAAACACTCTCGACCAGCGCCCGATCCCGGGCCTGTTTGAGAGCGGCAAAATCTTCGTCCGCGTGGAACGACGAGCGTGTCAGCGCAGTGGCAGACACCCCCAAAAAGCCCTTGTTGCGGGCGATCTGTTCCAGTTGTTCGAATTCCTCCGGCGACCAGAAACGGTCGATCGGGTGATGCTTTGGCGTGGGCTGCAGATATTGGCCCACGGTTAGAAAATCGACATTCGCCGCGCGCAGGTCATCCATGACCTGACGCACGTCGCTCATACTCTCCCCAAGGCCAACCATCAGGCCCGACTTGGTAAACAGCGACGGATTCGCCCGTTTGGCGTCATCCAGCAGGCGCAGCGAAGTATAGTAGCGCGCGCCGGGGCGCACGGTGGCATAGAGATGTGGCACAGTTTCCAGATTGTGGTTGAACACATCCGGAGCGGCCTCAAATACCGCTTGCGCCGCCGCGCCTTTGCCCAGGAAATCCGGGGTCAGGACTTCGACAGTTGTGTTTGGGTTCTGGTGGCGGACCGCGCGAATGGTCTGGGCAATATGTTCGGCCCCACCGTCCTGCAGATCGTCGCGATCCACAGAGGTGATCACAACATGGCGCAGCCCCAGCTTCTTGACCGCCTGGGCCACGCGACCCGGCTCAAAGGCATCCAACGCATCAGGGCGCCCCGTCATCACATTGCAAAAGGAACAGCCACGGGTGCAGATCTCGCCCATGATCATCATGGTGGCGTGTTTCTTGGACCAGCATTCGCCGATATTGGGGCAAGAGGCCTCTTCGCAGACTGTGGAGAGGTCATGATCGCGCATCAGGCGGCGGGTTTCGTAATACTCGGCGCTTTCGATCTTTTTCTTACGAATCCACTTGGGCTTGCGCGGGATCACGCTGTCTGCCTTCTTTGCCTTTTCGGGATGGCGTAGGCGGGGAGCTTGTACATTCATTGGGGTAACCTCCTCAGGCTGCGTCCTTAGGCGTGAATCGCGCGGTCCATGGCATCCAGGCAGGCTTCCTTCACCGCTTCCGCCATCGAAGGATGTGCGTGACAGCTGGCAGCGACCTCCTGAACCGTGAGACCTTTGGTCATGGCCAGAACCAGCTCTGCGATCAGATCACCCCCATGGGCACCACAAAGATGCGCTCCGAGGATCTTCCCCTCCATGTCCGCCAGCACCTTGACCGCGCCGTCGGTTTCCCCACTGGAACGGGCACGGGAGTTGGCCATAAAGGAGAATTTGCCAACCTTATACTCTGTGCCAGCTTCTTTCAGCGCCTCTTCGGTCACACCAACCGAGGCCACTTCGGGGTCGGTGTAAACCACGCCGGGCACGGTGCCGTAGTCGACATGCCCGTGCTCACCTGCCAGCATTTCGACACAGGCTACTCCGTCTTCCTCGGCTTTATGCGCCAGCATCGGGCCGGGCACACAATCGCCAATGGCATAGATGCCGGGCACCGATGTCTGGAAAGTCTCGTCCACCTCAATAACGCCACGCGCTGTCACCGAGACACCCAGAGCTTCCAACCCCAGACCACGGGTGACCGGACGCCGACCGATGGCAATCAACACCTTGTCAGCCTCAAGCTGCTCGATCTTATATTTGCCAACGCGCTCCAGCGTTAGCGACAGACCTGCATCTGTCTTTTCAATGGACTGCAAGGCCCGCCCCAGCTGGAACTTCAGTCCCTTCTTGCTGAGCGCACGCTGCGCCAGTTTGGCAATCTCGCCATCGATACCCGGCAGCACCCGGTCGAGATATTCGACGACCGTCACCTTCGCGCCCAGACGTGACCAGACCTGACCTAATTCAAGCCCGATCACGCCGGCGCCAACCACCACCAAATGCTCAGGCACGGAGGAAAGCTCCAAAGCGCCGGTACTGGTCAGCACGTCCACCTCGTCGATCTCCACGCCAGGGAGGGGCGTGGGTTCAGACCCGGTGGCAATGAGAATGTTCTTTGTTTCGATGACCTGATCGCCGACCTGCACCTGACCTGGGGCGGGAATGCTGGCCCAGCCTTCAATCAGCGCGACACCGTTCTTTTTGAACAGAAAGGCAATGCCTTTGGTTAGATCGCCAACGATCTTTTCCTTGCGCCCCATCATCGCAGGGACATCTACACTGGCTCCTTCAACGGAAACACCATGACCCGCAAGATGGGAAAGCTCGGCATATTTGCCCGAGGAGGTCAGCAACGCCTTCGATGGGATACACCCCACGTTGAGGCAGGTACCGCCCAGTGCGCCACGGCCTTCGACACAGGCAACCTTCAATCCCAGCTGAGCAGCCCGGATTGCCGCGACATAGCCACCAGGACCACCACCGATTACCACCAGATCAAAGCTGCTCATCCGTTTCCCCTCCCAGAGCGACATGTTCTCAAACATGAATGTATGCGCCTGTATGCGGCGTTATGTTCGTTTAGGAAACTTTTCCCCTTTAATCAACAAAAGATCTCGTGTGGAAATTTTGACTGCCGAATACATCAAAGCTAAGGTTCAGTCGCAACAGGAGAAATCGCAAAAAATGGAACCGGTTCAGTCAGAAGAAACAGGGCTCGCAGCTGACCCAACGGAAGCACCAGACGGTGAAGTCCTGGGAAAAATGATTCGCGACGCACGCAAAGAGAAGGGACTGACGCTAGAGGAAGCAGCCAAGGCGGCGGCCATCGGGCGCTCGACTCTCTCCAAGATCGAGAACAACCAGACCCGCCCCAGTTTCGAGATTATTCGCCGTCTGATGCAAACTTTGGAGCTGGAAACGCCGCAATTGTTCGTTCAGTCGGCGCAAAGCAGCATTTCGGGACGGCGCGATTACACGTTGTCCGGGCGCGGCGAGCATCAGGAAACCAAGACCTATGATCATGAACTCCTGTGTACCGAGCTCACCAGCAAGCGGATGCTGCCCTATATCAGCACCATCAAGGCGCGCGACGTCACCGAGTATGAAAGCTGGGTCCGCCATCGTGGCGAAGAGTTCATGTATGTGATCAGCGGAGATCTGGTGCTCTATACCGAGCACTATCGCCCCCTCAATATGAGTGCCGGTGATTCGGTCTATTACGACAGCGGCATGGGCCACGGCTGTGTTTCCGTCAGCGACGAAGACGCCAAAGTGCTCTGGGTCTCACTGGAAATCTAGTTTCCAGCAGGAAACTGCCGCCTCAAGTCCCTTCGACAATGGTGATGCTGGCCTCGCAGGCCCCGGCCCGCAGCGCGCGGGCCTTTTTATACTCTGGTGAAGTGTAGCAGTCGCGGGCCTGTTGCAGGCTGTCGAACTCTATCACCACGTGGCGTTGCCAACTTTCGCCTTCCAGGGTCTCTGCCTCGCCACCGCGGGCTAGAAACTTTGCGCCATGCTGCTGAAAGGCCGCCGGAGCAACCGCCTGATAGCCTGCATAGACTTCCGGGTTGGTGACTGTCACATGGGCGATCCAATAGGCCTTGGCCATCGCGCTATTCCTTTTCTTCCCCTGAAAGCAGCCGTTCGGCCACGGCGGAGGCATCCGCCAGATGGGTCTCCACCGCGTGCTGCGCCGCCGCTGCATCGCCCGCCACGATGGCATCACAGATCGCCTGCATATGGGCCAAACCGGGCTGCGCACGATCCGAAGCCGACAGGGTCATGGCGCGCAACCGGCTGATCCTCCCATTCAGCCGGTTGACCACCTCCCAGGCGATATGATGCCCTGCAGCCTCAAACATCACCTGATAAAACCCGGTCGAGGCCTTGAACAAGGCCCCCGGCAGCGCCTCTGAAGCAGACTGCGCAAAGGCCTGTTTCAGTGCTTCAAGCGCAGCCTGCAATTCCGCGTGTAATCTGCGGGACCCCGACTGGGCGCAGGCCACAGCCGCTGCGGTTTCCAGCATGCGACGGATCTCGTAGATCTGGCGTGCATCCTCCCAGCTCAGCGGTGCCACGATGGGGCCGCGATTGGGCAGGATCTCTACCAGACCTTCGGCCTCGAGATAGCGAATCGTCTCGCGGATCACCGTCCGGCTGACCCCCAATTGATCACACAAGGGCCGCTCCACCAGACGTTCACCCGGCGAGAACACACCAGATATGATCGCTTCACGCATTTTTTCCTGCACGATTTCACGAAGCGTTGCAGGCGGTTGTTCGATTTTCAGCTGAGCCAGAGCGGGGTTTTCCATGGCTTCTACCTACCAGCCCCTCCAAAAAGAGACAACTAATTCTTGACGTACGAGATTATGGTATACCATATGTCAATCAAACAGTTTCACTCCAATTCAGGTGCCCCATGCCCGCCATCATTCGCAAAACCCTGCTGCACGTCGAAGAAACCCTGATCGAGGGCGGCAAAGAGGCCGCCACGCCGCTCAAGATGATTGCTGCCATTGCCGTGATCAAAAACCCCTGGGCCGGGCGGGGCTTTGTGGATGATCTGAAACCGGAAATTCATGACTGCGCACCGGGTCTGGGCGAGATGCTGACCAAGATGGTGCTTGATGCTGCCGGTGGCGGCGACAAGGTCGAAGGCTATGGCAAGTCCGCCATTGTTGGTCTGGACGGTGAGGTCGAGCACGCCTCGGCGCTGATCCACACCCTGCGCTTTGGCAACCATTACCGCGAGGCCGTCGGCGCAAAAAGCTATCTCGCCTTCTCCAACACCCGCGGTCCGGCCAATGCGCCGCTTATGATCCCCCTGATGGACAAGAACGACGGCGGTCGTCGCTCGCACTATCTGACCATCCAGACATCGGTGGCCGATGCCCCGGCAGCAGATGAAATCGTCGTGGCCCTTGGCGCCTCCATCGGCGGGCGTCCGCATCACCGCATTGGAGACCGTTATCAAGACCTCAAGGATCTGGGCCATGACGTCGACAACCCTGCAGCTGTCTGAGCCATACGGCAGTCTTAGCTACCGCGCGGCAGGCTCGGGCGAGCCCCTGGTATTGATCCACGGGGTCGGCATGCAGAGCGCCGCCTGGGCACCACAGTTCGAAGCACTGTCAAAAACCCACCGAGTGCTGGCGCTGGATATGCCCGGCCATGGGGGCAGCAGCCCCCTGCCTGAAGGTGCCGTGCTGCCGGACTATGTCGCCTGGCTGAAGGCCGCGCTCACCACGCTGAACACCGGCCCGGTCAATCTGGCAGGACATTCCATGGGGGCGCTGATCGCCGGTGGTTTTGCCTGCACACACCCCGAAATGCTGCGCCGGGTTGCGTTGATCAATGGCGTGTTCAAACGCTCACAACAAGCCAGTGAGGCCGTTCTGGCCCGCTCCGCCGAAATCAAAGCAGGCAAGGTCGATCTGGAAACGCCGCTGACACGTTGGTTTGGCGTCTCTCACGTAGAACAGCACGCCCGCGAACAGGTTCGTGACTGGCTTTCAGCGGTTGATCGGAGCGGCTACGCCACCGCCTATGGCGCCTTTGCCCGCAGCGACGCCACCTATGCCGACCAATGGGGGCAGATCACCTGCCCGCTGCTGGCGTTGACGGGGGACGCCGATCCCAATTCGACCCCAGCCATGTCACGCGCCATGGCGGAGATGGCCCAGAACGGCGAAGTGGAAATCCTGCCCGGTCGCCATATGGTTAATCTCACCGCGGCTGATGCGGTGACTGACAGCCTGACGCGCTGGCTGCATCGTCCCGAGACCACCTCTGACGAAACGCCAGACCAAACGAAGGAGATCCCAATGGCCCCTACCCCACTTGACCCGCGCGCCCTGCGCGACGCCTTTGGCACCTTCATGACCGGCGTCACCGTGGTGACAAGCCATGACAGTGATGGCACCCCATTGGGCTTTACCGCCAACTCCTTTTCCTCGGTCTCGCTGGATCCGCCCCTGGTGCTGGTCTGCCTGGCCAATAGCTCACGCAATTACGAGGCCCTGACCCAGGCCTCTGGTTTTGCGGTGAACATCCTCGCGGAAGATCAAAAAGAGATCTCCAATACCTTTGCCCGACCGTCCGAGGACCGCTTTGCGGCGGTGGACTGGCAGGTTGGCCCGCATGGCTCCCCCCTTCTGTCGGGCGTCTCTGCCTGGTTCGACTGCTCCATGCATAAAACCGTTGAGGCCGGCGATCATGTGATCCTGATCGGCAAGGTCGAAGCATTCGACACCAGCACCGCCCCCGGTCTGGGCTATGCCCGTGGCGCCTATGTCACCCCGGCAGCCGAGGCCGAAGCTCTTGCACAGGGCGCCAATCTGGTGGTCTCTGCCCTGATTGAACGCGCTGGCGAAGTGCTGCTGGTCGATGATGGCAATGGCGGGCTAACCCTGCCACAAAAACCCGTAGGCCGCGCCGGAGCATCTGTCGCTCTGGGCGAGCTGATCGCGACCTGTGGGTTAGAGGCGGATCCCGGGTTTATCTATTCAGTTTTTGAAGACGGTGCGCGCGAACACCAGCATATCTCGTTCCTTTGTCAGGCCGCCGATGGCACGCCGAAACGGGGCTGCTTCACGCCGCTCAGCGCGTCGACCATGATGGAGGTGACCGACCCGGCCCTGCGCATCATGCTCGAACGTTTTGCCAGTGAAAGCCGCATGGGCAACTACGGGGTATTTTACGGCAACCAGATCAGCGGCGATGTCCGCAAAATCGTGTCAGGGAGTTGAGTGACATGAAGTTTTCCTTGTTTGCGCATATGGAGCGTATTTCGCCCGATCAGGACCAAAAGCAGCTCTATGATGAGTTCATCGAACTGTGCAAAATCGCTGATCGTGGCGGTATGCATGCGATCTGGACCGGTGAGCACCACGGGATGAATTTCACCATCTCGCCCAATCCCTTTTTGAATCTCGTCGATGTGGCCCGCCACACTGAAAATGTCCGTCTGGGCACCGGCACGGTGATTGCGCCCTTCTGGCACCCCATCCGCCTGGCAGGTGAGGCGGCGCTGACCGATATCATCACCGAAGGGCGGCTGGATCTTGGCATCGCTCGGGGCGCTTATTCCTATGAATACGAGCGCATGATGCCCGGCATGGATGCTTGGGAGGCCGGGCAACGCATGCGTGAGCTGATCCCCGCGGTGCAGGGCCTGTGGCAGGGGGATTATGCCCAGGAAGGCGAATTCCACTCCTTCCCCAAGACCACCTCCTCACCCAAGCCAGTTCAGCAGGACGGCCCGCCGATCTGGGTGGCAGCGCGTGACCCCAACAGCCACGAGTTTGCCGTCGCCAACAACTGCAACGTTCAGGTGACGCCGCTGTGGCAAGGGGACGGCGAAATCGCCAGCCTGATGCAGCGTTTCACCGATGCCTGCGCCAAGTTCCCCGACACTCCGCGTCCCAAAATCATGCTGCTGCTGCACACCTATGTGGCGGACAGCGCCGAAGACGTGAAGCTGGCCGCCGAAGAGTTGAACCGGTTCTACTGCTACTTTGGCGCCTGGTTCAAAAATGAACGCCCCGTGGAGCAAGGCCTGATCAAAGAGCTTTCGCAACACGAGATCGCCGCCCATCCCTTTTACTCTCCAGAAGCGATGGAGCGCGATCTGGTCATCGCCGAGCCCGCAGGTGTCATTGAACGGATCAAGGCATACGAGGCCCTGGGCTATGACGAATACTCATTCTGGATCGACTCCAGCATGAGCTTTGAGCGCAAGAAAGCCTCGCTGGAGCGTTTCATCAATGAGGTCATGCCCGCCTTCACCTAAGGTTCAGGTTTCCAACAAGGACAGACAATGCAGCAGTTTCAGCAATATATCGGCGGCCAGTTTGATGCAGGTTCTGCCCAGTTCGAGAGCCTAGACCCTGCCACTGGCACGGTCTGGGCAAAGATGCCCGAGGCCAGTGTTGCCGATGTGGACCGGGCCGTTCAGGCCGCCGAGGATGCTTTTTTTGCTCCGGACTGGGCCCTTATAAGCGCCAGCCAGCGCGGCAAACTGTTGCTGCGGCTGGCGGATTTGGTAGCTCAAAACGCGCCGCGTCTGGCCGAGCTGGAAACCCGCGACACCGGCAAGATCATCCGCGAGACCTCGGCCCAGATCGCCTATGTAGCGGACTACTACCGCTATTATGCGGGCCTCGCCGATAAGATCGAGGGCGCACATCTGCCCATTGATAAGCCCGACATGGAGGTCTGGCTGCGGCGCGAACCCATCGGTGTGGTTGCCGCCGTGGTGCCCTGGAACTCGCAGCTGTTCCTGTCCGCAGTGAAGATCGGCCCAGCGCTGGCGGCGGGCTGCACCGTGGTCCTAAAAGCCTCCGAGGAAGGCCCGGCGCCGATGTTGGAATTCACCCGTATCTTTGATCAGGCGGGGTTTCCGCCCGGTGTGCTCAATGTGATCACCGGTGGCGCAGAGGCCGGGGTCGCGCTCACCAGCCACGACAAGATCGCCCATGTCGCCTTTACCGGCGGGCCTGAAACCGCCCGTCATATCGTGCGCAATTCTGCCGAAAACCTGGCCTCCACCTCGTTGGAGCTGGGCGGCAAATCCCCCTTTATCGTTTTTGAGGACGCCGACATTGAGAGTGCGGTGAATGCGCAGATCTCGGGGATTTTTGCCGCCACGGGACAAAGCTGCGTTGCCGGCTCACGCCTGGTGATTTCCAGCAAGATCAAAAATCAATTCTTGGCGCGGTTGAAAGAAAAAGCTGAGGCCGTAGTCATTGGTGCGCCGGATGATATGGCCACCGAAGTTGGCCCCCTTTGCACAAAGGCGCAGCGCGACCATGCGCTGGCTCTGATTGCCGCCTCCACCGCAGCAGGCGCCAAGCTGGTCACCGGCGGCAGCGCGCCGGATGGTCCGGGCTATTACTTTCCGCCAACCATTCTGGATTGCTCTGACGCGCCAGAGGCCCCCTGCCTGAGCCGCGAATTCTTTGGCCCGGTTCTGTCGGTGGTCAGCTTTGACACTGAGGCCGAGGCTATGAAGATTGCCAATGACACCAAGTTTGGCCTCGCCTCGGGTGTCTTTACCCAAAGCCTGACACGGGCGCATCGGATGATCCGGGGCATTCGCGCCGGCATTGTCTGGGTCAATACCTACCGGGCGGTCTCTCCCATTGCGCCCTTTGGCGGGCATGGGCTGTCCGGGCACGGGCGCGAAGGCGGGCTGCAGGCGGCGCTGGATTACACCAAGGTCAAAGCCGTCTGGCTGCGTACATCAGATGATCCCATCCCCGACCCCTTTGTGATGCGCTAGTTACAAAGCGCATCCTTTCCTATAGGCAAGGCGGAATATCTCCTTATGGTGGCACCACATAGGCAGAGGCAGGTTCAAACCTGCCGCCAGAAATAGAGGTGCTGACATGCCAGAAACCCTGTTCCCACTCCCCGAGCCCCTGACTATCCCGGTAGAGGGCGAAACGGCAGAATTTCCCATTGGCCGGATCTTTTGTGTGGGCCGCAACTATGCCGCCCATGCCGCCGAAATGGGGGTCGAGGTCGACCGCGAGGCGCCATTCTACTTCACCAAATCCAGCGCCAATGCGATGCTTTCCGGCGGCTCTGCCCCCTACCCTCCGGGGACAGAGAATTTTCACTACGAAATGGAGCTGGCCCTGGCCATTGGCAAACCAGTGTTTCGTGCCACGGCCCAAGAGGCCCGCGCGGCGATCTATGGCTATGGCTGCGCGCTGGACATGACCCGGCGCGACCTGCAAATCCGCGAGCGCAAAAAGCAAAGACCCTGGGATCTGGGCAAGGATCTGGAACAAGGCGCCGTCTTTGCACCACTGACCAAGGCAGAAGATTGGGGTCCGGTGGCAGATCAACGCATTTGGTTGACCCTGGATGATGAAATCAAACAGGAGGCCACGCTGGCCGAATTGATCTGGTCGGTCGAGGAAATCATCTGTCACCTGTCTGGTTTCTACCACCTGCGCCCCGGCGATCTTATCCTAACGGGGACCCCCGCAGGTGTCGGCCCCACCCAGCCCGGCCAGGAGATCAACGGTGGAATCACCGGTCTGTCGCCAATCTCGCTGCGTTTGATCGACCCGGCCTAGCGGCTGCGCCTCTGGGCGGAGCAGGTGCGAAATGTGCAAGGCAATGTGCGCTGGGTCCATTCGCAAAGCCCTTTCTGCTTTGCATAGTGGTGCTCTGGCAGCCTCGGCTGCGCCATGTATCAGAGCCGGTCATCGGAGGAAACGGCAGCGCCACCTGTGCGAAGTTGTCGCCTTTTGACTGGCGAAGAGGGATTGAAAATCACCGCGCATAGTGTTGAGATGTATCACATCATCAAATAGCCTGAATAATCTGTAACATATCAATACCCTGCTGAGGATCGCCAACTGATGAGGCTCATGACCGCTGAATTCATGAGTAAGAAATGTATAATCCGCCATTGATAGTTACAAATGCACCAAATAGCAGGGGGCCAGTCGTTCGTTTCGCGAACAATTCCCGGCCCCTTGGGAACAAAGTGAAAAGAATTGAGCCTCTTGTTGCAATATCGTTTTACGAGGGCAATAGGATGGGGAGATGCAAGGTCAATAGGGAGGAATCAAATGACCACTCGTAGAAAGCTTCTTGGAGCCGCCGGCGCTGCCGCAATCGTGGCCCTCAGCGCCACCTCGGCATTTGCTGAAAACGTCACTCTGAAACTGCACCAGTTTCTGCCAGCCCAGGCCAATGTGCCAAAGCTGATCCTGGATGTCTGGGCCGACAAGGTCGAAGCGGCCTCCGGTGGCGAGATCACCATTGACCGTTTTCCTTCCATGCAGCTGGGCGGCAAGCCACCAGAGCTGATGGACCAGGCCATCGACGGCGTTGCGGACATCGTCTGGACTGTTGTTGCCTATACCCCCGGCCGCTTCCCTTCGACCGAAGTCTTTGAACTGCCCTTCATGATGACCAATGCCCGTGCCACGTCGCACGCCTATTGGGAAATGTTCGATAAGCACATGAAAGACACCGAGTTCAAGGATGTCAAAATCCTGGGTACTTGGGTTCACGGCCCTGGCATCATCCATACCTCCGATCCGGTTGAAACTCCCGCGGACCTGCAGGGCATGAAAATCCGTGGCGGTGGTCGTTCGGTCAACTCGCTGCTGACACAGCTGGGTGCAACCCCCGTTGGTATGCCTGTTCCTGCGATCCCCGAAGGCCTGTCCAAAGGCGTGATCGATGGCACCACCATTCCATGGGAAGTCACCGCAGCGCTGAAAGTGCCAGAGCTGGTTGAAAGCCACACCGAGTTCACCGGCAAGGCGCTCTACACTCTGACCTTTGTTCTGGCGATGAACAAAGAGAAATACGAGAGCCTGTCCGACGCTCAGAAAGCCGCCATTGATGAGAACTCCGGTCTGGAATTCTCGGTCTTTGCGGGTGGCACCATGGCCGATTCCGATGGCCCATCACGGGAAGCTGCGCTTGATAACGGCAACAACGTTATCACCCTGGACGAAGATCAGACCACTGAATGGCGCAACCTGGCCCAGCCAGTCTATGACAAATGGCTGGCCGACATGACCGAAAAAGGCATCGACGGTCAGGCGCTTTTGGATGAAGCCTCCTACCTGATCGAAAAATACACGCCACAATACGTGAAGTAAGCTAGAAATACAGTCAAAGGGCCGCAGCAGCATTTGGTGCCGCGGCCCTTTGCGCACAATAAAGGGTTTAAACCATGCACAAGCTCATGATGGGGCTGGCCAGATCCATGGCCATTATCGGTGGTATGGTCCTCTCTCTCCTGATCATTATGACCTGCCTGTCGATTATCGGTCGCTTGTTGAATGGCGTCTTCCACGGCGACATTATGCAGTCGATTGCACCGGGCTTTTCGGACTGGATGATCACCTGGGTGGGGCCAATCAATGGCGATTTTGAACTGGTCGAAGCCGGTGTCGCCTTTGCAATCTTTGCCTTTATTCCCCTCTGCCAGATCTCTGCCGGACATGCCGCAGTTGATGTCGTCGCCAATGCCTTTCCTCGCGGTGTGAACCGCTTTTTGCGCATGGTGACCGAAATCCTGTTTGCAGCTGTCCTAGTGCTGATCGCCTGGCGCCTGGCCGCTGGCACCATCAGCAAGTTTGGCAATGGAGAGACCTCGTTCCTGTTGGAATTTAAGGTCTGGTGGGCCTATGGCGCCAGCTTGTTCGGCGCAAGCATCGCCGCCTTGCTTGGGCTCTATATGGCCGCCGTCCGCACTTATGAATTTTTTACCGGCCGCATCCAGATTTGGGACGGCGTGGAGGGTGAACAGTGACTACTCTTGAAATTGGCATTGCCTCCTTTCCGGTTCTGATGGGGCTTATCTTTTTGCGGGTGCCGATTGGCCTGTCGATGTTCCTCGTTGGTCTAGGCGGCTTGATCCTGGTCACCGATGGCACACAGGTGGCCTTTGGCCGTCTCAAAAGTGAGACCTACACCACCTTCTCCTCCTATTCGCTGACCATCGTGCCGATGTTCCTACTGATGGGCCATTTTGCCACCCTGGGAGGCATGTCCTCGGCACTGTTCAAAGCCGCCGAAGGTTTCCTGGGACATAAAAAAGGCGGTGTTGCCATGGCCTCGATCGGGGCCTGCGCCGGTTTTGGGGCGATCTGTGGCTCCTCGCTGGCTACAGCCGCCACCATGGGCCGCGTCGCCCTGCCCGAGCTAAAGCAATACGGCTATGCTGGTGGCTTCTCCACCGCGACACTGGCGGCAGGCGGCACCCTGGGCATTCTGATCCCGCCCTCAGTTGTGCTGGTGATCTATGCCATCCTCACCGAACAAAACATCGCCAAGCTGTTCCTCGCGGCCTTTATCCCTGGCCTGCTGGCGGCCATCGGCTATGTCATCGTGATTTCCATCTATGTGCGCCTGAACCCCAAGGCGGCGGGCACCCGCCCTGCCATTCCCTGGTCCGAACGCTTTGCCAATTTGGTCAAAGTCTGGCCAGTACTCATGGTCTTTGGACTGGTTGTAGGCGGCATCTACGGCGGCTTGTTCACCCCGACCGAAGGCGCGGCAGTGGGCGCATTCGGCACCGGCTTGATTGCCTGGTTGAACGGCGGGCTGGACCGCCCCAATCTGGTTGACAGCTTCATGGTGACAGCCCGCTCCACCGCGATGATCTTTTTCATCGTGCTGGGGGCCGGCTTTTACAATGGTTTCCTCGCCCTGACCAAGGTGCCGCAGGAACTGGCAGATTTTGTTGTCAGCCAGGGCTATAGCCCCTGGATGGTTCTGGCGCTGATCCTGGCCTTCTATCTGATCTTTGGCTGCCTGATGGACAGCCTGTCGATGATCCTGCTGACCATTCCGATCTTCTTCCCGGTGATCTCAGTCATGGACTTTGGTCTGCTTTCACTGATCGACATGCAGGCCAGCGCCGCGATGGAGGTGCTGAGCAACGGGGTGCCTGATGGCATGGGAGCAGAGATGCTCGCCTCGATACAAGATGCCATTGCGACGGGCACTGAACTCACCCGCGAACAGATGAAGGAACTGGGCATTCGGGTCACCGAAGGCCGCGTCAACCGCATCGAATCCGAGTATGTCGCCATCTGGTTTGGTATTCTCGTGCTCATCGTGGTTGAGGTCGGCCTGATTACACCGCCCGTTGGGATGAACCTCTTCATCATCAACGCGATGGATCGCAAGACCAAGATGATCGATACCTACAAGGCAGTCATGTATTTTGTCGCCTCCGATATCATCCGGGTGATTATCCTGGTGATGTTCCCGTTTATCACTCTGCTGCCGCTGTATCTGTTGTACTAAACACCGGCACAGGTAGACTAAAATGCGCCCTCTTCCAGTCCTGCTGGGAGGGGGCTTTTTGTTAAGGGTGGTTTAAAAGATCCCCGCCTCAAAGTTAGATTAGCGCACCCGCAGCGCAGGCAAGGAACTCAAGATGTCAAAACAAGTTGGTAAATCCGGCGACGGCGCCGCCTTTGTCCACAGTATCCGCGTTGGCTGGGGCCACTGCGACCCGGCACAGATCGCCTATACGGGCCATTTGCCCAGTTTTGCGCTGGAGGCCATCGATGCCTGGTGGGAGCATCATCTGGAGGGCGACGGCTGGTATCAGATGGAGCTGGATCGCGGCACCGGCACGCCTTTTGTATCGATGAATCTGGAATTCCGCTCGCCCGTCACCCCGCGCCACCGCCTGGACTGCGAAGTCTGGCCAAGTGCCATCGGCACCAAATCGGTAACCTTTCGTGTCGATGCGCGCCAAAACGGCACTCTCTGCTTTGAGGGGAAATTCACCTGTGTTTTCATCGACCCGGCCGAGTTTAAAGCCCGCCCCGCCCCGGCGGACTACCGCGCGGTGATAGAATCCAATCTACGACCCGCGTAATCTTCAGACAGGGTCATGTAGCCAGCCATCCGAGAAGGTCACTGCTCCCAGCCCGGCAAAACGAGCGGTGCGTTCCAGTTCGGCCTCCAGGCGTTTGATGCGCGCGGGTGTGAAGGTCACACCGCGCTCGGGCCAGAGCGCGGTCACCCGCAGGCAGTCCGCCGGACGGTCCGCCTTCATATCGATGCGCCCTACCATTTTCTGCCCCTCGATCAGCGGAAAGACATAATAGCCATAGATGCGTTTCGGCGCCGGGGTGAAAACTTCGATCCGGTAGTAAAATCCAAATAGCCGCTCGGCCCGTTTGCGGTCGCGCAGCATCGGATCAAAGGGGCTGAGCACCCGCACCCGCCCCGGCGCAGGCCCCAGCTCTGCCGCCTGTTCAATCACACCCGGACGGGCATGGCTCTTGCGCAGGCTCCCATCCGAGGCCGCAATCTCGATCTCTTCGATCTCGCCACGGGCCTTTGCCTCTTGGCACCAGCTCCGCGCCTCGGCATTGCTGGCGGTATCCCAGAACGCGGCAAGCTCTCCTGGCGTGGCAAAGCCAAGCCGGTCCAGCGCATTGTTGCACAGCCAGTCCACCGTCTGCGCCGGATCCAGTTGATCTGCGGGCGCATGGAGCGCCTCCTCTATTACCCGTTCGGTCAGATCGTAGCGTTTTTGAAACCCTGAGCGGCCAATCACGGTCAGCGCCCCGGTGCGCCATAAGTACTCCAGCGCGGTCTTGGACGGGTGCCAGTCCCACCAACCACCTGAACTCTTTTTCTCATCCTTGCCCAGATCAGACGAACTAACCGGCCCATGATCGCGGATGTGGCTCAGCACAGTCTCAAACTGCTGCTCAAACCCATCGCGGCGCCAATTGCGCCAGCGTTTGCGCAGCAATGCCTCATCCCGCTGAAATCGCAGATGCCACTGCGGATAATAGGCCAGCGGGATCATCGCCGCATCATGGGTCCAATGCTCAAACAGCGCCCCACCACCATGATACAGATCGGTCAGATGGTTGGGACGATAACTGGGTCGGCGGGAATAGAGGATCATATCATGGGCGCGGGCCACAGTGTTGATACTGTCGAGCTGAACAAACCCCAGTCGAGAGATCAACTGCAGCAGGTCCGCGCCTTTGGAGCCCCCGCGAGGCTGTTCCAAAAGGGCGTGACGATCCATGAACAGCCGCCGCGCCTGCGCGTTTTCAAGGCGCGGCAGAGCCATCAGCGCCGCTTGAGCGTGTCACCATAAGAAATGGTGGGAGTCAGGGTCACATGATGTTCTTGCGCGGCCTCTGGGTCATCCAGCTGCGAGGCAATGATCTCGGCCGCTTTGCGCCCGATCTCCAACCGGCAGGCATCCATGGTGGCCAGTTGACGCGGCAAGCCCTGCAAGAGCTCAACCCCGTTAAAGCCGGCAAGACCAATCTGGCCTGGCACATCAATGCCCTGATCCATCAGGTAGAGCAGCCCGCCCGCACCGATCATATCGTTGGAATAATAAAGGAAATCCAGCTCAGGCGAGCGTTCCAGCATTTCCTGCGTCATTTCACGCCCCTTGGCCAGTGCTGAGCCGCCAGAGTAAAAGGCGCGATCCTCGATCTCAACGCCTTCCTTCGCCAGGGCCTCGGTGAAGCCCTCGAACCGTTTGCGGGCCCGATGATCCAGCGGCATCTTAGTGCCCATGAAGCCGATATGGCGATAGCCGGCCTTTAGGATCGCCTTTGCCATCTCGCTGCCTGCACGGCGATGCGAAATCCCCACCATGGAATCTACCGGCTTGCCGTCCGTATCCATGATTTCGACCACCGGAATGCCGGCCGCATTGAGCATCGCCCGCGCCGCTTCGGTATGCTCCAGCCCGGCAATGATCACCCCAGAGGGCCGCCAAGACAGCATCTCATAGAGGACTTTTTCCTCTTTCTCCGGCTGGTAATCGGTCACGCCGACCACCGGCTGCAGCGGCGTGTTTTCCAACACCTGGTTGATGCCGGTCAGCACCTCGGGAAAGACCATATTGGACAGCGAAGGGATGATCACGGCCACCAGATTGACCCGCTTGGAGGCCAGCGCGCCGGCAATTTTATTGGGCACATAACCCAGTTCCTTGGCGGCGGTCAAAACCTTGACGCGGGTCTTTTCAGAAACATCTCCGCGGTTTCGCAACACACGGCTTACGGTCATTTCCGACACGCCTGTGGCTTCTGATACGTCGCGTAGGGTGAGCGGGCGCTTGGTTTCCGTGGTCACGATCTAAGGCCTCATATTTTCTGCTGCTTTAAGGTTAGCCAGTGCGCGCCAACAGTACAATGGGGCGCCGCAGGAAAGGCGCGCGACAAATCGTTAGAATAATCCCTCGCCCCGGCCCTGCGCCTCATTGTGATAGTTCAAAGGATTTGCTATCGCGTAAACAGGCTCGGCCCCGTGGCTCAACTGGATAGAGCAGCCCCCTCCTAAGGGGCAGGTTGCAGGTTCGAATCCTGCCGGGGTCGCCAAAACCACTTGAAAAATATGGCTTATTTATAGGACGTTGTGCGGAAGCTTGCAAAAAGGCCCGTGAGATTTCAGGCCGAAGTCGGCTGAAACGGCCGATTTCTCGTACAAAACCTGTACAAAATTCGCACGTTTGTGCGTATTTCGGGGGCCAATCATGAGCCGCCATAGCTTTGATCCCGAAATCGCGGGACGTGTTGGCCTGAACGCGGCGGTGATTTTCCAGAACATCACCTTCTGGATCGAGAAGAACCAAGCCAATCGCCGCAACCTTCGAGACGGGCGGTATTGGACTTACAATTCGATCTCGGCCTTTAGTGAGTTGTTCTCCTATCTGAGCGAAAAGCAGATCCGAACAGCGCTCGAAAAGTTGGTCAGCGCAGAACTGATCATCAAGGGCAATTTCAGCGATGATCGCTATGACCGGACCTGTTGGTATGCCCTGGGCAACTCCATTTGCCCAAATGGGCAAATCGATCCGACCGAAAGGGAAAATGATGCATTTGCCCCTGAGGGCAAGCCATCTGCCCCTGAGGGCAAATCCTATAAGAACAGATATAAACCATATCAAAAACCAAATCCTTCGCACGCGAAGGTAGCGGTGGAGGATGAGATTTCAGAAAAGATTTTGTCCGCCTATCCTGAGGATCGCGCTCGCGGCAAAGCGGGTTGTATCTCGCAAATCCGCCAAGCGCTGGCCGACGGAGTGGACGCCAAAGACCTCGAGGACGCCGTGCAGGCCTATGCGACCGAGAGCGAAGGCTTCACCCGCTCCAAGGTCTGCTTCTCCGACAATTGGTTCTCCTCTGGCCGTTGGTTGAAATACCTTCAGGAGGTTGAGGAGGCGCGAGAAGCGGGCAAAGCCAAAGAGGCTGAATTGCTGAAAGGTTTGGCCGACTGGGTCACGGACAAGCATCCCCTTTGCCGCCACATAACACCCGGCCAAGTGACCGCTTTGCTGGCCGCGAACCTGGTCAGCTCAGCTGAAATCGAAGCGGCGGGGCTCAGAGCATGAGTGCGACAGACCCCCACAAAGAGCAGCGAGCAAGGTTACCCACCGATTACATCGGCGGGACTTGTGAGGGGCGGCCAGCCTCCCCTTCAAACCCCAACCAGACGCACGCAAGCGGCGTCAAAGAGGGCCTTTCAGAGAGCGTGATCTTTCGATGCAGCCCGTCGGAAAAGGCAGCGCTTGTGGTCAAAGCGCACGCCGCTGGCCTGCCCAATGCCATGCTGATGCGCGAGGCCTTGGGGCTGACCGAGGCACGTCGGCGCAAGCCCGTCCCTCGCGTTGACCCGAAGCTGACCTTTGCGATTGCCCGCGTCGGCGGCAACCTCAATCAGCTCTCCCGCTGGATCAACGGCGCAGTTAAATCCGGCCGCGCGAGCCAGATCGACACGCTTAAGGTCGCGACGCAGTTGGTGGCCATCGAACGGCAGTTGGCGCAGATCGTGGCGGCACACACAGGCGAGAACTGCGAATGATTATCTCGTTCTTCTCCACCGGCACAGGCGGCGGTGCTGCACCCGTCGACTACCTGATCGCGCGCGAAGTTCTTGCCTATGACGAGAACCGCAATTTGATCCGCGACTACACCAGTAAACCGCAAACCAAGATCCGCGACCCGTTGCCCGAGGTGCTGCACGGTAGCCCCGACCAAACCCGCGACCTGATCGACGCGAGCACCAACAAGTGGAGCTACACGGCAGGCGTCATCAGCTTTGCCGACAGCGATGATCCCAGTCCCGACGCCCAGCAAGAGGCCATTGAGCTATTTGAGGCTCTGGCCTTTGCTGGGCTGGACAGGGATCAATACGATTGTCTCTGGGTGCGCCACTCACATGAAGGCAACGTCGAGCTGCACTTCTGCACGCCGCGCCTTGAGCTGAGCACGGGCAAGGCGTTGAACATCGCACCGCCAGGCCATGAGAGCGCCTTTTCCAGCCTCCGCGATTTGATGAACAAAACGCACGGTTGGGCAGACCCTTTGGACCCAGAGCGCGCCCGCGAAGTGAGGGCGACGATTGAAGCGCCGACGCGGGCGCAGGGTCGCGAAGCGCTCCACGATTGGATCCTCGATCAGATCAGTGTCGGCACCATCAGCGACCGCGCCAGCATGATCGACGCGCTCACAGACGCGGGCTTCGAGATCCCCCGTGCCAGCAAAAATTACATCACCACTAAAGATCCCGACACCGGCGAGCGCTGGCGATTGAAAGGAGAGATTTTCCATGACGACTGGCAAGCCGAACCGCCTCGCCGAGAAATTGAACGCGGACCTGGAGACAGTACGCAGCGACCACGCCGCCTTGATGGCATCTCAACTGGAGAGCTTCAGGAGCGATTTCAGCAGCATTGCGACCAGCGCGCTGCATACAATCGAGACCGATATCAGGTTCTTTCTGAGCGACAGCAGGAGCGAGTTGGAGAGGCGGAGCGAGACGATCAGGCGCTGGCTGACGATCTCACCCTGGGTGATCGTGGGGATGGTCTCATCCTGGATCACCACAGTGCTGATGGCGAGTTGGTTTTGGACGGCTTTGACAACTCGCTCGGAGCTGATGGAACTTGGCCTGACGCGGATCGAACAGCCTGGGAAGACCTGGGTGACGCTGGACCCCGACCGGACCGAATTGAAGACCTGCACCATGGCCGGGACGCCGATCATCTGTATCGAGATCAAGGAACCCTAGATGACACAGACCCTGACAGCATTGGAACGCGAATTGCTCGCATCCGTCGAGCGGTTGGTGACGGCCTGCGAGAGTTCAGCCAAGGAATTGCACGCCTTGGAGAAGCGCTCGACCAGCAGGATCGAAAGCAAGGTGAATGGCTTGGCGCATTGCGTGGCGCTATTGATGAAATCACATCTCACGTCCGTCACCTCATTGGCCGACTTGCTGCGCGAGGAGCAGAATTACGCGAAGCTGCAGGCGGGGTTAGAGACCAGCTGGAAACTAGCGAAAGACGCCGAGAAGCGGCTGAACCAGAGCTAGACGCGAGAGATAGTCACCGCAGCGCGGGCCACTCGCTTTGATCTAACTGCAAATGTTGGCGTGGTTCGAGGGTCTGCAGTGGGAATCTTAGATTCGTTCTGCAGCAATTCACCACACGTCTGCGATTGCTTTGCTAGGTGGGTATGCGGATAAACCGGAACTTCATGTAGAATGCAGCGAAGAGCTAGAAAGAGCCCAACCCGGCCATTGTTATTTTCCGCTGCGTGCGCGCGCAGCGTAGAAATTTCTGCAAGCGCTGAGTCTGGCGTGCCGCAGCGCGGCTCCAAACTCGGCCATTCGAACATCGCGCAGCGAGCTTTTTCAGGGCAACTCACAGGTCGCGGG
>NZ_LIKT01000006.1 GCF_001294455.1 Phaeobacter sp. 11ANDIMAR09
CCAGCTAGAGTTCCCCGGGTTAAACCGGGACCGAATTTGAAACGCAGCCTCTTGAAATGGGGCTGCGTTTTTTATTGTCAGGCGGCCTAGCGTAGGCTGTTGATGTTTTGCAGCAGGGATTCCCGCGCGCCGGAAATATGTATGCGGGTCAGCTCGGCAGCCTGTGCTGCATTGCCCGCCACGCAGGCCTCCCAGATGGCGATATGTTCCTCATTGGCGCGCTCCATACCGTTGGACATCACCAGCTGGGCCCGCAGGTAGCGATCAATGCGGTCCATGGCATTGTCGATGACATCCAGATGATATTGCAACCCGCTGGCCCGATAGAGGGTCGCGTGGAAGTCTCGGTTGAGATCCCCCCAGCGCATCGGATCAGCTGAGGCCGAAAACGCCGCCCAGGAGCTGCGGGCCCGGTCGAGCGTTTCTGGTGACATCAAAGGCACGGCACGGCGGATCACTTCCGGCTCGATCAAGGCCCGGAAATCAAAGATCTCCTCGGCTTCTGTTGCGGAGAGGCCGGAAACAACAGCGCCTTTGTAGCGCTGTGTCTTGACCAGACCCTGCTCCTCCAACCTGGATATCGCTTCGCGCACCGGGATCCGGCTGGTGTTGAAAAGCCGCGCGATTTCGTCCTGTCGCAGGGGCTCGCCCTCTTTGACCTCGCCCTCGATAATGGCCCTGCGCAACGCCTCAAAGACAATGGAAGAGGCCGAAGCTGTCTTGGAAATATCGACGGAGTTCAACTTCATGGAGCTCGCTTTCTGCAGGGATCCAGGCGGGACCGACCGCTGACGGGACGTTGGCAGACAGCATAAGATAAATTGGATTCAATAGAAAATGAGAAAGCGCCGCGGCAGCGATTTCTGCACTGGCGCAAACTCGGCCTATACACTGCTCTGACATCGCGAGATAACCCCAGCAATGGTGATCGGTAACGGGAGCTCCTGATGGGCAAAGTGGCGGCGACAAGAGCGTCTTCTCAGGCGGGTATGACAATTGCCGTCATTGGCGCGGGCATTGTCGGAGTGTGTTGTGCCCTGCGGCTACAAGGCCTGGGCCATCAGGTAACGATCTATGACCGCAAGGGCCTGGCGGCAGAGGCCTCTGCCGGAAATGCCGGGGCTTTTGCCTTTAGTGAAATTATCCCGCTGGCCACGCCGGGGATGATGCGCAAGGCGCCAAAATGGCTGTTGGACCCTATGGGGCCGCTGTCGATCCCGCCGCGCTATGCCTTGCAATTGGCACCCTGGCTGCTGCGGTTTTGGCGCGCCAGCTGGCGGGACCGCTATGCGGCGTCGATGGCGGCGCAGGCTTCTCTGATGGGGCTGGCACGGCAGGCCCTGGAACGGCAGATCCGCGAGAGTGAGGCCGAGCATCTGATCCAGCGCGACGGCCAGCTGCAACTCTTTGAGGGCGAACGGGAATACCAGGCCAGCCAGGCTGCCTGGAAAGAGCGAAAAGCTAATGGCATAAGCTACGATCTGCTGCAAAGCCCCGATGAGATCGCCGAGATCCAACCTGGGTTGAGCCGCCAATTCACCCATGCCGGCTATACGCCGGACTGGATCAATACGGTCGACCCAAAGTCCTGGTGCGAGTATCTGGCCGGTCAATTCCTGGCCCGTGGCGGCCGCGTTGAGGTGCAGGAGGTGAGAGCGCTCAGCGCAGATCGCTGCTCCGCAGCCTTGGATCTGGGTAGCCACCGGATCACACCGGACCGGGTGGTTCTTGCGGCCGGAGCCTGGTCGCATCACCTGGCGCGCGGTCTGGGCGATGCATTGCCACTGGAGACGGAGCGTGGCTATAACACCACCCTACCGCAAGGGGCCTTTGATCTCCGGACACATATCACCTTTGGCAGTCATGGCTTTGTGGCCAGCCGGATCAATGGCGGCGTCCGGATCGGCGGCGCCGTGGAGTTGGGTGGGCTGAAACTGCCGCCCAATTACAAGCGCTCTGAGGTGTTGTTGCAAAAGGCCTGCCGCTTTATGCCGGGGCTCGACAGCTCTGGCGGCACGCAGTGGATGGGCTTTCGTCCCTCCATGCCAGACAGCCTGCCGGTGATTGGCGCCTCGCCTGCATCTGAGGCCGTGATCTATGCCTTTGGCCACGGCCATCTGGGACTGACCCAATCGGCGGCAACGGCGGAGTTGGTGGCAGACCTGATCATGGCCCGCACACCTGAAATTGACCTCAGCGCCGTTTCACCACAGCGATTCTAACCAGGGCGAAGAGCCAAAGGAAGGCCGCGATCAGGCGGCCTGTTCGTTGGCAGTGGACAGGGATTGCTCCAGATCCTGCAGGATGTCGTCGGGATCTTCCAACCCGGCAGAGAGCCGCACCAACCCATCGGTGATCCCATGCGCGGCGCGCTCTTCCGGGGTATAGGTCGAATGGGTCATGGAGGCCGGGTGCTGGATCAGGGTTTCCGCATCTCCCAAAGAGACGGCGCGGGCAATCATCTCGAGACGGTTCATCATAGCCTGACCAGCAGCCATACCGCCCTTGAGCTCAAAGGCAATCATGCCACCGGGCAGCGCCATCTGGCGGCAGGCCAGATCATATTGATCAAAACTGTCCAAACCGGGGTAATGCACTTTGGCCCCTGCGGGATGAGCCTCCCGCCAATCCGCGACTTCGGCGGCGGTGGTGCGGTGGCGCTCCATTCGCACGGCGAGGGTTTTGAGCCCGCGCATGACCAACAGGGCATTGAAAGGCGACATCACCGCGCCGGCCATGTCTTTCATACCCAACAGGCGGATTTGTTGGATCTGTTCGGCGCTGTCGGCAACCAGCCCGGCGACAACATCCCCATGGCCGCCCAGGTAGTGTCGACCACCACGATGGCGCCCAGGGCATGGGCGATCCGGCTGGCCTGGGAATCATAGGCGTGAAGGATGGCACGGGTAGTAAACAGGGTTTCGGGATGAGGCGACGATTCATGGTGGCCACCCGTCGATGTTTGAGCCATAATCAACTTGATAAATAGGTAAAGAATTGCGATTCATGCCTTTGAAACCTAATTTGTTGGCAGATCATGCCAAATATTTGAAGAGGGCTGAGGCGTGGTGACATTGGATCAAAAAGACCGTCAGATCATCCGAACCCTGCAACGCGATGGGCGGATGTCCAATCAGGATCTGGCCGAGGCGGTGAACCTGTCACCGTCTCCCTGTTTGCGGCGGCTGCGCAATCTGGAAAAATCGGGGGTGATCACTGGCTTTGCCGCCAGCGCAGATGCCAAGCTTTATGGGCTGGGTATGGAAATCTTTGTGCGTATTCGTCTGGAACGGCACCACGAGGATGTGGTGCAGAATTTTGAGCGTCGGGTCATCGCCATGCCCGAGGTGCTGGAATGCCATATGATGACCGGACAAGTGGATTACCAACTGCGGGTTCTGGTCTCGGGGTTGGACGCCTATGAGAACTTTATTCGCAAAAAGATCCATCCCATTGGCGGCGTAGGCTCGATCGAGACCAGTTTTGTCTATGGCACGGTCAAGAAAACGGCGGTGTTTCCGGATCTGGGATAGCCGCTACGTTTTGCGGCTGGGTAAACCCCATCCGCCGCATGGCGTTAGCGTTCTGCCGGCATAAAACTGCCCTGCAAAATGGCACTGGCCGAGGCAACCGGATCCGTGTCGCCAGCGCTGGTGTTGCCGGCGGTACGATTGGCCATGCGTTCAAGATTGACAATAGTCGACAGCATCAACCGGTCATGGCTCCAGTCGCCAGGGCGCTGCATCAGCAGGGCGGTGGTGAGAACCGAGGCGATCATCAGGACAGAGATCATTGCCCAGCCAAAGCCGCTTTGCCCCTGTGGGGGCGGCGCGGTCAGCGCAATGATCCGCTGTTGCAGCGTCGAATCACGGCGGGTTTCGCGCTGATCTACCAGCGCAACGGCAGGGCTGCGGCGGGTGAAGAAAACGCGCTCCTGAGCGGCATGGGCGCAGGCGCGGATCAGGCATTCGCCATAGGCGCGGATATCCAGGCCGGGGCGCGCGGTCAGGGCCTGGTCGCAGGCAAATTCACGCAGGCGGCGGACTTCGCGCTGCCAGAGATAAAAGGCGGGGTTCCAGAAGAGCAGGGGACGCAGCATTTCGAGCAGGAATTCGCATTCGATGTCGCGCTGGCGGAAATGCTGCAGCTCATGAGCCAGGGTAAGCCGCAGATCCTGCGGCTGGGTCAGCAGCGCGGAGGGCAGGACCACATAGCGGCGCATCAGCCCACGGGTGGAAAAGGCCACGGGGGTCCCGTCCGAGACCAGAATGTGGGTGCCTCCGATACGTTTCCACAGAAAGCTGCCTTTCAGCGCCCGGCGCAGGCGCAGGACCGAAGAGGCCAGCTGGGCTGCGCAGATCAGCCCGCCAATGACCAGGGCCAAGGTGAGCAGCCGGGGCCAGAGCAACTGTTGGGTCGACAAGATGCGCACGGTGTCTTCGCGCAGCCCCAGCAGGCTTTCAAAGCGGGTTGCGCTCATGTTGACGTTGCCCTGCAGGAACTGTGAGACCAGCAGGTCGGAGATATTGGGCGGATGGGCCATCACCAGACGGGTGAAGGCGAACATCAATAGCGGCGACAGCGCCAGCAACAGGGTCAGCGCATTCATCAGGCGCAGCTGGGCGCCAAAGGCATGGGCCAGCCGGGTATAAGACAGGAGTTTTCGCGCGCCAAGCCAGAGCAGGGTGCCAACAAGCAGCAATAGGTTGAGATCCAGGTAGCTATTGATCAGCGCGTCAGTTTCCATTGTCCCCCAACCTTTCGTTCAGCAGCGCCCGCATCTCAACGAGCATGTCGTCGGTTACTTCTTCATCATCCACAAGGCGGGCGACCAGGGCCGCCGGTGTGCCGTTGAAAAGCTTGCTCGAAAGGTCTTTCAGAGAGGTTTTTTGATACTCTGCCTTGGGAATGGCGGGGCGGTAGATCAGCGAGCGATCCTGTCTTTCGCTGGTCAGAAAACCCTTTTGTTCCATGATTTTTAAGACCGTGGCCACAGAGGTATAGGCACGTTCCTGTGCCTGGTTCAGCACTGCAAGGATGTCGCGCACGGTGCCGCCCCCAGTGGCCCAAACGACGGTCATGAATTCAAGCTCAACCTCGGTCAGCAGTGAATTGTCCTGTTTCTTGCGCATGTCGTCTGTTGTCCGGTCCATTTTGGTCTTTCAGAGATGCTAGTAGAAAAGCGGTGGCTTTGAAAACTATTTCTTTAGCAGAGAGGCGGTTCAGGGCTGGCCCTGTTAAAAGGAGCGCTTCCGCGCGCCGATTTCAGCCTGCCCAGAGGTGATAGGCCATCGCGGGCCTTAGAGATCTGAAGAGAGTTGGGAGGATCTGCTGAGAGGGCCTGAAGGGGCAGATGTGCCCTTCAGGCCCCTAGCAATTTTGGAAAGCTTGGCGCGTCAAGGGCAAGCCGCTGGCGCGGGGCCTTTGGCCCCCTTGACCCGCCGGTTCAGTTCAAACCTTCCAGAAGGTGAAACAGCCCCAGGCAACCGATATCGCCAGCGGTGTCCAAAGTGGCATGCCAATAAGGCCAAGCCAGGCGAGGAAGATGTAACTGGTGCCCAGAAGGGTGATGAACAAACGGTCCCCGCGGGTGGTGGTGAGCCCCAGCACGCCTTTGCGCGTGTCTCCGCCGGGGCTGCGGATTTCGAGCAAGACCAGTACCCCAATGGCAGAAAAAATACCGATAAAGACCAGAGCAGTGGGCCAGGTCCAGGCCATCCATGACAGCATTACACTCTCCCCATCGCAAAACCTTTTGCGATATAGTTGCGGACGAACCAGATCACGATGGCCCCCGGAATGATTGTCAATGTGCCTGCCGCTGCCAGCAGGCCCAGCTCGTACCCCGCACTGGAGGCGGTTTTGGTCATGGTGGCAGCGATGGGCTTTGCCGCCACGGCTGTCAGGGTTTTTGCCAGCAAAAGCTCCACCCAGGAGAACATGAAACAGAAGAAGGCGGCAACGCCGACGCCTGCCTTGATCGAGGGGATGAAGATGGTGCCAAAGAAACGCGGGAAGGAATAGCCGTCCACATAGGCGGTCTCATCCAGTTCTTTAGGGATGCCGCCCATGAAGCCTTCGAGGATCCAGACCGCCAATGGGATGTTGAACAGGCAATGGGCCAGGGCCACGGCCAGGTGGGTGTCAAAGATCCCCACCGCGGAATAGAGCTGGAAGAAGGGCAGGGCAAAGACCGCAGCGGGTGCCATGCGGTTGGTCAAAAGCCAAAAGAACAGCTGCTTGTCGCCGAGAAAGCGATAGCGCGAGAAGGCATAGGCCGCAGGCAGGGCAACGGCGACCGAGATCACCGTGTTGATGCTCACGTAGATGATCGAGTTGATATAGCCCCAATACCAGGAGGGGTCGGTGAAGATGGTGACGTAGTTCTCCAGCGTGAAGGTCTGCGGGAACAGGGAGAAGCCGGAGAGGATCTCGTTTGTGGTCTTAAAGCTCATCGCCACCAGCCAGTAGATCGGCAGCATCAGGAAGAGAATATAGACAATGGGGATGATGGATCGTTTTTGCATCTGTCAAACCCTCCTTAGTTCAGGTCGTCTTTGGTCATCAGCGTGTAGAACAGCCAGGAGACCAGAAGCGTGATTGCAAAGTAGATGAGGCTCATCGCGGCGGCGGGGCCGAGGTCGAACTGACCCAAGGCGATTTTCACCAGATCGATTGACAACAGGGTTGTGGAGTTGCCGGGGCCTCCACCGGTGAGCACGAAGGGTTCGGTGTAGATGTTGAAACTGTCCATGAAGCGCAACAGGATGGCGATGGTCAGAACAGTTTTCATCTTGGGAAGCTGGATAAAGCGGAACACCGCCCAGTTGGAGGCGCCATCGATCTTGGCCGCCTGATAATAGGCATCGGGGATCGAGACCAAGCCGGCGTAGCTGAGCAGCACCACCAGCGAGGTCCAGTGCCAGACATCCATGGTGACGATTGTGACCCAGGCGGCCAGCGGGTTCTGGGTCATGTCGTAAGAGATGCCCAGCACATGGTTGAGGAAATAGCCCAGGAGGCCAATGTCGGGCAGGGTAAAGATGTTCCACATCGCGCCCACCACGTTCCAGGGGATCAGCATCGGCAACGCCATGGTGACCAGACACACCGGCACCCAGAAGCCTTTGCGCGGCATTGAGAGCGCGATAATGATGCCCAGCGGCACCTCGATGATCAGGATCAGGAAGGTGAAGAGAAATTGGCGCCCCAGGGCGGCATGGAAACGCTCGGAGCGCAGGATTTGCTCGAACCAGTCCAGACCCTGCCAAAAGAACACATTGTCGCCAAAGGTCTCTTGCACCGAATAGTTCACCACCGTCATCATCGGGATCAGCGCGTTAAAGGCGACCAGTACCAGGACGGGCAGCACAAAGAACCAGGCTTTTTGGTTTTCGGTTTTCATGATGCGGCCTCCGCCGGGGTTGAAGGATCTGTGGCCAGCCAGCCATCGACATAAAGCCGGGTCTGATCACGGCGGAAATCAAGATGTACGGAGGCGCCCTTTTCCGGGGCGGACCCGTCGATCACAGCGTTGATCTTGCAGCCATCTGTATTGCATTCCACCACCGTGTGACGGCCGACATCCGAGATTTTGGTCACCGTTGCAGGCAGGCCCTTGTCAGCGAGCGCGACAAATTCGGGGCGGATGCCCACTTCGGTCCTGCCCACGGCCTCGCCTCTGATTGGACCCTCCAGTGCAATGGCATGGGCGCCAAAGCGCGCGACGCCGGCCTGTAAATCGCAGGGAAGAATATTCATACCGGGCGAGCCGATGAAATGGCCGACAAAGGTATGTGCGGGACGTTCGAACAGCTCGACGGGGGTGCCGATCTGCACCACCTCGCCGTCCTGCATCACCACCACCTGATCGGCGAAGGTCAGCGCTTCGGTCTGGTCATGGGTCACATAGATCATCGTCGCCTTGACCCTTTGGTGCAGTTCTTTCAGCTTGCTGCGCAGTTTCCATTTCAGATGTGGATCAATGACGGTCAGAGGTTCGTCAAACATCACCACATTGACGTCTTCGCGGACCAGGCCACGGCCCATCGAGATCTTCTGTTTGTTGTCTGGGCTGAGGCCAGCGGCCTTTTGATCCAGCATCTCGGTGACTTCGAGCATCTCGGCAATGGCCATGACCCGCGCGCGCACGGTGGTCTCATCGCGGCCACGATTGCGCAGCGGAAAGGCCAGGTTGTCATAGACCGTCATGGTGTCGTAGATCACTGGGAACTGGAACACCTGGGCGATATTGCGCTGATCCGGGGGCAGGGCGGTGACGTCCTGGCCGTCAAACAGGATCTGCCCCTCGGACGGCACCAGCAGGCCTGAGATGATGTTCAGCAGGGTGGATTTGCCACAGCCCGAGGGGCCCAGCAGCGCATAGGCGCCGCCATCGCTCCAATCCAGATCGATCTCCTTCAGGGCATAGTCTGACGGGGATTTGGGCGCGGGCATGTAGCTGTGCCGCAGCTTTGAAAGGGTAATTTTTGCCATTGTTGGGCCTCAGGCTGCGCGGGAGCCGTCGGGTGCAAAGAAGTAGCACGCCGAAGGATCCATGTAGAAGTCATGCATTTCGCCAATCTCGTAAGGGTGCACCCCAGCCGAGAGCGAGACCCAATTGGCGTGCAGTTCGCTGCCACTGGTCTTGCCCAGGCCCAGGTCGAAATGGGCGGAGCTTTCAGAGCCGGAAAGCTCGGTTACCTGTACCTGGCCGGCCAAGCGAACAGAGGCCTTAGGGCTGGCGGTGGGCAGGACGTGATAGGGGCGGATGGCAATGGAATAGGGGCCGTCACTTAGGCCAGCGGCATCACCGCTCAGCTGCCAGCTGACCCGGCTGCCCAAGCGGGCCGTCGTGCCCTCCTTGATCACCGTGGCGGTGTTGATTGGCGGATCGGAAAAGACCCGCGCCGCATCCAGATTTTCGGGATTTCGGTAGATTTCAGCAGTCGGACCAAACTGGGTCACATGCCCGTCGCGCATCAATGCGGTCTTACCACCCAGCAGCAGCGCCTCTTCGGGTTCCGAGGTGGCATAGACCACCACCGCGCCACGACCAGCAAAAAGCTCGGGCAGCTGATCGCGCAGCTCTTCGCGCAATTTGTAGTCGAGGTTTGCAAGCGGTTCGTCCAGAAAAACCGCGCGGCTTTCCTTGGCAATTGCCCGCGCCAGGGCACAGCGCTGTTGCTGGCCGCCAGACAGTTCATGCGGACGGCGCTGCAGCATCGGTTCCAACTGCAGGATCTTGGCCGCCTCGGCGACGCGATCCTCGATCTCGGACTTCGCCATTCCAGCCACTTTGAGCGGCGAGGCGATATTATCATAGACCGTCATATGCGGGTAGTTGATGAAAAACTGATGCACCAGACTGATGTTGCGTTTCTGGGTGCTGAGCTGCGAGACATCCTCGCCCTCCATCAACACCTGCCCGCTGGCCATCGGGTCCAGCCCGGCCATCAATTTGATGAGTGAGGTCTTACCCGACCCGGTGGCGCCCAGAAGGACGTTGAAGTGACCGGGTTCAAGCAGCAGGGAAGTGTCCTTGATATGCTCGATTGCGCCGACGCGCTTGGTCACGTTTCTTAATTCAAGTGCCATCGTTGTTTAACTTTCCGGCAAACCGGCCATGCAGCGGGAACTGACGGGGCCGTATCTGTATGTCGCAGGGGAGAAAGCGCCCCGCAGTCCTGCGGGGTGCAGGGCTGCGGGGCAAAGTGCCGGGCCAGAGCCGAAGGCGATCAGGCCCGACGGGGAGGAGCGGTTACTGCGAGGCCCAGCGGGCGACCAGCTCGTCATAGTTGACGGTCTGACCTGCGGGCTTTTCGTTCTCCAGCGGAGGCTTGGCGCCACCGTTGGCATACCACCATTCAGCGTCTTTTTCCTCGTTCAGACGTGGGCCACAGCCGCCGTAGATTTCCGCCTGTTCATCAGCACGCTGCATCCGAGCCATGGTGATGTCCATTTCCTCGGCCAGACGGTTCATGGCTTCCTGCGGAGTAAAGGCGCCGGAGTTCACGTCACCAATCTGCTGCCACCAGATCTGTGCCAGTTTTGGATAGTCTGGCACGTTCACGCCGGTTGGCGACCAAGCCACCCGATCTGGCGAGCGGTAGAATTCCACCAGACCGCCCAGGTTTGCAGCACGCTCCGAGAAGCTCTCGTGGTTGACCGAGCTGTCGCGGATGAAGGTCAGACCCACGTGGGACTTTTTCACGTCGACAGTTTTGGACACGACGAACTGAGCATAGAGCCAAGCCGCCTGCGACCGTTCCAGAGGCGTGGACTTGAGGAAGGTCCAGGAGCCAACGTCCTGATAACCAACCTTCTGGCCTTCTTCCCAATAGGGACCATGGGGGCTGGGCGCCATCCGCCACAGCGGTGCACCGGCTTCGTCCACGGTGTTGTTGCCTTCGGACTGCGGCTTTACCATGTCGGCGGTAAAGGCGGTGTACCAGAAGATCTGCTGGGCAACATTGCCCTGGGCCAAAGCGGGCAGCGACTGGTAGAAGTCATAGGACGCCGCACCGGGAGGTGCGTATTTGCGCAGCCATTCGTCCCATTTGCGGATCGCATAGACCGCCGCCGGACCGTTTGCAGCACCACCACGGGTGACACTTGCGCCCGCAGGGTTACAGGAGCCGGCTTCCATACGGATGCCCCATTCATCAATTGGCACGCCGTTAGGCTCACCCACGGAACCCGCACCGGCCATCGACAGCCAGGCATCGGTCATCCGCCAGCCCAGATCCGGCGCACGTTTGCCGTAATCCATGTGGCCATAGATGGCGGTGCCGTCGATTTCCTTTACGTCTTCGCTAAAGAATTCGGCGATGTCCTCATAGGCGGACCAGTTGACCGGAACACCCAGGTCATAGCCGTATTTTGCCTTAAAGGCCTCTTGCAGATCAGCGCGATCAAACCAGTCTTTGCGGAACCAATAGAGGTTGGCAAACTGCTGGTCGGGCAGCTGATACAGATCGCCATCGGGACCGGTGGTGAACTGGGTGCCCATGAAGTCATCCAGGTCGAGACCGGGGTTGGTCTGGTCCTTGAAATCCCCTGCCATCATATCCGTGAGGTTATGGGCCAGCTGCAGCCGCGAATGGGTGCCGATCAGATCCGAGTCATTGACATAGGCATCGTAAAGATTGCGCTGTGTCTGCATCTGGGTCTGAACCGCCTGAACCACTTCGCCTTCGCCTAGGATTTGGTGATTAACCTTGATCCCGGTGATTTCCTCAAAGGCTTTGGTCAGAACTTCCGACTCGTAAGAATGCGTCGGGATCCCTTCGGAGAGCACGTTGATCTCCATACCTTTGAAGGGTTCCGCGGCGGTGATAAACCACTGCATCTCGCTCATCTGTTCATCTTTGGTCAGGACCGAGGGCTGGAATTCCTCATCGATCCACTTAAGTGCGGCTGCTTCATCGGCATAGACCGCCTGTCCCGCAGCCACGGCGCATACCGCTGCTGCGGACAAAAGATACCTGCGCATCTTTTTCCTCCCTAAAAGTCTGTAAGGCCAGCTACGCTCTCTCGCATCTGACTGGCATTTAGCTTTCATATCAGCGTCACAGTTGTCAAACTAAAAATTTAGTTTGAATGTAAGTTAATGAAAACGCTTTATATTTAGTGACTACTTTTAGGGCTTTAGCGGTCGGGGTAACGACTCTTTTTCGTCCTGTTCGGCCGCTTTTGCAATGCTGCAATGCGGTAATTCGGACGCTACTCTTGTGGTGGGCTTGGGCAAGATTGTCATCGCGGCGCGGCGCAAAGCGGGGTAAGAGATCCCCATGAGCGATACAGATACATTCGAGATTTTCCTGACCGCAGCCCCTGGGCTGGAAGCGGCGTTGCTGGCCGAGACCCGCGAAGCGGGGTTTGCCGCAGCCAAATCGGTGCCCGGTGGCGTCACCGTCCAGGGGACTTGGTCTGAGGTCTGGCGGGCCAATCTTTGCCTGCGGGGCGCGGCGCGTGTCCTGGCCCGGATCGGCGAATTTCGCGCCTTTCACCTGGCGCAGCTGGACAAACGGTCGCGCAAATTCCCCTGGGGCGAGGTGCTGCGCCGCGAGGTGCCGGTAAAGGTCGAAGTCAGTACCAACAAAAAGTCCAAGATCTACCATGCCGGGGCGGCCGCTCAACGGGTGGAAAAGGCCCTGGTCGAGAGCTTTGGCGCCACCCTGTCCAAAGAGGCTCCAGTGACGTTGAAGCTGCGCATTGATGACAATATGTGCCAGTTCAGCGTCGATACCTCGGGCGAAGGGCTGCACAAACGAGGCCATAAACCTGCCGTTGGCAAGGCGCCGATGCGGGAAAACCTGGCGGCGCTGTTTCTGCGCGACTGTGGCTTTGACGGGCAAGAGGCCGTGGTGGATCCCATGTGTGGCTCCGGCACCTTTGTGCTTGAAGCGGCCGAGATCGCCCTGGGCCTTGTGCCGGGGCGCAGCCGCAGCTTTGCCTTTGAACAGATGGCGAGTTTCGACCCCACAGCCTATGCCGCCCTGAAGGCCGAACTCAGCCCGCAAGCTGTCGATATGGCGGGGCTCGCGTTCTTTGGCTCGGATCGCAATGCAGGCGCGGTGGAGATGGCCACAGCCAATGCCGAACGTGCCGGGGTGGCAGGATGCACCCAGTTCAGCCAACAGGCGGTCAGCGATCTGCTGCCCCCCGAGGGGGTGGAACCAGGGCTGGTCATCGTCAATCCGCCCTATGGGGCCCGTATCGGCAACAAGAAACTGCTCTTTGCTCTCTATGGCGCGCTGGGCAAGACCCTGATGGAGCGTTTCTCAGGCTGGCGTGTTGGCATTGTCACCAGCGAGACCTCTTTGGCCAAGGCAACAGGGCTGCCCTTTTTGCCCCTGGGCGCACCGGTGGCGCATGGCGGGTTGAAAATCCGCCTGTTCAAAACCAAACCGTTGCCGTGACGCAAGGATCTGCTTTACCCGTCTTGCGCTGCAGGGCAGGGGCTGGACAGAATGAGGTCCTACAGCGATGAGGCAGCCCGGATGACACCAGAGCCAATCGGAGGCCATGATGGCCCCTATGCCGCGCCCATTCTGGTGGCGGAGCAATCGGTCTTACCTGAGTGGATCGACTACAACGGCCATATGAATGTGGGCTACTACGGGCTGGCCTTTGATCGGGCGATCGATCAGCTGTTTGATCACCAGCTGGGCAATGGCGAGGCCTTAGTGCGTGCTGCGGGGCAGGGGCTGTTTGTTCTGCAGTCCAGCATCCAATTCCTGCGGGAGCTCAAGCAGGGGCAGGCGTTCACCGTGCGCTTCCAGCTGATTGATCACGATCACAAGCGGATTCATTTCTGGGCCGAGATCCAGGTCGCTGGCCAGACCTGCGCCACGCAGGAAGTGTTGGCGATGAATGTTGATCATATCAGCAAGCGTTCTACGCCCTTCCCGAATTGGCTGCAGGCACGGCTGGCGCAGATGCAGGGAGACCATGCCGGGCTGGGGCGCCCCGATCAGCTGGGGGCCAGGATCGGTATCCGGCGGGTGTGAGGGGCGTCGGGTGCTCTCTCTACCGCGCAGCCATCTCAGTGACATGAGGCGAAACAAAAAAGGGGGCGCTGTGCAGCGCCCCCTTTGGGGAGGTCCGTCAGGGGACAAGGCTTAAACGAAACAGTCGTTCTCCATTTCCTCGTCGTCCTTGCAATCCTCGGTGGGGTCTTCGACCGGTTGGTTCATCAGCGCCATGAATTCTGCCGCCTCAGCTTCGCCAGCCTCTGTTGCGCTGTCAGAGCCCTCTGATGGTGCAGTATTGGCCGCATACCAGGCTTCCATGCCGGCATCGGACACCCCGCCATTGGCATAGCTGTCGCTGTCAGAGGCCGCCGCTGCCGGATCATAGCCGCCCGTCAGTACCTCCTGGGTGCCATCCGGGTTAGAAATCACCAGGGACATCGAGCTGAGGTCGATATCATCCAGGGTCAGGCCAGAGTCGGACCAGAGGGTGAAATTGGCGTTGTTTACGGTGCCATCGGTGCTGTCCGGCGCCTGGCCAAACTGTACCATGCCGTCGTAGTTCTCGGGCACTGTGGCGCCATCGTCCAACGTGTTGACCGCGTTGGCCTCGGCTGCGTGGCCGGTCACCGGCAGGGCGTTTTCATCCGGGAAGAAGTTCAGACCATCCACGGTGGCATCATCGGACATGTTGAAGAACATACCGTCGACGTCAGCCACTTCGCCGTCATAGGAGGTTGGCTCCAGCTTGATAAAGAGCTGACCCTGCGGGGTCTGGGTGACTTCTACCGTGACGCTGGGATCGCCATTGCCGCCGATCTCAAAGCTGACGGAGGTTTTTCCATCGCCGCCGCCAGTATCGCCACCACCGCCAGTGTCACCCGTCCCACCTGTGCCAGAACCGCCCGTACCAGAACCGCCTGCGCCGGAGCCGCCTGTGCCCGAGCCACCTGTGCCGGAGCCGCCTGTGCCCGAGCCGCCCGTACCAGAGCCACCTGTGCCAGAGCCACCTGTGCCAGAACCACCTGTACCAGAGCCGTTCTCATCCTCGTCGCGGTCCTGCCACCACTTCTTTTTGCCCCAACGGCCATGTCCGCGTCCGCCGCCAGTGCCACAGCCATCCTTGCCTGATCCGCCAGTCCCGGACCCGCCAGTCCCGGATCCACCAGTGCCCGAGCCGTTCTCGTTGTCGTCGTCGCGGTTATTCCACCATTTCTTTTTGCCCCAGCGGCCATGCCCACCGCCAGTCCCACCGGTGCCACCTGTGCCCGAGCCATGCTCGTCCTCATCGCGCTGCCAGTGTTTGCGACCGCCGCGGCCGCCATAGTGGTTGGAGAGCTTGTCGCTGTACCAGCGGTCAAAGCCACCATCGCGCACGCCACCGTCATGGTAGCTCCGGCTTTGGCAAGCCCCCTTGCCGCCCCAGCCAGATCGCCCGCCACCCCAGTTCGAAAAATGTCCTCGACCCATACCTCAGCACCTCTTGAAAATGTCCTTCGCAGCTGCCGGGAATTTCCCTCAGCACGCGCATCCCGCAAAATTAATAAGGTGCTGGGTTTGAGCCAAATTTTTGCCGCAATTAGGTCAAATTTTCCGAATCTCGCCGTCCAGCCGGAAACAAAGTGTGAAGCGGCTGCGTGACTGTTCGCACCGCTGCGACAGCGGGTTGATTCGTTCGGCCTGGGTGACATCGGAGCCGCGTCCCGGGGCATAGACCGCCAATGACTGTCCCATGAAGGCGACCTCATCTCTCCTGAAAAATGCCATCTTCTGCGCCTAAGGGGTTACCACAGATGCTCGAAACACAGGCTGTTTCGCAGAGAAGAGAGGGTGACGCTGATGGCGGACGGAAGCTTTGATGAACGCGCGGCCTATATCGTCGCAAAAGCACAAGAGACCCTGGGCAAGGCCCCGGACCGGATCACCACGCCGGGCGGCAAGTCCCGCTCTTCGATGCGCCTGCACTTTGGCGAGGACAGGGCGATTGCCACCCTGCGCGATAATTTCCGCCGCACCCATTTGGAAGCCTATGTGCTGGAAAAGCTCGGACCTCACTGTGATGACATTCCTCGGGTGCTGGGCGTCAACGACGATGTCCTGTTCCAGTCAGACACCGGCGAGATCCGTCTGAGCCGCGAGGTGCTGGAACATGACACGGGGGATCAGGTCGAGTTGGCGGCCGAGGCCTGCGCGGCGATTTTCCGCATTCATGCCGCCGCGCGTCAGACTGACCTGGCCGAGATGCTGCCGCATCTGGGCTCCAACCGGGACTGGATCATCAATCTGGTGGGATCGGTGGATGCGCTGCAGGCCTATTCCATGGGTATCTCGAAAGACTTCGACTTTGTGGCTGTCGCTGAACGGATGGACCAGCCGGGACGGCAGTTTTTGAAATGGGATTGCCGGGCGGGCAATGCGGCCATTGGCGATGACGGGTTTGTGCGCTGGTTTGACTTTGAATATGCGGGTCTGCGCCACGGGGCTGAGGATTTTGCCTGGCTCATCGCTGACGAGACCTGGCCGGTTGCGCCGGACAAGATGGCCGATGTGATGATTGATACCTTTGATCACGGCGCAGGCTATGACATTGCCGATTATCTGGATTATCTGTCGGTTTATACCAGCCTGCATGCGGTGCAGCGGCTAAAACTGATCCAGAAAGAGGTGAAGAAGCGCGGCTGGCTTAGCAAGGCGCGGGTGGTCAAATATGACGATGCCGGGGTGCACCCGGACTATGCCCAGCAGCTCTGCCGGGTTGGGGCCTATTATGCGGCGCAGTCAAAACTGACCGCCCCCTTGGCGCGAAATTTTGAAGCCGCGGCGCGGGCCTTTAAGGCCATCGCCGAGGGATAAGCTCTGGTGCAGATCCGGTGAGATCTGTTTTGCCGGCCCCCCCGCCGGGCAGCGCCCGCCCCCCCCCACGGGAGGGCGCTTTCGCACCCACCCAGGGTCAGGCGCGGCCCTTTGAGAGTGCAGGTATCGACGACAAGCTGGTGTCAGACGTTTTTACAGCCCCATCTGGCGCACGGCGAGGTCGCGCATGATTTCCTCGGAGCCGCCGCCGATCGCCATGACCTTGACCTCGCGGTAGATGCGCTCCACCCGGTTGCCGCGCAGATAGCCAGCCCCGCCGAGGATCTGCATCGCTTCGGAGGCGCAGAATTCGCAGGCCTTGGTGGCAAAGAACTTGGCCTTGCTCAGTTCCGCCACTGGCATATCGCCCTGGTTTACCTGCCAGCAGATCATCCGCAGGGTGGCTTCGACTGCATCGATATGCGCTGACATATCGGCGATCTTGTGGCGGATCACCTGATGTTTGATCAGCTTCTTGCCAAAGGTCTCGCGGTCTTGCGCCCAGGCAATGCTGTCCTCCAGGCAGGCCTTCATCATCCCCAGAACCCCGGCAATCAGGGCAATCCGTTCCATGTTGAAATTGTTCATGATGGCCAGGAAGCCGGTGCCCTCGTCGCCCATCATATTGCTGGCGGGAACGCGGACCTCATCGAGGAATAGCGTCGCCTGATCCGAACACCACCAGCCCATTTTGCGGGTGAGGGGCGAGCGGGTGAAGCCCGGCGTGTCGGCCTCGACAAAGAACAAGGAAATGCCCTGCAGCCCTTCACCGCCGGTACGGGCCGGGATCACAAAGTAATCCGAAGTCATGCCACCGGTGATAAAAGTCTTGGAACCATTGATCACCCAGTGATTGCCATCGCGCCGCGCCGTGGTCTTCAGGTTTGCGACATCCGAGCCGCCGCCGGGTTCGGTCACCCCCAGCGAGGAGCCTTTGCGCCCGGAAATGATCTCGGGCAGCACCCGTTCTTTGATCTCATCCGTGGCGAGGCGTGCGATGGGCTCGATCGAGATGGTGCGCCCGGCCATGGCCGCGGTGACCCCGCCCGCGCCGCAGCGGGCCAGCTCTTCGCTATAGGCCGCGCGCAGGAAACAATCGTCAAAGCCCAGTCCGCCGTATTTCTCGTCGATCCCAAAGCCCCAGACGCCAAAGGCGCCAACCTTCTGGTGCAGCTCCCAGGGGATCTCGCCGGCTTCGTCCCAATCATCGCAATGGGGCTGAATTTCCTTTTCGACAAAGCTGCGCAGGTTGTCGCGAAAGGCGCGGTGCTCTTCGGTTTCAAATGGGTTCTTCATCTTTCTCTGTGTCTCCCTGACGGCTGCGCGCGGACATGTGCGGCGCCATGATGCGGCCGAAGAGATCGACCATCTTGGTTATGATTTTTGGATCCCGCTCATAGGGCACCTGGGTGTGCAGCCCCCGCATGAAGCTGCGGCAGATCGACCAGAGCAACGCCAGCTCATCCTCATGACCCTCGGCGGCCTGGTAGAGATTGGCGATATTGCGGTTGAAATCGTCATTATAGGCGTGCAGCGAGGGGGTGATCCGCTCACTCAGGGCCACGTCAGTGCGCGCTGCCACCAGAATCTCCATCAGGGCGCGGCCCTCGCGGGTGTTTATCACCCGACTCCAAAGCGCGTGCAGCTGTTCCTGCAGGCAATCACTGCCTTCTGAGGGGCGCAGCAGATTGGCCTCTTGATCATCCGACACGGAGGTGCCGCGCACCGGGGCCAGCAGATGCTCGAGGGTTTTCACCATCATCTCTTCTTTGGAGGGGAAGTGGTGGGTAAGGGCACCGCGGGATACGCCCGCCAGGGTCTGCACCCGGTTGATGGAACATTCAGAATAACCCAGATCGTCAAGCGAGGTGATCACCGCGTTCAGGATCTTGCCACGTGTGCGGGCCACACGCGCCGGGTTGCCGCGCATTTGCGCGGCGGCGCTAGAGGTGACGTTCGGTTGGTCTTCGGTTCCTGGGCACATCAGCTTATCCTTTTGACGAATCATAAAACAGAACGTTTGGTCTGTTCAATCACATGAATTTGGGTCAGACGCAGCGGCATTTGATCAGGAGAGGGAGCAAAACATGCAACAAGCCGAAGATTTCCGCGCCGAGAGCCGGGCTCTGGCCGAGGTACTACAGGATCTGCCAGAGGCGGATCTGCATCGGGCGACCCTATTCAAGGATTGGACCATTGATCACGTGTTGGGGCATCTGCATCTGTTTAATGTGGCGGCCGAGACCTCGTTGCAGGGGAGCGCGGCCTTTGGTGCCTTTATTGGCCCCATTGTAAAAGACATGCAATCTGGCAAGTCGATTTTGCAGTGTCAGTTTCCCTGGCTTGATGGCCTGTCGGGGCGGGCGCTGTTTGATGCCTGGCGCGCGGGCGCCGAGAGCTGCGCCGATGCCTTTGCCAGGGCCGACCCAAAAGAGCGGGTGAAATGGGTGGGGCCGGATATGAGCGCGCTGAGTTCGATCACCGCGCGACAGATGGAAACCTGGGCCCATGGCCAGGAGGTCTTTGATCTGTTGGGACTGGAACGGTCCGAGCAGGACCGCATCCGCAATATCGCGCATCTGGGCGTCTCGACCTATGGCTGGACCTTTATGAACCGCAAGGAAGAGATTCCTGACCCGGCCCCCCACGTGGAACTGACGGGGCCGTCGGGGGCGGTCTGGACCTGGAACGCCGCGCAGGAAGACAATGTGGTGCGGGGCTCTGCGGTGGAATTTGCCCAGGTGGTGACCCAGGTGCGCAACATCGCCGATACGGATCTGGAGACCCGAGGGGCAACAGCGGCGCGCTGGATGGAGGTTGCCCAATGTTTTGCCGGCCCGGCGGAAACGCCACCAGAAAAAGGCGCGCGTCACAAGGCATAGGCTGAGTGGCCGTACCGCCCGCGACGAGGGGAGGGCTCCCGCGCAGATTTATCTCCTTTGGAGCCTGCATCCCTTGGGCCCAGCGCCGCCGCCCACAGGGCGACGGCGCTGCAGCGCGAGATTGCCGTGCTGCGCCTGGGGGCGCGGCGGGTGTTTCGCTTTTAGGGGGTGGTGGGGCTGTCGCCCTTTCGCCGCCAGGCCTGCTTCAATCCCTCCAATGCCATCCGGTCAGGCTGGGCCTGTGTCACCGGCAGGCCCTGGGCGGCGAGGGCGGAAATATAGGGGCTGGCGAGACTGTCCGGCGCAATCAGGGCCAGGTTCTGGCCCAGCCAATAGGGGCGTGTCGCTGCCAGGTCCGCGCCAAGCAAATAGCCCCAGAGCAGTCCGGCGGCCTCTGTCCTGTCACCGGGGGCAGAAACGGTATCGGTGCTTTGCAGGCTGGCCTGCAGTTCGGCCAGACGGGAGGCCAGCCGTTCGGGGCGAGAGATGGTATCGGCCACGGCCTGAGCCAGGGCGCTTTCGGACCAGCTGGCGGGCAGGGCAAAGCGCGTTTCCAGCGCCGCATAGAGCCCGGTTGTCAGGGTGCTCTGAAAGCTGACGACCTCGGCGGCGCTGACCTGCACCCAATGGGTGACGGCGCCGGGCAGGCAGATTACCCCGTCCCATTTGGGATTGAGGGCGAGAAAACCGGCGATCTGCGCGGTGCTGTTCTGCATGAGCCCAACAGGGCTTGTCTGGCGCAGCCCAGGCAGGGCCAATAGCGGCCAACCTTCGAGGTCATAAGCCATCAGGTCCAGATCCGCAGGCGTCACAGGGACTTTGAGCGCGGCCCTGGGCTCCGTCAAACCGCAGACCAGAACGGGCGCTGATTTGGTCACCTGGGCCTGGCTGAGCGCAGCAATCAGATCCTGCTTTGCATCTGCCGCGGTGCGTGGGGTGCGCTGATGATGGATCACATCCCCGGAGGCTAAGGTCCAAAGCAGTGTTTCCTTGTCGCCCAGATGAACGGCGGTCCAGTGTTTCGAGCTGAGGGATGCACACATAGTCTGACGGCCTTTTTTGGGGCAATATTCACAGGTGGTGGCTACCGGTGCCCATCAACGGTAGCCCTATCCTCGTCATACTGGCGCAGGCCGCAGGTTTCAAATCCCCATAGCATCTGGGGCCGTGTTGGCGGCCAGAAGAGAGCGCCCTTGCGAGCTGCAAGATCAGAGAATCGGGCAATTTGACGTCGAAAACAAGAATGGGGGCAGGATGGTTTTAGGAGTAATCGTGGATAGTTACTGACCCAAAAGGTGAATTGTTTCCTCTTTTGAGCAGATAAGACCCTATTTCGCCATAATCCCTAACCTTTGGTTATAATTCTCATTAATTTGGCTAGATATATCCTTGTCGCGGAATGCTGTATCTTGAAAAGCAAGAGGGGGTCCAACCCAGGCATTCATCAGGGCCGAAACATGTGGGGGCATGGTTCGGGAAACAACCCTGAACGTGACGAGGATATCCGCGTCGCTGCTGTCGCGGAAATCAAATGGTGAAAAAGTTTTTGCACTGGGATTTTCCCGGGGCTCTAGCTGCGAGCGCATGGGGTGACGATGAAAGATTTCGTATCAAACGCAACCGAGCAGGCTTTGACCAGCTCAGGCTTGGCTATGCCAGGTGTCAGCGCTGCCCGGCGATCTTCGATGATCTGCGCTGCGGTTCCGTCGTCGTCCGTTGCGAGCCTGTCTGCCGGAGCTGGTATCGGCCAAGCACTGGCAATGGCGCGGGGGCAAAACTCGGGATATGCCGTGGCGGGGAAGCGAATGCTTGATCTGCTTTTGGTCTTGCTGGCGCTGCCCGTCGCCCTGCCGATCATTGTATTATCTGCTTTGGTGCTTTGGCTGGAAAGCGGCTTGCCGTTTTACAGCCAGGATCGTTTGGGCCAGCACGGCAAGCGGTTTCGTATTTTTAAATTGCGTACCATGGTGCGGGATGCGGACGCGCGGTTGCAAGCCTGCCTAGAGAGCGATCCCGCGCTGCGACAGGAGTGGGAAACAACGCAAAAGCTGAAGTCTGATCCCCGTATTACCCGCGTGGGGCGCGTTTTGCGAATGACCTCATTGGATGAGCTGCCACAGCTTTGGAACGTGTTTATCGGCGAAATGAGCCTGGTCGGCCCGCGTCCAATGTTGCCCGAGCAACTGCCGCTCTATGGGGATGCTTCGGCCTATTTCGCTGTGAAACCCGGCATTACGGGCATCTGGCAAGTCTCGACCCGCAACGAAAGCGGTTTTTCCTCGCGGGCAAAGGCGGATGTGGATTATCTGGCCCAGATGGGATTGCAGCAGGACCTGAACCTGCTGATGCGCACCGTTGGCGTCGTCGCCAAGGGAACCGGATACTAGGCCCGTCGCCAAGAATGCTTGGCGCGATGGGCACTGGATGTTAATTTCTTTGCTCTTGACTGCTCGGGGGCATTGAACGGTCAGGAAACTGGGCAGAGCGGCCCCACGTAAGGCGCCGTGACGCAGGGTGAAAAACGAGTGTTGAGAAAACCAGCCCCGGCTGGGGCAAGCCAGTCCCAGGACTGTGGTTGTCTTATTTTGGAATTGTCAGGAGATGACGCATGAAGCACTTTGCTGTATCAGCCTCTGATGGCACTCCGGCCCGTCCAGAGGGCGGGGAAAATGAGTTGAGCAACACAGGACCTACCTTTGAAACGGGAGGTGAGGACCGCATGACGCAAAGAGGTTTCAAAAGGTTCCGCCGTCGCGGCACGCAGTCACAGTCGCTGACTGATCCAGCGCCGGCGCTGGATCAGCAGGTCGCAGCCCGGCCCGAGACAGCATCATCGCAAGAGGCACCAACGGAAAACCCGCAAACCGCTGAGGCAGTCCCCATTGGCACGGCGGAGGCGTCATCGCGGGTGCAGCCTGCACGTGTGAAACCGCGACTCGAGCTGGATCCGCAGTCACGCGTTGATATCGCCCAGGAGATCATTTCAGAACCTCGGGTGGATCTGCCAGCCCGGTTCGACCCCTGGCTGCAGATGCCAGAGGTCCCTTTTGACTTTCTGGGACAAAGAACCTCGCGGTTGCCACTGGTCAGCGCCTTTCGATCTTCGCCAACGGCACGCGCTTTTGATCTGCTGCGCACCCGGCTGTTGCACAGTCTCAAAGCCCATGGCTGGAAGCGAGTGGCTGTCACCAGCCCTTCGGCAGGGGGCGGGACCACCTTTTCTGCGGTCAATCTTGCGCTTAGTTTGGCGCGTGTGCCCCACAGTCGTACCCTGTTGATGGATCTGAACTTCCGCGCGCCGGGTGTTGCGGCAGCGCTGGGCATCCCGCCACATGGTGACATGGCGGCCTTTCTGGCCGGAGAGGTGCCTCTGGGGCAGCACCTGCAGCGCCTGTCAGACACTTTGGCCGTTGGCTGTAACTGCCATCCTGATCAGAATGCTTCAGATATCCTGCATGACCCCCGGGCGGCCGAGGTGATCTCTGAGCTGATTGACGAAACTCGGGCCGATACGGTTCTGTTTGATCTGCCCCCGGTGCTGGAACATGATGATGTGACCGCCTTTTTGCCGCAGGTCGACGGCGTGCTGTTGATCTCTGATGGCGATAAAACCACCGCTGCCGAACTGGCGGCCTGTGAAAAGATGCTGGCGGGGCATGCGCCTCTGCTGGGGGTGGTGCTGAACAGGGCTCAGCAAGCGGATAAGACGCAGGTCACCCCCTGAGAAATTCACGAAACGACATCGCAGCAGCCGGTCAAAGCCACAGTTTTGCCCGGTTGCTGTGTTTTCTTGGCGATTGAATGTATCCGCTGCGCTCTGGCCTGCTGTGCAAAAGCCAGGCAGAATGAGAAAAAGACGACAAGGTGAACTGACCCATGGGGCCGATTTTTTCGCTGGCTGATTTTCTGGACATGCTGCGCCGCCGTGCGGCGGTTATCCTCTATGTCGTGGTGGCCGGCAGTATCCTGTCGCTCTGGATGGCGCTTAATCAGCAGCATATGTATCACAGCGCCGAGGTGATCCAGGTCACCCGCCCAACCATCGCGGATGAGTTGGCCAAATCCACCGTCGAAGGCTCCTCGGCACGGCGGATGCAGCTGATCGAACAGCGCTTGATGGCGCGCGGCACCCTGTTAGAAATCATCGAGAAATTTGCCCTCTATGCCGATATGGCGGGGCTGACACCAACCGAGAAAGTGGTGATGCTGCGCAATGCCGTGAGCATCACCGGGGTTGCGGCGGTACGCGAAGGCTTTGCCGATGACGGCACCATTTCGGTTCTCACCATCACTGCAATGCTGCCGACGGCCGAACAGGCGCAGCAGGTGGCTAGCGAATTTGGCCGCCGCACCATTGAATTGAGCGTCAGCAGCCGGATTGCTCAGGCCCGCGAGACCCTGACCTTCTTTGCCGAGAAGGAAGCAGCTCTGGCCAGCCAGATCACCGCACTGGAAGATGAGATTTCCGCCTTTCATACCGCCAATGATGTGGCCCTGCCGGGCACCGCCGAATTCCGGCGCAATGAGGTGGCAGCCATCAACCAAAGCCTGCTGGATATCGAACGCGAAAAGATCCTGATCCGGCGCGCCGCAGATCAGGCCAGCGCCACCGAGCGCCCGGCAACCGCCCGACGTTTGTTGGCCGAAGCGCAGGAACAGCTGGCAACGCTGGACGCGCAGCACGATCTGCTGAGCCAGCGCAAGAATGAATTGGAAGCCGCGCTACAGACCACCCCGGAGGTGCAGCGCCAGCTGGGCGTCTATGCACGTCAGATGCAGTCGCTGCAGGGCGAGCTGGAGGTGGTCTCGACCCGCCGCAATGAGGCCGAGGTGGGCTTTCGATTGGAAACCTCAAACCAGGGCGAACGGCTGACGGTGCTGGAACCGGCTGAGCTGGCGGATTATCCTTCAACCTCGGCCCGCAAGAATAAGGCTCTGATGGGCGGGTTTGCCAGCATACTCGCGGGTATTGGGATTGCATTTTTGCTGGAACTGCGGGCGCCTGTGCTGCGTTCTGCCGCCCAGATGGAGCGCGAAACCGGTCTGGCCCCGGTGGCCTCGATCCCGGTTTTGGACACCCGACCACGCCGTCGTGGGCTGGGCGATGTCCTGCGCAGTTGGCGGCGGCTGCTGCCGCAGAAAATGGCGCGCCGCTAGAGCCCCCGGCAGATCCCGTAAGAGACAAAGGCGCTACCTTCCCGTTAGAGCGGGGGGACTTTGGGGGAGCAGTGCTACGGGGCTGTTGCTAGGTGGGCAGGGGCGTGATCAGCGCCATGATCCTGTCCAGATGCCAATAGGCCGCGCCGCCGCCGACACAGAGCGCCAGCAGCGCAAACCCCAGATCATGCAGTGGATCCCAGGCGCAGTGTTTGACCGCCAGCCAGATCAACACCGGATAGGCGGCCAGCATGGACAGCCCCATGGAGCCAATGCCACCGGCCAGGCCAAACCACATGGTGGCCAGCAGGAACAGGCCAGTCTGCACCAGGGCGCGTGTGGCGGTAAATACAAAGAACGCCCGGCTGTCGCCTGCGGCCAGCGCGGCCTGATCATAGGTCATGGTGAGCACCGCCGGCACCAGCGCCAGGGAGATCATCACGATCATGGCGCCGGCCTGCGCATAGCGGGGATCATAGAGCACATCCACCAGCCAGGGGCCGATCCAGGCCATCACGAGCAACATCGACAGCACCACTGTGGTCAGCCCGGCGCGCAGCAGTCTCTGTTTGCGCCGATTGGCGGGATCTGCCGAGACGGGCTTGTCGCGATAGACCGGAATCATCAGCCGCTGATTGACCGTATGACCCAGCAGCATGGGGAAACTGGCAAGGAAGAAACCAATGTTATAGATGCCCAGCATCTCGAGCGAGACAAAGCGGCCCAGGATCGCCCGGTCCCCCTGCGAGGTCAGAAACCAAAAGGCGGTGGACAGGAAAATCCATTTGCCAAAGCGCACGAGCTCCTTCACCGATGCGGGCTCCCAGCAAAAGCGGTTGCGCATCCCTGGCAGGCCAAAATGCGTCAACCCCAGCTTCGCCGCAGCCTGGATGACACCGCCCAGTACCAGCGCAATTACCGATCCGCTCATCCAGGCCAAAAGCACCATCGCGCCAACCCCAATGATTTGTGCCGCCAGATCCAGCAGGGTTAACCGTCCCACCAGCAGATGGCGATTGGCGGTCTCGATCCGGGTGGGGTTGAAACCGGCGATGGCCAGGCCGATCCCGGCAATCGGCAGGTAATACAGCAGCTCGGGAACCTGATAGAACCAGGCCATCGGCCAGGCCAGAGCCAGGGTCAGCGCCCAAAGCGCAAACCCCCGCAGCACCTGAATGCTCCAGGCAGTGTTCAGGAAATTCGGCTCATCGCCGCGTTTGTTCTGGGCAACTGAGGGGCCGATGCCCACATCCGAGAACAGCGACAACCCCACCGTGACCACGGTGACCAGCGCCATCAGGCCAAAGGCTTCAGGAAAGAGAAGTCGGGCCAGCACCAGATTGGCCGCCAGCCGCAGCGCCTGGCTACCGCCATAGCCGATCATCATCCAGGAGGCCGAGCGCAGCACCCGAGCCATCAGCCCCTGGCCGGCAAAGTGACGGGTCAGCTGTTTCATGAGAACTCCGGTTGGGCGGCTTTGGGTGATCTGTCTTAGCGGCTGATGCGGAGCCAGTCGACACCGATTGGCTTTAGGCTAGGCAGGCTGGCGGGGCGCGTCAATTGTCGGCGCGCCGGGCACTGCACAGAGGTGAAAATACGGTTTGATCTGGCAGACAATCGCGACTGAAATTCGACATTGAACAGGTTTTGGCGACAGGTGTCCGCCCCCCCTAGGCAAGCCCGAACAGAGGGGCTACCCTAGCCAAAACCCAGCGGGCTGTCAGGAGTATGGGCCATTGAAAATTGCTTATGTTCTGAACAGTTATCCGCAGCCTTCCCATAGTTTTATCCGTCGCGAAATTCAGGCGCTGGAGCGTCAGGGGCTCGCGGTGTTGCGGTTGGCGATGCGCCCCGGTTCAGCCCCTTTGGTGGATCCGGGCGATCAGGCTGAGGCCAGCAAAACTCAGTATATCCTGCAAGCCGGAGCGCTGTCTTTGGGGGGGGGGCTGCTGCGTCAGGCTCTGGGCGCGCCCTCTCGGTTTTGGCGCGCATTGAAACTGGCGCTGCAGCTGGGGCGGGTGTCGCAGGCCGGAGTGCTCCGGCATCTGATCTACCTGGCCGAGGCCTGCGCTGTGAAGATGCGCTGTCAGGCGGAAGGGGTTGACCATATACACGCGCATTTTGGCACCAATGCCACTGCGGTTGCTTTCTTGGCCCAGGCGCTTGGCGGGCCAGGCTATAGTTTCACCACCCATGGTCCCGAGGAATTTGACGCGCCCATCGCCCTGTCTTTGGGAGAAAAGATTGCCCAGGCACGCTTTGCCGTGGCGATCAGCAGCTTTGGCAAAAGCCAGCTGAGCCGCTGGGCTGATTTTGGCGCTTGGGAGCGTTTGCAGGTGGTGCATTGCGGCATTGAACCGGCCAAGTTCGCCGCGCCGGCGCCGCTGCCAGCGGGGCCGTTGCGGCTCGCCGCCATAGGGCGCTTTGTTGAACAGAAAGGCCAGATGGTGCTGGTGCGCGCCATGGCGGAAGTGGTGCAGACCCATCCGCAGGTGCATCTGGCGCTGATCGGCGATGGCGAGATGCGGATTGATCTGGAGGCGGCCATTGCCGCGGCTGGGTTACAAAAGAACATCACTCTGACGGGCTGGCTGTCAGAGGAGGGCGTGCGGGATGAGCTCGCGGCCTCCCATGCTCTGGTGATGCCCTCCTTTGCCGAGGGTCTGCCCATGGTGGTGATGGAGGCCATGGCTGCGGCGCGCCCGGTTTTGGCAACCTATATTGCCGGTACCCCGGAGCTAGTCCTGCAAGGCGAGACCGGCTGGATGGTGCCTGCGGGGGACGCCGGGGTCCTGGCCGCGGCGATTGGTGAGCTGACGCAGGTCCCGCCCGCGCGCCTGGCTGCGATGGGGGCTGCCGCCCGCAAGCGGGTCATGCAGCGTCATGACAGCGATGTCGAAGCCAGAAAGCTGGCGGGTCATTTCCGGGCAGCTTGCCACCGCAAAGACTAGCAATGTTCAGGACACAGGGGTAAATCCCCCTGGCTCAAAAGACATTCAGACAGAATGTGCGCACAGGCCGAACGGGGGTCAGCGCCCGCGTGTCCAGCGCTGCTCACTGGCAAAGAGCGGTGATTTCACCGCCAGCGACACCAGCGCATAGGTGGCAAAGCCAAGTGGGTCTTGCAGCAGTAGCCCCAAGAGCTGCGACAGCGGCAACGCCGGCTTATCATCGTTTTCCAGCAACTGCGGGTATTTCTTTGCCAGCTCGGCCACGCCTGCATTCTGCCGCCGCCGCACCCGGGTGAGATTGCGAAACCCTTCAACCATGGGCCAGGTGTAGCAGGCGGGCAGCTTGACGCGCTCAGCCGGAGCAAAGGAGAGACGGGCAAAGGTGTCATCGGCAATGATATCGGGCCAGGTCTGCCAGCGATCGCGCCCGGCGCGGTTCATTGCAAAGAGGCCAAAGCCGGGAGTGCCGTTCCGGACAAAGGGCAAGCGCATCCAAAACCCGCCATAGGCGCGGGTCACGGCGCTGCGGGCAGGGGCGAGCTGCGGTGTGCCGCTGGCGTAGCGTGGTTGTGGGAGGTCAAGTGCCTTGGTGATCTGCCCGATCAGGGAAGGGTCAACAGTGACATCTGCGTCCAGATAGATCAGCACCGCAGCGCGGGCCTCGGCGTCACCCGCATTCAGCGCCTTGAGCTTATTGCCCTCAGCCAGGTCCAGAATCCTGAGCTGCCAATGGAGCGGCGGGATCTGGGCAGCGGCGACCCTGGCAGTGGCATCGCTACAGCCATTTGCCAGGACCAGTATTTCGCCCTTCATCTCCGGTGGCAGCTCGGATGCAAATAGCGCAGCAAGGCAGTCCGCGATGTAATCGGCCTCGTTATGGGCGGGGATCAGAACGCTCACCTCTGGGCGAGGCGCCGCTGTGGCGGAGGCGGCGGTGGTAGGGCTCATTTTACCTCCTCCAGCGCGGACCAGCGCGGGTTGTCATCGCTGAGGCTGCGCAGCGCACCCCAGCTGCCCCATTTGCCGGGCACCGCCACATCGGCATAGGCGCCAAACAGGCTGCCGCCCAGCTCCTGCCAGCCGCGCAGTAAATTCGCATAGAGCGCGCCCATTTCCGGGGTGTAGTTGAAATGGGTAAAGAAGCCGGTGAGCGTTGCATCCTCGACCATGGGACCAATGCCAACCACATGGCTGCCGCCCTCATACATGATCAGATCCAGCCCATGTTGGTCAGCGATGGCGCGATGGTAGGGCAAGACCCGGCCCAGCAGATCACTCAGCGTATCGGTGCTGTCGCCCGTCACCAGCCCATCGGTGAGCTCGGCCGCGGCCTGGACGCTGGCCACGTCATATTGATGCTTGGCAATAAAGGCCTCGGCCTCGGCGCCCTGCAGCCCCTGTGCTGCGGCGATGTCACGGGCGTGTTGCTGGCTATCGGCGATCCAGGCCCGCAGAATTGGTGCGCGATCTTGCAACCCCAGAATGCCGCCAAAGTATCCGGTTACCGCATAGGCGTCGAAATAGCTGGCCGGTGCTTGACGGTCAGCCGCTTCTGCCACCCAGAGCGGCGCGGACAGGCTGTGTTCTTCCAGCCCCAGCCAGCCGGTCTGGGTGGATAGGACCCGCACCATGCGGTCGGGCGCGGGCGCGCCAAAGACCTCACTCCAGATCTGCGCCACCTCTGCGGCGCGGCCACCGTAAAACTGCATCCACAGGTCCTGGCCCCCCCAACGTGCCTGGGCCTGGGCATCGGCCCAGGCGGCCTGTTCAAACTGCCAGTTCCAGACCTCGTTGGAATATTCCACATAGGCTTTTAGATCAAAATCCAGGCCGGCATCCACGGCGCGAGCAAAATTGCGCAGGTAGCTGTCATCGGCGCGATGGGGCATGTTGAACCAAGGGTGGGCGCCCAGCTCATTGGCCAGCGCCAGCATTACCTGCAGCGGCACGCCTCTGCGGGCCCAGCTGTAGTCACGCAGCTGTGGGCGTTCCTCCCAGCCGGTGATGGCGGAGTCATTGGTGGCCATCCAATCCATAAAGCGCAGCACGTCAAAACCGTCTAGTATGTCCAGCCAGTCCGGGTTGAACAGCTCACCGGCGGCATGGCGTTGCAGGTGCTCTTCTTTCACCACGGTGATATTACGCGGGTAGTCACCGTCCTTGCTGATGCGCTGCAGCCTGATTTCAACGGGACCGGGGCCGGGGGTGAAGTCAAAGGAGACTTCGCCCTTGCCATAGCGCTGGTTGCGCGCCCGACCGGACACTTCAACAATGCCCTCACCCTCATAGCGCAGCACATAGCGCCCTTTGAGCGAGCGGGCGCTTTCGGGCAAGTCGGTCAGGATCACCGTTCCGATCGAGCCGAGCTCGGGTGGAAGCGCTGTCGGCCAGCCCTGCGGATCCAGATAGCCGGCTACCGCCAGATCCTGTTCCGTGGCTCCGCCCCATTGACCGGGCAGATGCCCGACCCAGGGGCGCGCGGTCTTGAAGTGATCCAAAAACGGTGCCTGGGGGCTCCAGTCGGCAATTGGCATCAGGTTCATTGCAATGGGTTGCCGACTGGGGGGCGGCTGCGTCAGATCCTGAGGCGCCAGTGCTTCGGCAACGGGGCCGTTGAGCCGGGGCATTGCAGGGTCGCTTGGCAGATCGGCCAAATCGGGTGGCAGGGCGGGGGAGGCAAGGTCGGTGCCCCCCGCAGCTGCCCAGGCAAGGCGTTGTAGCTGGCGGGCCAGGGGCTTGGATGGGGCCGGGTAGTCCTGCCCCCAGCGGTCCTGCAACACCCCGGACAACCCCTGGGGATCTTGCCCGGTGAGGACTGCATATTGCACCAGGCTGAGATAATAAAACCCAATGTGATTGGGGTGAATGTCATCGGAAAATACCGCTGAAATATCCGCCAGCTCCGGGACTGTGCCAGCCTGGATGGCGTCATCAAGTCGGGCCAGTGCCTGCCCCGTGGGCAGCAGCTCTATATTGCCGCCGGTTGCGTGGTTGACTTCGTCCACCAGGGCTTGCCAGCGGGGCAGGTCCTGTTCCAACCGATCGCGCCAGGCTATCGCACCTCCCGCGTCAAAGGGCACCTCGGTACCGGTGCCACTGTTCAGGCTGTGCCAGGTTTCCTGCAGATAGAACTTCACCTCCGGGTTGGCGGCACGGGCCAGCTCATAGAATTGGGTGATAGCCGCTTCGGAATTGCTCCACTTCAGATGATTGGCCAGCGGGATTGCTTCGGTGACGATCACCGCATCCACAGGAGAGGCCAGCCGGGTGCGCGCATTGATGCCTTCGGCGCTGTCAGCATGTTGCCAATTGTAGCTCAGTGGCGCGCCATTGATGATCTGCGCCTCAACCCTTGCTGGCACCTTGGCACCGGGCTGTGACCTCAGCAGCTGTTGCAACATCTGCGGATTGTCCTGGCCAAAAAGCGAATGCCCGACCATCACCACCGAGGTGATCAATGTCTCCAGGTTCATCTGTTGCCCGCCTTTGCTGCGCCCGCGTCCGCCGACTGTGCGGCGGCGGCAAGACCGCTGCGCGGCTGCGCCAGAACAACCTCCCAAACGATGCTTTGCACCTTGGCAGCGGCCTGATCGGTCAGAGGCTGCGCAGCACTACCATCCGCGCGGTTCAGCCGATGAGGCAGGCCCAGGGGGGGGCGCTGATACAGCACCGCAAAATGGGTGAGCGCCACAACATAGGCTCCCAGATCATTGATATGGATGGTGTCCAGGTCTCCCTGGGGGCTGCGGGCAAAGAGGTCCTGGCGCGATGTCAGCCCGTCGATGTCGCCAGCCTCTATCGCGCGGACAACGGCGGCCATGACCTGCCCTGCGGGGATCAGATAGGCGGGGCGATCCGGTGCAGCACGGCTGTCTTCTCCGGTCAGTTTTTCCAGCCAGAGGCTGTCCAGGTCTTGGTGAATGCGGTTGTTCCAGCCATCGGGATCATCCAAATGATGCCAGGTTTCATAAAGATAGATCCGGGTATCGGCGCTGCTTGACCGGGCCAGATTGGCCCAGCGTTGGAAATAGTCGGCGCCATCAAAGTAGCGAATGGCATCGCGCAGCTCGACCATTTCGGTCAGAACCACCGCATCGTAGTCCCCCGAGCCGATGGCTTCCCGGGCGTCCCGGTAGACCGGAGGGCGGTTGGTTGTTTCAAAGTCGAGGATCGCGAGATCCGGCTCCCAATGCTGTTTCAGATTGGTGCCCGACCCCAGCTGGCTGTTCCAGCCATGGCCCTGAGGCGCGAGCTGCGCCAGCATATGGGGCATGTCTGCGCCCACCAACGAATGGCCGAGGTGAAACACCCGCAGCGCGCCTTCGGGGGGCGATAGCACGGGGACAGCTGGCAGCGGATCAGGTCGCAGCCAGCGGCTTAGCGGCCAGAGAGCGAAGAGGGCGGGCACCGCCAGAAGAGCGCGACGTGACATCATGGATCAGCCCCGCAGCTCGGCGATGGTGGCAATCACCCCGGTCCCAATGGCAAAGTGCCCACAGATCTGGTCGCCACAGTTGAAGGGGGGCTGGTCGGCACAAAACCGGGCGGCGAACCGACGGTTTTCCAGGTCGATTGTCAGCTCCATTCCGTCAAACCCATAGTATCTTTCGCTGAGGGTAAACTGGCATTTATAGGCGGCCTCCTTGGCGGAAAACATCAGCTTTGCCAGTTGCCCGGGGTTGTCCTGTTGGCGCAGCCAGTCCTGTTCCTGCGCCGAACAGATCGCAGGCCAAAGATCATCGGCCAGTGGTTTGTCTTCTTCCACATCGATGCCCAGGCCCAGAACCTCCCGCTTAGGGGCGACCACGGCCATGGCGCAACTGCGGGTATGGGTGATCGATCCGACCAGATGGTCGGGCCAGACGGGCGCGCGATTTTCTGCCACCACGATGGCGCGGGGCTGCTGCCCCAGCATCTGCATGGCCTGATGCGCGGCGGCGCGCCCGGCGGCAAACTCGCGCTGGCGCTTTTCCACCGCATTGGGTGACAGACAGGCGAGCTCCTCGGCAAAGGGCTGAGGGAGCTGCCCCAGAGGGTTTTCCACCGCCAGGGCAATATCGTCAGCCAGCAGCGGGCGCACCAGCGCCAGCCGCTCAAGATTCAAAGGTGCAATTTCAGCCGTCATCCTGCCCGTGCTTTGCGGTTTGCCCGCATTGCCCGCCGTTTCGACATGGTGTCGGACTTGGCGGCCTGTGCGGCGTCATCTTCCGCCGGATCATCGGGTTTTGTGCCGCCGCCTGCAAGGGTCTCAATATGCAGGGCGAGCCCGGCCAGCGTCGGGAAACGGAAGATATCGGTGATCGACAGTTTGCTCACCTCCAGGGCGGCGCGGATGTCGCGATGCGACTGCACCGCCAGCAAGGAGTGCCCGCCAAGGGCAAAGAAATTGTCCTGGGCGCCAATACCTTCGACGCCGAGTATGCGCGACCATATCTTGGCGATTTCGGCCTGCACTCCAGCGCTAAGCGGCACCACGGCGGCCTCGTCTGCTGGTTTGACCGTCGCGTTCAGGTCCGGCGCAGGCAGCGCCTTGCGGTCGATTTTCTTGTTTGGTGTCAGCGGGAAACTCTCGAGCGCGACAAGATGCGCAGGCACCATTACAGCGGCAAGACGACGGGAGAGCTCCTCTCGGATGGCCGCCAGATCCGCCGGTTTGGCGCTGTCCTGCGTGACATAGCCGACCAGCTGAGCATCCGCGCCGATGTGGCGTTCCACAACCACAGCACCGGTGACGTTGGGCTGGTTGGCCAGGGCTGCTTCGATCTCACCCAGTTCAATGCGCTGGCCGCGGATCTTGACCTGATGGTCGGTCCGTCCGAGGAAGGCCAGCTGCCCCTGCGCGGTCCAACGCACCAGATCACCGGTGCGATACATGGGGGCGCCTGACAGCGGATCGGCAACAAAACGCTCCTGTGTCAGCTCCGGGCGCTGCCAGTAGCCCGCCGTGACACCTGTGCCGCCGATATACAGCTCACCAGCGGCCCCCATGGGCACCGGGCGCTGGGCCGTGTCCAGCACATAGACCTGTGTATTGGCCAGCGGCGTGCCGATATTGGCCACGCCCGCAGGCTGCTCCGTCAATGTGGTCGAGGTTGACCAGATGGTGGTCTCCGTGGGCCCATACATATTGTGGATCTGGGCCGGGGTGGCCTCGCGCAGGGTGCCGACCAGATCGCCGGGCAGGGCTTCGCCGCCAACCAGCAGATGTTTGAGCCGCCCCATAACCATGCGGGCCTCGTCATCCTGCACCAGCATCCGCGCCATTGAAGGCGTGCATTGCATATGGCTGACACCGTGGCGCATCATCTGCGCCGACAGGGAGAAGTCATCCTCGGCCAGCTCTTGCGGGGTATTGGCACGTTTCAACACCTCGGCCAGGGGTTTCAACCCTTCCAGCGCCACATCGGGCGCGATGCCATAGTCGATCAGGCAGGCGATTTCGTCCACACCAATGCGTTTGAGCTGCTCGGTACGCGCCAGCGCATCCTCCACGGTGCCAAACAACCCAGAGTCCTCAAAGTAGCGCTCAAAGGCAAACTCGAGGATCGCCTCCAGCTCTTCGGTGCTGAGCGCGTCCAGCTGCATGTCAAAGGCATTGTTGACCCCCTTGGGCCGTTTGAAAGCGGGAAAGGCCCAGGCATATTGCTTGATTAGCCCGGCGGCTGAACGCAGATAGTCCTTCATCGGTTCGCGGGCGATACGGCGGGATTCCTCGCGGGTTTCGGCCAGATAGCTGTGCAGCATCAGCGTCACCTTGAAATCCGCCGGATCATGACCGGCTGCGCGCAGGGCATCGTGATAGATGCGGATCTTGCCGCCCACTTCTTCGATGCTTTGCCCCAACAGATGGGTCAGCACATTGGCGCCGATCTCGCCTGCTTCGCGCCAGGTCTCGGGGTTACCTGCGGTGGTGACCCAGACCGGTAGTTCCTGTGACACCGGGCGCGGCTGGGTGACAACCGCATGTGTTGATCCATCCTTGCGGGGAAATTCCACTTCCTCGCCGCGCCAGAGCCTGCGCAGGGTCTCGATGCACTCATACATGGCCGGTTTATTGGCGGGGGGCGTGTTTTCCGGGCGCAGCACAAAATCATCCGGTTGCCAGCCCGCTGCGATCCCCAGACCAGCGCGGCCATTGGTGAGGTTGTCGATCACCGACCATTCCTCGGCCACACGGGCGGGATGGTGCAGCGGCGCAACGCAGGACCCTGCCCGAACGCTCAGATTATGGGTGACGGCAGCAACGGCTGCCCCAGTCACTGAGGGGTTGGGGTAGGGACCGCCAAAGGCGTGGAAGTGGCGCTCGGGGGTCCAGACCGCGTTAAAGCCATTGGCATCGGCGAATTTGGCGCCTTCCAGCAGCAGGTGATATTTACGGGGGCCAGGGCCATCGTCATTGCCCCAGTAAAACAGATTGAAATCCATCCGCCTGTCGGAAATCCCAATGGGACCATTGGACAGCTCAAGCCGGCTTTCATCGCTGGAGAGTACCAGTTTGAAGCCCCGCGACAGGGTCCAGAACAGCTCGAGCACCGAGATATCAAAGGAGAGCGAAGTTACCGCCAGCCAGGCATCGCCCGCCTTATGTGGGATGCGCGCATCCATGGCGGCAAAGAAATTGGCCACATTGTCCTGACGCACCATGACGCCCTTGGGTGTGCCGGTAGAGCCCGAAGTATAGATCAGATAGGCCAGATCGGCGCCACTGGCCGCACTGGTGACATTCTCGGCCAGGGCCTCGGTCACCGGCAGGGTCTCCAGTGTGAGGATCTCCGCCTGGGTGGCGGGCAGATCGGCGCGCAGAGCCTCCTGGGTGAGGACGACGCTGGCCTGGCTGTCTGACAGGTAATGGGCAATGCGATCCTGTGGGTAGGCAGGGTCCAGCGGGACATAGGCCCCCCCGGCTTTGAGCACCGCTAGGGCACCAACCAACAGATCCGCCGAGCGTTTGATATAGACGCCCACATGGGTGCCGGGCTTGACGCCTAAACCTTGCAAGCGGGCGGCCAGCGCATTGGCACGGGCGTTCAACCCCTCGTAGCTGTAGCTTTCGCCTTCAAACACCAGCGCTGTGGCTTTGGGGGTGCGGGCCACCTGGGCTTCAAAGGCCGCCTGAATGGTTGTTTCAATAGGCAGGTCAGTCGCAGTCTGATTCCAGTCCTGCAACAGGATCCTGCGCTCTGCCTCTGGCAGGATGCACAGATCCGACAGGGCGCAATCCGTGCCCGCTGCAAGATGAGATGCGGTGACACCCAGCGTGGTTTCGAGCCGCGCGGCGAGCAGCTCCGCGGCCCGAGTATCCAGCCGGGTGTCATCCACATGTAGCGCCAAGGCGCCCTCTACCAGCGAAACGGTCATGATGCAGCCTGGCAGGGCCGCATCCCGATGCGCTGTAAACCCAATCCCCGGCATGGTCTGCGCTGTAAGTTCCGGGGCACGGGCCACCAAATCCAGAGCGAAACCGCCGAATCTGCGGGCCTTTTCTATATCCCTATCTACCTCAGCCACCAAAAGGTTAACAGACGAATCCCGCTTTGCCTGCAGCGGGACCCAGGGGGAGACGAGCTGCCTGGCCGACTCTGGGGTGCTCTGCGCGGTGGCACAGGCGATATCGGCCTGATCTGCCCCGGTGCTCAGCAGCGCCCAGGCGAGAACGGCGCTGATGATCTGCGGTTCGCTTAGCTTTGGAGCTGCCCCCTCGGGTAGGGACAGCGCATGGCGGGAGGTCTTGGCAGGCTTGCCCGTCGCACTGGCCAGGGGCACCGTGACCGGCTGCATCGCTGCCAAAGCGCGCCGCCAATGAGCCTCGCCCGCCTGCGATTGTGTCAGGGTAGCGCTGATCTTTTGCGCGGTCTCGGGGCTCAGCGCCGGGAGCTGAGCGCCTGTCTCAAACAGGGTCGGCAGGTCCAGCTTTGTGCCCGCCAGCGTGGTGATGTCCTGCAGGGCGACAGCGCCTTCGCCACAGGCAACAGTGACAACCGCGCCGGTCACCGAGAGCAGGGTTCCAGGCGCGGCATTCGCGGCATCCGATACCTGCACTGGCTTGGCATGACCCACCCGCAGCACTTGATCACTGAGCAGCAGCTTGGCAGAGCCAAGCGGGTTCCAATAGGTGCCATAGTCCAACCCGCGCACCAGCCGACTCAGCTCTTGGGCCGTGCGCGAAAAATCGAGAATGGCGCCGGCCGCGGGTCGATGGTCTTTGGCAAAGTAGCTGCGCTGCGACAGGTCCTGCGGCTGGCGCTGCAGGTTATCTGTGCTCAGCTGGTCCAGGACTTCGCCAAAACTGTCCATGGCGGCGGCATAGCATTTGGAGTTGAGACTAAAGGCCGTCTCATCCTCGGCAATGTCGATGAGGCGCTGGGCGAGGATATCGCCCTCATCAATGCCGCCCTCCATCACATGCCAGGTAATGCCATGTTGAGCTTCCCCGGCCATCAATGCCCAGTTGGGCGTGTTCAGCCCCGCATAGCGCGGCAGCGGGCCGTCATGAAAGTTGACCGCGCCCTTGCGGGCCAGGGCCAGAACGGGATCGGGGATCACCCGCAGGTTGGCAATGGACAATAGCCAGTCAAAGCCTTCGGTGATCTCGGCGGGGGCGTTCAAGAGGCGCAGTTCCTTGCCCTTGGCCCAGGCGCAAATGTCCCTGTCGGTGGAGACCACCGCAGCGATCTGATGGCCCTGGGCCAGGACCGCTTCGGCGCAGCCGATCAACAGAGATTCATTGCCGATGACAACACAGGAAAATTGGTTCATTTGAGATCCTCCGAAACCGGGGCGTGAAGGCGCGTTTCACGAGAGAAAGAGGGGGCGCGGGGCGCGGGGCGCAGCGCATGGGCGATCAAATCGCGCAGAAAATGATCCGGGTCCGCCTGCGGTTTGCGCTGCACCAGGCGGCGCAGCCCATAAAGGGCAGAACCGGCAATGCGGGCCAGGGTGGCCAAAGCGGCATAGAGACGCCCGTGAGATTTGGTGAAGTAATGGCTGCGTGAGCGGAACCAATAGGCTGGCGTGCGGTGCCAGTCTTTCATTCCGGTTGAGGCAGAGCCGAGATGTTCGATCCTGCTGTCCGGCACATAGTGGGTCCGCCAGCCCGCGCGGGCGGCGCGACGGCACAGGTCGGTTTCCTCGAAATACAAAAAGAAGGTCTCGTCAAAGCCGCCGGTCTCTTCGATGACGGGTTGGCGGATCATCAGGCTGGCCCCGGCGGTCCAATCCACCTGGGTCTGGGCCTGCGGCATCTCCATCGCCACCACCCAAGGGGCCAGCAACCGGGTAAAGACACCGGTGCGCGCGGCCATCTCAAACTCGCCCGCAATGGAGGGAAAGCGAAAGGCGGTGCGATGGGGGCTGCCATCGGTGCCATGCACATAGGATCCGGCCAGCCCGGCACCGGGATGATCGGCCAGGAAATCGCGCAGAGTGGCGATGGTCTGCCCCTGCACAAAGGCATCAGAGTTCAACAGGTAATAGTAGTCCGGGGCCGAGCCATCCGACAGGCCGGCAGCAAAGCCGATGTTCATGCCGGCGCCAAAGCCGCCATTGACCAGGGATTGATGCAAGCGGATCTTTTTGCTGTTCTGCCAGCCGCGCTGGGCCGCACCAGCTTGCAGGGCCTCCCAGGATCCATCGCCCGAGCCATTGTCGATCACCAGAACTTCACCGGGGAGATCCTCCATCTCGGCCAGCGCGGCCTCGGCCGCCCTGAGGGTCATCTCAGGGGTGCGGTAGTTCAGGATGATGGTGAGAATGCTGCCTGTGCTCATGACTGTCACTCCGCCGCTCGGGCATAGGAAGGCTGCTGCGCGTCCTGCTGAGGCGCGGGCTGCGGGGCAGTCGGGGTCGGCGCAACCGCCAGTCGAGGCTTCAGCGCCGCCGCCAGAGTGCTGACATTGGGCACCAGAACCATGCTGTCATGATCGCCGGGTACTTCGATCACCTCCAGCCCCGGCGCCCAGCCTGTCCAGTCGTTATCGGCAAAGACATATTCGCGTTCCGAGCTCACCCAATTGCTGCCAGAGACCTGCCAGTGACGATCCAGCGGTGGGCGCATCAGCGTCAGCGGGCCATTCCAGGGCTGCAACGCGTAGCTCTCGACGGCTTGGCGGAAGGCCAGTTCGATTTTGCGGTTGTTAAAGGCGGGGGCCTGGCCAGTCTCGGCAGGGAGCTGGCGGCGTTTGGTGACCTCCCAGAGGATGCGGTTCTTTGCCCATTCCAACAGATAGCCGGGCCCCTTGCGGCGCAGCTCCTGTACTTTGATCAGCGCCTTGTCGATCGGCTTGAGGGCCGGGCGCACCGGCAATGGGGTGTCGAGCAGAACCAGCGCGGCAGTCTCTTGACCTGTGGCCTGCAATTGCTGCGCCATCTCATATGCAGTGATGCCGCCGCCTGAAAAGCCCCCCAGCAGATAGGGGCCCTGGGGTTGGATCTGTCGAATTTCCGCCAGGTAGTCCTGGGCTGCCTGGGCGATACTGATATGGGGTTCGTCATCGCCGATCAGACCTCGGGCCTGAAGTCCGTAGACGGGCCGCTCGCCGCCCAATTCCAGTGCCAGATGACGCAGGTTCAAGACATTGCCAAACATGCCTGCCACCACAAAGAACGGGGCGGCCTCCGTATTGGCGCCGGGGTGCAGCAGGACCAGATGGGTATGGGCGGCCGGGGTCTCCGGGTCGGGTTGGGCGGTGGTGGGACTGTCGCCGCCATCGCTGACCCCACGCTGGATCAGCAGCTGGGCCAGGTCGGCAACACTGGGCGCCTCGAACAGGGTCGCCAACGGCAGGTCCTGGCCGTAGAGCCGTTTGATCTGAGCGAACAGACGCACGGCGATCAGCGAATGGCCGCCAAGATCAAAGAAACTATCGGCTACGCCAACCTGTGAAACCCCAAGCAGGCTTTGGAACAGTTCGGCCAGCCGTTCCTCTACCGGGTTGGAGGGCGCCAGGTAATCCGTGTCCAGCTGTGGTCTTTCAAACCCCTGGCTTTCCGCGCTTGTGGATTGGGCGGTTGCCTGTGCTGCCTGCTCAATCAACGCGGGCAAATCCAGTGAAGAGACCACAACCTGTGCCCGGCCGGTGGCCATGGCGCGGGTCAGGGCCACTGGGCCTTCCTCGGCGCGGATCCCATTGGAGAGGTTCAGTTGTAGACGGCGCTCTTCCTCGGACAGCGGTTGTTGCGGGGCGCTGGCGGCCAGGCCCAGAGCCTCGGCACTGTGATCCGCGCTGGTCTGGTCGGGCAGCGCGTCAAAGCCACCGGCAAGCCGGGTCATCTGGAAACCTGAGATTTCAACCAGCACCCGACCTGTGGCGTCGGTGAGGGTGACATCAAAACTGGCGCTGTCAGCGGTGGCACCGGGGCAGAGCCGCATATGGCTGTGGATCTCAGCCGTCAAAGGCGCCAGCACAAGGATGCTGTGATAGCCCAGTGGCACCCAGAGGTCAGAGCCATCATAGCCCGGCGCCAGGGAGATGGCCCAGCCGGTTGCCAGATCCATCAGGCCGGGGTGCAGCAGGCAGCCATCGGTTTGGGCGGCCTGAGGCAGAGCCAGATGGGCCAGCCCTTCATCCGTGCCGAGTGCGGTCTGCCGTAGCACCTGCCAACGCGGGCCAAAATTCAGATGCGCCTCTTGTGGGGAGTGCAGCGGTGCCGTGGCCGAGCTGATTTCCACCTGCGGGCAGCGGGCCTGAATCGCGGCCAGATCCAGCGCGGGGGGGCGGTTTGCCTCGGGCAGCAGGATGATATCTGCCTCGGCATTTTGTGCGTAGCCTCCCGCAGGCAGGGCGCCATGTGCGGTAAAGCCATAGCCCTGGTCCTTTGCCTGCAGGCGCAGAACCACCTCACGCGGGGTGCTCTGCGCGACCACCAGCGGGCGCAGGAAATAGAGATCCTTGATTTCAAACGGCGCGCCGAGATCCAGCGCGCAGAGCGCCTCATTGATCCATTCGATATGGCCCGTGCCGGGCACCAGCGCGGTGCCGGATTTGGTGCGATGTTCATTCAGCAGCCAGGACTGATCTGCCTGCAGCGTGGTGGCAAAGATCGGATTGCCAAACGTGTCAAAACCGGTCTCTTGCAACAGCGGTTGCGCACAGCCTGTGCGTTTGCTGGGCGCAGCACCGCCCTGGCGCAGGGCCATGGCTTCGGCGGCCATGCCGGTATCGGCCCAGACGCCCCAGTCAACCGCGACGACATGGGTTTGATTGCCCTGGCGATGGGCCGCATAGGCGTTCAGATACTCATTGGCGGCGATATAGTCGATCTGCCCCGCAGGCCGTGTCACTGTCGAGGAAGAAGAAAACAGCACCATCAGATCCAGGCTGCCATCCGGGAAAAGATCATGCAGAACTCTGAGGCCCGTCACCTTGGGGGCAAGAACCCGGGCGATCTCGGCTTCAGTTTTGGCAAGGATTGCGCCGTCATCAATGATGCCGGCACCGTGGATCACCCCGTTGATAGAGCCAAATTCGGCCTCTGCATGATCCAGGGCCGCGCGCATCTCGGCGCTGTTGCAGATATCGGCGGCCAGCGGCAGCACCGCGCCTGTGCCGATCTTTTCCATCTCCTGCACCGCGCGGATGCGCTGGGCGGTTTGATTGGCGGGGCTATGCGTGGCAAGATAGCGGGTCCAGTCGGCGCGCGCAGGTAGGCCAGAGCGCGACAGCAATGTGACCCGGGCTTCAAAATGGCGCATCAGATGCGCCGCCGTCGCCAGGCCAATGCCGCCATAGCCTCCGGTGATCAGATAGTGGCCGCCGCGTTTGATTTCGGGCAAATCTGTGCCGGAACCCTCTGCCAGCTCTGGCAGAGAAAGACTGCGCCAGCTTTTTTCAAACCGCTTGTCACCACGCCAGGCGACAGTTGTATTGCCGGGCTCGGCCAGCAGCTCTTCCAGAATGCGCCAGGTCAGATCAGAGGGTTCCGCGCCGCGCAGGGTTGCGAGGAAACCCGGGGCCTTGGGCAACTCAACATCAATTGTGCTGCAGCTGATTTGCGGAAACTCGCGCGGGATCACCCCGGCGGGGCCAATGATCATTGCCTTTTCCGGATAGGGCAGGGGTTCTGAGCTGAGCTGCGCCGCACCAGTGGTAAAGACGCTCAGGTGGATGGGATGTTCCAGCTCCAAACCGCCCAGTTCCTGGGCCAGAGCGGTGAGGGAGGCAAAGCCCATCTCGATATTGCGATCAAAGAAGGAAGAGCCGGGGCGGAACTGTTCCTGGGCACCGGTCACCAGCCAGAAATGTGCAATGCGGCTGGGCAGGGCACCCGACTCGGCCAGATCGGCCAGCAGGGCCCCATAGCCAAAGCGGCCCTGCTCGGGGGGCAGGATGTAATTGCCTTCGCCAAGGTCCGCATAGGTGTCGCCAGGGCGCACCACGGCAACACCGTGTCCTGCCGCGCGCAGACGTTGAGCTGTGGCATCGGCCAGGCCGCAGTCATCGGCAAAAAGCAGCCAGCTTTCCGGGCTTTCCTTGAGCTCGGTGTCAAGATCCAGCGGACATTCGGCCAGACGCGGAATCCAGGCCGGGCGGTAGCCCCAGTCGCTGATCGCGTCATGGCGCCGGGGCAGCGCCGCGTCTTCTTGCAGCTGTGGCGTGCCCGGCGCGATGAAATAGCGGCTTCTTTGGAACTGGTAGCCGGGCAGCGGCAGGCGATGGCGCTTGGCCTCGCCCCAGATCTGATCCCAATCGGCCTCGACCCCACAGGCCCAGAGCCGTCCGATGACGCCAAAGAAATAGGCGTCATCCATCATGTCCTGATCCGGGTGGCGCAGCGAGCTGAGCACCTGGCCGGGCTGAACTGAAGGGCACATCTGTGCCAGCGCAGAGAGCGCTTTGCCGGGGCCGACCTCGAGGAAGACACGACCGGGCGTTGCCGCCAGGGTCTCGATGCAATCGGCAAACATCACCGTATTGCGCAGCTGGCCGACCCAGTAGTCAGGGCTGGTGGCCTCTTGGTCTGTCAGGGGGTGGCCGGAGCGGTTGGAAATAACCGGTATCTGCGGCGCAGCAAGCGTCAGCCCGGCGAGGAAGGCGCGATACTCCGCCAGAATGCCATCCAGCATGCGCGAATGAGCGGCGATGTCGATCTGGATGCGCTGATGGTCAATGTCCCGGGTCCCGAGATCGTGGGAGAGCTGGTCCAGCGCGGCCTGAGGACCAGAGACGGCGGTCAGGCTGGGGCCATTGACGCTGGCAATGTCCAGATCATCCCCGATCAGCGCCTCGACCTCTGCTAGGGGCAGGGCAATGGACAACATGCCGCCCGCTGGCACCGTGTCAAACAGACGCCCCCGCAGCAGCACCAGATCAATGCAATCCTCAAAGCTCAGCACCCCTGCCAGACAGGCGGCAGTGTTTTCCCCCATGGAATGTCCCACCAGCGCTGCCGGGCGAATGCCCCAGCTGATCCAGAGCTGTGCCAGCGCATATTCCACCATCATGATCAGCGGCAATTGCACCGAGGGCTGTTGCAGCTTGGCATTGGCTGCGGCCTCTGCGCCCTCTTCCGGCAGCCAGAGCGCGCGTAGGTCATAGTCAATCTGCGGCTGCAAATGGTCCAGCCCGCGGTCCATCCAATCGGCAAAGACTGGCTCGGTCTCGTATAGATCCCGCGCCATGCCCGCATATTGCGCGCCACCACCGGGAAAGGAAAAAACCACCTCGGGATCGGCGCCCAGATGATCATGGGTAAAGACCTGACGCAGATCAGCGGCGCGCAACAGTTCTGCGGCCTCAGTCGCGGTTTCGGCCACAAGGCAACGGCGCTTGGCAAAGCCGCGGCGACCCTGTTTTAGGGTATAGGCCACATCGGCCAGATCCACTTCGGGGTTGGCCTCGAGATAGCTGGCGAGCGCGGTGCTATTGGCCTCGAGCGCGGCTTTTGACTGGCCGGAAATGCACAGCACATGAAAGGGGAAATCGCTTTCCTCAGAGGCGACACGCGCGGGGGCCTCCTCCAGAATGGCATGGGCATTGGTGCCACCCACCCCCAGCGCGTTGATCCCGGCGCGGCGGGGCCCTTGATGGGAGGCCCAGGGGGTGAGCTGGCTATTCACCTTGAAGGGTGAGCTGTCAAAATCAATCGCCGGATTGGGCGCCTCATAGCTTAGCGAGGGCGGGATTTCGCGATGTTTCAGCCCCAGCGAGGTCTTGACCAGCCCGGCAATGCCCGCAGCGGTGTCCAGATGGCCGATATTGGTTTTCACCGAGCCGATGCGGCAATAGCCGGTCTCCTCGGTGCTGTCGCGGTAAGCTTCGGTCAGGGCTGAGACCTCGATCGGGTCGCCCAGATAGGTGCCGGTGCCATGGCATTCCACATAGTCGATGGTCTCAGCCGAGACATCGGCCTCTTCCAGGGCCTGCCGGATGGCGGTGGCCTGACCGCCGACCGAGGGCGCCAGATAGCCGGCCTTGTCGGCGCCATCATTGTTGATGGCAGAGCCTTTGATCACGGCCCAGATATGATCGCCATCTGCCTGAGCATCCTCGAGCCGCCGCAGGGCCACTGCGCCCGCACCCGAACCAAAGACGGTGCCCTGGGCGCGGTGGTCAAAGGCGTGGCAATGGCCATCGGGGCTGAGGATCTCGTTCTCTTTATAGAGATAACCGCGCCCCTGCGGCATATCGATGGTGACCCCCCCGGCCAGAGCCATGCCACATTCGCCTGCGCGCAGGGCCTTGCAGGCGTAGTGCACCGCCACCAGCGAGGTTGAGCAGGCGGTTTGGATATTGACCGACGGGCCTTTGAGATCAAAGACATGGCTGACGCGGGTGGTGAGGAAGTCCTTGTCGTTACCAGTGTGGCGCAGCAGGAACATGCCGACCTCATCCACCAGACCAGGGTTCGAGCAGATATTGAAATAGAAATAGCTGCCCATGCCGCAGCCGGCATAGACCCCGATGGGATCTTTCATGCTCTCAGGCGGATGGGCGGCATTTTCCATCGCGCCCCAGGCCACTTCCAGAAACTTGCGGTGTTGTGGGTCGAGGATGGCGGCCTCTTTGGGGCTGAAACCAAAGAATTCGGCGTCAAAATCGGCAAAGCCGTCGAGCAGGGCGGCATGGGGCACATAGTTGGGATCAGCCAGGGTGGCAGCAGAAACGCCGGCCTCGAGCAGGGCCTCGCGCTCGAGCGGCACGATGGATTCAATGCCCGCACGCAGGTTGTTCCAATAGGTTTCGACCCCTTCGGCACCGGGCACATTGACCGACATGCCAACAATGGCGATATCCCCAGAGTACTGGGGAGAGACGGACCGCTGATCTGCTGTCTTTGCCACGAAAAACACCGACCTTTACTCTCGGCAAACCTAAGATGCCTCCCCTGCCGGACTGCTCCACTATGCCGAAAAGCGGAGCCCGGTGCCCCAGGAGAGGCGATTGTCTATTGGGTGGTCAGGGGCGTAATCTCTGGCGGATCTGCTGGCCGTTGCCAGTTGTTCTGCCGGGCGGTTACGAATCCTTCTTACCCAAGGCGAAAATGGTTCTTCACTGCGGCAATGCTGTGAAGGCTTGATGTTGAAAACGGGTATAAAAGCGGAAACAATAAGGCATGGTTATCATATATGACGGGGTGGTTTCAGGGACAGGGATTGCGGCATCAGAACTTGCCTACCTTCAAAGAGCGCGCGAGGTTTTTCAAACAGGCCAGGATAGCGCAGCCGCTCAGCATAGCCCAGAACCGACCCAACGCAGAGCCAGGTCATAGGCACCAGGGTATCATTGAGCATCATATCCACCATGGTCGCGGCCAGGATCAGCGCGATGGGCGTGGCATAGGGAGAGATATCTTTGGCGCCACGGCGGTGGATCTCGATGCCCAATAGGAAAATGGACAGCGAAAGCAGGCCCATCTCGGCCAAATAGCCCAGCCAGCCCAGGGTGCCAAAGACCAGGATCCAATGGCCATCCGGGATCGATAGAATGGCGCCGGTTTCCAATTCGCGCACCAGATTACGGCCCCAGCCGCCCCAGCCAAACCAGGGCTTTTCAGCGGCGCGGTCCAGCATCATCGCCTCATTGTCAAAACGATAACCTAGGGATTGGGCCCGCTCGGCGCTGATGGCCTCGGCCTGGGCCAGGATAGCCTCGGTAGGGATCAGGCCCAAATTGCGCAGCATCGGATAGGTGATGGCCAGGGCTGCCAGCGCCATGGCAACCCGGATCTGCCAGCGCGGCGAGGCCAGGGCCACCAGCGGCACAAAGCTCAAGCCATAGGCCAACGAGGCGAAACTCTTGCACAAAACCAACACAACAAAGAGATATGTTGAGGCCAGGGCGAAGTTCAGTCGCCTCTTGGCTTGAGCCGCCCGCGCCAGTGCCGTGGTGGCCAGAAGCGCCGAGAGCATAAACAGGGCCAGCCAGAGCGAATGCGGCATAAAGACAATCGGGCGAAAGCCCCCCTGACGCATGGTCTGGGAGAAATCATGCTGGAAAAACCCATAGATGGTGGTGTTGATCTGTGGGCTGAACCGGATCTCGATCAGCGAGGGAATCGAATAAGCAAGCCCGGCGATGCAGAAGGCCAGCAGCAGTTCCCGTTGCCCTTCGGGCGAAGAGAGATAACGCCGCGCCAGCAAAAAGGGCATCAGGATGATCACCTGATTGATCATCACCGAGCCAAGGTCGCGCCAGCGCAGCCCGGGCAGCATATCGATGATAAAGACAATCGGATCGGCATCGGCCAGCACCTCAAAGATCACCGGGTCTCCATTGGTCATCACCGTTGGAATGACCGCAAAGGCAAACAGGATCGTGAGGAGGCGGGCCAGCGGATGGCGCGGCAACAGTGGGACCTTCTTGCGCATCAGGCCCACGCAAAGCACAAAGGCCATGATCGAGGGTATGGTGAATTTGTCCATATCCGGCACCAGTGGCAGATCGAATTCGGCCACAGGCGGCAACACCATATAGCCTGCAAGAATGCACCACAAAATCGCCCGTTCCAGCGGTAGACGCCGGAACAGCACCAGGCTGACCAAAGGCCAGAGCAGCAGCATCAGATAGGCGAGCGCGTTGGGCATGAGGCTGGGTCTAATCTCCAATTGAGGCAGCGCGATGGGTATTTGTTGTCGGGCTGGTGGCGCTGTGGTGACCGGGAAAGGCGACTGTGACCCCAGAATAAAACACCTGCGCGGGACTGTCGCGGTGAATTCCGCGCGAAACATATCCTGAAGGATAGGGGGAAAGGCGCAAAAGGCTAGATTCAGCCGGTTCTGATTGAGGAGCTTGAGCCGTAGCCTTTTGCGGGGTATTTGCGCAGTGCTGCCAGATAAAGGCTGATCTCGAATTTAGGGGAGCAGCGCAGAGGTGAACCAGTGATTTTTGACTTTCAGGACAAACGTATAACGGTGAATGTGCCGACGCGGGCTGCGTTGGAAGCGGAGGTTCTGCGCCGCTTTTCTGCAGGCGAAGGCTTTGCCCTGGCGACGGTGAACCTGGATCATCTGGTCAAGCTGGCCGAGTCGCAGGAGTTTCTGGAGGCCTATCTGGGGCAGGATCTGGTGGTTGCGGATGGGCGGCCAATTGTCTGGCTGTCGCAGCTGGCCAGACGACCGGTTGAACTGATGCCGGGGTCCGACATGGTGCTGCCGCTTTGTCGTCTTGCTGCTGCTGCTGGGGTGCCTGTTGCTCTGGTGGGCAGCACCGATCAGGCCCTGACGGATGCCAAATCACATCTGGAAGGGCAGGTGCCGGGATTAGATCTGGCCTGGTGTCATGCGCCTTCGGGGGTGTTCGACCCCCAGAGCACAGAGGCGGGTGACATTCTCAAAGAGTTGAACAGTCGGGGCATTCGGCTGTGTTTCCTGGCTCTGGGCGCCCCCAAGCAGGAGAGCCTGGCGCATCGGGGTCGTCAGGACGCCCCTTTGGTTGGATTCGCCTCAATCGGGGCCGGGCTCGATTTTCTGGGCGGGCATCAAACGCGCGCGCCTCTCTGGGTGCGCCGGATCGCCATGGAATGGCTGTGGCGGGCACTCAGCAGCCCGGCGCGATTGGTGCCACGCTATGCCAAGTGTTTCGCCATTTTGCCTGGGCAGATCTGGAAAGCCCTGCGCAACCGCCTCTAATACTGGTCTGGAAGCCAGATCAGTCCCTTTGCCCGGGGGCGCAACGGGGCTATTTATACTCTAGGATCTTGCGGTTCCGGCCCCGCAGGCGGTTCCACCAGTATTCGGCAACTCCCGCGCATTCGGCAAACTTGCCCAGCAGGGAAAACCCGGCGGGCAGGGCCCCAAGCCGCGAAGTGAGCCGCAGCCATTGCAGCGGATAGATCCCTGCGGTCAGCAGCATCCAGGGGGAAATCACAAAGGCCGACAGCAGGATTGCCAAGGGGAAGATGCCGCCCCAGAGGAGCGCTCGCCGGGTCTCGGTGACCCAGTGTCGTTCTGGCGGGGCGCCGTGCAAGGCCGCCCCTTGGGCAAAAGCATAGCCCGCACGTCGACTGCGTTTCCACCATTGGCCAAATCGCGTCATCTGGGCGTCATGCATTGTCATTTCAGCCTGCAGCCGCCAGATCTTCCAACCCCTGTGACGCAGACGTAGACACATCTCAGGCTCTTCGCCTGCGATCAGATCGGCGCGATAGCCGCCGACCGCGCGCAGGGCCTCTAGCCGCATCAAGGCGTCGCCGCCACAGGCCTTGGCCTCGCCTACTGGCGTGTCCCATTCCGCATCGCACAGCTGGTTGTAGATCGACGCTTCGGGACAGCGCTCGCGGCGCCGCCCGCAGACCACCGCCACTTCCGGGTGTTGCTGCAGGAATGCGGTGGCCTGGGAAATCCAATTGGCGTCTACCTCGCAATCGCCATCGACCAGCTGTACATAGCCCTCCTGCTGCGCCAGCAGCGCCAGCCCGGCATTGCGGGCGCGGGCGGCGGTAAAGGGCAGAGACATATCAAGATCAACCACCTCGACCCCCATCGCGCGGGCGGCCTCGGCTGACCCATCGCTGGAGCCACTGTCCACATAGATCAGCCGGCTGACCTGGGCTTGCAACGAGGTGAGGCAGGCGAGCAGCCGAGCGCCTTCGTTGCGGCCAATCACAACCGCGCTGAGAGCAGGGGCAGGGGGCGCGTCAGTCATTCAACACCTCGCTTTTGCGCTGCACCAGATCGGCGGAGTAAGCTGCATCTGTCTGCAAAAATCCTTGAGATTGTAGCGCAGTAATTCCGGGGTAGCGCTGTGCAGTGGGAGACCAGAGGCTCAGGTCTGGGGTTTGTGCCAGAACCGAGAGACGCTGGCGGTCCTCGCCATGGCTGATTGATCCCTCTGCCACCGAAGCCTGGTCGCGCGCCAAGGCATCATTGGCGAATTTGTAATGTTTGATCAGGGCCGTCATTGGCGCGATGCGGATCCCGGTCGAGGCATGGGGATGCAGCGCCGGTTCGACATCGGGTCCGACAAAGACCAACGGATGTTTGGTCAGGCAGCAGTTCTCGCCAAAGACCTTGCCGCGGATGCCGCCAAACAGCACCTTTGGCTCTGGAGCAGTGGTCTGGTTCTGGCGCAGGAAATAGCCCAGCCCTGATCCCGGGCTTTGGTAGTCATGCGCCGTGACGCTGCTGATATCGCAGTAATCGAACTGCAACAGTGATTGAGCATAAGAGAGCGTGGCGACCTCGCGCAGGGGGGGCTTGGGGAACATCTCCAGCATTTGCGCCACCACGCCAGTGTAGCCCCGCCTGGTGAGAAATGCGGTCAGCCCCGCCAGCCCAATTTCGGTACTGCCTTCAAAATCAAAGATCTCGTCCATATCGGTGATGAGGCACCAACGATCCGTGGCAAAGCGTTTGGCGGCATAGTTGCGAAAGCTGTTTTCAAATGCGCCCCAGGGCAGGGTTGACTGCAGCAGGCTGACATCCGGCTCTTGGCGCAGCCTCTCCAGGGTATCATCCTGCGAGCCATTGTCGAAAAAGACAAAATGCGCCACCCCAAGGCGGCGGTAATGGTCAAAGAAGGCCTCGAGATAATAGGCGCCATCGCGTACCAGAGCGATCAGAACCACTTCATCCGATGCGGCGATGCGCTGCTTTGGCCCATGGAGGTGACGCAACGAGGCCTTGAACCGGCCATGATGCCACGCAACGCTCATCCGTTTGCGGAGGCGCGCGGCAAAAGAAGTTTGTGGCAAAGGATCACTCATGCGGTCTGTCCAGCTCTGGGGCTCATGCTCAGGATAAGCCGCTGCTCCGATTTGGAAAAGCACTTGCTGACCTAAACAGGACTTGTGTCGAAATTGCGCCGCAGGATTGATTTGCTGATGACCCTTGCCGGGCAGGGCCTGCGGTATTAGTAGTCGCGCTTGAAAAATAGCCCAAACCCGCTTTCGCCCTCGCTGTCGACGGTACCGGTCACGGTGACTGAATCGCTCAGGTCGACATTGATGCTCAGCTCGCTGTCGCCCCGCGTGTTGACGTTGAAATCGGTATAGGCCTTTTCGCCAATATAGCCGCCCAGCCCCAAAAGGCCCGAACCAATACTGTCGAGGCCGATTTCCGCGTTGTCGGCTCCGGTTGCTTCGCGCAGGCGGTTTTGCCCGCTGAGGCTATTGCCGCTGAGATCCAGCGCGGATTTGGCCAGCCGCGCCAGGGCAAGCGGTGACAGATCGTCCAGATTGTCGCCAAAGAGCAAGAGCGCCAGAGCCTCTTCGCTGGGACGGGGCGGATCCGATGTCACCTTGATCTGCGGCGCATCCACCGTACCGTCGATTTCCAGCGTGGCTGTGCCGTTTGCAGTGCTGGCAGAAGAGCGGAACTCCAGATTTGGCTTGAGGTCCCCCAGCAGGGTGATGCGGCCTTCGTCCAGCTCCAGTCGCCGCCCAAGGATGTCAAAGGTGCCACGTTTGAGGCTGATCTGGCCAGAGGGCGCCAAGGCCGAAGTGCTGCCGCGCAGATGGATGCGCCCGCCCAACTCGGCATTCAGCCCGCGCCCGCGCGCATAGATGCGGTTGGGGGCATCAATGATCAGATCGAGGTCGATATTGGTCTTGGAACCACTGCTGCTGCCGGTCTGGATCAACCCGGCACGGGCCCGCGTTTGTCGCGCTTGGGGCGGCTCGCCAATGTGGCGGATCGGCGGGATGGGCGCGGCAGAAATGGCCCCCCCGGCGGTGTTCAGATTGATATTGCTCTCCCCGACATCAATGCGCCCGCTCAGCTGGCTGTTGCCCGCCAGTGGTCCCGCCAGAGTGAGATCGCCGTTCAATCGAGTTTCATAGCTCAGATGATCGGTGAGGGTGACATCCGAGATGCCAATCCTGAGGGTCCCGTCAAAGGGCGGCGCCAGCGCAACCGGTCCGGTAAGGCGCAGCAGCCCACCATCGCGCGGGCGGGCAGAGACTTGAAGCTGCGCCCGGGCCTGCTGCAGCGTAATGGCAGCGGTGATATCGTCAATCCGCTGGGCCGCCGCCGGAAGCGCCATGGAGGCGCCCTGGGTGGTGATCTGACCGCTCAGGGACTCCAGGGATGGGGGGCCTTTTAGCGCGAGATCAAACTTCGCAGTGCCTTGCAGCAGGTTTGGGGTGATAAAGGGGTTGGCCCCTTCCAGCCGTGCCTGCCCCTTGGCCGCGATATCGGCCAGACCGCTGGTCTCGTTAAAACTGCCCGACAGTTTGGCCTCGGCTCCCGATGGGGCCTTGGCATCGCTGCGGATCTGCCACACCCTGTCGCGCCGCTGCGCCACACCGCTGGCAATCAGTTGGCCCGGCAGTTCCGGTACAAAGCGCTGCATCTCTGCGAGTGCTGCGTCAAATTTGATATCCGCCGCCCCGTCTAGGCGGGCGCTGCCATTGATCCGCGCAAAAGAGGCATGCGGCCCCTTGAGCTCCAGGGCCCCGGTGAGACTCTCCCCAGACCGGCTCAGATCGCCCTCGAGGCTGAGCGCGCCAGAGACCTGGGGCACCAGCGGGTTCAGGTCCTCGAGCCGTGCCTGCAGGCTCAAGACGCCGCTTTGGCTGTTTAGATTGCCGTGGGCTGTGGCCGAGATCTGACCGCCGAGCAGTTTGAAATCTTCGATCTCCAGACCCGTGGCGCCACGCCCGCCGGTAAAGGTGAGCGCCAGATTGCCCTTTGTCAGTTGGTCAAGGCTCTCAATTCCGGTTGTAACCCCCTGTCCCTGCAGCGCCAGATCGGCATCAAAGGCACCGGAGAGTGGGGTGAAAGAGCCTTTGACCTGGCTTTGCAGCGCTCCCGACAGGGGCAACCCTGCCAATGCCGAGAATCGCTCCAGGTTTCCGGCTCCGATGCGCAGGTTTGCAACGATCTGCAGGCCCTGCTCTAGGCCCGCAAAGCCCAGGTCTCCGCTGGCCTGGTAGTCAGCGCCCTGCACCAGCAGATCCGTCAGCTCGATGGCCGAGGCACCACCGGTGGTGATGGCGCTGCGCAACGAGACTGCATCGCCCATCGCCTCTGCCAGAGCCGGATCGCGCAGCTTCACGCCCTGCAGTTTTGCAGTTACACGCCCGTCGAGTTGCGGCTCTCCGGTGACTACTGGTGTCAGCAGCCCATCGGCGGTGATAACCCCGGCGTCGATCAGCGCCTCTGCGTGGCTGAGCTGGTTGAGCTCGGCTGTAATCGACCAGGGCCCCTCAGCAGTTTTCCGGGCCTGAAGCTGGGCTGCAGCAAGCGTGGTATCGGCACCGGGAAGCGGCAGGATCACTGCGGCATGGCCCTCAGGCGGGGCAATCGCTGCGCGAATATTTGCGGTGTCCAGCTGGCCGGATGGGGCCAAGGCCAGGGCTCCGGTCAGGCGCAGAGCCTGGCTGCGCAGGGCAAAACTGTCCAGCACCACGCCGCCTGCGTCGCTGGTGCTGCCGCGCAGGGTCAGTTTCAGATCGGGGCCAAAGAAGGGGCGATAATCTGGCAAGAGCAAGACATCGATATCACCGCCAAGATCAGCGGAGAACCGGAGACCCGCCCCCAAACCCGCATCGCCCGCCTCTGTTTCGCCGGCCTCTGTTTCGGGTGTGGCGGGCTCCGGGATGGCGGCCAGTTCGACGGTTCCTGCCAGCCGGGGGCTGTCGTTAGAGGCCAGGCCAATCTGCGCGGTGAAATCCTCGACCTGGCCCGTGCCGGCCGCCGTCAGCTGCAGGCTCGGGGCACCGGGCAGGGCCAGGGCGGTGGAAATCAACCCGCCTGCGGCCTCCTGCAGGGCCAGATCCAGAGTGATCTGGCGGCTGTCGTTGGCATATCCGGCCACCAGTTTCAGCCGGTCACCGGGTTTGTCGAGCCGATTCACTTCTAGGTTGGTGGCCAAGCTACCTTCGGCCAGTTCCAGCTCGCCCTGCAGGTTCAGCGTTGCAGCAAAACCCAGCAGCGCCTTGCCTAGATCAATACGCGCAACACTGATCTCACCCAGTTTGACCGAGACGGGAAGCTCTGGCAGCTGAAACGGTGTGGCCTCGGGGGCGGGCAGGCTGGGATCTTGTGGCAGGGGCTGTGGCTGGCGCAACAGGGTGACCTCGGCAGCCTTCAGATGGTTGATCGACAGGTTCCCCCGCAACAGTGCCAGCCGGTTCCAGTCCAGTTCCGCGCCGCGCAGGCGCAGCCAGATGCCAGCCTCATCCGCAACCGTGATTTCATCGATTGTGGCCTGGGATGAAAAGGCCCCCACCAGTCCGGTCACAGTGATAAATTGGTTGTCCCCCGACAGGGTGTCTTCCAGAAACACCTCCAGATAGCTGGGCTCCGGGGCAGCGTCCTGCGCGGTGACAGTGAGGGCCGTACTGGCCAGCAGCGCGGCGCAGAGGAGAAGAGGCAGGCGCATCAAAAGGCCTGCCCGATGCCAATGTAAAACTGCAAGCCGTCATCCGTTCCGCCCTCCACCGGATAGGCAAAATCCACCCGCAGGGGCCCGATCCCGGCCACATCATAGCGCAGGCCCAAGCCGGCGCCGGAATGGCTGGCGGAGCTGCCAGAGACAAAGGCGTCACTGTCGACATAACCAATGTCAAAGAAACCAACCAATGAGAGCTTGTCGCTGAGACGTCCGCGCAGCTCAGTCGACAGGGAGAGATAGCCCCGTCCGCCTGCAGAGCTTGTGCCGATGGGAATGCCAAGCGACTGATACTCGTGACCGCGCACCGATCCAGCCCCGCCAGAGAAAAACAGCAGCGTTGGCGAGGTGTTGCCAAGAGAGGGGCCGATCACCGAACCCAGCTGGGCACGGGCAGCCAGTACCAGGCGGTCATTGCTGCCCAACCCGTGATAGATCCGCCCATCCAGTTTGATCTGCAGCCCATCATCGGTGCCGTCCAGCCCCAGAAACGGGGTCAGCCGGGCGTTGAGGAAATAGCCGCCCGTGGCATCAACCCTGCTGTTGCGGCGGTCATATTCGGCGCGCAGAAATCCGGCGACATATTTGAAACGCCGCTTGCCAAAGGCATCCGTCGCCAGGATCGAGTTAAAGCCAATGCCAGCCTCGGCAAAAAGCTGATCTGAATAGACCCGGCGCACGCCAATGCCGCCCAGACCCTGGGTGGCGGTGTAATGCTCTTCGTCCAGCCGTTCGGCCTCGGCCAGGTAGAACAGATTGTCATCCGGCCCCAGTGTGGCCGGGCGGTCCAGACGCAGGGCGATGCGCCCGTCGATGTCATTGCTGCTGCCCAGCCCGCTGAGCCGCGCCTCAAAGCGCAGTTTCTCTGCCCCACCAAAGAGGTTGCGATGCATCCAGGTGGTGGTGAGCTCAATTCCATCAGAAGAGCTGATCTCGGCGCCAAAGGTCAGACGGCGCGGCGGCATGTCCTCGACCCCGGCGATATAGTCCAGGGTGCCATCCGGGTTGGGCTGCTCTTCAGCCCGCAGCGTGACCGAGGAAAACGCCCCGGTGCGCCGCAACCGGGTGGCGGACCTGGCCACCAAGTCGGGATGATAAATCTCGCCGCTGGGCAGACCTGCGATATGCTGGATGGCTGCAGCGCGCACCGCGCTGGGCGTGGCCAGCTTTAGGCGGCCAAAGCGCAGTTGCGCACCCGGAGCCAGGGTCAGCCGCGCGTCCAGGGTATGGGCGCGATGATTGGCGGTGATGGCCTGTTGGGCCAATCGCACCTTGGGGTGGCCCGCGCGGCGCCAGGCCATGACACCGGCGGCTCCGGCATCGCGCAGCACGCCTGTTGTTGCGGGCGCACCGGTGACAAACTCAGCGGGCGGTGTCACATCACTGTTCTTGGGCCAGGGGGTGATCTCGGCACGGGAGAAGCGAAAGCTGGGGCCGGGCACAACATTGATGCGCAGGGAGGCGATCTGGCTCGGCGCATTCAGGGGCTGGATGCGGGCGGCCTCTTGCCCGTCGAGCAGGATATTGACCTGCGGGGAAAAATACCCGGCATCATAGAGGACCTGCACCAGGGTTCGGTAATCCGACAGGGCGGCGGCAAGCAGCTCCTGCGCGTCGGTCTGCGGAGCGGCGGCCAAGGCGCTGGAGGCATCCCGCAGGCGCTGTTGCAGCTCCGGCGCAGCACCGGGAGCAGTCAGGAGTGCTTCGGCAGCGGTGCCGGAATGCGGCAGGGATACCCCAACGAGGCAGAGGCACATGGCTGCTGCGCGCAGAGGAAAAGTGAAAGGCATAGGCACTCCGGGCAGCGTGCAGAAATCGGGCGCAGAACAGCAATCTCAAAAATGTGGCAGCAGGCAGAATGGCCACGCGAGATGGTCCAGCGACCCTAGCACAGGGCGGCGGAAGGTAAAGTGGTCTCAAGCGTGATTTGGAGCCTGCCTGTGCCGACGGGCAGGAAGCCGCGCAGACCAGGGCCTAGTTGCCAGAGGCCCAGCCCAGGGGAGCGACAGAACCAGTCGGTGGGAGGGCAGGGAGCAGGTTGCTAAACAGCGGGCTACATGCGGGCGTTTTTGAACCAGCGCCGGATGGCAGCGCGGTCTTCGGGTTCCATGAAGGTGACATTGGCGGGGGGCATGGCATCCGTCACCCCGGCATGCAGAAAGACGGCCTCTGCCTGACGCGCCAGATCGCCCTCTGTCTCCAGCAGGACGGCCTTGGGGGCGGTGCGTATACCATCCCAGAAAGGTTCGCGCGCGTGGCACATGCTACAGCGGCCCAGAACGATTTCATGCACCTCTTCAAAGCCTTCGGCCTGGGCCATCATCAGGGCCGTGCCGGTCAGGACGGCACTGTCCTCCTCGGCATCGCCATCGTGCTCCAGCCCCAGGGTGGAGAGCATGATCACGCCCAGGAACAGCAGGGTGGTAACCAGCCAGGTCCAGGTGGGATTGCCGGTGCCGGCATGTTTGGTGTTGAAATAGTGCCGGATGGTGACGCCCATCAAAAACACCAGTGCCGCGATCAGCCAGTTGTATTCAGAGGCAAAGGCCAGCGGGTAGTGGTTGGACAGCATCAGGAAGATCACCGGCAGGGTGAGGTAGTTGTTATGGGTCGAGCGCAGCTTGGCGATCTTGCCATATTTGGCATCCGGGGTACGGCCGGCCTGTAGGTCCGCCACCACGATGCGCTGGTTCGGCATGATGATGAAAAAGACATTGGCGGTCATGATCGTGGCGGTAAAGGCCCCGAGGTGCAGCATCATAGCGCGGCCGGTAAAGACCTGATTTAGCCCATAGCCCATCACCACCAGCAATCCGAACAAAAGCACCATCAGCAGAGTGGGGCGCTCAGCCAGGCCGGACTTGCACAGGCGGTCATAGATCAGCCAGCCAATCGACAGGGTGGCCGCTGAAATCGCGATGCCCTGCCAGAGCGTCAGCTCCGCCTTGCTTTGGTCTATCAAATAGAGCTCGCCGCCGACCCAATAGACCACCATCAACAGGGCAAAGCCCGAGAGCCAGGTGGTGTAGCTCTCCCATTTGAACCAGATCAGATGCTCGGGCATGCGGTCGGGGGCGACCAGAAATTTGGTAATGTGGTAAAAGCCGCCGCCATGCACCTGCCATTCTTCGCCATGGGCTCCGGCAGGCAGATCGGGGGCCTTGCGCAGACCCAGATCCAGGGCAATGAAATAGAAGGAGGAGCCAATCCAGGCCATGGCGGTGATCACATGCAGCCAGCGAAAGACAAAGCCAAGCCAGTCCCACATCATCAAAATCTCATACATTGCGTGCCTTTCGCTGTCTTTTTGGCTGGGTTTACCCTGTCGCCACCCTAGGCAAAGCCAAGTTTATTCGGTATTCCAGTAAACTTCCAAACTGTATCAAAAAAACAAGAAGAATGCCGCAGGGGCGGAGAGGGGGCCGATGTCATATCTGGACAATATCAGAACCTTTGTACGGGTCTATGAGCTGGGCTCGATGTCGGCAGCGGGGCGGGATCTACGGGTCTCTCCGGCGGTGACCTCGGCGCGGATCTCGCAGCTTGAGGATTACCTCGGCGTGCGCCTGTTTCAGCGCACCACCCGCAATCTGACGGCGACGGAACAGGGGCAGGCGTTTTATTCCGGCGCGGTCTCGGTGCTTGAGGCGGTGGATCAGGCCGAGGCGCAGGTGATGCATCTGACCGACACGCCGCGCGGCACCCTGTTTGTGGCGGCACCTTTGGGGGCCGGGCGGCGATTGGTCGCCCCGGAAGTGCCGGAATTTCTGACCGATTATCCTGAGATCAATATCCGATTGCGGCTGTCGGATCGCACGGTGGATCTGACCACCGAAGGCCTGGATCTGGCGTTTTTCCTGGGCCAGCCGGAAGACAGTAACCTGCGCATTCGCAAGATCGCCGACTGTCAGCGGGTGCTCTGCGCGGCGCCGGACTATGTGGCCCGCCATGGCATGCCTGCCAGCGGCGAGGACTTAGTGAAGGGCCGTCACAACTGCCTGAACCTGCGCTATCCTGGCGCCAGTGAATTTCAGTGGATGCTGCAGACGGATGAAGGGCCAAAGCGGTTTGCGGTTTCGGGGCGGTATGAATGTGACGATGGCGATGTGCTGACGGATTGGGCCTTGGCCGGGGAGGGTATCGCGCTGAAACCGGTATTTGAAGTGGCGGAGCATCTGACCTCGGGGGCGCTGATCGCGGTGGCAGAGCAGACCCCACCGGTGCCGGTACAGATGGCCTGTCTGTATACTCATCGCCGCCACCAGGACCCAAAGACGCGATTGTTCATGGATTTTATGACCCAGCGCATGGGGGCTTCGGTGCGTGCGGCAGAAGCTTTGGTCGGAACAGTCACGGCAAAGGAGAGCTGATCTCCCAGGATCAGGGCGGGGCTCCCGCCCCCGGGGGAGCAGGCCCTTTGGGCCCGCCCCGGCGTTGGGCCCGGCACCGCTGTCGCGGTGCGGTTGCGCGGATCGAGGGCGGTGCGTTTGGGCGCTTCCCTTGTACTGGACCGGCAGAAAAATCTGCTGAGAAGCGCTTCAGGAGGTTTTCTGCCTCCTGAAGACGCCCTGTCTATGGTGTCGGATTTTTGATCACCTCAAGGGCAAGCCGGGCGGGGCCCGGCGGCTGCGCCGTCCTTGACCTGATCAAAGATCCTGTGGGGGGCGGCTGGCGATCAGCTGCCGCGATAGGTGGAATAGCCATAGGGCGAGAGCAGCAGCGGTACGTGGTAATGGGCCTGCGCGTCATTGATGCCAAAGCGGATCGGCACCTGATCGAGAAACAGCGGGTCTGCGCCGGCCTGGCCAGAGGCCCGCAGATAGCTGCCCGCCTCAAAGACCAGCTCATAGGTGCCGGGGCTGAACTGCTCCGCTGGCAGGATGGGGCTATCGGTGCGCCCATCCGAATTGGTGGTCATGGCGGCCAGCTTTTGGCGGACCTCGCCATCGAGGCGATAGAGCGTGATGGGCAGGTCCGCGGCGGGGCAGCCCCGGGCGGTGTCCAGAACATGGGTGGTGAGATATCCGGTCATTTCAGAGGCGCTCCGTGAGATATATGCCGTATTTTCCTGCATCACTTGGGGTTTTGCTGCAAACCCCCCTGCTTTGACAGTGTATTCGGGAAATTTTGAAAAAGAAGCGGGGTCTTTTACAATAGCAAGAGAGATGAGGCGAAATTTGCAATGTCAGAGCAGATGTCGCCAGCCAAGGTTAGGAAAGAGACGCAGCGCATGAACAGATACCCGCGCAATATGATTGGTTATGGGGCGCAAAGGCCGGAGGCGGCCTGGCCCGGCGGCGCCCGTGTGGCGGTGCAATTTGTGTTGAACTATGAAGAGGGCGGCGAGAACTGCATCCTGCATGGCGATGCAGGGTCAGAGGCCTTTCTGTCCGATATTGCCGGGGCGGCACCCTGGCCGGGACAGCGCCATTGGAACATGGAATCAATCTATGAATATGGCGCGCGGGCTGGGTTCTGGCGGCTGCATGACATGTTCACCCAGGCTGATATTCCGCTGACCATCTATGGGGTGGCCACGGCGCTGGCGCGCTCGCCCGATCAGGTGGCGGCAATGAAATCCGCAGGCTGGGAGATCGCCAGCCATGGGCTGAAATGGGTCGAACACAAGGATATGAGCGAGGCGGAGGAACGTGCCGCCATCACTGAGGCCGTGCGCCTGCACACCGAGGTGGTCGGCGCGCGGCCTCGTGGCTGGTACACCGGGCGCTGCAGCAGCAACACGGTGCGATTGGTGGCTGAAGAGGGGGGCTTTGATTATGTCTCGGACACCTATGACGATGACCTGCCCTATTGGCTGGAAGTCGGGGACCGTGACCAACTGGTGATCCCCTATACGCTGGAAGCCAATGATATGCGCTTTGCCACGGCGCCCGGTTACATCACCGGCGAGCAGTTTTTTCAGTATCTGAAAGATGCCTTTGATTTGCTTTATGCGGAAGGCGCAGCAGGCAAACCCAAGATGATGAGCATCGGGTTGCATTGCCGCCTGATCGGCCGGCCTGGCAAGGCGGCGGGGTTGAAGAAGTTCATCGACTATATTCAGAGGTTCGATCAGGTCTGGTGCCCGCGCCGGATCGATATTGCAGACCACTGGGCCAAGACCCATCCGCATCAGCGCCATGAGCGAGCCAGCCAGATGGAGCGCGCGCGTTTTGTTGAGGTCTTTGGCGGTGTCTTTGAACATTCGCCCTGGATTGCGGAACGCGCCCATGGGTTGGAGCTGGGACCGGCGCATGACACTGCGGGGGGCGTGCATAATGCCCTGTGCCGGATGTTCCGCTCTGCCAGTGAGGACGAACGCCTTGGCGTGCTGACGGCCCACCCGGATCTTGCGGGCAAGCTGGCGGCGGCCAAACGGCTGACCGCCGAGAGCACCTCGGAGCAGGCCAGCGCGGGCCTGGATGCGCTGACTGATGCGGAGCGAGCGCGGTTTAGCGAACTCAACAGCGCCTATGTGGAAAAATATGGTTTTCCCTTCATCATAGCGGTGCGCGACTACGACAAACCCAGCATTCTGGCGGCGTTTGAACGTCGTATCAACAATGATCGCGCGGTGGAATTTTCCGAGGCCTGCAAACAGGTGGAACGCATTGCCGAATTCCGGCTGCGCGACCTGGTGCCCGCATGAGCGCGCCGGTTGAGATTCGTATCCAGCCGATGAGCGCCGCGGCGTTTGCGCCCTTTGGTGATCTTCTGGATATCTCGGGCAACCCTGACAAGATGATCAATCAGGGGCTTTGCGGCCGCTATCATGACCGGGCGCAGATGGCGTTTGTCGAGGGGCGTGCCGGGCTGAGCCTGTTCAATGCAGAGCCACGCGATTTGCCGATGCCGCTGGCGATGATGGAGCGCCACCCCGAGGGCAGCCAGGCCTTTATCCCCATGAGCGAACATGGGTTTTTGGTTATTGTGGCAGCGGATGCGGGGGGGAAGCCGGGCCATCCCATCGCCTTTGAGACCCAGCCGGGTCAGGCCGTGAATTTCCATCGCGGCACCTGGCACGGGGTGCTGACGCCTCTGCAGGCGCCCGGGCTCTTTGCGGTGGTGGACAGGATCGGTGCAGGTGACAACCTGCAGGAACATTGGTTCGACGCGGCCTATGTGGTGTGCCGCTAGGCCAATACCTGTGTGAATAAGTTTGGAAATATGAAGTAAATCAAATGGGTAAAGCAGATCGTCCAAAGAAGGCGACAGCTTATCAACCAACAGAACGAGGGAATGAAAATGGCCGATGGCTCTTTGGGAAGCCCCGCGCAAATGCGGGATCCGAACTATACTCCACCCCTGGCGCGCGCGGTGCCGCTGGGCATCCAGCATGTGCTGGCAATGTTTGTCTCTAATGTAACGCCGGCGATCATCGTGGCGGGGGCGGCGGGTTTTGGCTTTGGCTCCAACTCGCCGGATTTCCCGGAACTGCTCTATCTGATCCAGATGTCGATGCTCTTTGCCGGGGTGGCGACGCTGTTGCAGACCGTCACTCTGGGGCCGGTTGGCGCGGCGCTGCCGATTGTGCAGGGCACCAGCTTTGCCTTTTTGCCGATCATGATCCCGCTGGTGGCGGGCAAAGGCGTGGACGGCCTGGCGGCGCTCTATGGCGGTGTGCTGATTGGCGGCATCTTCCATGGGCTCCTGGGGCTGGTGATTGGCAAGGTCCGGTTCGCGCTGCCGCCGCTGGTCACGGGGCTGGTGGTGACGATGATCGGTCTTGCTCTGGTCAAGGTGGGTATCCAATACGCCGCGGGCGGTGTGCCTGCGATTGGCACGCCGGAATATGGTTCTTTGTTGAACTGGTCAGCGGCGCTGGTGGTGATCTTTGCCACGCTGGGGCTCAAGTTTTTTGCCCGTGGTATGCTGTCGGTTTCTGCCGTGCTTTTGGGGCTGATCGTGGGCTATATCTATGCGCTGATGATGGGCATGGTCACCATTGAAGCGATCAGTGGCAGCTGGTCACGCGCGGCGGGCTTTGCGCTGCCGGTGCCTTTCAAATACGGGTTTGAACTCTCGTTTGCGGCTATTCTGGGCTTTTGCTTGATGGCCTTTGTTTCGGCAGTTGAGACGGTTGGTGATGTCAGCGGCATCACCCGGGGCGGGGCCAAGCGGGAAGCAACAGAGGCGGAAATCACCGGGGCCACCTATGCCGATGGTATCGGATCGGCTGTTGCGGGGATCTTTGGCGGGCTGCCCAATACCTCGTTCAGCCAGAACGTCGGGTTGATTGCCATGACTGGGGTGATGAGCCGCCATGTGGTGACTATCGGCGCCTTGTTCCTGATCCTCTGTGGCCTGGTGCCCAAGGTTGGCGCGATCATTCGTACCATCCCGATCGAGGTGCTGGGCGGTGGCGTCATTGTGATGTTTGGCATGGTGGTGGCCGCAGGGATTTCGATGCTGTCGGATGTGGACTGGAACCGGCGCAATATGGTGATCTTTGCGATTTCTCTGTCGGTTGGCCTGGGGCTGCAGCTGGAACCCGGCGCGGTGCAATACCTGCCGGGCACGCTGAAAATCTTGATGACCAGTGGCCTGCTGCCAGCGGCGCTTATTGCCATTGTTTTGAACTTGATCCTCCCGGCGGAACTTGCGGATGAGGCAACTGAGGAAGTCTCAGGTGGCATGGCAGGTCATGGCGATGGCAGCCTGCCCGGAGAATGAGGTCAAAGCCTTCTGGGTTGAGGCGGGGCTCCCGCCCAATCCAGGACAATCAAAGATTGGCCTAGATCAGTTGGGCCCAGCGCCGCGCTTTGCGCGGCGCTTTTCTTTTGCTGAGAAGCCCTTTACGGGCAGATCTGCCCGTAAAGGGCGGCAACCAGGATGGTGCACCGCAGCCCGCGTCAAAGGTAAACCGCGCTGGCGCGCGGCAGCCATGGCTGCCCTTGACCCAGTCCGCGGCAAAGATCTCCGGTGGTGAGGGGGCGCACGCCGCGCAAAGCGCGGCGCCGGGCCCAACGGGAGCTCTGCAGCTTTGCTGCTGTGGCGACGGGCGGGAGCCATCCCTCTTTTGGTTAGCTTCTGGCCATCAGCTGGGCGACATCTAGCATGCGGGCGGAAAACCCCCATTCATTGTCATACCAGCCAAAGACCCGCGCTTGCCGCGCGCCAATCATGCGGATTTCCGGTGCGGCCAGCACCAAGGATTCCGGTCGGGCCCGCAGATCCGAAGATACCAGTGGCATCTCGGTCCAGCCCAGGACTTCAGCGCTGTGACAGCCCGCCTTCAGGGTGGAAAGGAAATCGACCTCATCCATGGGCTCTTGTAGCTGGGCGACCAGATCCACCGCCGAGACACTGGCAGTCGGCACTCGCACCGCTGCCCCGCTGATCCTGCCCTTCAGGTGCGGCAGCACCTCGTCGATCAGATGGGTGGCAGAACTGGTGGTGGGCACCATCGACAGAGCCCCGGCCCGCGAACGGGCAAAATCGCCACGCGGCGCATCCACCATGGGCTGCGAGTTGGTATAGCAATGGATGGTGGTCATATGGGCGCTGGCAATGCCGGCAATCTCATCCACCAGCTTGACCAGTGGCGCCAGGCCATTGGTGGTACAGGAGGCGTTTGAGACAATCCGCGCCGCTCCAAGCTGGTCCTCATTGGCGCCATAGACCACCGTCAGCTCGGCGGCGGGCGAGGGACCTGAGATCAGCACCTTGGCGGCCCCCGCCGCCAGGCCACGCTGGGCCACATCCGAACTGCGGGCAATGCCGGTGCAGTCCAGCACCACATCAACCCCAGAAAGATCGACACGGGTAAGATTATCCTCGTGGCGCATCTCGATAGCCTGATCCAGCACGTGGAGCTGGCCGTCACTATGGGTCACTGCATGGGGAAAGGGGCCAAAGGTGCTGTCATATTGAAACAGATAGGCGCACATTTCCAGCGGCGCGATATCATTGATCAACACGACCTCGACACCCTCGCCGCGCGCGGTGGTAAGGATCTGGCGCAAAATGGCACGGCCGATACGTCCAAACCCATTGATGGCAATTTTCATGAGCGCAACTCTCTGGCGTTCCGGATGGCGCCCAAAGGGGCGCGGGACCGGACTCTGTTGAACGAAGGTCCGGCGCAGCACATGGGACCGCAGGACCGTGAGGGAATAGGGTCAGTTCCGGGGGCAGATCAGGGTGGCATAATAGGCCCCGGTGATGTCACGATACAGCGTGTCGATATTGGCGCTGCAGCCAGTGGCCCCGCGAAAGGCGCGTACCGCCTGCCGGGCGCTCAGCACCGCAGGCGGGCGGTGGGGCAACAGTGCCTCATTCAACCGGATCGCCCGATGAAATCCCGGAGCCTGCTCGGCTGGGGCAACAACCCAGTTGCGGCCCAGAACCGTGACCTGTTTGGCCTCTTCCTGTGCTGCCACGGTCTGGGGCATCAGGCTGCTGGCCAGGGTGACAGCAAGCGCGGCCACCAGGCTCAGGGGGCGTTTGGAGGTCGGTCTTGCGGATGGGCGACTTGTGATCATCAGGAAAAACTCCGGCAGTCAAAAGCATTTGCCTCAGCCTAGCGCTGGGGCCTGGCTTTGCAATGGGCATCTCCGCCAGTTGGCACAAAGAATGCGGCAACCTGCGGGATCTGACAAAAGAGTGTATTGCCTTAATGGCCCTGCCAGGGGTTGTCCCCGGGGATGGCCTGCACTTGCGCTACAGAGAGAGAGGCATGTGCCGATTTACATCTTTGTAGAGCAGATAGCGGAAGGGGCCGGGACCGGCGGCATAGCAGGCCTGCGGGCAAAAGGCGCGCAGCCACATGAAATCCCCGGCTTCGACCTCGACCCAGTCCTTGTTCAGCAGATAGACCGCCTTACCCTCAAGCACATAGAGCCCGTGCTCCATCACATGGGTCTCTTCAAAGGGAATGACGCCGCCGGGCTGGAAGGTGACGATGGTGACATGCATGTCGTGCGACATGTCCTCTGGATCCATAAAGCGGGTGGTGGCCCAGCGTCCCTCGGTGTCAGGCATGGCATTGGGGGCGATGTCCTGCTCGTTGCAGGTAAAGGCGCGGGGTTTGTCTATGCCGGGGGCGTCCTGCCAGCGTTTGCGGATCCAGTGGAAGTTGGCGCTGGTCTCACTTCTGTTGTGCAGGGTCCAGTTGCTGCCCGCGGGCAGATAGGCAAAGCTGCCAGATCTAAGGGTCTGAACTGCGCCCTCAATGCTGATTTGCAGGCTGCCTTCGGTGACAAACAGCGCGCTTTGCGCAGCCTCATCGCTTTCGGGGCTGTCTGAGCCGCCACCGGGCTGCAGTTCGACAATATATTGCGAGAAGGTTTCGGCAAATCCAGTCATTGGCCGGGCGATGACCCACATGCGCATGCCCCACCATCCCGGCAGGAAAGAGGTGGTGATATCGCGCATGGTGCCGCCGGGCAGCACCGCATAGGCCTCGGTAAAGACCGCGCGCCCGGTGAGCAGTTGATCCTGGCCGGGCAGGCCGCCTTTGGGGGTGAAATAGCTGCTCTGGCTCATGTCGCGTTCCTATTGCTCGCTGTCCCGCCAGTGAGGGCAGGTCAGGACCAATATGCGCCTGTCGCGAGGTGGCTCCAAGCGGCGCCGCGCTGATAACAACCTTCGCGTTTTTTTGAAAACGATCCATGGTTTGAATAAGATCCTAAAGACCGGGCAGAGGCACAATCAGGCTGCAACTGCACGGCCTTTGAGGCAAGCGGCAGGATCAGAGATCATCAACCGCATGGGTCTGGCGCAACTCAGCGGCACAGAGCTGCAGCCCCTGCAGCAATTCTTCGGCCTTGGGTCCAGTGGCCAACCCTCCCGGAGCGGAGCTGCCCAGAACCACGGGGGTTTTTCCCGGGCGCGACAGGGGCACGGCATAGCCGACAATGCCGGGTTCGAATTCGCTGTCGGTCAGGCAGTAGCCCTGGCTGCGGGCCTGCTCCACCTGGGCCAGGATCGCCTCCGGGTTCAGTAGCGATTGTACCGTATGCTGCGGGATTTCCGCCCCCTGTACCAGCGCCTCGGCGTCCGCCTGTGGCAGACAGCTCATCAGCATTCTGCCAAGGCTGGTATGCAGCAGCGGAATATGCGCGCCGGGGGTAAAGCCATAGGTCACAGGGCCGCCTTCGGTGGTGGATTGCGCCAGCAACAAGACCCGCCCGCGGTCCAATGTGGCCAGGCTGAGCTCCGCCCCCAGTTTGCGGGCATGTTGGTTCAGCACCGGCTGGACCCGGCGGCCAAATTGATTGCCCTGCAAAAACCCGCCGGCCAGCGCCAGAACCCGCGGGGTGAGCGACAGCATGCGCCCCTGTTGGCGCAGATAGCCGGCCTGAACCAGTGTCAGCGCGCCACGTCGCGCCGTAGCGCGATCTTGATTCGTGCGACGGGCAATTTCCGCCAATGTCATGCAGGGGGTTGCGGCATCGAACACAGCCAGAACAGATAAGCCTTTGGCAAAGCTGGAAGAAATATTTCGGTCTTGCACGTGTTTGGTCATGTGATCCGTCGTCTGTCTTTACTGAAATGATTTTGCTGACCTTGACAATGGCCGATACACACAACAAAACTTGATCGTATTTAATAACATATGTTCGTATGTTGAACCAAGTCAACTAGGTTAAAATACGTAGCCTTTGATCGCTCCGCAAAAGAAAGACCCGTCCATGATCAGCCAGGAAATGAACGACAGCCTCACCCGTGTCGGCAAAGGCAGCGATGCCGGAGAGGTCTTGCGGCGGTATTGGCAACCGGCAGCGCTCTTGGATGAGCTGGAGGGCGCCCGCCCAGTGGTGCCGGTGCGCCTGCTGGGAGAGGATCTTGTGTTGTTTCGCGACAGTGAGGGTGAGTTGGGACTGATCGGGCGCCATTGCCCGCATCGCGGTGCGGATATGTGCTTTGGCCGCCTCGAGAACAACGGGCTGCGCTGCCCCTTCCATGGCTGGCATTTCAACCGTGCAGGCCAATGCGTTGAACAGCCCGGCGAGCCGGAAGGCAGCCGGATGCACAAACAGATCCAAAGCGCCGCCTATCCGGTGGTCGAGAGAAACGGCATTATCTGGGCCTATATGGGACCGGGGGAGCCTCCGGCTTTTCCGGCGCTCGATTGTTTTCGCGCGCCCACCAGTCATGTCTTTGCCTTCAAAGGACTCTGGCAGTGCAACTGGCTGCAGGCGATGGAAGTGGGGATTGACCCGGCCCATGCTTCCTTCTTGCATCGGTTCCTGCAGGACGAAGACCCGGCCGAGGCCTATGGCAAGCAATTCCGCGATACAGCCGGCAATACCGAAATCCCGATGACCAAGCTGTTGCGCGATTTTCCGCGCCCCGAAATCACAGCGGAAGAGGCGGATCACGGGCTCAGGATCACCGCCCTGCGGCATTTGGGGGATGGGCGCACCCATGTGCGGATCACCAATCAGATCTTCCCCGAGGCGATCTGCATTCCGATGTCGCGCGAGATGACCATCACCCAGTGGCATGTGCCGATTGATGATGAGAACTGCTATTGGTATTCGATGTTCACCAGCTTTGATCAACCCGTAAACAAGGCGCTGATGCGTGAACAGCGCCTGAAAGAGCACCGCCTGCCGGACTATGCGCCGCTGAAGGGGCGTCATAACAACTATGGCTTTGACCCACAGGAGCAGCAGCGCGAGACCTATACCGGCATGGGGCTGGACATCAACGTGCATGACCAATGGGCCGTGGAAAGCATGGGCGCCATTCAGGACCGCACCCAGGAGCATCTGGGTAAGTCGGATGTGGCCATCATCCGCTATCGGCGCCAGCTGCGCGCCGCGATTGCGGCGGTCAAGGAGGGGCGGGATCAGGATCTGCCGATGTATGGCGGGCTGGATCTTGCGACGCTGTTTGGGCCAATCTCCAACGATTCCATTGCACAGGATGGCGATTGGCAACGGGCCGCGCAGCAGGCAGATCAGAGCCGCCGGGGCGGCTGTCCTTGGGATGCCAGGGTTGCGCAGGCTGCAGATCAAGACACGGCGCCTGGCTGAAGTGCTGCCTATTCCCAGAGCAAAGGGGGATTACCTTACGGCAGAATTACCGCGCTGCCCGGTGCAGGGCGCTATTGCTAGTGACCTTCAACGCGCACAGCGGCAGGATGCCCCCAAGGTGAACCACTAGCCGCAAAGGACATGACGACGCAATGACTTATGATCTGGCAACAGGGCGACTGGCCCGCAGGGGGCTGCTTGAGTCACAGGCGTTGCAACAGGCGCAGGCGGTTCTGGACGCTGCCAAGGCGGCCGGGATTGAAACCCTGCGTGTGCTCTTTGTCGATCAGCACGGCATCCTGCGGGGCAAAACCCTGGTGGCAGATGCCTTTGCCGGATTGTTTCGCACCGGGCTCAACATGCCCTCGACATTGTTGTTGAAAGATACCTCGCATCGCACCGCCTTTGGCGTCTGGGAGGGCGAACAGGGCGGTGACGTGGAGGGCTTTGTGCCGATGCGGGGCGCTGGGGATGTGCTGCTGGTGCCGCGCCCCGAAACATTTCGGGTGCTGCCTTGGTCGTCGCATTCCGCCTGGATCCTCTGCGATCCGGTGCAAAACGATGGCAGCGCCATCAGCTTTTCCTCAACCCAGGTTCTGCGCCATGCCATCGGCAGTCTGGATGCGCAGGGCCTGGAGGCGGTGTTTGGCCTTGAGGTGGAATTCCAGATCTTTGAACGGCTGGACCCGGCGCTGGACCATTGGCAGGGCAGTATGCCCGGCGCGCCGGTGGCAACCCGTAACCTGACACAGGGCCATCAGTTTCTGACCGAAAGCCGCTATAGCGACTGCGAGGCGGTGCTGGATGACATCCGCCGCAATGCGCAAGGATTGGGCCTGCAGCTGCGCTCGGTCGAGATCGAGATGGGACCAAGCCAATTCGAATTCACCTTTGCGCCGCTGCCTGCGCTGGAGCAGGCCGATGCCATGGTGATGTTCCGCACCATGGTCAAAGAGGTCTGCGCCCGCGCAGGGTTGCACGCCAGCTTTATGGCGAAGCCGCGGCTGGAAAACGCCATGGCCAATGGCTGGCACCTGCATCAGTCACTGGTAGAGCGCAGCTCTGGGCGCAACCTCTTTGAACCCGCAGCTGATGGCAGTCTCAGTGCGCAGGCCTCGGGCTGGATTGCCGGACTGCTAAATCACGCGGCGGAATGCTCGCTGATGATTGCACCGACGGTGAACAGCTACAAACGCTATCTGCCCTATCAACTGGCGCCGGACCGCATTCAATGGGGGCAGGACAATCGCGGCGCCATGCTGCGGGCCTTGATGCAGCCCAATGATGCCGCTTCGCGTATTGAAAACCGCGCGCCAGACAGTTCGGCCAACCCCTATTATGCCATTGCGGCGCAAATCCTTGCAGGCTCGGCCGGGATGGCGGCGGGGCTTCAGGCTCCGGCCCCGACCACCTCGCCCTACGGTGCAGGAGCGGAGCGTCTGCCACGCTCGCTGGGGCAGGCCTTGGAGGGGTTTTCCTCCTCAGAACTTTTTGCCAGCAGCCTGGGTGCGGAGTTTGTCAGCTACTTAACCCAGCTCAAGCGCTTTGAATGGAATCGCTACCTCAATACCGTCAGCGAGTGGGAGCAGGCGGAGTATTTCAACCTGTTCTGATCCGCTTTTATCTGGTTCAAGATTGTTATGAGTAAAAGCGACAAATCGGTGCGCATTTGCGCCTTGAACGCCTGTTATGGCGCTGGTACTTGTGGACCTGCGTATTGGGGAGAACCGGTGCTGCGTTTTTGAGCGTTTGCTTATCTGCGCAAGTCCGGTGCCGAAGGAGCAACCGCCCCGGAAACTCTCAGGCAGCAGGGACCTTATGCGCGCTAAAGACTCTGGAGAGAGCCTGTGAAACCCATAGGCCGCCGAAGGGATAACGATCTCAGGCACCTGGACAGAGGGGGCATCAGACCGGGCGGCCGTCCTCTTTGGGGCGGGGCGCGAAGATGCCGGAGTGACTTGACCAGATCCCACTGATCAAGCCGGCCCCAGTTTTCGGCACTCTGCCCAGGGATTGGCAAGGGACCGGAAGGCCAGATCAAACCACCGGGCAGGCGCACCGGGGCAAGCAATAGGGGATAAGACAGATGAAATTTACCGAAGAACACGAATGGCTGGACGTGGACGGCGATATTGTGACCGTGGGGATCACGGCCCATGCCGCCGAGCAGCTGGGCGATGTGGTCTTTATCGAGCTGCCCGAGGTCGGCGACGAATTTGCCAAGGATGATGAGATCGTGGTGATTGAATCGGTCAAGGCCGCCTCTGACATCCTGTCGCCGCTGGACGGCGAAGTGGTCGAGGTCAACGCCGCCCTGACCGAGACCCCCGGCAAGGTGAATGAAGACCCACAGGGCGATGCCTGGTTCTTCAAGCTCAAGGTCGAAGACATGTCACCCATGGACGACTATATGGAAGAAGCCGCCTATAAGGACTTCATCGGTTAAACCCGCCCCCGCCGCGCCCCTGGTTCGGCGGGATTTCTTTTTCCAGCGCAGCGTTCAGGTCAGCCGCAACTGACACCGGGTTTGCCCGAATAAAAGCCTGCGCCCTGCGCTGTGCCTGCAACCTCTCCAGATCAACAGGACCCCTGTGATGCCTTTCACCCCGACCGACTATTTGCCCTACGATTTTGCCAATCGCCGCCATATCGGCCCCTCTCCCGAGGAGATGCAGGAGATGCTGGCCGTTATCGGCGTCGAGAGCTTGGATGCGCTGATCGACGACACCGTGCCTGCCTCTATCCGTCAGGCTGCTGGGTTGGAATTTGGACGGCCCTTGTCGGAGCGCGAACTGCTGTTTCACATGCGCGAAGTGGCGGATAAGAATCAGCTGATGACCTCGCTCATCGGTCAGGGCTACCATGGTACCGTGACGCCCCCGGCGATCCAGCGCAATATTCTGGAAAACCCCGCCTGGTACACCGCCTATACGCCTTACCAGCCAGAGATATCTCAAGGTCGGCTTGAGGCGCTTTTGAACTTTCAGACAATGATTTCCGACCTCACCGGGCTTGAGATCGCCAATGCCTCTCTGCTGGATGAGGGCACTGCTGCGGCTGAGGCGATGACCATGGCGCAGCGGCTGGCCAAATCCAAGGCAAAGGCGTTTTTTGTTGACCGTGACTGCCACCCGCAGACCATCGCCGTGGTACAGACAAGGGCCGCGCCACTGGATATCGAGGTGATCGTCGGCAACCCGGACAAGCTGCAGGCGGATCAAGTCTTTGGCGCCCTGTTCCAATACCCTGGCACCTATGGTCATGTGCGCGACTTCACCCCGCAGATGGAGGCCCTGCATGCCGCCAAGGCGATTGGCGTGGTGGCCGCAGACCCCCTGGCGCTGACCCTGCTGAAAGAGCCGGGCGCCATGGGCGTCGATATTGCCGTGGGCTCGACCCAGCGTTTTGGCGTGCCCATGGGGGCGGGCGGTCCCCATGCGGCCTATATGGCCACGCGCGATGCCTATAAACGAGCAATGCCGGGGCGCATTGTCGGCGTGTCGATTGATGCCCAGGGCAACAAGGCCTACCGGCTGTCGCTGCAAACCCGCGAGCAACACATCCGCCGCGAAAAGGCCACCTCGAATGTCTGTACCGCGCAGGCACTGCTGGCGGTGATGGCCTCCATGTATGCGGTGTTCCACGGTCCCAAGGGGCTGAAGGCCATCGCGCAGCGGATCCACCGCAAAACTGTGCGTCTGGCCCGTGGGCTGGAAGAGGCGGGCTTCAAGGTCGATCCCAAGAGCTTTTTTGACACCATCACCGTGGATGTGGGGCCTTTGCAGGCGGCGGTGATGAAGTCGGCCCTGGACGAGGGCATCAACCTGCGCCGCGTTGGCGAGACCCGCGTTGGCATTACCCTGGATGAAACCACCCGCCGCGACACCACCGAGGCCGTCTGGCGCGCCTTTGGCATTACCCGCGCGGATGATGCGCTGGTGCCAGAGTATCGCGTGCCACAGGATATGCACCGCAGCTCCGACTACCTGAGCCATCCGATTTTCCACATGAATCGGGCGGAGACTGAGATGATGCGCTATATGCGCCGTCTGGCGGACCGTGATCTGGCCCTTGACCGGGCGATGATCCCGCTGGGCTCCTGCACCATGAAGCTGAACGCCGCGGCTGAGATGATGCCGCTGAGCTGGCCTGAGTTTGCGCATATCCACCCCTTTGCCCCGGCAGCGCAGCAGGCAGGTTACGCCGAGATGCTGACGGATTTGTCGGCGAAACTGTGCCAGATCACTGGCTATGATGCGATCTCGATGCAACCAAATTCCGGCGCGCAGGGCGAATATGCGGGTCTGTTGACCATTGCCGCCTATCACCGGGCGAAAGGGGAGGGGCATCGCAATATCTGTCTGATCCCGATGTCAGCCCATGGCACCAACCCGGCCTCGGCTCAGATGGTGGGCTGGAAGGTTGTGGTGGTGAAATCCGCCCAGAATGGCGATATCGATCTGGATGATTTCCGCGCCAAGGCGGAAAAACACAGCGAAAACCTGGCGGGCTGCATGATCACATACCCCTCCACCCATGGGGTGTTTGAGGAAACCGTGCACGAGGTCTGCCAGATCACCCATGATCACGGCGGCCAGGTCTATATTGATGGCGCCAATATGAACGCCATGGTGGGGCTCAGCCGTCCCGGGGATCTGGGCGGCGATGTGAGCCACCTGAACCTGCACAAGACATTTGCCATTCCCCATGGCGGCGGTGGCCCCGGCATGGGGCCGATTGGCGTTAAGGCACATCTGGCGGCGCATCTGCCGGGCCACCCTGAATTGGGTGGTGCCCAAGGGCCTGTCTCGGCAGCGCCCTATGGCTCGGCCTCGATCCTGACCATTTCCTGGGCCTATTGCCTGATGATGGGCGGCGAGGGTCTGACCCAGGCGACCAAGGTGGCAATTCTCAATGCCAACTATATCGCCAAACGGTTGGAGGGCGCCTATGGCGTCTTGTACAAGGGGCCAACAGGCCGGGTGGCGCATGAGTGTATCCTGGACACCCGTCCCTTTGATGAAAGCGCGGGTGTAACTGTCGATGACGTGGCGAAACGGCTGATCGATAGTGGCTTTCACGCCCCCACCATGAGCTGGCCGGTTGCGGGGACGCTGATGGTGGAGCCTACAGAATCCGAGACCAAGGCCGAGCTGGATCGTTTTGTCGATGCCATGCTGTCGATCCGCGCCGAGGTGCAGGCCATCGAGGAGGGGGCGATTGATCCACAGAACAACCCGCTGAAACATGCGCCCCACACGATGGAGGATCTGGTGAAGGATTGGGATCGTCCCTACAGCCGCGAGCAGGGCTGCTTTCCCCCCGGTGCCTTCCGCGTCGACAAATACTGGCCGCCGGTCAACCGCGTCGACAATGCCTATGGTGACCGCAACCTCATCTGCACCTGCCCACCGCTAGAAGACTACGCTGAGGCCGCGGAGTAGGCCTAGGGTGCAGCTTTGTTAAATTGGACGGGCCCTGTGGGGCCCGTTCTGGTTTCTGGTACTGCCATTGACAGGTTGAGGCAGGGGCGCGGGCTTGGCATACTGCGCCCATGACCCTGCCGCAAACACCAGAAGAGATCCCCGAGCTTTTTGCTGCCGCATGGAACGCCCGCGACGCTGCTGCTCTGGCTGCGCTCTTTGTTGAGGATGCGGATTTTGTCAATGTGGTTGGGCTGTGGTGGCACAAGCGTGCAGATATCCAGCGTGCCCATGCCTATGGGCTTCAGGTGATCTTTGACCAAAGCAGCCTGCGTGCCGGAGGCATCAAAGTCCGCCTTTTGGGGAAAGACTATGCGGTAGTGCATTGCCGTTGGCATCTCACGGGGCAGCGCGATCCAGTGGGGGAGCTCTTGGGAGAGCGCACCACGGTCATGGTCTTTGTCGCGCAGCAATCCAGCTCGGGCTGGCAGGTTGTAACCGCGCAGAATACCGATGTGATCCCCGGCTCGGAAACCCTGGGAAATCGCGCCGAAGGCAGCGCGGCGCTGCGCTATCAAGACCGCTAGCTCAGGACCTAAAAAACGCGGGCCAAGGCTGGGTCACTTCCCGAAGCCATGATATGATGTTTCCACTGTCTCAATGCAAACCCACGAAGGTATCGCCGGCTTTGGGAGCCGTATTCGGCCAGCCAAAGCGACTTCGTTCCAAACCATTTATCTTCCAGATAACAGAGCCTTCATGGCCCAGCATTTGAACGTCTCCCCAGGCTTTACAGTAGCAACAAGAATTGCTCATGTCAGGCCTGAATTGGCTTACAGGTGAACAGGTTGAACGGATCATGCCGTTCTTTGCCAAAGCTCCCTGGCGTAGATCGTGCTGACGACCGTAGCGTCCTGATCCGCCTCATCTACTTCATCATGAATGGGCTGCCACGAGGCCGATAAAGCTTGGCTCGACGTGGAAAGTTTTTTCTAGTCTCACTGACTCGCGGCGTATCGCTAGCCGATATGACAGCTGCGTCGATGGGGTCAGACCGCTCAACTCCCTCGCAAGATTGCTCCTCTTTCGGGCATGAGTGCTGGCCCGGAGATTTCGGCTTGGCTCCGAATCTTGCCTGGATTGCACTCCAGACCTCTCTGTTGCCTTAAAGGCGTGCCCCTTTCGCAACGTCAGCCTTGTTCTCAATGACCTGGGCTTTGATCCTTTCGGCGGGATCCAAGGGGGAGTGGCGCGATGAGATGGCTTGGTCGGGAAATCATAGGGTTTTTGTTGTTGCTTGCCCTCGCGGCGGGGGGGAGCTGGTATGCGCTGCGATCTGAACAGGTTCCGGGGCGGCTGATCCTCACCGGCGGGCAGATCCTTCCCATGGGAGGAGATCCTGCGGAGCCGAGCCCCGAGGCGCTGTTGCTCGAAGAGGGGGTGATCACGGCCATGGGGTCGCTGGCGGCGCTGCAAGAGATCGGTGCGCCCCTCTACGATCTGGGCGGCAGAGTGCTGACACCAGGGCTGATCGAACCCCATACCCACCCCATCGCCACGGCGCTGCTGGGGGCAGTGGTGGATGTCAGCGGTTTCTCCCACACCAGCCGCGCTGAGGTGATGCAGAGCCTGCGCACCGCAGCGGATAAGACCGCGCTGACCCCCTGGCTGGTGGCCTATGGCTGGGACCCGGTGGCCATTGCGGATCTTGCCGCTCCCACCCTGGCCGAGCTGGACGAGATCGCGCCCGAGCGGCCGCTGGTGGTGATCACCCAGATGCTGCATGAGGTCTTTGCCAATAGCGCAGCGATGCGGGCCGCGGGCATTTCTCTGGCCGCTCCTGCGGAGGGGGAAGCCCATGGCATCATCCGCGATGCGGCAGGGCAGGCGACCGGCGCCTTTCGCGAGCTGGAGGCGGTGAACAGCATTCTGGGCGCCATGCCTGCCGCCAATCCGGCGGTGATCGAGCTCCTGGTGCGCCGGGCCTATACGGCTTACGCAAAGGCAGGCTATACTGCGATTGGCATCACCGGGGCAGTGGGGAAACATCCCGATCCGGTGGGGCTCCTGCGCCATATCGGCGCCACGGGATCGCCGCTGCGGGCCTATCTCTATCTGCTGCCCCATCAGGGCAGGGATCTGGGCGGCAGCGATGATTTCCGGGTGCTGGGGTCCAAGTTTTGGATGGATGGCTCGCCCTTTACCGGGGGTGCAGCCTTTGCCGAGGCCTATGAGCAAAGCGATCTTACCTCAAAGCGGATGCATCTCCCCCATGGGCATCTGGGGCCGGTGAACCATGCGCCAGCGGATTTTAATGCCAAGGTGGCAGAGCTGCAAGCGGCGGGTCATCAGATTGCGGTGCATGGCCAGGGAGAGCGCGCCATTGATCAGATCCTCGACGCCTTTGAGGCCGCAGGGCCCAATCCGGGTCTGCCGCATCGGTTGGAGCATAACGCGCTGATCACCCCGGAACAGATTGTACGGGCCGGGGCGCTGGGGGTGAGCCTGGGCTTCTTTGTGGATCATATCCACTACTACGGCGATGCGCTGCCGGATATCGTCGGAGCCCGTGCCGATCGCTATATGCCGGTTGCAGAGGCCCTGCGGGCCGGGGTGGTCACAACGCTGCACGGGGATCATCCCGCCTCGCCGATTGAGGCGTTGCGAACCCTGCGTACGGCGGTGGAACGCCGCTCGGTTTCGGGGCAGACCGTCACCGCGCCGGATCAGGCGCTCACCCGCTACGAGGCCCTGTTGGCGATGACGCGATTGGCGGCACAGCAGCTGGGACAGGATGATCTGATCGGCTCGATTGAGGTGGGGAAACGCGCGGATTTCACCCTGTTCAATGGCAACCCGCTGACCAGTGACTGGTCGGAGCTCTCGGTGGCAGCGACCTGGAAGCAGGGGCAGCCAACCCATATCGGAGTGACCAGCTGGCTTCGCATCGGCCCTGCCTGGGCTGCGGCAAAATCGCTGTTGTTCTGACCCAAGCAGGCCATGAGTTCTGCGGCCAGCGGATGTGCAATTGAATATTTGGGGAAAGATGATGGGGGGAGCCCCTTGCCCTTTCATCTTTCCAATAAATATTCATTGCGCCAGGTTGCCACGGGGGGAGGTCGCTTGGCGCTCTGCCAATGGCCACCTGGCGCAAAGGCAGCAATGCGCGGCGATCAGAGCTTGATCACATAGTCTTTGACGGTGGTCTCGATCACCTCCCAGATGCCTTCAAAGCCGGGGCGGATCAGAAAGCTGTCGCCTTCTTTCAAGACCCGTTCGCTGCCGTCTGCGCTGCGCAGCACGGAATGTCCCCTGCGGATGCGGCAGTATTCCCATTCCTCATAGCTGACGCGCCAGGCGCCTGGGGTGGATTGCCAAATCCCGGCATAAAAGCCCCTCTGCCTCGCGCTCTTCAAAATCCCAAGTGGTGAAAACGGGATCCCCCGATATCAGTTTTTCTGGGGCTGTGCGGTCGGTGGTCGGGGTGAGGGTTGATGGATCTAGGGGTTGGAAGACGTCCATGGGGATCTTTCGTGTTTTGATTTGTTGGCAGGTGCTGGTCCTTGGGGCTTTAGTAGCCGCGTGCGCGATCCACTGCATGCAGCAGATCCTCCTTGGCGCCCAAACGGCGGTAGTTTTCCATCACATCTGCCAGAGCCTCGCCCAGGTGCCAGCCCGAAACATGCGGCGTGATGGTAACTTTTGGATGCGCCCAAAGCGGATCGGAAGCGGGCAGGGGTTCGGTGCAGAGCACATCCAGTATCGCCTGGCCCAGATGGCCACGATCCAGATCGGCAATCAAAGCAGCCTCCTCCACCAGGTCACCACGTCCAGCATTGATAAATGTGGCGCCGGGCTTCATCGCGGCCAGTGTCTGCGCATTGATCAGCCCACGGGTCTCTTCGGTGGAGGGCAAGATGGCGCAGATATAGTCGCAGCTGCCCAGCATCGGTTCAAGCGCCTTGGCCCCATGATGACAGGTGACCCCCTGCAATTCCTTGGCCGAGCGGCTCCAGCCATGGACGTCAAACCCGAGGTCGCGCATCAGCTTGGCGGTCTCGCCGCCGATATGGCCCAGGCCCAATACCCCGACGCGGGTCTTGTGGTTCTGCCGGGGCTCCAGGGGTTCCCAGGCGGCGCGGGACTGGCTGTCCGCATGGGCGGCAACGTTGCGCTGCCCCATCAGCACATAGGTGAGGCAGAATTGGGCAATCTCGCGGGCGGGCTCGAGCGGCTTGAGCCGGGCCACCTGCACATGGGGCGCAAGGGCCGGATGGGCGACGATGGTTTCGACGCCGGCCCCCAGTTTTTGCACCAAAGCCAAATTGGGCAGGCTGGCAGGCAATTCGGGGTCAAGCCCGGAGACCGCCAGCATGGTGATTTCGGCCATATCGCCAGGTGCGTCCAGGGTACGAATATCTGCTCCGGGTTCCAAGGCGCGCAGCTCCGCCGCCAGGTCGGTGTCTGTGTACCATCCGTCATGTCCTATGTTGACAAGCAATGCCATGGCAGTTCCCTTTCGTGCTTTTTCCTCTGTCAGCCCGTGACGTCCCGTCATTGCGCTGGACAGTTCTGGCGCGACTAAGCCATGGTTTTTGCAAAAGGGAAAGCGCACTGGAGGAGAATGTAGGATGGATATGAATTTTGGCATGCGGGCCGAGAACCGCAAGCTGCTGGAGCGGGTTGCCGCTATGGTGCGCGATGAGATCATGCCGCTGGAGGCCGAGTACCAGGCCGAGATCGGCAAGCAGGATCGCTGGCAGTATACCGAGCGTCAGGCCGAGATCCTCGAAGGGTTGAAAGCCAAGGCCAAGGCCGAGGGGCTGTGGAACTTCTGGCTCACTGACAGCGACAAGGGCTTTGGCCTGTCGACCGTGGAATACGCCTATTTTGCCGAAGAAATGGGCAAGACCCCGCTGGGGGCCGAGGTGTTCAACTGTGCCGCACCGGACACTGGCAATATGGAAGTGTTTGAGCGCTACGGCTCGGAACAGATGAAAGTGGAGTGGCTGGCGCCGCTGCTCGAAGGCAAGATCCGCTCCGCCTATCTGATGACTGAGCCCGATGTGGCCTCGTCCGATGCCACCAATGTGTCGATGGCCTGTGTGCGTGATGGCGACGACTATGTGCTGAACGGCGAAAAATGGTGGGCCTCGGGGGCGGGGGATCCGCGCTGCAAGGTCTATATCGTCATGGTGAAAACCGGCGGCGAGGAGCAGCCCAAGCACCAGCGTCAGTCGATGATCGTGGTGCCTGCGGACACGCCGGGCATCGAGGTCCTGCGCCCGATGGAGGTCTATGGCCACGATGACGCCCCCCATGGCCATATGCATATCCGTTTTACAAATGTGCGGGTGCCGGCGGAAAACATCCTGCTGGGCGAAGGCCGCGGTTTTGAAATCGCGCAAGGCCGCCTGGGGCCCGGACGCATCCACCACTGCATGCGCGCCATTGGTCAGGCCGAAAGCGCCCTGGATCAGATGTGCAAACGCGCGCTCCAGCGGGAGGCCTTTGGCAAGAAGCTGGCGCATCTGGGGGCAAATTACGATATCATTGCCGAATGCCGGATGGAGATCGAAATGGCGCGGCTGCTCTGTCTCAAGGCCGCCTGGTACATGGATCAGGGCGACGGCCGTGCCGCCGCCCCCTGGATCAGCCAGATCAAAGTGGTGGCGCCGCGCGTTGCGCTCAAGGTTATTGACGAGGCGGTGCAGATGTTCGGTGGGCAGGGCGTCAGCCAGGATACTCCGCTGGCGATCGCCTGGACCCATGTGCGCACCCTGCGTCTGGCGGATGGTCCTGACGCGGTGCATCGCCGTCAGGTGGCCCGGACCGAGCTGAAAAAGCACACCCAGGAAAAGGTCTGACCAAATGGCATCAAAGGCCCTGTCTGCCCCGGCTTTCTTTACGCAAAGAGAGGACGGGGCCTTTGTTGGCAATGATCCGGCGCGCGGACCCTGGTCGCCAGACCATTGTCACGCGGGTCCGGTTGCCGGGCTTTGCGCCCGCGCCGCCGAAGTGGAAGTCGGCCCGGACAAGATGCTGTGCCGGCTCACGCTTGATATCCTGCGCCCCGTGCCCCTGGCGGGCATCCGTGTTGCGGCGGAAACCACGCGCCACACCCGGACGCTCGCCACCACCCGGATTACCGTGCATGATCTGAACGATGGGCTCTGTGTACAGGGCACTTCAATGCATCTGATGCGCAAGGACTTAGGTCAGGTGCCCTCTGCGCCTGTGACCCGCTTGAACCGGGCCGAGGCCGAACCAGGACCGTTTTCCATTGGCGCAGGCCTGCATGACAAACCCTATTTTGGCCAGTTCCTGGATGTGGCCTACCCGCCCGGTTTTGGGCTTGAACCCGGACCAAAGACGCTGTGGATGCGGACACCCCAGCTGCTGGAGGGCGAAGAACAATCCCCGGTGCAGTCGCTTTGTGCGCTGGCCGATTGTGGCAATGGCATCTCCTGGAACGCCCGCCCCAGTGAAATGGGCTTTATGAACACCGATCTGACCCTGAATGTGCACCGGGAACCGCGCGGAGACTGGCTGGCCTCGGAGTCGATCTCGCATTGGCACGAGACAGGGATCGGCATGTCGCAATCCGTGTTGCAGGACGAGGCGGGGCCAGTGGCAACCGCCTTGCAAACCCTGGTGCTGCACCCACCAAAGACTTAATTGCACCCTGGCTTTGCAGATGCGCCGCGGCGGGCATGACCCCTGGGGCATGCGACACCTCCCTTTTAAAGGGCTCACAGTTCCAGGGGCTGAGCCCCCCTTTTTGCCAAGAGCGCGTCTGCATAAGGCAGATTTCCGACAGGGCCGAGGATGAGCGCGTACCCACAGGAGGATTGCGACACTCATAGGTAGAGTAAACCTGTCGCAAGAAGTGGTGCTAGGCCCCCTTTTTTCTTTACGATTCTAAACATGGCTGACAACCTTTGGGTGTGTTCTGGCAGTGTCGCAGGGGCTGTTCCCGCGCGCGACGCCTGAACATTTTCGAAGGGAGAGAGAGATGAAGTCTTTTACACAAGTAATTCTCTGCGCAATGGCGGCCAGCCTGTTTGGGGCAGGGGCAATGGCGCAGCAGGCTCCTGATGTAGGTGAACCCTGGACGGCAAATGGCAAGCTCGACACCCAGGGGGACAAACTGTTTGGCATGCAGGCCGGGCCAATCTTTTCCAATGCCCAGGCGCCCAAGTCCTGCGCGGCGGCCTGCAACATCAGCTGGAACGGCGAATGGGTGACTGTGATCGAGGGCGAAATGTCGATCTGTGCGGGCACCAATGCCGCCACGGATGGTAAGAATTTTAACGTTCTGAATGTGAATGGCGTGGCCGCGGGTCTCGAAGCCGGACCGATCTGGGACAATGACGATGCCAAGGCAAAATGCGAAGCGGCCTTTAACACCGTCAGTTGGGAAACCAATAATTGGATCACCTATGTGGAGGGCGAAGCCTCTGCATGCGCCTGCACCTCCAGCGCAGGCTACAAGGTGCGCTCCTGGCTGCCAAACAACGTCGAGCAATAGGCAATGGGAGCACAAGCCGAGCCCTCAGCGGATCGGCTTGTGCTCAAGACCTCGGTGCTGGACACCCGGTGCTGGACACCCGGTGCCTGACGTTCGGTGCCTGACCCTTTCTGCGGTCGCGGATGCCTGCGCTGGCCTGGCTGCGACAGGCTGGCTTGGCGAGCGGGTGCACCTGCATTCAGGCCTGTCTTTGGACCTCTGAACAGCGTTGAATTCAGCGGCGGGGGGGATCTAAACGAGGCCTGTCTCAAACCGCTCCTGGCAGAAACGGATCCTCCGGATAGCCGACCCGCGCCAGATAGAGCCCATGGCCAGGGCAGACCGGGCCACAGGCGGAGCGGTCCTTTGCCTCGAGCGCCGTTTTTACATCAACCGGGTCCCAGGCGCCGGCGCCAACACGCTCCAGCGTGCCGACAAAGCTGCGCACCTGATTGTGCAGAAAGCTGCGCGCGCGCACATGGAAATGTACTTCAGGGCCGGATAGGCCCTGCACCCGCTCCACCCGCAGCTCATCCAGCGTTTTCTGCGGGCTTTGCGCCTGACAGATCGACGAGCGGAAAGTGGTGAAATCATGATTTCCCAGCAGGTGGTTGGCCGCTTCCTGCATGGCCTCGACATCCAGATCATTGTTGATCTGCCAGACCTGCCCTGCGTCATGGGTTGCAGGCGCGCGGCGCACCAGAATGCGGAACAGATACTGCCGCTCGATGGCGGAAAACCGCGCGTGCCAGTCCGGCTCCACCTCGGCGCAGTCCACAATGGCCACCGGGGCGGGCTTGAGGTGAAAATTCAGCGCTTCCGACAGGCGAAAGGGCGTCCAGGGCTTTTGTAGATCGCAATGGGCGACCTGACCCAGCCCATGCACGCCGGTATCCGTGCGGCCGGCCGCGGCAATGGTATGGGGCCTGGGCTCCAAACGTGCCAGGGCCTCTTCGATCGCCCCCTGCACCGAGGGCTGATCCTTCTGCCGCTGCCATCCGGCAAAGGGCTTTCCGTGATATTCAACTTTGAGAGCAAAACGAGCCATGGAGGGGCAAGTAACCCGGCAACAGGAGCGAGGCAAGTGGTGGGCTGCTCTGGAAACCCTCTGTGGCTCTGCCTATCTTGGGACCAGACGAACAACAGCGGGTGAGCCGGGTGGTATTATCGACATTGACCGAGGGCGCGGTGCGCGGGCTTGATACGCTTGGCACGGGCCTGTCATCGCGGGTTTTTGACACAACACTCAGGCTAGGCGTCACCGGCTTGGCGCGGGCGGGCAAGACGGTCTTTATCACTTCGCTGGTGGCCAACCTGTTGAACCGGGGGCGGATGCTACAGCTGGAGGCCGCGCGCGCCGGGCGTATCGACAGCGCCTATCTGCAACCTCAGCCCGACGATACCGTGCCCCGTTTTGCCTATGAGGACCATCTGGCCTCTCTTACCGGTCCGCAGCCCCATTGGCCGGCCAGCACCCGCGTCGTATCCGAACTGCGGCTCAGCCTGACCCTGCGCCCCTCGGGTCTGTTGTCGGGCTTCCAAGCCCCGCGGCGGCTGCATCTGGATATCGTGGATTATCCGGGGGAATGGCTGCTGGATCTGGCACTCCTGGACAAATCCTACGCGGAATGGTCCGCCGAGGTTCTGGAACGGTTACCGGCCCGGGATGTGGCTGCGAAATTCCTGCAGGTGCTGACCACGGTGGCGGCCAATGAGCCCCATGATGAGCCTCAGGCGCAGCGCCTGGCGGCAGAGTTCACCGCCTATCTGAACGCGGCACGTCAGGCCGGGTTTTACGATTGCTCGCCGGGGCGCTTCTTGTTGCCTGGCGACCTAGAGGGCTCCCCGGTGCTGACCTTTGGCCCGCTGCCGCCCGCGTCTGCCGCGCCGCGCCGCAGCCTGTGGCGCGAGATGGAGCGCCGCTATGAGGCTTACAAGTCCAAAGTGGTCCAACCTTTCTTTCGCGATCACTTTACCCGGATCGACCGCCAGGTGGTGCTGGTGGATGCGCTCAGCGCCATTCACTCCGGTCCGCAGGCGGTGGAGGATCTGCGCCTGGCCATGGGCGATGCGCTCGCGGCCTTTCGTCCCGGCCGCAATGGGTTCCTGACCTCGCTTCTGCGCGGCAAGCGGGTGGAGAAAATCCTCTTTGCCGCCACCAAGGCCGATCATCTGCACCATTTGCAACACCCGCAGATGACCGCGGTCATCGAAGCCCTGACCCGCGATGCGCGCGATCGGGCGCAGTTTGCCGGAGCGGAAACCGCTGCCCTGGCGCTGGCCTCTCTGCGCGCCACCACCGAAGAGATGCGACCCCACAACGGCAGCGAGCTGCCCTGCGTGCGTGGGCGGTTGCTGGAAACAGGACGGCAGGCAGCCTTTTACCCCGGCGCCCTGCCCGAGGATCCGGCGCAATTGCTCGCCCCCGCCCGGCAGGGGGCAACGCGCTGGCTCGAAGGGGAGTACAGGGCGATGCAATTTGCCCCGGCGGCGCTGAGCCTGAAGCCCGGGGATGGCCCGCCGCATATCCGGCTGGACCGGGCGGCGGAGTTTCTGATCGGAGATGCCCTGTGAGCGCGTCGCGGCCTGCGCTGCCTGAGCCGGGAATCACTCTGCGCCCCGCCGGGGCCTTGGATGCAGGGGCTACGGGCTGGATACTATACCGCTTTGCCCAGGACACCCCCTGGATGCCCAAGCTGTATTCCGAGGCCGAGACAATATCCTTTTGTGGCGTGATGATCTCACGGGGCTGGGTCACGGTGGCGGAGCAGGAGGGGCAGGTGGTGGGCTTTATCGCGCGGGACGGGGCCGAAATCTGCAGCCTCTATCTGGCACCTGGCCGCTGCGGCCAGGGGGTTGGCAAGGCCTTGTTGCAGCAGGCACAGGCGGCGCAGCCGCAGCTATGGTTGCAGGCCTTTGTTGCCAATCGCGGCGCGCGGCGTTTTTACCAGCGCGAGGGGTTTTATGAGACACAGCGCTCTGACGGCGCCGATAACGAAGAGGGGCTGCCGGATGTTCGGCTGGCCTGGTCGCCGCAGGGGAAGGGTGCCGGTCAGCACCCTGCACAGGAGGAACAGGGATGAGCCAGAAACCGGTAGTGTTCGATCTGGAGGACGGCGACAGCGCCCAGGGACCGGATGTGTCGGCGGCGCCACCAGTGCCTGACCCGTTGCCAAGCCTGTCCGAGAGGGCCGCTCCGGCAGCGATGGAACAGGCCGCGCGCCTGGCGGCCCGACCGACCTCCAAGCTGGGGCGTTGGTTCTGGGGGCTGGTTCTGGCGCTTCTGGGAACGGTTGTCTCGCTGGCGGCCTGGGACTATGCGGTTGGATTGGTGGCGCGGGTGCCGGTGCTGGGCTGGGCGGTCAGCGCCGGGTTGGCGCTTGCCCTTGTGTTGGCACTGGTGATGGTGCTGCGCGAACTGGCCGCCCTGGCCCGGATGAAGCGGGTGGATGGGCTGCGACAGGGGGCTATTCAGGCCAGTGCGGATCTGGCTGCGGCCCAGACACATATCGCCCGGCTGGAGGCTTTCTATGCCGCCCGCCCGGATATGGCCTGGCAATTGGCGCGGCTCTCGGAGCGGCGGGGCGAGGTCCTGGACGCGGATGCTTTGCTGATGCTGGCCGAAGAAGAGCTGCTGCTGCCGCTGGATGCCCGCGCTTTGCAAGAGGTCGAGGCCGCCGCTCGTCAGGTTGCGACCGTCACCGCCTTGGTGCCTCTGGCGCTGGCCGATGTTGCTGTGGCGCTGCTCACCTCGGTTCGGATGATCCGGCAGGTGGCACAGATCTATGGCGGGCACTCGGGCCTGTTCAGTTCCTGGCGGCTCACCCGCGCGGTTCTGGCGCATTTGACCGCCACCGGCGCAGTGGCGGCCGGTGATGATCTGCTGGACTCCGTTCTTGGAGGCTCGGTTCTGTCCAAACTGTCGCGCCGCTTTGGCGAAGGCGTGGTGAACGGCGCCCTGTCGGCCCGCGTCGGCATCGCCGCCATGGAGGTCTGCCGCCCGATGCCTTTCTCGCCCGCCCATCGCCCTGCGACCCGCCGGGTGATCAGGGGAGCTCTGGCTGGGCTGTTTCGCCGCGAGCAGACCGCTGCCGAGCCAAAGCCCTGAGGGCGCCAATCAGGTGACTCTTTCCAGCGGAGATCTTGAGCCCCTAAGGTTTTCTCCTTGGGGACAGGCGGGATTTGCCACCTGATGGAGCAGGCTGCAACGGGCAACGGGTTTGGTGCCTGCCAGGTCTGAATGCCGTTGCGACGCGCGGGCTGTGGGTAAGCCCCTGTGTAAGTCTGGGGGTGGATCTGTGGGTAAGGCCAGAAATTGATGTCTATCAGTCCGTTGCAGCATTTTCTTTGGCACAAAAATAGCCTGGGAGGCCTGGGAGGCCTGTGAGTATCGGTGATGCTTTTTCTACAAGACTGGGGCAGATGCCTGGCCTGTGCCTGCATCACCAGGGGCGGAACTGGTTAAGTGGAGCCCAGGGGGTGGCGATGCCCGTAACCTCCTACAATAAAGTAGTTTTCCACAGGGCGAGACGGTTTTTCCCCAGGTGGCGCGCTGTTATGCACAGGGCCGTGACCGGGGGGACGCGTAACCCAGTCACATTTTTCAGGAGATAGTTTTACATTTGTGAACTTTTTGATCCTGAAATCTGCGGCAATCCGAAAAATTGATGTCTTTTATCAACTTTTTTCAGTCTGGGTTTGCCTGCGGTGGTAAGTTGTCTCATTCACAGCAACTCTCAGAGACCACCTCTGGCCTAGAACAGCTTGGGTGGGGCGTCCTTGGGTTGGCGCATGGCGACGATACCGGTGCGAAAGCCTTCGCCGATGCGATCTGCCAAAACGCCCCATTGGCGGGCGGTTAGCTCGGGCAGTTCGGCCTGCAGGACCTGGTGAAACAGCCCAAGCCACTGCGGGAAATGTTCCGCCTGGATTTCTGGGCGCGAGACATGCACCCGCATGGGATTGCCGCTATAGCTCTTCTCGCGCAGGATCGCATTGCGCCAGAAGCGGGCGATCTTTGCCTCATGCTCGGGCCAGTCTCCATCCGCCACATAGCGCGCAAAGATGGGCCCCAATTCCGCATGGGCTCGGACACGGATGTAAAACAGGGTCACAATCCTGTCGATCTCCGCCCCGGTGATGTCAAAGCGTTTCATCGGATAGTCGGTGGTTTCTGGGGCTTGGCTCATGTCTTGTCTCGCGCTGGAGGGAGGGCACAGATACCCACCCATGCCGCCGTCCCCACATAGGGGATGGGCGCGGCGATGGGTAGAGGTGGCGTTGATCTGTCGCAAGGCAAAGAGAGTTCACTGGGCTAGATTAGGGGTTCACAGCAAAAAGAGCCCGCCATGATCGACCACGGTCACAGCCCGCAAGAAGTCAGCGATCGTATAGGAGCCCCGCCGGGACGCGGGGTGCTGCGCGATGTGATCTACGGGGCCATTGACGGCTCGGTCACCACCTTCGCCATTGTTGCCGGGGTGGCGGGGGCCGGGTTGTCCCCCTTTGTCATTGTCGCCCTGGGGTTGGCCAATGTGCTGGCGGATGGGTTTTCCATGGCGGCAGGGAATTACTCTGGCACCAAGGCAGAGCTCGACAACCTAAAACGCCTGCGCCGGGTCGAGGAGCGCCATATTCAAACCTTCCCCGAAGGCGAGCGCAGAGAGGCCCGAGAGATCCTGCGGCTCAAGGGGCTGTCAGGCCCTGTGCTGGAGGCCGCCACCGATGCCATCTGCGCCGACAGGGAGGCCTGGATCAATCTGATGATGGAGGGCGAATATGGCGCCAGCCCGGTGGATCCAGAGCCGATGCGCGCCGCGATTGCCACCTTTGCGGCCTTTTTATTGGCGGGGCTGGTGCCGCTCTTGCCCTTCTTGCTGGGACTTGAGGCGGCCTTCTCCCTCTCGGTCTGGCTGACGCTGGCAGTCTTTTTTGCCATTGGCGCCTTCAAAAGCCATTGGTCGCTGACCCCCTGGTGGCGCTCTGGGGCGGAGACCTTGGCAATCGGCGGTGCGGCGGCGGCCTTGGCCTATGGGGTGGGCAGCCTGTTTCAGCTGTGATCTGGGCACTCATAGTGCCCGTGTCTGAAGGGGCCATATGATGCATAGAAGGTTTCGCGCGCGAAACGAATTAGGCTTGTGTTAACACCGCCGCACGCTTTGGCTGCACCGTTCCGGCCGGGCCATGGCGATCTGCCCTGCGGGACGGCGTTTGCAGGCTCCGGGGCAGCCTCAAAATGGTGCTTCGAGCTGAGATGCGGCCCGGCGTGGGGACCGGTCAACAGGCGAGCAGGCTGCGACACTGCGCGCAGCCACAAGCCCGCTTTACCCCGGCCCCTAGTCGGCCTATAACGCCCCCATGTCCTATATCGAGGCCATCATTATTCGAATTATATCCCCGGCGCTCTGACACCATGAGACGCCGGGCAAAGGCGCTTGAGCCATCGCGCCGCACCGAACACCCGATTTTCCGAACAGCTCATCCAAAGGACGCCACCCATGTGCGCCGACACACCTGAATACAAAGACTCGCTGAACCTGCCCAAGACCGATTTCCCCATGCGCGCGGGCCTGCCCAAGCGCGAACCCTCCTGGCTGGAGCGCTGGGAAAAGATCGGTGTCTATGACCGCCTGCGCGAAAAAGAGGGGCGCACCCCTTTTGTGCTGCATGACGGCCCTCCCTATGCCAATGGCCATCTGCACATCGGTCACGCGCTGAACAAGACCATCAAGGACATGATCGTGCGCTCGCATCAGATGATGGGTTTTGACAGCCGCTATGTACCGGGCTGGGATTGCCACGGTCTGCCGATTGAGTGGAAGATCGAAGAGCAGTACCGCAAGAAGGGCAAGAACAAGGATGCAGTGGATGTGGTTGAGTTCCGCCAGGAATGCCGCGCCTTTGCTGACAAATGGGTGGATATCCAGCGCGAAGAATTCAAGCGTCTTGGCATCACCGGCAATTGGGCTGACCCCTATCTGACCATGGATTTCCATGCCGAGGCGGTGATCGCGGCTGAGTTCCAGAAGTTCCTAATGAACGGCACGCTCTATCAGGGCTCCAAACCCGTTATGTGGTCGCCGGTTGAGAAAACCGCCCTGGCCGAGGCCGAGGTGGAATACAAAGACAAAGACAGCTTTACCATCTGGGTGAAGTTTGCGGTTTTCGGTGCAGGTGATGATCTGAACGGGGCCAGCGTTGTGATCTGGACCACCACCCCCTGGACCATCCCGTCCAACAAGGCCGTGGTCTACGGTGCCGACTATGACTACGGCCTATATGAGGTCACCGACGCGCCAGAAGAATGCTGGGCGGCCAAGGGCGATCGCTTCCTGCTGGCCGACAAACTGGCCGGTGATGTGATGTCGCGCGCTCGCCTGGAAGAGGGGCAATACACCCGTGTCCGCGCCGTGCCTGCGGATGAGCTGGCAACCCTGCAGCTGAGCCACCCGCTGGCCGGGGCCGAAGGCTCCAACGGCGAATGGGATCAGCCCCGTGATTTCCGAGCAGCACCTTTTGTGACTGATGAGGAAGGCACCGGTTTCGTGCACTGCGCGCCAAGCCACGGTATGGAGGAATTCGAGCTCTATCGTGACCTTGGCATGCTGGAAGATGTCATCACCTACAATGTGATGGATGATGGCGGTTTCCGCGCTGATCTGCCTTTCTTTGGTGGCAAATACATCCTCAACCGCAAGGGCGGTGAAGGCGATGCCAACAAGACGGTCATCGACAAGCTGGTCGAGGTCGGCGGTCTGCTGGCCCGTGGCAAGATCAAGCACAGCTACCCGCACTCCTGGCGCTCCAAGGCGCCGATCATCTATCGCAACACGCCGCAGTGGTTTGCTTCTGTGGACCGCGAAGTTGGCGACGGTCAGGACGAGATGGGCACAACCATCCGCGAACGCGCCCTGCGCTCAATTGATGAGCTGGTGAAATGGACCCCGCAAAAGGGTCGTAACCGGCTCTATTCGATGATCGAAGCCCGCCCGGACTGGGTGCTGTCACGCCAGCGCGCCTGGGGCGTACCGCTGACTTGCTTTGTCAAAAAGGGTCTGCTGCCCACAGATGCGGGTTTCATTCTGCGGGACGAAGCAGTGAATGCCCGCATCGTCGCGGCCTTTGAGGCCGAGGGCGCAGATGCCTGGTACGCGGATGGCGCCAAAGAGCGTTTCCTGGGCGATGACTACTCTGCGGATGACTGGGAGCAGGTCTTTGACGTTTTGGACGTCTGGTTTGACTCCGGCTCGACCCATGCCTTTGTGCTGCGTGACCGCGAAGATGGCAGCCCCGATGGCATTGCCGATGTCTATATGGAAGGCACCGACCAACACCGCGGCTGGTTCCATTCTTCGCTGTTGCAGGCCTGTGGCACCAAGGGGCGGGCGCCTTATAAAAACGTTGTCACCCATGGGTTTACCCTAGATGGCAAGGGCAATAAGATGTCGAAATCCTTGGGCAATACCATCGTGCCCGAGGAAATCGTCAAACAGTATGGCGCCGATATCCTGCGGCTCTGGGTGGCGCAGACCGATTACACTTCGGATCAGCGCATCGGCCCTGAGATCCTGAAAGGCACCGCCGACAGCTATCGCCGTTTGCGCAACACCATGCGCTATATGCTGGGTTCGCTGCATGACTTCACCGAGGATCAGCGGGTTGAACCCGCCGATATGCCCGAGCTGGAGCAATGGGTGCTGCATCGTCTGGCAGAGCTGGATCATCAGGTCCGCAATGGCTATCAGAGCTTTGATTTCAACGGTGTCTGGCAGGCGCTTTTCACCTTTGCCACCGTTGATCTGTCGGCCTTCTACTTTGATGTCCGTAAAGACGCGCTCTACTGCGATGGCGACACGCTGAATGCCCGGGCCGCGCGCACTGTGTTGGACATCCTGTTCCATCGCCTCACCACTTGGCTGGCGCCCATTCTGGTCTTCACCATGGAAGAGGTCTGGCTAGAGCGTTTCCCTGGTGACGACAGCTCGGTGCACCTGACCGATATCCCCAATACCCCTGCGGATTGGCTGAACGAGCCCCTCTCGGGCAAATGGGCGCAAATCCGCCAAGCCCGCCGTGTGGTGACAGCCGCCCTGGAAGTGCAGCGTGTGGATAAGGTGATCGGCGCCTCGCTCGAGGCGCATCCGGTGGTGCATGTGCGCGATGCAGAGGTTCTGGAACTGCTGAAATCGGTGAATTTTTCTGATATCTGCATCACTTCCGACATCTCCCTCACCAATGACCCGGCCCCGGCCGAAGCCTTCCGCATGCCCGAAGTCGACGGCATCTCAGTGGTCTTTGAAAAGGCCGAAGGCGAGAAATGTCAGCGCTGTTGGAAGATCCTGCCGGATGTAGGCAAATTCGCTCATACCGGAGTTTGCGGCCGCTGCGAGGCAGCCCTGACCGAGTAAGAAGAATCCCTCTGCGATAACGCCAAAGAAAACCCTGCTGCGCATGGCGCGGCAGGGTTTATTTGTGCTTTCATTGTGCGGGGAGACAGAAAATTACAGATTGGCGCCAGCGACGGGGGGCACAACAATGCTGCGCGCGGCGCGGTAGCTATCTTCTGCAAGTAGGCTGCTGACGGGTTTGGGACCGGGGGCATGGGCTGAAGCCATCACCAGAAACTGTACCGCCAGAGATCCTTCGCCATAGCTTCCGCGGCCCAAGGCCTGATCTCTTGCCGCTTCGAGGGCCGGACCTACCGGCTCGCTGTCGCCAACCTTGGCCGCAACGCTCATCTCTGCCGCTTCCAGCGCCGTGTTGCGCTGAACGGCGCGATACATGCCTTCGGTTTTACCTTCATTAAGGCTTGCATCCATTGCAGGAACGCCTGCCTTCAAAGAGGAAGTGATGTTGCTGATGCCAAAATTCGAACCAATTGCAGAGATCATTGTCTTACCCACTCTTTCCTTCTGTACTTGTTTTAGCCCAATTTTAGCAAAATTCACGGCCCCCTAGGGTCAGTCTTTTGGGCAAATGGGATAGCGACCTATACCAAAGATGTAGATTCCCCTGTCTCACCTCGAGGTTTTGGTGCTTTAATACTGAAAATCCTCTCTTTATTCTGGAGTGTCTGATGCCCTCTGCCCAGATTGATACATTTGTCGGAACGCTGCGGGTGACAGAAACTGACGGCGCCATCACCCGCCTGGCCTGGCCCTCCCCGGAACAAGATCCGGCGCAGGACAAAAGCGCCCTGCTGGCGCGCGCCTGTGACCAGCTCCAGGCCTATTTCGCCGGGGAGCTCCAGGTCTTTGATCTGCCGCTGCAGGTCTCGGGCTCGGATTTCCAGCGCGCGGTCTGCGACGCAATGCTGGCGATTCCTTTGGGCGAAACCCGCACCTATGGCGATCTGGCACGGGATCTGGGCAGGCCGCCGCAACCGGTGGGCAATGCCTGTGGTACCAATCCGATCCCGGTGATCATTCCCTGTCACCGGATCCTGGGGGCAAATGGTCTGGGCGGGTTTTCCGGCGGCATCGGGATTGAGACCAAGATCACCCTGCTCAAACACGAAGGCGCGGCCAGCCTGTTGATCTAGATTTAGCGTTGAGGCGGGCCTCTGGTCCCGCGGCAGGTCGGCAATTGGGCCAGGCCATTGGCCAACCAGCCCCTGCTTTCACCTATCCAAAAATATTCCGGGGTGAATGGGCGTTGATGAAATCAGCGCACAGAGGGGCTGGCCCCTCATGACTGCGGGGTGTTAGCTCCGCTGTGGGATGATTTGTTGCGCAACGCCCACAAAGACCAGATAGATCGAGGTCACAACCAACCCCCAATGGGCCCAGCTTTCGGGATGGAAATCTACCCAGGCAGCCCAGCCGGCAAAAAAGGTCCAGGCCAGCGCCATTGGCAGCGAGACCTTGCGCCAGCGCTCGGTGCGCACGGGGTGGATGAACTTCAACGGCAGAAACATGGCAAGCGACAGCACCGTCACCAGCACCAATATGGTCCAATGGCTGGGTTCCAGGGCAAAGATCACCAGAACCAGCATGTTCCAGCAGCCGGGAAAGCCGGAAAAAGAATTGTCCTTGGTCTTCATCCTTGTGTCTGCAAAATACATCGCACTGGCAAAGGTGATGACAATAATGGCAAACCAGCCGGTCCAGCCGGCCATCAACCCCGATTGGAACAGGGCAAAGGCCGGAATGAACACATAGGTCAGATAATCGATGATCAGATCCAGCAGTACCCCGTCAAACTGCGGCGCATAGCGGCCAACCTGGTAATGGCGGGCCAGGGGACCATCAATGCCATCCACCGCAAAAGCCACAACCAGCCAAACGAACATCAAGCTCCATTTGGCCTCCACAGCGGCGAGCATGGCAAGCATTGCAAAAACAGCACCGGTAGCGGTGAGCAGGTGAACGGAGAGAGCGCGTATCTGAGGTGTCATGTCCCCGTGATGGCGAATTTCCTCCGCGCCTGCAAGGCTTCAGTGCAACCAAGTCGGGTATTCCTGACGGTGCAGGCCCTGTTCGTTGGGGCTTAGCTCAGGGTTTTCTGCGCCTAAAAGAACCATTTTGGTTTTGGAGGCCCCTGGCAGCGGCAGCTCTGCACGGTGAGGGTTCTGCGGCAGGCGCGGAAAACGGATTTGCGATGGGGCGGGCGCAGGGGCGGCGGGGGCAGGGTGAAACGCGTAGGCAAGAGCCGGAGACATAGGGGCATCCTTTCTGGAGCAATGGGAGGCCTCAGTTAAGCGCAGAGCTCTTAACCCCTGATGCAGGCGCTAGAGTAATTTGTTTCGAATTTTAGCAAACCGGGCAGAAACCGGGCAGAAACCGGTATGGGGGCAAGAAAATTTTAAATTCCAAAAATGGAATTTATCTGGCAGAGTTTAAAGATAGGGAAATGAGAATGCGAGGAGGGCGAAATGCGGCAACCTGCAGAGCACTGGAACCGGGTCTACCAGACCAAAGACACAGAACAGCTGAGCTGGTTTCAGGCGGATCCAACCCCCTCCCTGCGCGCCATTTCCCTCTGTGGCCCGCGCTCTCTTTCCGTGATCGACATCGGCGGCGGGGCCTCTCGGCTGGCCGGTGCACTGGTCGACCAGCGCCGCCAAGATATTACCGTTCTGGATATCTCACAACGCGCCTTGACCCTGGCCCGTGTCCGGCTGGGCGCAGATGGGCAACGCGTGGCTTGGATAGCCCGGGACATTACGATGTGGCAGCCGCACCGCCTGTGGGATATCTGGCACGACCGAGCGGTGTTTCACTTTTTGACCGAAGCCTGCGACCGGCAGGCCTATATACAGGCCTTGAGTGCCGCGGTGCCCAGGGGCGGTCATGTGATCCTGGCTTGCTTCGCACCCGACGGGCCCAAGACCTGTAGTGGCCTGCCCGTACAGCGCTATGCCCCCAAAGACCTGCAGGCCGAACTGGGGCAGGGGTTTGATCTGCTGCACAGCTGGTCCGAGCCCCATGTCACCCCGGCAGGGGATATGCAGGCCTTTACCTGGTCGGTGTTCGACCGGGTTTGAGCGAGACAATCTGCGCGGTTGCCTTGGGGCGCAGGGGGGCAGGGGCGGATCAGGCTTTGGGGTGGCTGCGGTTATAGACCGCCATCAGATGCGCCGTATCCACCGCCGTATAGGCCTGGGTTGTCGATAGCGAAGCATGGCCTAGCAGTTCCTGAATGGCGCGTAGATCGCCGCCCGCCTCGAGCAGATGGGTGGCAAAGCTGTGGCGCAATGCATGAGGGGTTGCGCTGGCAGGAAGCCCCAGCTGAGCCCGCGCCTGGGCCATGGCGCCCTGGATCTGGCGGGGATTAAGCGCGCCGCCACGGACCCCGCGAAACAGCGGCCCATCGTCTTCTTTGGGGTAGGGGGCGAGGGCCAGATAGCGCTCTACCGCCTGACGGGCAGCGGCGATTACCGGCACCAGACGTTCTTTGCCGCCCTTGCCAGAGATGCGCAGGCTGGCGGGCAGAGGCGCGGCCTTGCCTGTCAGGGCCAGGGCTTCGGAGATGCGCAGCCCGCAGCCATAGAGCAGCGTCACCACCGCCACATCGCGCGCGGCCACCCAATCGGTGGTGGATTGCAGCTCAACGGTGTCGATGACCGCCCGGGCGGCATCCTGGGCAAGGGGGCGCGGCAGCTTCTTTTGGTACTTGGGGGCGCGCGCCGCCAGAACGGCTGTGGGTTCAAAGCCTTCCCGTTCGGCGAGCCAGCGATAAAAGCTTTTGACCGCCGAGAGCTTGCGGGCCAGGGAGCGTGCCCCGGTTCCGGTATTGCGTTCCTGAGCCATCCAGGCGCGCATATCCGAGGTGGAGATCCGAGCCAGGGCCCCGAGCCCCTGTGGCGCACCGTGATGGCTGGTCATAAAGGCGAGAAAACCACTGAGATCGCCCTGATAGGCGGTGAGGGTATTGGCCGCAGCCCCGTCCAGCGCGCTCAAGCCCTGCAACCAGAGTTGCAGCGCATCGCGGCAGGCCGCGGATATCAGCAACTGGGCCTCGGTGGTGGTCATGATCGGGCGGCCCCAAACGGCGCGATCCGCGCAAAGCCTATCGTGCAGTCAGGAAGGCTGCGCAGGTCGCAAGACAAAGATCCCGCGCCGCGGGGGCGCCGGGACAGATGGGCAGCTGTCACGCCAGCCAGCGGCACATGCTGCGTTCAAAGACCCCGGCAAAGAAGGTCAGCAGATCAGTGCCATGCTGAGGCGTGAATTGATGCGGGTCTTCCGAGCCGAGAACCAAAAGCCCGGGCAGGCGGCCATTGCCGAGATCCAGCCGCAGGCAGGCCTCAGAGCGGATCCAGTCGGCCTTGTTGCCAAAGATCTTGGGGGTGCCGCCCTGCATCTGGCGCAGAGTGACCTGACGCGCCGGGCCGCCACGATTGGTTCCGACATAGGCGTCGATAAAGCCAGGGCTGGCGGTTTTCAGCACATCGCCAATGCGGGCCGCGGCGGCGCCGCCGTCATCCTGCAGGGTTTCCAGCACCAGCGACACCGAATCGACGCGCATGATTTCGGCCAGATCGCCATTCAGGGTCTGCAGAAAGCCTGGGAAATCGGTGGGGTCCAGCAGGCGCAGGATGGCGCGGTGAATCTGATTCGTGCCGGCCAGGTTTTCATAGGCAGCGGCAATCACCGAGCGGTGGGTGTCTTCCAGCCGGTCCAGCCGGGCCTCCATCCGCTCCATGGCGATGCCGCGCAGATCAACGATATTGGAGCCCATGGCGCGTTCATTGGCAGTAACCAGCGCATCCATCAGGCCCTGATCTTCGAGAACCGCGTCGGGCTTTGCCAGAATCGCGTCGCGCAGGGGAGTGTCTAGTTTGGCTGTGGTGCTGCTCATTCTTGAACCTTTGTGGCTTGAACCTTTGCGGGTTTTGAACCTGTAGAGGGTTGAACCTTTGGGCTTTGAGCCCGGGTTATAACATGGGTTTTCCGATATAGGGGCTAAAATTTTGTTAGGAGCGGGAAAAGACTGGGCAGGGACCGGCGAGACAGGCGCCCAGCACTGTTTCGAGCGGCATCCAAAAAGAGCGGGGGGCTCCCGCCCAGGGCGGCTGGATCAAAGATCCCTGGCCCCGGTTGGGCCCAGCGCCGGGCTGCGCCCGGCGCAACAGGGCAAGATCTGCTGAGAAGCGGTTTCAGGGCAGGTCTGCCCAGAAACGCGCCTTATTGAGTGTGAAGCGCCCGCCGCCGCCTCAAGGGTGGATCGCGCCGGGGCGCGACCGCTGGCGCGGCCCTTGACCCGGCGGCGACCAATGGGGGCCGCCAGGACAGCCGCGACCAGGGGCAGGGTAAAGGGAAAGACGTGAAGGGTGTGTGCTGGGAAAAGAAAAGGCGCCCGCAATGGGCGCCTTTTGTCTGCTGCTTTCCGGTGCTCCCAATTAGCTGGGCGCTTACAGGATTTTGATGTCTGCGGCTTTGATGTCGTCGAGGAAAGTGGCCAGGCCCTTGTCGGTCAGCGGGTGGTTGGCCAGCGATTTGATCACGGCGGGGGGGGCGGTGATCACATCGGCGCCGATCAGGGCACTGTCGAGGATATGGTTGGCCGAACGGATCGACGCAGCCAGGATTTCGGTGTCAAAACCGTAGTTGTCATAGATCTGGCGGATATCGTTGATCAGCTCCATACCGTCGAGGTTGATATCATCCAGGCGGCCAATGAAGGGCGAGATGAAGGTGGCGCCGGCCTTGGCAGCGATCAGCGCCTGATTGGCGGAGAAGCAGAGGGTGACATTGACCATATGGCCGTCGTCGGAGAGGGTTTTACAGGCCTTGAGACCATCCCAGGTCAGCGGCACTTTGACGGCGATGTTTTCAGCGATCTCGACCAGCTTGCGGCCCTCGGCGATCATGGTCTCGGCGTCGGTGGCGGTGACCTCGGCAGAGACCGGGCCGGTGACCAGATCGCAGATCTCTTTGGTGACCTCAATGATGTCGCGACCGGATTTCTTGATCAGCGAAGGGTTGGTGGTCACACCATCGACCATGCCAAGGTCGTTCAGTTCGGCAATGGCGTCGATTTCGGCGGTATCTACAAAGAATTTCATCGGCGGGGATCCTTTTGGGAAAGTTTGGCCTTGATTGCGCTAGCCTTTAGCGCATGGCGCGGGCATTAAAAAGCCCCGAGGTTTGGAGGCGATACAGGTGAGCGGGCAGGACTTTTTCCATCAGGGCGACAGGGTGGCGGTTTTGACCGCGCAACCTCTTGATCGGCTTTTGGATTATCGCGCTCCCGAGGGTGGCTGTTTTCGCGGCGCTTTTGTGGAAGTGCCGCTGGGACCGCGCAAGGTTCTGGGGGTGATCTGGGGCGCTGGGGGTGGCGGTTTTGATTCGGCCAAGCTGCGCAGTGTCATCCGGGTGCTGGATCTGGCGCCGATGCGCGAGGAGATGCGCCAGTTTCTGACTCGTGCAGCAGATTACACGCTGACGCCCATGTCTTTGATGCTGCGGCTGGCAACCCGGGCTCCGGGCCTGTCGGACCCGCCGTCGATGCGAAAGGTGCTGCGACTGGGCGACAGCGCCCCCGAACGGATGACCGAGGCGCGTGCCCGGGTGCTGACGGTGATGGAGGATTTCAGCGCGCTGGCCTTTACCGCCAAGGAATTGTCGGATCTGGCGGAAGTCACCCCGTCGGTGGTGAAGGGATTGGTGAAACAGGGCGCGCTGCGCGAAGAGGAGACCCCGCGTGATCTGCCCTATCCGCCTCTGGACCCAGCGCGCCCCGGAAAGAAGTTGACCGAAGATCAGGCTGCTGCGGCTGCGACCCTGGCCAAAGCAGTGCAAAGCGGCAGCTATGGCACCACGCTGCTGAAGGGTGTCACCGGATCGGGCAAGACCGAGGTCTATCTGGAGGCCGTAGCGGCCTGTCTGCGCAGTGGCCGTCAGGCACTGGTGCTCTTGCCGGAAATTGCCCTGACAGCGGAATTTCTGAAACGGGTCGAGCAACGCTTTGGCGCCACCCCGGCGGAGTGGCATTCCGGCGCCACCATGACCGAGCGGCGCCGGGTCTGGCGCATGGTGGGCCAGGGCAGCGCGCAACTGGTGATCGGGGCGCGTTCGGCCCTGTTTTTGCCCTTTCGCGATCTGGGGCTGATCATTGTCGATGAAGAACATGACACCGCCTATAAGCAGGAAGAGGGCGTGTTGTATAACGCCCGTGACATGGCGGTGCTGCGCGCGGTGATGTGCTCGGCGCAGGTGGTGCTGGCTTCAGCGACACCTTCGCTGGAGACCTGGGTCAATGCCGAGGCGGGCAAATACAAGCGGGTGGATCTGAAGGCGCGCTTTGGCACTGCGGTTTTGCCGACGATGCGGGCAGTGGATATGCGCAGTGAGGCTCTGGCGCCGTCGACCTGGATTTCGCCGACCTTGAAGCAGGCGATGACTCTGCGCCTGGAGCGCGGGGAGCAGTCGCTCTTGTTCCTGAACCGGCGCGGCTTTGCGCCGGTGACGATCTGCCGGGCCTGCGGCACGCAGGTGGCCTGTGACAATTGCGATGCCCGCATGGTGGAGCATCGATTTTTGAAGCGGCTGATGTGCCATCAATGTGGCGAGACCAAGCCGGTGCCCGAGGTTTGCCCCTCCTGTCAGGTGGAGGGCAAGATGGCCCCGGTCGGGCCGGGCATTGAACGCCTGGGGGAGGAAGCCGCAGCGCTGTTTCCTGAGGCGCGCATTGCGGTGTTGAGCTCGGATCTGTTTGGATCAGCCCGGGCGCTGAAGGCGCGCATCGAAGAGATTGCCGCGGGAGAGGCGGACATCGTTCTGGGCACCCAGCTGGTGGCCAAGGGGCATAACTTTCCGCTCCTGACCCTGGTGGGGGTGATTGATGCGGACCTTGGCCTGCAGGGCTCGGATCTGCGCGCCGGAGAGCGCACCTTTCAGCTGATGCGCCAGGTGGCGGGGCGGGCGGGGCGGGCCGAACGCCCGGGCGAGGCGCTATTGCAGACCTTTCAGCCCGAGCATCCGGTGATCCTCGCAATCCTGAGCGGTGATGAGGAGGAATTCTGGCGCGCCGAGGCAGAAGAGCGTCGTGCCGCAGGCGTGCCGCCCTTTGGCCGCATGGCGGGGATTATCCTGTCGGGGTCCGATCTGGCGCAGGTCTTTGATCTGGGCAATGCGCTGGCGCGCAATGACGGGCCCCTGCGTCAGGTCGGGGCGCAGCTCTTTGGCCCGGCGCCGGCGCCGATCGCTCGGGTGCGCGGGCGACATCGGGTGCGACTGCTGGTGAAGGCGGAAAAGGGGGTTGCCCTGCAGGAGGCGCTGGCGCGCTGGGTGCAGCCCTTCCGCATGAAGGGCGACCTGCGTCTCAGCATTGATATTGATCCGCAGAATTTCTTTTGAAGCGGTTTTGAGGCGAGAGCGCCTTTTGTGAAACCCAGGCCGGGTGGCCCTGCGACTTGGGGGCAATTGAATATTTATGGAAAGATGATGACAGGGGCACCCTGTTGGTCGCGCGGTCGCGCCCTGTCAGGTCGGTGTTGGATTTGGGCTCAGGCTGTGGAGGTCTGGTGTTTTTGATCCACCAGAAAATCGGTGGTCACAGCGCCGACCCACATGAAGAACAGCGCCAGCCAAGCGGTGCCGGTGAAAATCGAGCCACCGGTGACGCCCGCGCCAATGGCACAGCCGCCGGCCAGCATCCCGCCAAAGCCCATCAGCACCGCGCCGATCATTGCCTTGCGCATGGTGGCGGCATCATCAAAGGCCTGCAGCTTCATCTCGCCCGCGGACCAGGCGGCCAGCATGGCGCCGATAAAGACTCCGGGCACCAGGCCGATGTCGAACTCAAGAATGGCATTGCGATCCAGGAAGAACATCAATGTGTGGGCCGAGGGGCCGGTGAAAGTTGCGCTTTCGATCTGCACCGGGTCAAAGGCCACCTGGGAGAGACCAAAGGTGAGCACCCAGCCAAGCGCTACGGCAAAGCCAACACCGGAGGCAAAGACCAGCCGCGCCGCGCCAATGTGATTGCGCCGCGACAAAACCAGCGCCAGGGCTGCGATCCCCAGTCCCAGCGCCAGCCCGCCCCATTCTGGCAAACCGACCTCGACCAGCAGATCCATATTGCGCCCGCCGGAGGTGATCCAGAGACCGGCGATCTTGTCACGCAGCGGCGAGAGCATGCCCGAGAGGCTCATCTGTGCCACCACGGCAAAAATCATGCCGGAAACCACCGAGCGAAGATTGCCGGTGGCGGCCAGCACCAGCAGGCGGCCGGAACAGCCGCGTGCCAGCACCATGCCTGCGCCAAAGATCAAACCGCCGATAATGGCGCCTGACCAGCTGCCGGGCACGGCCATCATCCGGGCGTCAGCACTGCGCATCAACCCCAATAGTTCGGCCCCCTGTACCCAGACCACGGCGGTAGAGAACGTGAGCAACCAGACCGCCATCCGGTCGCCCAGGCCGCCGCGGGCAAATTCTACCGTGGCGGCGCGCAGACAAAACCGGGAGCGCTGGGCTGCGATGCCAAAGGTAACACCGGTCAACAGACCAAAGAGCGCTGCCAGAGGGGCTTCGCCGAGGCGCTCGGCCAGAGTTTCGATAAGAGTGAGTAGATCCATGATCCAGGCCTCCGCGCGTAAGAATTCTGCGGACAATATACACATATTCGCATTTTTGATTTGATTTAGGTCATGGGCGGCGGGGGCAGAGCCCGGCACCGGTCCATATTTACGGGCGGCTGTTCTGTGCAGGGATGTGGGGCTGTATGTGCAGGGGCTGCTTTGGTCTCGCGCTGGGGCAAAAAGAGGCGTAGAGGAGGGGCATGTTCAAACCTCTCTCTCTGGATGCGGCCCGTCATTTGCCGCTGTGGCGTCGCCCGACAACATTGCTCTTTGTGATGGCGGTCTGCATGCCGATTGCCTTTAATGCCTGGTCAGCGCTGCTGAACAACTTTGTCATCGAGGTGGCGCAGTTTGACGGGGCTGATATTGGCCTGCTGCATACGGTACGCGAAATCCCAGGCTTTCTGGCGGTGGGGGTGATAGCGGTCATCCTGTTTGTGCGCGAGCAGGTGCTGGGGTTGATCTCGCTGATCATGCTGGGTGTGGCCACTATGCTGACCGCCTGGTTCCCCTCGCTTGGCGGCATTCTGATGATCACCCTGCTCAGCTCCATCGGCTTTCATTACTACGAGACGGTGAACCAGTCGCTGCAACTGCAATGGCTGCCCAAGGACCGTGCGCCGCAAATCCTGGGTTGGCTGATTGCCTGCGGGTCTGCCGCGACCTTTGTGGTCTACGGGCTGATCGTGCTGCTCTGGGAGAGCTTTGATCTCACTTTCAACATGGTCTTCATGACGGCTGGTGGCGTGACTGCACTGCTGGCCATGGCCTGCCTGCTGCTCTATCCGCAGTTTGACTCGCCAACACCACAAAACAAGAAACTGGTGCTGCGCCGCCGCTATTGGCTCTACTATCTGTTGCAGTTCATGGCCGGGGCACGGCGGCAGATCTTTGTGGTCTTTGCCGGTTTCATGATGGTGGAGCGCTTTGGTTTTGACGTGCATGAAGTCACCGGGCTGTTCCTCATCAACCTGGTGATCAATATTCTGGTGGCGCCGCTCCTGGGGCGGTTTGTGGCCCATTTTGGTGAGCGTCGAACACTGATTATCGAATATGCTGGCCTGGCGCTGGTCTTTGCGCTCTATGGCGGCATCTATTGGTTTGGCTGGGGCGTGTTGCTGGCCTCGATCCTCTATGTAGTGGACCATGTGCTCTTTGCGCTGGCGCTGGCGCTGAAGACCTATTTCCAAAAGATCGCAGATCCGGCGGATATCGCACCAACGGCGGCTGTGGCCTTTACCATCAACCATATCGCGGCGGTGTTCCTGCCGGTCCTGTTGGGGCTGCTTTGGGTGATTTCTCCGGCGATGGTTTTCGCACTGGCTGCTGCCATGGCGCTGGTCTCTTTGGGGCTGTCCTGCCTGATCCCGCGCCATCCGGAGCCGGGCAACGAGACGATTTTTGCCAAGTACCGGCCTCGGGTTGCGGCGGAATAACCCTGCGAAGGGCCGAAAACAGGGGAGATAGGCGGGCTGCGCAGCTCAGCTCTTGACCTCTGCGGTGCATCGGCCTAGGCGCGGGGCACCGCAGCTGGAGATCCGACATGCCCACCTTTACCGCTCTGACCACCCTTCCTGGCAAAGCCCAAGCCGAAGCCCTGGGCGATGCGATGGAGAGCCTGATGCCCGAACCCACCGGGGTGGGCGTTTTTGAGATGGAAGATGGCTCGGGCCTGTGGGAAGTGGGCGGCTATTTCACCGAAGAACCTGACCAGGCCGGGCTGGCCCTGCTGGCGACGCTGCACGGTGCCAAGGAATTCGCTGTCTCGGAACTGCCGGAAACCGATTGGGTGGCCCATGTGCGCCGCGAGCTGGCACCTGTCGAGGCGGGGCGCTTCTATGTCTACGGCAGCCATGACGCCGAGACCGTGCCCGAGGGGCGCATCCCGCTGCTGATCGAGGCGGCGATGGCTTTTGGCACCGGACACCATGGCACCACTCTGGGCTGTCTCAAAGCACTGGATCATCTGATCGACGCGGGATTTGTCGGCGCCAAGGTGGCTGATATTGGCTGCGGCACCGCGGTGCTGGCCATGGCAGCCGCGCGGGTCTGGGAAGGCGACTTTGTCGCCAGTGACATCGACGAGGTGGCGGTCGAGGTGGCCGAGGCCAATCTCAAGGCCAATGGCATGGAAGGAGCCGTCACCTGCCTGGAGGCGGCGGGCTTTGATCACCCCGGACTGAAAGACATGGCGCCCTATGATCTGGTCTTTGCAAATATCCTCAAAGGTCCGCTGGTGGCGCTGTCGCCGGATCTCTGCGCCAATCTGCGCCCCGGTGGCTATGCCATCCTGTCCGGGATTCTCAACGAACAGGCCGATAGCGTGATTTCCGTTTATGCCGAAAATGGAACCAATCTGGTGCGACGCGAAGAGATTGGTGAATGGACCACCCTGCTTTTGCAGCGGAATAGCTGATTTTACGAAGGTTTATGACGATTTTTAGGCAATTGCCTTGGAATCGCATCTGATGGAAACTATAAAAGTTTATCCGCTGGTGGGGGCCAGTTCGGAGCAACTTTATGAGTATTCAACATCAAGAATTCCGGGGTCGTGTGGCCCGTTTGCAGAGCAAACATGATGGTTTCTCGCAGGGCTATGCTGCGCGAGTCCAATCCGACGGGCTGATTGTCATCGAACCACGTAAGATCCGTTCGCGTGTCTCTGGAAAAATCTTTGTTCTGATCATCGGTGCCTTTTTGCTGTTCAAGGCTTTCCTGATAGCCGCGCTGGGCTTTGACACCTATGACGAACGGGTGGCCAAGCTGGCGGGCGGCAACCAGGTTGAACAGATTGGCGCAGTGATCATGCAGTCTGATCCGGCATCTGTCTGGGCGGCGCAACAAATCGGGCCTATTCTGCGCTAGAGCATAGCATCTATGCTGAGGGGCAGCTTTTGCCCGCCTCTCAAAGCGGCCAGTCTGACAGGGCGGCGCTGGGTGCCTGATTTCCCAATTGCCGATTAAAAAACCGTCGTGGCTTTGCCCGACGGTTTTTTGCAGTTCTGCCGCAGGATTTCGCCCCAGTGTTCAGATCGCCTCTTGGGCCAAAAGAAAACCGCCGCGGCCAGTCTGGCGCGCGGCGGCATGTGGGTGATCCTTTAGGGAGGAGGAGAGAGGATCACCGGGAGCTGGTCTATGATTAAAAGACAGGCTTGCCTGTTGCGATGTCTTCGATATCACCGCGGCTCAGGCCGATGTCAGCCAATTCGCGATCCGACAGAGCGTTCAGGGCGTTCTTGGAGTTGCGTGCATCATTCCACGACACCACGGCGCTGGCCGCGGCGATGAACAAAAGGCCGATACGGCCAAACAGGCCGGTGGAGCCATAGGTGGTGCGGGTCGTGTCAAAAGCAGCCATATCCTCATCCTTTGTATCTGAGTGAACATGTTGTGCAGCAACGGGATGTTGCTTCGGTTTTGCGCATTTAGGGTGGAATTTTTGCCCGCACAAGTGTCGAAAAACGCATGTGTCATATGCACAGTGCGCATAGCTTTGGCCTATAAAAATAAGGCTGATCTGTATCTATTTACGCCCTGCTCAGAAATGTCGCGTCCTGCCTGGTAAGGGGTCGGTTTTGGAACAGGATCCGGGGGTTTTGGCGTGGTGTTCCCATTTTGGCGCGGCCAGGGCGGCGTGCAACAGGATGGGAAAGCGTTTGGCCATGTTCGCCTTTTGTGCTATTTGCGGTAAAAATACTTTGAACACCACAGGCAAAGGCCGGGCAGAACATGCGCATTTTGGGAATTGATCCGGGGCTTCGCAACCTCGGGTGGGGGGTTATCGAATCGCAGGGCAGCCGGCTCAGCCATGTAGCCAATGGGGTCTGCACCTCGGATGGCGATGATCTGGGCGAGCGGCTGTTGTCGCTGCACAATCAGGTCTCAGAGGTGATCGAGCGCTATGCGCCCTGTCAGGCCGCCATTGAACAGACCTTTGTCAACAAGGACGGCGTGGCGACGCTGAAACTGGGACAGGCGCGCGGTGTTGCCCTGCTGACCCTGGCCAAGGCCGGCTTGCCCACCGGGGAATATGCCCCCAACCGGGTGAAAAAGACCGTGGTCGGGGTGGGCCATGCCAGCAAGGAGCAGATCATCCATATGGTCAAACTGCAGCTGCCCGGCTGCAGCCCCAAAAGCGCCGATGCGGCAGATGCGCTGGCGATTGCCATCTGTCACGCCTATTACGGTGGAACCCAGCAAAGACAGTTGAAAGAGGTGCGGGCATGATTGGCAAGCTCACGGGACGTCTGGACTATCGCGCCACGGATCACGTGCTGATTGACGTGCGTGGCGTTGGCTATCTGGTCTATTGCTCGGAACGCACCATGATGAGCCTGCCGGGGGTGGGTGAGCCGGTGGCGCTTTATACCGATATGCTGGTGCGCGAAGACCTTTTGCAGCTGTTTGGTTTTACCTCGCTGGTGGAGAAGGAATGGCACCGGTTGCTGACTTCGGTGCAGGGGGTCGGGGCCAAGGTTTCGCTGGCGATCCTGGGCACCCTGGGCCCCGATGGAGTCAGCCGTGCCATTGCCCTGGGGGACTGGGGCAGCGTCAAGGCGGCCAAGGGGGTTGGCCCCAAGACCGCGCAACGCATCGTGCTGGATCTGAAAGACAAAGCACCCGGTGTCATGGCCATGGGCGGCAGCCTACCCGAGGCTATGGAGGGTGCGGACCTGGAGGCGGTGGTCGAACCGGCAGAACCCGCCGCGCCAAAGAAAACGACGCGCAAGGCCAAGGCTCAGCCCAGCGGCGCGGCGGCGGCCTCGGCCGGGGCTTTGTCTGCTTTGGGCAACCTTGGTTATAGCCCCTCGGATGCGGCTTCAGCGGTGGCAGAGGCGGCAGGAGACAACCCCGAGGCTGATGAAGCTGCATTGATCCGCGCCGCGCTGCGGCTCTTGGCACCAAAGGGGTGAGGGGATGCAAGAGAAAGCGACCCTTATGCCTTGGCCTCTTGGCCAAGGCGCGCCTGAGCTCCCCCCCGGGAGGGCGCTTTGCACCCACCCGAGGTCGGGCACTGCGGATATAGCTAGCCGAACACGAGGCCCCCATGATTGACGCCGATCCCTCCCTGCGGCCCGAGCCGCTGCCCGAGGACAATGACCGCGCGCTGCGTCCGCAGGGCATTTCCGAATTCATCGGCCAGGCCGAGGCCCGCGCCAATCTGCGCATCTTTATCGAAAGCGCCCGCCGCCGGGGCGAGGCGATGGACCATACCTTGTTTCACGGGCCTCCCGGCCTGGGCAAGACAACGCTCGCACAGATCGTGGCGCGCGAGCTGGGGGTGAACTTCCGCATGACCTCGGGGCCGGTGCTGGCCAAGGCCGGGGATCTGGCGGCAATCCTGACCAATCTGGAAGCCCGCGATGTGCTGTTCATTGATGAGATCCACCGGCTGAACCCGGTGGTGGAAGAGATCCTCTATCCGGCGATGGAGGATTTTGAGCTGGACCTGGTGATCGGCGAAGGGCCCGCCGCGCGCACTGTGCGCATCGAGCTGCAGCCTTTCACCCTGGTGGGGGCCACCACCCGCATGGGGCTGCTCACGACGCCCCTGCGGGATCGCTTTGGCATCCCCACCCGGTTGCAGTTCTATACCGTGGAGGAGCTGTTTGAGATCGTCAGCCGCAATGCCCGCAAGCTGGGCACCCCGGCGGATGACGATGGCGCCCGAGAGATTGCGCGGCGCGCAAGGGGAACCCCAAGGATCGCCGGGCGGCTCCTGCGCCGCGTGGTGGACTTTGCGGTGGTCGAGGGCGACGGCCATATCACCCAGGCGCTGGCGGATGGGGCCTTGACCCGGTTGGGGGTCGATCATCTGGGGCTGGATGGGGCGGACCGGCGCTATCTGCGCTTGATCGCCGAAAACTATAGCGGAGGTCCGGTGGGCATCGAGACGCTTTCAGCGGCGCTGAGTGAAAGCCGCGATTCCCTAGAGGATGTGATTGAGCCATATCTGCTGCAACAGGGGCTGATCCAGCGCACTCCGCGGGGGCGAATGCTGGCGCAGAAGGCCTGGACCCATCTGGGCATGGCACCGCCGCCGCGTGCAGCGGACCTGTTTGGACAATAGGGTGGCGATGGCCAAGGCCCCAAGACAGGCGCGGGCAGGGGATCTGACTGCCTTGACCGAATTGGCCCGTCGCGTCTCCGATATCTATGCCGAACGTTTTGACATCAATCGGGATCCCACCTGGTATCTGGGCAAGATGAGCGAAGAGCTGGGAGAGGTCACCGCCGCCTATCTGAAACTGCAGGGACAGGGGCGGGGCCCGGGGACGCGCCGGGATCTGGAGGATGAACTTGGCGATCTGTTGGGCTTTGTGCTGCTTTTTGCAGATTGGCAGGGCGTGGATATCGGGGCGGCTTTTGAGCGCAAATGGGGAGGATATTTGCCCGGTGATTGATTTTGCTAAGAAGGCCCTCAGGGGGCGGTGTGCCCCCTGAGGGCCTAACCCAATTTTAAGGAAGCACTGCGCGTCAAGGACAAGCCGCTGCGCGGGGCCTGGCGGCCTCCTTGACCCGCGGGGGCAGTCGGGGTGGTCTTGTCGTTTTGCTCTGTGCGGGGCATAGAGCGGCAAGCCGCACTGCAAAACGCCTATCTGATGGAGAGCCTCTCATGTCGCTGGACCTGACCCCGGAAGACATCCAAGCCTTTTTCACCCGCCCGGATGGCAGCTATCTTTTTGCCCGCTGGGGGCGCCCCATTGCGCCGATTGTCTTTGGCGTTGAGGATCAGACCCTGCGGGTGGTCAAAGGGGCCATCGAGGCGGTGGCAACGCTGGCGGGGGCACAGATGGCGGAGACCGATCCGGAACTGGGCTCCAACCTGATGTTCTTTTTCTTTCGCGACTGGAGTGAGCTGTTGGATGTGCCCGATATGGGGCGTCTGATTCCCGGGCTGGAGGCGCTGGTTGCGCGTCTTCAGGCGGCGGATGCCAGCCAGTACCGGGCTTTCCGCTTTGATGATCAAGGCGCCATTCAGGCCAGTTTTGTCTTTTTGCGCATGCAGGGGGCCTTGGCCGAAATTCCGGCCGAAACCCTGGCGCTGGGTCAGGCGGCGCAGGTGATTGTGATGTGGGGCGAGGCCGCCTTTGCCGAGACCTCGCCGTTGGCGGTGCTGCCAGAGACCGGCGCGACTATCCTGCGCCCCGAGATTGCCGCCATTATTGCTGCCGCCTATGACCGGATGATGCCGCCCTCTGCGGATGATGCCTCTCATGCTCTGCGGTTGTTTGCCAGGCTGCAAGCGCCAACCCAGACCCGCGCGCCGGGTTCCCCCGAGGCGCAGGGCTAACGGGGCTGGGACGGTGCGTTGTTTTCTGGGGCTTTGCCTGCCGGATCCGATCCTTGATCAGCTGGACCGGCTGCAGGATGAGATCCCGGTCGGGCGGCGGGTGCCCAGTGAAAATCTGCATATTACGCTGAGCTTTCTGGACGACCAACCCGACGAGCTGTTGGAGGCCCTGCATCAGGCGCTCTGCCAATTCCGGGCGCCTCAGCTGCGGCTGGAGCTGCGCGGGTTGCGCGTCATGGGCGGCAAGAGCCCAAGGGTGCTCTGTGCCGAGGTGACGCCGGATGCCTCTCTGAGCCAGTTGCAAAGCTGCCTGCGGTCGCTGGTACAGGTCAGTGGCATTGCCCTGCCGCGGGCGCGCTTTCGCCCGCATGTCACGCTGGCGCGGTTTGCCCCGCGCCTGCAACCGGGCCAGCAGCAGCGGATAGAAAAGGCGCTGCTACAATATGGCGGCTTTACCTCGCCGGTTTTTGCGGTCCCTGAAATCACGTTGTTTGGCTCGACCCTTCTGCCTGATGGCGCCCGTTACGAGGTGTTGGCGCAATACCCGCTGGGGGCGGAGCCGAGCTGAGAGCGCTACGGAACATGGCTGTCGCGCCGTGCCGGGGCTTGTGAGCGTCTTGTCCCGGACCTAGGTTGCCAGCAAGAGCACAGGAGCATTTTCCCATGACCCACATCTTTCCCGTCCGCGTCTACTACGAGGACACCGACATGGGGGGCATTGTCTATCACGCCAATTACCTGCGCTTTATCGAACGCGCCCGCAGTGACTGGGTGCGCGGCCTGGGCAATGATCAAAACGCCATGCGCGATGCCGGGGTGATCTGGGTGGTGCAGCGGATCGAAGCAGATTACCTCGCCGCGGCAAAATATGATGACGAACTGGTGATCGAAACCGAGATGATCAAACTGACCCCGGCGCGGCTGATCATGAGCCAGCTGGTCAAGCGCGGCGAGACCGCGCTGTTTCGCGCCAAGGTCTCGGCGGTTTGTATGAGCGCAGAGACCGGGCGGCCGACGCGGCTTCCGGCAGAGATTCGCGCATTGCTGTAACAATGCCTGCCCGGCGCACTGTTTGATTGGCAATTGCTGCGAACATCGGCTAGCCTGCTTGAAAATAAGGCCGCAACAGACGGCTGAGGTCGCAACAGACGATCAAGAGCACTTGAGGGCAACACGCAGACAATATCGGGCTTCCGCAGTGGGGCGCGATGTACAGATGTAAGACCGGAGCGATCCGGCAGAGGATTGAGCAGGCAAATGGAAGCAGAAACTCTGGCGCTGGCGCAGGAGATTGACTTCTCCATGTGGGGTCTTTTCGCGCGGGCCACCTTTACCGTGAAACTGGTGATGCTGATGCTGACGGCGGCCTCGATCTGGTCCTGGGGTATCATTATTCAGAAACTGATCAACTATCGCCAGGCGCGGCGCCGGGCGGCGCGTTTTGACCAGGCCTTTTGGTCGGGAGAGCCGTTGGATGGGCTGTTTGACCAACTGGGCCCGGATCCCACGGGCCATTCAGAGCGGATTTTTGCTGCCGGGATGGCAGAGTGGCGGCGCAGCCACCGCAGCGATGGTGGGCTGATCCCCGGGGCGCAGGCACGGATTGATCGTTCGATGGACGTGGCTATCGCCAAAGAGACCGAAGATTTGCAACGCGGATTATCGGTGCTGGCGACCGTGGGCTCTACCGCGCCCTTTGTCGGGCTGTTTGGCACCGTCTGGGGCATCATGACCGCTTTTATCGAGATTGCTGAACAGCAAAGCACCAATCTGGCGGTTGTCGCTCCCGGCATTGCCGAGGCGCTTTTGGCTACCGGCCTGGGCCTGCTGGCGGCGATCCCTGCGGTGGTCTTTTACAACAAGCTGAGCGCCGACAGCGATCGTATCTTGGGCGGTTACGAGGCCTTTGCGGATGAGTTTGCCACCATCCTTAGCCGTCAGTTGGATTCCTGAGCCATGGGAGCCGCGGTTCAGACCTCCTCCTCTAGTGACCGGCGTCGTGGTCGGCGTCGGGGCCGGGCACGGCCCATGTCTGAAATCAATGTGACACCCTTTGTCGATGTCATGCTGGTCTTGCTGATCATCTTCATGGTGGCCGCGCCACTGACCACCGTCGGCGTGCCGGTGGATCTGCCAAAGACTGAGGCAGGCGCGTTGCCAAGTGAGCAGGAAGAGCCGCTGACCGTGACCATGATCCTGGGCGGCGAGATCCAGATCCAGACCACCCCGGTGGCCCGCGCCGAACTGGTGGCAAAACTGCGCGCCATCGCGGCGGAACGCACATCCGACCGGGTCTACCTGCGTGCTGATGGTGGGATTTCCTATGCGGAGGTGATGCAGGTGATGGGGGCGCTGAACGCAGGCGGCTTTGCCAATGTCGGTCTGGTGACAGATTTGGCGGCGCCAGAGACCGATGCGGCCTCCGTTTCTGGCACGGATCAATAAGCGGGGGCTTGGGGCATTTTTATGGGCCTGCAAACCGGAACCAAAATCTCTCTTGCCGGGCACGGGGTGCTGGTGGGCTGGGTGGCCTTTGGCGCCTGGTTGCCCTCGGAGCCGCTACCGCTGCCGGTTCAGGAGGTTGCGGTGATTTCGGCGCAAGAATTTGCCAGGTTGAGCCAGCAGATTCAGGCCCCTGAGGTGGTAGAAACCCCAAGCAGTCTGACGCCACCAGAGCGATCTCCTGAGCCCCCCGAGGTCTCGGTGCGTCCGGAAACCCGCCCCGATACATCCACGCCCCAATCGACGCCCGCTCCGGCCGAGGAGGCTCCGGTGCCAACCCCGCCCGAGCCCGAGCCGGAACCCGAGCTGGCCGACTCGCTGCCGGTGCCTGAGAGTCCGATTGAAACGCCCACAATCCTGCGAAACCTGCCGGTTCCCGAACAGGTCCGTCCCGCAGATCGGGTTGCGCCTGTGCCAGTAGAGGCCCCAGAGGATGAGGTCGCGATTGATGATTTGGTGCAGGAAGAGGTGAGCCCGGATGCGGGCGCGGTGAGCGCGCAGGAACTGCAGGACGCAACTGCGCCCGAAGCGGCCAGCGACAGAATTGCCACCGAAGCCAATGAAGATGACGAGGCCGAGCCCGCCCCGACGGTGACAGCTCCGGCGACCTCGGTGCGGCCAAAGGCACGGCCAAGGCGCCCCGAGCCGCCCCAGGTGGCGGAACCAGAGCCAAACACGCCCGAGCCAGATCAATCTTCGGCGATTGAGGATGCCCTGGCGGCTGCCATAGCAGGTGGCGGCGAAGTGGAAGCGCCGGAGCCCGCGGGCCCGCCCTTGACGGTTGGTGAGAAAGACGCGCTGCGGGTGTCGGTGTCCAAATGCTGGAACGTGGGTTCGCTCTCGACCGAGGCGCTGAAGACCACCGTCGAGGTTGCTGTCTCGCTTGACCCGGAGGGGCGGCCCAAAACCGGCACCATCCGGATGATGGCAAGCACCGGTGGCTCTGCCAGTGCGGCCAAACAGGCCTATGAGGCGGCGCGGCGCGCGATCATTCGCTGCGGAGCCAAGGGGTTTTCCCTGCCGAGCGAAAAATATGACCATTGGCGTGACATCGTGATGACTTTTAACCCTGAGAAGATGCGGATCAAATGAGACACCAAAAAGTGAAAACGCCACGCAGGGGGTTCGATTATGAAGACGACTATGATTGTGGCGGGGGTGTTTTTCCCCCTGCATTGACACCCCGAACGCTTGATACTGCACTGACATTCACTCCGGAAAGGACGCGACGCTCATGAGGCGCAACCTGACAGCTCTTTTGGCAAGCCTTCTTCTTGCGGCGGCTCCGCTGGTGCTTTCTGGCAGCAGCGCCGAAGCCCAGAATGGCCCTCTGCGGATCGAAATCACTGACGGGGTGATCGAACCCTTGCCCTATGCGGTGCCGAGTTTTCTGGCTGAAACTCCGGCAGCGGCAGAGCTGGCCAATCAAATCACCCGAGTGATTGCGGCGGATCTCAGCGGCACGGGCCTGTTTCGTGAAATCCCTGCCACCGCGCATATCTCTGGCGTGACCGATTTTAACGCGCCCGTGCGTTATGCCGATTGGAAAGCGGTGAACGCCCAGGCCCTGATCACCGGGGCCGTGTCGGTCAATGGCAAGCAGCTGACCGTGCGTTTCCGCGGCTATGACGTCTTTGCAGACAATGAACTGGGCGCGGGCCTGCAGTTCAGCGGCACCACCGATGGCTGGCGTCGCATGGCCCATAAGGTGGCCGATGCCATCTACAGTAGGATCACCGGTGAAAGCGGCTATTTTGACAGCCGGGTGGTGTTTGTCTCGGAAACCGGTCCCAAGAACGACCGACGCAAGCGGTTGGCAATCATGGATTATGATGGCGCCAATGTGCAGTATCTGACCAATAGCGCTGCGCTGGTGCTGGCGCCGCGCTTCTCGCCCACCGGCGACCGGGTGCTCTACACCAGCTATGAAAGCGGCTTTCCGCAGATCCATGTGCTGGATGTGGGCAAGGTGCAGCGCCGGGTTCTGTCGGCGGATAAGGGCATCATGAGCTTTGCGCCGCGCTTTGCTCCCGATGGCAATACCGTGGTCTATTCGCAGGCCGAAGGCGGCAATACCGATCTTTACACAATGGATATCGCCACGGGGGCGCGCAAGCGGCTGACCCATGCGCCTTCGATCGAGACGGCGCCTTCCTATTCGCCAGATGGCAGCCAGATCGTCTTTGAAAGCGACCGCTCCGGCACGCCGCAGCTCTATGTGATGTCCGCCAGTGGTGGTGAAGCCCGCCGGGTGAGCTTTGGCAAGGGGCGCTATGGCACGCCTGTTTGGTCGCCGCGTGGTGATCTCATCGCCTTTACCAAGCAAAGCAAGGGGCGGTTTCATATTGGCGTCATGCGGCTGGATGGCAGCGAAGAACGCCTGCTGACGGCTTCGTTCCTGGATGAGGGCCCCAGCTGGTCCCCCAATGGGCGGGTGATCATGTTTACGCGTGAAACCCAGGGGGCCAATGGTCGCGCGCTGCTTTACTCGGTGGATATCCTGGGACGGAACTTGAAACCGGTGCGCACACCGGACGGGGCCTCTGATCCGGCCTGGTCGCCGTTGCAATAACAAAAGACTGTTAAAGCCTGAACCGGCGTGAAAACGCAAGGCTGGAAGACCTGCATAGAATCGGCCCCTGCTCTGTGATAGGTTCGGGCCAAGAAACCAAAGGAAAAGACTTTGTCATGAGCGGTTTTAAGAAGGCATTTATGCTTGTTGCAGCCCTGGGGCTGGCAGGCTGTAGCACCTCGCCCTGGGACGATAGCGCCCTTGGCAATACCGGCGGAGCGGGTGATCTCGGCTCTAATCTGAATCCGGCCAGCCCGGCCTATTTCCAGGAAACCATCGGTGACCGTGTGCTGTTTCTGGTGGATCAGTCCACGCTGAACCCGGCAGCGGAAGCCATCCTGCAGGGCCAGGCGCGCTGGCTGACGGCCAACGCGGATTACACCGTGACCATCCAGGGCCATGCAGATGAGCAGGGCACGCGGGAATATAACCTGGCTCTGGGCGCGCGCCGCGCCAATTCCGCGCGGGAGTATCTGATTTCGCAGGGCATTGCTGGTTCCCGTATTGATGTGGTCAGTTTTGGCAAGGAACGCCCGCTAGAGATCTGCTCGGCGGAAAGCTGTTATGCCAAGAACCGCCGTGCGGTCACTGTCTTGGCCGGTGGATTGACGGGGTAAGATGATGCGGTTTCTGCAAGCGGTCTTTTTGTCGACAACTCTATTGGGGACATCCAGCCTGGTGTCACCTGCATTGGCGCAGGATCAACAGACCCTGGCTGACATTCGTCAGGAATTGACGGTGCTCTATGTGGATATTCAGCGCCTCAAGCGCGAGCTCTCCACCACCGGAGGTGCCAATTCCGGAGTTGTCGCGGGCAGTTCGGTTCTGGACCGCGTAGGGGCGATCGAGACCAGCTTGCAGCAACTCACTGCGCAGACGGAACAGTTGGAATACCGCATTAATCGCATTGTTGCCGATGGCACCAATCGGATTGGTGATCTGGAATTCCGTCTGGTGGAGCTGGAAGGTGGCGATATCGCAGCGCTTGGAGAAACCACCACCCTGGGTGGTGAAGAGGCGCTGACCGGCGCCGGAAGCCTGGGGAGCGGGCAATCAGAGACCGACGGCAGCGAGCTGGCGGTTGGGGAACAGGCTGATTTTGACGCAGCCCAGCAGGATCTGAGCGACGGCTCTTATCAGCAGGCCGCAGAGAAATTCGCCATTTTCACCCAGTCCTATCCCGGAAGTCCCCTCGCTCCAAAGGCCGATTTCAACCGTGGCAAGGCGCTGGACGGTTTGGGCGATACCCGCGAAGCGGCGCGCGCCTACCTGGCCTCCTTTACCGCAGAGGCAAATGGTGAAACCGCGCCCAAGGCTCTGTTTGAACTGGGGGCTGCCCTGGGGCGCCTGGGCCAGGTTGATCAGGCCTGTATTACCTTGTCAGAGGTGGCCGTGCGCTTCCCGGGGAGCGATACAGTCGCAGTGGCGACGGTCGAAATGGCCGAATTGGGATGCTCTTGACGGAAACCGGAATTGAGAAGACCGGCAGCAGGGAAAAGATGATCTCTACCCTGCGCCGTCACTTTACCACGCCGCCGCCTGCGCGGATTGGCATCGCGGTCTCTGGTGGCGGTGATTCCGTCGCCTTGATGCATCTTCTGCAAGAGTGCTTTGGCGATGAGCCGGTCGAGCTCATGGTGGCCACGGTTGACCACGGGCTGCGTGACGAATCGCGGCAGGAGGCCGAGGCGGTTGCCCGGATGGCGCAGGGGCTTGGCCTGCGTCACGAGATCCTGACATGGCAACAGGGGCCAGAGGAGACGGGAAATTTGCAGGACCAGGCGCGGCGCGCCCGGTATGAATTGCTGGTGGATTGGGCCCGGCGAAACGGAATCCCGGTTCTGGCACTAGGCCATACGGCGGATGATCAGGCCGAAACCGTGATCATGCGGCTGACGCGGGCCTCTGGGGTCAACGGGCTTGCAGGCATACCGGTGCGGCGCACGCAGGATGGGGTTTCTTTGGTGCGCCCCTGTCTGGCGATGCGGAGGGTTGATCTGCGACAGTATCTGCGCGCGGTGGGGCAGGATTGGATTGAAGACCCGTCAAACGACGATGAGAGCTTTGACCGCATCAAGATCCGCAAAGCTTTGGCCGTTTTGGAGGAGCTCGGGCTGACCGTGCCGGCATTGGCTACCGTGGCGCAGAATATGGGTAAGGCGCAAAAGGCGCTCGGCTGGTATGCCTTCCTGTCGGCGCGGGATATGGTGCAGATTGAGGCTGGGGCCGTGGTTTTTGAGTTGCGAAAATTCCGCACGCTGCCGGATGAAATCTCGCATCGGTTGATGATGCAGGCGCTTTTGTGGGTTTCTGGCGGCCAATACCCGCCGAGACGCCAGCCAATGATCGAGGCCGTGGCAATTGCGCAGCGCGGCGGATCGACCACTCTGGCGGGATGCCGGGTCCTGAGCCACAGGGATAAGATCTGGGTCTGTCGCGAGGCGGCCATGGTGCAGCAAGAGCGCTGCGAACCCGGCGAGGTCTGGGATCATAGATGGTGTTTTTTTGGCGGAAAATTAGAGGCTTGCGAGGTTCGCGCTGTGGGGGAACTCGGATTGAAATCCTGCCCCAACTGGAGGGACCAGGGCTGCCCGGCGCCGGTTTTGGAGGTCACCCCTTCGCTGTGGCGAGACGGGGTTTTGGTGGCGGCCCCGCTGGCCGGATTGGCCAATGGATGCAGCGCAGAACCGATAAATAGTGCAGAAGAGTTCTTCGCATCGCTTTTATCGCATTGAACCTGCGTGAATGTTCCTTATTTTATGCGCAACGAGGGCGTTCTGCGCGGACGCCCGGATATTAGGAGATATTCCTTGGGAAACGCACGTAACATCGCCTTCTGGGTTGTTCTGTTTGTCTTGATCCTGGCGCTGTTCAATCTGTTCAGTGGCTCAGGCGGTACGATGCAGAGCAACGAACGCTCTTTCTCTGATTTTGTTGCCTCAGTCGAAGGTGGACAGGTCAGCACTGTGGTGCTGGACGGGGAGCAGGTTCGCTTTTCGACCTCTGACGGACAGAACTATGTGACCATCCGGCCCTCTGATGCCGAAGTCACCGAGTTGCTGATCAAGAACAACATTCCGGTGCGGGCTGAAAAGCAGCAGCAATCTGGGTTCCAGTCCTTTTTGATTACCTTGCTGCCTTTCGTGCTGCTGATTGGTGTCTGGATCTATTTTATGAACCGGATGCAGGGCGGTGGCAAAGGTGGGGCCATGGGCTTTGGCAAATCCAAGGCCAAGATGCTGACGGAAAAGCATGGCCGCGTCACCTTTGATGATGTGGCGGGCATTGATGAGGCCAAGGAAGAGCTGGAAGAGATCGTGGAATTCCTGCGCAACCCGCAGAAATTCTCGCGGCTCGGCGGCAAGATCCCCAAGGGCGCTCTGCTGGTGGGCCCTCCCGGCACTGGTAAAACGCTGCTGGCCCGCGCGATTGCAGGTGAGGCGGGGGTGCCGTTCTTCACCATTTCGGGCTCTGACTTTGTTGAGATGTTTGTCGGGGTCGGTGCCTCTCGCGTGCGCGACATGTTTGAACAGGCCAAGAAGAACGCCCCCTGTATTGTCTTTATCGATGAGATCGACGCTGTTGGCCGTCATCGTGGTGCTGGCTATGGCGGTGGCAATGATGAGCGCGAGCAGACCCTGAACCAGCTCTTGGTTGAGATGGACGGCTTTGAGGCCAATGAAGGCGTCATCATCCTGGCTGCGACCAACCGAAAGGATGTGCTGGACCCAGCCCTGCTGCGTCCGGGTCGTTTTGACCGCAACGTGACCGTTGGCAACCCCGACATCAAGGGCCGCGAAAAGATCCTCGGCGTGCATGCCCGCAAGACCCCGCTGGGTCCGGACGTCGATCTGCGCATCATTGCCCGTGGCACGCCTGGGTTCTCGGGCGCGGATCTGGCCAACCTGGTCAACGAATCTGCGCTGATGGCTGCCCGCGTTGGCCGCCGCTTTGTCACCATGGAGGATTTTGAATCCGCCAAGGATAAGGTGATGATGGGCGCCGAACGTCGCTCGATGGTGCTGACCCAGGACCAAAAGGAAAAAACTGCCTATCACGAGGCGGGCCATGCGGTTGTTGGTCTGGAGCTGCCGCTCTGCGATCCGGTCTACAAGGCGACCATCATTCCCCGCGGCGGTGCCCTGGGGATGGTTGTCTCGTTGCCGGAAATGGACCGTCTCAACTATCACCGCGATGAATGCGAACAAAAGCTGGCCATGACCATGGCGGGCAAGGCTGCGGAAGTGATCAAATACGGTGAAGATCATGTCTCCAACGGCCCTGCCGGCGATATCCAGCAGGCTTCGGCCCTGGCGCGGGCCATGGTGTTGCAGTGGGGCATGTCCGACAAGGTGGGCAATATCGACTACCGCGAAGCGGCAGAAGGCTATTCTGGCAATACCGCAGGTTTCTCGGTCTCCGCCCATACCAAGGAGCTGATTGAGGAAGAGGTGAAACGCTTCATCCAGACTGGCTATGACCGGGCCTTGCAGATCCTCACTGACAAGAATGAGGAATGGGAACGTCTGGCCAAGGGGCTGTTGGAATATGAAACCCTGACTGGTGATGAGATCAAGCGGGTCATGAAGGGGGAGCCGCCGCATGAGAAGGGCGACGACTCCGACGAGGATCAGGGCAATGCTTCGGTCACGGCGATTCCTAAGGCCAAGCCGAAGAAGCCCTCTCCCGATGGAGAAGGTGGCGAGAGTGGGCTGGAGCCCGAGCCGACCTCCTAAGTCATAGGCCCTATGTACAATGAGACGAGACCCCAAATGCCCTCACCGGTTTTGGGGTCTTTTTTCCATCGTGGCCTGTAGCGCCTAGATTGGCTTTTGGGGGTGGCGCGGGGCTGGCGGGCAGCGAGCTGCCCGCCAGCCCCGCGCCCGGGTCGGATCGCTTTGCGATCCGATCCCGCTCCTAGACGCAAATGGGGCTTTCCATCGGAAAACTTCGGCCTATTGTCGCCGGTATTGAGCAGTTTGGAACGGATTTGGAGGACATAGAATGCCGGTATTGCTGGAAACGGAATTCAGAGGCGAAGTGGTTTGGGCTGGCGAAACGGCGGCCAACACAGGTATCGCGGGCACCGAAGTACAGACGCTCTCTTTGGGCTTTGACGGGCTCACCGGCGAGCGCCATCAGGGTGAAAACCGGACTTCCTGTGTGCGGATGCGCAATCTTCACCCTGAAGGCACCCTCATCCGCAATGTGCGCCAGCTGAGCATCCTCTCAGCAGAGGAGCTGGCACTGATTGCCGCCGACATGGGGCTGGAACAGGTGGATCCGGCGGCACTGGGGGCCAATCTGGTGCTGCGCGGCATTCCGGATTTCACCTATGTTCCCCCTTCCTCTCGCCTGCGGGGGCCCGACGGGGTGACACTGACCGTAGACATGGAAAACCGCCCCTGCATCTTCCCGGGACGCGAAATCGACAAGCATCACGCAGGCTTTGGACCAAAATTCAAACCGGCTGCTAGGGGGCGGCGGGGAATCACCGCTTGGGTCGAGTGCCCGGGGCAGCTGAAAACCGGCGACAGCCTAAGGCTGTTTGTGCCGGATCAACGCGCCTGGGCGCCCTAGCGGCAGCCTATCGGGGACAGAACTTTCGTTTTGGCACCTTTCGTTCTCTCAAACTTTGCCTGGACGCCGCTTCATGGCCGGAAAATGTCGGAAATCACGCGCGCTTTTTGACGCATTCTGACTAAATCTGAGACAGATCCGGCAGACTGTGGCCGGTGTTTCTATTCTCACATTCAGGAACCAGGCCATGAGCTACAAGAGTGACATCGAGATCGCCCGCGAGGCGAATAAGCTCCCGATCCAAGAGATCGGTGCAAAGATCGGCATGTCAAACGACGACCTGCTGCCCTATGGCCATGACAAAGCCAAAGTCAGCCAGGAGTTCATCAACTCCGTGCAGGGCAACGAAGACGGCAAACTGATCCTCGTGACCGCGATCAACCCAACGCCGGCAGGCGAAGGTAAGACCACAACCACCGTTGGTCTGGGCGATGGTCTGAACCGCATCGGCAAAAACGCCATGGTCTGTATCCGCGAAGCGAGCCTCGGCCCGAACTTCGGCATGAAGGGTGGCGCTGCTGGCGGTGGTTATGCTCAGGTCGTGCCAATGGAGGAAATGAACCTCCACTTCACCGGTGACTTCCACGCCATCACCTCAGCGCATTCTCTGCTCTCGGCGATGATCGACAACCACATCTACTGGGGCAATGAGTGCGAAATCGACATTCGCCGCGTCGCCTGGCGTCGTGTGGTCGATATGAACGACCGCGCTTTGCGTCAGATCACGGCCTCCCTGGGCGGCGTGTCCAATGGCTTCCCCCGTGAAACCGGCTTTGACATCACGGTAGCCTCCGAAGTCATGGCGATCCTGTGCCTGGCCACCGATCTGCAGGATCTGGAAAAGCGCCTGGGCGACATCATCGTGGCCTACCGCCGCGACAAGACCGCCGTTTACTGCCGCGACATCAAGGCCGCAGGTGCCATGACTGTATTGCTGAAAGATGCGATGCAGCCCAACCTGGTGCAGACCCTGGAAAACAACGCAGCCTTTGTGCATGGCGGCCCCTTCGCCAATATCGCCCATGGCTGTAACTCGGTTATCGCCACCAAGACGGCGCTGAAGATCTCGGACTATGTTGTCACTGAAGCAGGCTTTGGTGCCGACCTGGGTGCCGAAAAGTTCATGAACATCAAGTGCCGCAAGGCCGGTATCGCGCCTTCGGCCGTGGTTCTGGTTGCCACCGTCCGCGCGATGAAAATGAACGGCGGCGTGGCCAAGGCGGATCTGGGCGCGGAAAATGTCGACGCGGTCAACAACGGCTGCGCCAACCTGGGCCGTCACATCGAGAACATCAAAAGCTTTGGTGTGCCCGTTGTTGTCGCCATCAACCACTTTGTCACCGATACCGATGCCGAAGTTGATGCGGTCAAAGCCTATGCTGAAACCCACGGCGTCGAGGCAGTTCTGTCGCGTCACTGGGAGCTGGGCTCGGAAGGCTCTGCTGATCTGGCCAAGAAGGTTGTGGAAATCGTCGATAGCGGGTCGGCCAACTTTGCCCCGATCTACCCCGACGAGATGTCGCTGTTCGACAAAATCGACACCATCGCCAAGCGTATCTATCGCGCTGACGAAGTGCTGGCCGACAACAAGATCCGCAACCAGCTGAAAGAATGGGAAGCCGCAGGCTACGGCAATCTGCCGGTCTGCATGGCCAAGACACAGTATTCGTTCTCGACCGATCCCAGCCTGCGCGGCGCGCCGGTCGGCCATTCGGTTCCGGTTCGTGAAGTGCGTCTGTCGGCGGGTGCCGGTTTCATCGTTGCCGTCTGCGGCGAGATCATGACCATGCCGGGTCTGCCCCGCAAACCAGCAGCGGAAAACATCCGATTGAACGAAGATGGCCAAATCGAAGGCTTGTTCTAAATCGTAAAACGCGCAATCTGCGGCCCGAGACCTTCTCGGGCCGCAAGAGTTTTGAATATGACACATCTGATCCCTCCGCCGCACTGTGGTGACATGGCTGAACTGCGTGGCCAGATCGACGATCTGGATGAAATGCTGGTAGAGCTGCTGGCGACGCGGGCCGGATACATCGACCGGGCGATTGAGCTGAAGCGGCTGAACGGCTGGCCTGCTCGGATCCCGACGCGGGTGGATGAGGTCATCGAGAATGCCCGCGCCAAGGCGGGCGAAGCTGGGCTCGACCCCGATCTGATCGAGACACTGTGGCGCCAGCTGGTAGAATGGTCGATCGCGCGCGAAGCCCGCGTGATCCACGAGACTTAGAGCGGGCCGGTTGGGTCTGCGGCAAAAGGAAGAATGCAATGGCAGCAAACATCATTGACGGCAAAGCCTTCGCCGCCACAGTACGGGAAAAAGTGGCAGGCCATGTTGCACGCCTGAAGGAAGAACATGGTATCACCCCTGGACTGGCCGTGGTCCTGGTGGGCGAAGATCCGGCCTCCCAGGTCTATGTGCGCTCCAAGGGTAAGCAGACCGTCGAGACGGGCATGAACTCCTATGAGCACAAGATGGATGCCGAGACCTCGGAAGAGGATCTGTTGGCGGTCATCACCAAGCTGAACAATGACCCTGCGGTGCATGGCATTCTGGTGCAGCTGCCGCTGCCTGGTCATCTCAATGAAGACCTGATCATCAATTCCATTGCACCGGAAAAGGACGTGGACGGTTTCCACATCTCCAACGTGGGCCTGTTGGGCACCGGCCAGAAGTCCATGGTGCCCTGCACGCCGCTGGGCTGCCTGATGATGCTGCGCGACTACCACGGCAGCCTGTCCGGCATGAATGCGGTTGTCATTGGGCGTTCCAACATCGTTGGCAAACCCATGGCGCAATTGCTGCTGGGCGACAGCTGCACCGTCACCATCGCCCATAGCCGTACAAAGGACCTGCCCGAGGTGGTAGGGCGCGCGGATATCGTTGTGGCTGCGGTTGGACGACCTGAAATGGTGCCAGGGGATTGGATCAAGGAAGGCGCCACGGTTATCGACGTTGGCATCAATCGTATTCCCGCTCCGGAAAAAGGCGAAGGCAAGATGAAACTGGTGGGCGATGTGGATTTTGCCAGCTGTTCTGAGCGCGCTGGTGCGATCACACCTGTACCCGGTGGCGTCGGTCCGATGACCATTGCCTGCCTGCTGGCCAATACCGTCACTGCTTGCTGCCGCGCCAACGGTTTGGCCGAGCCGGAAGGTCTGACTGCCTGACACAGGAATTGATTATTTTTCGGAAAGGGCTCCAAATTGGAGCCCTTTGCTATGCAGTCCGGCATAGTTCGTTCCTGGGGCGTGGCAACACCGCATGCAGTGGAGCGGGCAGGGACAGTTAAGGGGGCGTTGCCCCCTCGCGCCAAGGCGCTCACCCCCAGGATATTAAAGGCCAAATGAAACCTGGAGCTTTTTCACTTTCATTTGGCAAAAAGTATCCCGGGGGAGCCGCCAGGGGCGGCGGGGGCAGAGCCCCCTGTTATGGCTATCAGTTTGACGCTGTGCTCTAGAGGCGCCGGAGGACCTCTGTGTGACGTTTTTTACCGCAAGCATGGGGCGTTGGTTGGTTCTGCCAGAAAAACATCCTCAGGAGACGCCCCAGAAAGCTGCCAGAGAGGACACCGAGTAAGGCTAGGTATAGGATTTGGAAAGATGCCATTGCCGCAAGCTCAGGAAACAGGGAGGCGACAAGCCCGTTTGCAAAGTTCGCCCAGAACAGGAGCATTAGCGCCGTGAGGCTGAACCATTCTCCTGCAGCCATGACGCGAAGCCCGGTGCGGGCCAGGGTCCAGTGCCCCTGCTTCCAAAACCCACCGAGGATGCCACAAAGGTAGGCAAGTCCCCAGGATATAAAAGCCAGTCTGTATGCTTCCAGTGCCAGAAGGCTGGGTAGGTTTATCAGGGCAATGAGAGGTACCGGTATCTGAGACAACAGCGAAATCTGACGGTCCCGACTGCAAAGAAGCCCAAGGGCGATGAGAAGGGCGAGCAGGGGCCAGACCCCAATCGGGGCCCCAGTCAGGATGCCAAGGGTGAGTTCAGCCATAGCGTTCATTGGGGGTGTTCCTCCTTCAAAATCCAAGCAGGACAGCATTCATCAGCCGACCGGGAAGCAGAGTGAACAGCCCGGCTGTCATGAGGGAGCCATAGGTGAGCCAGGTCATCACCCGTCGGTGACGGGAAATCTGTTTGCTGCGTGCAGCCCGGAGCGCTATCGCAATCGAAAAGAGGGTTATCAGCGACAGCAGATGGATCGGGCTGAACCCGCCCAGAAGTCTGATTTCCTGGATCCAGAAACTCGACAGGGCGACACAGCCCATAAGGCAGATCCAGGTCCAACCGAGCATCCGGTGCAGGCGGTTTCCGCGCTTCAGCGAGAAAATGGCGATGGTTAGCGGGATCAAAGCGAGGGCCGCAAATGCATGTAGCTGAACTGCAATAGGTGCGCTCAAGAGTGGTGAGAAGGTCATATTGGGTCCGTGGTTGATATCTGTCCTCTAGCCATGGCAAATTCGGTGCAATATCAGCAAAGTGATTTACGCCAGAGGCGCTTTGGCTTCGTAAAATGCAGGGATTAGGGATGTGATGTCATTCACGAAGCGTGAAAAACCAATGGCGGTCTCGCTGGTTTTGCTTTGGGCATTGCTGACGGTTTTTGCAGCGGCCACCGGCCCTTTTGGCACTTTTGAGGGGCTGGGTTTGGGCGGTCGGATTGTCTATTGGGCGGTCATTGTGGGCGTGTCGATCGGGCTGACCAGACTGCAGTTGCATTTGCTGCGGGGCGCGCCACAGATCCTGCGCTTTGCCAGTCAGCTGCCCTACGGGCTGGCCTTGGCCGTCCTTGCTCATGGCATGAACCTGATGATTTTTCCCCAATGGGGCGGCTGGGCGGATTTTGGATTTTTGGCTCTGGTGACGCTCAGCGTTGTCGTGATGATCGAAGCTGCTGTTTTCCTAGGGCGTCGTCATCTCGCTGTCGACAGTTCCAGGGAGGGCGCGCCAGACAGCAAGGATCTGTCTCCTGAGCCGACAGCGGAAACCTTGCCCAGCCCCGAGGTTCTGTTTCAGCGCCGTTTGCCCCTGGATAAGCGCGGCGCGCTGGTCCGGCTGGAGGCGCAGGACCATTATTTGTTGGTGGTTACGGATCAGGGCAGTGAGACCCTGTTGATGCGTCTGGGTGACGCAGCCGATGAACTGGCCGGGGTCGGCCTGCGGGTGCATCGCTCGCATTGGGTCAGCCGGGCTCAGGTGCGGGAGCATATCCGGCAAAAGGGGCGGGATATCCTCAAGATGTCTAATGGTGAGCCTGTTCCTGTCAGCCGCAGTTACAAGGCCGCGGCGCAGGCTGCAGGCATTTTGTAGGGGACGGTTTTTTTAAAGCGAAACCGGGATCATGGTGCCCTGCAGGACTGCGATCAGTTTTTCGCCCTCTCCGGTGACGGCGTGGACTTCGGCGCTGACCACCACCAGGCGGCGGCCGGGCTTGATCACGCGACCTGTCGCGCGCAAATAGTCCCCGGCGCCTGGTGCCAGAAGGTTCACCTTGATCTCCGCCGTCATCACCTCCTGATCTGCAGGCAGCAGGGTCAGTGCTGAATAGCCTGCAGCGCTGTCGCCAATGGCAAAGGTCAGAGCCGCATGCGCAAAGCCCTGTTGCTGGCGGCTTGTGTCCAGAATAGGTGCCGTGATGATCACCTCGCCTGGGGTGATGCTGCTGATCCTGGCCCCAAGGGTTTCCATCATGCTTTGGCGGGCAAAACTGTCGCGAATACGCTGTTCCAAATGGCGGGTCCTTATCTGCGCTATTTGAGACAGAGCCTAATGCATGAAGGCGCGAGAGCGCCCCGTGACGCTGCGCCACATCTGCGCTGGGGGGCAGCACAAGGGCGTGGCTTGCCCCCCCCTTTGTACAGCCCCATCCAGTGCACCCAGGCTGCTATTTTACGATATGCTCGTCTTTCACAAACATATTGGCCCAGGCGCGGTCGATCAGCTTTGGGGACATCTGATAGGGGATGCCTTCGAACTCGCAGATGGCTATCATCTGATCAATCAGGAAGATCGGCTGATAATTGGCATAGGTGTTGTCGATGGTTGGGTATTTCACCTTGAGCAGATGCACCAGCGCCGACTCGTCCAGCGGCATGCCGCGTTTGCGGGCAACCATGGCAAAGATTTTAAGGAAGTTTTCCTGGTTCGGCCCGTCGATCTTGATCTTGAAAAAGATCCGCCGCAGCGCCGCTTGGTCAAAGATCTCATTGGGGTGAAAGTTGGTGGAGAAGATCACCAGGGTGTCAAAGGGCACCTCGAACTTCTCACCCGATTGCAACGCCAGGATATCCTTGTTCTCTTCAAGGGGCACAATCCAGCGGTTGACCAGAGACTGAGGCGACTCGGCCTGACGTCCCAGATCGTCGACGATGAAAATGCCACCGGTGGATTTCAATTGCAGCGGTGCTTGATAGGTGCGCGCCGTGGGGTTGTAGACCAGATCCAGCATATCCAGCGAGAGTTCGCCGCCAGTGATCACCGTGGGGCGTTCACATTTGACATAGCGGCTGTCAAAGCGTTTGGGGCGGCGAATGGCAGTTGGATCTTCGGGGGCCTCTTCGATCAGGGTATGCACGATGGGGTCATAGACCGTGATCACCTGACCGGCATATTCGATGGCGCGGGGCACATAGACATGATCGCCCAGGGCGTCGCGGATCCCGTTGGAAATCGAGGATTTACCGTTGCCGGGCGGGCCATACATCAGGATCGACCGGCCGGCGCTGACCGCAGGGCCTAGATGATCCAGCAGGCTGTCGGGCAGAACCAGATGCCCCATCGCGTTGACCAGCTGGTTGCGGGTCACCATGATATTGCGGATCGACTGGCGTTTGATCTGTTCACGGTAGACATCCAGCGGCACTGGCATCGGGCCAAAGTATTCGGATTGGGCCAGCGCATCCTGGGCGCGGGCCTTGCCTGCATCTGTGAGCTGGTAGCCCATCTCGTTGCCGCTATTGGCGTTTAGCGTGCCGGTGGCCTCCAGCAGTTTCTGTTCGCGAGCCATGTCGACCAGCTCTTGGGTGACCGGGATCGGCAGGCAGATCGCCTCGGCTACATCGCTGACGATGTTGACGTTCTTGCGAAAGATCGTTTTGAGCAAGATATCCCGCATCATCACGATCGGAAGCTGCATCTGCGCCAGCCCCTTTGGGGTGGGCGGGGCAGTGACGGGGCTGTTTTGCATGTTCATCTGATGGCCTGCTCATGTGATCGCAACAATGCCGGACCTGACAAAAGGCCAGGGGGGCTTGCGCAACAGTCTATTCACCACTGCGGCAAGACTGAGGCACAGAGCGAGCAATTTGACGGTCGAAGGGTTGGAATTTAATCCCAATTGTCTGGCATGCCGCAGGAAGCGCCTGTCTCAATGCGCAACAGCAGCCCTTTTGGCGAGGGCAGCCAGCCGTTTTGCACTGATCAAGGCGGCCTCCTTGGCCAAAGGCCAGGCCTGGGTCAGCCCCTCCAGGATCACTAGGGCATCACTGGCGGTTACATCATTTCCTGCCTGACTCGCTGCCAGTTGCGAAATTTCTGCCTTGTGTCGCTCCAGCAGGCTGCGCAGGGACCTGTCCGTTGGGGCCGAAACGACAGCCGCATGAAACAGGCACCCGTGACTGGCTTCGGTTCTCATCCAGTCAGCGACCCGATCAAGGGTATCTTCCAGGCTCTGCGGCACTGATCCGGTGGGGGTCGTAAAAATATGCGACAGATACCTTTGGTGCCGGTGTTCCAGCGCCAGGCGAACCATAGCATCGCGCGAGGGCGCGTATTTATACAGGGTACGCAAGCTCACGCCTGCCGCATCACGCAGCTCTTCAACGCTGGGCTCGGTAAAGCCCCGTGCTGCAAAGGCGCGCTCCAAGCCGCCTGCGATCTTGGTCATCATTTTGTTCATGCTTGACGAAGTAGAGTAAACATTTTACCTGATCAAGTAGAGTAAACATTCTACCGGAGGCAGGCATGACCCTACCCAACTTGATGAACGGCGTGGTTTTGACTGGCCACGGTGGCCCGGAGGTGCTTGAGAAGCGCAGTGATCTGCCTATTCCTGCGCCCGGGCCACAGGACGTGATCATTCGGGTAAAGGCTGCGGGGGTGAACAACACAGACATCAATACCCGCACGGGCTGGTACTCCAAGGGTGACGCCGAGGGCGCGGATGCCTCTTGGACCGGGACACCTTTGGAGTTTCCGCGTGTGCAGGGGGCAGATGTCTGTGGGGAAATCGTAGCTGTTGGCGCTGATGTGGCGCCAAACCGCATTGGTGAGCGGGTTCTGGTCGAGCCCTGTCTGCGATTTGCCGATGGTGTTGAGCAAAGCCCACCCTGGTACATTGGTTCTGAATGCGATGGTGGGTTTGCACAGTACACCCGGGTCGACAGCCGCCATGCCCATGCGATCAAAAGCGATTTGACGGATGTGGAGCTGGCCTCCTTTCCCTGTTCTTATTCAACGGCGGAAAATATGCTGACGCGGGCCAATCTGCAGCCCGGAGAAACTGTCCTGATCACCGGCGCCTCTGGCGGGGTGGGGTCCGCAGCAATCCAGTTGGCCCGCGCAAGAGGCGCCCACGTAATTGCGGTGACTAGCCCTGCAAAAATGACCACCTTGCAGGATCTTGGGGCCGAAAATGTCCTGCCGCGCGAGGCTGATCTTGTTGCCGAACTGGGCAAGAGCAGTGTCGATGTGGTGGTGGATCTGGTTGCCGGACGCGCTTGGCCTATCCTGCTGGATGTTTTGCGTCCCGGTGGCCGCTATGCCGTTGCCGGTGCCATCGCAGGGCCATTGGTCGAGTTGGATGTCCGCACCCTATACCTCAAGGATCTCAGCTTTTTTGGCTGTACCGTTCTGGGGCCCCAGGTCTTTGGCAACCTCATTGCGCGGATTGAGCGATCCGAAATCAAACCGCTGGTGGCCGAGGTGTTTGCCTTGGATGACATCAATGCCGCCCAAAGAGCTTTTGATAAAAAGGGCTACACAGGGAAGATTGTTCTGAAAGTGGACGCTTAGCCCTTGGCCTGGGCCCGGGCCTCAACACCTCGGGCAGGTGCCATACTGCGGCTGATCCTGAGGGCTAGCTACCGAAGCTGGCCACCAGGATCAGATAGATTGCCAGGGTGCCGCCAAGGCTGAAGCCCATGGGGAATTTCTTGCCCACGCTCCAGCTTTTCCAGCCTGGCGCCAGACGGCTGAGCGGGGTGAATTTGGCCAGCCTATGGGTGGCAAAGGCCGCCAATAGGTTGGCGGTATAGATCATGATCAGGGCAGGTAGGTCGGCCAGCATCACCAAAGGGGCGGCCGCGCCGATGAATTTGGCGTCGCCCGCGCCCATGACCCCGGCGGAATAGAACAAAAATCCGATGCCGATGCCGATTGGAAGGTGCAAGAGTTGCCAGCCATACTCGGCCCAGCTTGGCATGATAAAGAGCCCGAGGATCACATAGGTTGCGCCAAGGCAGTCATTGATCCAATTGGGAATGCGCATGCTGGACAGATCGGTATAGGCCGCCGCTAAGCACAGCGGCAGCACAAAGGGCAGGAACCAGCGGGCGACCTCGGCCGAGCCGGCCAGCGCCGCCATGATCAGCCGTTCTCCAGAGCGCTGAGCGCCTTGGCCGCGGCGTCGAAATGCTGCGGATGAGTGGCAACGGCCTGACGTAGCAGGGCTTCGCCGGTTTGAACGTCACCCTGTTTTACCGCCGTCAGCGCGAGCGTGTGCAGCAGCTTGGCCTGTTCGGTCTGGGTCATGGAGATGACAGGCAGGTCATAGTTCCGCTGGGCTCCCCGGGCCAGAACCAGATTGTTCTTGGCGGTGAACAGCCCCTGGTCTTGCAGGATCGCTTCGCCAAACAGACGTTCGGCCTCGGCGTAATCGCCACGGGTTAGTTTAGAATAGCCCCAGTTGTTCATGATCTTTGCCGGTCTGGTGGTTAGCCCAACCGCAATTTCATAAAAACTGTCAGCGCGTTTCCAATCCTGACTGGCATCCGCCACCATGGCTTCGAGACGGTAGCGTTGATAGGTCTCATGGGTGGGGGGGATGGCGTTCAGGGCCCCCTTGGCCTGCTCCCAATCGCCGGTACGGATTAGCGCATCCGCCAACCCGAGCTGATCTTCGCTGGTGACACCCGGCATTTCAGCAAGCTTTTTCCAAGCGGCGACGGCTTCGGTATGTCGCTTGGCACGGATCAGGGAAACCGCCAGACCGCGCTGCATCTCGATCCGCTCAGGCTCTGCTTTTGCTGCATCGCGGAAATAGTTTACCGCTTGATTGGGGTCTGCAACGGTCAGCATGACATCATTGAGATTGCTCTCGTCGATGACATTCACGTCCTGAAAGGCACGTTCAACCGTTTCTTCGCCGTCCTGTTTGCCACAGGCTGACAGCGCCAAAGCGCCCGCCAGACAGGCAGATACTAGAAATCCATGGCGCATTTTTGCGTCCTTTTACTGCTCAGTCTCTAGAGGTCGGGGGATTTGCGAATCAGGTAGCTGCCCCCGCCTTGTTGCACCAACTTGTATGTGTCGTTTTCTGTGCTTTGCCCGTCACTATGGGGGGTATTTTCAAATTTTTCGAGAGCCAGGCGCAAATTATCCCGGATTGCGTCACTTTCGCCATTGTTGAGCGCAAAAGCCCGTTTGAGGATCTGTACGGCCTCGGCGGTTTTGCCCCGTTCCATCAGCACAATGCCCAGGTTGTTATGGGGTTCGGCCCAGTCCGGGGCCTGTTTGACCGCGCGTCGCAATAGCTCCTCTGCCTGGCCTAACCGGCCAAGACCCAGATTGGCGGAGCCCAGGCTGGAGAGAATTTCCGGGGTCAGCCCATGCTCCAGTGTGGCGCGGGTAAAGGCATCCATTGCCAGCTCATATTCCTGCGCGGCCATCAATCGGTGACCTACGATGAGCGGGTCTTCGCCCTTCTGGCGCAGATCGACGCCAGGTGCCGCCCAGCTGCCGGGGGAGGTGTGCAATTGGCCCGCCGGAGAACAGCCAACCGCCACCAATGCAAAAGCAACGGCGGCGGTTCGGGGTCCAAATCGGCGAACGGGCGCGGCCCGTTCGAGAATAGTCATTAGTGCGTGCCCATATTGCCCATGTTTGTGATGTTCTTAATCGAAGGGCCGACCAGAATGATCAGCAGCGGCGGAACCGTCAGCATCATTGTGGCAAGGGTCATCTTGACTGGCAACTTATTTGCGGCCTCTTCGGCCCGCATCACGCGTTTGTCCCGCATTTCAGCGGCGTAGACACGCAGGGCTTCAGCAATTGAGGTACCAAAGGCGGCCGATTGGATCATCACGGTGGTAAAGGAGGTGATATCCTGGACGCCGCAACGTGTGCCCATATCACGGAGCACCTTTTCCTTATCCTTGCCGGCTTTCATTTCCTTCGCAACAATGTCGAATTCATAGGCGAGCTGCGGGAAAGAGGTATGAAGCTCTGCGGCGACGCGCACAATCGCCTGATCCAGCGACTGACCGGCCTCGACACAGACCAGCATCATATCCAGCGAGTCCGGAAAACCTGACTCGATTTCTTCTTTGCGTTCCGCTATCCGGCGGGTCACCCAATATTTGGGCAGAAAATAACCGACGCCACCGGGGCCGATAATGCGGATCACCAGAGCCTGAGTGTCGAATTCATAGCCCGCGTTCATCACATAGACGTAGAACAACCCCAGCGCGAGTCCGACAAGGCCCAGGGCCATCTGAGCAAAGTGAAAAAACCGCACCGCATCCTTGGAATGATATCCGGCCTGGCGCAGCTTGAGCTCCATAGCCGAAAGCTCTTCGGCGTCCTGGGGTTCAAGAAAGCTGGCAAATTTCTGCAACTGCTCGTTGCGGTTGTTCTGGCGCAGACGCTCCTTTTGTGGCTTGGCCCGGGACTCCGTCGAGATGTCGCGCTGTAGCTTTTTCAGCGGATCTTCTGGCTGGTTCAGCAATAGACCGACGGCAATGACCACCATGAGAAGGCCCATAAAGCCCAGCACCAGCAAGGGGCCAAAGGGGCCAAACAGGTCTGTCAGAAAGGTTTCGATATTGGCAAAGATGCTCATGTTCTTATCCTCAAACCTTAATGTTGGTCAGGTAGCGCATCACAAACAGGTTCACCGTCAACATGATGCCGACAAAGAAACAGGCTGGGATAAAGAAGGGGTGATCCAACACATCGTCGTAATAGGTAGGATCCTTGAGCAGGGTGCCGATCAGGGCCAGCAGCGGGAAGGCTGATAGGAATTTACCCGACCACTGCGCTTCGGCGGTGATTGCCTTCACACGACGGAACAGGCGGAACCGCGCGCGGATGACCTTGGCCAGGCCCGCCAGAACCTCGGCCAGGTTACCACCGGATTGCTGCTGGATGGTGACGGCAACCGACAGAAAGCGGAGGTCCTGCAGATCGAGCCGTTCGGCCATCTCTTTCAGAGCTTCGCCAACATCCCGACCATAGGCGCTTTCATCAGCAATAATGCCAAATTCGGTGGCCAGTGGATCTTCGATCTCATGGGCAACAATCTGCACAGTTGAGTTAAAGGGATGGCCGACGCGCAGGCTGCGCACCATAAGCTCAACCGCATCTGGCAATTGTTCTTCGATCAGGGCCATGCGTTTGGCGGCCTTTTTGTTGACCCAGAAAAACACGCCCCCGACACCCATCACAATCGCGGCAAGCACCCGCGCGGGCAGAGGTGTATTGGTGCCGACGCTCAAGCCAAAGAAGGCCAGGGTGGCAACCCCGGCCATGATCATCATCAATTGTTTGGGGCTAAAGGCGATGGCTGCCTTTTGGGCCTTTTCAGCCAGAATGGAATAGAGCGGGATGGTCTTAGACTTGCCATGCTGCCCCATCTCCTTGCGCAGCTGCTCCAGCACCTGCTCGCGGGTATTCCCCTTTTGCATCATCTCCAGACGGCGATTGACCTGGTTGTTCAATCGAATGGATTTGCCAAAGGCCACCAGATATAGGCCTTCGACCAAGACCACCACGCCGACAAAGATCAGAATATAGATGACCGGTTCTGCACTCAGTTGCATCTTCAGACCTCCACTTGGCTGGGTTCATAAATTGAGGCAGGCAGGTCATAGCCCCACAGGCGGAAGCGCTCGGAATAGTGGCTGCGCACGCCAGTGGCGGTGAAATGACCGATGATCTTATTGTCCGGCGTTAGGCCGACACGCTGGAAGCGGAACAGCTCCTGCATCGAGATCACATCGCCCTCCATGCCGGTGATTTCGGTGATCGAGGTCATCCGGCGCGAGCCGTCCTGCAGGCGCGAGGCCTGCACGATCACATTCACCGCCGAAGAGATCTGGCTGCGCACGGCTTTGATTGGCATTTCCATGCCGGCCATGGCGATCATGTTTTCCAGACGGCTGATACCATCGCGCGCCGAGTTGGCGTGGATGGTGGTCATCGAGCCATCGTGGCCGGTGTTCATCGCCTGCAACATGTCGATGACTTCTTCGCCGCGGGTCTCCCCCACGATGATCCGGTCAGGCCGCATCCGCAGGGCGTTTTTCAGACAGTCGCGGGGGGAGACCTCGCCTTTGCCCTCGACATTGGGCGGGCGGCTTTCCATCCGCCCTACATGGGTCTGTTGCAGCTGGAGTTCCGCCGTGTCCTCGATTGTCAGGATGCGTTCGGAATTGTCGATAAAGCTGGACAATGCGTTGAGAGTGGTGGTTTTCCCGGAACCGGTCCCGCCCGAGACAATCACGTTCAGGCGGGTGGAAACGGCGGCCTGAAGATAGGCGGCCATTTCTTCGGTAAAGGCGCCGAATTCGACCAGATCGTCGATGCCCAGTTTGTCTTTTTTGAATTTCCGGATCGACACCAGCGAGCCATCCACAGCGACTGGCGGCACCATGGCGTTGAAACGTGAACCATCTGCCAGACGGGCATCCACATAGGGGTTGCTTTCATCAACACGACGTCCCACGGCCGAGACGATCTTGTCGATGATCCGCATCAGGTGCTTTTCATCTTTGAAGGCGATGTTGCTCAGCTGCAGTTTACCGCTGCGTTCGATAAAGATCTGGTGGGGGCCGTTGACCAGAATATCGCTGACGGTTTCATCCTGCAAAAGCGTCTCGAGCGGGCCTAGGCCCGTGACCTCATCATAAAGCTCTTTGTTGAGCGTCATGCGGTCTTCGCGGTTGAGCACGATACCCTTTTCTTCGAGGATCTCTGCAGCAATGGCTGAAATCTCGCCGCGCAGCTCGGCTTCGGGGGCGGTCTCGAGCGCGGCGAGGTTGAGGTTTTCCAACAGATCGCGGTGCAGTTGCACCTTGATCTCGCTCAGGCGCTCCTGGCGCTTGCGTTCTTTGTCACCAGCCGAGGCCTCTGCCGCCAGGCGCGCAACGGGGCGGCGCAGGCTGGTTGTTTGCTTGGGGCTGGGCGCCGCTGCAATTGCAGCATCCACAACCGGGGCCTCAGCTTTCTGTTTGGACGATGATTTCTTGTACTTGGAAAACATGAGAGACCCCCCGGTTACTCAGTGAAATGGGACGCGACGGGCTAGGCGGCTGCCTCGGCCTCGCTGACCCCCAAGTCGTGCAAAGAACGCGCCAGTTTGGCGATTTCCTTACGCAGGGGGTTTTTGGCGTTTGATGTGGCCAGAGGCAGCCCATGATCACAGCTTTGGGTGATCGGTTTGCCACCATCAGGCAATTGCAGATCAATCGAGATCCCGAGGCTTTCTGCCATCCGTTTGACCCGGGCTTTGCCGCCGAGATCGGTGAATTTTGGCGCCCGGTTCAGAGCAAAACGCAGCTTGTCAAAGGGCAGGCCTTCGGATTGCAGCGCGCGTTTCAGGCGCAGAGCATTTTGGGCCGACCGCATGTCCAGTTCGATCAGGGCAAAATAGACATGCGCCATCTGCAAAATGGTTTCAGACCACTGAACCAGGGTGTGCGGCATGTCGATGATGACAAAATCAAAATGGCTGCGGGCCATTTCCACCACCCGTTCAACGTCCTCAACCGAGATGAACTCGAGAGGAATCATGTCACTGGGGGCGGTCAGAACCTGAAGTTTTTCTTCAAAAGGAAGCAACGCCTGGCCAAAGATGTCGGCGTCCATCTCTTCGGTTTCGCTCAACATCTCCATCACCACCTCGCGGCGGGGTAGGTCCAGATAGGTCGAAACCGATCCCTGTTGCATGTCAAAATCAAGCAGACAGACCGAAGGCGTCTTGGCGGCGCTCATTTGAGCCAGCTCCCAGGCGAGGTTCACGGCCAGGGTGGTTGATCCGGTGCCTCCGGCCAATCCATGACAGACAATCACCGCACCTTCGCGACGGGAGTCCGCCTGCAGCGTATGTGGGTTACTGGCTGCCACGGGTTCGGGTTCGGGCGTGTTGAGCCGGTCAATGGCGGCCTGCAACTCCCCTTCGGGCAGCGGGTAGGGGATAAATTCGTCAGCCCCCTGGCGCAGCAGCGTGTGCAATGCGGCGGGGCTTACCTCTTCTGCGATCAGAATTACCTTGATCTCGCGGGCCTTGGCCTGGGTGATGATCTCCCCCATCTGGGCCAGATTGGCCTCGTCCTCGGCATCCATGGCCAGGGCAACAAATTCCAGTGTTTCAGCCTCTGGCTGGGCAAAAAAGGCTAGGGTTTCACCAAAACCCAGATCGCCCCAGGCTTCGCCAAGCGAGGTTTCCATGTCTTCGATCAAGAGGTCGAAATTCTGCACGTCGCGACTGATGGTGCAGGCAACAATAGCAGCTGTTTCAGGTTGTGGCATTTCACCGCTCATCGACATCATCCTCTTGGTTTCAAGGAGGTCAGACAAACGGGGTTGCCTGACGACCTCTGAGGATCAATGTCGATGAAGATCTGGGCAAGATTGGGGCCAAAAAGCCCCAAAGATGGGGAAATGTTAAGAGGTCTTAAACGAAAGCGACCTGGAGGCCTATTCCTCGGCCAGTGTTACGGACTCAGACAGGGTCAAGCCGGTTTCAGATTTTGCACTGGCAACATAGTCGCGATAGACGATCTGGGCGTATTTCCCATCCAATAGGGAAGGATGGCGTTTCATAAAGCCGCTGACCTCGGTAACGGTGCGGCGATTGCGGCGTTCCCGTCCCTCGGTAAGAACCAGCGGCTGACTTTCACCAAAGGACACCATGGCTTCTAGGCGGCGCCGGTCAATGCCCTTGCTGACCAGGTAGCTCACGGCGGCACGCGCGCGTCGCTGGCCCAATCGCTTGTTGTAGGCAGCGCTGCCCACCGAATCGGTGTGGCCATAGACGCGAAAGCGCACCTCGGGGAATTGCTTGATCCAATGGGCCTGGCGATCCAGGACCTGGCGGGCCTCCCCATCCAGACGGGCATCGTCAAAGGGGAAGTTGATTGTTGATGGCACTTCCTTGGCAAAGCGCTGCGCCAGCTGGATGGCAAAATCGCGCTCTCCGCTCATCACGGCGGCATTGTTCAGGGCTGCTGACCCCAGAAGACCGCCTTCAATCGGTGTACCCGCCTGTCGATGGGAACAGGCCGAGGCACTCAGAACCAGTCCCAGGACCGCTACATGTTTGATCATCTACCCGGTTTCCTTTGCTCTAGTCCAAAACGTAGCCGTAGGAGCCATTGAAGTCCTGATTGGCTACTTCGCCGGCAGGTCCTTCCTTGGTGTGGAAGGTGCGCCCGAACAGGAACAGCTCGGCCTCGCTGGGCGGGGTGATGCGATCCGTCGGCAGGCTCAGGGCTTCGCCGCGGGTCGGGCTGACCAGATGGGCGCTTACGATGATCACCAGCTCCGATTGCTCGCGCTGGTATTCGGCGCTGCGAAACAGTGCGCCAATGATCGGGACATCGCCGAGCCAGGGCACCTGGCCGTTACTGTCGCGGAACTCATCCTCAACCAGACCGGCGATGGCAAAGCTTTCACCGTCGCGCAATTCAACCGTGGTTGAGGCCTCGCGGCGTGAGAATGCGGGAACCGTGATGCTGTTGGTGGTGATGGAGTTTGCCGAGTCGATAGCGGAAACTGCGGTTCTGAGTTCCAGATTGATTAGGTCACCATCCACAACGCGGGGGATGAAATTCATCTCAACGCCAAAGGGTTTGAATTCGAGGGCGATGGCGCCGTCGCCATCTGGGACGGGGATCGGAAATTCACCACCGGCCAGGAATTTGGCCTCTTGCCCGGACAGGGCCGAGAGATTGGGTTCCGCCAGTGTGCGGACCACACCCTTTTGTTCGAGCGCTTCAAGAAGAAGGTTCACCTGCAATGAGTCGACGCCAAAGTTGAAAGCAATTGCCCCTTGCCGGCCGGTCAGTCCGGTTCCGCTGTTGAGGCTGCCGGTTGACCCAGTGGCGGCATTGCTGCCGCTTGCGTTGCCGAAGGAAACCGAGGATCGCAATGCCTTGGAAACCGTACGTTGCATCTCGGCAAAGCGGACCTTGAGCATGACCTGCTGTACACCGCCCACTGACATCAGGTTGCTGACCCGTTCCGGGGCATAGCGTTCCGCTAGATCCAGAGCGCGCTGCAGCCTGGACGCACTGGAGACCGTCCCGGACAGTACAATGCCATCATTGGCGGTGCGGACTTCGATTTTCTCTCCGGGCAGGATTTGGCGCAGCCGCTCTTTGAACTCGGAAACATCCGCAGCCACCCGGACATTGACGTTGGTGATCAGCTTGCCAGAGGCATCCAGCAGGGTCAGCGTTGTCAGACCCGGGGATTTGCCCAGCACGTAGATGGTACGATCCGACAGTGAAGAGATATCGGCGATATTGGGGTTGGCGATGCTCAGCTCGGCAAAGGGATCATCGCTTTCGACCACCACCGCGCGGTTCATTGGCACGTCCAGGGTGACAGAGGTGCCACGTTTCACCACTCGCAGCCCATTTGCCAGAGACACATCTGGAACAGCCATACAGAGAAGCGATAGCCCTGCGAGAGCTGCCGCAAAAAATCCACGAATTTTCATGTGACCTGCCTTTCCGATCACGCCTCAATTTCGGGTCTTTTTGCCCGTTGTTTGGAGCAACTGTGCTGCAATTTGCAAATTATTGCAAGAATCAAAGGCTTCCGAGGGGGAGTTACAGTCATTCCTGTGTGGGACCCTGGCAACAGAGACCGCCGGACCACCCAAAGGGGCGGCCCGGCAGCGGAGGTTAATCTGTTGAAAACACGGCCCTTCCAACCCGATTACATCGCAGGGGGCAGGGAGGGGGGCTGCGCCTTAGTTGGTGCAGGGGATGGGGATTTCCACCACCTCGGCGCCGCGACGGGTGCGAATGGTGCAGACCCGTTTTTGCTCGACCGGCGCAGGCGCCAGCTGTTCACCCAGACCCAGAAGGCTGCGCTGGTTCACTTCGATTACCGATGCAACGCTCTCATCACCCGCGCCGACCAAAGACAGGGAAAGCCTCCCAGTCGATTGGGCCTGTGCCAGCGAGGCCACTTGCTCCGGGCGGACTGCTACGGTCACGGTGCGGGCAATGCGGGCACCGTTCACATCTCCGTTGGCGCTCTGGTCTACAGCGATCAATTCGATGCTGGTATCTATAAGTCGGGTAATCTCCTGTTGTCCCCGCTCGCCGCCGCCGCGCACGCTCCCCGTCCAGTAGACGTCCACGTTATCGCCTGGGCGCAGGAAGCCTGAGACGCCGGAATGCACATCAACCTTGATGGCAAAAGCCCGCATGCCGGGCTTCAGCCGCGAGGTGATCCCCGCCTCCTGGCCAGGATTGGTCAGCTTAACCGCTAAAAGGGCTTCATTTTTTTCCATGGTCCGCAGGACAACCCGCAGATCACCGGGATTGGCGGGCGGGAAAAGGGCTTCAAGCGTGGTAAAGGCGCCTTCGGGCACTGACTCGCTGGGCCAGCGTACTTTGCGCACCAATTCCTTAGTCAGGCGCTCGCCGTACTTCAGTTGCTGGGTTGTCACAAAGATTTCGGTGGTTGGGATCGAGTCTGTTCGATTGGCGCGCTCTTGGGCAAGGGCGTTTTGATAGGCAGAAATATAGTTCTTGGCCATCATCACGGCGCCGCCGGCGAGGGCGACCCCGACAATCAGGACCAATCCGAAAACTGCACGCATGGTGAGACCTCTCAAGGCTAGCCCGCAGCCGCCCAGGGACGACCGCAGCTGTTTGTCGAAACAAGTGATGATCTGCCTTCTGCAGATATTGGAAAGGCAATCTCCTAGAAGAATGTCAGACCTTCCAAGAAGATTTTGGTATTTGCAGCGACTGCGGTCACTGCGGTAGGCATCATTGTGTTGACGATGGAGATAATGGTTACGACCGCTGCGGTCAAAACCACCCAATCGACTGTCACAGCCCCGTCATCACTGGCGATGAAGAACCAGATTTTTTTCATGGTACCCTCGCATGTTGTCGGCTTCGGACAAGAGGCCGCGCCTTTTGTAAAAGACGCGGCCTCGAAACTTACCTAGGCTTAAGCCTTAAGCTTAGGAGCCGTCGCCAACAGTCGCGGTACCGTGTGTGGTGATGAAGCCAGCGGTGTTGGTTGTTACGGTGTCGGTGGCGCCGTCGATGGCGGTGTATGCAGCGCCGGCCAGAGCGGCAACAGCAGCGGTCAGAACAACCCAGTCAACAGTCACGGCGCCAGAGTCGTCTTTACGGAAGTTTTTGATGAACTTGATCATTGTATTGTCCCTCCAGGGATATCTAAAGTTTGTTACGTGATCCGGCGACGTTGTGTTCAGGGTCTGTCTCTCTCTCTCACCGACCCTGCGTCGTTTGGATGAGTACATATAGCCGGGTGAGCGTGGCAGGAATTGGGCCGGATTCAGGAAATCACTGCCCAAATTTAACTTTTTGGCAATGAGTGGCTTAAGTGATTGAAAAGTAAGATTTTTAAAATTTACCTTTTGTCAATCATCTGGACTTTGCCGGGGCAATAGGCTGCAAATATGGCGAAGTTGCCCGATTTGAGGCTGTATTGCTGGCTTTTTTCACCCCGATCGGCGAGTCTGCCGGAAAAAAGACCCAAGTGTTGAGCAGCAAAATGACCAAGAGATCTCGCGTGAGGCCCAAATTTTTTGTTGGACCGTTTGTTTTGGCTTTAGCAGCCGGGGCCGGCTTTGCCCAACAGCGCGAGCCTGACCAATCGGGGGCCCGGCCGCAGGCCTTCCCGACATTTGAAGCCAAGCGTATAACAGCCCCCAGGCCCGGAACGCCGCCCAGAATCACGGTTCAGATCCAGGATCCACAGCCTGCGCCCGCCTCTTCAGCAGGCGGGGCTGAGCGGGCAGAGGGCAGCGGCGGGACCAGCTCTGGCGCGCAGGGCCGGTATGATTGGTTCTGGCAGCGGGTGCCCAGTGAAATTGCGGCCGAGACAACGGCGCATGGACGCTTGGAGCAGGCGCTGACGGCACTCCAGACCGCACCGACCCCTGTTTCTGCACCCGGCTTGCAGCTGATGCAGCAGATCATTCAGGAGCAGGCCGCTCCAATCCTGATCTCGTCTGCGGGCAGCCGGGTCTCTCCGGCGCTGGTGCTGGCGGTCATTGCGGTCGAATCCGCCGGCAAACCCGCCGCGGTAAGCAGTGCCGGGGCTACTGGGTTGATGCAGCTGATGCCGGATACGGCGGCGCGTTTTGGCGTCACCGATGCGCTTCAGGCTGAGCAGAACATCTCTGGCGGCATCAAATACCTCGATTGGCTGCTGGAAGAGTTCGCAGGCGATGCTGTGCTGGCCCTGGCTGGATATAACGCGGGCGAAGGCGCGGTGCGGGCGCATCAGGGGGTGCCTCCCTTTGCCGAGACCCGCGACTATGTGCCCAAGGTGCTGGCGGCCTATCAGGTGGCGCGGGCGCTCTGTATGACCCCGCCGCAGCTGATCAGCGATGGCTGCGTCTTTCGCCAGATAAAATAGCCTCGATCCCTGGTCGCTTTCGGCGCTAGACCGTTTCTAACCGGGCGCAGCCAACAAAAAAACGGGGCCGCTTGGGCCCCGTTTTTGTTTGTGCAGGTTCCTGACTCTATCAGCCGTAGAGCGCACGTGCCTGCGAAAAGGACAGCAGGCGTTTGCTGTTTTCGTCCCAGAGATGCAGTTTGGCACAGGCCAGGCTCTCGCGGATGGTCAGGCGGTTCTTCATCGCCAGCTCCGAATGATCTTTGAGCACCTGCGGCAACCGGTAAAAGGGGATGCGGCTATAGAGGTGATGCACCTGATGAATGCCGATATTGGCGGAAAACCACTGCAGAACCGAGGGCAGAACATAGTAGGAGCTGCCGTTGAGTGCCGCATCATGCAGTTGCCAGTCGTCGGCATGTTCCCAATGGGTGGTTTCAAACTGGTGCTGGACGTAGAACAGCCAGACCCCGGCAGTGGCGGCCAGAATGGTCGAGGGCAGGAAGATCAAGAGCAGAGGCAGCAACCCGCCAAAGTACCAGATCGCGCCCAGGGCGGCGATAATGGCCAGATTGGTGCCCATGGCGCTGGTCCAATACCGCAGGCTGTTCATCAACCCCAGGGGAATGCGGTTCTGCAGCAAAAACAGATAGCTTGGACCCAGGCCGAACAGGGTGACGGGGCTGCGGTAGATCCGGTAGTGAAGTTTGCCAAGCCCCGACAGGGCCTGGTACTCGGTCACGGTCAATGTGTGCACATCGCCCATGCCGCGCTTGTCCAGATTGCCGGCCGCGCTGTGGTGCTCGGAATGGGTGCGGCGCCAGACGTCATAGGGTGTTAGGGTCAAAACGCCTAAGATCCGGCCAACCCAGTCGCTTAGTTGGCGGTTCTTGAAAAAGGCACCATGTCCGCAGTCGTGTTGAATGGTGAAGAGGCGGAGCAAAAAGGCAGCATTGAGCAGGGAGATGCCAAAGGCCAGCCAATAGCTGTAGGACAGCGACCACCAGGCCAGAGCCCAAAGGAGCACAAAGGGAATTGCAGTGACGCCCAGCTCAAAACTGCTGCGCAGCTCACTGGGTTCGCGATACTGCGCCAGAATCTTGACCCAGTCGCGGGATGACCGCGCCGTGGGCTGCGGTGTGGAACGGTCCATGTTGTCTGTCATGCGCCTGCCATGCTCGTTTGTATGAGGTTCGGATAAACTACCTGCGCCGCTTGGCAAGTTATTTATGGCTTCCAAGTGTTCACAGCGACTTTATGCCGTCGCAAATGATGCATCAAAACCAGCTTTCCCGCGGATTTCGCCACTTTGCCCGCTGGAAAGTTTACCTAAGGTCGGGTGCAGGGTGCGTGCGGGCCGCCGATCTGGGCGGAGCGGGAATCAAAAAGGGCCCATCCCCACAAGAGATGAGCCCTTCCATGGTCTTGATCGCGTTGGCAGGAAAACCGGCCGCGATCTTTTACCTACGCGACGATTGTTGCAAGCGTGGAGGCGCGCAGTTCCTTTTCTGAGACGCCATCTGCGCATTCGACGATCTTCAGCCCGCCTTCGACCACGTCCAGCACGCCGAGGTTGGTGATAATGCGATCGACAACTTTCTGACCGGTCAGCGGCAGGGTGCATTCCTTGAGGACCTTGCTGTCGCCGTGCTTGTTGGTGTGATCCATGACCACCACCACGCGGCCAACGCCCGCCACCAGATCCATGGCGCCGCCCATGCCTTTGACTAGCTTGCCGGGGATCATCCAGTTGGCGAGATCGCCGTTTTCGGCCACTTCCATCGCGCCAAGGATCGCCATGGCGATCTTGCCGCCCCGGATCATCGCAAAGGATTGTGCGGAATCGAAATAGGCAGTCTGTGGCAGCTCGGTGATGGTCTGCTTGCCAGCATTGATCAGGTCGGCGTCTTCTTCGCCTTCAATCGGGAAAGGGCCCATGCCCAGCATGCCGTTTTCCGACTGCAGCGTGACTTCGACGCCCTCGGGAATGTAGTTCGAAACCAGGGTCGGGATGCCGATGCCGAGGTTCACATACCAGCCGTCCTGCAGTTCCTGCGCGGCCCGGGCGGCCATTTGATTGCGGTCCCATGCCATGGATCAGGCCTCCTTCTGGCGCACAGTGCGCTGTTCGATGCGTTTCTCGTGATCACCTTTGATGATGCGATGCACATAGATGCCGGGCAGATGAATGCTGTCGGGATCCAGGCTGCCGGTTGGCACGATTTCTTCGACCTCGACGACGCAGACCTTGCCGCAGGTCGCGGCAGGCGCGTTGAAGTTGCGCGCGGTTTTGCGGAACACCAGATTGCCGGTCTCGTCGGCCTTCCAGGCTTTCACAATAGCAAGATCGGCAAAGATGCCTTCTTCCATAATATAGTCTTCCATGGCGCCATCAGCACCGGTGGGAAACTGCTTTTCCATCTTGCCTTCGGCAATCACGGTGCCAACGCCGGTCTTGGTGAAAAAGCCCGGAATGCCCGCACCACCGGCACGCATACGCTCGGCCAGGGTGCCTTGGGGGTTGAATTCCAGCTCCAGCTCACCGCTCAGATACTGGCGCATGAACTCCGCATTTTCCCCAACGTACGAAGAAATCATCTTCTTGACCTGCTTGGTCTGCAACAAGATGCCAATGCCGAAATCATCCACACCCGCGTTATTGGAGGCAAAGGTGAGATCCTTGGTGCCGGCCTCCTTGATTGCATCGAGCAAAAGCTCGGGAATGCCGCAGAGACCAAAGCCCCCCGCCGCAATGAACATGCCGTCATGAAGCAACCCATCCAGGGCTTCAGCGGCGTTGGAATAGACTTTTTTCATGAAGTTCTCCCATCAACAACCAATTGAAAGAGCTTCTCGCGCCGTGCCGCCGCGAAGTCAACAATACCGATAGGGACGCGTATTACTACGGAGCACCTGCGCGCCTGGCAAAGCTCACTTACAAACAGCACGGGGCGCCCCCTGCCAGAGCGCCCCTTTTCATCTTTCCAAAAATATTCCGGGGGAGGCCCTGCGGGCCGGGGGCAGAGCCCCAACCGGCTTTGCCGCGCGTTACTCGCCGCTCTTTGCAGTTTTCTTTGCAGGCGCTTTCTTGGCCGTGGCCTTCTTTGCTGCGGGCTTTTTCTTGGGCGCTGCTTTTTTCTTGGTTTTCCCGGCCTTCTCAGCGATCAACTGAACCGCCATCTCCATGGTGACATCTTTGGCTTCGACATCCTTAGGGAGAGTGGCATTGACCTTCTCCCATTTGACATAGGCGCCATAGCGTCCATCCATGATATTGACGGCGCCCCCGCTCTCAGGATGTTCACCCAGCTCTTTCAACGCCTTGGCCGCTGCCCGGCGTCCGCGCCCAGGATTGTTGCGCTTTTCGGTGATCATCTCCATCGCCCGGTTCATGCCGATCTCAAAGACATCCAGGGTCTCTTTCAGATTGGCATAGACAGGTTTTTCCTCATCCGGAAGTTGGTGCATGATATAGGGACCAAAGCGGCCCAGGTTGGAGGCAATAACGCCACCCTCTGGATGCGGGCCGATTTCACGGGGCAGGGTCAACAGCGTGACGGCCTGCTCCAGTGTCACCTCATTGGGCCCCCAACCGGGTAGGAAGTCCTTGCCCTGTTTGGGCAGCGATGACCGGGGGGGCTTTTTGTTCTCAGGAGTTGCCTCGCCGCGCTGCACATAGGGGCCGAAGCGACCGGACTTCAGATGGATCTCGTCGCCATCATCCTCGCCCAGAATTTTTTCATAGCCCTCGGCGCCTTCGCCGGAAATCGGACGGGTGTAGTTGCATTCGGGGTAATTGCCGCAGCCGACAAAACCACCGGTGCGTGAGGTTTTCAGGTGCAGCTGGCCCGCGCCGCATTTGGGGCAGACGCGCGGATCGGTGCCGTCTTCGCGCGGGGGATAGAGCTGCGGTGCTAGGGTTTCGTCCAGCACATCCAGCACTTCGGAAATCCGCAGATCCGAGGTTTCCGAGATGGCTGCCGAAAAATCGCGCCAGAATTTGCTCAGGATGTCTTTGTAGTCGCGCCCGCCTGCGCTGACATCATCCAGCTCCCCTTCCAGATTGGCGGTGAACTCATAGCCCACATAGGTGCGGAAGAAATTCAGCAGGAAGATGGTAACGATACGGCCCTTGTCCTCGGGGAACAGGCGGTTCTTGTCCTTGCGGACATATTCGCGGTCCTGGATCGTGGTGATCACGGAGGCATAGGTCGAGGGGCGGCCAATGCCCAGCTCTTCCATGCGCTTGACTAGGGTTGCTTCGGTAAAGCGGGGCGGTGGCTGCGTATGGTGCTGCAGGCCGAGAACCGCCTTGTCGTCGGACAGGATGGATCCATCCGTTCCGGCCTTTTCCGCCTGTGTCGCCAGCGAGGAGGCAAATTTCAGCGCTTCGCCCTGCATGATCTGGGGCAGGCGCTTGTCGTCCTCATCGACCACATCATCGCGGCCCTCTTCATAAACCCGCAGAAAGCCGTCAAACAGCATCACCTGACCGGTGGCGCGCAGCACCACCTGACCATCGTCAGAGCCCAAGTCAACCGTGGTGCGCTCCAACCGGGCGCCCGCCATCTGGCAGGCCAGGGTCCGCTTCCAGATCAGATCATAGAGTTTGCGCTGGTCATCCTCAGAGACCTTCAGGCTCTTGGCATCGCGGCCCATCTCGGTGGGGCGGATACATTCGTGGGCTTCCTGGGCGTTCTTGGCTTTGTTCTTATAGATCCTAGGCGAGCTGGGTACATATTCAGCACCATAGCGGGTTTCGATCTCTGCACGGGCCTCCTGGACGGCCTCGGGTGCCATGTCGATGCCATCGGTTCGCATATAGGTGATGAGACCTGCCTCATAGAGACGCTGAGCCGCATTCATGCACTGTTTGGCCCCCATGCCAAATTTTCGGCTGGCTTCCTGTTGCAGGGTCGAGGTCATGAAGGGCGCGGACGGATTTCGGGAGGCGGGTTTGGCCTCAACCGATTGTGCCACCATGTTGCGGCTCGACACGGCCTGGACGGCCATTTCCGCTGCGGTGGAATTGGCCAGGCTGTATTTGTCCAGCTTGTCACCAGCCAAAACCGTCAGACGGGCTTCAAACTCCTGGCCACGCGGGGTCGCCATATTGGCTTTGACCGACCAATATTCCTGCGGGTTAAAGGCCTCGATCTCCATCTCGCGCTCAACGATCAGGCGCAGGCAGACAGATTGCACCCGGCCGGCCGAGCGCGCACCAGGCAGTTTGCGCCACAGAACTGGCGAGAGGTTAAAGCCCACCAAATAGTCCAGCGCCCGGCGGGCCAGATAGGCTTCCACCAGTGGCATATCCACCTGACGCGGGTTGCGCATGGCTTCAGCCACGGCCTCTTTGGTGATGGCGTTAAATGTCACCCGGCTGACAGGGGTGTCTTTTTTGATCGAGCGGCGCTTGGTGAGCGCCTGTTGCAGGTGCCAGCTGATGGCTTCGCCTTCGCGGTCAGGGTCAGTCGCGAGAATCAAGGCGTTGTCTTCTTTCAGCGCATCGGCGATGGCCTTGACATGTTTGCGGCTGTCATTGCCGACCTCCCATGTCATTTCGAAATCGTTGTCGGTATCAACCGAGCCGTTCTTTGCCGGCAGGTCGCGCACATGCCCGTAAGAGGCCAGAACCGTGTAGTCCGAGCCCAAGTATTTATTGATTGTTTTGGCCTTGGCCGGGGATTCGACAACAACAACTGGCATGTAATTCTTGGGCCTCTCAAGTGCACTAACGGGCGTTCTATGGCCGCGCAATGTCATCGGCGCAAGGGGAGAATGTCAATGAGCGAGCATTGGACGCAGGAAGTGTAACCCTATGCCGGGGAGAATTTCAGGTCTGTACCTATCGCCAAGACTGCGCCTTGGTGCACCGCCGCAAGTCCATGGCTGTAGGGGGTCAAACCTGCGGGCGCCTCCAAAAAGCCGCAGGGGGGAACAGGTTGAAAACATTGGGACTGCGTTATTTCTTCTTGTGATCATTTGGTCTGGTCAGCAGACCGCCGGGCATCCTGCTGATCTTTCCCTGCAGCTCTAACTCGGTCAGGGCAGGGGCAAAGGCCTGCGGCGACAGCTCCAGGTCCCGCATCAATTGATCCGAGGCGGTCGGGCTAGGGCCAAGGCCTGCCAGAATCAACTGATGTAGGGCCGCGGTCTCATGCAGGCTGCGTTTTTCCGGCGGTGGCGCGGGCACATCTCCCAGCGCCTGGGTAAGCGATGAGAGCTGCGCCAGCTTGTCCTCAACCGCCTTGTCGCGGCTGGAACGTCCCGCTTGCTTGGCCGCAGGTGGCCGGTCGGGATGGCTGGCGTTCAGCTGGTGGGCAGAGATTGGCGATGCGCTCTGGGGCTGGGACTGCGGCGCGCGGGCTGGGGGCTGAGGTGGCAGGGGAACGGCTGAGGGCATGCCAAGGGGCGCAAGGGCCGCGATCACATCTTCTGCATTGCGGACCAGCACCGCCCCCTCCCGGATCAGCGCATTGCAGCCAAAGGCGCGGGCGTCAAAGGGGTGGCCGGGAACCGCCAAGACCTCGCGGCCAAGGTCCAACGCGTCGCGGGCGGTGATCAGGCTGCCGGACCGAGCCGCGGCCTCGACCACGATCACGGCCTGGGCAAGGCCTGCGATGATCCGGTTGCGTTTGGGAAAATCGCGGGCCTGGGGCCTCTGTCCCATGGGTTGCTCCGAGAGGATCAGCCCATGGGCAGCGATTTCCTGGGCCAGATCGGCGTTTTGCTGGGGGTAAACCACATCGCAGCCGCCGGCCAGCACGGCGATTGTGCCGCTTTCCAGGCTGGCAAGATGGGCGGCGGTATCAACCCCACGGGCGAGCCCCGATATCACCGTATAGCCCGCCTTGCCTAAGTCCTGGGCGAGGCGGCGCGCCATGCGGGTGCCCAGGGAAGAGGCATTGCGCGCGCCGACCATGGCCACCATCGGCCGGGTCAATTGCTGCAGATCGCCAATGGCCCAGAGCAGGGGCGGAGCCGAATGCAATTGGGAGAGGGCAGGGGGATAGAGAGGGTCATCAAAGCACAAAAGCCGCGCTTTGGCGGCTTTTGCGGCATTTGCTTCTGCGGTGACCGCGCTTGCAGGACATGTTTCATACCCTGCCATTCCGGCGGCACGTGCCATTTTTGGCAACGCATCCAGCGCGTTCTGCGCTGAACCATGCTCTGCGAGGAGGCGGTGAAAGCTCACCGGGCCTACGCGTCGAGAGCGCAAAAGACGAAGCCGCGAAAACCAGCTATCTTCCGTGGTGGGTGGGAGTGGGGGGTGAGTGGAAGAATATGCTTCCTTGGTCATCCGTAGCTCCGCCTATTTGCACTGAAAGGAATACCCCTGAAAGGGTTAACAGGGGGTGAATGTTTGAAAATTATCCAAAGTTTTTCTGTATTCCGGTCATGATTTGTAGAGATCTGGAGACAGGGCCTGCCAGAGTGTTGAAAAACAACGGGAAAGATTCCCGTCCCCGCAGTGCTACTTTGCCATTTTTGGCCGGAAACGGCCGCAAAAAGCCCGAAAAAACGCGACCCTAGGGCCGCGTTTCTGGTTAAGAGGGGGCTAGACCTCTGGGGTTGGGAAGAGGGGGCCGGGCTCTCAAGCCCTGAGATCCTGTCTGCTTATGCGGATCAGGTGGCCGAGCCTCCGACGGTCAAACCATCCATCAAGACACTGGGCTGACCCACGCCAACTGGCACCCATTGGCCGGCCTTGCCGCAGTTGCCCATGCCGGGATCCAGCTGCATGTCATTGCCCAGGGCGCGGATCTGTTTCAGCGCAGTGGCCCCATCGCCAATCAGCGTAGCGCCCTTGACCGGGGCCCCGACCTTGCCGTTTTCGACCCGGTAGGCCTCGGTGCAGGAGAAGACAAATTTGCCGTTGGTGATATCGACCTGGCCGCCGCCAAAGCCCACCGCCCAGATGCCATCCTTGATACCTGCCACCAGATCGGCGGGATCGGTTTCGCCGCCCAGCATATAGGTGTTTGTCATCCGTGGCATTGGGGCATGGGCATAGCTCTGGCGTCGCCCGTTGCCGGTGGGTTCGACCCCCATAAGTCGCGCGTTCTGGCGGTCCTGCATAAAGCCGACAAGGATGCCATCTTCGATCAGAGTTGTTTTTTGCGAGGGCGTGCCCTCGTCGTCGACGGTGATGGATCCGCGCCGATCGGCAATGGTGCCATCATCCAGCACAGTGACCCCTGGCGCTGCAATGCGTTGCCCCATCAGGCCGGCAAAGGCCGAGCTGCCCTTGCGGTTAAAATCGCCCTCCAACCCGTGCCCAATGGCTTCGTGCAGCAGGATGCCGGGCCAGCCGGGGCCAAGCACCACTTCCATGGCGCCTGCCGGGGCTGGCACCGCTTCGAGGTTGACCAGGGCGATGCGCAGGGCTTCGCGGACCTTTTCCTGCCAGGAGCGCGGATCAATCAACCCCTCCAGCCCGACGCGCCCGCCGCCGCCTGCCGAGCCGCCTTCGCGACGGCCATCCTGCTCGACAATCACCGAAACATTGAGCCGGGTCATGGGGCGGGTATCACGCACCCGCACGCCATCGGCCCGCAGAATTTCGATCTCTTGCAGGGAGGCGGCGATAGAGGCGGAAACCTGCACCACTCTTTGATCTAGATCACGCGCAAAGGCATCGATCTCGCGCAGGGTCTCAACCTTCACGGGGAAGGGCTCTGCGCTGATGGGATCGGCATCTGTATAGAGTTTGGTATTGGTGGGCTGTGGCGCATCGGCATAGGTGCCGCCGCCCGTCGCAACCGCCAGCCGCGCCGTCTGCGCGGCCCGTTTCAGCGCCGCAATAGAGACATCGGTCGAATGGGCATATCCGGCCACATCCCCATTGACGGCCCGCAGGCCAAAGCCTTCGGAGGCATCATAGCTGGCACTGCGCAACCGGCCATCATCGAACATCAGCGCTTCGGACTTGTGACGTTCGGCAAAGATCTCGCCGTCATCTGCCCCGGCCAGGGTTTCGCGCAGGAGTGGCAGGGCCTCATCCTCGGGGAGGAGAGTTTCAAAGGGTCGAAAGGCTGGGTTTTCCATGTCACGGACCTCAGGTTTTTTTGATCTAAATCAAGAAAGCGACGCTTTGACGCTCGCCTGCCTCTTTATCTGTACGCCTGAATATGATTTTAAGCAGCGTCAAAGACAACGGGTTCGAGCGCGATTTGTGGAATCAACTCTCCATGAGGCGCAATCGGCTGCAAGAAAAAAACGATCACTAACGATCAGGACATGATATGAAGAATGCTTTGATGCTTTCGGGCCTTTTTGCTGGCCTTTCCAGTCTTCCAGCCAAGGCGCAAGAAGCACTGGAAACCATTGGCAAGCCGACAAATGGCGGCCTGAACTTCCAACCGGCGGCGACGGAGCTGGCGGAAGGGGTCCAAAAACTGGACTGGATGATTCTCGTGATCATCACCGCAGTCTGTATTTTTGTTGCTGGGCTGCTGCTTTATGCGATCGTTCGGTTCAATCGCCGCGCCAACCCAAATCCTGCCGCCTTTACCCACCACACCCCGATCGAGATTGCCTGGACCTTGATCCCAATCCTGATCCTGGTCTTCATCGGGTCCTTCTCGCTGCCCGAGCTGTTCCGCCAGCAGGAAATTCCCGAAGGCGACATCACCATCAAAGTGACGGGTTACCAGTGGTACTGGGGCTATGAATATGTCGACCACGAGTTCGGCTTTGAAAGCTTTATGCTGCCACGTGAAGAGCTGGCTGAGAATGGGTTTGCCGAAGATGAATATCTGCTGGCCACCGACACCGCCGTTGTTGTGCCTGTTGGCAAGACCGTGGTGATGCAGGTGACAGCTGCCGATGTGATCCACTCCTGGGCGATGCCCTCCTTTGGTGTCAAACAAGACGGCGTTCCCGGCCGTCTGGCTGAGCTCTGGTTCAAGGCCGAAAAAGAAGGTGTCTACTTCGGTCAGTGTTCCGAACTCTGCGGTAAGGATCACTCCTACATGCCGATCACCGTTAAGGTGGTCAGCCAGGAAGCCTATGACGCATGGTTGAAAGGCGCGATCGAAGAATACGCCGGTCTGCCCCAGTCCTATCAGGTTGCTTCCAACTGAAGCAGGTCTCACCAGCTTTCTCTTCCGGTGCAAATAGGTGCCGGGAGAGGGTGACACAGTGAAATGCGCAGGCAGCTGCGCCTTTCTGGTCCACGCAAAGGGTCTAAGATGAGCGACGCAAGCATCAACGCCAGCACTCCCCGTGAAGACGAGGCCAGCTTTGGCGATTATTTCGCCCTGCTGAAGCCGCGGGTGATGTCATTGGTGGTTTTTACCGCCTTTGTTGGCCTGCTAGCGGCCCCTGTAGGCGTGCATCCGGTGATTGGCTTTTGCGCCGTCTTGTTCATCGCAATCGGTGGCGGTGCCTCTGGCGCGCTGAACATGTGGTGGGATGCGGATATCGACCAGGTGATGAAACGCACCAAGTCGCGCCCCATTCCCGCCGGTAAGGTCGAGCCAGGCGAAGCCTTGAGCCTTGGTCTGGCGCTGTCGGGGCTGTCGGTGATTATGCTGGCGCTGGCGACCAATATCTTTGCAGGTGCCTTCCTTGCCTTCACCATCTTCTTTTATGTGGTGATCTATACCATGTGGCTGAAGCGGGCGACGCCGCAGAATATCGTCATCGGCGGCGCAGCCGGAGCCTTCCCACCCGTGATCGGCTGGATTGCTGCCACCGGCACCATGTCGGTTGAGCCCTGGTTGATGTTTGCCCTGACCTTCATGTGGACACCGCCGCATTTCTGGGCCCTGTGCCTGTTCATGCGCTCGGACTACGATGATGCCGGAGTGCCAATGCTGACTGTGACCCATGGCCGTCCGGCAACGCGGGTTCACATCCTGGTCTATACCGTCCTCCTGGCCATCCTGGCTGTTGGCACTGCCTTTTCGGGCATCGGTGGTCCGATCTATCTGGCCGTTGCCCTGGTGATGAACGCCCTGTTCCTTCTGGGGGCCTGGAAGATTTCGCGCCGCAACGAGGAGATCTCCGAAGAGGATGATTTCAAGGTTGAGCGCAGCTTTTTCAAACTTTCGCTGCTCTACCTGTTTTTGCACTTTGGTGCGATTCTGGTCGAAGCCAGCCTGAAACCTTATGGACTTGGAGGCTGGTAAAGACATGGCTTTGAACAAGGAACACGATCTGCACAAACGTCGCTTTGGCCGCAACTTGGGCGTTGGCCTGCTCTTGGGTAGCTTTGTCGTGCTGGTACTGGCCCTGACCATGGTCAAGGTGACATCCAACGGCTTCCAGTTCCCGCAGACACAAGGCACGCAAGACTGATGGCGATGCAGGGGCCACAAAAAACGGTTCTGCAACTGGTGGCAGTTGTCCTGACCATGGGCGCGCTGTCCTGGGCCTCGGTGCCGTTTTACGACTGGTTCTGCCGGGTGACGGGCTTTGGCGGCGTCACTGGCGTGGCCACCGAAGGATCCGACACCGTTCTGGATCAAACCATCACGGTGCGCTTTGACGCCTCCAAGGAGCGCGATTTTGCCTGGGAGTTCAAACCCGTGCAGCGCGAAATGGAGATCAAGATCGGCGATACCGGTCTGGCCTTTTACGAGGCATACAATCCGACGGACCGGCCCGTTGCGGGCCAGGCCTCTTACAATGTGACCCCCTATGCGGCGGGTGCATTCTTTGAAAAAATCGACTGCTTCTGCTTTACCGAGCAGGTGCTGCAACCAGGGGAGCGGGTGGAAATGCCCGTGACCTTCTTTGTCGACCCGGAAATCGTTACCGACCGGGACGGAAAATTCGTGCATACGATTACGCTTTCGTACACGTTTTATGAAATCGATCTGCCCGAGGGCTACGCGGCTCTCGACGCCGGGGAAAACACCGGGGCAGATCTAACCACGAACCAGGCCGACGGGTGAGGGACACTTAAATGGCGCACGCTAAAAATCACGATTTTCACATTCTGCCTCCATCAATTCTGCCGCTTATGGCAGCTGTTGGCGGTTTCATCATGCTCTTCGGTGCCGTTCTTTGGATGCAGGGAATCACGGCTTGGATGTTCTGGATCGGCTTTGCTCTGACCATCTACACCTCTTTTGCCTGGTGGTCCGAAATGGTCACAGAGGCACGTCAGGGCGACCACGCACCTGTTGTCCGCATTGGGCTGCGCTACGGGTTCATCCTCTTTGTGATGTCCGAAGTCATGTTCTTCTTTGCCTGGTTCTGGTCGTTTTTCAAACACGCGATGTACCCGATGGAAGAATACATCGGCTCTGAATATGTGACGCCAGAGATCTATGCGGTGGACCCGTTCCACCTGCCTCTGATCAACACGCTGGTGCTGCTGCTCTCCGGGTGTGCCGTGACCTGGGCGCACCACGCTCTGGTGCACAACAATGACCGCAAGGCGCTGATCCAGGGTCTGTCCATCGGTATCGTCCTGGGCATCTTTTTCACCTTCCTGCAGGGCTATGAATACGCGCACCTGCTGCACGAAGGCTGGCAGTTTGGCGGCGATGAGTTCTATTCCAACTTCTTCATGGCCACCGGCTTCCACGGCTTCCACGTTCTTCTGGGCACCATCTTCCTCATCGTCTGCCTGATCCGCGCGATGAAGGGCGATTTCACCCCAGAGCAGCACGTCGGTTTTGAGGCCGCAGCCTGGTACTGGCACTTCGTTGACGTTGTCTGGCTGTTCCTGTTCTTCGCAGTCTACCTCTGGGGCACTTCCGGCCTGTAAGAGGTATCTGGCCTTCGGGAGAATGTACCGGGTACATGTTTGAGGTTTCAAAACCGGAAAACAGACCGTATCAAGCACAGCGCATGGGGAAACTCATGCGCTGTTTTTTTGGCAACGGAACGGATATGCAACGAGCATCCTTTTTTCTGTGGATTGGCGGGCTGGGCCTCGTGGTCCTGCTGGGCCTTGGCACCTGGCAGATGCAGCGTCTGGCTTGGAAAGCCGGGCTGTTGCACACCATTGAAACACGTATCACCGCGGCGCCGGTTGCCGTGCCGCAAAGCCCAAGCGAGGCGCTGGATCGCTACCGGGCTGTCACCGCTAAGGGCCTGATTGGCGACCAGGAACTGCATGTGTTTTGGGTCACCAAACAGGCTGTGACCGGCTACCGGGTGATTTCGGCCCTTGAAACCGATGGTGGTCGCCGCTTGTTACTGGACAGGGGCTTTATCCCAGCAACCGACAAGAACAGCCCACGCAATTCTGGCGCTATTTCGGTTACGGGCAATCTCTTGTGGCCGGATGAGGGCGACTGGACGACGCCCGCGCCCGAAGTCGAGGCCAATATCCTCTATGCTCGCGATCTTGCCTATATGGCCGAGCAGTTGCGCACCGAGCCAGTTCTGATTGTTGCCCGCAGCCTCTCGCCTGAAACAGCCGTGACACCGCAGGGGGTGACATCGGCGGGCATCCCGAACAACCACTTGCAATATGCGATCACCTGGTTTTCGCTGGCCTTTATCTGGGCTGCGATGACCGCCTCTTTTCTATGGCGTTCCCGCGCCAAATCCGAAGGCTGAAGCGATGAAATATATCTCTACCCGTGGGCAGGCGCCCGAGCTGACTTTTGAAGAGGCCATGCTGACTGGTCTGGCCCGTGACGGCGGATTATACGTCCCAGCCGAGATCCCACAGATGAGCCGTGCAGAGATCGCAGCCCTGTCCGGCCTTTCATACGAGGAAACCGCCTTTCGGGTGATGAAGCCCTTCATTGGCGATTGCTTCACGGAGGAAGAGTTCCGCGGCATCATCGCGCGTGCCTATGCAGGTTTCGGCCATGCCGCCCGCGCCCCGCTGAAACAGCTGGCGCCCAATCATTTCCTGCTTGAGCTGTTCCATGGGCCCACGCTGGCCTTCAAAGACTTTGCTATGCAGCTGATTGGCCAGCTGTTCCAGGTGGCGCTGGAACGCCGTAATGAGCGCGTGACCATCGCCGGGGCCACCTCGGGCGATACTGGATCAGCGGCCATGGAGGCCTTTCGCGGCCTCAGCAATGTGGATGTCTTTATCCTGTATCCCCATGGCCGTGTGTCCGAGGTGCAGCGCCGCCAGATGACCACCCCTGCGGACAAAAACGTGCATGCCTTGGCGCTGGATGGCGATTTCGACGATTGTCAGGCGCGGGTCAAAGACATGTTCAACCACTTTGAGTTCCGCGATGGTGTTAAACTTGCCGGGGTGAACTCGATCAATATCGCCCGGGTTCTGGCGCAGGTGGTCTATTATTTCTCTTCCGCCGTGTCGCTAGGCGCGCCCGCGCGCGAGGTGAGCTTTACCGTGCCCACCGGTAACTTTGGCGACATTTTTGCGGGCTATATTGCCAAGCAGATGGGCCTGCCGATCAAGGATCTGGTGGTGGCGACCAACCAAAACGACATCCTGCACCGCTGCCTGGAGGGCAAAGGCTATCATAAGGGCGATACCGTACCGTCGATCTCTCCCTCGATGGACATCCAGGTCTCGTCGAACTTTGAACGCGCTCTCTATTTTGCCTATGACAAGGATGCGAGCGCGGTGGCGCAGCTGATGGAAGAGCTGAAGGCTGGCGGTTTTGAGGTCAGCCAGGGCGCCATGCAGGCCCTGTCGGAAACCTACAAATCCGGCCGTGCCTCGGAAGAGGAAACTCTGGCAACCATAAAGTCCGAACTGGCCGCTTCGGGGGAGCTGTTGTGCCCCCACGGCGCGGTTGGGGTAAAGGTCGCAGCCGAGCAGCGCCAGGCGGATGTGCCGATGATCACCCTGGCCACAGCGCACCCCGCCAAGTTCCCGGCGGCGGTGGAACAGGCTTCGGGGCAATATCCGGACTTGCCTGACCGTATGGCAGATCTGTATGAGCGGGATGAACGGGTCACGCAAATTGCCAATGATCTGACCACAATCGAAGACCATATCAGAAAGAATATCGCAGAATGAGATCTATTCAGTGAGCGTCCAGCAGCATCAACTGGCCAATGGCTTTCGCATCGTGACGGAGGCCATGCCGGGTCTGCAATCCGCCTCGATCGGGATCTGGGTCACTGCGGGGGGGCGCAACGAGCGGCTCGAGCAGAACGGCATTGCGCATTTTCTGGAGCATATGGCCTTTAAGGGCACCGAGAAGCGCTCGGCCTTGCAGATCGCCGAGGCGGTTGAGGATGTGGGCGGCTATATCAACGCCTATACCTCGCGCGAGGTAACCGCCTATTACGCGCGGGTGCTCAAGGATGATGTGCCGCTGGCCCTGGATGTTCTGGCGGATATTCTGCGCAATCCGGTGTTTGATCCCCGCGAGATCGAGGTGGAGCGCGGGGTGATCCTGCAGGAGATCGGCCAAGCTTTGGACACGCCGGACGATGTGATCTTTGACTGGTTGCAGGAGCAGAGCTACCACGACCAGCCGCTGGGGCGCACTATTCTGGGCCCGGCTGAACGGGTCAGCGCCTTTAATCGTGAGGATCTGACGCAGTTTGTTTCTGAACACTATGGTCCGGGGCAGATGATACTGTCAGCAGCGGGTGCGGTGGATCACGCGGCGCTGGTCAAACTGGCCGAAGACCTGTTTGGCGATATGACCGCACGGCCTTCACTGGTGATGGAACCTGCCCAGTTTACTGGGGGCGAGGCGCGCCACGTCAAGGATCTGGAGCAGGCCCATTTTGCCCTCTCCTTTGAAAGCCCCGGCTACCGGGATGAGGCGATCTATACCGCGCAGATCTATTCGGCAGTGATGGGCGGTGGCATGTCCAGCCGTCTGTTCCAGGAAGTGCGCGAAAAACGCGGGCTGTGCTATTCCATCTTTGCCCAGGCCGGGGCCCATGCGGATACTGGCAGCACCACGATTTATGCCGGCACCTCGGGCGACCAGGTTGAAGAATTGGCCCATATCACCGTGGATGAGATGAAGCGCGCAGCGTCGGATATGTCGGACGCAGAGGTCGAGCGCGCCCGGGCCCAGATGAAGGCCGGCATGTTGATGGGCCTGGAAAGCCCCACCAACCGGGCTGAGCGTCTGGCGCGTCTGGTGCAGATCTGGGACCGGGTGCCGGCGCTTGAGGAAACGGTGAAACTGATCGATGCGGTCAGCACCGAAGATGTGCGCGCCATGGCGGAACAGCTGGCGGTGCAGGCGCCCTCAGCGATGGCGCTTTATGGTCCGGTTGCGGGGGCCCCGAGCCTGGACGCTCTGCAGGAGCGCCGTGTTGCCTGATGTTGCTGGGACGTCGCAAACTTCGACTTGAGACCGAGCGTCTGACGCTGCGCCCGCCAGTGCATTCGGATTTTCAGGCCTGGGCGGCCCTGCGGCTGCAAAGCCGGGACTATCTGACCCCCTGGGAGCCTGCCTGGGCGCCGGATCATCTGGGGCGCAAGAGCTTTACCAACCGGGTCTACTGGGCGCAGCGCTCGGTCTCTGGGGGGACGGCGCTACCGCTGTTTCTGATCCGGCGCGAGGATCAGGTGATCCTGGGGGCCATTACCCTGGACAATATTCGCCGTGGCCCGGCCATGGCCGGCACGCTTGGCTACTGGACAGGGCAGCCCTTTGGGCGGCAGGGCTATATGCGGGAGGCCATTGGCGCGGTGGTGCATTACGCCTATGGCAAGCTGGATCTCAGTCGTATTGAGGCTGCCTGCCTTCCGGAGAACGCGGCATCGCGCGGTTTGTTGGAAAAGTCCGGATTCAAATACGAAGGCGTGGCCCAGTCCTATCTGCAAATCGACGGGCGCTGGCGGACCCATGTGCTCTATGCGGCACTTCGCCATGACCGACGGGGCCGCACCCAAGTAGGATAGGGGTCGAAGAGCGCGGGGCGGTGGAATATTGTGGTGTTGGGGACCACCAAAAGGGGGGCTCCCGCCTCCTTGGCGACAATCCGAGGCTCTGCGGCCCCGGATTGTCACGCAGAGTTGGGCCCGGCGCCGCGCTGTCGCGCGGCGCGGTTGCGCAGTTTGGTGAGCCTTGGGCTGCACCTTTCCACCGTGCTCTTCTTAGGTCGAGATGCGAGAAGGGCTTGCCTTGTGGCTTTGGATTAGAGATGCAAGGGCATGCGTTATACACCTGCCGATCCCGCCTTTGCCGCCAGCCTGTCCGCCGACCTGCCAGAGGGCGTTCTGGCCCCCTGTGAACCAAGATACCTGGAGGAGCCACGCGGGCGTTATCAGGGGCAGGCCGGGATCTTGGCCAAGCCGAGCAATACCGAGCAGGTGGCGATGCTTCTGCGGGCTGCCAATGCCGCGCGGGTGCCGGTGGTGCCCTATGGTGGCGGCACCGGGCTGGTTGGGGGGCAGGTGAAGCCTGACGGGGCCGCGCCGCTGCTGCTATCCTTGGAGCGCATGACCAAAATTCGTGCAGTCTACCCAGAAGAAAACGTCATTCTGGCCGAGGCCGGCGCCATTCTCGCTGATGTGCAGGCTGCTGCCTTGGCACAGGACCGCCTGTTTCCGCTGTCCTTGGCGGCAGAGGGCACAGCGCGGATCGGTGGCAATCTGGCGACCAATGCCGGCGGGGTAAATGTACTGCGCTACGGCAATGCTCGGGAGCTCTGTCTGGGGCTGGAGGCGGTCTTGCCAAGCGGCGAGATCTGGAATGGGCTCACCCGGCTGCGCAAGGACAACACTGGCTATGACCTGCGCAATCTGTTGATTGGCTCCGAGGGCTCCCTAGGGGTGATCACTGCGGCGGCGTTGAAACTCTCGCCAGTTCCGGCGCAGCAAGGGGTGGCGCATTTTGTGGTGCCCTCACCAGAGGCGGCGATTGCGCTGCTTGCCCTGGCACGAGACCAGCTGGGCGAGGTGGTGAGCGCCTTTGAACTGATGCATCGCCAGGGGCTCGAGTTTTTGGCACGGCACCTGCCTCAGCTGCGCCAACCCTTTGCTACGGCGCCGGAATGGTCGGTTCTGATCGATCTAGGGCTGTCCCGGGGCCAAGATCCGGTGCAGGCCCTATCGGATCTGTTCGAGGCAGCGCTTGAGGCCGGATTGGCCGAGGACGGGGTGATTGCCCAGTCAAAGGCGCAGGCAGAGGCGCTGTGGGCGGTGCGCGAACAAATCCCGGAGGCGAACCGGCTGGTGGGGTCGATTTCCAGCCATGATATCTCGGTGCCGATCTCGGCCATCCCCGAGTTCATACGCCGGGGGGGCGCGGCAATTGCGGCACTGGGAGAGGGGGACATGCGGGTGAATTGCTTTGGCCATCTGGGCGATGGCAATCTGCATTATAATGTCTTTCCGGCCGAAGCGAAATCCCGTGGTGACTATGAGGGGCTGCGGGAGGCGGTAAAAACCCTTGTGCATGAGTTGGTGCTGGAAATGGGCGGCTCCTTTAGCGCGGAACATGGTGTTGGTCGGATGAAGGTTGCAGATCTTCAGCGTTATGGCGATCCGGTGAAGGTCGCAATGATGCGCGGGATCAAACAGGCTCTGGACCCGCGGGGGATCATGAACCCGGGGGCAGTACTGCCCGCGCAAGAGGACGGAGGTCTAAGTAAAGCGTCCAAGTAAAGGGAGGGCTCCCGCGCAGCCTTCTCCCTCCTGTAAGGAGGAAGGCCTGCTTGGGCCCGGCGCCGCGCTGGAGCGCGGCGCGCCTTTTGGGCTCTTTGAGCCCAAAAGGCCATGCCCAACGGGAAGGAGACATTGTAATGGCGACCTGACGGGCGGGAGGACCACCTGCGAAGAGGCGATTGGCAGGCCTTTGGTGGCTTATTCGCCCTCAAACTCACAGAGCACATGGACATCCATGCCCAGGTCTTCCAGCACCCTGCGCCCGCCGAGATCGGGCAGGTCGACGATGAAGGCGCAGGAGATGATTTCTCCTCCCAGCCGTTCAATCAGCTTGATACCGGCAGAGGCCGTGCCGCCTGTGGCCAGGAGATCATCCACCACCAGCACCTTTTCACCGGGCTGGATCGCATCCTCGTGGATCTCAACAATGGCCTCACCGTACTCCAGTTTGTACTCCTGGCTCAGGGTGCGCCCGGGCAGCTTGCCCTTCTTGCGGATCGGCACGAAGCCAACGCTCAGCTGGTGGGCAATGGCGCCACCCATGATAAAGCCACGGGCCTCCAGCCCGACCACCTTGTCGATCCGCTCTCCGGCATAGGGGTGCAGCATCTGGTCGATGGCCATGCGAAACCCACGCGGATCAGCAAAAAGCGTGGTGACATCGCGGAACATGATGCCCTCGTGCGGGAAATCAACGATGGTGCGGATATAGTCTTTCACAGAGGTCTTTTTGGGCATGGAGAGGCTTTCTCTTGCGTGGCGGATCTGTGCCGGACGGCAGGAGAGTGGTTATAGACTGCCATTCAGGTCCCGGCCAGCAGGGTTTGACCCAAGCTATCCCAGCTTGCAAGGGGCAAGCGGGGATCCTGTCCGAAATGTCAGGCGGGGCGGCGCAGCAGGGCCGTGGCCAACCCCATGGCCACCAGCGCCGCGCCGCCAACCCGTGTCAGATTGGCTGTGGTCCGCGGGCGGGCGACCCAGAGCCGCAGGCGATCGGCCAGCAGCGCATAGGCCAGCGCATTGAGGCCGGCCAGTCCCACAAAGGTGGCAATCAGGATTGCAAACTGAGGGGCCAGCGCTTCGCTGGGCCGGATGAATTGGGGCACAAAGGCGATGAAGAAGGCAATGGATTTGGGGTTCAGGGCGGTGACTACGGCCGTGTGACCCAAAACACCGCCGGCCCGAACGGCCTCCGTGTTGGCCATATCTTCCAACCCTTTTGCGCCCGCAGCGCTGCGCCAGAGTTTGATTCCCAACCAGACCAGATAAGCCGCCCCGACCCATTTCAGGGCGGTGAACAAACTGGCCGAAGCCAGAACCAGCGCGCCAAGTCCGGCCAGAGAGGCGCTCATGGCGATGAGATCACCTATGGCCACACCAATGGCTGAGGCCACAGCAACCTGGCGGCCCTTAGAGAGGGCATAGCTCAGGACCAGCAAGACAGTCGGACCGGGGATCAGCAGCAAGGCCAGGGAGGCCGAGGCAAAGGCCAGCCAGAGCGAAAAATCCATGGGGGGCTCCTATGTTTCGGTCACAGCGGCGACAGCAAAGACAGCAGATTTGTTAGAGGTCAACGGAAAACTCCCGAGATACGGCGCAACAAAGCCTCGAGTGGGCCGCGTGCAGCCAGGAGGTTCCAGACCCAGCTGAGCACCATGGCAAGGGCACAAAAGCCGAGGCTGAAGCCAAATATGGCCTCTGGCGTGAGCGACCCATCCAGCTGCCCCATGGCTTCAAGCGTGCCCATGCCCAGGAGGATATGGGCCACATAGAGGCTGAGCGCCATACGCCCCGGTGCAGCCAGCCATTCCGCCAGTCCCAATCGGTCCAGCAGGTTGCTCAGTCGCAGCATCACGCCAATCACCACACAGGCACTGCCGCTGGCGGCGATCAGATAAAAGGGGCCTGGGGGGATGGAGGTGGTGCCAAAGAGCTCACGCAGCTCAGGGTCGGAGGTGAGCGGGCCGGGCAAGGTGGCCAGCAGGGCTGCGGCCAGGCCCCAAAGGATCAGACGATTTTGCACCAGCTTTTGCCCCAGATCCTGCCGCCCGACCCACATCCCCAGGAAAACAAAGCTCACCCAAGGGAAAACCGGATGCCAGCCGTTTAGAAACGCATGGCGCAAAAACCCTTCCGGGGTCCAGAAGTTCGAATAGACCAAGGTTTCCCAGTTCCAGTTGGCCTCATAGTCGAGCAGGACTATTCCCGCCATTCCAATCATGGCGGCGGCGAGGGCTGCCCATAGGAATATGCGAGAGGGCATGGCAAGAAAAGGTAGGGCGACCAGAAAATACAGTGCATAGTAATGCAGGATATCTGCCTCAAAAATCATCAGATTTGCCAGACCCAGGGCAAACAGGACAGCCGCCCGTGCCGCAATGACTCGTTTGGGCGTGCGGGTGAGGGTGAGGCCGATTCCGGCCATAATGACAAACAGGGCGGCGGCGCGCCCCTCTAGGCCATTGGTCAGGATGGAGGCAAAATCCGTGCCGGGTGTGACCTCAGCCGCGATGCGAAAATTCACCAGAACCATGCCGCAGAAGGCAAAAAAGCGGGCGATGTCCAATCCGTGAAGGCGCATGGTGTAGTGTACTCGCAGAAAACCTCTGGTTGCTTCTATCAAGGGGCGCAGGGGGGCAAAATAAAGGGGGCGGAAAAAAATTCCCGCCCCCTGTTGCATTTACTTTCCTGTGGAGGCTCAGCTCAGCACTCGGCCGGCCACAGCGTCCAGTTTTGCAAGCAGCGCAGGATCGCGTTTGTCCGGTGCAGTCATGATGGCGAATTCCAAGGCGCGATCACAGCCATGCGGGCAGGGCGCACGTTCCGTGCCAAGCAAGGCGGGCAAGCGGCGTACCAGCTCGCGGCCATTGCTGGAGTTGCCCTGCAGTGTCGCCAAGATATCGCTGATATCCACGGCCCCGTGTTCAGGGTGCCAGCTGTCGTAATCGGTGACCATGGCGATGGAGGCGTAGCAAAGCTCGGCCTCGCGGGCCAGTTTGGCCTCGGGCATATTGGTCATGCCGATGACATCGCACCCCCAGCTTTCGCGGTACATCTTGCTTTCGGCCATGGAGGAAAACTGCGGGCCCTCCATGCAAAGATAGGTGCCGCCGCGGTGCACCTTGATTCCCGCTGCCCTGGCCGCCTGCTCTGCGGCATCAGAGAGCCGTTGACAGGTCGGATGGGCGACGCTGACATGGGCGACACAGCCGGTGCCAAAGAAGCTTTTTTCGCGGGCGAATGTCCGGTCGATGAATTGATCGACAATGACAAAATCTCCCGGCGCCATTTCCTCGCGGAAGGAGCCGCAGGCGGAAACCGAGAACACATCCGTCGCCCCCAGCCGTTTCAGCGCGTCGATATTGGCGCGGTAAGGCACCTCGGTTGGAGAATGCACATGGCCGCGCCCATGCCGCGGCAGAAAGGCCATTTTGATACCATCGAGGCTGCCGGTGAGGATCTGATCAGAAGGCGCGCCCCAGGGGGTCTCAACAGAGACCCATTTGGCACCTTCCAGACCATCAATGTCGTAAATGCCGGACCCGCCGATCACGGCGATCATGGTGTCCCGGGGTTCGGAGATCTGTGTCACGCGCTACACTCCTGTCTGTCGCTATTGTCACGAGTTGGTCTCAAGGGTTGTGCCTTTCTGCGCGCGGTTTGACAACCGCGCGGCCTCCGGCGGGAATATTTATTGAAAGGTGATAGAGCGTGCTGCCTTTCGGCCTATAGTTTTTGCCTCTCGGCACTGGTCCAGGTCAGAGCCTCTGCCATCATGTTTCGAAAGGTTGGGCATTCGGCGTGACTTGGGGCGGTGCATTTGGCCACATGACGCAGGGCGCGCGACAGCAGGGTAAGTTGGCGAATGCGGTGGTCAACCTCATCAGCGCGTTGGGAAATGCGATTCCGCTCCAGCTGGAAGGTTGCTGCGCTTGTAGAGGACGGGCCCAGGGTCTCGGCGATGTCCTGCAGGGAAAACCCGGCGCGCTGGCCCAGGCTCACCAGGGCAAGGCGGTCGAGGACCGAGGCATCGTATTGGCGCCGCAATCCCTTGCGGCTGTCTGCCGCAATGATCCCGAGGCTTTCATAATAGCGCAGGGCTGAGGGTTTGACGCCACTGCGCCGGGCGACCTCGGCGATATCCAGAGATTTCATCCTTGACCTCAAGTCGGCTTGAATTTGCACAGAGAACACCTGTTGAAGCGATCCGTCAAGAAAAGGAGAACGGGATGAGCGAAGAATGGCAGGGTGTGGTCTGGAGTTTGGGAGTTGGGGTGAGCGCGACCCTGTTCATGGACGGGGTCGCCTGGCTGCGGGCGGGCCTGTTGGGGCAGCGGGGGCTGGACTGGGCGTTGGTCGGGCGCTGGTTGGGGCATCTCGCCCGGGGGCAATTGGTTCTTCCCTCTGCGCAGGCGGCTAGTCCGGTGCCATTTGAGCGGGCTTTGGGGTGGAGTTTTCACTATGGGGTCGGAGTGGGGTTGGCTGGGCTATTGTGGTGGCTGCTTCCTCAGGAAGGGCTGGATCAACCTCCACTGCTGTTGTGTGTTGGCTTTGATCTGGCAACGGTGCTGCTGCCGATGCTGACCCTGCAGCCGGGACTGGGCATGGGGCTGGCGGCGCGCAGGGCGCCACAGCCCTGGCTGGCGCGGCGGCGGAGCCTGCAGACACATCTCACCTTTGGGGTCGGGCTCTATTTGGGGGCTGAGCTGGTTGCGCAGCTCCTGGGGTGATGCATTTGTGGGCAGGTTAGGGGGGAGGAGGGCGGCAGGGCGCGGCTCGGCTCTTGTGCCAGGGGGGATTTTCGGCTAGGGGCGGGCTGCGAACCCAAGCTCCCCAATCACAGGTATTCCCCATGAGACGCGCCGCCATGGCCCTGCTGGCCAATCGTATTTCCCCGCCCAACCTCTCGATTATGCAGGATGAGGGCTGGTCCGTTGGCCGGGTCCGCACCGAGCTCTTGTCTGGGCTGACCGTTGCTTTGGCTTTGGTGCCCGAGGCGGTGGCCTTTGCTTTTGTCGCCGGAGTGCATCCGCTGGTGGGGCTTTATGCGGCCTTTCTGGTTGGGCTGGTCACAGCGCTGATCGGGGGGCGTCCGGGAATGATCTCAGGCGCAACCGGTGCTTTGGCGGTGGTCATGGTGGCCCTGGTGGCCCAGCATGGGGTTGAGTATCTCTTTGCGACCGTGGTGCTGATGGGTGTGCTGCAGTTGATTGCAGGTGTGATGCATTGGGGCAAATTCATCCGCCTGGTGCCGCATCCGGTGATGCTGGGCTTTGTGAATGGCCTGGCCATTGTGATCTTTCTGGCGCAAATGACCCAGTTTAAGGTGCCAGGCACCAATGGCGCCGAGTGGCTGTCGGGTGTGCCCATGATGCTGATGCTGGGGCTGGTTGGTCTGACCATGGTGATCATCTGGGCGACGCCTAAGATCACTTCGATTGTTCCGGCACCTCTGGCGGGGATTGGCATTGTTGCGGTGCTGGTGATTGCTCTGGGTCTGGACGTGCCGCGCGTGGGCGATATGGCTTCGATCGAAGGCGGTTTGCCCTTTATCCATGTGCCCTTTGGTGAGGGCATTGGCATCTATGGCGATGCGCTGGCGCCCTTTACCTGGGAAACCTTTATGATCATCCTGCCCTATTCGGTGATCCTGGCGGCCATCGGATTGATTGAAAGCCTGCTGACCCTGAACCTGGTGGGGGAAATCACCGGCAAGCGCGGCGGCGCCAGCCAGGAGTGTATCGCGCAGGGCACCGCCAATGTGATCACGGGTTTCTTTGGCGGTATGGGGGGCTGTGCTATGATTGGCCAGTCGATGATCAACGTGAAATCTGGCGGACGTACGCGGATTGCCGGCATTTTTGCCGCGCTCTGCCTGCTGGCCTTTATCGTGGTGGCCTCGCCCTTGATCGAGCAAATTCCGCTGGCGGCCTTGGTTGGGGTGATGTTCATGGTGGTGATCGGTACCTTTGCCTGGAACAGCCTGAAAATCATGACCAAGGTGCCGCCGATGGATGCTTTTGTCATCGTGCTGGTGACTGTGGTGACGGTGATGAGCGATCTGGCGATTGCGGTTGTGGTCGGCGTGATTGTCTCGGCTCTGGCCTATGCTTGGAGCAATGCGCGCCGCATCCATGCCATCACCCGGGAGTCGGAAAGCGAGAAGGGCGCCAAGGTCTATGAGATCGAAGGGCCGCTGTTCTTTGGCTCAACGGACGGGTTCATCGAGCTGTTTGATGTGGAAAACGATCCCGACAAAGTGATTGTCGAATTTGGCCGTAGCCGGGTGGTTGATCAGTCGGCCCTTCAGGCGATTGAGGCTATCGCGGGCAAATATGAAGCGGCAGGCAAGACCCTGATGCTGCGCCACCTCAGCCGCGATTGTCATGAACTGTTGACCAAGGCTGGTCATCTGATGATCGACAGTGATGACGACCCGGAATATCAAGTTGCTGTGGATTATTCCGTCAAGACCGGAATTCTGGGCGGCCACTAGGCCTGGACGCAGATACTGTTGCTGAGCGGTCGCGCCCCTGACGGGGCGCGGCTGTTTTGCTTTATGGGGTTTGGGGTTCAGGTTCACCCAAGCAGCCGCTCCTGGGATCAGGGTTAATCTGGGGAGAGGTCTTCGAGCATGTCGAGATCGCCGGACAACAGCGCCGGTTCGGCGCGGGCCAATGCCTCGGGTGGCCAATGCCACCATTTCAGTGAGAGCAGGCGGGCGATCTGGGGTTTGGAAAAACGATAGCGCTGCACTGTGGCCGGGTTGCCTGTGACAATCCCATAGGGGGGCACGGTGCCGCGCACCACGGCTCCGGCGCCAATAATAGCGCCATCCCCGATGCGGGCCCCGGGCAGAACGAGGGCGCCATAACCGATCCAGACATCATGGCCGACCACGGTGTCACGCGTGTCGGGCTGGAAATCCGCCATCTGCGCCGGATCAAAGACCGGGAAGGGGTAGCAGCTGAGGCCGTCCTGGGCATGATTGGCAGAAGAGGTTATGAAGCGCACCCCATGGGCAATCTGACAGAAGCGGCCGATTACCAGGCGCTCGCGGGCGCCGGCAAAAAGATAGGGTGCAAGATGGCCGGCCCAGTCCTGCGGTGGCGCGAAATCCGAGGCATAGGTGAAGTCCCCGACCTGGATGTTTGGATGCTCAAGTGCGCGCGATAGCATCACGGTGCCGCCATGGGGCGCGCCGCTTGGCAGAATGATCGGATTACGCAGGGCAGGATTGGGAAGGGGCATCAGAGGACCTCAGTCATCGGGGCGGGCCAGAGAGAAGGTCTCGCGGACCACAGCGTAGTCGCGGTATCCCATCCGGGCCAGCGGCTGGAAACGGGTGACGTCAAAGATCCCGTCTTGCAGACAATCATCGCGCAGATGAATGCCGGTGACTTCGCCAAAGGCCACACGGTTTGCGGCTCCCGGCAGGGTGACGATCTGGGTCAGCCTGCATTCCAGCGCCGCCGGAGCATCTGCAATGCGGGCGCAGCTGATGGTGTCGCATTCCGCAGCAGTGAGGCCTGCATGGGAAAACTCATCCACCTCTTTGGGCAGGGTCTCGGAACTGGCATTCATCGCATCGCGCATCTCAAAAGCCACGATATTGACGCAGAAGACACCTGTTTCTTCGATATTGGCGAGGCTGTCTTTGGTGCCGGGCTGGTCATCCTTACTGCCGGTGGAGGCAAACATCACCTGCGGCGGCGTATAGGCAACACCGTTGAAAAAGGAATAGGGGGCCAGATTGTTGGTGCCATCCGCCGCGCGGGAGGAAATCCAGCCGATAGGGCGCGGCGTAATCAGGGCGTTAAAAGGGTTATGCGGCAACCCATGGCCGTCTTCGGGGCGGTAGAACATGGCGCGTCTCCAATTGTTTGCCCCAGGCTTACGCCCGTGCTAGGGCGATTTCCAGCCCCTTGAGGTGAGGGCAGGGACGGAGGCCGCAAGGCGTGATCGAACTTATGGCAGAACAGCCCGGCGACCGCTGGGAGGTGGAAGCGCTTTATGATTTGTGCTTTGCGCCGGGGCGAGAAGCCCTATCGTCTTACCGTTTGCGCGATGATGTGCCGCCCGTTGCGGGCTTGAGCCAGGTGGCGCGCGACGAGCTGGGCATTCTGGCAGGGGCGATCCGGTTCTGGCCTGTCCATATCGAAGAGGAAGGCGAAGCGATCTCCGCTGGCGCCAAGGCGCAGCCTGTGACGGCCCTGCTGCTGGGACCTGTGGCGGTGCATCCCACCCACCAGGGCGAGGGGCTGGGCGGCTCGTTGATCCGGGACAGTCTGGCCAAGGCCGCCGAGCAGGGCTGGGAGCGGGTGATGTTGGTGGGGGATGCCCCCTATTATCGCCGGTTCGGGTTCGAGCAGTTGCAGGATGTGGAAATGCCGCCCCCAACAAACCCTGAGCGGGTTTTGGGGCTGGCCGCGCAGTCTGGCGCCTGGGCGGGGGTCCGAGGCCGGGTCACACGGTGGCAAGGGGCGGCGCATCGCGCCTGAAGACCTTGAAACCGACGCTCTGGGGGCCAATCTCTATGGGGAGGGAGGCCAGGAGCGATGAGTGAGATTTTGCAAGAGCAGCGTAGGCTGTCCCCATCTGAGATTGAGGCAGAGCTGGATGCGCTGGCACGGCGCTACAGAAATGCAAGCGGTTTGGGAGTCAACCTGCTGAACGTGATCGGCGGACAGTTTGAGAGCCTTTTGGCGCAACTGCCTGCGGGCCCGCGTGGGCAGCTGGGACAGGCAACCGAGCAAGCACTGCACCTGGCCATGCAGGCGGCGCGTCACTCCCGCCGGATGGTGCCGGGCCAATCGCGCCGGGTCAACCGGCTGGTCAGCACCGCAATGGGCGCCGCTGGTGGCGCTGCCGGGCTGCCGGGGGCACTGGTTGAGCTGCCCGCCACCACCGCCTTTTTACTGCGTACGATCCAGGATGCCGCGGCAAGCCAGGGGTTTGACCCCAACGCGGAAAACGTGATGTTTGATTGTCTGCGGGTGTTTTCTTCCGCAGGTCCGCTGGCGCGGGATGACGGCAGCGACACGGCCTTTGTCTCGTTGCGCTTCAGCCTCTCGGGGCAGGCGCTCAATCAGGTCATCACCACCGTGGCGCCCCGTCTAGCCACGGCACTGGGGCATAAGCTGGCGGCGCAGTCGGTGCCCGTTCTGGGGGCGGCCGCAGGGGCCACAGTGAACTATGTTTATTCCGGCTATTACCATGAGGTTGCCTTGGTGCATTTTGGACTGCGCCGCTTGGCGATCGAGGCTGACCAGTCCGAGGGGCGTTTGTTGGAGGATTTTGTCGCCCGGCTGCCGTTGCAGCCCTAGGCGACACTCCCTTTAGGCAGAAATTTCTGTTACGGGGGGCTTAGGCTCTGGTCCTGGACCCAACAGGGCTGCGGCATAATTTCGCCTCTTGATCTTACATTTGTTGCCCCGCTATTCAGCAAAACCTGCTACGAGTAAGTGAATGATAAACTACAGCCTGAAATGCGCCCAGGGGCATAGCTTTGACAGCTGGTTCCAGTCTGCCTCTGCCTTTGACAAGCTGTCCGCAGCGGGTCTGGTGGTCTGTGCCTTTTGCGGCAGCACCGATGTTGAAAAAGCCATCATGGCGCCACGGGTGCGCACCGGGCGCAAGGCCGTGTCAGGGATCGGCGAGCCTGAGCGCCCCGCCCCTGAGCCCTCGCAGGCCTCTGTGGCGTCATCCTCAAACTCAGACATCACTGGAGCCGCCCCCGTAGCCACGCCGGAGAGCGGCCCAGGGGCCTTGAGCACTCCGAAGACGGGTGCGGCGGGAGAGATAGAAAAAGCCCTAGGGGAGTTCCGCCGCAAGGTCGAAGAAAACTCTGACTATGTGGGTAAGGATTTTGCCAGCGAGGCCCGGGCCATGCATCTGGGCGACTCGCCGGAACGCGCCATTCACGGAGAGGCCAAGCCGGAAGAGGCCAAAGCCTTGATCGAGGAGGGTATCCCAGTTTTGCCGCTGCCCTTTGGGCGGGGTCGCAAAACAAACTAGAGACCTGCAGGGATTGGCTCGCTAAAAGAGGTTAGGACTGAAATCTATTCGTTTTGACCACAGCCAAGGGGCAAATTTATGCATGTAGTGATCACTGGTGCCAATCGTGGAATTGGCCAGGAAATGGCCTCTCAGCTCGTGGCGGCGGGGCATGAGGTCACAGGAACAGCGCGCGATAGCTCCTGTGACGTGGCGCTGGATGTGACCGACCCGGCACAGCAGGGGCAGTTTGCCAGCGCCCTTGGACAGCGCCCGATTGATCTATTGGTCTGCAATGCCGGGGTCTATCTGGACAAGGGCATGTCTATGGAAAACTACACCACCGACATTTGGAGCCAGAGTATGGCGGCCAATGTGACCGGGGTGTTTCTGACTGTACAGGCGCTGTTGCCCAATCTGCGGCTGGGGACCAATCCAAAGATCGCAATCATCTCTTCGCAGATGGCCAGCCACGTTCGGGCCCCGGGGGGCAGCTATGCCTATCGGGCCTCCAAGGCGGCTGCGCTGAATCTGGGTCGCAACCTCTCCACCGATCTCAAACCCGAGGGCATAGCCGTTGGGATCTATCATCCCGGCTGGGTGCGCACCGAAATGGGGGGCGCAGAGGGGGACATCAGCGTTGAAGCCTCTGCCCGTGGGCTGCTGCAGGAATTTGATGTGCTGACGCTTGAGACCACTGGCTGTTTTCACACCTGGGATGGCCAGATCCACGCCTACTGACGCATCTGCCCGGTCAATTTGCCCGACGCGGACTTGCCCGAAACAAAAAGACGCTGGCGGAGCACCACCAGCGTCTTTTGTGCGACTGCCCCTCAGACTTGTCGGGGCCGCCTTTGGTTTTTAGGGCTTATTCCCAACAGCTGACCAGAACGGTCATGCCGGTTGCCCGCAGCACCAGCGCCTGGTTTGGCAGAGCGCTGCCTGCTGGCGCATGTGATGTGGCGCTCAGCCCAGCTGCCTCCATGGCGCTGCCGATGGCGGCGGCATTTACCGCAAAGCTGACATCACCTGGCAGCTGACGTCCCTCACCGGCCTGTGGCAGCAGCATGCCAAGCACCGCGCCGGATTTATCCACCACCGGGCCACCGGCATCACCGGGTTGGGCAGAAAGCTCCAGACGGGCGAGATTGGTATCGCCTTCCAGGCTCTTGATATCAGCCAGGGTGCCCCAGGTGAGGCTGGGTGCCCCCAGCACGCCCTCATAGGAGAACCCGGAAACGGCAATCTCGGACTGCAGGCGTGGGCTCTGTGGGCTCAGCTCGGCCACGGCCATTGGGGCCAGTGTCTGGCTGGGACGCAACAGCGCCAGGCCGGTCTGAGCATCTACAGCCAGAACTTCGGCAGGGTAGCCGTGATCAAGCGTGACCCTGGTGCAGCCCTGCACCACATCTGCAGTTGTCACGGCAACGCCATCTGTGCTGACAAAGAAGCCCGAGCGGGAGATCTTGGGCTTGCGGATTTCCAGCCCTGACAGCAGGTCGATGTTTTGCTGAATATCGGCTCCTGCGGCATCGTCCAGAACGCCCTCGGTGCGTTCAAAACTATCCTGCATAGCGGTCAGGACGCGGCTGCGGCGGGCGTAATCTCCGGCGGGCCAGATCAGGGTAAAGCCTTTGATCTCGCCATTCTTGAGGCTGGCCTGGGTAAAGGAGACAAAGCGGCTGTTGCGGCCTTCCAGGGTAAAGCTCTTGTCCTTACGTTCGCGCGGGCCTTCCAGAGGTACGATTTCCAGGGTCTGCATGATGTCATAGAGACCATAAAGCGTGCTCTTGTCACCGCGTTGGCTGATCAGCAGGACGCGGACACCCAGATCGCCTGCGGCGTCGTAATGGGCAAAGGGAGGCTCGTAGCGGTTAAAGGCAACTTCCCCAGCAGGAATTTCCATGGAAACCCCAGCGCGAGTGTCAGTGATGCGGCGCATGCCGACCGAAATCAGTGGCGCGTTGTAGTCATCCAGCAGGATCTGGCGCTGGGCCGTGGTGAGAACACCTGTGACCTCAAAGCCCTTGGCGGTCTGCCAGTCGGACATGGAGCGGCGGGTGCCGCGACCAAAGGCGCCATCAATGGCCGAATTGTAAAAACCTGCGGCCTTAAGGGCGATCTGCAGGTCCTTGCGCTCATCCCGGCTCAACCGTTGCTCGCTGCGGCGGGCCTCGGCACGGGTTTCATCCGGCAGGGCCGGGGCTGCGGGTTCGGCCACACTCACGGGCTCTTCCGCCTGGGTTGGTTCAGGCGTGGCGGTGGCTTCGGGCACCTGTACCGGCTGTGTTGCCTGGGCAGCGCCGTCGCCAAGCGGATAGAACTGATTACGCAGATTGTTGGGCAGGGCGATGAAACTGTCGCGGGGGATTTGGCCCTCGGCGCGGTAGACCTGCAGCACGCGGGTGGCGTCTTGCCGGGTGTAGGGGCCGATCAGCACCCCGTACCAGCCGCCGCCAAGCGAAAACCCGGCCACATCCGGGATCTTGGCGGCAAAGGCGCGGGCCTCTTGGTTGGCAGAGGCCAGGGTGGGGCGCGCCGCCACCTGGATCCAGACCGTATCCTGCGGGTTTTGCTGCGCCTGCGCTGGCGCAAGTAGAAGAATGGCAAGCGCATTGAACGACAGAAGCAATGCGGCAATCAGTTTTCTCATTATCAGGACCCTATCCCGGTAAACCAAATTATTGCCGCGCAGATAAACATTTTGCGGCGACAAAGGGAACGCCCCATGCGGGGGGGAATTCCTTACGTGATGCAGCAATCTGGTGATTATGGCCTTAATGCCACGGCGAAATGCAATGTTATGTCGTTCTGTTGCCTTCTTCCCCGGGGTCTGCGGCGCATTGCGCGCTTCTAGCCGTTGACCCTGCCGGGGGGCTTGCATAGGAAGAAACCCGCATTTGCAGCCAAGACGAGGGATTTGGACATGACCCAGACCGCCACAGAGACCACCGGCCAGAGTATCGGCCAGACTGGCGCGATGACCGCTGGCGTAGCCGGCTCCACTCCGCGCTCTTTTCAAGAGATCATCTTGCGGCTGCAAAGCTATTGGGCCGCCAAGGGCTGCGCCGTGATGCAGCCCTATGACATGGAAGTCGGGGCAGGGACCTTTCACCCGGCGACCACGCTGCGTTCGCTGGGCAGCAAGCCCTGGGCTGCGGCCTATGTGCAGCCTTCGCGCCGTCCCACCGATGGCCGCTACGGGGAAAACCCCAACAGGCTGCAGCATTACTACCAGTTTCAGGCGCTGATCAAACCCAGCCCGCCCAATCTGCAAGAGCTTTACCTTGGCAGCCTTGAGGCCATCGGCGTCGACATGGCGCTGCATGACATCCGCTTTGTCGAGGACGACTGGGAGAGCCCGACATTGGGGGCCTGGGGCCTGGGCTGGGAGGTCTGGTGTGATGGTATGGAAGTCAGCCAGTTCACCTATTTCCAGCAGGTTGGCGGCCATGATTGCCACCCGGTCTCGGGAGAGCTTACCTATGGTCTGGAACGCCTGGCCATGTATGTACTGGGGGTCGACCACGTGATGGACATGCCCTTCAATGACCCGGATGCGCCAATCCCGCTGACCTATGGTGATGTCTTCAAACAGACTGAAGAAGAATATGCCCGCTGGAACTTTGACGTGGCCAACACCGAAGTTCTGCTGCGCCATTTTGAAGAGGCCGAGGCCGAATGCGCTGCCATTCTGGCGCAGGAACACGAGGACCCCAAGACCGGCAAGCGCATCATCATGGCGCACCCGGCCTATGACCAATGCATCAAGGCCAGCCATATCTTTAACCTGCTGGATGCCCGCGGGGTGATCTCGGTCACCGAACGTCAGGCCTATATTGGCCGGGTGCGTAATCTGGCCAAACAATGCGCCGATGCCTTTGTTTTGACCGAAGCTGGCGGCCACGCGGCCTAAGCTACGCGTTTTGCACATCTGGCTTCCCCAGTAGCGGGGAGGCCGTGAACCCGGCCAACACGGCCAGCCAGACATCAAGGGCCTCCGCCATGGGCAAGTTTCTCTCCATTATTCTCATCGCCTCAGGCCTCGCTGCTGGGGCGGCGATGTATTACCTGCAGGTCTATGGCTACTACGACGAGGTAACAGCCAATCCCGGGCAGGACGTGGTTTTGCTGCCGCTTGACCAAGACACGCCGCGCCCTATTGCCTATGACAATTTCCAGGCCATCGATGCCGGAAGTTCGCCTATCCGCTACCGCGCCTGTTTCACCACCTCGGTGACGCGGCAGGAGTTGGCGCAGGTTTTTCAGCTTTCTGATCAGCATGAGCCGCGAAATGCGCCTAAATGGTTTGATTGTTTTGATGCTGAGGCGCTGGGCGGGGCGCTGAAGGAAGATCGGGCGACAGCCTTTGTTGCGGTCAAAAACATCTTTTATGGCGTGGATCGCATTGTTGCGGTGACCGATCAGGGGTTGGGATATGCTTGGCATGAGCTGAACGCCTGTGGCCAAAAGGCCTATGATGGCACCGTGGTGGGTGAAGCCTGCCCGCCGCGCCCGCAGAGTAACTGAGCCGGCAGGTCAGGCGCGGGCCCTTTCCCAGGGACACTTGACCTGGGCTGATCGGGAGCCGAAGCGGGCATTGGATCAGGCAGGGCTGGCCAGGAAGATGAGGGCTGTGATGGAAACTGCGATTACCATTCCTGATTTTATCTCAGTGACGCTTGGCTTTGCTGTGTTTTTGCTGGGCGCTCAGCTCAACAACCGAGTGGCGGTCCTGCGCCGCTACAACATCCCACAGGCTGTGACGGGGGGCCTGAGCGCGGCTCTGGCGGTGATGCTGGTCTATAATCTCACCGGTCTGGAGATCAGCTTTGAGATGGGCAGCCGGGACATGTTTCTGGTGCTGTTCTTTGCCGCGATCGGGTTGAACGCCCGGTTGTCGGATCTTTTGGCGGGCGGTAAGCCGCTGGCAATTCTACTGTTTCTGACCTTTCTGACAATTTTGGCCCAGAATGTGATTGGCGCTGTGGGGGCTGTTGCCTTTGGCTACCCAGCCCAGGCAGGGGTTTTGATGGGCTCGGCGGCGTTGATTGGGGGTCATGGCACAGCGATTGCCTGGGCGCCGGAGGTCGCGGCCACCACCGGGCTGACCGGCGCGCCCGAGCTTGGCGTGGCAGTGGCAACCCTGGGGTTGGTGCTGGCGGCGCTGATCGGCGGGCCAATCGCGCGCAGCCTTATCACCCACCATGGGCTGACCCCAAGCCGTCCCGAAGAAGAACATACCGTTGGTGTCCCCCATGATGAGGCCGAGAGCGCAGCCATTGACCACCTGGCCCTGGTCCGGGTGATGCTCTACCTCAACCTCGCGATCATCCTGGGGTATGCGCTGCATGCTCTGTCGCAGGTCGCGGGGCTGAAACTGCCGCTCTTTGTGCCCTGTTTGGTGGCGGGGATCTTGCTGGCCAATCTGCGCGCCCTGATCGCACCCAAAGCGCCTTCGGTGGCGCGGACGCCGGCTCTGGCTCTGGTGTCAGACTTCTCCCTTGGAGCCTTTCTGGCGATGTCGCTGATGAGCCTGCAGCTTTGGACCATTGCGGATCTTGGCCTGACCATCCTGGTTATTCTGCTGGCGCAGACCCTGTTTGCCGTCGGCTTTGTGCTCTTTGTGCTGTTTCCGATGCTGGGCAGCAACTACCGGGCGGCCGTGCTGGCCGCCGGATTTGGCGGTTTTGCTCTTGGGGCGACCCCCACCGCCATCGCAAATATGACCGCAGTGACCAAACGCTATGGACCCTCTCCTATTGCTTTTGTAGTACTGCCCCTGGTGTCCGCCTTCTTTGTGGATATCGCCAATGCCATCGTCATCCAGACGATTGTGAACTTCTGAGGACCCCTGATGCCCGATCTGCTGATTGAACTGTTTTCCGAGGAAATCCCGGCCCGTATGCAGGCGCGTGCGGCTGAGGATCTGAAAAAGCGCATGACCGATGGTCTGGTCGAAGCGGGTCTCACCTATGCCGGGGCTGCGGCCTTTTCGACTCCGCGCCGTTTGACCCTGGCCGTTGAAGGCCTGCTGGCCGAAAGCCCAACCCTGCGTGAAGAGCGCAAGGGGCCCAAAGTCGGCGCACCGGACAAGGCTATTGAGGGTTTTCTGCGTGGTGCAGGGCTGACTCGGGATCAGCTGGAAGAGCGCGACACCCCCAAGGGTGCGGTTTATTTTGCTTTGATCGAAAAGCCGGGTCGCCCGGCTGCCGAGATCATTGCTGAGGTTTTGGAAGCGACCATTCGCAACTTCCCCTGGCCCAAAAGCATGCGCTGGGGTACGGGATCTTTGCGCTGGGTGCGTCCGCTGCATTCGATCCTGTGCCAGCTCAGCGATGAAAACGGCGCTGAGGTGGTGCCGCTGGAAATCGACGGGATCAAAGCGGGCAATGTGACCCAGGGCCATCGCTTTATGGCGCCGGGCGAGATCAGTGTGAACGGGTTTGAAGACTACGCCGCCAAATTGAAGCGCGCCAATGTGGTGCTGGACCCGGCAGAGCGCCAGGCCGCGATCTGGCAGGAAGCTGGTAATCAGGCCTTTGCCCGCGGGCTGGAGCTGGTCGAGGACAAGGGCCTTTTGGCCGAGGTCGCCGGTCTTGTGGAATGGCCGGTGGTGCTGCTGGGGGATATCGACTCCGAATTCCTGGAGCTGCCACCAGAGGTGCTGCAGACCTCCATGAAGGAACATCAGAAGTTCTTCTCGGTGAAGAATCCCAAGACGGGCCGGATCGAGGGCTTTGTCACCGTTGCCAACCGTGAAACCGCCGATCAAGGCGCGACCATTCTGGCGGGCAACCAAAAGGTGCTGTCGGCGCGTCTGGCCGATGCAAAATTCTTTTGGGAGAATGACCTGCGGGTTGCCAAATCCGAGAGCGGCATGGAGGCCTGGACCGCGCAGCTGTCGAATGTGACCTTCCACAACAAGCTGGGCACCCAATCTGAACGCATTGACCGCATCGCTGCGCTGGCGCGCGAGATTGCACCTGTCGTTGGCGCGGACGCGGATCTTGCGGAACAGGCGGCACGGGTGGCCAAGGCGGATCTGTCGTCCGAGATGGTCTATGAATTCCCCGAGCTGCAGGGGCTGATGGGGCGCTACTACGCCGAGGCCGCTGGCCTGCCGCAGGAGGTCGCGAACGCCTGCGAGATGCACTATTCGCCGCTGGGCCCCTCGGATGATGTGCCAACCGAGCCTGTCTCGGTCGCGGTGGCGCTGGCGGATAAGCTGGATACCCTCACCGGGTTCTGGGCGATTGATGAAAAGCCCACGGGCTCCAAAGACCCCTTTGCCCTGCGCCGCGCTGCCCTGGGGGTGATCCGGTTGGTGCTGGAAAACGATGTGCGGTTTTCCCTGGATCGCTTCTTTGACGGGCATCTGGTGCGGATTGAAGGCGCGTTGGATGCTTCTTTGCCCTCTGCCGAAATCGCCTCGCTGCTGGCAGAGATCGCGGAACATGGTGTCTTTGGCGCCGCTTTCCGCACTGTCAAAGAGAGCCTCGGGGATCTTGCCGAGGGTTCGTTCTTGGATCTTGAAACAAGGGTGCCGGACCTCTCGGTTGATCTGCTTTCTTTCTTCCATGACCGCCTGAAGGTCTTCCTGCGGGATCAGGGTATTCGCCACGATGTGATCGACGCTTGTATCGCCATGGAGGGCAATGATGATCTGACCCTGCTGGTAAAGCGCGCTCGGGCGCTGGAGGATTTCCTGAAGTCCGAAGACGGCACCAACTTGTTGCAGGGCTTTAAGCGCGCCAATAACATCCTGACCCAAGCCGAGGCAAAAGACGGCGTCGAATATTCCTATGGGGCGGATGTGAAATTCGCCGAGGACGAAAGCGAAAAGGAACTTTTCGCGGCGCTTGCAGCGAGCGAGGGGGCGATCTCTTCGGCCATCGAGGCCGAAGATTTCGCGGCCGCCATGGGCGGCATGGCGGCCCTGCGGGCGCCGGTGGATGCGTTTTTTGAGGCGGTGCAGGTGAATTCGGACAAGGATGTTGTGCGCCGCAACCGGCTGAACCTGCTGAGCCAGATCCGCAAGGTCTGCGGCCAGGTGGCGGATCTGACCCGGATCGAAGCCTGATCCACAGCCAGGGTGGCGAGGTTTGGGGGGCTGCGCTTGGGCGCGGCCCTTTTTCCTTTGCTGGGGAGGCGTTTTAGGGGCAGCTCTGCCCCTAAAAGCGCTGGCAATTGTAATAGGCCAAGTGCGCCTCAAGGTTGAACCCTGCCGTAGGCAGGGCCGCTGACGCGGAGCTTGACCCGCGCTTTGGCCAATGCTGTGATCGGGCGTGACGCTGTGGCATGGAAGTGATCTCTGAGGAAATTCCCACCCCGCGCCGGGCTTCACCCTTGCGAAGAGGGCTGGCGTGATTATGCTGCAGGCAACTAAAAGGTGCCGCAGTGCAGAAAAATCATGTCTGAGATCCCGCTTGCTACGTTGATCACCGCCACTGCGCCAATTGAGGCGGCGCAGCATGGGGGGCGTGCCAAATGTCTTCAGCGCTTGGTGCGACTGGACCTGCCGGTGCCCTGCACGGTGGCGCTGTCATTTGCTGCGGTGCAGAAGGTGGCAGCGGGTGAGATGCCGGACATTCCTGCCATTCTTGCGGAATTTTCTGAAGATGCGCTGCTCTGCGTGCGCCCCTCTTCGGAGGTGCCGGATTGGGGCGGACCCGGCGCCATTCTGAATATCGGTATGAACAATGCCCGCTATGTCTCCTTGAGCGAGGCGCTGGGGCAAGAGGCGGCGGCTTCGCTCTATCTGCGGTTTGTGCAGTCCTATGCGGTGCATGTGGCGCGGCTGGACCCGGATGTTTTTGATGATGTCGAGGATGGCGGGCCGGATGCGCTGCGCGAGATCCTACAGGCCTATGAGGCCGAAACGGATGAGGTATTTCCACAGGATCCGGGCGAACAATTGGCGGCGGTGCTACGCTCGATGGCGCGGGCCTGGGAGGGCACTTCGGCACGGCTGTTGCGGCAGGCCAAAGGCGCGCCGGCTGATGCCGGGCTGGGCCTGGTGGTGCAAGAGATGATTCCGGGCCTTGGCCAGGGGGAATGCGGCTCTGGCGTGCTGCAGCTGGTGGATTCCGATACCGGTCTGCCTCAGCTGACGGGGCGCTATCTGAGCCAGAGCCAGGGCCGTGAAGCACTGGGTGCGGGCACGGAAGCGCTGTTTTTGGAAAAGGACGCACGCGGACCCTCGCTGGAGGAGCTGGCACCTGAGGCTTTTGCTTCGATCAAGGCGGATGCGGCGCTGATGCGCGAGCGCCTGCGCGAAGAGATGCAGGTGGAGTTTGTCATCCAGGATGATCAGCTGCATATTCTGGACGGGGTGCGGGTGCAGCGCTCGTCGCGGGCGGCTGTGCGGATTGCGGTGGCTCTGGCGCAGGATGGAATCATCCCAGCCCATGAGGCGGTGATGCGGGTCGATGCCCATGTGCTGAACGAGTTGTTGCACCGGCAGGTGGCGCCAACGGCTGAACGTGACCTCATAGGTTCGGGCATTGCCGCCAGCCCAGGCGCGGCAACCGGGCAACTGGTGTTTACGGCTGCTGAGGCCCAGTCCAGCGCCGCGCGGGGGGAACCCTGTGTTCTGGTGCGCCGTGAGACCTCGCCCGAGGACGTGCGCGGCATGCATGCCTCTGTGGCGGTACTGACGGGGAAGGGCGGAATGACCAGCCACGCGGCGGTGATTGGGCGTGGGCTTGGCCTGCCTTGCATCGTGGGGGCGTCGGATATGAAATTCGATTCTCGCAAGAAACAGCTGGTCACCCCCAAGGGACGGGTGTTTCGCACCGGCGATATTGTCACCATTGATGGCAGCAGCGGTGAAGTCCTGGCCGGAGAGCCCGAGATGCTGGAAGCGGCGCAGGATGATGCTTTTCAGGCGCTGCTGACCTGGGCGGATGAGGCCCGGGATATTGGTATTCGCGCCAATGCCGACACGCCAGCAGATGCGCAGACTGCGCGTAATTTTAATGCCCAAGGTATCGGGCTGTGCCGGACCGAGCATATGTTTTTTGATCCCGGCCGCCTGACAGTGATGCGGGAAATGATCTTTGCAGAGACCTCTAGCGGGCGGGCGGCAGTGCTGGCGCGGCTGTTGCCAATGCAGCGCGAGGATTTTCTGGAGCTGTTTCGCATTATGGAGGGGCTGCCGGTCTGCATTCGCCTGTTTGATCCGCCTCTGCACGAATTTCTGCCGACAACCAAAACCGGGCAGCGCGAATTGTCCGAGGCGCTGGATATCCCGGTCAGCGATGTCACCCGCAGGGTGGGGGAGATGGCGGAATACAATCCAATGCTGGGTCTTCGCGGTGTGCGCCTTGGCGTCACGGTGCCAGAAATCTACGACATGCAGGCGCGGGCGATTTTTGAAGCCACGATTCTAGCCTCCAAAGACGGCGCTGCTGTGGTGCCCGAGGTGATGATCCCTCTGGTTTCGGCCAAACGCGAGGTCGAATTGGTGAAGGCACGTATTGATGCGGTTGCGGCAGCAGTGGCCTCTGAGCAGGGGATCAGTTTTGACTATCGTTTGGGTGTCATGGTCGAAACTCCGCGCGCCGCCCTGCGGGCCGATGAGATCTCGCCGCATACTTCCTTTCTGAGCTTTGGGACCAATGACCTGACCCAGATGACCTATGGGCTATCTCGTGATGATGCGGGCCGGTTTATGTCCAATTATGTGCAGCAGGGGGTCTTTCCCGAAGACCCGTTTCACGTGCTCGATGTAGACGGGGTGGGTGAGCTGCTCAAACTGGGCGTGCAACGGGGCCGAAGCGCCAATTCGGAGGTGACGCTTTCGATCTGTGGGGAGCATGGCGGCAATCCCGAATCGATTGCTTTTTGCCGCGCTGCGGGCTTTGACTATGTCTCCTGTTCCCCTTTCCGGGTTCCTGTCGTCAGATTGGCGGCAGCGCAGTTGGCGATTGGTGAAAAAACCGGGGCGGTCTCGCCAACATATACATAAAATTAGGAAAAATTTGCTCTTTCCCCCTCTGGTGCGGCCCTGTCCGTGATCCTGTGCCTTGCTGTGATTTGCCTCCTCCGGTCCCAGAACTGGACGTTTGGCATGAATGTGGTTAAAGGAGGCGATCGCATTGGACTGGGGAGGCCGTGCGCAGATGGATAATTTGAGGATCCCTGACATGAAATTCCTGACCTTGGCTGCCCTGGCGGTAGCAACAACAATGACGGGACAAATGGCCAAGGCCGAGACGGGCCTGAGCGCCCTGTTTAAGCGTGAGCAGTCGAGTCTGAATTCTGTTCCGGGCTCTCGCCTGTCGGGTTTCTTGGGCTTCAAAGTGCGCCCCAAGACAACCACCCCAGCTGAGATCACCTTTACCAAGGCCTGGCTGGACGAGCAGCCGGTGGCCACGGGAGATGCAAATTTTGCCTGCCTGGCAGAGGCGCTGTACTTTGAAGCGCGTGGCGAAACCGTCAAAGGTCAGTTTGCCGTGGCAGAGGTCATCATGAATCGGGTCAAATCGGCTCAGTTCCCCAATACGCTCTGTGGGGTGATCAATCAGGGCACCGGGCGCCGCTATCAGTGTCAGTTCACCTATACCTGCGATGGCCACGAAGAGGTGATCCGCGAAAAGAACGCCTATGTGCGGGGGGCCAAGATCGCGCGCATGGTGATCGACGGGGCTGCCCCCGATCTTACGCAGGGTGCGACCTATTACCATACCACGGCGGTCAGCCCGCGCTGGAGCCGCAGCTTTACCAAGACCACCCGCATTGGTGTGCATCTGTTTTACCGCGACGATCGCTATCGCACCGCCTCTACTGAATAAAGGCCTGTGCGACCTCGGAGAGAGGGCGGCATATCCTAGAGCGGAGGCCCGGAAGGGGCTCTTGCCCCGGGCTAGACTGACCCCAATTGCCAATTGCGCCGCATTCGATGCCTAGTCGGACGCAAGAGGGCCTGTTATGGCGGGCCTTGAAGGGTAGACTGCCGCCTACCCGTTGTTCAACGTTCTCCTTTCTGCCAGCCAAAGGCCCGTTTCCCCATGTCTTCAGATGTTCGCCTCGCCTTTGAACACCCCTCCGAGCGTGCCGCCGCAACAGCCCGGCCTGGCCCACTGGACCGGATTTCGCTGCGCGATCATATGGTCGAAGTCGAAATCGGCGCCTTTCAGGCCGAACGGGGCAATACGCAGCGGATCAGCTTTAATGTCGTGGTTGAGGTCACCCCGCTGCCGGCGGATCTGGACGACGATGTGGATCGGATCCTGTCCTATGACAAAGTGACCGAGGCCATCGCTTTTGAGTTGGCGGCGGAGCGGCTTAACCTGTTGGAAACGCTGGCTGAACGTGTTGCAGAACGCATCCTTCTGGAGCCGCAGGCGGTGCGGGTCTTTGTGCGTATTGAGAAGCTGGATCGCGGCCCCGGTGCCCTAGGCGTGGAAATTGCCCGGTCCAAGGATCAGGTCAGCCACAGCGTCGAAGAGGACGAACCGCCGCATCCGCGCCTGATGTATCTGTCAAACGCGGCAATCGAGAGCGCCAACTTCAAATCCTGGATTGATCAGATGGAAAGCCGTCAGCGGCCGCTGATTCTCTGTGTTGGTGCTCATCCGCTGGAGACGCCCAAAACTGGCCACAAGATGACACAGCGGCGAATTGATTTGCTTTCTATTGAACAAAATGCCTGGCGTCTGGCCGCCAAAGACGATCGCTGCGTGGTTGTCGCGACCCGAACCGAACTCGATTGGGCCATGAAAAATGGGCAGATCTGTGTTTGGGCGCCTTCCAAGATTGTTTTGGATGCGGTGGATGGCCCGTCTGAGGCGCCTTCTGAATCGGTTGCATTGGCAGCCTGGTTTGCGGCAACCTTTGAGGCGGGCGAGATGATTGTTATTGGCGCAGAAACTCCTGAAAGCCCGCAGGTTCCGCTGCGCGTGGTGAATGTGGAGCAAACACAGTTGTGATGTATTACCGGCCACTGGTACGGCATGGAGAGACACGACCCGAAGGCGCGCTGCCGCTTGCTGGCGGTTCGCTTTGGTTCTCGGAAGTTGAGCTGCTGAGCCGTGAGGCACCGCCACGGATCGTTCCGGTCGGGCTGATCCCGCCAGAGGTCCGGCATCGGCTGACCTTTCGGCGTGCGGCCATCGCCGGGTTGGATATGACTCGCCCCAAGATTATGGGCATCCTCAATGTCACGCCCGACAGCTTTTCCGATGGCGGACGCCATGCGGGTGTCGAGGCGGGTGTCGAGGCAGCCCAACGGATGGTGGCGGAAGGGGCAGATATCCTGGATATCGGCGGCGAATCTACCCGCCCCGGCGCGGCTTTTGTGCCCGAGGACGAAGAGATCGCCCGCACCAGCCCGGTGATTGCCGCTATTCGTGCCCGCTCCGAGGTGCCGATCTCGATCGACACCCGCAAAGCCTCCGTGGCGATGGAGGCCTTGGACGCCGGGGCGCAGCTGGTCAATGATGTCTCTGGTTTCACCTTTGATGCGGCCCTGGCTCCGCTGGCGGCCCAGGCAGGCGCACCGGTCTGTGTGATGCATTCGCAGGGTGACCCGGAAACCATGCAGAATGATCCCCGCTATGATCATGTGCTGCTGGATGTCTATGACTACCTGGAGCAGCAGGTGGACCGGCTGGAAGCCACGGGGATCCTGCGCGATCAGATCGTGGTTGACCCGGGCATTGGTTTTGGCAAAACCCAGGCCCATAATCTGACCCTTCTCAAAGGTTTGAGCCTGTTTCACGGGCTTGGATGTCCGATCCTTTTGGGGGTGTCGCGCAAGCGTTTTATCGGTGATATCGGCCAGGAGCCGCAGGCGGATAAGCGCGCGCCAGGCTCTATCGCCGTGGCGCTTTCGGGGATCGCCAAGGGGGTGCAGATGATCCGGGTGCATGATGTCGCGGAAACGGCACAGGCGCTGCGCCTGTGGCAGGCAATCCGCTGATCTGCCGTTAGCGCCCCTGGGCCCGGCTGAACAGGCGAGTTAGCGCGCCCCATTGGCTAATGCACAGCCCGGTCAGAATCAGCGCCATGGCCAGCAGCAGCGCGGCGGGCAGGGTTTCCCCCAGGAAGATCGCGCCCAGCACAACGGCCCAGACCGGGACTTGGTAATTGGTCAGTGTCATAAAGGTGGGCCCGGCCTCGCGCACCACGATCACCCGCAGCAGATTGGCAGCTGCCGTCGGGATCAGCCCCAGCACCGCAATCAGAGCCAGCGTCTGCCCGTCTGGCATCAGGGGAGGGCCCTCAATGGCCCAGGCTGTGGGTAGGATGATCACCGTGCCGATGAGCAACAAAAGGGCGGCCAGACCCAGGGGGTCTACTGGTGGCAGGCGGCGGGTCAGGATCGAGCTCATCGCATAGCAGCCCGCGGCTGACAGGCAGGCCAGGCGGCCAAGCAGTTCAAGTTCAGAGCTGCTGCTTTCAAAGGCCTTGCCGCCGATCAGAATGGCGACGCCGACAAAGCCGACCACAAAACCGATCACGCGGCGCAGGACCATTCGCTCGCCGGGGATGAACACATGCGCCAGGGGCAGCACCATGAGCGGGATCGCCGCCATGCTGAGGCCGGTGAACCCGGCAGAGACATGTTGTTGCCCCCAGTTGATCAGCATAAAGGGCAGGGCGGTGCTGAAGGTGCCGATGATCAGCACCGCAGGCCAGCTGCTTTGTCCTCTAAACAGGCGAAAGCCGCGCCAGCCCCAGATCACACCCAGCAACAGGGCGGCAAACCCAATGCGCCCAGCGGCTAGCCAAAAGGGGGTAATACCGGTGAGCGCCAGTTTGATCAGCGGAAAGGTTCCGCCCCAGACAAAGCCGAGCGTGGCGATCATCAGCCAGTATTTTCCCATCCGCTCTGGCATGATCTCTCCCCGCCCCACCGCTGTGCACAAGACGGCTTTGCGGTCTTGAGGTCAATTGCAATTGTTTCGGCCTGGGGCGATGTCTTGCCCTATGGCGGTGCTCCGGGTGTCAGGGGCGCTGGCGATGGGCGGGCGCCCGGCTGAGCAAGAGGCCCCCAAGGATCAGGATCAGCGCAGCAAAAAGCTGTGGGGGCAGGGTCTCATTCAGCAGCAGTGCGCCAAAGAACACCGACCAGACAGGGACCTGATAGTTCACGGTCGACAAAAAGCTGGGGCCTGCGCTGCGTGCCACCTGCACCAACAAGACCTGCGCCAGGGCAGTGGGCACCAGGCCAAGATAAAGCACCGCAAGCAGGGATTGCCCCTGTGGCAGGCTGGGCAGGCCTTCCTGCCACAGCGCCATGGGCACAATCATCACGGCACCACAGCTGAGCGCCGCCGCTGAGAGCGAAAGCAGATTCACGCTGGGGCAAAGCCGGGTGATGATGGAGCCGATGGCATAGCAGAGTGCCGCCGCCAGACAGGCCAGCCGCGCCAGCGATTCAAAATCACTGCCCGCAGAGGCAAAGGCCTTGAAGCCGATCAGGGTCAGCACGCCGCTGAACCCAATGGCAAAGCCCAAGGCGCGGTTCAGGGTCATCCGCTCGCCAGGCACCAGGACATGGGCCAGTGGCAGCACAAAGAGCGGCACCACAGCCATGCAGACCCCGGCAAAGCCACTGGCGACATAGGTCTGTCCCCAGCTGAGCAGGGTAAAGGGCAGGGCATTGGTGAAAAATCCCATGCCAAGCGCACAAAGCCAGATCACTCTGCCCTGACCGTTGTGCAGTGAAGGCAGGCCAATGCGCATCACCGAGATGATTGCCAGCAGAGACGCAGCCCCCAGGGAGATCCGCACGGCGGCAATTGTCACCGGCCCCAGCCCTTGGAGCGCGAGGGTAACCGCCATAAAGGAGGACCCCCAGATCAGGCCGAGGATGATCAGTTTGATCCAGTTGGCGGTGCCAGGAGATGTGGACATGGTTGATCTCATTTGCGCGAAACGATCCAGCCCTACGCGCAGTGGCAGGGCTTGGCAAGGGAGCAACCGGGGTGACGAACGATTGGGGTGAATTTTTTGCAAGATGATGCTATCATAGGTTGATTTTCAGATCACCATATTGGGAGGAAATGAATGCGTATTACAGTTTTTGCGACGACATTCTTGATGGCGACCCAGTTCAGCCCGGCCTTTTCACAACCGGTTTCTGAGGAGGAATTTGAGCTGGAGGCGCCGCAGCAACGGTCCTCGACCGGCTCTGGGGTGCGCGCCGCTCTTGAGGAGGATGGTTGGGAGGTCGATTTTGGACGCGAGCTCAGCCGTGAAGAAGTGATGGCATTGGAAAGAGCCAAAAGTGAGGTCTTCGCCTGTTTGGCGTCGGGGGGCGGGGTCACCTGCAGCGAACAGGCAGGGAATTGGGTGCAGGCCTTTGTGCCACAGGAACAGGAGGTTTGGAGTGCAGAAGGGTTGGTACTGAATGAGCGTATGACCCTGCCGACTGAAACATTTGGTATGGCGCTGAGAGAGGCAGCCTTGGGCAGGCAGACCTTTGTTGCAGAGGGTGTGGAAATCGATATCGGTTTCGCTGAGATCTCAAATTTCCAGAAATTCGAAGTTCGCGTCCCTACTCTGGTCAAAGAGCCCTGCGGGCCCAGCCTGTTCAAGATGCAGTGTTCCGTCATTGAGGAGCGGGTGGAGCAAAAATACCTACCGCTTGAGGATACCTACCAACCCTACGTCCGTACGCGTCCGGTGGAGTGAGAATACCATGGCTATAGAAACATCTGATCTAATTGCTCAAATCAAGGAAAAGGATGCGGTCAAGGAGACGCTGGTAGAGGCGCTGCGAAATCATGCAGAGTTCAAAAAGATGCTGCCAGAGCTTTGCGAAAACGATCTGGCAGGGATCATGCGCAACTCGGAGCATGTGCGTAAAACCCTTGTCGATGAACTCAAGGGAGATGAGGCTTTTTCGGAAAGCATCGTTAGCCTGATACAGGCAGAACAGCAACGCCAGCAAGAGGCACGCCCCAAGCTGCTCAGTCTAGAGTATTGGAAGCAATCCACCATTTGGGGGCCTGTTCTGGGGTTTGTGGTGTTTGCGGCTGCTCTGTTTGGGCTGTCGCTTAACGACTTTCTTCACCCGCGGGCTTGGGCGCATGAACTGTTGGATACCGATCAAAGGGTGGTCAATGTGGTGAAGGGGGCACCTAATTCTGAGACTGCCCAGGTCTTTGCGACTGAGCTGGAAGCAAAACTGGCTGGCCTGATCGGCTCTGACAAGGACGAGAACCCGGTCCGTGACAGTATTCGTGGCGTGATTGAGGCGCGGCCAGTTGTGATTTCGCATGACTGGCAGCCTTTCGACGTCTTTCCTGCCCAGCCGGCCTTTTCCTCCCAATGTCAAAATGAGCTTCGCCAAATTGAGCAGGAGTTGCAATTTGTAGAAACCAATAAGTTGATCCCGGCAAGTGAGAAGCAGTCGGTCTTGATCAGTGGTGGCTTGTGGGAGCAGTCGCCTGACAAGGATGTAATCGAAAGAGACATCAATGCGGCGCGTTTTTCGATGCTAGAACTGACTGGAAAGCAGCAGGAAAAAATGATGAGCTGCTATTCTCAGATGCCCGATCCCAGACTGATCTTCAGCTTCTATGCCGAGCCGGGCCAGGACACTGTGGAAGCCCGGTTTCGGATCCTTGAACTGACAAAGGCCGAAGATCTACGTGTCATGACCCCCTCCGACAAGGTCGCCTTTTCTGCCACCATTAGCTCTTTGTCACAGGATCATGAGGACCCGAACCTTTCAAAACCGATCCCGCTGAAAGTCACGGGCGATGGGGTTCTTGCGGCCAGTATCAATCTCCAGTCCGATGAGGCTGGTGGTTCAAGGATGGATCGAATCCACAAAATTGTCATTGCATTGGACCGCAGCGAAATTCGCCCCGACACATTGAATTTTGTCGTCGGTGCGGTGTTTTTTGTGAACAAGCAAACAGACAACGGATAGCAAAGCAAAAGGGCGCCATCTTCTGGCGCCCTTCTTTAACCGTAGTGTACTGAACCGTTCAGCGCTTAGTTCTTTGCTTTGTCGACCATTTTGCCGGCCGAGATCCAAGGCATCATGTCGCGCAGTTTCTGACCAACCACTTCGATCTGGTGCTCGTCATTGGCACGACGCGAGGCTTTGATGGTGGGCTGACCAACGGCGTTTTCCAGCATGAAGTCACGCACGAACTTACCGGACTGGATGTCCTGCAGGCTCTCTTTCATCGCTTTCTTGGTCTGCTCGTATGGCAGGATGCGTGGGCCGGTGACATACTGGCCGTATTCCGCAGTGTTGGAGATCGAGTAGTCCATGTTGGCTATGCCGCCTTCATAGATCAGGTCAACGATCAGCTTGGTTTCGTGCAGGCACTCGAAATAGGCCATCTCTGGCGCGTAGCCAGCTTCAACCAGAGTTTCAAAGCCACAACGGATCAGTTCAACGATACCGCCACACAGAACCGCCTGCTCACCGAACAGATCGGTTTCGCATTCTTCGCGGAAGTTGGTTTCGATGATGCCAGAGCGACCGCCACCGATGGCGGAGCAATAGGACAGACCGATTTCCAGCGCTTTGCCGGTGGCGTCGGTGTTAACAGCAACCAGGCAGGGCACGCCGCCGCCTTTGGTGTATTCGCCGCGCACGGTGTGACCTGGGCCTTTGGGCGCCATCATGATCACGTCGATGCCTTCTTTGGGCTCAATGAGGCCAAAGTGCACGTTCAGGCCGTGGGCGAATGCAATGGCAGCACCTGGCTTGATGTTGTCGTGAACGTATTTCTTGTAGGTTTCGGCCTGCAGCTCGTCGGGCATGGTGAACATGATCACGTCACACCAGGCTGCGGCTTCTGCGATACCCATAACCTTCAGGCCTTCGCCTTCGGCTTTCTTGGCAGAGGCAGAGCCTTCGCGCAGCGCAACCACGAGGTTTTTTGCACCGGAATCACGCAGGTTCAACGCATGGGCGTGGCCCTGGCTGCCGTAGCCCAGGATGGCCACTTTTTTGTCTTTGATCAGGTTAACGTCGCAATCGCGGTCATAGTATACGCGCATATCAGAGATCCTCTCGGGTTGTCGTTTGATGGCATCATAGGCGGCCTGCCGGGATATGCACTGCTGCACTTCGCATTTATTTCAACATTTTTGTAGTAGTCATTCGTGATATTGTTGATTTATGATGAAATCATGCTTGATGATCTGGATCGGCGCATATTGCGCCACATGCAAAGCGACCCGGAACAATCGATTCCGGATCTGGCTGAACGCCTCGGCCTGACACCCTCGCGCCTGTCGCGGCGGCTGGACAAGCTGCGCGAGGCGGGCATTCTGCTGGGCAGTCGGGCGATGATTGACTGGCGCGCCCTTGGCTATAGCGTCGAGGTCTCGCTGCGGGTCACGCTGGACAAGACCAATCCGCGTGCATTTGATGAATTCATCACCCAGGCCCGGGAGATCCCAGAGGTGCTGGAGATCCAGACATTTCTTGGCCAGGTAGATGTGCGTCTTTCGGTGATTGCCCGCGACATGGGCCACTACCAAATGATCTACCGCAGCGCCATTCTCACCCTGCCGCATATCGCCGATATTGAGGCCCTGATGCATGTAGCCCGGATCAAAAGCAACGAAAGCCTGCCACTATGAGTGATTTGAACTTCGGAAAAGATTGGGAAAGTAGATTCGGAGACGTTCCACCCTTAGGCTATTTGCTGCGTAGCAGACGACCTGATCAGTGGACACGCTTTCATGCGCTTCCCGAGTCCAAACGTTCTGCAGAAACTCGGACCGAGCGCCGGATCATTTTGGATCGCGCAGCAGAAATTGCTGAGTTTCTCTTCGGATCAAAAAAGGATGTATGGCTTGCGACGTGCAGTTTGACCTATGCTGGCGATCGTCGAGCCAAGCGGAAGCGCATAGTCGGCGTTGAGACGCCGCTTCCTTTTGTGTTTTCACGAGATGAAAGCTGCTTTTTCGGAGATCAGGTCCAGGTCGAAGTCTATGCGGACAGAACGATTTGGCGGCCCGGTCATCAAGATGCTCTGCTGACCAAGATCGCTGATGATAGAGAAAATGCGCTTTGGTTTGCCCCCTCCTCTGGCCGGGTCTTTGCCCCCTATGATGGCGGTTTCGACATTGTTGTTGAGAACAGTAATGTGGTCGCGCGAGCTGAAGAAAAGTACAGCGCTTGGATGTCGGATTTGGACAGCAAGCTATGAGTGATCTGGATGAGATCGATTTTGCCCTGCTGCGGGCGCTAAGCCAGGACGCCAGCCAATCTGCCGGAGCGTTGGGGCGCGAACTGGGTCTCAGCCAACCTGCCACCTGGCGGCGGATCAAACGCCTGCAGGACCTAAAGATCCTGGTTGGGCGGCAGCTGGATCTTGACCGCGAGAAACTGGGCTTTGGCGTCACCGTGTTTCTGGGCGTCAAACTCGGCACCAAGGGCCGCGTCAGCCTCGAGGATTTTGAACGCGCCGTGTCCGCCATTCCCGAAGTGCAGACGGTGGAACATGTACTGGGGCTCTATGACTATCGGCTGCGGGTCACTGCCCGCGATATTGCTGATTTTGAACGCGTGTTGCGTCGGCGGATCATGCTCCTGCCCGGTGTGGGATCGGTGGATGCCAATGTTCTGCTCAGCGAAGAGCGCCGCCCAGGGCCGCTTGGGCCATTGGACAGGGCGGGCTAATCTAGGGCCGTAGCCTATGGGCTCCGAAACACTGCTGATCGGATCATTCCTCGCGATTTTTAGACAGTCTTGTTGCTGGAAGCGGGCTAACCCCGCGGCGCTGACCGATATAGGCTGGGCCCAGATAGCAGCGTGCACAGATTTAGGGAGAGTTAGATGGCACTATTGGACAGCGTAGACTCGCAGGGGCTGGATGAATTCTCGGTGGTTTTCACCGACCGCTCGCTCAACCATATGTCCAAGGCCTTTCAGCAGGTGATGCTCGACATCAATGCGATGTTGAAAGAGGTCTATCGGGCTCAGGCTGTGGCGCTGGTCCCCGGTGGCGGCACCTATGCGATGGAGGCCGTGGCCCGGCAATTTGCCAAGGGGCAGGATGTACTGGTGGTGCGCAACGGCTGGTTCTCCTACCGTTGGAGTCAAATCATCGAGGCCGGTGGGCTGACCGCCTCAACTACGGTGATGAAGGCCCGCCAAAGCGGCAATGCGGCGCAGTCGCCCTTTGCGCCTGCCCCGATCGAAGAGGTCACCGAGGCCATCCGCGCGCAAAAGCCGGGCGTCGTCTTTGCGCCACATGTGGAAACAGCCGCCGGGGTGATCCTGCCCGATGACTATGTCACCGCCATGGCTGCCGCCGCCCATGAGGTTGGCGCACTGATGGTGCTGGATTGCATCGCCTCGGGTTGTGCCTGGGTGGATATGCAGGCCTGTGGCGTGGATGTGCTGATTTCGGCGCCCCAGAAGGGCTGGAGCGCCTCTCCCAGCGCAGGGCTGGTGATGTTCTCGGACAAGGCACTGGAGCGGCTTGAGGAAACCACCTCTGATAGTTTTGCCCTCAACCTCAAACAATGGCGTGCCATCATGCAGGCCTACGAGGACGGCGGCCATGCCTATCACGCCACCATGCCCACGGATGCGCTGCGCGCCTTTCGCGATACCATGCTGGAAACCAAAGACTACGGGTTTGAGAAACTGCGCGATGCGCAATGGGCGCTTGGGAATGGGGTGCGGGCCTTGCTGAAGGAGAAAGGCGTGACCTCGGTCGCGGCCGATGGCTTTGGCGCGCCGGGTGTTGTGGTGAGCTATACCAGTAACCCAGAGATCCAGACCGGCAAGAAATTCGCCGCCCTAGGCCTGCAGATCGCCGCCGGTGTGCCGCTGCAATGCGACGAGCCTGCCGAATTCCGAACCTTCCGCCTGGGTCTTTTTGGCCTCGACAAACTCTATGACGTCGAAGCGACGCTGCAGCGTTTGAGCAGCGTCCTAGATAAAGCGCTCTAGGGCATCATCTTTCCAAAAATATTCCCGCCGGAGGCCCCAGCTTTCCCGGCGGGAAAGCTGGTTTCCTGAACTTTATCTCGAGGGAAATGAAGGGGGGCTCGGTTTACTTAACCCCTAGTCCCATCTGCATCAGAGTGCGGCGCACCGGGGCGAGGGAGTAGAGCGCATTGAGACCCATTGCCCGCAGATCCCGCAGGGGGCGGGCCTCAATCATTGAGCTTCGGTTGAGCAAATCAATGCCTTTCACGCGCAGCAGGATCTCATTGTGCCGGGCTTTGTGATAGGCGCTGAGCATCTGCGCATCTCCCAGCCCCTCGGGGCGGGCCTCGGCCAGTTCCAGCAGCACCCGCAGATCGCCCAAAGACATATTCAGCCCCTGCGCTCCGATCGGGGGCACCACATGGGCAGCCTCGGCCATCAGGGCCAGACGCTGGCCGTCCATCCGTTCTGCAGATTGGCTGATGATCGGCCAGATGCTGCGGCGGGACGCCAGGGTGAGATCGCCAAATAGCCCACAGCTGCGTCGGGTCATTTCGGCCTCAAAGGCGGTGACTTCCATTTTCTGCAACGCATCGGCACGCGGTCCCCGTTCCATCCAGACCAGGGCCGAGGAGGGCTTGCCCTGATAATCCGGCAGCGGCACCAGTGTAAATGGCCCGCCCGAGCGATGGATCTCGGTCGAGACATTGTCATGCGGCACGGGGTGAGTCACCGCAAAGGCCAGGGCTTTTTGCCCGTAACGGGTGGTTTTTACCCCAATGCCTGCGGCCTGGCGCATGGGCGAGTCTCGGCCATCACAGGCGACAACCAGCTTGGCCTGGATCTGCGCGCCATCACTCAGGGTGACGCGGGCTGCAGTGGTGCGGGTAAACAGCGATTTGGTGCCAATGCCGGGGCGAAACTCCACATTCGGCAGGGACTCGATCCGGGCCAGGATCTCGCGCCGCAGCAACCAATTGGGCAGGTTCCAGCCAAAGGGTTTGTCGGAAATGTCAGCGGCATTGAAATCTTTGACCACCCGCGGCTCTGGCTGTTCTCCGCCAGCATCGACGATGCGCATGATCTGCAACGGCGCAGCGTGATCGGACAGGCGATCCCACAGACCAAAGCGCGCCAGCAGCGCCTGGGCGGGCTGCAAAAAGGCGGTGGTGCGCAGGTCAGAGCCATCGGCATCGCGCAGGGTTACTGGCGGCGTTGGATCGACACAGATCACCTTGAACCCAGCCGCGCCAAAGGTGGCCGCTGCCGTCAATCCGGCGACGCCGCCACCGGAAACCAGAATATCACATGTCTCAGCCATTGCCCTGCCTTTCCTGCTATCCCTTCCAGATAGGCCCGGCGACGGGGCAATGACAAGCGGCATCTCCCCGCAGGCTGGGCGATGAGCCAAAGCTGGCCGTTAGCCCCGCGAAATGGCAATGAGCAGGATGAACATCACCGGCACCAGTGCCACAGCGGGAAGGTAGAGGCCGGGGATGCCAAACAGCAGAATGGAGCTGCCCCAGAGGCAGATCAGAATGGCCAGTGCATAGATGAAATTTTCTTCATCGCCGTAGGCCACCTCTTTAGAAATCCGCCCCAGCAGGGGAACAGCAAAGAGAAAGCGTTGCCAGAGAGGCAGGCGGTCGGGGAGGGTATAGGCAAGAGCCATGCGCGCGATCCTGATGTGGTTTTGGTCGGGCGATATATAGGGCTGTAAAGATGAGTTTTTGAGGCCTGCTTCCCTGCAAACTCACAGCCTTCCCTGTGGCAGAATGTCCCCCAGCGACGTTCGGGCCTATGTCCTAGAGGATCTTGGCGAGAAATCCGGCCAGATCATCGGTGTGATGATGAATGTGGCTGTTGTCAGTGCCTCGTGCAAGCGCCTCGGGGGCGACATGCACAGTGCGCATCCCCATGGCATGCGGCGCAGTCAGGTTGCGCGGGTCATCCTCGAACATGGCGGCGGTTTCGGCTTGAACGCCTGCCTTGTCGAACACCATGTCAAAGGCTGCACGTTCGGGTTTGGGGCGGAATTCGGCATGTTCGACACCGTAGATCCCGTCAAACAGCCCTGACAGGCCACGGGCCTCCAGCACCCGTTTGGCATAGGGGGCGCTGCCATTGGTATAGACGATGCGCTTGCCCGGCAGGGCCTTGATACAGGCCGCCAGATCCGGGTCTTTGGGCAGATGATCCATGGAGATGTCATGCACCGCTTCCAGATAGGGGAGCGGATCCAGGTCATGCTCGCGCATCAGTCCCGCCAGGGTGGTGCCATGGTCGCGCCAATAGCTGTGGCGCAGATGATCCGCTTCTGCCTCGTCGACTCCCAGTTCCTGCATCACATAGTTGGTCATCTTGACCTCGATCTGATCAAACAGACGGGCCGAAGGGTGATAGAGCGTATTATCCAGATCAAAGACCCAGTGACGCACGTGAGAGAATGCTTTCTTGACCATAGCCAAGCAGTAGGCAGGCCGGGGCGTATTTGCAATGGGGGCAGCAGAGCCAAAGGATCAAATGCATCGGTTTCTCTTGCGGCTTTCTGGCTCGATAGGCTGGCAAAGGCTTGATTGCGCTGGCGTGACCTGTAGGAATACAGTCCTGCCAGTTGAATGGAAAACCTGATGACCCAGAACCGCAACACCCAGAAAGATGCCTATTCCCTTATTCTGGAGGCGATTGACATCGGCGTCTACAAACCGGGCGATCGGCTGGTCGAAAGCGATCTGGCGGAACGCCTGGGGGTGTCGCGCACACCAATCCGCGAAGCCCTGCAGCGTCTGGAAACCCAATCCCTGCTGGAACGCGATGGGCGCTCTTTGATCGTGGCCTCGCTGGACCACAATCAGATGGCTGAGCTATATATGGTGCGCCGCGAGCTGGAGGGGCTCGCCGCCAGCCTGGCCGCACGCCATGCCACTGCTGAAGAGGTGCGCGTGCTGAAAGACATGGTCCATGAGGATGACGCCCTGGTGGACAAGCCGACGGATCTGGCCAAGGCCAACCGACGCTTTCACGAGCAAATCCACCTAGCTTCGCATAACCGCTATCTGGTGCAACAGCTCAATCTGGTTCATCGCTCAATGGCGCTGATGGCGACAACCTCGCTGGCGGCAGAGGGCCGGGGTGAGATCGCCCAGGCGGAACATAAAAAGATCGTTGCGGCGATTGAGGCCCGCGACGAAGAGGCCGCAGGGCAGGCGCTGAAGGATCACATCTCGGTCGCCTTCATGACGCGGTTGAAACAGGATGCCGGAGACCGGGGGCAGGGTCGCTGAGGCCGGGCGACTTTTCCGGGGCTTATGTTTTTGGTGTGATCGGGTGGTTCTCAGGACGGGACTTTGGACCGCATGTGCGGTGCTCCCGTGCGCTGATATCCGGAGGATGCAGCCCATGACTGGTCTTATCCCAAAAGAAGGGATCATAGAGCAGTTCATAGAGCGCCTTGTAGACTGCCACCGGCCCCATCAGATAGTAGATTGGTAGCAAGGGCGCCCATAGGGCCAGTCTGGGACGGCCGGAAGCAAAGGCGCCGATGATGGCAAGCCCGACGCCGAGGGCTTCAAAGAAAATCAACGAGGACAGGCCAAAGAGCAGCAGCCCCTCCGGCAGCAGCGCCGCGCTGGGATGCGCCAGCCCCAGGATCACCAGCCAATAGGTCCATAGAAAAGGTGCCAGTAAAAATTGTCCGATGGTGCCCAAAAAGAACCCTTGAAAGCCCAGAAATCTGAACCAGCCAAGCGTTTGGGCCAATTGCATGGGGCGGCGCATGTGAACAAGGTAGGTGGCCATAAAACCCTTAAGCCAGCGCGAGCGTTGACGGACCCAAGCCGGAAAATGACAACTTGCTTCCTCGTAGGTCGCGGTGGGCAACATTTGGGTGCGATAACCCGCCCGGTAGAGGCGAACCCCTAGGTCGGCATCTTCGGTGACATTATGTGCATCCCACCCCCCCAGCCTATCCAGCACCTCACGTCGCACAAACATGGTGGTCCCGCCCAGGGGCACCACCAGGCCCAGGCGGGCAATGCCTTGCAAAATCACCCGGAACCAACTGGCATATTCGAGCGTGAAGCAGCGCGAAATCCAATTTGCGCGCGGATTGTAATAGTCCAGAACGCCCTGAAGGCAGGCGACGTCCGGCGGGGCATTGGCAAAACCCGCCGCGACTTTTTGCAATTGATCTGGCTGTGGTGCATCTTCGGCGTCCCAAACCCCGATGATGTCGCCCTGGCAGAAGTTCAAGGCATAGTTCATTGCACGCGGCTTGGTGCGCAGCTCTCCCCAGGAGGGCACTTCGATCGCGGCGATCCAGGCTGGCAGGGTGGTATCTGCCAGCGCCATTTGGGTGAGGCTATCGTGCTCTTCCAGAACCAAAAGAACCTCCAGCCGATCCTTTGGGTAGGTGAGCCTGGTCAGACGTTTGAGCAGTGCCGAGCTGACTTCGGCCTCCTTGTAGAGTGGCACCAGCACCGTGATCTTTGGCAGTATCTCAAGAGCTGAGCCAGCAGCCGTGGCCGCGTGTCGGTGCCGTCTTGCCAGCAAAAATGCGAAGAGACCGCTGAGTTTAAGCCCCGTAAACAGCAAAAGCAGCAGCAGGGCGGCACCGCAGCAGAAGGAAAAGACTTCCAGTGGAAACAGAACCGCGAGGCAGAAAACAGTACAAACGGGGAGCAGTTGCTTGAGCCGTCTTGCATGTTGGAACAATGTTCGGCTGCTGAGTTCGGGGGCGACGCTGTGACTGGCCTGTCGGGCCATGGAGGTCCGGAAATGCCGCAGGAGCAGGCTCGAAATTTGCCCCGCTGGGGCCAGCACAGGGATAAAAGGCCCAAAATGCGCGGTCAGGGTCTGTTGCTGGCGCTCGGCCTCCTCGGCTGTGGCAAAGGCAATGGCAATGGTATCGCCCAGCTGTACCCAGGGAATTGCGCGATGGCGCAGCCAGAAGCTGGCAGGCAGCCGGTTCAACAAGGGGGCGCTGGGCCGGTGTTTGCCCAGATCAACAGGTCGCAGGGCCAATGCCTCGGAGCGAAAAATCCCATTGGCAGCAACGCAATGGGGGTGTGCGTTTTGGTGCGCCAGCTCTTCGGCCTGGCCTTGGGCCGCCGGGCCAGTGGCGGGCAGCGGCTGGGTTGTTGGCCCGTCAGGCCTGACCTCAGGGGCTTGATTAGGGGGGCGCCCCGGTAGGGACTGTCGCTGTCCTGCGGCAGCGTGAGAGCTTCGCAGATAGAGTTGGCGCGTGCTCTCTTGCTCGCTCACCTTGGGAGCGGCTGTCGATACAGGCATCGCTCCCTTCTGTGGAACCCAGACGGAACGGCGAAAACGCTTAAATCCACGAGACTGCAAACCGCGCATACGATCACTCAAAACAAAACCCCAGATGCATTGCGCATCTGAGGCTGAAGAGGGTGGCTTAACAGTGTGTTAACCACAATATCTGCCCGGCAGTTTTAACCGAGTATTGATCAAGGCTTTATGAAGCTTTGCGCTCGGCCATGGCCTCGGCAAAACGCTCGAACAGGTAGAAGCTATCCTGTGGACCAGGGCTTGCCTCGGGGTGGTGCTGGACCGAATAGACTGGACGCCCTGCCATGCGGATGCCGCAGTTGGAGCCGTCAAACAGCGAGACATGGGTCTCTTCCACGCCCTCGGGCAGGCTTTGGGAATCCACCGCAAAGCCATGGTTCATCGAGGTGATCTCGACCTTGCCGGTGGCGTTTTCCTTGACAGGGTGGTTGGCCCCGTGATGGCCGTGGTTCATCTTGATGGTCTTGCCACCCAGCGCCAGCGCCAGCATCTGATGGCCGAGACAGATACCAAAGACCGGCAGGTCAGTGTTGTCCAGAATGCTCTTGATCATCGGCACCGCATATTCGCCAGTGGCGGCTGGATCGCCGGGACCATTGGAGAGGAACACGCCATCGGGGCCATGGGCCAGGACTTCTTCGGCGGTGGCTGTGGCGGGCAGCACTGTGACATCGCAGCCAGCCGAGGCCAGGCAGCGCAGAATGTTGCGCTTGGCACCATAGTCGATGGCGACAACCTTGTGCTGTGGATTTTCCTGACGGCTATAGCCCTCTGGCCAGGCCCAACGCATCTCGTCCCAGCGGTAGCTCTGGGCGCAGGTGACCTCCTTGGCCAGATCCAGGCCTTCTAGGCCGGACCAAGCGCGGGCCTCTGCCACCAGGGCCTCGACGTCAAAATTGCCGTCAGGGTCATGGGCCAGGGCGACATGCGGGGCGCCCAGCTGGCGGATGGCGCGGGTCAGGCGGCGGGTGTCGATACCGCCGATGGCGATGCGTCCGGTGCGGGTGAGCCAGGTGCCCAGCTCTTCGGTGGCGCGCCAGTTGGATGACTGTGTCGGGTCCCATTTCACCACCATGCCGGCGGCAACCGGATCTGCGGTTTCATCATCCTCGGGGGTGATGCCGGTATTGCCGATATGGGGGAAGGTAAAGGTCACGATCTGTCCGGCATAGGAGGGATCCGTCATGATCTCCTGATAGCCGGTCATCGCGGTGTTGAAACAGAGCTCAGCGACGCATTGACCTGTGGCGCCAAACCCGGCTCCATAAAAGACGGTGCCATCGGCGAGCGCCAGACATGCGGTTGGCTTGGACGGTGCTGTATCGGCCATGACAGAGAGTCTCCTGCGGGTGAAATTCACCGGCTTTTAGGGCCGGGCGGGCATGGGGTCAAGCCTCGCTGACAGGGCGAGGGAACAAGATGTGCGAGACAAATTGCCCTGTGGCTGAGCAGTTACCTGCCCTTGCGTCGCGACAAATGGCCTGGTGCTTGAAATGCGCAGGGCGATTGGATAGAGGTGCCAATTCCGGTTTCCTCTGGATGGATAAGAACGATGGATACGCGAACTCAGGTCAACCAGGCTCTGAAACAGGCGATGAAAGACAAGGCAGCCCAGCGGATTAGCACGCTGCGCCTGATCAACGCCGCAATCAAAGATAAGGAAATCGCCGCCCGTGGTGGGGATGGAGAAGTGACCATCGGCGACGCCGAAGTGCTGGCGATTCTTGGCAAAATGACCAAGCAGCGCAATGAGAGCGCGCGTGCCTATGAAGAGGGCAGCCGCCTGGATCTGGCCGAGCGCGAACTGGAAGAAGTTGCCATCATCGAGGAATTCCTACCCAAGCAGCTGGACGAGGACGAGACCCGCGCGGCGGTGAAGGCGGCGGTGGCCGAAACTGGTGCTGCTTCGATTCGCGACATGGGCAAGGTGATGGGGGCCTTGAAGGCCAAATTCACCGGCCAGTTGGATTTTGGCAAGGTCGGCCCCATGGTCAAGGACGAGCTGTGCAAGGACGGCGGCTGCTAGAGGCAAAGCAAACTCCGGACAAGATCTGCAATAGGGCCCCAGTTGAGGGCCCTTTTTTGTTCGTTGCATTTTCGCGGGACGGGTTGTTTTGTGGTGAGATTGACCATGAGGCTATCTGAAAGGGTGAAATGCACTTTGCCATTCAGCCATTGGCTATCTAGACTAAAACGTCTTGGGAGGTCCGAGACCGGGCCAAATGAATAAAAGGAAGCCACTGATGGGTGTTTTCGTCAGGGAGGCCACAGCAGAAGACGCTGAGCAGATGAGCCATATTCTGCAAAAGATTCTGGTTTCTTGGAACAGCGAACGGCCCAGCTCGGCGGCCCATGTTCTGGCGCATTATGTTGAAAGCCCGACAGGGATTCGTTGCTCTGTCGCCTGTGATCCGGCCGGCGATGTGGTGGGCTTTCAATCTCTGGGGCGGGCTGAGGCAGACAACCCCTACGATCTACCAACAGGCTGGGGTTACATCGGCACCTATGTGGATGCCAAAATGGCGGGCCAGGGCGTGGGAAAGGCTCTTTTTACCTCGTCGCTTGAAGCGGCGCATGAGGCGAAGCTGCAAGAGATTGACGCTACTATTGGCGAGACAAATGCTTCGGCACTGGCCTATTACAACGCGTTAGGGTTTCGCAGTTATCGGACCATGCCCGGGGCGATCGGTAAAAAATTCAGCCTTGGCTGAACGGTTTCTTGCGGTTCCGCTTTCTCTGCTCTGGATGTTCCCGCAGCCAGGGCTCTGAACTTCAGGCATCAAGGCGGGGCTGCTTGGGATCAAAACACCCGCTTTAACTCATCATATAGCGCCTTGCGTTCCTCCTCAGAGAGAAAGGCACCGATCTCCACTTCGCGGCCAGCTCCGCGCAGGGTGACGTAATTGGGCACTGGGCCATCGCTGGTATGCAGTTCTACCGTCACCCAATAGCGATTGCAGTGCCAATCTTGTTGGCTGCCATTTGCATTGCGCCGCTGCAACCTGGCCTCCTTGATATCCAGCGTCAGCACCTCGATTAGCTGCGCATCGCGGCGGTTGCGGTCCAGTGCGTATTTCAGACCAAAGAGTGCCAGCAGTAGAAAGGGCAGCAGCCCCCAGAACACCAGAGATCCCGCAAAAGACAGCAACGGCAGGGCGATCAGCAGGGCTGTGACGCCGATGAAACGCACATAGCCCCGCGCGTGCAGCGATTGATACGGCCATAGATGCAGCTCACAGCTTGTGGTGTCATCCGCCTTCTGTGGGGGCGGGGTAATCCAGGAGTAGGGCATCGCGTACTGGCACCAAATGGCATCGGGTCTGGTGGCATTTAGGTATGTTGGAGTCAGCTTTTCAAGCGGGCAATTCGGCACATCAGGGCCAATAGGACAAGGTCCAAAAGAAAAGCCCCGAAGCAGATGCTCCGGGGCTTATTACATTTGGTCTGTGCCGATGTTTAGTGAGAGTGGGATTTGTCCCAGTCTTCCTGCTTCGGCAGGATCTCAAAGGTGTGCTCTGGCGGTGGCGAGGGCAGGGTCCATTCGAGGGTGTCAGCATATTCATTCCAGTAGTTGTTCTGGGTGATCTTGGCGCCGCGCAGCAGCGAATAGATTACCACACCAAAGAACAGAATGAAGGATGCAAAGGACAGGAAGGCGCCATAGGACGAGATCTTGTTCCAGTAGGCAAAGCCTTCTGGATAGTCGATGTAACGACGTGGCATGCCTTGACGGCCCAGGAAGTGCTGGGGGAAGAAGGTCAGGTTGGCGCCGATGAAGAACATCCAGAAGTGAATCTGAGCGCCCAGCTCGTTGTACTGACGACCAGTCATCTTACCAAAGTAGAAGTAGATCCCCGAGAAGATGGCGAATACGGCACCCAGGCTCATCACGTAGTGGAAGTGTGCGACCACGTAGTAGGTGTCGTGATAGGCCCGGTCCACAGCCGCCTGCGACAGCACCACGCCGGTTACACCACCAACGGTGAACAGGAACAGGAAGCCAAAGGCAAACATCATCGGTGCTTTGAATTCGATGGAGCCGCCCCACATGGTGGCAATCCAAGAGAAGACCTTAACACCAGTCGGCACCGCGATGACCATGGTGGCCAGCATGAAATAGGCCTGTTGGTTCAGCGACATGCCAACTGTGTACATGTGGTGCGCCCAGACAACAAAACCCAGAACACCAATGGCGATGATCGCCCAGACCATGGGCAGATAGCCAAAGACCGGCTTGCGCGAGAAGGTGGCAATCACGTGGGAGATGATGCCAAAACCGGGCAGGATCACGATGTAGACTTCGGGGTGACCAAAGAACCACAGGATGTGCTGATACAGGATCGGGTCGCCGCCACCGGCAGGATCAAAAAAGGTGAAGCCAAAGTTGCGGTCCATCAAGAGCATGGTGATGGCGCCAGCCAGAACGGGCAGGGACAACAGGATCAGCCAGGAGGTCACAAAGATCGACCAGCTGAACAGCGGCACCTTGAACAGGGTCATGCCGGGGGCACGCATGTTCAGGAAGGTGGTGATCATGTTGATGGCACCCAGGATCGACGAGGCACCAGAGACGTGCACCGCAAAGATCGCCAGATCCATCGAATAGCCGCCCTCATTCACCGAGAGCGGTGGATAGAGAACCCAGCCCACACCGGAGCCCAGCTGGTCATTGCCGCCGGGCGACAGAACCGAGGCCACCGCCAGCGAAGTACCGGCGACATAGAGCCAGAAGCTGAGGTTGTTCATCCGGGGGAAGGCCATGTCAGGCGCGCCGATCTGCAGTGGCATGAAATAGTTGCCAAAGCCACCGAACAGCGCCGGGATCACCACGAAGAACATCATCAAGATGCCGTGGGCGGTGATCAACACGTTCCAAAGATGTCCGTTCGGGGTACATTCGCTGGAAGCATCCGCAACAAAGCGGGCGCCTTCCGCGCACATGTACTGAACGCCGGGATCCATCAGTTCAAGCCGCATGTAGACGGTGAACGCGACGGAGATGAAACCTACAAGCGCCGAAACGATGAGGTAGAGAATGCCGATATCCTTATGGTTCGTGCTCATGAACCAGCGCTGAAAGAATGTGCGCTCGTCTTCGTGGCCGTGACCATGAATGGCTGCGTCTGCCATTAGGTGCCTCCTGTTGCATAACTTTTGGCCCCAGGAAACACTCCGGGTGGCCATAGACTCATATGCGGTTTTAGTGTGCCGTGTTGTGGCCTTCAATGGCGGAGTTTGATCTGGATCAAGATTAATTGTCGCGGGCACTTGCTTTTGCCCCGAATTTTCCCATTTTCTGTTGGTTAGAACCGTCTCTTAGCTGAATTTTCTTTATTTGCTCTGTGCTCAGGGTTGAATGCGCCGCGCGGAGATGACCCCGGGCAAAGGCTTGACCCGAGAGATCAGTGGCAGCACAAGCTTGGGCAAGTCAGTGCAATACTGATCTGTGCAACCAAGGAGGCGAGCCCGATGACGGCCTATGATCCCGAAAACATCTTTGCGAAACTGCTGCGCGGTGAAATCCCTGCAGCGCGCGTCTATGAAGATGAACAGACTCTGGCCTTTATGGACATTATGCCCCGGGCGGACGGCCATCTGCTGGTGATCCCCAAGACCCCCTGTCGCAATGTGCTGGATGCCAGTCCCGAGCAATTGGCGGCGGTGATGCAGGCGGTGCAAAAGCTGAGCCAGGCGGTTCTAAAGGCTTTTTCGGCGGATGGGGTCACTTTGCAACAGTTCAACGAGGCCGCCGGTGGGCAGGAAGTCTTTCACCTGCATTTCCATATCTTGCCGCGCTTTGAAGGCGATAAGCTGCGCCCCCCAGGCAAGATGGCTGAGCGAGAGGTGATCGAAGCCCATGCCGCGCAGCTTCGTGCGGCGGTAGCGGCGCTCTAGCCTCGCCGTTCCAGGGATCAGGGGCTCCAAATCCACCCCGGTCTTGTGGCGGGGAGCCCTGATCGGCTCGATGAGAGCCGCGCGTTTGACTGTGGAGGCTGTGATCCCCGGTCCGGTCCTGCGGTCATAGGGGGGCAGATGGGGCCTTTCGAGTTTTAAACCTCAAATATTCTGTTTTGCGATTATTTTTGTTTTGACTGCAGCGTAGAGTTGATTTTATTTCCCTGCTGCGTAGTATCTCCCAAATTGAGACTGCAGTTTCTTGAAATCTGTGACCTATGTCGACGGCTTGGGAATTTGGCCTATTGTGGCCTTTACGCGCTGTCTGCGCAGCGATCTTTTGAATTTGTGTCTGGTGGGCATTTAAAGTGTTTGGTGGCTTTGGGTCACCCTTGACGATCCCGGGATGTTGAATGCGGTAATCGCCCCTTCATCTTTGGCGTGATGTCTGCCTTGTGCGTTTGTAATGGTGGTAAAACGGATTGGTAAATCTGCAACGAGAAAATCTGCCATCGAGGGAACAGATTGTTGCGGCAATCTATGAAACCGTTTTGCGGCCTCAGCTCTTTGACCGCTTTAGTTCACAGCAACAGATGGACTCCTTTTCCAGCGCAAAGCGCATCTCTGCTGGCGCCAGGCCCGTTTTCGAAGCGCCGGAACTGCAGGCTCATTTTGCCAGAGCTTTGGACATTCTGGAACACCAGTGGAATGAGATGGGGCGGCCGAGCCCAGCGGCGATCTGCGCGGATCCTGTTGTTCCCGGTTGGGAAAGCAACACCACGAAGGAAAGTGATTTCTGGGTTCTGCTTTCCCCCGCAGGAGAGGTGCTGCAACAGCCTAGAGCATGGTCCCGGGCCGGTGCGGAGCAGTCGATTGTGGCACGGGAGAGCCTTGCTTGGCTGGCGCAGGCAAGAGGGCCTACGGGAGATTGGCGGGCTTTTGTCGATCGAATTGAAGCGCAGAACTTTTCTTGGCAGGATATTTTGGTTCTTGAAACCTCCCTGCCGAACAAGAGGTTTTTGTGCCGCCCCATCTGGCAGGGGGGGGCAGCTGGGGCGCCTGTTGCGATCTCGGTCGAGCTAATGGAGGTCGCTTGGCCCTTGACTGCCAGTGCCTTCATCGCAAAGACCTTTGGCCTCGACACGCAGGAGGTCGAGCTATTGCGCACCGCAGTGCTTGGCATCAGCCCAGAGGTCGGGCGGGGGCAGGGCCTGGGCAGCATTGCCGCCAGGGCTGGCGCACCAGGCGCGGCCGAGCTTGTCCGGCTTGTGGGTTTTTTGTTGCAGGAACACGCCAATGATCTGGCGATCGCCCAGGGGCAGGTTTTGCCTCCCAGTGCCATGATTTGTGACCGCACCGGACGCGAGACCCAATACTTCAGGCTTGGGGCTGACACCGGGCAGCCAGTCATCTTTGTGCATGGCATGATGGATGGGATTGCCGGGGTGCAACACCTGCAGCCGTTGCTGCGGAATCGCGGCTTTCGCGTCTATGCGCCGTTGCGTGGCGGCTATGGCGCCTCGGCTCCGCCCCCAACGGAACACCAGCAGATCGACGCTTTTGTGGCGCAGGTTGATGCTCTGATCGAGCAGGAAAACCTGCAAAAACCGCTGCTTCTGGGGCATCGAAGCGGCGTCATCTTTGCAAGAGCCGCGGCCCTGCGTCTGCGCGGGCGGATTGGCGGTTTGGTAGGCGCAGCGGCAACGCCGCCACTGAAGCAGACCCGAGACTATCGCAGTCTGCATCGGTTTCACCGCGCGCTAGCGCTTTGCGCGCGCTTTGCCCCCCCTCTTGTGCCGATGGTCCTGAAGGGCTGGTATCGATCCATTCAGCGTCAGGGGGCTTCGGCATTGGTCCAAAGCCAGGCGCGCCCGGGCAGCTGGGGCTGGCGGCAAATTCACCAGATGGAGCTGGACGCGCTGCTTTCTCTTAGCCTCTCCTTGATGATGGAGCAGGGCGGGAAGGGGGTTTTGACGGATCTCAAGCTGACTTCCAAGGATTGGCGGGATCAGATGATCGGCCATGCCGGTAAGTCGATCTACCTTTGTGGCTCAGAGGATGCCCTGGCCCGGCAAAAAGGGCTCTACCCGCAGGCTCTGGGGGCTGAGAGGGTTCAGTTTCGCATCTCTACGGGGGCGGGAGATGTCCTGCTCTATGTCTGCCCAGAGCTGGTCCTGGAGGCGCTTGAGGATTTGTCATTGACCCAAAACCCCGAAATCAGACGGGTCTGTTAGGCATGGGTTGGGGCAGGGCGCCAGGCAGGAACTGAGCGGACTTGGAGGGCTACAGGGGCTCAACGATGGATGGGGGGGGGGAGATCCGCGCGGTGGCGGCTCTGCGGCGTTTCGGCTGTCAGTCGATCTCTGCGGCAAAGACTTCATAAAAGCTGCGTTTGAGGGCGACATCCACATCCGCCAGAGAAACGGGCAGGCCAAGATCAACAAGGCTGGTGACACCATGTTCCTGAATGCCACAGGGCACAATGCCGCCAAAGTGATCCAGATCGGGTTCAACATTGATCGAAATTCCGTGGAAGCTCACCCATTTCCGCAGTCTGATACCAATTGCAGCGATCTTGTCTTCCGTCAGGCTGCCATCGGCCCTGCGGGGTTTGTCCGGGCGCTCGATCCAGACGCCGACCCGCCCGGTCCTGATATGTCCTGTGAGATTGAATTCGGCCAGGGCTGCAATCACCCAGGTCTCCAACTCCTGAACAAACCGGCGCACGTCGTGACCGCGTTTGGCGACATTCAGCATGACATAGACCACCCGCTGGCCGGGGCCATGATAGGTATATTGGCCGCCGCGTTTGGACGGATAAACAGGAAAGCGGTCCGGATCTGTCAGGTCTTCGATCTTGGCCGAGGTTCCCGCCGTGTAGAGCGGCGGATGCTCCAGGAGCCAGATACATTCTGCAGCTTCGCCTGCGGCAATTGCAGCGGCGCGTGTTTCCATAAAGGAAACGGCACTATCGTAGTCCACCAGAGCGTCTGACGTGATCCATTCTACCATCAAAGATCCCGCCATTCAGGTGAGGCATGTTGCCTTAAAGGTGATTTTTTGTCGAAATGACTCGTGCAAAAGACGCGAGCTGCGCTAGGCTGATTCCATTCTGCGTGTTTTATAAAGGGGTGTGACATGTTTTCAAAGTCACTAAAGTCTGTTTTGGCAGCGGCGGTTTTTTCCACGTCATCGGTGGGGGCCGTAGGGCCCGCAGTTGCAGACAATCTGGGCGCGGCCCTTCTCGGGGGCATTATTGGCGGCGCCATCGTGAACGGGAGCAACCGCAACAGACGCGCCACCACCCGACGTTCCACCGGCAATTCAGCCGCCAGGACTCAGAACCGGGAAACGCAGACCTCGTTGAATTACTTTGGTTTCCCAGCTGGGTCGCCCGACGGGGTTATGGGGCGAAAATCGCGCGCCGCCATCAGCCAATATCAGGCCTATATGGGATACCCGTCCACGGGACAGCTGACTGAATATGAGCGCGGCTTTCTCAATTCATCGCGTCAGCGCGCCCTGGCCAGTGGCTTTCAGGCAACCCAGCAGGCCAATTCACACCCTGATGGATCCAAAATCCTGTTGAAAATCTACTTGAATGAGCAATTGCAACAGCGCCAGATCCCGCAGCAGCCGGTTCCTACCCAGCAGATGACAGGCGTTGCGACGACAACAATGGTCGGCGTGCCACAGCAATATGGTCAGCCGATCCAGCCACAGGGTACCTATGCCGGTCAGGCGCCTGTGACACTGCAAACCTACGGTGTGCAGCCTCAGATGAATGGTCAGCAGATGTTGGGGCAGGGCCAGCAAGTGCCAGCCTATGGAGCTCAGGCGAACCAGGGCCAAGCCTATCAGGGCCAGCTGCCACAGGGGCAGGCCTATCAGGGGCAGGTGCAACAAGGTCAGCATGCCTATCAGGGTCAGCAGCTGCAGGGACAGCAAGTCTTTCAGGGGCAGGTTTATCAGGGGCAACCTATCCAGGGTCAGGCACAGCAGGGACAAATGCCACAGGGCCAGCTGGTGCAGGGCCAGACGTTCCAGGGACAGACCTACCAGGGACAGCAGCAAAATCAGCAATTTCAGGGGCAGACCTATCAGGGGCAAGTGGCTCCACAGCCCGCCGTTCGGCAGCCGGCAGCTCCGCAGGGGGTCGCCGTTGCGGCGCTCAGCTCATCTGCGGCTGCTGCGGTGACAGCTGCAGTGGCTGAACCAGAGCCGAGCCAGAATCTCTACACCGGCCCACAGATCCAGCGCCGCGCTCTGGTGATCGGCGTGGATGGCTATGAGAACCTGGAATCCCTGCAGAAGGCCCGCAACGATGCATTGGCCGTGAGCAATGCTCTGGTCGATCTCGGCTTCGACGTCATGACGCTCTATGACGCCGGCCGCCGTGACATCAACAGCGCCGTTTCAACCATGGCGGGGCAGATCGAACCTGGGGATGAGGTCCTGTTCTACTTTGCCGGCCATGGCATCGAGGTGGATGGGCGCAACTACCTGCTGCCCTCGGATGTGCCGGTGGTGAACTATGGCGATGAAAGCTTCCTGACAGGGGAGAGCATCCCCGCGGGCCGCATTCTGGACACCTTCCAGCGCCGGGGCGCCCGGACCACCGTGATGGTTCTGGATGCCTGCCGCAATAATCCCTTTGCGCAGGATGGCCAACGCGCCGTTGGTGGTGCCCGGGGATTGGTTCGGATGGATCCGCCGGAAGGGGCCTTTATTCTCTATTCCGCTGGGGCCGGCCAAACAGCCCTGGATCGTTTGTCGGATGATGACGAGAACCCCAATTCGGTCTTTACCCGGGCCTTGCTGCCACGGCTTCAAGAGCCGGGCATGTCTCTGCATGATCTGGCCAAGCAGGTGCGTCGGGATGTGCAAAAACTGGCCTCTACCGTGAATCACGAGCAATTCCCGGCCTATTATGACCAGATGTCCGGGGACCTGTTCCTGTCGTCGCAAATGGCGGATCAGTAACAGTTTTCTCTTTCAGCGGTGAGGGTAATTTTTCGGGGGAGTGGGCCTGTGCCACGCCCCTGAACGCCCCGCGAAATTGAGCATATCTTTTGTGTGTCGGGGGGAGATCATGAAAACGCACTTTCTTTGATTTTGCCTCTTCACATCTCGCCATGGCTCGTCTAATACCGCGTCACCAAGCCTAGACAGTGCGGTCGTGGCGGAATTGGTAGACGCGCAGCGTTGAGGTCGCTGTGGGGTAACACCCGTGGAAGTTCGAGTCTTCTCGACCGCACCATTACTATTTTCCCTATACTGAAACACCCTTAACGCCTTGAATGGTATGGCTATTTCGGGTGTTCTAGCTCCCTCAATCCGATGGTATGCGAAACGGTCTACAAAGGCCAACCTAAGCAGTATTCTGCGCAGAGTGATATTTCCGCTATCCCATAGTTTCCAAGGGTTTGCGAGAAACTGGAGTGAGTGTTCTAGCATCTCTTCCAGTCTTCCCTGTTTTGGTGCGTGATGGATCAGAGAATCTTGCAATCTGACCTTGGATTTCTCCAATCTTGCGATCTTTTCCTCATAGGCGCCGATCACAGAGTCATTGGTCGCGTTGATGATCCGCGCCAGCAATGAATCGATCTGCTTTTCAGCCTCAGTGATTTGCCGTTTGACGGACGCCTTCGACTTTTTCATCTGTTCTGATCTGCCATTCCACGCTGCATGGAACATGGTTTTTGCCATAGCAAACATTGTCGGGCTGGGCTCCAAAGTTTTGATGACCTCGCCAAATGCACCTTCCACTTTGTCACGCGGGATGGATTTGCCGTAGCTGGCGCACCCCTTGGTCTGACACAGATAGTATGGATAATGCTTGTACTTGCCTTTGGACCATGAAGAGCGCAGCGGCACATTGCAGTCTCCGCAGGTCACGAAGCCGCGTAACGCGAAGCTTTCGCCGATGTTTTTGCGCGCGGGAGCCAAGGCAGTCCCCTTCAGGCGTTTCTGTGCCTTGTCGAAGGTCTCTAGCGAGATCAAGGGTTGGTGCTGCCCCTTGAGCCAGTTCAGGCCATAGGTCTCGCTACAGATGTAGCCTGCAAAGAGCGGCTGGTTCAAAATGTCGGTGACGCGCTGCTGCTTGACCTCACCGTGTTTGCTGCGCGGGAAATCGGGATGGACTTCAAAGAACCTTTTTACTTCCGCCTGCGTTTGGAAGCGCCCCGAAGCAAAGCCTTCAAAGGCGTCGCGCACGAGGCTGGCCAGTGGTTCGTCAGCGATCAGCAACTTGCCATGTCCTTTCACGGTCTTGTAGCGATAGCCCACAGGGGCGTTGTGCACCCAGTACCCTGACTGCATGCGGGCTTTCATCTTCTGCGCTACCTGACGACCGTTTTGTTTGCGCTCCAACGCGCCTTGGGCGGCCATGATGGTTTCGATGAACTCACCTTCTGGCGTGTCGTCAAACTTGAAGTTCAGGCACTCAATGGTTGCGTCCCGCTTGCGGAAGGCTTCGCGCAGGTCGAGGTGGAACCGTGTGTCACGGGCAAAGCGTTTGAGATCGTCAAAGATCACCACGAACTTCTGATCTGGCTGGGCATCAAGGAATGACAGCAGCGCCATCATTCCCGGACGTTTCATGAAATCCCCGCCGCCTGTGATCGTATCGGGAAAGACAGCGGCAACCTCGTAACCCTTGTTCGCGGCGAACTCACGGCATCGGGTTTCCTGAGATTGAAGCCCGTGGCCTTCAGCTTCTTGTGCCCGTGATGAGACACGGCAGTAGATGAGTGCTTGTTGTTTTGCTGTCATCAAAGACTCCCTTCCCGTTGCCCGCTTTCCTGCGGGGCTGCTGCTTGTTCAAATTTTGATACGGTATTGTTCAAGTTTAGCACATCAGCGGCAGGCAATTCAGCCAAAGAGATGTCTTGTCCACAGACCTGTTGGATGGGGTGAATGCCAAAGCCCAAATCAACAAAGCTGACCATGATCGACCACAGGGCTTCGATCAACTCGCGCTTTTGCTCTTCGGAGATGTCCTCATTCTCAAGAAACGGCAGATAGGCGTCCCAGTCGATGCTCAGGCGCGGCGGAGCGGTCTCGGGGTTAAATTCAGGGGGAATGTCGGTCATGGCCTCGTCTTTCTGCCTCTTGGCGTTTTTCTGTTTTGGGGATCTCCTTTTTTGAACCTTCACCATGAAGGAACATAAGTGGAACATCATAGGATAAAATTCCCAGAACCCAAAGCAGATTTTTGAATGTGTAGCGGTTGGTAGCCTCAGATTAGGCTGGCCATACGCGCGCGACACGAGGCAGAGTGCGGGTATAAACAGGTATTAATGTTCGGGAATTTTCTTGTGGATATTGATTGGCTGAAGGCCAGCGAAGACCAACGCAAGCAGCTCTATGTGGCGACGCGTGCCGTCGCAGATGCAGGCAGCACAACGGTTGAAGAGATCATGGACGTCGCCCTTGGCCGCAAGGCGCTGATGGGCACGGACTACCTGTCCACCTTCCGCAGGGGTAAAATTCGCAAGTCATATGCCAAGTTGATCCATGGCTGGATTGCGGAAAACCACATCGAAATCGCGAACAATATTGCACCGGGTTTGTTCCCTCTTTCTCATACGGATGCATGGGGGCGGTATCTTGCGGAACATGCCATCCACGGCAGGCTGCGCATCGCGCGATTTGGCAGACAGTCATTCGGGCTTGTGCAGCGGAAGAAGGATCAGCCCAAGCCTGATGAAGTTCTCAAGCTGGGGGAAGAATTCTGTTTCCATCTGGACAGCGATATCTACGGCTATGCTGTGGCGTTTCAGGAATACAAAGGCACCTTGCATCCGCTACCGTTGGGATCAAACGGGGAGCTACACATGCAAGTTCAAGCTGGTGAGCAAATTCTGCCAATCAAGGAGGATGGGAAGCCCGACAAACTCACCGAGATGAATGATTTGGGACAACACCTCTTCATCATCTCAGTAGCTAGTCAAATTGCCGAACTGCCGACGCCAACCAGTCCGAATGAATTTTACGGTTACACTGAAACACACTTGATCAAAGTTGAGATTGTCCCTTAATCCCATGAACTTTCAGGCCATGATCAGGCTTTGTTCACCAGCTGAGCCGAAATGTGGCGGTATCATCTGATGTTGTTCCAAGTACCTCTAAAATTCAATTACTTCACCTTCTTTAGCAAATTTTCTCTCTATAAGGTCAGCCTTAACTTTAGCCATATCGGATGTGTAAATCACATGAGCAAGGCTGTTCTTTGCTCTTGTGGATGTAACGTAGAACAATCGCCGCGTACGATCTGCGCTAATTTCTTCGCCAGCGTCCCGCTTCTTCTGGCTAGCTTTGGAGGGCTCTTTTGCGCCGAAGTACTGTTCGTATGAGAACAAGAAGCCACCCGCCTCATCATCATCCATGACAACCATGACGCGTTCGAATTCATTTCCCTTTACGCCTTGGTGAGTTCGAAAAATTGAATTCTGATCAATGTAGTCTCTATAGTTTTGAATTTGAAAGAAATCAGTCTCCAAAGCGTTAGCCCAAGCGGCGATCTCACTGTCATCATCCTCTTCGCTGACCAGTTCTGATACCTCTTCCGTTAGGTCTTCCCCTGTTTCGGCCTCATCGTTTCTGGAAGCGGGCACAAAAGCCTGCAATTTCGATGGAAGCCGAAGTAACCTGTGATCAGCAAGCACTTCAAGAACCGCCCGAAAGCTAACCTTGTCGTTCGAAACTACTTCTCTCAGCGCATGCTCTGCTGCCCGACCAAGCTTAAGCGGATCATCTTTGTTGGCGTCGAGGACACTAGCTTCCAGAAGTGGGGACTTGTTTCTCCGCAATATCGACATCAACTCAGCTCGGTTTTCCTTCAAACTCGCTTCAGCCAATGGAAATACTACACCTGAAAAAAAGTTTAATTCGGTATTGTCGCCTTCAGAAATCTGGCCCTTGATCTTTTCTGATACAGAAAGTTGATCCCAAAGACCATCAAATCCAAGACGACGTCCTGCCATTTTGTGTTCCAAGAGCAAGATTGCGGTTTCTTCGGATCTAGAATCCACCCACGCTTCATCACCTGTGGCTTGCGCCATGAACTCACGAATTTTCGCTTCGATTGCATCTTTGTCCGAAACACCGTGTGCAAGTAAAAAATACCGAACGTAGCCTTCTGCAGCCCCATCGCGGGCAAACTGCATACGCCCATCATCTTCACTACGGATTTGATTGCCTAATCCTACAATGCGCCGCGCCGAACGATGGTTCATTTCTTTGTCAAAGGTGATCCAACCGCTTGGCTTGGTTTTCCCAAGTTCAGGCTCCCCCCCCCCGAAGATGCGCTGCATTGTATCCCCCAACAGTCCGATCACAACGCTGTCCGACTTAGCAGTTTGCAGATCAAAGAAAGCACTAACTACATCTTTGTTGGTGTCCTGACTTTCATCGATGAAAATAAAAGGGAACTTGTTTACAATGACTTCAGCCATCATGGGTTTTGTGGTCAAAAAGTTTGAGAAGATTTTCAGAACATCTGCATGCGAAAGTGCATTCTGCGATGAGTTGACCCCGTTGGGATCGTAGACGAATGTGCGCGGTTCTGCCAACCACTCTAGCTTTTCTCGCAGGCGAATGATTGTTCTTTTGCGCGCGTCGGATGCTTTGGTCCCTGCGCGACCTCGACGTTCCAAATCTTCAACTTCGGCAAGATCCGCAGGCACTTTTCCTAAGTACCACTTGCGAATATCTTCGTTGAACCCCGCGATGGCCGACCAGCAAAAGCTATGAATCGTCGACACCGCGAAGATTGGGCTTTGCTGGATTCGGTCCTTAATTTCGTCAGCGGCATTGTTCGTAAAGGTAACGACAGCGATTTGCTTTCCCTGTCTAGCAAAATCACTGAAATGCTGAGAGTTCAGAAAATCGAGCGCTTCTTTAAGGGAGTATGTTTTTCCTGACCCCGCCCCGGCAAAGGTGATGAAGCTTTTCCCCGATCCAATGCGAAGGCACTCTCTGATGCCTTCATCAATGTTACTGTCATGATCGATAGGTTTAGTTTCAGCTAAGAATTTTTCTTGTGACATAACGGTCTCCTATGACTTTGGCGAGAGCTGCGCTTCCAACCATTTGAGGCCATCGCTCATGTACACCGGAGGTCTGAATCTCGCGGTCTCTTCACTTGACAGGTGAAAAAGGCAGTCAAAGGCGAAGTTTCCCTTGTTTAACTTTTTTACGTAGTCATACAGTGACTCTGATAGAGGCTTGCTACCGTCCTCAAAGGCAACTTTTGCATCTCTAATACTGCCTTCATTTTGAAAAAACTCATTATCAAAATTGGCCAAAATCAACGCATCCTCAAAGGTGCGGGACAGGACATCTTGGCCGTTAATTTTAGTTGATTTTTGATAAGCAACATAGAGCGGAGCCCCTCGACTGTTTGTCACGTGATCCATCATTGATTTGTCAATCAACTCATCCACAAGCACTACTTTTGGGTGCCAGTTTTTCAGAGTGGCATTACTAGTTTTTTGATCCGCTTGAATCTGCGGGAAGCAGGATTTTTTGGCGCTGTTAACAGAGTCGAGATCCGTAAGCACTAGAGTCGCAACGCCTAACTTCTCGACCAGATCTCTATATTTGTGAGTATGTGCTCCACTCACTTCAAGCATAGAAATATATCGACTCGACAACCCCGAAAAGCTGTTGGCTATAAATTCAGGCACGAGGAGACGCTCTGCTTGCCCCTCTACAAAAATGACGCCGTCAGCAAAGAAGATGTCACAATGTGTAAGCTTTAAATGCTTTCGTACAAACTGAAGCTCTTCTTTCGGGCTTGCAAAAAGCTCTGACATATTTGCGATTGATGTATGGTCCATTGCAATAGATGCATTCGCGCTATTTCTCCGGAAGTAGCGTAGATCTTTGAAATCAATATCATCAATAATGTGGCTCGAGTGCGTGCTGATCACCAATTGCGTTTGATATTCAGGCTTATCCACTCCGGTGCCCTTATCGCGCAAATTAGCGTGATTTCGGAGTGTTTCGTAAGCTTTCGAGATAAATACACGTTGAACCTGAGCATGTAAGTTAACTTCAGGCTCTTCAAGGAGGACCAAATGGATTGGTTCAATCTGCTCTTCCACTTTTTCCATTGTCGATGCGGACTTTCCGACGCGCATCCACTTATCTCGAAACTCTAACAGCCTAAACGTCAAGTAGATGAGATTTTGGTAACCAAGCCCCAGATAACTTTCAGGGAGAAAATCGTCTTCATCCTTGTCAAATTTGTATTGAACAGAAGAGGACTTCTGCAACGCGTCAGTTCCGCTAATCTTAGCAGCGATTTCGACAGTTGGGTTGCCGCCGATTCCTGGGTATCCCATGATCTTGAGTTCTTCGAAAGGATCCTTGAACTGCTCGTTTAACCTATCAGTAAATCCCTTTTCCAGTTTCTGCTGTTGTCCCAAGACAGTAAGGTCTTCCACTGCTGGGAAATCTTCTGGGTTCAATATGCGATCATAATAATCACGAAGCAGCTTGTTTAGCCGTTGCTTTTCAGAATATGGTCCTTTTTGTTCAGCGCTATCTTCTGCGCCTAGGCCTCGTTGCTCGGAGATAACGTCTACTCGAATAAGCTTTTTCAACGCTTCAGACTTGAGAGGCTGCAAGGTCTCGGTCGCGGAGGCGCCGCTTGCCTTACTCAAAATATGGTGTTTCTGCTTTACGTGCGTGCTGAAGTTTTTACCTTTTTCTAAAAAATCACATAGATCCTTGGGCCACAGACTGACCTCACCTTTATGTTCAGAAACTACGTGCCTTGCGTCGACAAACTCACGAAAGAGTCTCTCGATATCCTTTGGTTCGTAGGTCATGCGAACCGACAGTATGCCACCACGCCATTCTAAGTCAGGAAGGATATCGCGAACCTTATAAGCTTCACTTGCCTCCGCTGTGATGTCGATATCTAGACACGGTAGTAAACTGATCAGTTTTGCAGATAGCCCTGCCATATCCTCACTCTTAGGAAAGGCTTTCTCAACCTCTTCGCCAAGCGTTTGGATTGCCTTCCAATTTTTCTTCGAAATGTCTCGAACCCTGAGGTTTTCAGGGCTTTTTAGGAATGTATGAAGCGCACCGATGCAGGACGTCTTTCCGCTGTTGTTAGCTCCAACAAGTACTGTTTGTTTATCATCAAGCACCAAGCTCACGTCGGATAGTCGGCGATAGTTCTTCAAAGCAAAGGTAGAAATTTTCATATAGATGCGGCCCAAGGAATCTGAAATTTTCTATATAATACATAGATTTATCAGGCTCGCAACCTGAAGGTGTGATGCGAAGAGTGATTGCGGCAAACGAACGTATTCTGAAGTTTTATGTCGGATATTTTTCTTCATCCACGGTTTTCGAGTGTCATCAGGTCAACTTGACTCCCGATGCAACCAGTTCTCTCCATTGCTGCGCGCCGGTTGTGAGCAGTTTTACCGCTTCTGTACCTTGGTTGAGCTTGGCGAACTGAATGTCATGAAAAAACTCAGTCACGCTCCCTAGATCATCGATGATTGTTTGGGCAGTGGCCGTTTTTGCGAGCGAGACAGTGTCAAAGAATGCAGGTACAACAACTTGCGCAACAAAGTGTTCCTGCTCCTTCTTCTTTGAGAATTTTTCTGTGGAGGACATACATTCGCAGGAGTCGACCACCCCTAGGTGCGCCGAAAGTAAAGGCATATCAATGAGATGTCCGAGAAGTTGAAAAATGCGTGTCGCGGCTTTGGGGTGCGTTGTATTGGGCGAATGACTAGACGCATCAGTCCGTTCGATCAACATCATCATAGCTGAAATCGCAGCAACTCGGACACGCAGGGAAGCCCACTCGTTTGATGAATATGCATCTAGCAACATTTCAGTAGCATCGTGGTCAGCCTGCATTTCGAAAATCAAATCTTTGACAAACGTGTCAGAGCTTTTCTCTATCCGTTCCAAGAGAGCACGGTGCTTCGGGGTGGAGGTTCTTGACGATTGTTCTTGGGTAAGATTTTCGAAGTGCCCCATCTGGTAGTGGTGCATTTCATGCAACATCAACCAGACGAGGCTGACGTGTGTCATCGTCGCGGCATTGACACAGATTTCTTTTCCAAAGCCTGCATAGAAATTGTCATCAAGAAATGCTGACGTCCAAAGTGCAGAAATGCTGTCAACTGATCCGGAGCTCGCGTGGATGCGGAATACCTTGCCATCCATTTCTGCCAGAGCCCAGAGCTCGGGGTCAACGACGACATCAAGTACCGGCAGGACTGGAAACGCTTCTCCCATCGTTTCCGCATACTGTGCCAAGGCCGTATCAAGGGCACGTTTAAGATGATGCTCTGCTTCTAACATGAAGGGTTTGTTGCAGAGATGTGTTCAGTCTTCCACGTTGCAAACGAAGTCATGGCCGTGACAGAACCTCTCTAGAGCAGTAGTTGAAAAACTATTCAAAAAGATCTGGGGTGTTCTCATCGCGGCGCTTGGAGAGCCCTTTTCCCCTATCGAAACATGGATGCTTAATCTTGCCCAAACCTTTGCCGCCCTCAAAATGCGCCCAGCCATTGTTCTTCATCTTCACGCTGACGATTTGCGCACCGCATTCAGGACAAGCATGGCGAAAAGCAGCTTTCTTACCTTTTGGGTTTGAAGAAGTGTTGGTGTACACAGCTGTCTCTCTGACGTGTATGATCTGACCGTTTTTCCCCTGCCTAGTATGTGCAGCGCGGCGATGCCATTTTCCACTCATTGTTCACTCGCTTACCTCTAATAGAACAACGTTAAGTTGCTATCGGTCACAAAAGCAAGGCAAAGAGTCTGTTGGAATTTGGCTACTAGTAAAGAGTGTTGGCTTTGTGAAAGCGAGCTGCAAAACACATCATGAGATGTGGGTCACTGACCCGTTTCCGTTGTGTCACTTTGGGGTCATCTTCAGGTATAAGGTTTGCTGCGAGCTGTGTGTCAGATGAGAACCTGCGCTGCGATCCCTGCGGTCATCCTACAGCACTAAGATGTGCTGCAAGTTGTGTGTGGTAGTACCACACGACTTGACAAGGGGGCTGCTGCGCTCCCCCGTTGTATCCCCCAAAGCTGATGGTCGAGATTGGCATTGAGCCAGTCACGACCATGCAAACATATCGGTATTTGATCCCTCGCAGGTGAGATTTTGCTCTCCCTGCACCCATCGACCTAGGGGCGTTCCTGCCCCTAGGAACCCTGATCAACCGTCTGCCGATTGAATGCCGCCAGTTTGCTGAAGCTGGATCCTGTCAAAGGGCGAGACTGCTCCCCACGCCTTGAAACTCGCTCGTAGAGCTTGGGGATTGTGTCTCTCCTTCTGCATTGAAACATGCCCAAACGACGTATCTTCATTGAAAAATTTCGGATATTTGTTTCTCTGAGTGCACAAGTATCGTTTCAGGTCTTCCAACATGTAAGTAGCTGATAGCGCTTGAGTTAGCTACCGCACATCTAAGCTCACGTCTGGCTTGTTTTTCCATGATCCCCAATTCGGTCAGCGCAGTGATAACTTCTTCGAACGGCCATTTTGCCAGGCCGTTAATTGCGAAATTCCCCTTCAGATGCAAATCTTTGAACTGTTGTTCATTTATATGACCTTGTTTTTCCAGTGTTGCTAGGTAGTCCCTAAGCAGCTGCATCCGTATCATGCCTGAAACAATTTCTAACCACGAAAGAGATCTGCCATATACTTCATGAGCTCCCGGAATAAAGTTTGCAACACGGTGTAACAGGCGGCCTATGAATGCCGCGGCATCAATTGCATGAAGAGGAAAAACGGATGCGAGAACAGATCTTGCTCCCAAGGATAGAAAGCCGTTGGCAGTCGTGGCATGGTTGCGATCAGCCGCATGAGTGTCACATGCACTTAGGATGACGATTGGGGGGATGCGAATTTTTCTTTCGCTAAGTTTCCATACGTCTATTGCCATGCCCTCAAGGTGAATTTTAGCTGCTCCTTTACTCCTATGAGAGCCATGACCATCGAATATCAGCATTGCGCCGTCAAAAGCATTGAGTGCATCGACGAGCTCATCTTCATTTGCTACCTGAACTGTTCTGACTTTTACTTTGCCTTCTAGCTCCTTTCGGAAACCTGAGATCGCAAAGGGCATAAATGGACTGATTGGATCATCCCTTTTCAAAGCACTAATCACGAGTACTTCTTCAAAACTACTTGGTGTCAAGTGAAGGTGCCGTTTGGGAGATATGGAGTTAACAAATAGGTTTCCCGGAGTTACGGGGATGCGTGAAACATTCTTTTGTATGGATAGAGGAAGGCCTTTAACATCAAGCCACTCCAGATGGGTATCAGAAACGACCCGAACGCCATGCTCGTTGCGTTCTATGAGCGGGAGGAAATCAGCAGGAACCGCTTCGTTTATGTTCCGCTGTACTTTTTGAAAAAGTTTTGTTCTCTTCCTTTCAGTCGTATGCTTGGCATGATGTTGCTGAGCTAGCATTCTAACCTGCCCCGCAGTTTTGTTAATTTCGTTTGGCAGGCGGACAACAGCTGAACATTCTGACGCAGCCAAGACCCCAATACATTCCGTGCCAAACGATAACTCTTGCGCACGCATCCTTAAAAGGAAGTGGGGGGATGGCTTGTCCTCACCTTCGCTCCAAAATGTACCTTTCTGTGCAGTAGTTTGAGCGGTAAAACTGTATCCTTTTTGTCGAACTAAAGAGTTTCGAGCCACGATGAATTTTTTTTGTTCTTGAGTCGATACTGGTGCGCCGGCTAGCGGCAGTGTTTTGAAGTGTGGATATATAGAAGGTGCGTAGAGATTTAGTTCCGGCGTTGGGCGGAACAACTGATTAGCTTTTCGCTCTCCAATTTCGTGTCGTTCATCTAAAATTACTTTGGCGGTCTTTGAAATCTGTTCAACATATGGTGAGATGTCAGAGCCAATTTTACTGAACGGACCATCAATTAGTTCCTCGAATCCCATTACCGAAAGAGCGCACAAGTTCGGCGCGACTGAATTGTGTCCGCCCACTTTGAATCCGATGTCCCTTGCGCTTGGTTCTTCCCAGCTCTCAATAAGTTCTATTGCTTCCAATCTCTCTTCTTCATGGATCTTTCCTTTTAGTGACTTGCAGATGTCAACAAATGCATCTCTCAAGAGGTCAAGGGAGAAGTCTTTAGAAGATATTCGTGCGCCTTTTGTTGATACGGTTACTAAGGGGAAGGCGTGAGCATTAATCCACTCTTGATAATCTAGGATATTGTGGTTGGGGCCAAAGAAAATTACAACAAACGGAGAGAATTCGGGAACTAAAAATCTGGTTAGGGCTTTCGGTGATTGGCCAGCCCAGCTTAAAGGAGATTGTCCAGATATCTTAATAGGAAGTCGCGCATCTTTCAAACTGGGAGATAATTCGGAAATGCTTGAAGGTAGTAAAGAGATGCCACGAAGGAAATGGCTGTTCTCGCAAAGACTAGGTGCGAAACCTTGCATAAGAGTGGCTTGGTTCGGCGCTCCATCTTCTACAGGGATGAGATAGTGGATCTCGTGTAGTAAGTTTGTTTTAGGTGTGTCGGGCATTTTGCCGAAGCTTTCTATTTGTTATTAAGATTTCTGTAATTTATTTTGGAAAAATGATTGCTATCATAAGCTTATTGTGTCCGGAAGCTTGGTTGAGAGCAACAACTGTAGTGGAGATTTGCACACAAGGTTCCGCTCCTTGCAAGCTTTCCTACCAATGTATGTCGACCAGATTGGGGAGTGTCGGGGAGACATGTCCTCTCCTCAGTACTCCCATGACTGACTAGGGCTGCCGCCCCCGCGCGGTTCAAAGGGTGGGTCCTCACCATGCTCGCTTCATATGCATTGCAGCTCCGCGTGGCTCTGGTCCTGTCTGCGGCACCTTTGATCCTTGCACCCCCGCTCCTCGGCGGAAGCCAGACGGGTTTATGCGCAACCCGTCAGAGACCAGAGGAGAAAAGACATGCCGCAGCTACACGCACAACCATACGACCTAGACGCAATCGGTTTTTACTTTGAGAGCGTTGAGGAATATCAAACCATTTCCAAGCGGCACATGAATGCCCATTGGGAACCCGTTGAAGAATACGAAATCCTGTTCATTGATGGCGATGACATCGACTGCGCCTTGGCCAAGGCATGGGGCATCAATCAGGCCAATATTGGCGGGTACTTCGCGGCATGTGATGAATGGGAGGACTACCAGAAGAAAGTCTTCATCATCGCCGTTGGTGAAATCGGGTACGGTTTCGATCCCGAAGATGTTCACCCAGAAGAATTTGACGTGGATCTGTACCACGTGGACAGCATGAAAGAACTGGCGGAACAAATAGTCGGTGAAGGCCTATTCGGTGATATTCCCGAGCATTTAGAGCGCTACATCGACATGGACGCCATCGCCCGCGATTTGGCTCATGACTACACAGAAACCGAAATCGCAGGCGAACGTTTGATTTACAGGGCTGGGTAAAGGTGGTTGGCGTGCCGCCAACCTATTGAACTGGATGAAGGAATGGCGTCACACATGCCCTGACGGTCAATAAGCCAAAAAGCATAACCGCCAATTGAAATTTCCAAGTATTCCCAAGCCACAACCCTGCGCAAATGAAGAATACAAAAAAGGCTGCCCCGCTGCCTAGAATATAGAGAGTCGTTTCCTCCATCGTCATACGTTGCCCTCCGCATGGCGGTATTTCTGATTGTTAAGAATGATCATTGAAACCTCGTTTGAGCTGTAGCCGCTCAAAAGGGGTCCCTTTTGATAGGGGTAGCACATCACCACCATCGGAGTCCGCCATCGCTGTTTTCCACAGATTTTTTGACGGAGTCTTGCTGACCAAAACCACTTCCACCGCCGCTTTGAAAGGGACCCCTTTTGCAAAGAGGAAAATCACCATGTTTGGAGATTGTTTTGACGATCAAACCCCGCACAATCAGGGGATGGGAACGCAGGTAAAAGCAGGTAGGAAGATTGGGTATGTTCGCGTGTCGGACAAGGATCAAACCGAAGCTCTTCAACTTGATGCCCTGCAAGCTGAAGGTTGCAGGAAGATATACACGGATCATGGTGTGTCAGGCGGCAAGGTTGACCGCCCCGCACTGAATGCGCTGATGCAAGAGCTGAATGCAGGCGACACGCTCACAGTCTGGAAGCTGGATCGCCTTGGGCGATCAACTATCCACCTGTTACAGATCCTCAGCGACCTGCAAGAGCGCGGGGTTGAATTCCACGCCATCACGCAAGGGATTGATACGCGTACTGCAGTGGGGCGCATGATCTATGGGCAACTCGCCGTGTTTGCCGAATATGAACGCAGTCTAATTTCTGAGCGCACGAAAGCTGGCATGGCTGCGGCCAAGGCCAGAGGTGTGCATGTTGGTCGACCACGGTTGTCGAAAACGATGGAAACTGCCCTTGATGAACTGAGCGATATGGAAGTCACATTCAGTGTTCCTGATGACGAAATCGAGCGAAGCGTAGATCAAGGCAACTCCTCGGTGCTGCCGCAAGATGCCAGCAAGACAAAACACTAGGGTTGTGGTTCTACAGCTCAGAGATGACTTGAATTTTGAAAACCCGCGCCACACTATCTCAGGGTTGATTTGATTTAGATTCCATCAATCCTGACGTATTTCAATTTGTGGACTAGGCACATGCAATTTCAAGATCTGCCAAGAGGCATTCCCGGATCTCCGGCTAGTCATGATAGCGCGCCGCGTGCGTTGTGGGTTGATCCATCCGCCATCAGTGCAAATCCACGCTGGCGCTATGAAACGGATAAGGTGTTTCTTGGTGCAGCCGACGAGCAACTGATAGGCCTCAAGGATGATCGCCATCTATTGACCATCGCTGGATCAAGGACTGGGAAAGGCGTTTCTGCCATCGTGCCCAACCTGTTGCGTTATACGGGATCTGTATTGGTCATCGACCCCAAGGGCGAAAACGCCCGTTTAACGGCTGAACGGCGCGGCAAAGGACGAGATGTACCCAGTGGGGGGCTTGGCCAAGATGTCTTTGTCATTGATCCCTTTGGTGTGTCGGGCGTCTCAAACGAATATCTAGCTGGCTTCAACCCTCTGGCAGATCTCAACCCGCATAGTGATGATTTCATTGATGAATGCGATGCCATCGCGGATGCCTTGGTTGTGCAAGAGGGCGAAGGACAAAACGCCTATTTCTATGACGCAGCAAGACTGGTTTTGCGCGGATACATCGCGTGGGTCGTGGCGCATCCTGATATCCGAGATACATCTCTCAATGAAGTAAAGCGCCTGTTGTTTCTGCCTCGCATTGCTCAAGCCGGTGAGGGAAACACAGGCATTCCAGATGTGAACGACCCCAGCCTCACTTTTGACCAGCTCAGTGCATTGATGAGCAGCGATCCACGGTTTGCCCACGGCATTCCGTTTGAGGCGGCATCGACTTTGTTGAGTTTGGGGGATCGGGAGTTTGGCAGCATCATGTCGACCATTCGCAATCAGATTGGGTTTATCTCATCTCCGCCCATGGCACGAACATTGTCTGATACTGGACGCACGCCAAACTTGCTCTCTTGGAAACATGGGCAGCAATCTGTCTATCTCTGCCTGCCAGCAGGACGGATGCATCGACATTTTCGTTTGTTCCGCTTGTTCATCAATCGGCTGCTCAACGCCATTGAGGCGGACGAACAAAAACCTGACACGCCCGCGCTGATGATCTTGGATGAGATGCATGTGCTAGGTCACATGAAATCTCTGGAAACAGCGGCTGGTTTGATCGCAGGGTTTGGTGTTCGGATTTGGTCGTTCTTTCAGGATCTATCTCAGCTCAAAACCATCTATGGCGAACGATGGGAGACCTTTTTAGGCAACGCATCGATCTTTCAGACCTTCGGCCTGAATGACCTTGGAACCCTCAAATATGTATCCGAGCGCTTGGGCCAATCATCCATGCTCAAAATTTCCCAAAGCGAGCAGAGCACATCACAGGCAGCCTCAGGTTTCACGGGTCAATCAAAGAGTATTGAGGGCGCGCCATTGTTGGCACCGGATGAAGTGGCCGCATGCTTTTCCCGTCAGTCCAACAACCAGTTGATTATCTATCCCGGTGTCAGCGGCATTTTCCTGCAACGCGTATCCTATTTCGATCCAATTTTTGATGAAGTGAGGCCGACCGAATGAATGATCTGAAGAACAAAATTTTCGCGTTCTTGAAGTACCTTGTGACAGAGCAAAAGCCAAACAAACAGACGCAGCCTACGCCTGTGAATTCAGGGGAAAGCCCTAAGCCGCAGCTTTCTTCTACGACTTCTGATGCTTTTGTAATGCCTGTGCGTAAGACTCCTGTTGGGACAGAGCTTGTTAGACAAAATAATGAGCAAGCTGTCATGGCCGTTCAGGCCGCCATTCGTTTTTGGTGCTGGGTGGGACCCACAATGTGTCTTTCAACGATACTTGTTACGCTACCGATTGGTGGTGCTTTGGGATACCAGAGTTCATTTGATCGATATGGATATGTGACAGGAAGCCTTGGCGGGAACATCGTATGGGGATGTATTTTAGGTGTAGGAGCAAGTCTATTTGCCACTTTCTTGGCATACACGATGACGCGGCCAACTGTACGAGTTGAAGTGGACAAAGATTTCGTAACGTTCGGATCTTACAAGTTTGACAGGCGCTTTGCTGATGGCCTGCGGCCCGCTTATTCAAGCCAAGAAGTTGAACTCAATAAGAGTATCACCCAGCCAAAATTTGGAGTTACTGCGTTGCGGTTCGCCTATGGTCCTTGGGGCGAGGATATGAAGTACTTGGTTGATGCAAACTACGTGAATGACATCTGCGCTTGGATGAACATGATTATCGACACAGTTGGTGCGGAAGCGCCCAAAGAAAACGACGCCTCTGAGGGCAAGAAGGTCGAACTTCTCTAGTCGATATCTTGATCTTTCGACTGTTGCAGCTGCGCCGTCCTGTTTTGGCTCTGGCGCAGTGTTTCCTTGTAGCGCTCAGCCGATATCTGGGGGCGGAGTTGACCGTCATCAACGCCATCTCGTTCCAAGCTGTTTTGCTCCAATGCCCCTTGAATGCAATCTTGCATCTTCGAGTGATCGCCTCTGTTCGATGAGATAGAGGCGTCTATCCATTGCTCCTTGTCAATCTTGCACAGATCAATCTTGTGGCCTGCCTTTTCGGAAAGCTGCTGGAGGAACTGCATTTGCGTTCGACCATTGCCTTCGCGAAAGGGGTGAACGTGGTTGAGATCGCCGATGAGTTCGCCAGCTTGTTCAGAAAACTCCGATGGTGATGTTCCTTGCAGGTAGTTCGCAGATATGATGCGGCCATGGATGTCGTTCATGCCGTTTTCGATGAAACGACGGGGCATAAACTGAGATCCACCTTTGCTGATCTCAAGGGTGCGAACCTCTCCAGCCCACTCATAGGTATCTTGAAAAAGGTGATGATGAATGGACTGAAGGTGTTTCAGGTCGAAGTCACCTTCGGGGCAGCCTTGGCGTATGCGGGATGTCGAAAGCTCTCTTTCAACAGTATCCAAACCCTCTTGATCACTAATGTCGAACTTGTTGCGGAGAACCTTGTGATCTGGTGGGAGGCAATAGACGGGATCACTCATCCTGTGCCATTGCCCTTAGCTGCAAGCTCTAGAGCGCGCTTCATAATGTACTCATGACAGCGTTCGTCTGACCACCGTTCGCGCTCGAACATCTCGAACATTTCTACTTGCTCAGGCGTCAGCGGATTGCTTTCAATCTCTTGCAGATGCATCGCTTCTAACCGCCGCTTGCGACGTACTTTGACTTCCTCGTCTGTCAGTAATTTATCTATATTTGTCATGCGGTTATTGTATCACATAGTGGCGCGAAAAGCACGTTTATTCGATGTCTGGTCCCTTGGTTTTGTAGACTTCGTTGGTCCTTTCTGACGCCTGCCGAAAAGCTCTTGCATAGTCGCTTTGGGATATCTGCGGGCCGTCATTACCTGCCTTCGGTGAAGTATCATTGTTGGCCTGTTTCTGTTGATCGGGCGACCCCAATGATTGGGGAACTGAAGTTTCTCCACGATCTTGGTATTGCTCGTTCACAGCGCGATCATTGGTCGTTTGGAAAACCGCCGAGCCGTCATTTCCCATCATCTGATCGAAGGTCTCCTTGGAAGGCGCTGCTTCCTGCTCTGCCGCCGCAGCCTCTATCTCTTCAATCGGTTTGGTCTGATAGCCATCCGCGTGAGACTGGTCGTCGATTTCCTTTATGCCTGTCTCCACTGCAATGGGGCGTGTGTCCTCTGGAGTTTCTGTAGGTTGCTGGTGATTTTCAGGTTCAAAGGTGAAGACAAATTCGCGTGGTGCCGAACTAGTGCCAGTAGGCGTAAAAGAGTTCCCCACGCTGCCTCTAGGGGCAGCATTTGCGTTCTTGGCATTTTCGGGTTTGTGCTCTGGTGAAGTGTTCTTGCGCGGGCCTTTGTCGTCTTCATGATCAGACATGCAAGTTTTCCCTGATGAAAGATGAATGTGATCACCCTAAAAGGGTGAGATTAGATGTCCAACAAATCTTCTGGAGATGCTGGGTCACACCATTCTGGTCGTCCCATCTCCTTCTTTTCCATTTTCAGAAATGACTTGTGGACTAAGTTTCGAAAAGCAACGTTTTTACACCCAAATTCAGGCGTCCACATCTTTTGATTTTTCTGAAAAACTGCGTTGACGTTGGTGCCATGCTCACTTTCCATCCAATCAACGTAAGCCCATGAGATTCTGGGCATCACAATCAGCATAGGCTCACCAAAGGCTCCAGTCACATACCTACCTATTTCTTCGTCGGGGTCCTCATCAAAGTGCTTGTGCCAAGTCTCGTAACTCATATCCAATTTTACTCGAAAAATGGAATTAAATCAACTTATTGCTGTTATCTCTTGCTCTACGGTGTGAAGCTTGGGCCTCTGTCGCGACGAGGCCGTGTAGCAGGTTGCATCACCAAGTTCGGCTGTTGCTGTTTGATCGTTTCAGGTCTCAGTTTTGGGCGAAGAATACTGGCAATGTCGCGGGCAAGATTTTGGCGTTCAGCTCGTTGTTTGATCTTCAGCTTGTTGATCCACCCTTGAAGTTTCTGCCGCTCTTTCATCTGTTCTCGGATCATGAAATCCCGTTGTTGCTGATCACGCTTGGCGGCTTTCAGGGCTTCACGTTCGTTCTGCTGCCTCGTTGCTTTGGATTTGCCTGTCACCTTATCCAGTAGGCCACGAAGACCGCCATTCAGGCGGAGGGACCGAACCTTGGTTTCATCTGCCCAGCGTTTTGCCTGACCTTCTTTCAGCGTTTTTCGTTCTTGCCGATGTGCCCGAGCCATGGATGTGACTTCTTCACGGAGCGGATGCATCTCTGTTGAATGTCTGTTCTTTGCCTTGGCGATGAAGTCGCGCATCTGAGAAGAAACCTTCGAGCGGATCTGTGATTTTGTTTCATCGACGGAATGCAAGTCTTCAGGGGAGCCGAGTTTGGCTTTCACATCTTTGGACTTAACACCCGTCCATTTGGCAATGGCGTGGACATTGCCATCGACATCCAAGGCAACGAACCCACGCCGATCACCGCGCGCGAGGAAGTATCCGCGTTCCTCTAGAGCGTTCTTGAAGCTGGTTTGGTTGTCAGATCTGTCCCATGCATTTTGAAACGTTTGTTTGATCTCACGAGGATCGAGGTTCTGGCGTTTGGCTTGCTGCCATTCTTCCAACGTGAAGTTCAAAGGAGACTTGTTGCCGTAGGTGGCGAGACCATCTGGCAAAATCCATCCGTGATCAAGAAACAGATCACGAGACACGTCTCTCAGCTTGTTCTTGTAGTGCGGCAAGTTGATTGCCTTCAGTTCAACCCCATCAATGCGGGACCACACCGCATGAGCATGGCGGCGACCGTTCTTCTCATGAACGACAATGGCATGAGGTTGATCACTCAGGCCGACTGCATCCGCCACACGGCTTGCCGTGTCTCGAAAATCATCATCCGTGGCAACCGCATGTTCTGGCGGGTTCAGCGAAACCGAAAACAAGAACTGATTACACTGAGTCGCTTTGGAAATCGCATAGGCTTCCTTGAATGCCCCATGGAGATCGTCAGCCACGAACCCGTCGATATCTATCACGTCAACATGGTCGTTATCTCGGTCATTCATCAAATGATCTGCGAGCGCCACGGCACCTGAACGTTGTGAAGCTTTGATGATCATATCGATACCCCCAAGGCTTCCATCAGCTTTGTTCGCATCCATGCGACTTCGGCTACAGCTCGTTTAAGGTCCGCTTCCAAATCTGGATCAACAACCAGTGTACCTTGGTTGAGATGCTTGGCGATTTGGTTGAGATTATTGGCCTGACGAGTTTGGCCGAGGCGTGCCAGCACTTCCGCCAAGAGCTGTTGCTCCGCAACAGGTGGTTTCCGCCGACTACGATATTTAGGAGCTTCGTCGGCCAAAACCACGGATTTGATATATGACGCCAGCGGCATCGCCCCAGCTTGGGCTTCAAGCTGCTGGCGTTCCTCTGGTGTGAGACGAAGGGAAAACGGGGCAGGACGACTCATGGGCGAGGCCCCCGCAATTTTGGACGAGGTCGTGCTAACTCTTCGTCCAAGACATCCGTGGAACTGCTTTTCTCAGTATCTTGATCAATGGTGCGCAGCCTTTGAACAAGTTCAGGATCGGCTCCCAGAATGGTCTCCCACTCCTCCAACTTTTGGATCAAATCAGTGGGATCAAAGTGTTCTAGATAATCATCCTCCAGTGCACCATTTTACTGGAAAATTTTCTTTATTTTCAGTTACTTTAGGAAGTTGAAACTTTCTCAACCCACCTTTTTGACCACCCTTCGCTCTACCCTCTTTGCGCTTTGGATTACAGTGGATGCCATCGCTTTCCGGCAGGATGATCGAAAACTAGGTGACCTAAAAGTGCTAGGCCTTACGTATAAGACGCCTTGGATTGATTGCGGTTTTAGGGAATAAAATTACCCTTTGTCCGTCGGCAGAGTTTTTGGAACCAATGGCGGCTTAAACTCTGCACTTGATTTTAACGAAGAGGTGGGCGCAACACGATATCGGACACTCGCGCCTAGCGCAGCATTCGCCGGAACCCAGGGACCAGGGCGGGAACCGGTCATTCGCTGCGTCCCCCACCAAGGGCAGCTTTGCGCAGAAAGCGGACTTTGCAAAGTTTGAAGGACAGCCCAAAGCCGATCTTGGCACAATCCTAGCCTTTAAGATGCACGCTGGAAATGCAGAGCAAAGGCTCTAGTGTTCGTTGGTCGATTCTAGTTACGGAAATCATGCGATGCTTCAAATAAACACAGGGAAGTTATTTCAACGAGGCGTCGGACGCAAAAATGAGCTGAGAGGTGTTCTATATTCCAACGGTTGGCTTATCGGCGATAGAGATATCGAGACCAAGGCTGGAACTTTGAAAGCTGCAGGAAGTGGACCTAAAGATCGCGCTTTGGTGTACGAGTTAATCGAAAATATTGAAGAGGGAGAAAAAAGCCCAGGTTTCCTAATTTCCCATACAGTCACCCCTTATCTCAACGAGTTTTCGGTTGTTGCATCGTTCTCTTTTGATGTTGTCGTTACGCCCGATCATGACCTGCTTAGCAAGCTTGTCAGTGGTGGAGAACAGCACTCCGGCAGGTTCACTCCTGACAAGTTCGTTAAACGCTTCTTTGACAATCAAGCGAACATTTTGGACCCTGATATCAAAGAACTTATACAATTCGTTGACGAACTTTTGCGCTTAGAACGAAAACACTACCTTGGCTCGATGCGCGCCATTAAGACTTATATCGCCGCGCTTCATTGCATACCTTATGATCCAGCCCGTGCTTATACTCTGATGGTGTCTGCAGTCGAAACCCTTGCGCAAGAGTTTGATGACTATCGAAGTACGTGGATAGATGTGGACGACCGGAAAAGGAAAGCGATTGATGACGCTTTATCTGACATCGAAAATGATGGTGCTGAGAAAATCAGACACGCAATCCTTGAGTCAGAACATCTGTCGCTGTCCAGACGCTACCGGGCTTTCGTATCGTCGAAGATCGAAGCTGACTTCTTCCGGGTAAAAGGATCAAAGAATGGAAGGAGCATTGCGCGTTGGGAGGTTTCCCCGGCTCTTAAACAAGCCTATGGAATTCGATCTCAATACATACATTCTGCTAAGCCACTTCCTGATCAGCTTGCTGTGCCACATGAGCATTGGGAGGTTGCGACAGTTGAGCGACGGCCAGCACTAACCG
>NZ_LIKT01000007.1 GCF_001294455.1 Phaeobacter sp. 11ANDIMAR09
TATTCACCCGCCGCAGGACCAGTTCTTCGCCGCCGGGCAATCCCGCCTCTTCCAGAATTGCATGGGCCGGGTGGTCCCTGCCCAGCTCGAATTCCGCAATGACCTCTCCCTGGGCAGCCCCCTGGCGGACCAATTCAGCGCGTCCACGCCACCCCAGCACAAAACCAAGCGAATCCAGCAGGATCGACTTCCCTGCCCCGGTTTCACCGGTCAGCACATTCAAGCCTGGCTGAAACGCCAGCTCCAGGTGGTCAATGATCAGCAGATCACGGATATCAAGTGCACGCAGCATGGCCAGATGTATCGCCTTGTTCTTTCGGCAGGCAGATCAGAGCCAGCGCCCTTTGATCGACTGGCGGTAGATCTGGCTCAGCCAGTTATTGCCGCGATCCTTCAGTTTAAGCCCCTGCGAAGTCAGCAGTTTATAGCTGTCCTCATACCAATCGGTAGACTGATAGTTATGGCCCAGAATAGCCCCGGCGGTCTGCGCTTCGTCGAGCAGGCCCAAAGACAGATAGGCTTCGACCAGGCGATGCAGAGCTTCGGCCGTGTGGCTGGTGGTCTGGAACTCCTCGACCACAACCCGGAAGCGGTTGATGGCAGAAGTATAATGGCCACGGCGCAGATAGTAGCGTCCGATTTCCATTTCCTTGCCCGCCAGGTGATCAAAAGCGAGATCAAACTTGAGGATTGCGGAAGTGGCATATTCGCTGTCTGGGTAGACTTCGATCACTGTGCGCAGCGCCTGCAGCGCCTGGAAGGTCAGCCCCTGATCGCGGCCAACTTCGTCGATCTGGTCATAATAGCTCAACGCCAAAAGATACTGCGCATAGGCGGCATCTTCATCCGTCGGATAGAAATCTATGAAACGCTGCGCGGCACCGCGACTTTCCTCATAGTTTTTGGCTTTGTGATTGGCAAAGGCCTGCATGATCAATGCCTGTTTGGCATATTCCGAATAAGGGTAAAGCCGTTCGATTTCAGAGAAGTAGAAGGCTGCGTCCTTGGTGCGGCTGCGCGCCAGCTCGAACTCACCACGCTCAAAGATCTGCTGAGGTGTAAAGCTCTCCAGCGGCACGGTCTGCTCGGCGGCGCCACCGTCCCCGCCACATCCAGAGAGTGCTGCCATCAACAGAGCCGCGCTGATAAATTTGGCTCCTGCCTTGATGCCGATCATATCGCCTTAACCTCACCGTCTTTGACTTTCGGGTGTCATGCCCCGGGTTCTGCCCCGTTTAGCACATTCATCCAGCGTGCAAAACGTCTTTCATCCACATTGCCCCCACTTGGCAGAGAATGTTTGGACAGGTCAAGCCTGTCCGCTCGGTGCCTAGGCCACGCCGGCGGGGCTCCGCCTTTTGATACAGAAAAAGGCCCCGGAAAACAGGGCCCTCGCAACAATCTTGCCGCGCATCTGGTCAGTTACAATCAAAGCCAAAGGCTGAAGCCGGGCGATCAGGCCACGCGGCGGCTGATACGGGGAATTTCCGAGCGCACAAGACCCTGGCCTGGAAGGCGCGCGGTCATTGCCAGATCACAATCTACCTGGCGCATAGCACCGGGGGTCGCAAAGAGCGCACGCAGGAGCGTATTGGTCAGGGCATGTCCCGCCCGGTCACCAACATAGCGCCCCAGCAAAGGGCCACCCGCCAGCGCCAGATCCCCAAGCGCATCCAGCATCTTGTGACGCACAGGTTCATCTGAGTGACGCAGACCAGCCCCGCTCTCAACCCGGTTACCATCAAAGACAATTGCATTTTCACCAGGAACCCCACCCAGCGCCAGGCCATTGGCCTGCATGGCCTCAACATCGGCGCGGCGGCAGAAGGTGCGGCTGTCACAAAGTTCGCGTACAAAGGCGCCATTGCGCAAATCCAGAACCCGGCTTTGACGGCCAATTTCCTGCTCGTCAAAATCGATGTGGAATTCAATCATAAGGCGATCGCAGGGCAGCAATGTAGCAGTTGCCCCATCTTTTTCTACGGTCACCGGTTTGAGCACCTGGATCGCCGAAACCGGGGTGTTCAAACGGTGAACCCCCTGAGCCATAATCCCATGCACAAACTCCGCAGAAGAGCCGTCCAAGATCGGAACCTCAGGACCATCAATTTCAATCAGCGCATTGTGGACACCACAGCCGGCCAAAGCCGCCATGACATGCTCAACGGTGGAGACAGAAACGCCTGCTGCATTCACCAGTCGGGTACATAGAGCGGTGCGCTCAACATAGTTCCAAAGAGCGGGAACGATGGTATTGCCCAAAGCGATGTCAGTGCGTTTGAAAACGATGCCGTGTCCTGCTGCTGCAGGGTTGATCACCAGGCGTGTCGACTGACCAGAATGCAGGCCGACCCCTTCAAATGTCACTGATGCTTTAAGCGTATTTTGCACCTTGTGCTCCTGGTCCTTATGTCCGGCGACAGGCGCCGTGTTGGAGAAATAGGTAAGGATTTCACAAAAAAGCCACAACTCAATCTTTGTAACGGATTGAAACATGACTGTAACAGATAGGCAAAACACTGCTCAGTCGCGTATAAAATATTGTTTTTAAACAAAAAAGGGCCGCCTGAAGGCGACCCTTAATCTTGATTAGTGAAAAGTTAATTTGCCTGGCGGCGCAGGAAAGCAGGAATTTCGATACGATCTTGCTCTGCATCGGGCTCCTGTTGCTGAACCGGCTGCGGCTGTGGCGCTGCTGCCTGCTGCTGAATCGGTGGCTGCTGGCGCACGGGCTGCGGCTTTGCAGCCTGGGTTTCAGCGGCGCTACCGGTCATCCGGTGGATCAGAGAGTTGAGCCCAAAACGGCGTTGCTCGGAATGCTGTTCAGCTTCCGAAGAGGACGCTGCGGCCGCCTGACGCTGCTGCGGCTGAGCGGCTGGAGCCGACTGAACCGGCGCTTGAGCCGGAGCGGGCTGCGCCATCGGCTGCTGCCCCTGGGCCCGCGCCGCTGCCGCTTGCAGACGCACGATAGCATCCGCCGAAGGTGTCCCCGGAGCCGGGGCTTTGGGTGCTACAAAAGAGGCACCGGGCTGCTCTTCGGCCGCATCCGCCTGAGGCTGGAACGCAGGAACCTGTGGCTGATAGGCGGGCTGTGGCAGCCCGTCCTGGCCGGTGTCTTCGATCTCTTCAAAAATGTCCTCGGCCTGCTCTTGAGCAGCAACCTGCTGCACATCCATACCTTCGAACAGGGAGGGCTCCTGTGGCGCCGGTGCCGGCTCAGGTACTGCAACCTGAGGTTGCTCGATTGGGGTGCTCAGCTCAAGAGGAGCCGCGCGTGTCTGTTCGACGCTGACAGATTTTTTCAGCGGCGCCGACATCGGACGGCGCGGAACCGGAATCTCGGTCATCACTTCGGTGGCATCAATGCCCGTTGCCACGACGGAGACGCGCATCTTGCCTTCCATAGCCGTATCCAGTGTGGAGCCGACGATGATATTCGCCTCAGGGTCCACCTCTTCGCGGATGCGATTGGCGGCCTCGTCCAGCTCAAACAGCGTGAGGTCATGTGCGCCGGTGATATTGATAAGCACACCCTTGGCGCCACGCAGGCTGATTTCATCGAGCAGCGGGTTGGCGATGGCCTTTTCAGCGGCCTGAACGGCGCGATCTTCGCCCTCGGCCTCACCGGTCCCCATCATCGCTTTGCCCATCTCGTCCATCACGGCGCGCACATCGGCAAAGTCGAGGTTGATCAGGCCCGGACGGACCATCAGATCAGTCACGCCTTTAACGCCCTGATACAACACGTCATCGGCCATCGAGAAGGCCTCGGTGAAGGTGGTCTTTTCATTGGCCAGACGGAACAGGTTCTGGTTGGGAATGATGATCAGCGTATCCACGACCTTTTGCAGGGCTTCGACACCCTCCTCGGCCTGCTTCATCCGCTTGTTGCCTTCGAACTGGAACGGTTTGGTCACAACACCAACCGTCAGAACCCCCAGCTCACGGGCGGCCTGCGCGATGATCGGAGCAGCCCCCGTGCCTGTACCACCGCCCATACCGGCTGTGATGAAGCACATATGTGCACCAGCCAGGTGATCCACAATCTGCTCGATGCTTTCTTCAGCAGACGCCGAGCCAACGGAGGGGCGCGCCCCAGCGCCCAGGCCTTCGGTGACTTTTACGCCCAACTGGATCCGGCTTTTCGCCGCGTTTTGTTGCAGGGCCTGAGCATCGGTATTGGCGACGACAAAATCGACGCCCTCCAGCTCTTTTGCGATCATATTGTTGACCGCATTGCCACCTGCGCCGCCGACACCGAACACGGTGATCTTAGGGGCCAGTTCTTCCTGCCCGGGCATCGAAAGGTTCAATGTCATGCTCTTTCCGCCTGTTTCTTGAGCCCTCCCGCAAGGGCTATTCCTGTTAATCCGCTTCAATCCTACCGTGAAGGCGGAGTCTCGTCATCCTAAAAAACGAAATATACCACAAAATATGGGCCAAATTCGAGAAGAACCCGCAACTCTCCGCTCATTCAGGCAGATCTGGTAGAAAACGACAAACCATGACACAATAGAAAACAGGGCCCAGTGGCGGCACCCCAGGGTCCTTAGGTTTGTATGTATGGTTGCCTTCTGCTCGGCAATTCGGCGTCACTTTTTGCGACTGTTAAATCTTTGTTATCCGGTTTTCCCAGCCCTGTCACCCAGTTCGTTCCAGGTTTTTCCACAGGCTGGGGATATTTTTTTCTACGCTTACCAATTGTCCCGGAACCAGCGCACCGCACGGCTGAGTGATCGAGCCGGATAGCGGTCGACTGGCGTTTCAAAGTCCCACCATTCATCCTGCGGATGGGCGGCAAAGAGACAAAGTCCAACGGAAGCCGCAAAACCAGGGCCTGTGGCCGATTGCGGTAGGCCATGAACCCGCAAAGGACGCCCCAAACGCACCTGCTGCCCCAGGATCCGGGAGGCCAAACCGTCGAGCCCAAGGATCTGACTCGAGCCGCCGGTGAGAACGATCTGCTGGCTGGGAAGGTATTCGAATCCGGCGGCATCAAGCCGCGCGCGCACCTCTTCGAGGATTTCCTCGACACGGGGGCGCATAATGCCAATGAGTTCGGCCCGGCTGACGGTGCGGCGGTCATGCTCCCAATCGCCGGTATCACCGCCAATATCGATCATGTCGCGATCATCCACCCCAGTGGCATGAACGCCTCCGCAGAAGGTTTTAATCCGCTCAGCATTGGCCATAGGCACACCCAGCCCCATGGAAATATCGCTGGTGATGTGATCACCGCCCATCCGCACCGCATCGGCATAGATCATATGTTTCTTCATAAAGACCGAAATGGAGGTGGAGCCGCCCCCCATGTCAATGCAGGCCGCGCCCAGCTCCTGCTCGTCCTCGACCAGTGCCGCATAGCCTGAGGCATAGGCCGAAGAGGCAATTCCCGCGAGCTCCAGATCGCAGCGTTGAATACAGCGCACCAGATTTTGCACCGTTCCAGTATCCACGGTCAGCATATGCATATCCACCGCCAGGGTCTGCCCCAACTGGCCACGCGGATCTGCAAGGCCAGAGCGGTTGTCCAGCGCAAAATTGACCGGCTGCGCATGCAAAACTTCGCGATCTGCCCCATATTCCGGCACCTCGCAGGCGGCCAGAACCTGGGCGATCTCTCCCTCAGAGACCTCCTGGCCCTCCAGCTCCAACCGGGCATCCAGCCCATAGGATCGCGGATTGGCCCCTGAGAAACTGGCGATCACGTGATCCACACGCACCCCTGCCATTTTCTGCGCCGCCTGCACGGCGGTACGAATGGCGCGCTCGGTTTCCTGCATGGCGGTGATTTCGCCAAACTGTACCCCACGAGACCGCGTGGTCGCAGCGCCAATCACCCGAAAGCCAGATTGCCCTGCCAAGGAGCCAATGGAATTGTCTTCGCTGAGCCGGCTGGAGCCATCGAAGCGCAGCACCAGGCAGGCAATCTTGGAGCTGCCGATATCCAGAATGGCAACGACACCACGCTGCATCGCCTGACGGCGCATCTGCCGCATCGCGCGCTGGGACTGATAAAGATCCGTCATCCTACAACCCACCCTCGTTCATTTCTCTGATGCGCCACCAGTTTTCCACTGCTTTCTCCGTCATTCGAACTGTCGGCCGTGCCGCAATCCGCATATCCACCGCCGCGACATCGCGCTCCAGCAGATCCTGTACTTCACTCACCACGATCACCCGCTCCAAGGCCTGGACCGGCTGGTCCTGCGGCAGCATGATGCGCTGCCCGCGATCCAGCACCACGTCCCAGCGGCGCTTCCCAATGCGGACCAGCCCGCGCAGACGGGTGCCAAGAGGGCGGGCGGTGGCAAAAAGCGCCAGGGCCTCAGCCGCAACAAGATCCGCGGACTCGCCTGCGATCAGAGGCAAATCCGGGTGCATGGCCCGCCGCCCCAGCTCAGCCACATGAGCCCCCGTATCGTCCAACAAGGCCAGACCTTCGTGGTTGCGCCAGATCAGAGCGGGGCGGCGCTCTTCCACATCGATCTGCAAAATGCCTCCGGGGCGAATGCGCACATTGGCGGTTTTCACCGGGTCCAGGCTTTCGATCTGCATCCGGATCTGCGCCAGATCCAGGTCAAAGGAGCTGACCGGAAATTCCAGCGGCATCACTTCACGTACATCCTGCGCAACCGAAGTCCCTGCCCCGTCTATGGCCATGACATTGACCATGAATTCGGGGCGCTCTTCGATTGCGGCCCAGAGTGCGCGCAGATTGTCACCAACCATCTCGCGCCGGGACCCATCCGCCAGAAACGCGCCACCAGCGGCAAGCATAAGGCACAGCGGCACGCCGTATTTCAGCCCAAAGCGAATACCAGGCGTGAGCATCCAGCGCTGCAACCGATACTTCAGGCGCGAGGGCGCTGGATCGGCCTGGTTGCCCTTGCGCTTAAACTGGCCCTTCAGCGTCCGCATGATGCATCCTCAACCAGCCAGGCGCACAGAGCCCCAAAAGAAATCCCGCAATAGGCCGCCTGTTCTGGAGCCAGTGAGGTCGGAGTCATACCGGGCTGATTGTTTGTCTCCAACAGGATCAGGCCCTCGGCCCCCTTGGTCTCATCCCAGCGAATGTCTGTGCGGCTCAGCCCCCGACAGCCCAGAGCGCGATGGGCACGCAGCGCGTAGTCGCAGCAGAGGTCGCGAACATCAGCCGGAAGATCCGCCGGGATCACATGACGTGAGCCGCCAGCCTTGTATTTGGCATCATAGTCATACCAGCCATCGGTAAGAATATCTGTCACCTCGAGGGCCCGATCTCCCAGCACTGAAACGCTAAGCTCGCGTCCAGGAGCAAAGGCCTCGACCAAGACCTCATCCGGCATATCGGGAGACAGTTGCGGCGGCCCATTGGCCGCCTCATGCACCAGGTATATTCCAACACTGGAACCTTCATTGTTGGGTTTCACCACATAGGGTGGCGCCATCACATGCGCGGCCATCACCGCATCTTTGGCAAACAGGCCACTGACCATGATCGGCAGACCTGCCTCCTGGAACACCATCTTGCTGCGCTGCTTGTCCATCGCCAAGGCCGAGGCCAGCACGCCAGAGTGAGTATAGGGCAGCCCCATCCATTCCAACAGCCCCTGGACACAGCCATCTTCGCCCCAGCGGCCATGCAGGGCGTTAAATACCACATCTGGTTGGAGTGCCGTCAGCTGTGCATAAAGATCCGGACCCGCGTCCAGTTCAACCACATCATATCCTTCGCCCCGTAGTGCGGCTGCGCATTCACGCCCACTGGACAAAGAGACCTCGCGTTCAGCTGAAGGTCCGCCCAATAGTACCGCCACTTTCGGGAGTGTTCTGCTCGACTCACCCACGATAGCGCCTCAAAATTATCGGGCTTTTCGCCCTTGGTTATTGGAGCCCTTGAAATTGGCCCGCTTTGTTATCGGGACGTTGCCCGTATTTTTGTCTGGGTCGTTGCCCATCGTCATTATTAGGGGGCCTAGCCCCTTTTTCACTGCAAGATCCAGGACCTTGCCTCCCCAAATGGCCGCCTGATGCCACCGAGAAAAAAACATGTGCCCAGCTCTCAGGGCCCTATGCCATCTTAACGCCGCATGTCTTACCGGAGTATTAACAGCGCCTTTACCAGTCTTAAGATTACCCCTGCCCGCGGTCACGCCCCATTGGATCAAAAATACATTCAAAAGTCCCCAAATTGCCCCAGAGCGGGTTGAAAAGGCGACTAATTTCGGAATGTTCCGAGGCTACTCTTGCGTCAATCATATTCTTTTGGCTGGGGTTCTCCGACCCGCATGATTTCCCACTTTAGCTCTATGCCGGAATTGGCGTAAACCTTTTTTCTGACATCTTCGCCCAAAGTTTCCAGATCTGCGGCAGTTGCGCCACCGGTATTGATCATAAAATTAGAGTGCTTCTCGCTCATCTGTGCGCCACCAACGCGCGCGCCGCGCAGCCCGGCGTCGTCAATTACCTTCCAGGCCTTCAGATCCTGAACGTCATCCGCGCGCCCCGTAGAGGAAAACCCGGCAGGATTGCGAAAGGTCGACCCGGCCGAACGTTCCTTGGTGGGCTGGGTCTCATCCCGCTTTTTCAGCTGCGCCTCCATGCGCGCGTGCAGGGCTTCGGGCTCTGCTGCATCGGCGCGCAAAGTGGCTGACACCAGCACCGCGCCTTCGGGGAGTTCAGTCTGCCGGTACTGAAATTGCAGCTCTTGCCCGGTGATCTGGCGCAGCTCTCCATGGCGTGTGACGATCTGGGCAGAGACAAAGTGATCCGCAATATAGGAGCCATAGCAACCAGCATTCATTCGCACCGCTCCACCAATGGAGCCCGGAATTGTACGCAGGAACGTAAGGTCGAGCCCGGCGTCCGCCGCCTTGCGCGCTACATGAGCATCCAGCGCCGCCGCTCCCGCAGTGACCAGATCACCCTCCGTCTCGATGGTGTTGAAGCCGCGTCCCAGACGGATCACCACCGCCCGCAAGCCCCCGTCTCGCACAATAAGATTGGAGCCAACACCCATAGGAAACACAACCACTTCGGCAGGAAGTTCAGCCAGGAAATGCTGCAGATCCTCAACATCAGCGGGCTGAAACAAATAGTCGGCCGCACCGCCAACCCGTAACCAGGTCAAGTCTGACAAGCTACGGTTCGCCGTCAGTTTTCCTCTAATCCCGCGAATGTCCATTCCTAAGCCGTTCCTCATTCCGTCCGCTTTGAGCCGGAGTTTACGTCAAATGCGCATCGTCCAAACTGCCTTTTGCCCGTGATCGCAGGCAAAGACAACGGCCCCGCCTCAGACAATAGCTAATCCGCTGTGGGTTCAGTCCAAGCCTGTCTCGGACTTGTCAGCACCTGACCCAATATTTGAACCAAGCCAGCGCCCCAGATAGATCACCGGCCAACGCAGCACACTCACCCCGGCGCAAAGCACGCCCAGCCCCCACCAGGGGCCGTTTTCATAGACCACATAGCCCAAGAGCGGAATGCCAATTGCGATCAATACATAGGCGCGTCGCCAGTGATTGTCCTTGCTGGGAAACATGGCCAGCAGATTGGCCAGCAGCGCCCAGACTGCGGCAAGCGTCAGCGAGAGTGTCATTGTACCTCCTCCTTTGGCTCGCGCCATTTTCTCCAGTAATAGCGGATTGGGCGGCGATACATCGACCCCACGGCAAACAAGCCAAAGGCCACAGCCAACCAGCCGAGCTCGATCCCCATCCAGATCAACAGCACCGGGGCCAAAAACAGAAGAATGCGACCCGGCACAAAGTGCCGTTCAACCGGAAGCATCGCCACCGCCGTGGTGGCCAGAACCCACAAAATTCCAGCGATCAGGCTCACATCCAGCCCCCGATAGCGGTGGCAAGCGCCAAAAGCGACAGCAGCAGCCCCACCACAGGAACCGCCATTGGCACCTGAAACGGTGCCTCGGGCTGGCGGCGCTTTTGAAGAATGAGGGCCAGGTTCACCAAGACAAAGACAGAGAGCAGTGTCGTTGATGTGGCCTCCGCCAAGCGCGCGACCGGCAGCCAATAGGCGGCAACCAGAACCGCCACACCAATCATCACTGTGGCACGCACCGGGGTGCCAAAGCGCGGATGCGCGTGGCGAAAGGCGGCCAAGCCGGTTGTCCGTCCGCCCAACCCATAGAGCACCCGCGAGGCCATGACGATCTGCGCCAACACCCCGTTCAAAGCCGCAAAAACCGCAATGGCAGACAAAAAGCGCGCATTGCCCCCCTGCGACTGCTGCCAGACCAGCGCCAGCGGGCTCTGTGATCCGGCCAGTGCCTCCAGCGAAACCGTGCGCACCGCTGCCCAGCACACCAGCGCGTAGATCACCGAGGTCACAGCCAGCGAGAGTACAATCGCCTTGGGCAAAACGCGGGTTGGATCGCGCACTTCTTCGGCCATATTGACGATGTCTTCAAAACCGATGAAAGCAAAAAAGGCCAGGACCGCGCCAAAGGCAATCCCCGTGGCAACACCCGGCGTCACGAGGGCCTCAGTCAGCAGCGGGGCGGCAAGCCAATCCGGGCTGGCGGAGGTGGAAAACCCCGCCCAAACCACCAGCGCCAGGCCCAGAACCTCGATCAGTGTAAAGACAGCCACCAGGGCAAAGCTTTCGAGCACGCCGACAATAGCAACCAGGATCAACGCCAGCCCCATGGCCACAATGGCAATCTCTGAGCCCAGCCCAGTGGCAGCGGCAAAATACCCAGCCCCTCCGCGCAGCACCGCCCCGGCAGAAACTGTCCCGGCCAGCACCACAGCCAGCCCGACAAAAACGGCAAAATTCTTGGAATTGAACCCCTGCCCCACATAGGCGGCTTCCCCTGCGGCCTCTGGCAGGCGAGAGGAAAATTCAGCATAGGACAGTGCAGTGGGCGCTGCGATCACCCCGGCCAGCAAAAAGGCCAGCGGCGCCAAAACTCCGGCCTCCCCCGCGACGGCCCCCACCAGAACATAAATCCCGGCCCCCACCATGACGCCAATCCCATAGGCGGTCAAAAGACCTAATCCGATGCGACGCTTCAGATGTTCGCTGCTGGACTGGCTCATGGGAGAGGTTTCCTTTGCTCTAGTAGAGGGTCACTTTTTCTGCAATCGATCCGGCAGACCATTGGCCCAGGCGCTGATTGTCCCGGCGCCAAGGCAGACAACCATATCACCAGAGCGCGCCTGCTCGCGCACCAGGCGCTCCAGATCATCTTCATCCAACAGCGCCCGGGCGTGACGATGACCATGGCGGATCATGCCTGCCACCAGATCATCGCGGCTGGCGCCGGGAATTGGATCTTCTCCGGCGGCAAAGACTTCGGCGATGGCAACGACATCAGCCTCGTTAAAACAAGCGCAGAAATCTTCAAACAGATCTGACAGGCGCGAATAGCGATGGGGCTGATGCACGGCGATGACCCGCGCGCCCGGCGTATCGGCAATGGCTTGGCGCGCGGCCTTGAGCACCGCGGCAATCTCAACCGGGTGATGGCCGTAGTCGTCGATGATGGTGACGCCGTCCACTTCACCTACCTTGGTAAAGCGGCGATTGACGCCGCCAAAATTGGCCAGGGCTTCGCGAATTTCGCTGGTATTCATGCCCAAATGCCGGGCCACGGCCACAGCGGACAGGGCGTTGGAAACATTGTGATCGCCCGGCATGGGCAGGCTGCAGCCTTCGATCACCTGCCCCTCGGCCTGCAGATGGATGTCAAAATGCGCAACCCCGGCCTTATAGGTTAGATTGGTGGCACGCACATCTGCCTGGGCGTTAAACCCATAGGTGACAACCCGGCGATCGGTGATCCGCCCCACAAGGGCCTGCACCTCGGCGTGATCGGTGCAACAGACTGCCACGCCGTAAAAGGGAATATTAGAGACAAACTCGTGGAAGCCATCCCGCAGCCTGTCAAAATCCCCCCAATGCTCCATGTGCTCGGGGTCAATATTGGTCACCACCGCAATGGTCGCAGGCAGGCGATTAAAGGTGCCGTCGCTCTCGTCGGCCTCCACCACCATCCATTCGCCCTGCCCCATGCGGGCATTCGATCCATAGGCATGGATAATGCCGCCGTTGACAACAGTAGGGTCAAATTTGCCCGCCACCATGAGCTCTGCCATCATGGTTGTGGTGGTGGTTTTGCCATGGGTGCCGCCAATGGCGATATTGGATTTGAGCCGCATCAGCTCGGCCAGCATCTCGGCCCGGCGCACCACCGGCAGGCCACGACGGCGGGCCTCGTCCAGCTCGGGGTTGCCCGGTTTGATGGCGGAGGAAATCACCACGACCTCAGCCTCGGTCAGGTTTGCGGCCTGCTGTCCTTCAAAGACCAGCGCGCCCAGTTTTTCCAGCCGCTGGGTGATCTTGGAGGATTTCAAATCCGAGCCCTGCACCACATAGCCCAGGTTCAGCAGCACTTCGGCAATGCCAGACATGCCAATGCCACCAATGCCAACAAAATGGATCGGGCCTACGTCACCGGGCAGTTTGGTTGCTGGGGTCATCACTATCCTTCCTCAGCCAGTTGCTCGACCAGAGCCACCAATCTTTCGGTGGCGTCGGGAACACCGGCGCTTAATGCGGCAAGCGACATTTGCTGTGCCGCCTGCGGGTTACTCAAAACTGCCTCGATTTGCGCCGACATGGCAGCGACGTCAAGAGCGCTTTCGGGAATAAGGATCGCAGCCCCTGCGTCTACCAGCCCACGGGCATTGGCGGTCTGGTGATCCCCAGTTGCCGCCGCATAGGGCACCAGAATGGACGGGCGACCGATGACGCTGATATCCGCAACCGAAGAAGCCCCAGCGCGCGAAATCACCAGCTGGGCCTCGGACATGCGCGCCGGTACATCATGGAAGAAGGGCTGCACATCCGCAGCAATGCCATGTGTTTCGTAGAATTCACTGACCCGCGCCATATCCTCATCGCGGGCCTGATGCGAGACGCGCAGGTATTGGCGGATCTCTTGTGGCACAGCCGCAATGGCCGCAGGCACCACATCCGACAGAATGCGGGCGCCCTGGCTGCCGCCCATCACCAGGATCGACATCGGGTAATCCCCTGGTGATATATAGCCAGCCCCCGCCCGCTCCAGCACCGCGCCCCGCACCGGATTGCCGACGTGCTCATGGGCTACGTTTTCGGGCAGCTCGGTCGGCCAGGTGCCACAGGCAACCCCGGCAACCCGGGTGGCAAACAGCTGGTTTACACGGCCCAGCACGCCGTTTTGTTCGTGGATCATCCGGGGGCGCTTTAGCAGGGTCGCCGCGCCCAGAGCCGGGATTGAGGGATAGCCACCAAAGCCAATCACCGCATCAGGACGATCGCGCCGCATCTGCCAGGCCATCGACAAAACACCACCCGCGATCTTGGGCGCCACTAGGGCCTTAGCCAACAGCCCGCCGCGGGCAAAGGTGGCCGAAGACACCTCGGTAATTTCAGTGGTATGGGGAAAGCCACCAGTGTAGCGCGCGCCCCGTGCATCCGTCGACAGCTTGACCCGCCAGCCTTTGCGCAACATCGCCTCGGCCAGAGCCTGGGCGGGAAACATATGTCCACCGGTGCCACCGGCCGCCATCAAAAGCAGTTTCTGTGTCATATCAATCGCGCTTCTTTGCTTGGGTCTGGCCCCCGGTGATCATTCCGGTGCCAGTCGTTTTGGGTCTTCTTGGGCTCAGCCGCGCCCGCGGCCACGCAGGAAATCGGCGATCTCACCCTGCGGCCTGGCACGGGTAAAAGACAAGAGCATCCCCAGGGCAATCCCGCCGGCAATCAGCGAAGACCCGCCGTAGCTGACAAAGGGCAGCGTCATGCCCTTGGCTGGAAGCAGCCGAACAGCCACGCCCATGTTGATGATCGCCTGCACGCCAAACATGCAGATCAGACCGGTGCCCGCCAAACGAATAAAGGTATCGCGCTCCCGCATCAGTCGAAACAGCGAGCGCACCACCACCATGGCGTAAAGACCTATCAGCACCAACACCAGGATCAGCCCGTATTCCTCGGCGGCAACCGCCACGATGAAATCGGTATGGGCATCGGGCAGCGACCATTTCACCTGCCCCTCTCCGACGCCAACGCCGAACAGCCCACCTTCGCGGATCGCATTGGTGGCATAGCCCATCTGAGTGGTGGGATCGATCTCGGGGTTGAGAAAGCCGTCGATGCGGCGAGCAAAGTGCTCGGAATTGGAATAGGCAACAACGCCGCCCAGGACCACAACGCCTGCCATCCCCACCAGCAGCAACATCGGCGCACCAGCGACAAAATACATCACACCCCAGCCAAACAGGATCAGACAGGCCTGGCCAAAATCGGGCTGCAGCACCAGCATCATCACCACTGCCATACAAATCCCAAAGGAAATCAAAGTGCCAGGAGGGCCGTTGATCTGCTGACTAGACGAAATCATCCAGGCGGCTACTACGACAAAACCGGGTTTTAGAAACTCGGAAGGCTGCAAGGAGGCAAAGCCGAGCGAGTACCAGCGCACGGCTCCTTTGCCAAAGTCAGTGCCCAGAATAGGCAACAGCGCCAAGGCCAGAAAGGCACAGGCAAAGCCAACAACCGCCAGACGGCGCACCAGCTGCGGCGACATCATCGAGGTCAGGATCATCGCCATCAGCGCCGTGCAGCCAAAAATGGCCTGCCGCTGTACATAGTGAAAATTGTCAAACCCGTTGCGCTCAGCCAGCGGCACCGAGGCCGCCAACCCCAGTAGCAATCCCAACACAAAGAGCATCAGAATGCAGGACATGGACCACTTGTCCAGGGTCCGCCACCATTTCGGAAGGATCGGTTCACCTGTGGGTACAGGAACCGCTCCATAGACCATCTCAGTCATGGGTTTACCGCCAGTCTTGCCTCAAAATCAGCCCCGTTTTCGGGGTCATTGCAGGCACAGTAACCGCAAACCATTGCTCAAGCCAGCCTTTGAATGGTTAACGGGCAGGAAATCGCGAGGGGGCACGGCAAGGCCTGCCCTCTTGCGTCGCCGGGGCATCCATGGTCGATGCTGCGCATGTATATAAACACCGTGATTCTTGGCGCTGGCGCTGCTGGCATGATGTGTGCCGCCCATGCAGGTGGCGACTGCCTGGTGATTGACCATGCCAAATCTCCGGGTGAGAAAATCCGCATCTCCGGCGGCGGGCGTAGCAATTTCACCAATCTGGACGTCACCCCGGAAAACTACCTGTCGCAGAACCCGCATTTCTGCAAATCCGCCCTGGCCCGCTATACGCAATGGGACTTTATCTCGCTGGTCGACCAATATGGCATCGCCTGGCATGAAAAGACTCTCGGCCAGTTGTTTTGTGATGGATCCGCCAAACAAATCGTCGCTATGCTGGTGGAAGAACTAACAAAAGCGGGCGCCCAGCTCTGGCTACTGACCTCTCTTGAAACCGTGCAGTATGAAGACGGCCACTACCAGCTGACCCTGCTGCGCGAGGGCAAGCCGCACAAGGTCCGTTGCAAGAACCTGGTCCTGGCCACCGGCGGCAAAAGCATCCCCAAGATGGGCGCAACCGGCCTGGCCTATGACATTGCCCGCCAGTTTGACCTGCCGCTGATTGACACCCGCCCCGGTCTGGTGCCCTTCACCTTCCCCGAGGGGCGCTTTGCCACCTTAGCCGGCACCGCCCTGCCCGCACGTCTCTCCAATGCGCGGACCAGTTTTGATGAGGCGCTTTTGTTCACCCATCGTGGTCTCTCTGGCCCCGCGGTGTTGCAGCTCTCCTCTTATTGGCATGAGGGCGAAGACATCAGCGTCAATCTAATCCCGCAGACTGATCTGTTCACCCTGTTGCGCGACCAGCGCCAAAGCCAGGGCCGCCGCGCCCTGACAAATGAGATCGCCCGCCATCTACCCAGTCGACTGGTGGAGTTTCTGGCCGCGGAGTTCTCCATCACCGGCCGTTTGGCCGATCAGTCTGACGCCGCGCTACAGGATCTCTGCAACGCCCTGCAACATTGGCCTCTCACCCCTGGCGGTTCTGAGGGCTATCGCACCGCCGAGGTCACCCTGGGCGGTATCGACACCGATGCGCTGTCGTCCAAAACCATGCAGGCCAAATCACAGCCCGGTCTTTTTGCCATCGGCGAGGCGGTCGATGTCACCGGCTGGTTGGGCGGCTATAATTTCCAATGGGCCTGGGCCTCGGGCCATGCGGCAGGGCGCGCGATCGCAGCTACCACCTGCCCCCCTCAGCCGCTGTAGAATTTCCGTTTCGGAGTCACCCTCGCCTGTCCGCTCCAGACAGGAGGGGACAGGCTGGATCAGGAGGGGTCGCTGCGGGGCCCCGCTCCCGGCGGGGATAGGGGCTATGTCTTTTGAACCGGACGCGGCTCCTGTCAGCAAGAGCTTAGGCTTGGGTGCACCGCAACGGATTTTCCGTTTTGGTGACCCCGAGCCCCAACCAAAATCCTCGGCAAAAAATCAGCCCAAATGCTTGTGGACTTCCGCAATGAAATCATCACCGCGCTGCTCAAAATTGTCGTATTGATCAAAACTCGCCGCGGCCGGAGCCAAAAGCACCACATCCCCCGGTTCGGCCTCTGCCACCGCGCAGGCAACCGCCCGCTCCATTGTGGTGCAGACCTCGGATTCAACATCCAACTGCATGGCAAAACCGGCGGCCTCGCGGCCAATCACATAGGCCTTGCGCACCGTTTCTGTCTGACCCTTGAGTGCAGCCAAGCCGCCCTCTTTTTCCAGCCCGCCGCAGATCCAGCGGATATTCTTGAAAGCGCTCAAAGCTTTGACAGCGCTGTCCAGGTTGGTGGCCTTGCTGTCATTGACATAGCGCACGCCCGCCACCTCTGCCACGGTCTGGCTGCGATGCGGCAGGCCTGGATATGTCGCCAGCGCTGCCTCGATCACTCGGGGCGCCAATCCCAGAACCCGCGCCGCCGCATAGGCCGCGCAGGCGTTTTGGTGGTTATGGGCACCCGGCAACCCGGTCATCTGGCGCAGATCAATCGAGGCCACCTGCCGCCCCTTGCGCATCTCGCTCAGGAACCCTTTGCGGGCAAAAACCTGCCAGCCGGGGCCCGTGAGCTTGCGCCCCGAGGCCACCCGGATCACCCTGTCATCGCTGGCCGCCTGCGACATCTGCCCCGCCAGAAACAGGCCCTCATCCTCATCCACGCCAATAATGGCCCGGTCCGGCCCGCCCTCGGCAAAGAGCCGGCGTTTGGCGGCAAAATACCCTCCTACCCCCGCATGGCGGTCAAGGTGATCTGGAGATAGATTGGTCAGAATTGCTACATCCGGGGTCAGGGCGCGGGCCAGTTCGGTCTGATAGCTGGACAGCTCCAGCACCACCACGCCAGCCTCACCGGGCGGATCGATGTCCAACACCCCCCGGCCGATATTGCCGGCCATCTGGCTGTCACGGCCTACGCTTTCCAGAATATGATGTAACAGCGCCACCGTGGTGGATTTGCCGTTGGAGCCGGTGATGGCCACCACCTTGGGCGGCTGATCCAGCATGTCCCATCCCTGGGCAGGCAATGAGGCAAAGAACAAGCCGATGTCATTGTCCACGGGCACGCCTGCCTCCAGCGCGGCCCGGATCACCGGGTTGGGCTGTGGGTAAAGATGCGGGATCCCAGGCGAAGTCACCAGCACGGCAACATCATCAAAAGCCCCCCGTTTGTGCAGATCGCGCAGCTCAAACCCCTCAGCCTCAGCCCGCTCACGTGCCTGTGGCTGGTCATCCCAACAAATGGGATTGGCACCGCCACCCAGCAAGGCCCGCGCGGTAGCCAGCCCTGACCGGCCCAACCCCAAAACGGCGACAGTTGCGCCTTCAAACCCTTGAACCGGGATCATTGCATACACTCCGCCTGCACTTCATTTATCCAGATATTGAGCAGATGGGCCAGGCAGGTGCAAGCGAGTCTAGCTACAGGAAGTACTTTCCGAATACACTTTTGGGCCACAACGCCTTGAAAGCCTCAGCTTTGTCGCTCACATGTGACGACGCAAATTGGCGCCTAAACGACGATCTGGCCACTAGCCACTGCCATAGCCACCGTATGGGTTGAGTTGAGTGCTCCCAACTTGAAGCGAGCGCTCTCGAGATAGACCCTTAAAGTGTGCTCTGAGATCGAAAGAGCCTTGGCCACCTGTGCCCGACTGTAACCAATTGCAAGTAATTGCAAAGCATCTACTTCGCGCTGCGAAAGGGTCTCTTTTTCTTGTGGCACTGTTTCGCGAAGTGTTTCCGCCTCTTCAAAACGTCCCAATTCAGTTAGCAATTCCGCAAATTCATTCAACCGCGTGGAGTACACAGGGTGGTGTATGCCAAGTGACTTTCGCGTAAGTTCCAAGGCTTCACTTAGTAGAGGTTCGGCTCTATTAAACTGCCTAGAAGCAACAAACAATTTTCCCAGCTGGGACAAGTATTCTGGGTAGCCAATGCCACCTTTTTCTAGCACCTCATTGCCCAATCGCTGACTAGCTTCGGCCAATGCTCTCCCACTCAATCCCGTGACTTCCTGCACAGCATCGACAAAGCTGCCTTCCGAACAGAAAAGTTTGGTCATAGCTTCGTAAAAGGAGACTTTCATTGCTATTCGTCCTCAGAGATCACATCCGCTACAGTAATGGACGCAAACTTTTCCGCCACACCCTCAAATTCCAAACCTTCAGATGCTAGAGTATCTTTGATAATTGCCTCCGCCAATCGCAGCTTTACCGCTTCCCCGACCCCACGTCTTAGTAGTCTTTTCGAAACAGTCTTTGGCTCCAAGTCCAATATATCAATATCTTCGCGAAGGCATTTAACTTGGACCTTCACAACCGGAGAGATTTTTTTCATTGGCTCCACGTGTTTGACTTTCATCAATGGATCAGTTCGATCAAACGCTTGTCCTAACAGATGTTCTCCTCCTACTGGAGAGAAAGACCAACGGTTATTGCCATCCAAATCAACGGAATGCTCGACTAACGTTCCGCTTGCTCTTAACTTTCGAGTTGATTTGGTCGTCTCGCCCACCTTTTGAGCGGCGTTTGCAGTTAGACGCAGGTTTCCTTTCGCGCCGAGTGGCGAAACCTCTCCAGAAACCTCCCCACAAATATCAGCCCCTTTCTCTTCAGTCCTCTCTTGTTCATAGGTTGCTTCAACATTCAGGCGGTCACGCCGAACGCTAGATTTGGGGATCTTTAGCGGTTCTTCAACACTCACAACCACATCTGCTTTGCGTAACCGCAATCGGAAACGGACGGACTGCTCTGGTTCGCCGCCAAAAACCGCCTCTTGAAAACGAACATGCATGAAAAAATCGCTTTCTCGGTTCTCTTCACTGAATCGAGTGTACCACGACTCAACAGATACGATTTCACTAAGCGACTTAGACAGATTCGACTTCAATGAGTAGCCTCCCGTTGCAAAAAATAACCCACTTCAAAATACAGAAATCCGCACGCACTCCACTTCGACTCCAAGATGGCTCGGACAAAATTGCGGACCTACCGCACTTTCAGGGTGGCCAGACCAATCATCGCCAGGATCAGCGCGATGATCCAGAAACGGATCACAATCGTGGGCTCGGCCCAGCCCTTTTTCTCATAGTGGTGATGGATTGGCGCCATCAGGAACACCCGCCGTCCGGTGCGCTTAAAGTAAAGCACCTGAATGATCACCGACAGGGCCTCCAACACAAACAAGCCGCCAACGATGGCCCAGACCAGCTCGTGTTTGGTGACCACCGCAATCGCCCCCAAAGCGCCGCCCAGGGCCAGCGAGCCAGTATCGCCCATAAAGACCGCAGCGGGGGGCGCATTGTACCACAAGAAGCCCAGACCACCGCCAAAGAGCGCGGCAGCAAAGATCAGGATCTCTCCGGTGCCCGGCACGTAGTGCACATCCAGATATTCGGTGAAATCGACTCGGCCCACCGCATAGGCAATCACGCCCAGGGTGCCCGCTGCGATCATCACCGGCATGATCGCCAGACCATCCAGACCATCTGTCAGGTTCACCGCATTGGCAGAACCCACGATGACGCAGATCACAAAGGGCACGTAGAAATAGCCCAGATTTATCAATGTATCCTTGAACACCGGCAGGGCCAGCTGGTTCTGCAGCGCCTCGGGGTGAAAGGCCCGTGCACAGAGCGCCGCGATCACCGCGATTATGATCCCCAAAAGCAGCCGCACCTTGCCAGAAACCCCGGCGGTGTTCTGCTTGGACACCTTGGCATAATCATCCGCAAAGCCGATCAGCGCAAAAGAGAGCGTCACAAAAAGCACCAACCAGACAAAGGGATTGTCTAGCCGTGCCCAGATCAGGGTCGCCGTCAGCAGCGCCCCAACGATGAGCAACCCGCCCATTGTGGGGGTGCCGGCCTTAGTGAAATGCCCCTCTGGGCCGTCATCGCGGATCGGCTGCCCCTTGCCCTGTTTGCGGCGCAGCACATTGATCAGCGGCTTGCCAAACAGAAAGCCAAACAGAAGCGCCGTCATAAAGGCGCCCCCTGCCCGGAAGGTGATATAGCGGAACAGGTTGAAAAAATCGCCGCCATCCGACAGGGCCGTCAGCCAATAGAGCATCTCGGATTGATCCTCGCCTTTACATAGGTTTCAAGATTAGCGCTTGCCATGACCCAATTCCCGGATGCCGTCAACGATCTTGGACAGCCCCGCACTCAATGACCCCTTGGCCAGCACAATATCGCCACAGCCCAATTGTGTGGGCAAATCTGGCAGCACATCCTCAGAGGTTGCGTAGTGCGATCCACGCTTTTCCGCAGGTAGAGCTTGATGGAGGTGGGCCATAAGCGGGCCAATACAGTGCACCCTGTCTATGGCCTCCAGTGCCGCCAGATCAGCCAGCCCCGCATGCAAGGCCACCTCCTGCGGTCCTAGCTCGCCCATGTCACCAAGATAAGCAATCTTGCGCCCCTTGACGCCCGCATCAGATCCCAGATCCGGCGTTGCCGCCAGTACAGCCAGCGCCGCTGCCATAGAGGTCGGATTGGCGTTGTAGCTGTCATCAAGAAGCAGCAGTTTGCCGCCCTCCATGGCGACCTCAACACGCGCGCCGCGCCCCTGTACCGGTGACCAAAGCGCCAGCACCTGCGCGGCCCGCTGTACATCTGCGCCAACCGCCGCCACACAGGCCAGCGCGCCCAGGGCGTTCATAGCAAAATGCGCCCCCAATGACTGAATGGTGAGCTGCATCTGCTCAGCGCCACAGCGCACCTCTGCCAGAGTGGCCTCCCCACTGATTTTAGTGCTCAGCAATTTATACTCTGTTGCACCCTCACCAAACCACTGATGGGCAACCCCAAGTCTCTGAGCCTCAGCCGCCAGAATCTGCGCCTCTTCGATATCGGCGTTGAGAACAGCGATACCCCCGAGCTCCAGCCCTTCCATAATGGCGGATTTTTCACGGGCAATGCCCGCCACATCCTCAAAGGCCTCCAGATGCACAGCAGCAACCGTAGTCACCATGGCCAAATGGGGGCGGGCCTGACGCGCCAGCGGCGCGATCTCGCCGGGGTGGTTCATGCCGATCTCGATCACCGCAAATTCCGTGTCGCGTGGCATCCGCGCCAGCGTCAGCGGCACCCCCCAGTGATTGTTGTAGCTGGCCACCGCCGCATGGGTACGGCCCTGATCTGCCAGCATGCAGGCCAGCATTTCCTTGGTGGAGGTTTTGCCAACCGAACCGGTGACCGCAATCACCTTGGCCTGGGTGCGCGCCCGCGCGACCTGCCCCAGGCCTTCAAGCGCCGCCTGAACATCTTCGACGATCAGCAAAGGCGCATCCGCAGCCACGCCTGCCGGGCGATGGGTCACCAGGGCCGCGCCTGCGCTCTTCTCCAGCGCATGAGCCACAAAATCATGGCCATCACGGGCCGCCTTTAGCGCGACGAAGAGATCCCCCGGCTGCAAGGTACGGGTGTCAATCGAAATCCCCGAGACTTGCCAGTCGCCTATGGCCTCACCACCTGTCGCCGTTGCGGCCTCTGCCGCCGTCCAAAGCGCGCTCATATTGCTTTTCCATCCAAAACGGCCACCGCCATGCTGGCCTGTTCCACATCATCAAAGGGCAAGATATCCGTGCCAACCACCTGGCCGCTCTCGTGGCCCTTGCCGCAGATCAACAGCACGTCGCCTGCGCCCAGCATATCGACCCCGCGCAGGATTGCCTCAGCCCGATCGCCGACCTCCAGCGCATCCGGGGCGCCGCCCTTGACGGCGGCGCGGATCAGGGCGGGATCTTCCGTGCGGGGGTTGTCATCGGTTACAATGACAACATCCGCATTGTCCTGCGCCGCCTGGCCCATCAGGGGGCGCTTTGTGGCATCCCGGTCCCCGCCGGCGCCAACAATCGCAATCAGCCGCCCCAAAACATGCGGGCGCAGCGCCTTGATCGCCGTGGTCACCGCATCCGGGGTATGGGCGTAATCGACAAAGACCGCAGCGCCATTGTCGCGGGTTGCGGCATGTTCCATGCGGCCGCGCACCGTGGTCAGCTGCGGCAGGGTGTCAAAGACCGCTGCGGGGTCTTCCCCCCCGGCAATCACCAGGCCGCAAGCCAGAAGCACATTTTCGGCCTGAAAGCCGCCGATAAGGTTCAACCGCTTCTGGTAGGGTTGGTCGTGCCAATTGAAGCGCAGGTCCTGCCCGGTGTCATCATAACGCAGCCCCGTAAGGCTGATATCGCCCAAGCCCCGCCCGATGCTGATCACCTCTTGCCCGCGGGCTGCGGCCACCGCGCGCATCTCTGCCCCGCGCGGGTCATTCATATTGATCACCGCGACGCCATCCTCGGGCAGAACCCGGCGAAACAGCCCGGCCTTGGCGGCAAAATAGGCCTCAAATGTCTCGTGATAGTCCAGATGATCCTGGGTGAAATTGGTAAACCCCGCCGCCGCCAGCTGCACCCCATCCAGACGGCATTGGTCCAGCCCATGGGACGAGGCCTCCATCGCCGCATGGGTAACACCGGCCTCTGCGGCCTTGGCCAGGGCGCGGTGCAGTGTGATCGGCTCAGGCGTGGTATGGGCCAGCGGATGACTCCAGGCGCCTTCAATCCCGGTGGTGCCAAGGTTCACGGCCTCATGGCCCAGGGCGCACCAGATCTGGCGCACAAAGGTCGCCACCGAGGTTTTGCCATTGGTGCCCGTCACTGCAACCATGGTCTGCGGCTGGGCGCCAAACCACAGAGCCGCCGCATAGGCCAGCGCCTGACGCGGGTCTTCGACAATCACCACAGCGGCATGGCTTTCTTCGAGCGGCTGCGCCGCAATCTTGGCGCCAGCGGCATCGGTCAAAATCGCCACAGCGCCCTGCTCCAATGCCGCTGGGATGAATTTAGCCCCATGCACCTGACTGCCCGGCAGAGCGGCAAAAAGCGTGCCCTCTGCCACGCGACGGCTATCAACCGCGAGGCCGGAAATCAGCGGATCTGCGCCGCCACGAGCGGTGAGGCCCAGCTCGCTTAGGGGGCGGAGGTCGGAAGTATCGTCGGGGTTGCTGCGCATCTGCGGCCCTCACCAGGTATTAGGCCCGGGATCACTCGCCGGGGTCAGTTTGAAGTGAGGGTTATACCAGTCACCTCGGTGGGTTCAACTTGTGGTCTGAGCCCCAAAAGCGGCGCCAATCGCCCAATCATTTCCGCTGCCACCGGAACGGCAGTCCAGCCCGCTGTGCGGCGCTCTTCGCCATGGGCAATGACTGAAGGTTCATCCAGTGTCACCACCAGCACATATTTGGGATCATGGGCCGGAAAGATCGAGGCAAAAGTGGCGATCACCTTGTCCTCATAATACCCACCGCGCGGTTTGGGCTTGTCGGCAGTGCCGGTCTTGCCACCGACCTGATAGCCGGGCACGCGGGCAAAGCTCGCGGTGCCTTCGGTTACCACCTGACGCAGCATGGTACGGGCTGCTGCCGCGGATTCTTCGGACATGATACGACGCCCCAGCTGCGGGCCATCCTGCTTGAGGATGGTCGGGCTGACATAGCGCCCCCCATTGGCCACAGCCGCATAGCCAGCCGCCAAATGCATCGGCGTCGTCGAGATCCCGTGGCCATAGGAGATGGTCATTGCCGAGAGCTCGGACCAGTTCTTGGGCAGCAGGGGCTTACCCCCCTGGGCCTCAACGATCTCAAAGGGTGTGGCCTCCAGCATGCCCAGCTGCTGCAGGAAATCCTGCTGACGCTCAGCGCCAATTTGCTGCGCCAAGCGGGCGGTGCCGATATTGGAGGATTTGACAATGATCTTGGTCACTGACAGCTCATTGCCGTAGTTGCGGAAATCCTTGATCGAGAATTTCCCCCACCGCAGCGGTCCGCGGGTGTCAATGACGGTGTCCGCATTCACCAGCCCCAGATCCATGGCCTGAGCCGCCGTAAAGATCTTGAAGGTCGAGCCAAGCTCATAGACGCCTTGAACTGCACGATTGAACAAGGGGCTCACCGATGGGTCAAAGCCCGAGGTCGGCGGCGCGGGGCGCTCATTGGGATCAAAGTCAGGCAGCGAAACCACCGAGATAACCTCGCCGGTCTGCACATCCATCAGGATCGAGGTTGCGCCTTCGGCGTTCATCAGCTTCATGCCGCCGTCCAGCACCCGCTCAGCCGCTGCCTGCACGGTTAGATCCAATGAGAGCTCAAGAGGTTTGGTGCCATTGCCCGGGTTGCGCAGGTAGTCGTCAAACTGTTTTTCGACGCCTGCCACCCCGATCACCTCGGCGGCGCTGACCCCTTCCTTGCCAAAACTCGCACCGCCCAGAACATGGGCCGCAACCGAGCCATTGGGATAAAGGCGCATCTCGCGCGGGCCAAACAATAGGCCGGGATCTCCAATATCATGTACAGCTTGCTTTTGCTCGGGGCTGATTTTCTTTTTGATCCACAAAAACTTGCGTGATCCGGTGAATTTCTCAAGCAGGTCGGCATGATCAAGATCCGGGAAGATCTCGACCAGTCGGTCCACCGCATTTTGCGGATCAATCAGTTGCTGGGGCTGCACATAGAGCGAGTGTGTCTCAAAATTGGTCGCCAGAATGCGCCCCTGGCGATCGACGATATCAGCCCGCTGCATGGCAATTGCGCTGCCCGCCACGCTGGCAACTGGCTCACGCGGTTCAGAGGTCGCCATGACCCCCATCCGCGCGGCAACCGCTGCGTAGGCACAGAGAAAAAACACCCCCAGAACCAACAGGCGCCCTTCGGCGCGCTGGCGCGATTTCACCTGCATCTCGTCATGGCGTTGACGGATATTCTCTTTCTCGATGACGTCAGGGTTTTCGCCTTTAGCGCGGGCATCCAGAACCCGGGCAAGGGGGCGCAGCGGTTTGCGGATCATTGGCCGGGCTCCTCACCACTCTGGGCGTTCAGACCCGAGACATCAACGCCTTCGGTAATCAACAAAGCTGGCTGCACCGGGTAGGAGACCTCATCTACCCGCCCGAACTGATCAGGGCGCAGCGGCAACAAGCCAAGGCGTTCAAAGTTGAGCTCCGCCAGTTCCATCAGCCGGTCAGGACGGTTGAGATAGGCCCATTCCGCCCTGAGCACACTAAGCCGTTCCTGCGCAGCGCCGATTTCACGTTGCAGCCCACGGGTCTCTTTTAGCACCTGCTGGGTGGCGTAGTTTTCGCGGTAGGCCCAAAAGGCGAGTCCAAAGACGGCCAGAGCCGTCAGCGCATAGAGCAAAGACTTCATTTTCGCCCCTCTTTCAGCTGAGGCATGCTCAGATCCTTCGCGGTGATCGGCGCCGGAGCCGCCTCGGTCCGTCGGCCAACCCGCAATCGGGCGGACCGGGAGCGTGGATTTTCTGCCAGTTCCTCGTCATCGGGACCCACGGCCTTGCGGGTCACCAGTTCGAACTGCGACGGCACCTCTTCGATTTCAGGCGCATAGCGGTTGGCGCGCCCGGTCTTGTTGGCCCGATGCTGAAAGAAGCGCTTGACCATGCGATCCTCGACAGAATGGAAAGTGACAACCGCCAGTAGCCCGCCGGGCTTGAGCGCACGCTCCGCCGCCAGCAAACCGTTGAACAGCTCTTCGTATTCGGCATTTACGGCAATCCGCAGAGCCTGAAAACTGCGTGTCGCAGGATGTGACTGGCCTGGTTTTGAACGCGGCAGGCAGCCCTCAACCAGCTGAGCCAGCTGCAGGGTTGTGGTGATCGGTTCCAGCTCGCGGGCCTTGACGATGGCCTTGGCGATACGGCGGCTGGCGCGCTCCTCACCAAAGTGGAACAGGATATCGGCCAGCTGCACCTCGGAAAGTTCCGCCACCAGATCCGCAGCCGACGGCCCGGCCTGCGACATCCGCATATCCAACGGCCCGTCGCGCATAAAGGAAAAGCCGCGTTCCGCCAGATCCAGTTGCATCGAAGATACGCCAAGATCCAGCACCACGCCGTCCAGATCCTGAGCATATTCATCCATTTTGGAAAACACACCCTGCTGCATAATCAGACGGTCGCCATACTCCCCGGCCCAGGGTTTGGCGAGCTCAAAGGCCAGCGGATCACGGTCGACGCCGATGACCTGACCGGCTCCAGCCTCAAGCAATCCGCGGCTATAGCCGCCCGCACCAAAGGTACCATCCAGCCAACGCCCCGACACAGGCGCAACCGCTTTGAGAAGGGGGCGCAGCAGAACCGGAACATGGGGAGCAGAGGGGGCGGGGTGTTCCGTGGTCATTTCTTATGCGCCTCCGGCGCCATCAAGGAACTCCAGCGGGTCAAACCCTTCTGGCAGCTCATCCATCCATTTGTCGGCAAGCGCCATTTCTTCTTCTTCATAGGTCTCGGGCTTCCAGATCTGGAAGGTATCACCGGCCGCCATAAAGAAGGCTTCTTTTTCCAAGTCGATCTTGTTGCGCAGCTTGGCTGGCAACACCAGGCGACCCGTCTCATCAATTGTGGTGGGAAAGGACTGGCCATGAAACAGGCGCTGCAGCATCTTGCGCTGCATAGAACCACGCGGCAGAGCGTCGATTTTGTCATCGACCTCTTCAATCGCTTCGATGGTGTAGCATTCCAGGTAGTTGCGGCGATGGTCGCCATAGACGATAACCAGCTCCGGATTCTCTCCGGACTTCCAATTCGGGTCGCTGGCTTCGATCACACGACGAAAGGAGGCCGGAATCGATACCCGCCCCTTTGTGTCCACCTTATGGTGGCTTTCGCCTCTGAACCTACGGCCCAAGAATTCGCCCTCTACCTGCGCCCGGCGGCGCGTTGCCTTCCCCAGAAACTAAGGAAGGCGGGTTGATCTGCTGCCACTGATCAACCCGCCTCCTAATTCCCGCTTAGCGGGGTGTCCGACTGCGCGCGCCACCTGGGGGGATGTCTGCTCGCCCGCGCGCCGGATCTCTCATTGTTCGGATGAAATGAAGGCCTGTATGAACCTGCTTATTATTATGAGCTGGGGTCTTTAGCGCCCCGATGTGCTCTTCGTCGCATCCGATGAATTAGGGATACTATGGGAAATCATGGCCTGACAACCCACTATTAAAAAAACTCGCCACAATACCGCCTCGAACGCCGCAGAGAAGCCACATTTCATTAACCATATTCTGAAAAATATCGCCCTATTTGCGCCAAAAGCGGCATCAAACACTACATATAGTGAGGCAAAAAAGTTGTAGAAAGGCACAAGGTTTGGCCCATGAAATCCCAACTCGAGACCAACTTGTTAACAACAGATTAAGAGTTCACTTAATGTTCTAGCCTCAATCTGTGCATAACTCTGTGGGTAATGAGAATCGAAGGCGGACTCAGCGCTCCGATTCGGAAAAACTGCACTGCAAGGGAGAGCTCATGCCCCATCTCGTCCCAAAATCGGACCCCGAATTCCCATGGGTCCCATAATTTCCCATATTCGCAAATTCAGCGCATATCACCCCTGGGTTGTGACGAGGGCTGCGAGCCCCGCAGGATCAGGCGAGTTTTGTAGAATACCTCAAAACTCAAGCCGACCTGTAATGCCCAAGGCGCCCACTCATACTATTGGCGCCTCAGACAAGGGAAATAGCAGCACGGCGCAACGAGGCCTAAGCCATGCCGCCCGCCACAAGCCCCTTGGCAATTTGTGCATAGGCCTCAGCAATTGGCCCCGCTCCTGTGGCGACAGGCCTACCGGCATCCCCGGCCAGGCGGGTGTCAAGATCAATGGGCAGCGCTCCGAGCAAAGGCAGACCCAGCGCCTCGGCCTCGGCCGCGACACCCCCATGACCAAAGATATGATGCTCACCGCCACAATCCGGGCAGGTGAAGAAGGACATGTTCTCGATCAGACCCAGAACCGGCGTCTTTAGGGTTTTGAACATATCCAGCGCCTTGCGGGCATCTATAAGTGCAACATCCTGCGGCGTGCTGACAACAATGGCGCCGCTCAATTCGCTCTTGGTGCAGAGGGTCAGCTGCACATCCCCCGTTCCGGGCGGCAGATCAACGATCAGCACATCTAACTCGCCCCAGTTCACCTGGCCCAACATCTGTTGCAGAGCCCCCATCAGCATGGGCCCCCGCCAGACGACAGCCTTGTCTTCGGGCACCATAAGACCAATGGACATCAGGGTGACGCCATGGGCGTGCAAAGGTTCTATCACAGTGCCATCGGAACTGCTTGGCCGCCCAGAGACCCCCATCATACGCGGCTGGCTTGGGCCATATATATCGGCATCCAGCAAACCAACGCGCCGCCCCTGCCGCGACAGCGCCACCGCCAGGTTGGCACTGACGGTAGACTTCCCCACGCCTCCTTTGCCAGAGGCCACAGCCAGAATACGGGCAACCCCTTTGGGTTTGATTGGTCCAGCTTGGGCTTTTGAGTGTCCGCCAATTTTTAGACTTGGCGCTGCGCCCGCCTTAGGCGGGGAAGACGCAGGCGCATCTGCCGGACCATGGGCTGTCAGCGCCACCGAAACAGCCCCCACCCCGCTGAGCGCCAGAACAGCGGCCTCCGCCGCGCGACGCAGAGGCTCCATGTGTTGCGCTATTTCGGGGCTTGGGGCTTCGATGACAAAACGGACCTTAGCCTGCCCCTCTGTGCCCGGCATCTCATCAAACCTTAGCGCACGCACCATATCCCGAGATATCAAAGTACCCCCATCCGGCAGCGCCAAGCGCTCCAGCGCGGCTTTTACCTGTTTCTGTGTTACCGGCATGTCCCGCCCTCCTACGCCCGATTCCCAAGGCCCACCCCTAGCTCAAGGAGCTGTCTTGGTGAAGCAGGCAGCCTGGACCCGCCCGGCCCATTCCGCAAGGGAAAGCAGGCAGAGGGTCCGAGCAAGTTGCCCCATCGGAAAGCAGAAATGGACAATTTCGCCCAAAAAACAGCCTGTTTACAAAAGGGTAACAATCAACCCATGCAAATGCTGCATAGCAGAATTGCTTTCAAAGGGGATTGTGCAAGTGCAGCATTTAGCTATTTTGAATTCAAGAAACGCCGAGACCGGCACAACACATTAGACCAGTTCTGAGGATAGACCCGATGGCCGCTGTAAACCAAATCGCAACACCTAAGTCTGTATTCTCGTTCCTGCCAATCGCCTGGTTCGACGGGCTGAGCACAAAATTCGCGCGTTACCGTCTGTACCGCGAAACCTACAATGAGCTCTCCGAGCTTTCGGGGCGTGATCTGGCAGATCTGGGTTTGAACCGCTCGATGATCAAACGCGTCGCCTATCAGGCCGCATACGAAAACAACTAATAGAGATCAGGCTCTTTTCTCCTCCTCCCTAAAGAGCCTGTCCTACGCGGTGACATCCTCCTCCTCCCTGATGTCACCGCACCCTATACCGGCCAAGCCGGAACAGAATACATCTGGATCTCCTCCTCCCTTGGTCCCGATGTTGTCATGAACGGCGGTGCCCCCTCCTCCTCCCTGGGCGCCGCCGTTTCTTGTTTTTGCCCTTTCGAACCCGATTGCGCTGCTCTGCACCGGAATGCGCCTCACAACTACCCCCCCTTCGCGCCCCGTGGCCCTCGGCACGGCGACAGGAGCTGGGCTCAGAGGGCTCTCTGGCAGCAAGAAACGCCCCAGATCATTGCTTGGCCCGGCACTCAAACAGCTCGGGAAAGATCGCCAGCTCTGCGGAGAAGCCTGGGTAAACACCGGGCTCGGTGGATCTCGCCCGGTTTGCACTGACGGTTTGCACCGCTCATGTAAAAAGCATGGGGTTTCACGTCAGTGCCGACCGACCAAGGCTGAACCCCTGGTACGGAAACCTGCTAAAACAGGCAGGCCGAGCGTTCCCTGGCTTCAGGTTTTAACTGGGCATTTCCGCAGGTTTTCCTCTCCACCCCGACAGTTCTCGACCAGGGACGAAATCGGGGCACAATCCGGCCCAGGCAGCCCCTGAAAACGTGGCGACTGTTGCGGATCTCAACAGTGGCAAGGGGGTGGCGGGGGCGCCGAGACAGTTTACTGTCTCGGCGCCCCCGCCCGGATCGGATCGCTCTGCGATCCGATCCGGTGATCTTTCAGATCACATATCGCCTCAAAACGGGACATCATCCGAGCCGGTTGAAGCAGTCTCACCACCTGCAGAAGAAATAAAGCGGGCAACCACCTTTTTCACCCCGGCCTTTTCAAAGCTCACTTCCAGCTTGTCGCCTTCAATACCTGTGATGGCACCATAGCCAAATTTCTGGTGAAACACCCGATCGCCCAGGGTAAAGCTGGAACTCGCCGTCAGATCAATCACCTGGCTCTGCGCCGCTTTGGGCTGGGCAGTCCCACGCTGCGCTGAACGCGCCTGCATGCGCTTCCACCCAGGCGAGTTGTACCCATCAGCCTGGGCCACCTTGGCATCAATGGTCGAGCGCACCGGCTCAGCCGCACTGGCCGCAGCACCATAGCCGCCCCCATAAAGGCCGGGTGGCGTCAGCACCTCGACATGCTCTTCCGGCAGCTCATCCACAAAGCGCGAGGGCAGCTGCGACTGCCATTGGCCAAAGACACGGCGATTGCCAGCAAAGGAAATGGTACAGATCTCTTCGGCGCGGGTGATGCCGACATAGGCGAGACGGCGTTCTTCCTCGAGCCCCTTGAGCCCGCTTTCATCCATCGAGCGCTGCGAGGGGAACAACCCGTCCTCCCAGCCCGGCAGGAAGACAGCCGGAAACTCCAGCCCCTTGGCCGCATGCAGGGTCATGATTGAAACCTTCTGGTCCGAATCCTGTTTGTCATTGTCCATCACCAGACTGACATGCTCCAGAAAACCCTGAAGGTTTTCAAAGTTCTCCAGCGCCTTGACCAGTTCCTTGAGGTTTTCCAGACGGCCCGGACTGTCCGGGTTCTTATCCATCTGCCACATGGCGGTGTAGCCGCTTTCATCCAGAATGATCTCGGCCAACTCCATATGGGAGACATCAGCGTCCCCAACCATACGCCCCCAGCGCGCCAAATCTTCGACCAGGCGCCGCAGGGCAGCGCCACCCTTACCCTTGATCGCGCCAGCCTCCACAGCCAGCCGCGCGCCCTCTATCAGCGACACGCCGTTTTCGCGAGCAAAACTCTGAATCGTCTGCTGTGCTTTGTCACCCAGGCCACGTTTGGGGGTGTTCACAATCCGCTCGAACGCAAGATCATCATCAGCTGAGGTGACCATGCGGAAATAGCCCATAGCATCGCGGATCTCCAGGCGCTCGTAAAAGCGAGGCCCCCCAATGACGCGATAGGGCAGACCGATGGTCAAGAACCGATCTTCAAAGGCGCGCATCTGATGCGAGGCCCGCACCAGGATCGCCATATCATTCAATCCAATGGGGCGCTGACCGCGAGTCCCACGCTGGGTCGCCTCGACCTCTTCGCCGATCCAGCGCGCCTCTTCCTCGCCGTCCCAGTGACCGATCACGCGAACCTTCTCGCCCCCCTGGGCAGCGGTCCACAGCTCCTTGCCCAAGCGGCCGGAATTGCCGCTGATCACTCCTGAGGCGGCCGCCAGGATGTGTTCAGTCGAGCGATAATTCTGCTCCAGCCGCACCACCTTGGCGCCGGGGAAATCCTTTTCAAAGCGTAGGATATTGCCCACCTCGGCCCCACGCCAGCCATAGATCGACTGGTCATCATCGCCAACGCAGCAGATGTTTTTATGACCGCCCGCCAACAGCCGCAGCCACATGTATTGGGCAATATTGGTATCTTGATACTCATCCACCATGATGTATCGGAACCAGCGCTGATACTGCGCCAGAATATCGCTATGGGTCTGAAAGATCGTCACCACGTGCAGCAGAAGATCGCCAAAATCGACGGCATTGAGCTCTAGCAGACGGCGCTGGTACTGGGCATAAAGCTCTGGCCCGCGATGGTTATAAGCACCCGCCTCTGAGCTAGGCAATTTCTCCGGCGTGAGTGCCCGGTTCTTCCAGTCATCGATGATGCCCGCCAGCATCCGCGGTGGCCAGCGCTTTTCATCAATCCCCGCAGCGCGGATCAGCTGTTTGAGCAGCCGGATCTGATCATCTGTGTCGAGGATGGTGAAATTGGATTTCAGATGCAGGGTGTTGCGCCGACGTGGTGCCGCCGATGCTCCCAAATCCCCATAGGGGTTCGGGTTTTCCGATTCCTCAACCTCTTCGACAACTGCATCCGAATTTGGCGAGGCTTCACCGCAAATCAGCTCCGCATGGCGGCGCAGCAGCTTTACGCAGACCGAATGGAAGGTCCCTAACCAGGGCATGCCCTCGGCAGGTTGCCCCAGCATAGTGCCAACCCGCTCTTTCATCTCGCGCGCGGCCTTGTTGGTAAAGGTCACCGCCAGAATCTCGTTGGTGCGGGCTGAACCGGTGTTCAGCAGGTGCACAATCCGTGCCGTCAGCGCCTTGGTCTTGCCCGTTCCGGCGCCAGCCAACATCAGAACCGGCCCCTCCAGGCATTCCACGGCTTCTCGCTGGGCCGGGTTCAGCCCATCAAGATAGGGGGTAGGACGGGCCGCCATGGCCCGGGACGACAGGGAGGCGCCCTCGAAGGCGTCCATTTCATCAAAACTGCTCATGGCCATAACCCTAGCGTGATTCAACGCCCGAGAAAAGGGGACGTTCGCATTCTGTTCGCCACTTATGTCGGGATTAAACTGCGTCGAATTTGACGGAAAATGCGCAACCCAGAGCTGGTTCCCTACTGCAATTTTCCCTTTTATTACGATATATTTAACTCTCAAAGCGCATCGTGACCGGGACGAGAAAGCCAGGTGAAACATGAGTAATAAGTTTAAGCCGCTGATCCATGGAAAGTTGCGCAGCCTCTTCCTATTGGTCTTGCTGCTGGGGATGGCTGCCGGATCCATCTGGGCCATTGTAGCGGTCCCCACTCCGGTTGTGGACCGCATGCTGGAAGCAGATATCCGCCAGGAGTCACAGCTCTGGCAGCGCCGTGTTGTCCTACACCTGGAAGACGCGGAGGCAACACTTGAGGACGGGATTATCACGCCCTCGGACGCCAAGTATCTGAATCTTATGCCCGAAGCATCAGATGTCTACCGCTTTCGCCTGTTCAACAGCGACGGTATGATCTTCTGGTCCACACGGCCGGAGGAGATCGGAGAGTATGAGTCGCGCGCCTATTTCGACACCATCGTCGCCCAGGGCGAGACCTTCTATATGCATGAAACTCTGCCCACCTCCGAGATCGACGGCATTCTTATGCATGTGGGAGACAGCTATGCAGCGGGCGCGCGCGAGGTGGCTCAGATCTATGTGCCCTTGATGCACAATGGCCATTTTGATGGCGCCATTGAATTCTTCACCGATATCACAGAGCGCCGCGATACCTTTGTCAATCGCGCCCGCCTTTCGCTTATTGTCTTGACCACGATTGCTTTTGTTGCGCTTTCGGTTGCGGTCTACATGACCTTCAGCGCCAATAGCATGCGGATGAAGCAGCTGAACGAGCGCAATGAAAGCGAGCGCGCCATTTTGGACGAGCAACTGCGCCTGGCCCGCGAAGTGCAGCTGCTGGGGGAGCTGAACGAATGGCTGCAATCCAGCCGTTCGCTGGACGAGCTGTTTGACATGGTGGCCCGCTTTATGACCCACATCCTGCCCGAAGCCGAGGGCAGCGTTTATGTCTATTCAAACTCGCGGGATGTCCTGGATGGCTGTGCCAGCTGGAACGGCGGCACGCATAAGGATCACATCCACCCAGAAGAATGCTGGGGGCTGCGCCGGGGGCGCACCTATGAGTATGGCTCTTCCGAAATCGACTTTGTCTGTGAACACGCCGAGCCACATGACGGCCGCAGCTACTACTGCTTCCCGATCCTGGCCCATGGCGAAACCGTTGGCTTGATGCATCTGCGCGCGGCCCAAGAAAAGGGGGACAATTTCAGGGAAAGTAAGAAATTGGCGCAGATGTGTGCCGAGCAAATCTCTATGGCCATTGCAAATGTGCAGATGCGCGATCAACTGCATGACCAGTCGGTGCGCGACCCGCTCACCGGATTGTTCAACCGACGCCACATGAATGACTCGCTGCGCAAACTGATCAATGCCAGCCAGAACTCTGGCAAGAAGCTCAGCCTCATTGCACTCGACGTGGATCACTTCAAGAAGTTCAACGACAACCATGGCCATGATGCCGGCGACATGGTGCTGCGCGCTGTAGGATCGGTTCTGGAACAGGCCTGCGATGTTGATGACATTGCCTGTCGCCCGGGCGGCGAGGAGTTCACCCTGATCGTGTCCGGCAGCAGCCAGGAAGATGTCATCACCAAGGCCGAATTGTTGCGTCAGGCGGTTGAGGCCATTGTGGTCCGCTACGGCGAAAAATCCCTGCCGCGGATCACCATCTCGCTGGGGGTGGCCCATTACCCCGCCCACGGCACCATGCCGCAGGATCTTCTGCGCGCCTCGGATGAGGCGCTTTATGATGCGAAGGCAAAGGGACGCAATCAAGTCTGTATCGCTTCCGGTGCCGAGGTTGAGCCTCGCGCGCCGCAGGAAAAGACACAGTTTGGTCCCGAGCGCCCCGAGGACAGCGCCGTGGCCTGACGGCGGATGCCGTCTTCCGGCCCCCTCTTGCCAAACCATCATCTCCGCTTATCAATGCGGGGATGGATTTGCATCAACACTGCCCCGGATTGTCAGACCTGCGCGCACGGGCCAAGGCCCGCCTGCCCCGCTTTGTCTGGGAATATCTCGACAGCGCCACCGGCACCGAGGCCACCAAGCGACGCAATCGCGAGGCTCTGGATCAGATTGGTTTTCTGCCCTCGATCCTGCATGGACCACAGGAGGTGGATCTGACAACACGCCTGCTGGGGCGGGACTTGCCGCTGCCCTTTGGCATAGCGCCCGTGGGCATGTCCGGCCTGATCTGGCCTGACGCCGAGGGCCAGCTGGCCCGGTTTGGTGCCAGCTCTGGCATCCCCTATTCCCTGTCGACGGTGGCCAGCCAATCCCCCGAGGATCTGGCCCCACACCTGGGGGAGGAGGCCTGGTTCCAGCTCTATCCCCCCAAAGATGAAGGCATTCGGCAAGACATGCTGGCACGCGCCCGTATCGCTGGCTTCAAGACTCTGGTGCTGACTGTAGATGTCCCCGTGGCCTCGCGACGCGAACGCCAGGTGCGCTCGGGCCTGACCCAGCCGCCGCGCTTGACCCCGCGCCTCTTGGCGCAGGTCGCCCGGCGTCCCGCTTGGGCCATGGGCATGGCGCTCAAACACCGGGCACAGGGCGGCATGCCGCATATGCGCACTCTGGACAAATACATCACCGAAAACAGCCGAGGGCTCTCCTCTACCGCCCATATCGGCTATCTGCTGCGCACCTCCCCCGATTGGGACTATGTGAAATGGCTGCGCGACAACTGGCAGGGGAGCCTGGTTATCAAAGGCGTGATGCGCGCAGAGGATGCCGCTCCGCTGGAACAGCTCGGCGTTGACGCGCTTTGGGTGTCAAACCATGCAGGGCGCCAATTTGATGCCGCCCCCGCCGCAATCGAGATGCTGCCGGAACTGCGCGCTGCCACCCAACTGCCGCTGATTTTTGACAGTGGCGTCGAGGGCGGATTGGACATCCTGCGCGCCCTGGCTCTGGGGGCGGATTTTGTCATGCTGGGGCGGGCCTTTCACTTTGCACTTGCAGCATTGGGCGCCAAAGGCCTGCCGCATCTGGCAGAGATCCTGAGCAAGGATCTGGAGGCCAATATGGGGCAGCTTGGGCTACGTTCCCTGGCAGAGGCGAAGACTTTGCAAATTCGCAATCTGACGTTACGGGCGAATGTGAAAACCCTAAACACCTGAAACATGTAGCAAAGCCTGCGAGCGACTTTCGCTCTTCTTCCACGGATTGTGGCACCGGAGACGGGGTTAGACATATGTCAGTAGCAATGACCAAAGATTCGCTACGGCCTGATTTGCACAAAATTTAGGCGAAAAAAGAAGGGCCCTGCGCGCAATTTCAGCCGCAAATGCTGCATCTGCACAGAAAACTGACGGATTCTAGCCGTATGCGAGCGCAATCATGCCGCAGATACCCAATACTACGGCTATACCAGTGGCTAAGATGTAACTAACACTTCGCCAACCCTAGACTACTCCGAGGAGCGACAATGCCTGATTTCAAGAAGATCCTGATTGCAAACCGGGGCGAAATCGCCATTCGCGTCATGCGTGCTGCAAATGAAATGGGCAAACGCACGGTTGCCGTCTATGCCGAAGAGGACAAGCTGGGCCTGCACCGCTTCAAAGCCGATGAGGCTTACCGCATTGGCGAAGGCATGGGCCCGGTTGCCGCCTATCTGAGCATTGACGAGATCATTCGCGTCGCCAAAGAGTGCGGCGCCGATGCGATCCACCCCGGCTACGGCCTGCTGTCGGAGAACCCGGATTTCGTCGATGCCTGCGCCCGCAACGGCATCACCTTTATCGGCCCCAAAGCCGAAACAATGCGTGCACTGGGCGACAAGGCCTCGGCCCGTCGCGTTGCCATTGAAGCCGGTGTGCCGGTCATTCCCGCCACCGAGGTGCTGGGCGATGACATGAAGGCCATCGCAGAGGAAGCTACCGAAGTCGGCTATCCGCTGATGCTCAAGGCCTCCTGGGGCGGTGGCGGTCGCGGCATGCGCCCCATTCACGGCCCGGACGAGCTGGAAGAAAAAGTGCTGGAAGGTCGCCGCGAGGCCGAAGCCGCCTTTGGTAATGGCGAGGGCTATCTGGAAAAGATGATCACCCGCGCGCGTCACGTCGAGGTGCAGATCCTGGGCGACAAGCACGGCGAGATCTACCACCTGTTTGAGCGCGACTGTTCGGTGCAACGGCGTAACCAGAAAGTGGTAGAACGCGCGCCCGCCCCCTATCTCTCTGAGGAACAGCGCGCCGAGATCTGCGAGCTGGGCCGCAAGATCTGTGCCCATGTAAATTATGAATGCGCCGGCACCGTTGAATTCCTGATGGATATGGAGAGCGGCAAGTTCTACTTCATCGAGGTGAACCCCCGCGTTCAGGTGGAACATACCGTCACCGAAGAGGTCACCGGTATCGACATCGTTCAGGCGCAGATCCTGATCGCCGAGGGCAAACCCATTGCCGAGGCCACCGGCAAGGCCGCGCAGAGCGAGATCCGCCTCAATGGGCACGCGCTGCAGACCCGGGTAACCACTGAGGATCCACTGAACAACTTCATCCCCGATTACGGCCGTATCACCGCTTACCGTTCGGCCACAGGCATGGGCATCCGTCTGGACGGCGGCACCGCCTATGCCGGCGGGGTGATCACCCGCTATTATGACAGCCTGCTGACCAAGGTCACCGCCTGGGCACAGACCCCAGAAAAGGCCATTGCCCGTATGGACCGCGCCCTGCGTGAATTCCGGGTCCGCGGTGTGTCCACCAATATTGCCTTTGTTGAGAACCTGCTGAAGCACCCGACCTTCCTCGACAACAGTTATACCACCACATTCATCGACAATACGCCGGGCCTGTTCCAGTTTGCCAAACGCCAGGACCGCGGCACCAAGGTGCTGACCTATCTGGCGGATATCTCCGTGAACGGCCACCCCGAGACCGAAGGTCGGGCCGCCCCTGCGGCAGATCTGAAAGAGCCGCGTGCACCGCATGTGGACCCGGCGCCGCTGCCCTATGGTACCCGCAACCTGCTGGAGCAAAAGGGCGCCCAAGCCGTGGCCGACTGGATGAAGGCCCAGCGGCAGTTGCTGCTGACTGATACCACCATGCGCGATGGCCACCAGTCGTTGCTGGCCACCCGGATGCGCAGCCATGACATGATTAAGGTGGCCCCTGCCTATGCACAAAACCTCAGCCAGCTGTTCTCGGTGGAATGCTGGGGCGGCGCGACCTTTGATGTGGCCTATCGCTTCCTGCAGGAATGCCCCTGGCAGCGCCTGCGCGATCTGCGCGAAGCCATGCCCAATGTGATGACCCAAATGTTGCTGCGCGCTTCCAATGGCGTGGGCTATACCAACTACCCCGACAACGTGGTGCAGGAGTTTGTCCGCCAGGCGGCGGAGACCGGCGTTGATGTGTTCCGGGTGTTTGACAGCCTCAACTGGGTGGAAAACATGCGCGTCGCCATGGATGCGGTGGTCGAGAGCGGCAAGCTCTGCGAAGGCACCATCTGCTACACCGGCGATATCCTCGACCCCAACCGGGCCAAATATGACCTGAAATACTATGTCGGCATGGCCAAGGAGCTGGAGGCCGCAGGCGCCCATGTTCTGGGTCTGAAAGACATGGCCGGCCTGCTGAAGCCCGCCGCCGCCCGGCAGCTGGTCAAAGCGTTGAAATCCGAAGTTGGCCTGCCGGTCCACTTCCATACCCATGACACCTCGGGCATTGCCGGGGCCACCATCCTGGCGGCCGCAGATGCCGGCGTCGATGCGGTGGATGTTGCTATGGACGCCTTCTCCGGCGGCACCTCGCAACCCTGCTTTGGCTCCATCGTCGAAGGGCTGCGCAACACCGACCGTGACACCGGGCTGGATATCGCCGCAATCCGCGAAATCTCAGACTACTGGGAGCAGGTCCGCGCACAATATGCCGCCTTTGAAAGCGGCCTCGCCGCCCCTGCCTCGGAGGTTTATCTGCACGAAATGCCCGGTGGCCAGTTCACCAACCTCAAAGCGCAGGCTCGCAGCCTTGGTTTGGAAGAGCGCTGGCATGAGGTCGCCCAGACCTATGCCGATGTGAACCAGATGTTTGGCGATATCGTCAAGGTGACCCCCTCCTCCAAAGTGGTGGGCGACATGGCGCTGATGATGGTCTCTCAGAACCTCAGCCGCGCCGAGGTCGAAAGCCCCGACACCGAGGTCTCCTTCCCTGACAGCGTCGTCGACATGATGCGCGGCAACCTGGGCCAGCCTCCGGGCGGCTTCCCCGAAGGGATCACCGCCAAGGTGCTCAAAGGCGACGCCCCCAATCTGGCCCGTCCCGGCGCCCATCTGGAGCCGGTGGATCTGGAAGCCACCCGCACCGAGCTCAGCCAGCAGCTGGAAGGCAAAGTGGTGGATGACGAAGATCTCAACGGCTATCTGATGTATCCCAAGGTCTTCCTCGACTACATGGGGCGTCACCGCCAATACGGTCCGGTGCGTACCCTGCCCACCCGCGCCTTCTTCTACGGCATGGAGCCCGGCGAAGAGATCACCGCCGAGATTGACCCCGGCAAGACGCTGGAGATCCGCCTGCAAGCCATTGGCGAAACCGACGAGACTGGCGAAGTCAAAGTCTTCTTTGAACTCAACGGCCAGCCCCGCGTCATCCGAGTGCCAAACCGTCTGGTCAAGGCCAGCACCGACAGCCGTCCCAAAGCCGAAGCAGGCAATGCCGATCACATCGGCGCACCAATGCCCGGTGTTGTGGCCAGTGTTGCGGTACAGGTCGGCCAAGAGGTGCACGAGGGCGATATGCTGCTGACCATTGAGGCAATGAAGATGGAAACAGGTCTACACGCCGAACGCTCAGCCCGTATCAAGGCCCTGCATGTCTCGGCGGGCACTCAGATCGATGCCAAAGACCTGCTGATTGAGCTGGAAGAGCTAGGCACAGAAGACTAACCGGGCCAAGCTTTTCGGCTCTCTGCGCTAGAATAGCTCAAAACCAAAAGAGCCCCGAAGGAATATTCCTTCGGGGCTTTTCTTCATCGTGCGAGCCCTGCCCCCAACCTCAGCGGCAGCCTTTGAGGCCACTCAAGTCGGTACACAAAGGCCTGTTCATTCATCCTGCGCTATCTTTCGGCCTCTGTCAGGCATCGCGCCAGACGGGCCTGTGAGGGCTGTCGCATTCAAGCACATAGAAACTAGGGGCAAGATATCTATGCTCCCCCGCCGCCGTCATGCCCCAGCGGGAGTGCTGCCAACGCAATGCCATAACGGCCCAGGCTTCTACCGGAGTGACGACAAGCTGCCCGCCCAAATCGCATTGCGCCTGTAGCGCCTGCTCTTGAAGAGGGGGCACTGACAGGGCCTGACCAGAGGCTTCAATTCCGTCATCGGTTGAGTCTATGCGGGTGCCAGCCTGCACCACCAACCCCGACACAACTGCCAAGGACAAGGCCGTAAGCCGCATCGTTTCTTTGAACTTTCCCACGGCGCTCTCCCTTACTTTTACGCTGCTGTATTACCCAACGTTCATGGCACCGCTTTCCGTCGCAGGAGACGCAAAAAATTACCCTGTCCCTTTTTCCCAAGGACCCGCAGCAGCAAGACCCTGGGAAAAATCCTAGGTCAGAAATGCCTCCCAATCAGAATTACAAAATCTGCGCATTTTTCTCTTGTGCCTGTGGCTCAACCCCACTAGAAGCCCCCTCACCAAATGGTGCGCGGGCGTAGCTCAGGGGTAGAGCATAACCTTGCCAAGGTTAGGGTCGGGCGTTCGAATCGCCTCGCCCGCTCCATTTTGGATTTCGAACAGGCCACTCCTTCTGGGGTGGCCTTTCGCGTTCCAATGGGTGACTCTAACGCAGCCTTGCGTGGAATCAGCTTTGCGCATAGGAACAGATCCAGAACACCAAAACAAGAAACAGGCAGGCGGCACGACATGCTCACATCCGTGGAACTTTGCGCAGGGGCTGGCGGTCAGGCGCTGGGACTGGAACGCGCCGGCTTTGATCACACCGCATTGGTCGAGATCGACAAGCACTGCTGTGCCACCCTGCGCCACAACCGCCCCAACTGGAACGTGCTCGAAGAGGACCTGCGCCTGTTCAAAGACGACGCCAGCGCCTACAAAGGCATTGATCTACTGGCTGGCGGCCTGCCCTGCCCGCCCTTTTCCGTCGCGGGCAAACAGCTGGGCGAAAAGGATGAGCGCAATCTCTTCGACGATGCCATTCATATCGTCGATTCGACCCGTCCCCGTGCGGTCATGATCGAAAACGTGCGCGGCTTTCTGGATGCCGCCTTTCATGACTACCGCGAAAAGCTGAAAAAGCAGCTCTCCAAACTCGGCTATGAAACCGATTGGCGCCTGCTCAATGCCTCTGACTACGGCGTGCCGCAGCTGCGCCCGCGGGTGGCAATTGTGGCGCTGCGCAAGGAATACTCAGACCAGTTCAACTGGCCGGAACCACTGCCACACAATCCGCCCACCGTGGGCGAAACCCTGTTGGACCTGATGAAGGCCCGCGGCTGGCGCGGTGCCGACGACTGGGCCGCCCAGGCGGATGAGATTGCCCCGACAATCGTCGGGGGCTCCAAAAAACACGGCGGGCCGGACTTGGGCCCAACACGGGCCCGGCGCGCCTGGGCCTCTCTGGGAGTTGAGGGACGCACCATCGCCTATGAGGCACCAGACCCTTTCCACAACGATATGCCCCGCCTTACCGTGCGCATGGTGGCCCGCATCCAGGGCTTCCCGGATGCCTGGCATTTCACCGGCGCCAAGACCAATGCCTATCGCCAGGTTGGCAATGCCTTCCCGCCCCCCGTAGCCGAGGCCGTGGCCCGCCAGCTGCGCGAGGCCATCGCCCGCCCTGCCCTGCGTGTGGTCTCGAAATAGCCACAGCCACAACAGGACGCCTCCGATCCAAAAGCGCCTGTCCTTTCCCTTTCACCTTTCTATAAATATTCAAATTCACCGATTTCGGCCCAGACCGAGGTAGATATGAAACGCAGCCTGCCGCCCAGTCTCATTGCCCCGGGTCACCCGGATTTCGACGCTCTGACCGCGCTGGCAACAGAGATCACTGCCCGCGCTGGTGGGACGCTGGAGCTGCAGCAGAGCTTCCCGGCCATGCTGCGCGCCTGCATTGATGATGTCATCATGACGCCCAAAACCGGACGGCGTGCCTATGAAGAGCTGGAAAAAACCGAAAAGACCTATATCGGCACCCGCGTCGAGATCGAGCTGCGCGCCCTGTTGCGCCTGCCTCGGGGACGGCTTGACACCGAAATCCTGGGGCGGGACATGGATATCAAAAACACCATGGGCAGCAATTGGATGATTCCAACCGAAGCCCTGGGCCAGCCTTGCCTGCTGGTGGCTGCCGATGAGGCCCGCGCGCGCTGCTATCTCGGGCTGATTATCGCCCACCCCGATTACCTGACCAAAGGCAAAAACAAGGATGGCAAAGCATCAATCTCGGCGGCAGGCTTTGCCAATATCCTCTGGCTGATCTGCGATCAGGCCTACCCTGCCAATTTCTGGCGTCGACAACCTGCCGAGATCGTCACCGAGATCTTTGCCCAGCCCACCGGCAATGCCCGCATGGCCTGCCTGTTTCGCCTTATCCAAAATCAGCCCATCGCCCGCGATGTGGTCGAAGCCGTAGCCCAGCAAAAGGACTTCATGCGCCGCATCCGCTCGGACAAGGGCCGTGGCACCCGGGACCTGCTGGAACAAGAGGGCATCCTGCTGCTCTCGGGCCAATACGACAGCCAGCTGATCAAGGCGCTGGAGTTGCCCCATTGCAGCGGCGCAGAATTCATCTCCTCAACGCCCCAAGGCAAGCGACACCAGGGCCTGGCTGCGCAGGCCGGGTTCAACCTGCCCCAGGGTCTCTAAACTAGCGGCCACGTCCAAGCCCTCTGACCAAGCTGCCTTTAGCGCCCGCAAAGAACCGCCCCTGCACCACGGACAAGAGATGCCCCGCCCTGCCCCTGCACCGATTTGGGGGAATGCAGAATTCTTACGCCCCAAGTCACTTTCCCTCTTGCGGCCTCGCTGGGGATTGCCTAAACACCGCTTCACCAAATGTAGCGCGGGCGTAGCTCAGGGGTAGAGCATAACCTTGCCAAGGTTAGGGTCGGGCGTTCGAATCGCCTCGCCCGCTCCATTTGGACCAAACAGGCCGCCAGATGCATATCGCATCGGCGGCCTTTTGTTTGCCTCGCACCCCCTTCTGCGCTGCAATCAGCTTGCGTCACCGCGGTGCAAAAAACTCTCCCTCCCCGTCACTTTCCCTCTTGCGGCCCCTCCCGGCTTTGCCTAAACACCGCTTCACCAAATGTAGCGCGGGCGTAGCTCAGGGGTAGAGCATAACCTTGCCAAGGTTAGGGTCGGGCGTTCGAATCGCCTCGCCCGCTCCATTTGGACCAAACAGGCCGCCTGATGCGTCTCGCATCGGCGGCCTTTTTGTTTGCTACCTGTCCTGGTGTTTTTCGACCAAAACAATCCAGTGCTCCTGCCTCGGGGAAATTTTGATCAAATTCCTTTGACCTCTCCAGTAAAACAAGACAAAGCTAGCCGCAACAGCGTGGCACCCCAGCGCCTCGCCTCTTCACATTACCTTCGCCCATGTCCCGAAAACATGCGCCCAACCAGAGGAATTCCACAATGGCTCCAGTCGTTTACCCTACCACAAACCTCACCGCGACCGAACAGATGTGCCTGGAACGTGGCGAGGGAATCTATGTCTTTGATAGCGAAGGTAACAAATACATCGAAGGCCTGGCTGGGCTGTGGTGCACCTCGTTGGGCTACAACAACACAGAGGTGGTCGAGGCCATCACCGAGCAGTTGAACAAACTGCCCTTCAGCCACACCTTTGGCGGCAAGACCCATCAGCCGATCATCGACCTGGCGGAAAAGCTAAAGGCCATGGTGCCGGTAGAAGACGCCTATATCTTCTTTGGCAATTCCGGCTCGGATGCCAATGACAGCCACTACAAGATGCTGCGCTACTATTTCAACGCCATCGGCAAACCGGAAAAGCGCAAGATCATCACCCGTGAGCGCGGCTATCACGGTGTCACCGTCGCCGCCGGCTCGCTGACCTCGCTGCCCGCCAACCTGGCGCATTTTGATGCCCCTGTTGAGGCCCTGAGCATCCTGCGCACCGATGCCCCGCATTACTACACCGGCCGCAAGGGCAACGAGACCGAAGCGCAGTTTGTCGACCGCATCCTGAAAAACCTCGAAGATCAGATCCTGGCGGAAGACCCCGACACCATCGCCGCCATGGTGATGGAGCCGATCACTGGCGCCTCGGGTGTGATCGTGCCGCCAGAAGGCTACTACGAGAAGCTCCAGGCCCTGCTGCGCAAACATGGTATTCTGGTCTGGGCGGACGAGGTGATCACCGGATTTGGCCGCACCGGCGCCGATTTTGGCTGCACCACCATGGGCATCAAGCCCGATCTGATGACCTTTGCCAAACAGCTGTCGTCGGCCTACTTTCCGATCTCGGCCAGCATCATTCCCGGCTGGATGTACAAGGAAATGATCGCTCCCTCAAATGAGGTTGGCGTTTTTGGCCATGGCTACACATATTCCGGCCACCCCGCCGCCTGTGCCGCCGCGCTAAAAACGCTCGAGATCTACGAGCGCGACAATCTGTTTGAGCACGCAGCCGAAGTGGGTGACTACATGCAGGCCCAGCTGCGCGAGATCTTTACAGATCACCCGCTGGTGGGCGAGGTACGCGGCAAGGGCCTGATCGCAGCGCTGGAACTGGTGTCGAACAAAACCACAGGTGCCACAATTGCCGGCGGCAAGGGCGGTGCCACCGCGGTCAAGGCTTGCCAGGACAATGGCGTGATCCTGCGCGCAGTGGCGGGCAATGCCCTGGCCTTCTGCCCACCGCTGATCATCACCAAGCCCGAGATTGACGACATGCTGGCCCGCGTCAAAACTGCACTGAACAGCAGCTACGAGAGCCTCAAGGCCGATGGGCTGGTTGAGGGCTGATCCTGCATCGGTTCAAACAAAAACGCCCCGGATAACTTCCGGGGCGTTTTTTGTTGCATGCTGATGTTAGCAATTTTGGCTCAGAAGACCTTGAAGGTCATGGTGGTGAGCGAGCGCTCAATATTGGGGATCACCAAGAGGTGCTCGTTGATGTATTTGCCCACATCCGCATCCGAGGGGATATAGAGCTTCATCAGGAGGTCATATTCACCGCTGGTGGAATAGAGCTCTGAGTGAATTTCGCGCAGGGCAATTTCCTCGGCCACGGAATAGGTGGTGCCGGGTTTGCAGCGGATCTGGATGAATACGCAGGTCGACATGGGGCGTCCCTCTGGTCTTTTGGGTCAAGTGATTTGCCGCCCAAGCTGGCATGCAGAGCCGCCGGGCGCAATGGTCGCAGCTCATCCGGGCAACAGAGAATGGCGATTGCCCCGCTAGGGCCTTGAGCCAGCCCCCCTCCCCACCCTATAAGTGGCGCGCAGATAGCAAGGAATTCCCATATGCGTAGCGCCACGATCAGCCGCCAGACCGCCGAAACCAAAATCACGGTCGAGATCAATCTCGACGGCACCGGTTCTTATGACAACCAGACCGGGGTTGGTTTTTTTGACCATATGCTGGACCAACTGGCGCGCCATTCGCTGATCGACATTACCATTCGCGCCGAGGGCGATTATCACATCGATGATCACCACACCGTCGAAGACACCGGCATTGCCCTGGGCCAGGCTCTGGCGCAGGCGCTTGGCGACAAGAAAGGCATCCGCCGCTACGGTGAATGCCACTTGCCGATGGATGACGCCCAGGTTCGTTGTGCCCTGGACCTTTCCGCGCGCCCCTATCTGGTCTGGAATGTCGAGATCCCAACGCAAAAGATCGGCACCTTTGATACCGAGCTGGTACGCGAATTCTTTACCGCCTTTGCCACACATGGCGGTATCACCCTGCACATCGACCAGCTGCATGGCTTCAACAGCCACCACATCGTCGAGGCCGCCTTCAAGGCGGTGGCCCGCGCCCTGCGCCTTGCGGTCGAGACCGATCCGCGCAAATCCGACGCAATCCCCTCGACCAAAGGCGCGCTCTAGCTGCGCCACTTGATCGCATAGGCTCCCAGACCTCAGGCCGGTTGCTCAACCGGCCTGTTTCTATCGCGCCTAAGCAACCACTCTGCCAACAACATATTTGGTACCCAGCAGGCCCAGGCCACTAGCGTATAGCCCAATTCCTCGCCCAAGGTCGCAAAAAGAAACGGCAAATATAGCCGCAGAGTCACAGCCGCAAAGGTCAGCGCCCCGGACCGGATCATCCAGACCCGATGCTCCGCAATCCGTCCCTGCATCGCCAGCCAGATGCCGCGCCCAGTTGTTCCCAGCCACAAAAACGCCAACAGGCCAAACCCCAGCCCAGCAACCAGCCCAGAGCTGGTGCCAATTGCCATGATCAACCCACCCAGGCCCGATACCAAAATGGCCCCCCCATAACCTCGCCCGATCCAGCGATGCAGGTGTGGACGCCGTTGACGCAGGGCCCGCCAAAACTGAAAGGGCAAGAGCGCCAATGCCACTGGAGCCAGACCAATATGCGCATAAAAGGCCAGGGGGCGCTCAAGGGCGTGGTAGGCGACAAAAGGCATGGAAAGCTCCACCCCAATCAAAAGAAACCGCCAAGATGCCAGGGCGATCAACAAACACAAAATCCAAAGAGCACCGTTCCGCAGCTTTGGCAGGGTCGTAGAAAGGGACATGTTTCCTCCAACTTTACGCTGTAAACTTTACATTGTAAAAATCACGTCACCTTGACGCTGTCAAGTTGCCTGTTATTCTGCGCCTCAAATGGCTGATCTGACCGGAAAAAAACCACATCACCACGGCGATTTGCGCGCCGCTCTGATCCAAAGCGGCATCGAGATTCTGACCGAATCCGGGCTCGATGCTCTGACCCTGCGTCGCTGCGCTGCCCGTGCGGGCGTCTCTCATGCCGCACCTGCGCATCATTTTGACGGGCTCGCTGGCCTGCGTGGCGCCATTGCCAAAGAAGGCTTTGACCGCTTTCGCCAACAGATGCTGCGCGCCCGCGCTGTCGGAGGGCAAGACCCCAAGGGGCGTATTCTGTCACTCTGCCGGGGCTATCTGGAGTTTGCCGTCGAAAACCCTGGACTTTTCACCCTGATCTTCAGCTGCGGTCCGATGTCCCAGTTTGAAGAAGACATGAATGCGGGTAGCGCCACCGCCTATGGAGTTCTGCGTGAGACCTGCGCGCCCTTTGTGCCCAAGGATACTGATCCGATGGTGATTGAAACCCAGGTCTGGTCGCTGATCCATGGGTTTTCCCACCTGTTCCTGGCCGGCACCTTTGGCCCCGGCCATGGCCCCCCTGATCATCACCGGCTCTTTGCCCCGGTAATGGCCCTGTTGCAGGAAATTGGCACAGATCCCGCGCCAAAGTGACCAGCCGGCCTGCCCCGCACTTGACCTTTTGCACAAATCAAGAGAGGTCTCAGGCACAATCCCAAGAAAGCGCAGACCTGCCATGCTGACAGCCATCATCGACTATGAATCCGGCAATCTCCATTCTGCTGAAAAAGCCTTTCAACGTATGGCTCAGGAAATGAATGCTGGTGAGGTTGTTGTCACCTCCGATGCGGATGTGGTGGCTCGCGCCGACCGTCTGGTGCTGCCCGGCGATGGTGCCTTTCCAGCCTGTGCCGCTGAATTGCGCGGCCACAAGGGCATCTATGAAGCCATGGTCGAAGCCGTCGAGCAAAAGGGCCGTCCCTTTCTCGGCATCTGCGTTGGCATGCAGTTGATGGCGACAACCGGCCACGAATATGAGGACACACCCGGCCTGGATTGGATTGCAGGCGATGTGGTCAAGATTGCGCCTCAGGATGCCAGTCTGAAGGTGCCCCACATGGGCTGGAACGATCTCATCCTCAACCAGCCGCATCCGATCTTTGACGGTATTGCCAGTGGCGATCACGTCTATTTTGTGCATAGCTATCACTTCCGCGTCGCCAATGCGGCTGAACGCCTTGCCCATGTCGACTATGGCAGCGATGTCACCGCCGTGATCGGCCGGGACACCATGCTGGGCATGCAGTTCCATCCGGAAAAAAGCCAGGACGTGGGTCTGCGCATGATCGGAAATTTCCTCACCTGGGCCCCCTAACACAGGTTGCGAGGCGGCGCGCAAACGCCCCCTTTCACCTTTCTACAAATATTCAAAATCCACTGCCCGCCAAAGGTACAGGCCTCGCTGTTCTGCGCCGCCTCAGCCAAAGGTGCGCAGCGACACCGGCGCCACGCCATAGGCCTTGCGAAAGGCGCGGGTAAACCCCTCGGGGGAGGCATAGGCATAGCGCCGCGCCACTGCCTCCACCCGGTCACCCTTTGCCAAATCCTGATGCGCCAATGTCAAACGCCAGCGCCGCAAATAGCCCATGGGCGTCTCGCCGACCTCAGCGGCAAAAAGCTCCGCAAACCGCGACAGCGACAACCCCGCCTCGCCAGCCAGGTCGGCATTGGACCACAACCGACCCGGATGGTCATGCACCGCCACAATCGCACGGCTTAACCGTGGGTTTGCCAGACCTGCCAGCAGCCCTGGCTCAGTTGCGCCCTGTTCGATCTGATTGCGCAGCAGCCGCACCATCAGCACTTCCCCCAGGCGATTGACCACAGATTGCGCCCCACAGCGCCTGCCGGTGCTTTCTGCCAGCATGACCTGCAGCAAATCACGCGTTTCAAAATTTTCCACCAGGTCAAATTCCACGCACTTCGGCAGAGCAGCCACCAGGGGGTTGTGCCCAGCGCCCCAGTCGACCCTGACGCTCAGCAGCACCGCGTGCTCAGCTTTGATGTCCACCTTTCCGCGAGGAAAAAACACCAGACGGTCCGGTGCGCTGGGCGCGCCCAGCGCCACCAGATTGGCGTGAGACAGTGGCGCAGGATGCACCGAAAGCTGGAACCGCTCCATCAACGTCGTAAGCCGGTCCATCCTCTCTCCCCCTCGCAGCCATCAGCAGCACGACCACAGTCTAGCCAGCTGTGCTGGATCGGCCAAGAGAGTTTTCGGTGTTTTGGTTTGGTTTTTCGGATTTATCAGTTGAAAATTCCTGCAATACCTCCCTCAATCACTCAAACCTACAGGAGCCATCATGCTTATTCCCCGTCAGAAAACCCCCGATCTGAACCTGCCGCTGCTGGGTGGCGGTCAGTTTGACCTGGCCAGCGAGGGCAGCAGCCGCGGCACTGTGATCTGCTTTTACCGTGGTTTGCACTGCCCGATCTGCGCCAACTACCTGAAGGAGTTGGAAAAACGGGTTGCTGATTTTGCTGAGCGCGGCGTGACCTGCATCGCTGTTTCCTCGGATGGCGAAGAGCGCACCCAGGCCATGGCCGACAAGATCGAAGCCAGCGGCCTGCGCTTTGCCTATGATCTGCCACTGGATGTGGCAAAATCCTGGGGGCTCTATATCTCCACCTCACGCGGCAAAACCTCCATCGGCATCGAAGAGCCTGCGCTGTTCTCCGAACCCGGCCTGTTCATGGTGACCCCAGAGCAGACGCTCTACTACGGCTCGACCCAGACCATGCCCTTTGTACGCCCCCATTTCTCGGAACTGGTTGGCGCGCTGGATTTTGCCATCGCCAATGACTACCCGGCGCGCGGCGAATACATCGGCGACGTCTAATTCGAGATCCCCTCTAACCAAATGCCTGCGACCATCACTCACGGATTTTGCAGGTCAAACCGCCGCTTTCACAATTTTGAAAGTGGCGGTTTTTCCATGCCCGCCCCTACACTGAGGGAATGGACAGAGAGAGGCTTTGCAGGCATAGAGAGGCTCCCGCCCAACGAAGGCATAGACGCCACCCGTGCAGACCAGACTTGAAAAATTCGACTATGTTGACGGACGCCACCGCTACTGCGTGTTGCGGCTCAGTCAGACGCTGTTTGGCGAATGGTGTCTGGAACAGGCCAAAGGCCCCATAGGTGCCCCCGGTGGTCAGCAGATCCGGGCCTATTACCTCCAGCACGGCGAGGCCCTGCAAAGCTATGAAACCATGCGCGACAGCCAGGTCAAACGCGGTTTTGTGCCAATTCCGGTGCAGCTGGGACTGCTGTAGCAGCCCCAGCATGTGTTTTTAGTGCCTCCGGTCGATCAGATCATTTGACCCGCGTCCAGGTCTGTTTCGAGCAGATCAAGCCACCAGCCACACAGCCCCGCAGCGCCAAAGAATTGCCCTTCAGATCCATCTTACCGGTGTAGATCTTGTCATTCGACGGCCGCCAGACCTCGCCCGTGTAATAGCCCTCGCCCTTGGCAACCATATCGATCACCAGGGTCTTGCCGATATTGGGCGAGCTATACTCGCCTGCGTCATTGAAGGTACGGGCGATTTTGCCACAGATTGCCGCGCCGCAGGGGGCCATTTCGATATGGGCATAAGAGCCGTCATCTGGTTGGGTTTTCCAGGTACCCAGGATTGGATCCGCCAAAGCGGCCCCCGCCAGGGTCAGCCCCGCCAGCGCCGTTGCCAAAAACATCTTCATCTTGTCTCTCCCTTTCGCCTTGCATGTCGTTTGACCGTCTCACCGCACCTAGTCACAAATATTTGGCACAGTTTTGCGACTACAGTGACGCAGGCGAGGCATTTCAGGCAAGGTTGACTTTGGGTCGCGTTGCAATTCCACCCTGCCCCGTGCAAAACACCGCCTAACAGCTATGGCCAGTTCCGCTGGCCCCACACCGGCAAGACCAAGACCAACACAAGGGCCGCGCATATGATTCTCTACCCCGCAATCGACCTCAAAGACGGCCAGGCCGTGCGCCTGGTACATGGCGACATGGAGCAGACCACTGTCTTCAACGACAATCCCGCTGCCCAGGCGCTGGAATTTGTCAAAGCAGGCTGTGACTGGTTGCATTTGGTGGATCTGAATGGCGCCTTTGCCGGCGAGCCAGTAAATGCCGCTCCGGTTGAGGAAATCCTGAAACAGTGCAAGGTGCCTGCGCAGCTGGGCGGCGGCATTCGCGACATGAAGACCATTGAGAACTGGATCGACAAGGGGCTGGCGCGGGTGATCCTGGGTACGGTCGCGGTGGAAGATCCCGACCTGGTGCGTCAGGCCGCGCGCGAATTTCCCGGCAAAGTCGCCGTTGGCATTGACGCCCGAAATGGTCGCGTCGCAACCAAGGGCTGGGCGGAAGAAACCGATGTCATGGTCACTGACCTGGCAAAATCCTTTGAGGACGCAGGGGTTGCCGCCATCATCTATACTGACATCATGCGTGACGGCGCCATGAAAGGCCCCAATGTCGAAGCCACAGCCGCGCTTGGTAATGCGGTCTCAATCCCGGTAATTGCCTCGGGTGGGGTTTCATCGCTGGACGATTTGCGGGCGTTGAAATCCTGCGGCGCGCCGCTCAATGGCGCAATTTCCGGCCGCGCGCTGTATGATGGGGCAATTGACCTGGCCGAAGCCCTCTCGGTCATGAAGGGCTAATCTGCCATGGGTTCAGTCCGCGCAACCGACCTGCCGCATTCCAGCCTGCTGTTTCAACAACCCGCAGGCATCAAGCCAGATGACTTTGTGGATTGCTACGCCAAGCCCAGTGATTGCCCGCTTGACGAAGCGGCGGAGCGGGCCTTTCGTTTCCCGGCCTGGGTCTCGGCTCTGATGCGGCTGCGCAATCTGCTGGTGACTCCATTCGGGCTGAACACTGAGGTTACCTCACCGAACAAGATAGGTTTCTTCCCGCTTGTCACCCGCTCCGAGACCGAGCTGATCCTGGGGCTGGACGATAGCCATCTGGATTTTCGCATCTCGGTCCTCAAACAGGATGGCATGATCCATTTTGCCACCTGGGTGCGAACGAAGAACCGGTTTGGCAAAATCTATCTGCGTCTGATCATGCCCTTCCATGTGCTGATCGTGCGCAATGCGGTGTCACGGGTCTGATCCGGTGTCAAATTTGCCTCTCGCCTCTATGCCGCCAAAACCAGCGACTGGCATTTTACCCCACCCCATGGCATTGACCCGCCATATCCACAAAAGGAAGCCCTGACGTGCTGAAAACCCGCATCATTCCCTGCCTTGACGTGGCTGATGGCCGCGTAGTCAAGGGCGTCAATTTTGTTGGCCTGCGCGATGCAGGCGATCCGGTTGAATCGGCCAAGGCCTATGATGCCGCCGGCGCAGACGAGATAACCTTCCTCGATATTCACGCCACCCATGAAAACCGCGGCACCATGTTTGATGTGGTGCGCCGCACTGCCGAGCAGTGCTTTGTGCCGCTCACCGTTGGCGGGGGCGTACGTACCCGCGAAGACGTGCGGGCACTATTGCTTGCGGGCGCCGACAAGGTCTCCTTCAACTCAGCCGCTGTCGCCAATCCAGATGTAATCGCCGAGGCCGCAGACCAATTTGGCAGCCAGTGCATTGTCTGTGCGATTGATGCCAAAACTGTGAGCCCGGGAAAATGGGAGATCTTCACCCATGGTGGCCGGCGCCCGACCGGTATTGATGCAGTGGAATTTGCCCGCACCGTGGTTGCCAAAGGCGCCGGAGAGATCCTGCTCACCTCGATGGATCGTGACGGCACCAAGGCGGGCTTTAACCTGCCGCTGACCCGTGCCATCTCGGATGCGGTGCATGTGCCGGTAATCGCCTCGGGCGGCGTTGGCACCCTGGACCATCTGGTCGAAGGCGTCACTGAGGGCGGTGCCTCAGCAGTGCTGGCCGCATCCATTTTTCACTTTGGCGAGTATTCCATTCAGGAGGCCAAGGAACATATGGCCGCCGCAGGCATCCCAATGAGGCTGACATGAGCATTCTGCACGATCTCGAAGCAACCATCATCAACCGCAAATCCGCGGATCCCAAAAGCAGCTGGACCGCCAAGCTGCTTGCCAAGGGGCCGGAGAAATGCGCCGAGAAATTTGGCGAAGAAGCCATCGAAGCCATCATCGAAGCGGTCAAGGGCGATCGGGTGAAACTGGCCTCCGAGGGCGCCGATGCGCTCTACCATTTCCTGGTGATGCTGGCGGCGCGCGATGTCCCGCTGGATGATGTTCTCGCAGAACTGGCCAAACGTAAAAGCCAAAGCGGGTTGGACGAAAAAGCCTCCCGCGCAAAAAGCTAGTTCTCAGCCCCCTTGTCTGCCGGGTCTAGGGCCGCCCCGGCGGCCGCGCGCCAGCGCGGCTTACCCTTGAGGCGGCAAACCCAATACAATTAATCTGGCTCTCTGAGGGGCAGGACTGCCCCTCAGAGGCTTCTCAGAAAATGCCTTTGCCGGGCCGCAGGCCCGGCTGGGCCCAACGGGGGAGGGTCAATCTTTGATTGGTCCGAGACAGGCGGGAGCCCCTGCCCTCTTCAGCCGCTACAGTTTGGAAGAGATAATTCCGGTAGCAAAGCCCCCCATGCGCAGCTCACCAAACAGGCGCTGGTATTCGATCTTGGGGCAGCGGTCCTGCACCACATCCACCCCGCGCGCCTCCGCCAGAGCCGCTGCCTCGGCATGTTCCACCCCGATCTGCATCCAGATACATTTTAACGCCGGAAACACCTCCAGGGCCTCCTCCACGATGGGGGGCACCGCCTCGGAGCGGCGAAAGATGTCCACCATATCCACCGGATCGGTGACCGCCGACAGGCTCGGCTGAACGATTTCCCCAAACAGGCGCTTGCCTGCATGGCCGGGATTTACCGGGATCACCCGATAGCCCTTGAGGCCAAGATAACGCGCCACGTAATAGCTGGGGCGGACCGGGTTCATAGACACCCCAACAACGGCAATGGTTCGGTTGCCTTGCAGGATGGATTTCAAATGGCTGTCACTATAGTCTGGCATGCCCTAGACCTAGCTGCTGTACGCACTTCCGCCTAGCCCTCAAACGACAGAAAACTGACGCGATCGACCCAATAAGGATGCAGCTCAGCACGCGCCCTAAAAAGGACGCCCGGAAGCAAAAGCTCCGGGCGCGAGGTATGGAACGAGGGACAATGAAATGATCTACGGTGGTTCCACTCCGCAGTCCCTATAGATGTAGGCGGGCAACAGTGAAAAAAAAGATGCTGCCCGGTCTTTTTTTCGTGAAATCAGACAGTCCTGCAAAGCTTCAGTCGCGCAGAACCGCCGGCCAATTGCCCCGGGCTGCCTGCAGTAGTTCTCGGGCCTCCTGCTGCCAGATGGCCTGGACAGAGGCGTTGTTCAGCAACAACAGCTCGCCATCGTCAATCCGCCAGAGCCGGGGATCACCAGGGGCCAGGTAGCCCTGCGACATGGCATAGGCACAATAGCCGCCAAACACCGGAGCATAGGCGCGAGGGTTCGCCTCAAACCGCGCCTGATTGTCCAAGGAGACAAAGCGCCAGACAACGCCCTTCCACATCAGGGCGTGGTTCTGATGGCCCACTACGGCTCCCTCACCCTGGAAAAAGGCCACCACATCATAGCCATCCAGCGCGACACCATTGCGCGCAGAAAAGATCGGCACTTCTGCCCGCACAGAAAGCGGCGCAAAGGAGACGATCAGTGCCAAAGCAACAAGGATAGGGCGCAGAGCCAAGGGAACCTCCAAGAGGGCGAAAATGGGAACAGGGCCAAATCTGGCGTAGAAAAACCATTTTGCCTAGTGAGATTACGCAGTTGTGATCGCAAAGAGCGCAGGATCAAACAGAGAAAGCCTAGTCAAAGATGTCTTCGACGATATCGACGGCTTCGGACAGAAACTTATGCAAGAGACCTTTGCGCTTTTTCACCTTCTTGCCCTTGCCCCGTTTATCGGCGCCCGCCTTGCCCTTAGCCCCCTTCACCTTCTTGCCCGTTGATTTTGCGGCCCCCGGCTTGGAGCTTTCTGCCCCAGGCAATCGCGCGCCCTTTCCGGGGGTCAGGGGGCGGGCCTTTTGGCTGGACAACGGCGCCCCGCAGGTGCCGCAGATCAGCGTCGAAACACTTCCCCCGCCCCGCGCGGGTCCCGGCACAAAGCTAGACTGGACGCCGCAATAACAACAGCTCAGTATCTTGCCACCATGGGCCCCGGATTGTGCCATTCGCCTCTTACCCTATTTTCTTTTCGGCCCTAAGACCGTTCCAGACTCGCATATAGGGCGATTGCCGCCGCATTTGAGACATTGAGCGAGCCAAAACCGCCTGCTGCGTCAATTTTCACCAGATGATCGACAGTTTCCTTGGTTTTCTGCCGCAGACCAGGACCTTCGGCCCCGAGCACCAGAGCAACAGGCAGATCCTTGCGCCCTTCAAGGCAGCTTTCTATTGTCTGCTCGGCCTCGCCATCCAGCCCCAGCACCACATAGCCCATATTTTGCAGCTCGGTGATGGTGTCGGCCAGGTTGCGCATGCGCAAATAGGGCTGGCGTTCCAGAGCACCGCTTGCGGTTTTTGCCAGTGCCCCTGTTTCCGGCGCAGAATGGTGCCTAGTGCCAATGACGGCGCTGGCTCCAAAAACCTCGGCCGAGCGCAGGATCGCGCCGACATTATGCGGATCAGTCACCCGGTCCAGCAAAATCACCCGCGGCACCTCGGCGCCGATGCAATTGTCCGACAAGGAGCCCCAGTTCAGCGGTTTCACTTCCAGTGCCGCGCCCTGATGCACCGAATTCGGATCCAGCGGCGCGTTGAATTTACGCGGCTCTACCAGCTCAGGCGTGATACCGGAGGCTGCAATCGCCTCCTCCAATTTATTCTGGGCATTCAGCGTCACGATAAGACGCAGTTTTTCCCGCTTTGGGTTCATCAGCGCATCGCGCACGGCATGCAGGCCAAACAGCCACACATTGTCGACACCGGCTTTTTTGTGCTGCTCCTTTTCGATCACCCACTGGGGCTTTTTCGTGGGTTTCTTGGACATCGTTCTCTCCAGCAAAAGGAATTTTGAGTTAGGGCAAAAAACTTGCGTTTTTTTGGTTGACGCCCCTTGGGTGCGCTAGTAATCACCCCCTCACAGCAGGTCAACAGCGACTTGCTAGTGGGCGACAGGCCGCAAGGTGTGGCAGGGGACTGTAACTCCCTCGCGGAGACGCACGCCTGGTTCGATTCCAGGGTCGCCCACCACTTCCTTCTCAAGTAGGAAGTGAAAAGAAATAGACATCAATAACTTACAAGAAATTCAATTTTCACCTTAGTGATATGAGTTGAAAATCCCGTAAGGAATCCCGTAAGTTTTCCGCACCACCACAGCCGATCACAAGATGGCGGAGGTCCGGAAAATGCCCAAGAAGCGTGCCCCATACTATTGGCACCGGGGCGGATATTATTTTCGCAAATGGGTCCCTAAGTGGTATCGGACGGTTGATCCTCGACAGCCCTTAGGATCTGCCTGCACACTAAAGATGGGCTGGAGGCCGCCGCTGTAGAAAAGGAAGTCCAAGCAAACTGGGATGCCCGACTTGCAGGACAATCCAACGACACGACATCAGCTTGGAAATCCGCACTTAGTCTGGCAGCGACGAAAGGCTTTTCCTATGTGCCCGCCGCTGATCTGGCCAAGGGGCCGCTGCATGACATAATCAACCGCCTCGAAGCTCTTCCAGCTTTTCACAACTCAGTCCGGCTTTGTTGCACAAATCGGGGTTTGGGCACACTTCGCCTTTCCCCAGACGGACTTTTCCTAAGGGCTCTGGGAGGAGTATGCCAAGAGCGGTGTAGCGGTTCAGAACCGCGATCCGGATCTGGAGTTCAGCGACCCAAAGGCCCCGTCCCTCCGCGATAGGGGATGGCCACGCTCAACGTCTTTTGGCGGCGGCACAGAGTGCTCAAGTTTGGTATTTTCCAGCCAAAGCCTGCCAGTCGCAACAAGCTCTCGACGAGGCCGGTCGTCTGACGAACGGGCATGCCCAATAGCACCTTAATCGTAAGACAGACCTGGGTTGCCGCGCCGCTGAACTTGCTCTGACGACCGCGCTTGCCAGTCGACCTGGCATACCATTCCATATCAGGATCAAACCAGATCGAAGGCGAACCGTGCTACCTCAGCGCCGTGTTGAACGAAGGCCAGTTCTGGGTCTTGTACGTCGCAGGGAACCAACCGCTCATGCGCCGTTGCTACTCCACTGGATTCAAATCCCTCAAACCCTTTGTGCAACAAGGTCGCGACGATGGATAATTCGCGATGCAGTCTAAGCGCTCAATCAAATATCATTTCCTAGATTTCAGGATCACTGAAACACCTGCAAAAGCCCGCCCCAACAAGCTTGGGGCGGTAGTTCAAGGAGCTGCTATTGTGGTTCAACCACCAATGCGCCGGACTTCATGGCATCGATCAGTTTTGCGACCTCGTCAACAACTTCGACCGGGATATCCGGGTGGAAGGACCCGATACGCATTGCCAACTCGTTGCTCATGTTTGCCCGATAAAGCTCGCCGTCCAGCTCACCTGCGGCCGCCCGCTCCAGGTAAGAGCGCATGTTACCGCGCACATCCAAGATCGCGGACTGCAGAATTTCCGGCCATTCATTGATTGCATCACGGTAGATCCCAATGCCGTAGACGCCCTTTTCCTGCACGGCCTGCATAGCCCCGAGCGTTGCGCTGTCCATGGTCGGCCAAACAACATCCGCGCCCTGCGAAATCTGATTCAAAGCGGCCTCCTTACCTTTGGCAATGTCGTCCCAGTCGCCCGTCCAGGTCACCAGTACACTGACGTCAAGGTTTGCAGCCTTGGCGCCTGCCTCATAGCCCGCCACAGTATCCGTGGTGAACTTGAACTTTTGCGCGGCGATGATGCCAATCGTGTCGGATTGTGTCATCGAACCGGCAATATAGCCCATGAGATAGGCAATCTGACTGAAGTAAAAATCAGCATTGGCAACGTTCTCCTTGGTGCCAAGGCCATTGTTGACCATGAACATGGTTTCCGGAAACCGGCTTGCGACACGTTCCACGGCGTCCTGGAATTCACCACCATGGCCGATCACCAGGTCATATCCGCGACGGGCGTAGTCGCTGAGCACTTCGATCTGCTCGGGCTGGTGCACGCTTTCGGAAAAGGTGGTCTCAAAACCAAGGGCCTCACCGGCCTGCGTCAAACCTTCAAACCCTGCCTGGTTCCAACCATTGTCAGAAATTGAACCTGGCATCACAATAGCGGCCCGTTCAAAGTCATCGGACGCTGCAGGACCGGCCAACATCAGTGCCGCAAGTCCTGCTAAGATGTTATGTTTCAGTGTCATTTATCTTCCTCCCGAGTTGATATGTCGTCAAAGTTTGCAGGGGGAAGCCGGACGTGAAAAGCGATGGTTTCTCACGTCACGGCTGAGTTTTATCTATGCTCGCGATCATAAGGCAGTCCCACACTGGCCGGGGCACTGGCCTTGGCCCCCAGGATCACCAGGGCGATCAAAGAAGCGATGTAGGGCAGGATTAGGAACAACTGATAGGGCACTTCCGGCGATGAGAACTGCAGTTTGAACTGGGCCGCGTCACAGAAGCCAAAAAACAGAGCTGCACAGACCGCACCGATCGGTGACCAGCGTCCCAAGATAATGGCAGCCAGAGCGATGAACCCTTTGCCGGCACTCATGCCTTCGGCAAAGACATAGACCTGTGAAAGGACCAGATGCGCCCCCGCCAGAGCTGCCAAGGCACCGCTAACCGAGATCGCAAGATATTGCAGGCGAAAGACCGGGACCCCCGCCAGGTCGGCGGCCTTTGGGTTTTCGCCCACTGCACGCAAATCCAGCCCCTTATGCGACTTCATGAGCCAATACCAAGCCAGGACCGCGATGCCGATCAGCAGGTAGAACAGCGGGTCTTGTGAAAACAGTGATGGGCCTAGGACCGGGATGTCTGTCAGCAGCGGTATGTGGATTTGGGTGAACCCTTCAACGCGCGCACCACCGGCTTGCGCTCCGAAAATCTGGCGGGAGAGAAAGGCGGTCAGCCCGGCCAATAGTAAGTTGAGGGCAATACCTCCGACCAGTTGATTGATACGCAGGCGAATGGACATGTAGCCGAGAAAAAGCCCCGAAATCAGACCGCAGATAACGCCGCAACCGAGCCCGATCAGAGCAGAGCCCGTCGCAAAGGAACCTGCCGCTGCCCCCAGGGCACCGGCCAAGATCTGGCCCTCCAGACCAATGTTGTACAACCCGCTTCTTTCCGCGATCACGCCACCTAGGGCGGCAAAGGCGATAGGGGTGCCCAAACGTGCGGTTCCGGCCAGGACGTCGCCCAATAAAACAAGATCAAACATGGGCTATGCCTCTTTCTTTTTACTGTGCTTCTGGCGGCCAAACAGGCCCCCTATCAGCAGGTTTTTCAGGATGGGTTTCGATGAATTTCGCGGTGCAACAAGGGCAGCAGCAACAAAGACGACGACAAGCCCCTCGACCACTTCGATGACAGAGCTGTCAACACCGATAGCGCGTTGCATCGTACCGGCCCCCGCGGACAGCCCGGCCAAAAACAGAGCAGTCAATGGCGCGACAATCGGGTTGAGAGCCGCAAGAAAGGCGACAACAATGCCGTCGTAGCCATATCCGTCACTGAACAAATGGAAGAGCCGATACTTCAAACCGATGACTTCGATTGCCCCGGCCATGCCCGCGAGGCTCCCGCCGATCAACATGGCGCGGATGATGGTCTTCCTTTGATCCACTCCGGCGTATGCGGCTGCCCGGGCATTGCGGCCAACCAGGTCTAGCTGGAACCCAGAAGGCGTGAACCGCAGCCAGAAATACAGAATAAGCGCCATGGACAGCCCAAATACGAACCCCGCATGGGCATCTGAACGGGGCATCACAATAGGCAAACGATAGGCTTCAGCGACCTCATTCGAATAGGGATAGGGAGCCCCCTCTGCCAAGAGTGGTCCGGCGACAGCATAGCTAACGATGTGGATCGCCACGAAGTTCATCAAAAGCGTCACAATGACTTCGTTGGTGCCGCGATAGGCCTTTAGATAAGCTGGTATCGCGGCCCATAAGGCTCCGCCGATGGCGGCGGCCAGAAAGATCAGCGGCACCCCCAGCACAGTGGGTAGGTCCGGGGCGGTTAATGCAAAGACCGTGCCGAAAAGCCCGCCTATGTATATCTGGCCTTCGCCTCCGATGTTAAACACGCCCGCGCGCATCGGAATGATCACAGCGAGGCCAGCCAAAAGCATAGGCGAGGCTTTCACCAAGGTATTGGAAAACCCCCAATAGTTCAGAAAGGATTCAAAAAACAAAACCTTGTAAGCTGCAAAAGGATTGTGCCCGTCGAACAGGATCAAAAAGCCACCGACGGTCAATGCAAGAAGTAAGGCTAATGCAACTCTGCGCTGCATGACCAAGCTATTCATACTACCTCCTCCGGCGATGCCGTCATTAAAAGCCCAATGTTCTGAAGCGTGGTGTTCTGTGGATTGACAACTCCGGTGATGCGTCCAAACGCCATGACGGCCACGCGGTCTGAGATCTCCAGAACATGTTCCAACTCTGTCGAGATATAGAGCACCCCGACGCCGCTCTGGGCGACGGCGCGGATCTGGTCCTGAACGAATTGCGTTGCCCCGACATCAAGACCTTTGGTCGGTTGCACGACCACCAATAGGTTCCGCGCTCGAGCGACTTCGCGGGCCATAACGATCTTTTGCTGATTGCCGCCGGACAGGGCTGAGGCATTCAATTTTGGATTGGACGGGCGAATGTCATAGGCTTTGACGGCGTCTTCAGCGATTTTGCCGATGGCGCGCCTTGAGATCATCCCACCGGACATGAACTTGTCCTCACCAATCGAGCGAAAGGCGAAATTCTCTTCGACGCTCAGTGACAGGACTAGCCCCTCTGCGTGGCGATCTTCGGGCACAAATCCGATGCCATCAGCGATGCGCGCAGCGATGGAACTACCGGAAATCTCCTTGTCGCCGAGAAGGATTGTCCCGCTCGTCTGCCGCTTCAACCCCGTGATCACTTCGCTGAGTTCGGTTTGTCCATTGCCGTCAATGCCCGCAATCCCAAGGATCTCCCCTGCGCGCAGAGTTAGATCAACCTCCTTCAAAATCTCAGCACCGCTGGAGGTCGTGAGGCTGACATCAGAAACAACCAACGCTTTCGCGGCTTGCGTCGTATCCAGGCGCATCTCTTTGGTGTTTGGTTTCTCCGTGGGTTGGTCAGCATCAGCTTGCCCCATCATTAGGGCCGACATCTGGGCCATGGGTGTGCTCGCCACTGGCAGAATGCCTTCAACACGGCCATGGCGCATGATCATGACGCGATCCGCAATCTCTCGGATTTCGTCGAGTTTATGGCTGATGAAAAAGACCAGGCACCCAGTGGCAACAAGCTTGCGTACCCCCTGCAGGAAAGGCGCCACTTCGGTTGGAGCAAGAACACTGGTGGGTTCATCCAGGATCAGGATCGACACGTCGCGAAACAGAGCCTTCAGGATTTCTACCCGCTGCTTCATGCCGACGGCCATTTTGGCTACAGGCACATTGAAATCCACGGTGAAGTCGAAATCATCACATAGCTGGCGAATACGCGCGCGCGCCGCTGGGCCACGTTTTTCACGAGGAAGCCCGATCAGAATATTTTCCTCTGCGGTCATGGCGCCAACCAGGCTGAAGTGCTGGTGGATCATGCCAATTCCGTGCTCGATCGCCGCTGCGGGACTGGTGACAGAAATCTGCACCCCATCCAGTACTATCTGGCCACTGTCAGGCTGATAGAGACCGATTAAGACGCTGGCGAGCGTCGTTTTTCCTGCACCGTTCTCGCCCAAAATCGCGATGCATTCTCCCTTTGAGGCAAGTAAATTGACATCATTTAGCGCGCGCACAGCACCGAAGGTTTTTCCCACCCCTGTGACTCTTAAGAATTCTTCCAAAACGACCTCCCAACTTTCGCACAATTTGACGGGAGAACGCCGAACCACCTCAACCGATATGTTTTCATTCGACAGCTGAGAAATTCATACGCACGCAGTTGGCAAAGTGGGTTACGATGCTAGGGCGGCAAACAGATCCAAAGGAGATCAAAACAGCGAGATATGGCAAAGATACCGTCTTTAAAAAGCATTCAGGCCTTTGAGGCAGCCTGTCGGCACCTGAGCTTCAAGGACGCCGCGGATGAATTGTGCGTAACGCCCACCGCAGTCTCCCATCAAATAAAGTCGCTAGAAGAACAGCTCGGTGTTCCCCTGTTTCACAGGCTAACGCGTGCTTTGAAGCTGACGGAGGATGGGGCGCGTTACGCGCCGTTTATCATTGAAGCTTTCAAGAACTTTGAGGCTGCGACTCTTGCGCTAGAAGAGGATGTGCTTGAGGGGACCCTGACCATATCCACAACCGGCTCCTTTGCTGCAAACTGGCTGAGCCCAAGGTTGCGCAGTTTCTATGAAAAATACCCCGATATATCGGTGCGTGTCCTGTCCAGCGATCAATTGGTGGACTTTAAAACAAGCAACGTGGATGTAGCCATTCGCTATAGCTCTGGAGACTATTCAGACAGCAATGTTGTATGGGTTTTGAATGACAAGGTTGCGCCGGTTTGTAGCTTGGAAAAGGCGAAAACGCTTGTAAACGCTACAGACTTGCTTGGATCCAAACTCATTGAGTACAAATGGAGCGGGTTTTCAGAAGCAGATCCGAGCTGGGCAAGCTGGATGAACGCCGTTGGATTGGCGGACAGAAAAGTCGAGCCCTATGTCACCTATTCCGAAGAACACATCTGCTTGTTGACGGCAAGTGATGGGCATGGCGTTGCTTTGGTCAGCCTGCTGGCCGCAGCACGCTTTCTGGAAAGGCAGATGCTTGTAGCCCCCTTTGACACAGCACTGGACAACAAAAGCTACTTTCTCGTTTGCCCGGAAACATATGCCAACCGGGCGCGTGTGCGGGTATTCCGCGATTGGTTGCTTGATCAGGCCGATGAGTTTCGGGAAAGCGCAGTTGGTCAAAGGTTCTTTGAAGACTGACACTGCAACCGGGCGCCTTTGATGAGTTCACTCGTCGGGTGAATTCTTGTCATTTTTAAACTGCGCGGGGTCATGCGTTTCTGGACATCCAATCTGGAGTTTCAGCGCATGCAAAAATATGACCCTTCGAATCCTGATGGCCTTAACCAAAGCTTGGAGAACGCCATTTCTGGCAACGGCGTTCCCGTACTCTCGCGGCGCTATACCATTCCGGCGCGCTGCGGAGCCGCGGTGCGACTGGATGCGGGGCAATGCCTGACGATCACCAATCCCAGCGGCTGGCAGGTCTGTGATTTCTGGGCGTTCAAAGCCAGTGATCTGGGCGAGTTCATGTCCATGGAGCATGTGCACACAGACCTCCTATCGGTGTCTCCAAAAGTCGGGGATCGGCTGGTCAGCAACCTGCGCAATCCCTTGCTGTCTCTAACCCAGGACAGTTCGCCGGGTGTACATGATACTCTGATCGCCAGTTGTGATTGGAACCGCTACAAACAGCTGGGCTGCACGGAATACCATGACAACTGCGCGGATAACCTACGGCAAGCATTGCTGGCGATCGGTCAAAAAGCACCGCATGTGCCTGCGCCGTTTAATCTATGGATGAATGTCCCGATCAAAGCAGACGGGGCGCTTGATTGGGAGCCGCCGGTTTCCAAGCCGGGGGAAACGATCACCTTTCAGGCGGAGATGTCGGTCTACGCGGTGATGTCAGCCTGCCCGCAGGACATCACTCCGGTAAACGGGTCCGAAGGCAAACCGGCAACACTAGAATTTGTTGTACATGATGGGTGACGGTGGAAGTATTTTCTCGGCCCGTTGGGTTCTTGTTGATGCGTTTCACAGCCGCAAAGATTGTGCGATCCATGTCCAGGATGGGAAGATCGGTGAAATTGCCCCCCTACAAGACCTGACCTCGCGGTTTCCTGCGGCCGAGGTCCACATAGGCGAGAATGTCGCGATCCTGCCTGGCTTTGTGAACGCACATCACCATTGTTTCGGGGTGAATCTGGTCAATCAGGGTATCTCTGACGACCTGCTGGAGCCATGGATATTCGCCACGGCTGGTGCGGCTGCTATCTCGACAAAAACATCGACTGAATATGCTGCTCTACGCCTGCTGAAAAATGGTGTGACGGCCCTCGTTGATGCCTGCACCGCCGGAGAAACAGCGAGGCTCGCGGAGGTAAAAGTCCGCGAAAAACTAGAGATCTATACCGGCCTGGGCATGTCCTGCGCCGTTGCTCCAGGAGAGCGCTGGCAAAATCGTATCGTTCACCCATCAGGGCAGGACCATGCCTTCCTAACGAATTTGCCAGAGCATCTGTGTGATAAGCTGGAGCGTCAGCACCTTACCCGTGCGCGGTTGAACCCGGCCGAATACTTGGATCTCATTCTTCGCCTGGCGGAAGAACACGCGCTGGCCGAGACATCAGACGTCTGGTTCGGGCCGACAGCTCCCCATTGGACCAGCCCGCAACTCCTGAAAGAAATCGCCTGCGCGGTAAGAGAACGAGGCCTGCGTATGCAGACCCATGCAGAGGAATCCCTGCTACAGCATCTATCCGCTGGAAGGCCTGACAATAAAAACCCCGTCGCAGAACTGGCAGATGTCGGTTTATTGGGCGAAAACTTGTCCTTGGCCCATATGGTTTGGGCGGACGAATATGCTCTTCGGGAAGTGGCCGAGACGGGTGCGCATATCGTGTGCAATCCAAGTTCAAATTTGCGGCTTCGTTCTGGCATTGCACCCGCGTCGAAAATGAAACGCCTCGGCATCAATCTGGCGCTAGGGATGGATGGAACCAGCCTCGCGGGTGACGACGATATGTTTGCCGAGATGCGGCTGGCGCGGAACCTATATTGGTCCGCTGATCCCTTGGAGCCTGGCCTGACTGCGCAGGATGTCTTTGACATGGCCACAATGGGCGGCGCGCGATTGATGGGAATGGATCAAAGTATCGGCAGTCTAAATGACGGCAAACGTGCAAATTTCATAGTTGTCAGCTTGGACCGTCTTCAGGGCCCTTGGTTGGCGGAAAGTGTTGACCCCGTCGAGCTGCTCGTCAGCAGCGCCAAGACTTCGGATATCCAGTCTGTCTATGTCGGTGGCTCCTTGACCGTATCGCAAGGCAAGGTCTGCAATCGCAACGAACACGATGTCCTTGAAAACATAAACGAAGAAATGCAGCGCGCGGCTGATCAAAGGCTAAGCACACAGGACTATGCAATCGTCAGGTCCGCCTTGCTGCGGTGGTATGACAATTGGCTGACGCATAGCGCCCAACTCAGGTGACAAGGAGCAAAGTAAATGCAGAAGAAAATCACATGGCCTAATGGCGCTCGATGCGCCTGTGCGATCACTTTCGATATTGATGCCGACAGTTTGATCCATATCTCCAAACCAGCAGACGGACATGACCGGTTGTACCCCATATCGATGGGCCGATACGGCCCGACAGTTGCCATCCCGCGGATATTGGAAACATACAAAAGACTGGGTTTGAAGCAGTCCTTTTTCGCACCAGGTTGGGTCGTCGAACAATACCCGGATGTTATGGGATCCATCCTGAAGGAGGGTCATGAAATCGGGCACCATGGGTATTTGCACGAAGACCCAACGAGCCATAGCCCTTCAGAGCAGGAATACTGGTTTGAACGCGCGCTGGAGTCCCACGCGCGGGTCCTTGGCAACAAACCAAAAGGCTATCGTGCGCCGGTTTATAACGTGACGCAGGGCGTGATTGATCTGTTGAACAAGCATGAGTTTGAGTACGATAGTTCGCTGATGGCCGATGACCTTCCGTATGTTATGCGATCAAAGGGACGGTCCCTGATCGAGCTGCCAGTGCATTGGGGCACGGATGACTGGCCGCAGTTCGCCCACTATGATGAGATCGGTTATATGATGCCTGTGGCAGGGCCTACTGCGGGACTCTCGCCTTTTTGGGAAGAATTCGAGGCCCAATATGAGGCCGGCGGCTTTTGGATTGGTATCTGGCATCCGTTTCTGACCGGGCGCTTGGCGCGCTGGCGGCAAGTCGAAAAATGGCTGGAGTCGGTCTTGGATCGGGGAGACGTCTGGTTTGCGTCACTCGAAGAGATAGCGCGACATGTCCGGTCGCAATATGGCGCCGATGCCGAGAGTGTTCGCGTTGAAGAGCTGCCTTACTATAGCGCCCCGGTCTTGACCAAATGACAATAGAACAACGGGCGCAGGATTTTTTGGCGGCTCTGAATGCGCATCCAAACATTTTTACCGATGTGCTAGAAGACAGGCTACTGGCGGATGCTCGTGCAGCGGATGCTAGGCAAGAGCGTGGAACCCCATTAAGCCCGCTTGACGGGCAGTTCTTGGCGGTAAAGGCCAATATCGATGTTCAGGGCTTCCGCAGCCACGCGGGATCGCGACTTTACCGTCCTGAGCCAGCGCAAAGTGACGCAGCAATCGTGGCCCGGATACGGGCGGCAGGGCTCATCGTCATTGGGCATACGAATATGTCTGAGTTTGCTTTCTCAGGACTGGGCCTCAACCCGCACTTTGGCACCCCGCCCAATGCTTTGAGGCAGGATTTGGTGCCTGGCGGGTCCTCAAGCGGGTCGGCTACGGCGGTTGCATTGGGGCTGGCGGATTTGGCCCTAGGTACGGACACTTCCGGTTCTGTCCGTATCCCAGCCGCCTGCCAGGGGATCATCGGGTTTCGTCCCTCTATTGGTCGCTATGACGACATCGGAATTTTTCCACTGGCTCCTTCGCTGGACACGCCAGGACCTCTTGCCCGATGTGTTGACCCGATCCTATCGCTGGATAGCTTGCTCACCGGAGATCGTAACCCCGGAAAAAGGTGCAAGCGCATAGTATGCCTAGAAGAGCAGTCATTGGCCGATTATGCACCTGAGATCGAAGCTATGTACCACAAAGTCGTAGAGCAATTGGCGGATAGTGAGTTTGAGTTAGAGGTCCGGACCATCCACAGCTTTGCCCGGGTCAACGATCTGTTTCATACATACGGAACACTTGTCGGGGCCGAAGCCTATCGCCTGCTCAAAAATGTCATTCAGACGGATCATACAGCCCTGGACCCCAGAGTAAGAGATCGCCTTTCTCACTCGTCAACAATCAGCGATGAAAACATGCGCATATTGCTTGCTGCGAGGCAGATGATGATTGAAACCTTTGAGGCCGAACTGCAGGGTGGCATGCTGCTCTACCCAACTCTTCCGTCTCCGCCTCCGTCCATTCAGGACGTCATAGGCGATCCGACCACATTCGGGGGGGAGAATGCGCATATTCTCTCGGTGTCGATGAAAGCCGCATTCCTGAATGCGCCGACAATTTCTTTACCGGTTGGATCAGGGGCACCAGGATGCAGCCTCTCGCTGACGTCCAGCACGGGTGCAGATAAGGACTTGCTCACCACCGCGGCCCGGCTGGAGGCAACGTTTAAGGCGATCTGTGACAGATGAACTTCTTTGGAGATCGGCGAAATTCTCTTCATTTGTAAGACGTTCACCCAGGCTTCACCTTCAAGGAGACCATTCAATCCATAAAGGTGAAGACATGACCACAATCCTTAGAATTGACGCGAGTGTGCGTCGAACCGACAATTCTGTTGCTGCCTATAACTCTATTTCCAGAAGCCTTGCGGACAGTTTTGTAGCGCAGTGGGAAGAGGCTGAACCCGAAGTAGAAGTTATCCTGCGAGATGTTGGCATGACCCCACCGGATTTCATTTGTAATGACTGGATTGCATCGGTGTTTACGCCTGACGCCGAGCGCACAGAACAGCAAAAGAAGCTGGTGAGCCTCTCTGATACTCTGATTGACGAGCTTGACCGCGCTGATGTTCTTCTTATTTCCACCCCCATGTACAACTATGGCATGCCCGCTGCGCTGAAGGCCTGGTTTGATCAGATCATCCGGATAAACAAGACTTTTACTTTCGATCTTGGTCGTGGTGATTTTCCCTTAGAACCCATCATGTCTGGTAAAACTCTTGTTTTGCTGACATCGGCAGGTGAATTTGGGTTCGAAACAGGTGGAATCCGTGATGGGTCCGGTCACCTCTCTGCGCATATCAACACACTTCGAAACTACCTTGGCGCCGAGCACATGTTTGAGGCTGCTGCAGAATATCAGGAATTTGCGGACGAACGTCACGATTCATCGGTCGCTTCCGCACATGCCCGCGCCCAGGAAATTGCGCGGGACCTTTCTTCATAGGCCCTACACAACATTTAGGCGGAACCCGCTGATGAATGTGGGTTCCCAAAATCTTATTGGCCTTTGAGATTTCTAGTCTCAGCAATAGGGCCGTTTCAAAGGTCGAATGACTGCTTCAGAGCAACTGCGCTGAAGCCTTTTGCCGCCGATCAATGGCAGCTAAGAGCCGTAGGCTCCATTGGATCGATCCAAAACACCGACTTTGCAAATGTCACTAGCTGCGCATAGCCACCGTTACCCAAATTCCCCGATGGTCACGCGAGTCTTCAAGGGCGGTGGAGGACTGTAGCCTGCCCTTTCTAGACATGGTGCTAGGCGCGGCATTGAGCATGCCGCGAGGCCAATGTCGTTAAGTGTTTTTCCTACAAGCGGCCATTCAGAGAGCAATTTCGGGCTTGGGGTTTGCGGCGTGATGCACCGATCTTCATTGATCAGTTTTGCAGACTGTAAGCTCAACCACTGCTGCCAAGGATGCGTAACCAGCTTCGTTTCATCAAACTGGAGGTGATTGAACTTTGGACCTGTTTATCCGGACCTTGATTTCGGACAGTCTGGTCCAGCTTTGCAAGGTCACAGGCAAAGCCAGGGCGCTTTCTACAAATTCCCAAGAATAGCTGATCACGGAAAAAATCGTCCCGGCAGTGATCCCCGGCAGGCCCGTGGCAATTCTAAGATTGAATAAGATCATTCCAAGAAGAACAATAAAGATCGCCCCATAAAGAGCGGCCTCGGTGTCTGACAGGCGGACTTCAAGGCGGCGCAGACGCAGGAAATGCGCCAGCATGGGGCGGAGGGCCCGGCCTTCCAACAAGCTCACCTGCTTTTCGCTCTGCTGGTTGAGCGCTCCGTTCAAGCGGTAGAACCGGTGGTGAAAACCTGCGTATATTGCAACCATGGCAAAGGTCGCCCCCACCGCTACCACTGCCAGGTTTGGTGAAAATGCATAGAGAATAGCAACCGACACCAGCACCTGCACCCCCGCTGCAACAGCTTCGGGCAAGGTGTCTTCCAGAAAGTCGACAAGTTCACGTCCCATGGAGAGCTGCGCGTTCAAGGTTGAGACTTCTATTCCGTCGGATCGTGTCACCTGCGCCTTACCCAATTCGACCCGGATGGCGCCGTAAACCCGTGTGTCATAGACGCGCCGGATCACCGCCAGCCCGATCAACAGGGCCATGATCCCTGCCAACTGCCAAAAAGAAGTGCTGCGCCCCTCTAGCAGGTCATCGATGGCAAAACCGATGAACAGCGGGATCAGTGCCATTAGTGCCGTCTCGGCAAGGATAATAGCCCAGGTCAGGGCAATGCGCAGACGGAACACGCGAAACAGGGAGCCAACAGTCAAGGAATGGGAGGTCAGCATGGCAGATCACTCTTCATAGTGGACCTTGATACGCACCGGACCCGAGGGAAAGGAAGCCGCTGAAAAGTCAGGGTCATCGCCGGAGTTTGCAGCACCAGAGGCACCTAGGCCTTCCAGAAGTGTGGTCCCTTCAAAATTCAGATCCTGATCGCTGTTCTCATCGTGGAATAGGAAAATGGCATAGGGCCCCGAAGTCAGGGCGCGAAACTGATGGACCACCTGGCCCATGTGGGCTGGAATTTCGGCAAAATCTACCACCTTGTCGAAGTCCAGTCTGTCAAAGGCCTCAGCCTGGTCGAAAACGGCAACCAGCACCTCTCCGCGATCATTGCGCAGCCCTTCGACTGTCAGTGTGACCCCTTCTGCAAGGGCGCCAAGCGGTAAAACTGCCCCGAAAAGGGTGAGTGCAAAGAGTTTGTTCATAGGGTAGCCTCGGTGGTTGAATTGGCATGAGGGGTGGATTTGAACACCCCGATTATGTCCTCTGAAATGGCGATCAACACTGGCACGAGAAGCAGCATCAGGGCCGTTCCAAACAACTCGCCAAAGGCCAGCGATACGGCTGCCGGGATCAGATATTGCGCCTGCTCAGAGGTTTCGGTCAAAAGCGGCAACAGGCCAATGACCGTAGTGGCCGTGGTCAGAAAGATGGCCTGAAACCGGCCAATGCCTGCGTCATGCAGGGCCTCGGCCACGGTTTCGCCTTCGTCGCGCGCCTGATTGTAGCGGGAGATCATGACCAGACTGTCATTCACCACCACCCCGGTCAGTGCCAGCATGCCAAAGAAGGAAAACAGCGACAGGGAAACACCCATGATCAGATGCCCGACCGAGGCCGCGATAAAGCCAAAGGGGACGATGGCCAGGATCACAACGGGTTGCCAATAGCTCTTGAGCGGTACGGCCATAAGTACATAGATCAGCACCGCGGCCAGGATCAGCGCCCGGATCAGCCCGCCCTGGATCTCCCCTATTTCCTCCAACTCACCTGCGGCGACAATCTTGACCGTCGGGTACTTTGCGACCAACTCAGGCACCAGCTCCTCAAACACCGCCTGCCCGACCTCTGCTGGGGCCACGCGGGTCCGGTCGATTGAGGCGGTAACGGTGTTCATCCGACGGCCATCCCGCCTGTGCACTGCACCGGAGACATAAGCGCCTTCGACCTCGGCGACAGTATCCAGCGGTACCCAGACACCGGTGTCACTGCGCAACCGGGTCTGCATCAGGTCGTTGATCGTGTCGCGGGCCGCGCGGGCGTTTTGCACGATCACACGCACTTCGGCCCCGTCGCGGCGCACCCGTGTGACCTCGGCGCCGCCAAATCCGTTTCCGATCTGGCTGGCCAGTGTTTCCGCCGTAAAGCCTAGGTTGCGCGCCTCAGAGCGCAGACGCAGCTTCAGCTCTGGTTGGCCTCCGATCAGCTCATCGCGGATATTGTGCACTCCATTGATCACACTCAGAAAGCTGCGCATTTCATTGCTGGCGGCCCGCAGCAACTCTTCATCCTTGGACATCAAGCGGATACTAAAGCCGCCTGCCAAGGCCTCTGATCCGGTAAATTCCAGCTCATTCGCGCCCTCAACAGCGCCGACCCTGTCGCGCCAGGCCCGGACAACATCCAGGATTGGCACCTCGGGGCGTTCGGCCACGGGCAGCATCTCTGCATAGATTTGCGCACTGCCAGCCCCGTCAACGATGGTAAAAAAGGTTTGGATGGGGGCCTGCTCCATCCCTGCGGCGATCGCCAGTTCAGCGTTCAGCGCACGGCCCTCGGATTCGATCCGATCAATGTTGTCGCGTGTCAGCGCAAAGGGCGCCCGCGCGTCCATTTCCAGGCTCACGGTGATCACCTGACCGGGCACATCCGGGAAAAAGACGGTTTTCACCTTGCCCTTGACCAACAAGCCAAGCCCTAGCGCTGCTGCGGCGACAAAGAGCACCAAAACAGCATATCGATGGCGCAGGGAAAACTCCAAGGTCGGGCGATAAATCTGATCTCTGAACCACATCAAGCCCCCCTGGGCGTTGTCCTGAACGCGTCCCCAGAGACGGGTCAACAGGTAGCGACGCGGGGTGTCCAGCGGCACATGCGCCAGGTGCGCAGGCAAGATGAATTTGCTTTCGATCAGCGAAAAGATCAGCGACAGGATGACAACGCCGGAAAAACCTGCCAACACCTTGCCCAGAGGATTATCGATCAGCAGTAGCGGATAGAAGGCGGCAATAGTGGTCAGCACGCCAAAAACCGTTGCCACGGCGACCCGCTCAACCCCGCGTTCTGTGCCTTTGATATTGTCGTCACACTTTCTGCGTTCTTCAAAGACGCTTTCGCCAACAACAACAGCGTCATCCACCAAAATACCAAGTGCTATGATCAGGCCAAATGTGGTGACATCATTCAGCGAGTAATCAACCCATTTCGACCCAGCCACCGCAAGCGCTCCCATGACCGAAATCGGAATGCCCATGGCGACCCAGAAAGCCAGACGTACATTCAGGAAAATCGACAGCATTAGAGTGACCAGCAGCAGCCCCTGCACCCCGTTTGAACGCAGCAGTGCCAAGCGGTCCGAGATATAGCCTGCACTGTCCCCCCAGACTTCGACATCGACCGTGGGTGGCAGCTGTGGTTCAAACTCTTCCACCACCTCCCGGACAACCCGGCTGATATCAAGCAGGTTCTCCTTTTGACCTATAAGCACCTCCATGCCGATCGTGGGATTTCCGTTCAGGCGGAACAGGAAGTCGCCATCCAGAAACCCATCTTCGACACGGGCGATATCTGACAGGGGTACAAAAGAGCCATCGGGGCGCTCAATGATCGGCAAAGCCGCATATTCCGGGGCATAGCGGGCGCGGTTATCAGCCCGCAGAAAGATGGTGCCGCCCTGGGTGCGCAGCTGACCTGCCTGGAAGGTCAGCGAGTTGGACTGAATGGCTTTGGTGACATCCGCCACGTTTAGGCCGAACTGGCGCAGACGTTCAGGATCGACCTCGATCCGTAATTCGCGCGGGATCAAGCCCCAAATTTTCAGGCGAGAAAGCTCCGGTTCCGCCAGCAGGGTTTCTTTTAAACGCTGCGCAAGGGTCTGCAGAGTGGCAGGGTCGGTCTGTCCATGCAGGTTCACATAGAGCGCCGGAAAATCATAGCCCGAGGCCTCAATCACCGGACGACGCGCCTTGTCCGGCAGGTCGGTCAGCCCGTCAATGCGAATGCGGACACGATCCAGCACCTTTTGCAACTTCTCGCCCCCGGCCCGGCGGACAGAGATGCTCGAATAGCCGTTGCCGGACTCTGAGGTGATGGAGCGCACCCCCTGCAAGCCCTCGAGCGCCTGCTCAACCTTCTGGGTGACCAATTCGTCGACTTGAGAGGCCGTGGCGCCGGGGTAATCAATGGTGATCGTGACGCTTTCCGGGGGAATGCGCGGGAACCCTTCGATCCGGATCGACAGTACCGTTTGCACGCCAAGGAACAGGATCAGCGCCATCATCAGATTGGCCGCGACCGGATTGCGGATGAACCAGGATGTCAGGGCATGCATGGATCAATCCTCCGCCAGCTCGGGCGCGACGCGCTGGCCCGGAAGAAACGAGGCAAGGGGCGTTTTTGCCACGCGCCATGGTCCTGAAAAATTGACCAGATCTGGCGCAGCAATGGTGATTTTCCCGTCAGAGCGAAACAGTACTTTGGGGGTGTGGCGCAACAACTGGTCCTCGCCATCCACCAGCCAGATGTGACCGGCCCGGGTCAGGGTGGTTTCCGGCAGGGTCAGGGTATCGGCAATTTCGCGGCCCATAAATGTGACACGCAGGAAATCCCCGCCCAGCACACCCTGGGCTGGATTTGACACCTCAAGATAGACTCGCATTTGTCGGGTTTGCGGATCCAGAAACCCACCCCCCTGCCGGATATCAGCAAGCCCAAGAGGGCGCCCATCACGGTGAAACAGCTCAGCCTGACCGCCGGCGATCGGGTGCTCCAACAGGGACCAATCTTCTTGGCTTAGCTCGGCCATCAGCTCGAATTGGCTGTCATCCGACAGGGTCAGCAGGGCCTCGCCCACCGATACCGTCTGACCAAGGCTGGCGGTGCGCTGGGTCACAAAGCCGGAAAAAGGTGCGGTGACGCTGGTATCGGCCAATTGCTGACGGGCAGCGGTAAGCTGGGCGCGGGCGGACGCCACTGAACGTTCAGCAATCCGCAAATCAGGCAGGCGAAGGGCAAGATCGTTTGGAGGCTCCGTGCCATCGCGCTGGAATTGTTTGCGCGCAACCGTCACGTTGTTTTGCGCCCGCAACCGCGCCAATAGCGCTTCTTCCAAGGCCATTTCAGCCGCAGCTCTAGCCGTTTCATATTGACTGCGTTCAATCTCAAACAAAGGGGTCCCGGCTACAACTCTGGTTCCGGCCAGGGCGCCTTCATGCACGGTCAGAATGCGGCCGGAAACTGCGGCCCGGATTTCGGCGTTCCATTGCGGGCGCAGCTCAGCAAAAACCGAGATCCGCGCTGCGGTTCTGGCCTTTTCGACCGCAAGCACAGAAACCATCTGTGCGGGCGGCGGCACATCGCTGCGCGCTACATCCACCGTGTCCTCGGTTTCGGACAAGACAATCAAAACGGCGGCAAGCATAACAACTGCAAACACAATAAACACCCAGCGGCGGGTGGCTGTAGTGCTTGTTTCCAGTGTTTTATTTGGCAAGGCGGTCCCCTTCAGGCGTTGATTAGGCGAATCGAAGTCCGTGTTGCAGTCCTCGGTGATTTCACATATATAGTGAACGATCGTTCGTTCAAGAGGAAGAAATGACAACACCTGACAGCCCCCCCAGCAAACGGGACAAAGAACTGGCCGCGCGCCGGTACAAGATTCTGGAGGCCGCCGTGATGTGCTTTCTTGAAAATGGCTTTCACCAGACCGGTGTGCGTGACATTGCCAGCAAGGCGGGCGTAAGTCTGGGAAACCTCTATAATCATTTTTCGGGCAAGCATGATGTTCTGATTGAAATCGCCCGGCTTGAACGTGCTGAACTAGATCCCTTTATTCGGCAGCTCGAAAAACCGGGGCCGGTGTTGAAGATCTTCGACCGGTTCGTCAGCGGCTATGCAAAATATCTCTCGGCGCCGGAAAACATTATTCTGTCCATCGAGATAAGCAGTGAGGCCATCCGTAAGGAAGACCTGGGAAGCCTCTTTTCTGAAAACCGACAGGCTTTGGTTGAGGCTTTGCAACACCTGGCACAAAGGGGCGTAGTTGAGGGTGTTTTTCATCTGAAAACCGAGCCTGAGGAAGTCGCGCAAATGGTTCTGGAACTCATCGAGGGCCGAGCCTACCACAGCGTTCTCATGGGCGCGCCCATGCGAAGACTGATCCCTGGTTTGAAGGCCTTTCTTTGCTCCGCCCTGGGGGTGTCCACATAACCTCCCCTGAAATTTTCTCACTGAAGACTACGCAGGTGATCGCAGCGAAGCATCAGCTTCAACCGGCAGGGATCTGCCAATTGAGCTTTGACTTTGAAGGTTAGATCCCGGTTCGTCTTCTTTGATCCGACACCCAGGCAGCAAGCCGTTTGAGACCAATACCAGTCCGAAATTCGAACTCTTCGAAATGAAAACTCCGGGGGCTCACACCATGTCGGCGCAAACCTGGTTGCAATGCTTGTCTAAAGGAGACCGGACCACAGAAGGACACTTGTGCTTGCGACATATCTTTATCTGAGAGCTCGGCGACAAGATCTGCTGTTAAGCGTGAACCCTCCTCCGAAGCGAATAGGTGAAGGCGGAGGTTCGGCTTGGCTTGCACCACTTCCTCCAGCTCTTGAAGATGAGGCGCATCGCCTCGCGACCTCACACAGAAGAACAAATCAACAGGCCGGGCATCCACTGAGAGGGCGCGCGCCCATGTGAGAAATGGCGTAATACCGATCCCCCCCGCAATCCAAATCTGTGAACGGTCGCCTGCCCTTCGAAACCGTCCAAACGGACCTTGTATTTCAACGCGTTGTCCTATGGCAACCCTATTGCCAAGATCCGTGGTGAAGTCGCCCAAAGCCTTTATCGTGACGCGAATTGACCCGTCTGCACCGATATTAGAAAAGCTGAAAGGATGGGGTTCAGGTTTCGTCGCCCCGACGAAACGAAAAATGCCAAACTGTCCGGGAGTCGGTTTGAGACCTTTGCCCTTTGGTTGCATTGATATCGCAAGTGCGCCGCCTGTTCTCTCCAATTTTTCGATGTCATAAGCCCGTGAAGGCCGGACCCCATCGGGCAGAAGCATCCAGAGATATGAGGCAAGGCCAATGGCACAAAAGCCTGCGGTGTAGAGCCCTGCTGGGTCGTTCATCGAAAAGGGTTTCAAAATGAAGATGAAATGGAAGGTCCCGGCGGCAAAGAGGCCGCCCATGGCTTTGTGGGTCCATTTCCACAGATGATAAGGAATAAAGGTCGCAACCGAGATAACCACTAGGATTAGCAGGCCATAAAGACTGAGTTCGCCCAGGGTCTCGGCAAGTTCGTTGAGAGCCGTTTCCCGTCCTAGCCCGTCCATTTCTGCGTCAATCGTATCATGTAGCAGAACCGCCGCCATTGCTAGAATGCCCGCCCACTTGTGAAGGACGTAAACCCGGTCAAGCCCCCCAAAAATTGTTTCAACTCCAGGCAGCCGGGTAGACAGAACCTGTCCCCAAGCCATCAAGACCAGCGCAGCGAGGCCAAGATATTGCGAAAACAGTGCGATCTGGTCTTCCACGTTCGGCAGCATCGCAAGCTGATAGGCCGGAAAGAGCGTCGTGGTAGAAATTAGTACGAGTCCGATAGGGTTCATGAGCGCTCCTAGCTTTCGGTTTTTTCAACACATCAGCGTCGACGGCTCGAACACTTACAGCAAAAACTTGCAGCACGCGAGAAACTCGAAGAAGATTGTGAACCGGTGTTCGCCAGTTGAAAACTAATCGCTTTGTGCCCAGCCTTCCATGAAGAACACGCCATTGGGGAAGCCCTCCCAGTCATTCGCGGCAGCGCGGAATAGCTGCAATCTGGGCTCCCAGCTGCCTTGCGGTGGTGCAGCATCACATCTGCAGCGAAATCACCTAGACCTTAGCTGGACGATGACTGATGCCAGGCCAAAGCGGCCCCATACCTAGTGGCCGCTTTGGCGGGCCAGCACATGCAAATCCGACAGAGTCCAGGCTTTCTCTGAGGTTGCGAACCGCTCTGACCGTATAGACCCAAATTCGACATTCATTCTGTGCAACTTTCAGGCTAATATCTGCACCGCCACAGAGCGTTTCTGGCCCACAGGAACTTGATACCGCACCAACATCCGTGGTCAGCAATCTGACTATGAGATGATATGCCGAAACAGGCCTAACCGCCTATATAGAAAAGACGGCAGATCGTGCCTCACTGGCCTAATTTTGAATTAAAGCGTCTTCCCACTCGGAAAGGAACCTGGCTCGTTTCAAACTGTCAAGAAACGTCATCAGAGCTGGCTCCAGTGCTATTGTTGCTCGGCCGATTCCAGTTTCGCGTAGTTTTAGGGCAGGCAGCGAAGGCTTTCCGTCGGCAGAGCTTGATTGCAGAGCAATAAGGTGGCGCATGAAGTTCCCGGCGATGTCCGGGGCTTGCGTGTCTTTTGAGACAAAGGCTGTTCGCATCATTGTTGTCGGAAAGTCAGATGGATAGATGATTTCAAGCGCGTCTTGACTTTCGACGCGCGCCGCCGCGTAGCTGCTCAACACGTTGTAGGCCATGACGATCTTGCCGTTGGTCAAATCATCGATCATTTCACCAGAGCAGCAATAAAGGCGCGCATCAAGCGCCCCCATGACTTCCATCAAGCGCCAAAATGTTTCTGACGCACGCGCGTCTTGTGTGGCAAACAAGTAGCCAAGCCCTGAAGCGCGCACATCATAGGTGCCGACCTTGCCACGAAAGACGCCGGGACGCGCGCGCAACGCTTCGATCAGTTCCTGCCGCGATTGGGGGATTGGCAAATCCGCGAAGGCCGAGCGGTTGACAACGATGGCCGCCGGTTCTGATGTGAAGGCATACAGGCTATGCCTCCACTGAGCCCATGGCGGGTGCGACACGCCCTTCAATGGCAAAGCAAACCCGTCGTTGACAAGCTTCAGTTGCAAATCCATGGCGCTGGAAATGGCTATATCGAAGGCCGCCGGCCTGGCACGCATGCGCTTGTCTACAGCTGTGGTTCCCGTAACGAGATACTCAATCGAGACGGTCGGATTCTGCGCCACGAAGGTCTCAATAATCTGCGCAAACAAATCTGTATCCGTGCTTGAAATGATGCGTAAGGGTCGGCCCTCGGCTGCCTCATTGAAAGACCGGCGATCTTCCCATTCCTGTGCCAAGGTGGCATGGCCCAACACTATGAGAATTAGAGCGAAATAGTAACGCATGCGCCGCCCTCCGATAGGTTCGCAAGTTCGATCTCGCCGCCATGGGCCGCAGCGACATCCTGAACGATCGTGAGGCCCAAACCTGATCCGATTGAGCCTTCTGCGTTTTTGCCGCGCTGGAACCGCGTGGTCAGGGTTTTGATCTCAGGATCCGGAAAGCCGGGGCCGTGGTCACGGACGGAAATCTGAACTTTCAGCGCCGCCGTGAGAGTGATTTCGATTGTGCTGTCAGGGGGGCCGTATCTCATGGCATTGTCGATCAGGTTGCGAATGGCGTTTTGCAACAAAATGGGGTCGCCCGCGTAAGCGACGACAGGGTCACCATGCACGACAAGAGACAGGTCTTTCATATCTGCGATCGGGTTCATCCGTAACACCAGATCCTGCACGAGATCGACAAGGTCGATTTCCTGGCGTTCAAGGTGGTCAGCGCGAAAGGTGATCATCGCGTGGTCCAGAAGCTGCCCCGCAGCGCGCGAACTTTCGTCGATGGCCCTGATCATCGAGCGCATCGCCTCGCGGTTCTCTTCTTTATCGACGCGCTGCAGCGTGGCTTCGGCGTAAGAGCGTACAGTTGCAAGCGGTGTCCTGACACGGTGCGCGGCTTCGGCGATGAAGTCTTCTGATTGGCTGAGCGAGTGATCAAGCCGCCCCATCAAAGAGTTGAGCGAGTTCACCAACGGAGCCATTTCCTGAGGAACAGGTTTTTTGAATGGGCTGAGGTCTTGTGGACCTCGCCGTGTAATCGAGCTGGTCAGCTTGTTAAGCGGCCCCATTGCCACCGAGGTAGCCCAAAACGACAGGGCAACCGCAAGGACAAAGAAGCCCCCCCCAATCAAGGCTGCATTGCGTGAGATGCGATCCAGTGTTTCGGCCATCGCATCCTGCGTTTGAGCCAGCACAATCTGTATTTCGGTACGCCTGTCGGTTCCGATGAAAATGCGGCTTGCGCTGACCTGTCTTACGGTTGCCCCCCGCAACAGGTTGGATTGGATAGCCTTGCCGGTTTCGCCATAAAATTCAAGATCTTGATAGCCGGACAAGAGGGCACCATCCTGATAGATCGCGTAAAAAACGCGATCATCCGCAGGTGTGCTGAGCATCGAGAAGGCGGCATAGGGGATGTCGACCTCAACCACATCATTGCGAATGGATGCGGCATCGAGAATAGACGTGACCGAGGCGGTCAAAATACTGTCCTGCCCTTCCTGGGCTACCTGAACCGCGTAGTTGCGCACTGCGAAATACAAAAGCAGCGCAAGCACTGCGGCCCCACTGATCAACGTCAGGGCCAGGCGCGCCCTCAGAGAACTGGATATCGCCTGACTATCCACCATGATCGAGTCGATACCCGAGGCCACGTAGCGTCGTGATCTTGACGTCGGAAGCCTCAAGATGTTTGCGCAAGCGACCGACATAGACCTCGATCGCGTTCTCCGAAACATCATCATCGTAAGAAAACAACCGGTCTGCCAGTTTTTGCTTGGAGAAAACCCGCCCTGGGGCGCCGAGAAACAGCTCCAGTAGCCGCAGTTCGCGATTGCGCAGCGTGATGACTTGGCCGCGGATAGAGAGGTGACCAGCAACCGGATTGAAAACGATCCCTCCCATCTCGACAGCCGTCTTGGCGCTGCCAGATTTGCGGCGCAGAACCGCACGGCAGCGAGCCTCTAGTTCGGCGTGATCAAACGGCTTGGTCACGTAGTCATCCGCCCCCAGATCAAGCGAACCGATTCGATCTGAAACCTGGCTGCGCGCTGTCAGGATAATGACCGGCGTGTCCACACCCCGGGCTCGATGCCGCGAAAGGAAGTCGCGTCCATCCCCATCGGGAAGCATGATGTCGAGAAGGATGAGGTCATATTCTCCAACATCTAAGAACGAAGTTGCGTCCGCCAAATTCACCGCATGATCAACGACATGGCCGTCAAGACGAATGCGTGTACTTACAGCATTGGCAAGCTCTTGGTTGTCTTCGACCAGTAGGAATTTCATGTCTTTCTCAGACTGTCTCCACAGTGTGACAGGTTAGTGTCAGGTTGATGTGCTCTGTTCCCTTCAACTGAGCCGCAACACGGACAGTTGTCAATTGGGAGGAAAAATAATGAAGAGTTTCGAATTGGGCCGCCGCGCCCTTCTCGCCGCTGTAGCCGCTGTGGGTCTTTTGGGATCCGCAACTGCCGGTGAACAGGACGCCTTGGACAGCATCCACTTCTTGATCCCCGGAGGCGCGGGCGGCGGTTGGGACGGAACCGCACGCGGAACCGGCGAAGCCCTGTCCAAGGCAGGCCTGGTGGGTAACGCGACCTATGAAAACATGTCAGGCGGCGGCGGCGGCAAGGCCATCGGCTTCTTGATCGAAAACGCCGATAGCAACCACGGCACGCTGATGGTCAATTCAACCCCGATCGTCATCCGTTCATTGACTGGCGTGTTTCCGCACAACTTCCGCGATCTCACGCTGGTTGCGGGCACAATTGGTGACTACGCAGCGATTGTTGTGAACAAGGATAGTCCTCTCAACTCAATGGCAGACTTGCTGGCCGCCTTTGACGCCAATCCTTCGGCGACAGCTATCGGCGGCGGCTCGGTTCCCGGCGGTATGGACCACCTCGTGGCAGCCATGGTGATGGAAGCGGCTGGCAAAGATGCGCTTGGCGTCAAATACATCCCCTATGATGCAGGCGGAAAAGCCATGGCGGCGCTGCTGTCGGGCGAGATCGCTGCCCTTTCGACCGGGTTTTCGGAGGCGGTTGATCTGCTGAATGCGGGTGAAGTGAAGATCATCGGTGTGACAGCTCCCGAACGTGTCAGCGCAGCGCCTGAGGCGATGACCATGAAAGAGCAAGGCATCGACACAGAATTCGTCAACTGGCGCGGCTTCTTCGGCGCGCCCAATCTGCCGGCCGACAAGGTGACCATGTATCAAGAAACGATCGCCAAGATGTATGAAACACCTGAGTGGGAAGAGGTTCGCGCCCGCAACGGTTGGGTCAACATCCACAATTCCGGCGAGGATTTCCTGAACTTTCTTGAAGCACAGGAAAAGGCCATCGGCGATTTGATGAAGAAGCTCGGCTTCCTGTGAAAAACCAACACAGCAGAGCGAACCTCGCTCTGCTGCACCTAAAGATGCCTTGGGAGGGGACGTCATGGCCTTGGATCGTTGGATCGCACTTGTTTTGCTGGGCATCTGTATGGCCTATGGCTACACAGCCTGGTTTACGATGGACGGCAGTCTCGCGCCCTTTATTCGGCGCAACCCGGTCTGGCCGAGCACCTTCCCCAAAGTTCTCTCGATCCTTGGGATCATCGCTTCGCTGATCATATTGTTTGGGATAGAGAAAAGCGAGCCGAAGCCGGCTGAGATCGACTATCGACGTCTGCACGAGTATCACCTTGGACAAGCACTCTTACTCCTGGCGCTGATGGTGACCTACGCGCTGTGCCTGCGCCCCCTTGGGTTTATTTTCTCAACTTCGGCATTTCTTTTCCTCGGCTCATTCACTCTGGGCGAGCGAAGATGGCACTTCATGCTACCCGTCGCTCTGATCGCGACATGCGTTGTCTGGTATCTGGTGCAAGAGGTTCTTGGCATCTACATGCGCCCGCTGCCGGGCTTTATCATCGGAGGCTGACATGCTCGAAGGACTTCTAATCGGCCTGCAAACGGCCATGTCATTTCAAAACCTTGCGATGGTTATTGCGGGGTGCCTGATCGGCACCTTTATCGGCATGTTGCCAGGTCTTGGCCCGATGTCGATCATCGCGATCATGATCCCTGTAGCCATTTCAATGGGTGACCCGTCCGCCGCCTTGATCTTGCTGGCAGGGGTTTACTATGGTGCGATCTTTGGCGGATCGACCTCGTCGATCTTGCTCAATGCGCCCGGCGTTGCGGGCACGGTTGCGTCAAGTTTCGACGGCTACCCAATGGCGCGGCAGGGCAAGGCCGGCAAAGCCCTGACGATCGCAGCGATCGCCAGCTTTGCAGGCGGGACCATCGGCGCGATTCTCCTCATGGTGTTCGCGCCCGCGCTCTCATCTGTCGCGTTGTTGTTTCACTCGGCCGAGTATTTCGCTCTGATGGTCGTCGGCCTGTCTGCAATTGCTGCTTTCGCAGGAACAGGCCAGGTCGCAAAAGCGATGATCATGACCCTTCTGGGCCTTATCATGGCCACGGTCGGCGAAGGCGCGCTCTTCAATCTGCCACGCTTCACCATGGGGATCATGGACCTGCAGTCAGGCTTTGGGTTCATTACGCTCGCCATGGCCATGTTTGCCCTGCCCGAAGCGCTGTTTCTCGTGCTCAAGCCCAAGAACCTTCAGGACGATGACGGTGAAATCAAAGATTTGCGCATCACAAAGGCCGAGGCCAAGGCCATTGCACCGGTAATCGGTCGTCAGTCTCTACAGGGTTTTTTCATCGGCGTTCTACCGGGCGCAGGGGCAACAATTGCCAGTTTTCTCGGTTATGCCGTTGAGCGCAATATTGCGCCGAAACATGAACAGGACGAGTTTGGCAAAGGCTCGATCAAAGGCCTCGCTGCGCCGGAAAGCGCCAACAATGCAGCCTGCACTGGGTCCTTCGTGCCACTATTGACGCTTGGCATTCCGGGTTCAGGAACGACAGCCATCCTACTGGGGGCTCTCATTGCTTTGAACGTTTCGCCAGGGCCCCGCCTGATGATTGATGAGCCGCAGATCTTTTGGGCTGTCATCATGTCGATGTTCATCGGCAATCTCGTTCTCCTGATCCTCAACCTGCCGCTGATCCCCTATATTGCCAAGGTTCTGTCGGTCCCCCGCAACTTTCTGATCCCATTCATCCTCTTTTTCACACTGATGGGGGCCTACATCGGGCAAAACAACGCGACCGAGCTTTTGCTTCTCGTCGGGTTCGGCATCTGTGCGACCGTGTTGAAATTTGCTGACTATCCGTTGGCGCCGCTGCTGATCGGCTTCATCCTCGGCGGTATGATGGAGGATAACTTCTCTCGCTCGATGCAACTTTATGATGGCATCGCGTTCATCTGGGAACGCCCGTTGACTTTGGCACTCTTAGTTGTCGCAGCACTTTTGGTTGTGCTGCCAAGTTACCGCGCCCGCCGTGCAAAAGCCCGAGCAGCGGGTGTTGCTGAAGGTGATTGATAGTATGAGTTATGCGGGAGAGAAGTAGCCGCCGACCAGGATCAGGCTTGCGACGGTCAGCCAGTCGGACCGGAACTGGCAGAGGGTGGCTTTACAGTTACAGCGGTCAATGCAAGGGTTTGATCATTATAATTAAGGATCCTCTCATGCGCATTATTGCAAGCACCCTCCTCAGTCTAAGCCTTGGCCTGTCATTGGGAGCCGCGGCTCTGGCCGCCAATATCGCAGGAACCGATGGACACAACTCCATCGGGACTCTGCCCTGTAGCGCGCAGGAAGCACAGCTTTTGACCGACTGCCATTTTGAAGCACTGCGCAAAGAAGACGGCTCCTTCACACTTCGAATTCTTCTGCCTGGCGGAGATGTTCGCTACATTTATGGCCAAGACGGAAAGGTGACCGGAACAGACAGTACCGGGTCCTTGGCCTCAAAGCGGCTCAAGAACAAGACGATTGTGCATATTCGCCCGGCCGAAGTGTTTGAAATCGCAAACGAGTTGATCGACGGCCAATAGGTGACATTCTGCGTATCCCAACAGCAGAATTCGGTGACCGCACTAGGCCTCTTGCCGCACTCGGACCGCACCTCGACTGCCACGAATGAAAGAGTTACTCCCCCCGCAAAGGGGCGGACCTGTGCCTACCAGAGATAAAGGACTGAAAGATGTTTCGCGTTACGCTCATTCTAGGCTGCCTCATGCTGTTGGGGTGCAAGGAAGAAGACGTCCAGACAGATGAGATCATCCGGGGGCTGAAGGTTCACACAGTAGAAGCCACGGAAAGCTCCAACATCCGACGCTTTCCAGCAGTGCTTGAACCCTCCGAGCTGACCACATTGTCCTTTGAAGTTGGTGGCGCCTTGTCCGCTATTGACCTCAACGTGGGCCAGCGCATCAGCAAGGGCGAAGTGATCGCGACCTTGGACGAAACCTCGCTTGCCTTGCAGGTTGAGACCGCAAAGGCGGCTGTCACCCAGTCCGAGGCCGCCGCCCGTAATGCCTTGGAAACCAGTGCGCGCCAGGCTGAGCTCTTTGAACGCGGCAGCACCACACGTGTGGCCGCAGATGATGCCAAGGCTGCGGCTGATCAGGCCGCTGCCGTCCTCCTCCAGAGCCAGAAATCACTGGAAGTGGCTCAGGAGAACCTCTCCAAAGCAGTGCTCACCGCCCATATGGATGGGATCGTCAATTCTGTCGATGTGACCTCTTATTCAAATGTGGCAGCCGGGGCCTCAGTCATCACGCTCTATCCTGCCGATTCTTTTGAAGTGAAGTTTTCAGTCAATTTCGACACCGTCAGCCAGCTTGTGGTTGGCAAACGGGCCGAAATTCGACCTGCGGACCGGCCTGACCTTACCTTGTCAGCCGTCATCAGCGAAATCGGTTCGCGCGCGGATGCGGTCTCAAGTTTCCCGATTGTTTTAGAGCTCACCCAGGAAAACCCATTGCTCAAAGCAGGCATGGCGGTTGAAGCCGCCATCGAGCTGCCGCTACCTGAGACCGCAGGGTTTCTGGTGCCGCTGAGCGCCATCCTCAAAGAGGGAGATGGCAACGGCCAGACCGGTGCTCCCGAAGTGTCAAAGGCCGAGGTATACCTGTTCGATCCCGACAGCAGCACGGTGAAACGCCGTGAGGTCTCCGTCGCTGGGATCCGCGAGAACTCGCTGATTGTGATTGATGGCCTGCAAGCGGGGGATCTCGTGGCCTCGGCCGGCGTGTCCTTTCTCAAGGAAGGTCAGAAGGTCAATTTGCTGACGGCCGAGGAGAATTGAGGTGGACGGGCTTGCACGATTTGGCATTGAGAAATCCCGCCTGACACTCCTCGTTATGATAGGCCTGCTGCTCATCGGTTGGTTGAGCTTTGTTGGGCTTCCAAAACGGGAAAATCCGGCGATCACCATCCGGGCTGTGAATATCACGGCCATGTTCCCCGGCATGACGCCGGAGCGGGTGGAGAACCTGATCGCAATCCCGCTTGAAAGAGCGGCGCGCGAGATCGGCGAGGTCGAGGATATCTCCACTCTGGTGGTTACCGGTCAGGTAACTATGAGCGTCGCGGTTGGAGAGGGTATTCCTGTGGACGATCTGGAGCAGATCTTTACCGATATCCGCACCAGAATGGACAGCACCGCCGCAGAACTGCCGGAAGGAACGCTGGGCCCCTTTGTGAACACCAACTATGGCGATGTCGCAATCGCCACGATCGCAGTGACAGGAGAGGGCTTCTCTTATGCAGAGATTTCCGACGCCGCCGAGGATCTGCAGACAGGGCTCTATCAAGTTGAAGGGGTTACCAAAGTCACCCTGTCCGGAGAACAGGACGAGCGGATCTGGCTTGAGCTCGACAGCCGTCGTCTGGCCAGCATTGGCGTACAACTCCCCCAGGTCATTAGTGACCTCCGGGCGCAAAATGTCATCCTGCCTGCCGGAAGCATTGATGCAAATGGCACCTCGATCCTGTTGGAAGCAGATGGAAACCTGACGTCGATCGAAGAGATCGAGCAGATCCTGACCAAGCTCCCTCAGGGAGATATTGTAAGGCTGCGTGACCTGATGACGGTGCGCAGAGGCTATGTCGACCCTGTCCAAAAGCCAGTCTATTTCAATGGTCAACCCGCTGTTTTGGTCAGCGTCGAGATGTCAGACGCCGATGATGTGCAGAAACTCGGGCGTCGGTTGATCGGCGCCATTGCCGCGCTCGAGCAAAGCCAACCCATCGGCGTCTCCTATAGCGTTTCCACCTTTCAGGAAACCAATGTGACGATTTCGATCAACGGAGCCCTGACCAATGTCGGGCAGACCTTTGCAGTGGTCATCGTGGTGATGCTCTTGTTCCTTGGCCTGCGCCCCGCGCTGATCATCGCCAGCATTGTGCCTTTCACAGTCACCTTTGCCCTGCTCGCGATGTCCTATTTTGGTATCGATCTGGAGCAGATCTCCATTGCTGCGGTGATTATTTCGCTCGGGCTCTTGGTCGATAACGGGCTGGTAGTGGTGGAAGATGTCGCCGCGCGCATTCGGCAGGGAGCCTCCCCCAAAGAGGCCTCAATTGCCGCCAGTGGACAGTTCTTCATCCCCCTCGCCGTGGCCTCGGTGACCACCGTGGCCGCCTTTTTGCCGATGCTCATCCTCGAAGGCACCACCGGTGAGTTTGCCTTCTCGCTTGGCGCGGTCGTGGCGATCATGCTGGCGGGATCTTGGCTCACGGCCCATTATATTCTGCCGTTCTTGGCTGCAAACCTGCTGCGCCGGCAACCTGAACAAGACAAAGGTGAAGGCCTGCTGGTCAGAGCCTACGGCAGCCTGATCCGGCGTTTCATCCGGTTTGGCATACCTGCCGTCCTGGGCAGCTATCTCTTGGTGGCCTTCGGTGTTTCAACCTTTGGCTCGCTCCGTTCTGAGATGTTTCCGCTGTCTGAGCGTTCGGAATTCCTGGTCTATGTTGACCTGCCCAAAGGCAGCTCGATTACCGAGACGCAGAAAGAAGTGCTGTTGATCGATGACTGGCTGCGAGATCCAGCAATAAACCCCGGCGTTGCCAATACCACCCTGTTTGTTGGCCATGGCGGACCGCGATTTTACCTGGCGCTGTCACCTGCAGACACGGATCCAGCCAGCGCCTTTATAGTGGTCAACACCCACAGCTTTGAAGAGGCCGTCACGGCCTCGGACAGAGCCCGGCGGCATTTGATCGAAAACCACCCTGCGGTTCGCGCACGTGTCACTCGATTGTCTATGGGCGGCAGTGAAAGTGGCATCGTCGAAGTTGAAATAGCCGGCCCCGACGCGGATGTGCTGCTGGAGGCTGCACATAAGGTAGAGACGGCTTTTGCCAGCGTGCCCTCGATGATCCTCAATCAAAACGACTGGGGAAACAAAAGGCTTACTGTTGGTCTCGATATCCTGCAGGAAAAGGCCCGTCAGCTTGGGGTAACATCCCAAGATGTTTCCAATGTGATGCAGGCCTATTTTTCCGGGACCGAGGTTTCCGTCTATCGGGAGCAGTCAGACCAGATCCCGATTGTGATACGCGCCGAAGATGTCTTTCGAGACAGTCTTGAAGACCTGCTCAACATGTCGATATCCACAGACAGTGGCCTGGTGGCGCTGGATCAGGTTGCAGTCTTTCATCCCCGCCTAGAGTTGGCTCAGATCCGACGCGAAAATCAGAAGCGACAAATCGTGATTTCGGGCAAAAGCGCTACCTTGCCCGCTGCCCAGGTGGAAAAGTTGATTGCGCCCAGCCTCGCGGCATTGGATCTCGGGCCGGATTACACAGTGGTGATTGGGGGCGAAAGCGCCGATTCAGCCGAATCCAATGCTGATCTCATTGCAGGTATGCCCTATACGCTGATGACCATGATTGCTGCGCTTGTGTATCAGTTCAACTCGGCCCGCCGCGTGGCTCTGACCTTCATGACGATACCTCTCATCGTCGTCGGAGCGCCGCTGGCCTTGCTTGTCACCAATCAGCCTCTGTCCTTCTTTGGCATTCTTGGGCTGGTCTCGCTCATGGGTATCATTATCAACAACGCCATCGTGTTGATTGATCAGATCGATATTGAACGACAAGATCTGTCTTTGGATGAGGCCATCATTGCCGCCTCCAAAAAGCGGCTCAGCCCGGTTCTGCTAACCTCTCTGACAACAATCCTGGGCCTGCTCCCCATGGCGATTGTTGGCGGGGCTTTGTTTGAACCCATGGCGACGCTGATGATCGGGGGCTTGCTGTTGGCCTCTCCTTTGTCACTGATCTTCGTGCCCCTTTCTTATCGTCTGTTATTCTCAGATCGGCGAAGGCAGCACGCGGAGGCCTGAAACCTGCGGTGATTTGAATTGCCGATCTTATGAAGAGCCCCAAGCCGGATCCTTCCTGATCCTTGCTTGGGGGTATAGGAGGCCCGAAACGAAGCGCTCAGCGCTGGTGTTCCAAGAGCTCTGCTGTTTGGTTTCTTGACGCATTACAATTCTTGACAAAACCTGTAAGGAAAAATATGGGTCCCTCTCATATCTTTTCCTCGAAGCGAGGTGTTGTAGGGTGTCCCTCCTCTTCAGCGCCCAGCCATGCCATTCAATAGCTGTGTAGGTTCGCGCCTGTCACAGCGCGTTGGAGCAGTCTGGTGCGCCCTAGCTTCGTCTCAATACCTTCGGTCCTTTCGAATTTTGGATCTTCAGGGTTTCCAATCCGGTTCCTTCAACTGGGCCTACTGGCAGCTGTCTTGGCTTTCACGTTGCCCTCTAAGGAGGCCAAATCTCAAGCCTTTCCTGTTTTGATCGAACACCAATACGGCGAGACGAGGGTTCAATCTGAACCAAGTCGCATCGTGTCTCTCAGTTTTATTGGGCACGATTTCTTGTTGGCTCTGGGTAAGCCGCCGCATGCGCTGCGCAAATGGTTCGGCCCACATCCCTATGGCGTTTGGCCCTGGGCCGTCGAGGCACTGGGCGAGGCCACGCCAATCGTCATGCAGGGCGAAATCGACATTGAGGCCATTGCGGCAATGCAGCCGGATCTGATTGTGGGTCAATGGTCAGGAATGACGAGGCGTGAATATCAACTGCTATCACGCATTGCCCCAACCGTGCCGCCGCAGACGCGTTTTGGAGATTATGGCACCCCTTGGCAGGAAATGCTGCTGACCCTGGGGCGCGCCACGGGACGCCTGGATCAGGCCGAAGAGATCATAGACGGCATTGACGCGCGCTTTCATGATATTCGCCAGGCCCACCCAGAGTGGGAAGGGGCCAGTTCCGTTATGGTCTGGGCAGGCCAGATTGGGGCCTATAACGCCCGCGATATCCGCGGCCAGTTCATAGAAGCCCTGGGCTTTAAGGTGCCGGAAGCCATCAACACCCAGGCCTCCTTCAACAATTACTACGTGTTGATCCCGCCAGAAGACCTGTCCCCCATCGATGTTGAAGCCCTCATTTGGCTGGATGCAGGCGGCTCTGTCAGTCAGCTTGAACGGATGCCCCTGCGCCCGACCCTGCGTGCCTATGGGGAGGGCCGGGAGATCTATGCTGACGTGCTGCTCTCCGCCGCCCTGTCCCATTCCAGCCCCCTGAGCCTGAACTACGCGCTGGATCGCCTGGTGCCGCTGTTGGAGGCTGCCATGGATGGTGACCCCGCCACCGCTGTTGCAAGCACAGCCGAGGCAGGCCTGCTGCCAGAAGGGTTTTGACATGACCATTCTCGAAACCACATCGCCGCGCTCTGAGCGTCGCGCCTCCACCCGCCAGATCTGGCTGCTGACGGTCCTGTTGAGCCTGCTCCTTCTGTCGGCCCTGTCGCTGCGCTTCGGCCTGCGCCCAATCAGCTGGGACAATATCTGGGAGTCCTTTGTGGCCTATGATGCCACAAGAGCTGATCATCTGGTCATTCAGGGCATGCGGCTGCCCAGGCTGCTCGCCGCCTGGTTGGCCGGAGCCGCGCTCGCCGCTTCCGGGGCTTTGATCCAGAGCCTGACCAGAAACCCGCTGGCGGATCCCGGATTGCTGGGCATCAATGGTGGGGCTTCGTTGGGGGTGATCCTCTGTATCTTTCTGCTGGGCATTTCCGACCCGGCTTCCTTTGTCTGGGTTGCCATGGGGGGCGGTTTGGCCAGCACCGTTCTGGTGTTCTTTCTGGGTGGCGCGGGTCGAGGCACCCCATTGCGGCTGATCCTGGCAGGCGCAGCTCTCAGCGCGCTGTTCCTGGCCCTTGGGCGCAGCCTCTTGCTGATCAGCCAGCGCAGCCTGGATGTCTATCGCTTTTGGGTACTGGGCGGTTTGGACGGGATTGAGATGCCAACGCTGGCGGCTCTGCTGCCCTTCTTTGCCTTGGGCGCGGCCTTTGCGGCGGTTTCTTCCTTCAACCTGAACGCCATGATGTTGGGCGAGGACACCGCCCGCAGCCTGGGCCTGCGGGTTGGGCTGGCGCGTGGGCTTGCCGTTTGTGCCATTGTCTGCCTCTGCGGTGCCACAGTGTCGATGGCCGGTCCAATCGCCTTTGTGGGTCTGATCGTGCCCCATATGGCGCGGCATTTTTCGGGCGCGGATATGCGCTGGTGCCTGTTGTTTTCCGCGTTTCTGGGGGCCGGGCTGATGATCCTGGCCGATCTCATTGGGCGCTTGCCGGTCTTTGGCGGCAATATGCAGGCCGGGGTGATGGCCGCCCTTCTGGGAGGACCCGCACTTGTCTGGCTGATCCGCCGCAACGGGAGCACTGCGCTATGAGCTGGAGCCTGCGCCTGCCCTTCCTATCCCTTTCCTTCTCAGCCCGTGCCGTTGCTGTTGGCTCCTGCCTCTTGCTGTTGGTCACAGTGGGCTCGGTTCTGGCGCTACGGCTTGGCAGCTATCCCTTTACTGAGACCAGCTGGCTCAGCGTGCTGTTGGGCGCAGGTTCAGAGATTGAAAGAATGATCCTGATGGATCACCGCCTGCCACGGATCTTGACAGCCCTGGGGGCCGGTGCCTGTTTTGGCCTCTCGGGGGCAATGTTTCAAACCATGATGCGCAACCCGCTGGCCTCGCCGGATGTCATTGGCTTCAACGCAGGCGCCAGCTGTGGTGCCCTGATCGCGATTATTCTGACCGGCGGCAATGTGCTGCTGGGAGCCTTGATCGGCGCGCTACTCACAGCCATTCTGGTTGTAAGCCTGGCCTGGAAAGAGGGCTTGCCCCCCCAACGCCTGGTGCTGATTGGGCTTGGCATTGGCTTCGCTCTGGCGGCCCTGTCCGATCTGCTGCTGAGCCGGACCGACGCCAGAACCGCTGCCGATATGGCAGAATGGCTGATTGGCACGCTGAACGCGCGCGATTGGCAGGATGTCTGGCTGGTCTGGTCCGGGCTGCTCCTTTTGGCTCCGGCGCTTTTCTGGATCCATTTCCCCTTGGCCCGGCTTGGCCTGTCGGATGACCTGACCAGCAGCCTCGGCCTGCGGCTATCGCCGCTGCGCCTGGGGCTCACCGGTCTGGGTATTCTGCTGGCGGCCCTTGCCGTTTGCACCGCCGGCCCCCTGCCCTTTGTCGCCTTTGCCGCCGGACCAATTGCGCGTGCCCTGGTGCCCAATGGCAAACCCGCCCTGCTGGGGGCAGCTGTCATTGGCGCCCTGCTGGTGCTGGCAGCGGATACGGCCTCTCGCATGGTTCCCAGCATTCAACTGCCCGCGGGCGTCTTTACCGCCCTGATCGGTGGCCCGGTGATGATCTGGCTACTGATGGTTCAATTTCGCAAAGGAAAGCTCTGAATGAATGCCCCTGCCCGCCTGCACGCCAAAGCCCTGTCGGTCGCCTTTGCCAAGACCCCGATCCTGAAAGATCTGACCGCTGATATTCCGGATGGCAAGATCACCGTCATTGTCGGGCCCAATGCCTGCGGAAAATCCACCTTGCTCAGATCCCTGGCGCGGCTGCAAAAACCCGACAGCGGCGAGGTCTTGCTGGATGGTAAGAGCATCCACAAACAGGCCAACCGCTCAGTTGCGCAGCGCTTGGCTATCCTACCTCAATCGCCCAGCGCCCCCGAGGGGCTGACAGTGCAGGATCTGGTGACGCGTGGCCGCACGCCCCATCAATCGGCACTGCGACAATGGTCTCACCAGGACGCCGAGGCTGTGGGCCGGGCACTGGAGCTGACCGGCATGGCCCCCTATGCGAACCGCCCTCTTGAGGCCCTGTCTGGTGGTCAGCGGCAACGCGCCTGGATTGCAATGGCCATGGCGCAGGACACCGAGATCCTGCTGTTGGATGAGCCGACAACCTACCTGGATCTGCCGCATCAGATCGAGCTTCTGTCCCTGATCCAGTCGTTCAACCAGCAAAGCAACCAAACCGTGGCCATGGTGCTCCATGACATCAATCTGGCCGCGCGCTTTGCAGATCACATCATCGCCCTGCGCGCGGGCGCCATCTTCACCAAGGGCAGCCCAGCCGAGGTCGTCACCCGAAACAACATGGAACAGGTCTTTGATCTTAGATGTCAGATCATTTCCGATCCGGTGCACAGAACCCCCCATGTCATCCCCGAATAGGACTGTAGCATGACGATAAACCAAAATTTCCCGATTGATGCCACCGCCCTGCTGACCGGTCTGTCTTATGCCGACATGCGGCAGGTGATGCTGAACCAGGCCCAAGAGCACGAGCTGCAGGTCGTGGAGGACAGCGAGACTGCGGTCAGCATTGAGGTGCCCTCCTTTGGGCTGTACCGATTTGAACCCACACAAGAGGGGATCCGCATTCGGATTTCAGCAGCGCTGCCGGACCGTTTGTTCATGCTCAAGGATAGCTTTAGCGAAACCCTGACCCACCTGCTGCCCGAGGCGGCAAAGGATCTGCGCTGGTCGGATAGCGCCCCCCTGTCCAACCGCCCGCCAAATCTGCACTTTACCAGGGTCGTCTCAATCACCCCGGTGGGAACCGCATTCCTTCGGGTGCGCATCAGGACCGATGATCTGAGCAGTTTTCAGGATGACGCCATCCATTTCCGTCTGCTCTTGCCCGCCGCCGATTGTAGCGAACCGGAATGGCCCAGCCTTGCCGAAAATGGTGCCACGGTCTGGCCAAAAGGGGAAAAGGCACTGCATCGCCCGGCCTATACCACCCGTTGGATCGACCGCGATTCCGGACTGATGGATTTTGACGTCTTCCTGCATGATGGTGGCCGTGTAACCAACTGGGCTCGGGGCGCCAGCACTGGTGATCTACTGGTCATCGCTGGCCCCGGCGGCGGCGGCATTCCAGAGAGTTCCAAGGTCTGCATCTTTGCCGATGAAACCGCCTTTCCAGCGGTGGCGCGCATTCTCGAAACCCTGCCCGCCAATAGCGAGGGCCAGGTCACTCTGGTCGCCACCCTGGGCGCGGATTGCGGCTACCCCATCACCGCGCCAGCAGGCATCACGCTCACCTGGCTCACCCGCGAAGAGGCCCAGGATCTGCCGCAACAGGCTTTGGCGGCGCATCAGGAATACCCGGATCACTTCCTGTGGCTCGCCAGCGAAAAGTCAGACGTGACGCCCGTGCGTGAAGCCCTGAAGGCCGACAAACCAGCCCCTGGAACCAGCTACCTCGCCGCCTATTGGAGCAAGCCATGACCTCGCACATCACCCTCTCCGCTGTCCTTTTGTTGGCCACTGCCTCCTATGGTGTGGCGCAAGAAACGGCCCAGGCCCCGACCTCTTCGGCGCCCGTCCTTGCCGCACCCACTGTGGACAGCACGGGCAGTGGGCTGGTGACGCCGCCTATGTCACCAACTGATTTGACTGCCGCGCGCCCGACCCTGTCCTCCCCTGTCGAAGGCACAGCGGCAGAGGCCACCGCGCCAATGGCAGCGCCTGCGACACCTGCTGCCGAGGCGACGGCCAGCAACAGTCCAACCACAGCCGTGCCCGCCTCTCCCTCTCCCGTCTCACCAGAGGCCTCCGATCCTGCCGCAGCGCCTGCCGAATTGGGCGATGAGACCACGCCGAGTTCAGCAGTTGAACTGCCCGCACTTGAGCCGCTCAGCCGACAGGACGAAATGCTGCTACTGGCCGAGGAAACCTCTGGCAAAGCGATGAAATTCCTGCGCGACGGCGGGCCTTCGATCTGGGCGATTGCGGCGCTTTCGGTGATCACCCTGGCGCTGATCCTGTGGAAGATCTGGCGCCTCGCCCTGATCGGTGCATGGTCCCGCGGCAAGGCCAGCAAGGCGGTCTTGGCCTATGAAGCCGGTAGCCCGGCGGCGGCTCTGGCCATTGTTGAGGGGCGGATGGGCATTCGTTCCAAGGTGGTCAGCGCTGGATTGACGGCCCTGCGCCAACTCCCCGAAGACCGCGCCCGGGAAGAAACCGCAAGGATTGCCAAAAAGCACCTGGCGCAGGCAGGCACCGGGCTGGGCGCGCTGGAGCTGATTGCAACCATTGCGCCTCTGCTGGGTCTGCTGGGCACGGTTCTGGGCATGATCGCCGCCTTTCAGGCGCTGCAACAGGCGGGTTCCAAGGCCGATCCTGCGCTGCTGGCCGGGGGCATCTGGGAGGCCCTGCTGACAACGGCCGCTGGCATGGCCGTGGCCATTCCGGCTTCGGCGGCCCTCACCTGGTTTGAATCCGTCATCACCCGCATCCGTCAGGATATCGAAGACAGTGCCACCCGGCTGTTTGTCGCCCAGGCACCGCAAGATCTCCCCATGGCGGCCGAGTAAGGCAATGCAGTTCACCGAAGCCAGGCGCCCGAGGCGCAAACCTAGCCTGACCCCAATGATCGACGTGGTCTTCTTGCTGCTGGTCTTTTTTATGCTGGCCTCGCGCTTTGGCAGCGATGCGGTGTTGGAGCTGCCCCTTGCCGGGCGCGGCGGTGACTACACCGGGCCGCCACGGCTGGTGGGGATTGGGGCGGGCAATCTGGATCTGAATGGTGTTCCTGTTGCCGACAGTCACCTGCCCCAGGCGCTTGCGCCGCTGATGTCCTCGCCGGAGGATATCCTCATCCTGCGCGGCCGCGATGGGGCTGATCTGCAACGTATCATCGACGTGACGACCCTGCTGCGCGACGCCGGGCTGGTCAACGTCGTGCTGGTGGAGTGAGACGCGCAATGGATCTTTCTCCTCCTGTGAAACGACCCCGCGCGGAATCCATCGTGCCGATGATCAATGTGGTGTTTCTGCTGCTGATCTTCTTTCTGATGACTTCGCATCTGGCGCAGCCCGAACCCTTTGAGGTCACGCCGCCCGGTGCCAATCTTGAAGCAGAAGCCGAAGCTGAACCTGTGCTCTATATTGATGCCGAGGGGCGGATGCATTTTGACGGCGTCGAAGGTGAGGCCGCGCTGGAGCTGCTGGCGCGCGCAAGTACCGATACTTCGGTGGTGTTGCTGCGCGCTGACGCCAAGCTGGAAGCCACCACTCTGGCCGGCATTCTGAAAAAGCTGGCTGCCGCGGGGCTTGCCCGTGCCGAACTGGTGGTGACCCCGCAATGAAACGCACCGCAGAAGTCACCCTCTTTGCGGGCCTGGCCGCGCTTATTCATGTCAGCCTGTTTGCCTCGGCCCCGGAATCTGGCGTGCAGTCCAGCGGTGCCGGGGGCGAGGCCATGGTCTCGATCGAAGCCGCCAGTGCCACGGTTGCCGAAATGGTCGAGACCTGGGACCGCCCACCGCCGCGCCCGCAGATGCTGAAACCGGAGCTGGAACAGCCTCTGGCCCCAACGGAGGCGCCGCAGATGCCAGAGTTTGAACTGGCTGATGCGCCGCGTGCCGCTGTGCTTGTGGCCCTAAAGGAGCCGGAAGAGGCGGATGTGGTGGAGATTGATCAGTCAACGCCGCCCCCACCGCCGCCACCTGAACCGGAGCCCGATCCTGAACCTAAACCTGAACCAAAGCCTAGAACCAAGCCAGCGCCTAAACCAGTCGCGACGCCGCCAACCGCGCAGACCTCTAATCAGACCTCTGCTGGTCGCGCAGCACAACGGGCTGCCGGATCCGGTGGCGGGGCTCAGGCGGGAGCCGCGGGCGGCGCCAGTGCGGCGACCATCTCGGCAGGGCAAAGGGCAAAGCTACAGTCGATCTGGGGGGCAAAAATCCGCTCCCGGATTGAGCGACGCAAACGCTATCCTGCAGGGGCACGCGGTTCTGGCCGGGTTGTCCTGCGCATTACGGTGGCGGCCAGCGGCGCGCTGGTCAACTACCGGGTCGCCAAATCCTCAGGCGTTGCTGCCTTTGATCAGGCCGCGCTAAAGGCGGTCGCCCGTGCCGGAAAATTCCCCAAAGCCCCCAAAGGTATTGGCGCTTCTCAGTTTACCTTCAACCTGCCGATGAGCTTTTCCAAGTAGCGCCGCACCATTCCCGCAGCATCGCCACACAAAAAACCCCGCGCCCTATCAACAGGGCGCGGGGTCGTCGTTTTTCCTGTACTTCCCATGTGCAAATCAACCTTCAGTCGGCTTGCACATGGGATGGCTTTAGAATTTGGAGGTCAGGGTCAGCGCCACATTTCTGCCTTCGCCAAAGTAGCAGGCGCCGGACTGGCAGGTGCTGATGTAGCGCTCATCTGTGAGGTTGCGTACATTCAGCGCCACCAGCCAGTTGTCCCGGCCATAGGACACCGCCGCGTCATACAGCGTATAGGACGGCGTCAGATAAGTGCTGGCACCATCCCAGGCTTCGCCGTTGTAGCGCATGCCCGCGCCCAGCTTCCAGCCGGCCATGGCCCCATCAAGCGGTTCATAATTCACCCAAAGCGAGGCTGCGTTTTTGGGCACTTGAGCGATGTAATCCCCCTCGGCATCCTCGGTGTCGAGATAGGTATAGGCAAAATTGACCGAGACATCGCCAAAACGGTGGAAGGCCTCAAGCTCAAAGCCCTTGGCCCGTGCCTCTCCGGTTTGTACCTGAAAGCCTGGATTGGCGGCATCTGCAACTGTCAGATTGGATTTGGTCAAATCAAAGGCCGCAACCGCCAGCAGTGTATCTGTGCCAACGGGTTGATACTTCAGCCCCAGCTCGAACTGCTCTCCCTCGGTTGGCTCAAATGGGGTTCCATTGACATCGGCGCCAATGGCATCTTGGCGGAAACTTTGGGCATAGCTGAGGTAAGGGGCCAAACCACTGTCAAAGCGATAGAGCACCGCTGCGTTTCCGGTCCAAGCGCTGTCCTGTGCGGCCACCGTTGTGGCGCCAAAGCTGCCATTGCTGGTGCCGGTCTCGATATCGCCATAGCGCAGACCAAGATCCACAAAGAGCCGATCTTGGAAAACTGCGCGCTGCTGCACGTAGAGGCCCCATTCGGTGATGGTATTACCCGCCGTATCCGTCACCGTGATCGGGTTGAACCCGCCATAGGTTGGGTTGAAAGGATCAATGGGTGCGACCTGGGCCCCATAGCCGGTATCGCTGTCATAGTAACCCTGAGTATAGCTGGCCCCGAGGATAGTGCGCATCTCAATGCTGCCCAGGCCGTATTCAGCTGTTGCGTAGCTGTCCACCCCCCAGGTCTTCAGCTCATTTTCGGCCCGGTAAAACGTCCGGTTGATGGTGCCATCCGGGTTGTAGCGCCCGTTGCCAGTGTTATCAAAGGCCCACCAGGCGTGCTGATACAGAGACTCGCCTTCCAGGTAGCGCGCACTTGCATTCATGCTCCAGGTCGCATTGAAGCGATGCTTGAACATCGCGGTGAGCGCGCGCTGCTCGGTGTTATAGGTGTCAAAGCCCGGCTCACCGATAAAGGTGTCACTGTCGAGGTAGGTCCCGGTGCCAAAGCCGGTTGCCGGCAGTAATGTCCCATAGATCGAGGCAAACTGGATCAGCGGGCTGCCATCGTTTTTCTGATAGTTCGCCAGCACCGTCAGTTCAGTATCTTCACTGGGCCGCCAGGTAATCGAGGGCGCCAAAGCAATGGCATCATCCTGGGAGAAATCAACAGAATCCTTGGACTCTCGCAGCAACCCGACAAAGCGATAGCGCAGCGTGCCGGCCGCGTTCAAATCGCCGCTGACATCCCCGGCAATTTGCATCCGATCATTGGAACCCGCCTGAACCTGCACCATGTTATCGGCTTCCTGTGCGGCTGTTTTGGAGGTTGTATTGACCACCCCTCCAACAGAGCCGCTGCCATAAAGCCCAGAGGCCGGACCTTTGAGAACCTCAACACTGTTCAGCATAAAAGTCTCGGGTCTGGTATCGTTGTAAAACCCAAAGCGCGAGGGCAGCCCGTCATGCAGCGTCGAGGGCGAAAAGCCGCGGATCAGAGACCAATCTGAGCGGGCATCCTGGCCCCATTGGCCGCCAACAATCCCGGCCGAGTACTGCAGAACCTGGTCGACGCTTTGCGCGCCGCGCTCGGCCATCTGCTGCGCGGTGATCACGCTGACAGAGCGGGGGGTTTCCAGAAGACTGTCGCCGGTCTTGGACACTGTTCCGGTGTCGAGCGCAACGCTCTCGCCAAAATAGGCTTCCTCGGTCGCGCCCGAGACATTGATTTCTTGAAGGTCAACAACCTGAGCCATAAGAGGCGTTGCCGCCATCAAAGCCCAAATCGAAACGGTCGTTCGGTGTAAAAGCATATCCCATCTCCGCCTATGCTGCGGTTATTGTTTTTGCCTGACGGAGAGCTGGGTATAGCTGCGCTAAGAACTCCGGTCAGAGAGGTCAAGAGTGGCGCGGCCCGCACGTCATCCTGTTGCTGATTTGCCATATTTTATGTGAATTTCCGGCGGCATCTGCGGAAAGCCTTCCTGAGATTGCCCCAGAAATTTCCCCCGGGGATGGTCGCGGGGGGATCACGACAGGCTCATAAGATCCAGCAACAGAGATTGCCGCCACAGGGCCGGATCATGACCCCCACTGCGGATCGATACCGCAACCTCAGCGCCCTTCCTCTGCAGATGTTTTGCAACCCGCTGAGACGCCGCAACCATGTCCGGGCGGCCAAACAGCCCACCACTCTCATAACAACCAACAGAAAATCGGGCGCGCAGGTGCCGCAGATCGGTGGCAGCCATCAACTCTGCAAAGCCCGGCCACCAGAAAGACCCCGACAGCGCGATCACCTGCTGAAACCTCTCTGGAAAAAGCAATGCCGTATGCAGTGCCGCCAGGCCGCCCAGACTGGCCCCGGCGATCTGCGTTTGCGCTGGCGCAAAACTGCGACCCAGAACCTGTTCGACCCTTGGCAGCAGCTCCCAGGTGAGCGCGCGGGCAAAGGCAGGATTGCACCCCAACTCCTGCACCCGACTTGCTCCATGGCCTGCCCCAACATAGACCACACTTGTGGCAGGGATCTCGCCAGACAACTGTGCCAAGGCCAGCTTTCCGGGCAGCTGCAAGACCTGTTCGCATCTCTCCCCATCCAACAGGAACAACAACCGCTGCGGATCTGACCGCGCCAATGCCTGTGGCGGAGCTTGTATGTAGATGTCACGGGGGGCGTTCAAAAGGCGACTGTGAAAGGCGAAGTGATGGCTTTGCCCCAGATCGTTCAGCAGTGGCTGCCTCGCTGGGTGCGCGCCCCGCTCGCGCGACAAGTCGATGGTGCTGAAGGCCTCCTGATGTCCCTGCCAAGCGCCAGACAGGGTATCCGGGTTCATAGGGTCTGGCCTCAGGCTTTGCCCGACAGCGGCGCGAAACGCATCCTGCCTTTTGGTCTGAGACGGCGGGATCTGCGCAAACCGATAGGCCAGCGCCAGATCCCGGGGCACCCAAACCGTGCGAAACCAGATGTCGCTGCCTTTGATCTGCCAAAGCGGCAGATGCTCAGCACTTGGCCCGCCAATCAGCCAGGGGTGGCTTTGGTCACCGCCGCGCCACACAAAGGTCAGGCACAACCGCCCCTGCGGATCTGGCTCTATGTCTTCCACAACCGGACAGGACAGCCGCGACATGGCCTGCCAGAATAGCCGCCCGCCCTGTCGATATTTATCCTGTGAGAAAAGATCTCTGAGCCAGGGACTTGGGAGAGGTTCTGTTCCCGGCCAGATCCAGTCAGGACGCACATTTTCCATCGCGGCTCGGTACCTCTGAAAAGGGCCTCAGGTGGCCCGTCAAGCAAGACTTGCCAAAGAAAAGCGACCCCGGAACATCCGGGGCCGTCGGTTTTCATGACATGTCTGAGGCCTAGAAAGCCAATCGTGCTGTGACCGCAAGCGAGCGCCCAGGTTCGCCATAGGCCAGTACCCGACCATTGTCGCTGCCCTGTGTGGCCCGCGAGATATAGTAGCTGTCGAACAGATTGTTGATCTCGGCACGCACCGTAAGCCCCTGAACACGGGCAGGTTTATACTCGGCAAACAGGTTGACCACCTCATATCCCGGCAGTGTGGCATTGGCGAGATCCAGCGAGAGAGCCGCCTCGGCGGTGCCGCCAACTCTCCAATCGGTTGCCACATCAAAGGCGCCTTGGATGGCAAGGATATGCCCCATGGGCTGCGCCGCATAATAGTTGGTGGTGTTGGAGATTTGGCCGTCCTCGGTCACATCGGCATAGGTATAGGTGCCGCGCAGATAGCCTGATGCGAAACTATAGCCCAGCGAGGCATCGATGCCTTCGGTGACAATATTGCTCGAGGTCGCCTGATCTGCGCTGTTGCGGGTGCGGATATTCTCGGCATCGGTGCGGAACAGAGCAAAGCTCGCACCCCAGTTGCCTGTGTTCACCTGCAGGCCGATACGCATGTTTTCAGTCTCTTGCGCCTGCATGCCCGCGTAGTTCACCCAGGGATAGGAATAGTTGATGATCGCGGTTTCGCCCAGCTCATAGCCGCCCCAAACCTGCGAATAGGCGGCCTCCAGCGTCACCGCATCGCTGAGCGCATAGCTGCCTGAGACATTGTAGGAGAAGCCGTCGTCCGAAAGCTTGGTCCCGTCCCAACCGGTGAAATCCTGATGATCCGCCCGCAGGCCATAGGACAGGGAGAAGGCATCGGAAAGGTCAGACCGCATCTGGGCAAAGATACCGATATTGCTGGTTTTTTCAGTGTAGGGACCAAAGGAGCCGCCAACCAATGCCGGATCAGTGTATGTGCCCTGAACGGCCCCACCAGTGCCTGTCTGTTCAAAGAAGTCGATCCCAGCTGTCAGGCTATGATTGCCAAACAGGAATTCATTCTGGATCTTGCCATTCCAGGTCTCGACCTCGCCGCCCCACAGGGGCCGGGTGTAGCTCGGGTCGACCGGGTCACCCTGATCGAGGAAGCTGGAGGAAAAGCCAAGATGGATTTCAGGGGCGAAACCGCCGGTGGCGTTTTCATTCTTGAGCGTCAGGCTGTAGTTGCTTTGTTCGACCTTGGTATCAAACAGCGGAAACACTGCCCCTGTGAGGTCGCCAAAATTTGGCCGCGCCTGCCGCCAGCCGCTGTCCTGACTTCCAGATCCAGAGAACTCCAATCGGTACCCATTGTCCCATTGGTAGGCGATCTTCCCCAGGAAGGAGCTCAGATCTGCGGCGGAACCGCGATAGGTCGTGCCTACTCCGTCCTCATAGTCATCGCCTGTCGCCTTGGATCCATACAGAATATATTCAAAAGCGCCCTGGCGACCAAACAGAGTCAGGTCGCGGCGGAAGGTGGCACTGTTGCTGTCATAGGACAGGCTGGCCACCCCGCCGAAATTATCGCCCTCCTGCAGCAGGTCCGCCGCATCCTTGGTCTCGTAAGAGATCGACCCCGCATTGGCCCGAGGCCCATCATCGGCGGCGGTAACACCGGGTTTGATGGTGGCTGCTTTAAACAGGGCCGGATCATACATACCGGTAGTGGCGTGGTGGAAGACGCCATCACCTTGCAGGGTGCCATCGATGGTCACGTTCATCATTGAGCTGTCCAGACCATTCACAAAGGTCTTGTTGCCGGTGGGGATGACTGAGCTCATTACCGAGGCTTCACCGGCAAACAGATCTGACATCTCGCGCGGGGCGAGATCTTCAAGAGTTTCGCCAGATAGCGCGACAGTGCCGTGCTGGTTTTCAACGTCACCACTGACATTGATCTGATCCAGCAAAATCTCTTCAGCCGCAGTCAGTCCGGGCACCAGGGCTGTGGTCATCAGCAGAAAAAGGGAAAGTTTTTTAGTGGCCATTTTCGCCTCCTAAAGGATGGGGTCAATGGCTTGGTCCCTGCAGGGTTTTGGTGCTGGGATTGGCTGGCGTTAGCTAGTGAGGGATGCTTTTTGAGTCTTCAAGGGGTGCGGGCGCAAATATTTTCAATGCGAGGCATGCTGCCACAGCTCGGCGCGTTAAACGACCACCAGCGGTCTTTCCTCTTCCAAAATCACCCTTGCATCAGTGTCAAAAACCGCGCGCAGAAAGGCTTCACTGACCACCTCAGCGGGGGGGCCGGCGGTCTCTACCCGCCCCGCCTTCATGGCGACGATGTGATCCGCATATCCTGCGGCGTAGTTGATGTCATGCAGGACAATGACAATGGTGCGCCCCTGCTGGGCCGCCAGGGTTTTAAGCCGCGACATCAGGCTGCGCGAGGCGGCGATGTCCAGGTTGTTCAATGGCTCATCCAGCAGCAGGTATTCGGTGTCCTGCGCCCAGGCCATGGCAGTATAGGCACGCTGGCGCTGCCCGCCCGACAGGGTATCTAGAAACCGGTGTTTTATCTCTTGCAGCTCAAAACTTTCCAGAACATCGGCAATAATCTCACGGTCCTTTGGCCCCAGCCGACCCCGACTGTAGGGATAACGGCCAAAGCCAACCAGATCTTGGACACTAATGCGATGGGTGCTGGTCAGAACCTGCGGCAGGATCGCCAAAAGCTGCGCCAGATCACCATGGCTGATCTGCCCAAGATCCCGCCCGTTGATCTCGATCTGGCCGGATTGCAGGGTCTGCAGGCGTGCCACCAGCGACAAAAGCGTTGATTTCCCGGCACCATTGGGCCCGACCAGCGCCGTCAGTCCCCCCTGTGGGATATCTAGGTCTACTCCTTGCAGGATGGACTGCCCGGCAATCTGGTGGCCGACATTGCGGATGCGGATCATGTGCTGCCCTTTCGCAGGATCAAAATCAAAAAGACCAACCCACCAAGGCATTCCACCACAACGGCAAGCGGGGTTTCAAAGTGCAAAATGCGCTCTAGCACCAGTTGCCCGCCCACCAATGTGATGCCGCCAATCAAAATGGCAGCAGGCAGGAGGTGGCCATGGTGCCAGCTGGGGATCACCCGGTACGTCAGGCTGCTGACCAAAAGCCCCAGAAAGGCCACCGGCCCCACCAGCGCGGTCGAGACCGACACCAGCACCGAAATCAACATCAGCACCACAAGCTGCCCTCGCCGCGGGTCCGCCCCCAGACTGACCGGCAGCACCTCGCCCAGGGCCAGAACATCAAGCCGATGCCGCATCCGCCAAACAGCGCCCCAGGTCAGACAGACAAGAGCGGCGCTCACCAGCAACAGATCTGGATCGGCTTTGTTAAAGCGCGCAAAGGAGGCCGATTGCAGCACTGCAAATTCGCTTGGGTCAATCAACCGTTGGATAAACAGCACCAATGATCGAAACAGCACGCCCAGGATGATGCCGGTCAGCACCATGCGCATCAGATCACTGCTTTGGTCGCGCAACAGCAGCGTAAACAGCGCAACCGACGCCAGGGTCAGCAAGATCAGATTGATCAGAAACAGCGTCACCTTGGGCACCAGCGCATAGCCCCCTGCCCCCATCCCAAAGATCATCAGGGTCAGGATCAACAGAAACAGCGCATCAAACCCCATGATGGAGGGGGTCAGAATGCGGTTATGGGTGATGGTCTGAAACAGAATGGTCGCGGTTGAGACCGCGCCGCCAATCAGCAAAAGGCTAGCCAGTTTCTGCACCCGAAACAAGAGGGTAAAGCTCCAGCTTCCCTTGGCCCCAAGGGTCAGAAACAGCGCCGAGACCACGACCAGCGCCAGGATCAGCCAGAGGAAACGAAGCCTAAGCATGCCGCGGCCTCGCATAGATCAACCACAAAAAGGCCAGAGTGCCCAGCACCCCAAAGATTGTACCTACCGGCACCTCATAGGGATGGCGCACCACTCGCGCCAAGATATCGCATCCCAGCACAAAGACCCCGCCCAACAGCGCCGTCACCGGCAGGGTGACCCGCAGATTATCGCCCAAGTGACGGCTGATCAGATTGGGAATGATCAGCCCAACAAAGGGCAACATGCCCACCGTCACCACGGTCAGCGCCGAAACCAGCGAAACACAAAGCAGCCCCATGGCCATAACCTGGCGATGGTTGAGGCCAAGGCTCAGGCTCATGTCGCGCCCCAACCCCAGAATGGCAAACTGATCGGCGATCAGATAGCTGACAAAGGCGGCAATTCCCGCCAGCCACAACAGCTCATATCTCCCCCGCATCACGCCGGAAAACTCGCCCAACATCCAAACATCAATGTATTGGATCAGATCCGCCTGATAGGCGATGAATACCATCACCGCGCCCAAGATACCGCCATAGACCAGTCCCACCAGCGGCACCAAAAGGGGCTCGGTTGGCGGCAACCGCTGCACCAGCGCCAAAAACCCAAGCGTGCCCAGCAATGCGGTGACGGCAGCAAGACTCATCTTGACCGCCAGCCCGGCGGCTGGGAACAGCAGCACAGAAAGCAAAATCCCCAGCGCCGCCGCCTGCCCCGTGCCTGCACTGATTGGCTCGACAAATTTATTGCGCACCAGGATCTGCATGATCTGGCCGCTAACCGCCATGGAGCAGCCCGTCAGCACCGCCGCCGCAGTGCGCGGCAGACGGCTGACCACCAGCAATTGCAGCGCCTCCGGATCTCGCAACAGCGCCATCGGGGTGAGATCAATCACCCCGACAAAAATAGACAGCACGGAAAGCAAAAGGATCGAGCCGAGACAGATCAGCAGCCAGAGGTGCGGCATGGGTTAGCCATTCGCCTCAAAGGTTGCGATCAGCTGGTCCAGCACCCGGTTCATCGACTGTATCCCACCGCCCGCAATATAGAGGCTTGCTGCGTCCAGATAGACCACCTGGCCGTTCTGCCAGGCCGTGGTTTGTCGCACCAGATCATTGTCCAACGTGGCCTTTGCATCTTCGCCGCCCTGGCCAATGGCCGACAAGCGGTCGACGACAAACAGGTAGTCTGGATTGGCGTCACGGATGAACTCAGCCGAGACCGCCTCCCCATGGGCATTCAAGCCCAGATCAGCAGCGGCCTGTGGCACCTCGAGCGTGCTATGCAGCCAGCCAAAGCGTCCATTGGCCCCAAAGGCAGAGATTTTGGGACCGTTGGTCATCACAATCAGCGCGGTGCCTTTGCCACGCGCCAGAGATTTGGTCTGCTCCAGCTTGGCTTGGAAGTTTTCAAGCAAGAGTGTCGCTTCGGCCTCCTTGCCAAACAGGCGGCCATAGTCTTCGAGCCTTTGCAGCGCCAACCCCACTAAATCATCGCCATAGATGGTCATATCCAGGGTTGGGGCAAACTCTGCCAACACCTCGGTCTGGGTGGATGAGCGCCCTCCAGCAAGGATCAGGTCTGGCGCCAGCGCATGGATGCTTTCAAAATCGGGCTCAAACAAGGAACCCACAACCTCGGCCCCCTGTGCCACCTCGTCCAGGTAATCAACATAGAGATTGCCGATGACACCCGCGGGTTTTACCCCCAATGCGGCAAGCGTATCCAAGGCGGCGACATCAAAAACGGCCAGTTTTTCAGGAAGGGCTTCAACCTGTTGTGTCCCTCGATAGGTCCGGATCTCGACAGGGTCGGCAAAGGCGGCGGTACTGCAGGCCAGTGCTGCAAGGGTTATCAGCGTTTTCAACATTGATCTCTCCATCAATATTGCATGGCTGACCGAAGCTGGCTCTGCAGGGGTTTTGTCATGTGACTATTGAATTGTATTTGCCCTGTCCAGCGCTTCCGGGCTGCAGGCAAAGGCCAGTGCTCCATCAAAGGTCGCTCCAGACCAGAGGTTCTGGCTCTTCGCGAAAGGCAAAGCGCAACAGATGGCTTTCGACCACCTGACAGGTCTGCAGCATCTCCTCCTTTGAGGGGGATTCAATGCGGAGATGCAAGCTGTCCGTGGTCACGCGAAGCACCGCAAGCCCGCAGATGAACTGCAGATGCACCGCGCCGTCCCGCTCCGACACCTGGATCTTCTGGGCGAAATGGCGTGCCATGGTGGAGAGATACCCAGCACTGCGCAAAGACCGGAATTCGGCCTGGGTTTTAAACATCTTCTTCTGGCTAGGCTTGATGACTAACATTCTGGCTTTCCCTGATTTTTCATTTACTTGGGGTGTTGAATTCTGCATGGGCCGCCGACTAGAGTATCCGCGACCCATCCAGCAGGTTTCCCTATGACAGCCAGAGACGACTCCAGCAGTGCCGACTATTTTGGAGACAACACCCCTGTCGTTTCCTACAACCGTGTGTGGTTCAACATCATGCGCGCCCAGCGCAAATTCCTGCCGCGCATTGCCAAAGCGCTCAAGACCTGCGGCATCAATGATCCGATCTGGTATGAAATCCTGCTTGAGGTCGAACTGGCCGGCCCCGATGGCCAGCCCATGGCCGCGCTGGAGGATAAGCTCTTTGTCGCCCAATATGCGCTGTCGCGCCATGTTGCCCGGATGGAAAAAGCAGGGCTGCTGCGGCGCGCATTCATTGCTGATGGACGCCGCAAACAGATCCTGTTTCTGACCGAACAGGGCAAGGGCATGCACGCCCGGATCTGGCCGGTCTACTGGGAGGCCATGCAAAAAGAAATCGGCCCTCATATGACAACGGACGAGGCCTATGCCCTCTCCCGCCTGCTGATCAAACTGCTGCCCTGAAACCATCTGGCTCCAGGGCAGCGGCGCAAGAGTTTAGAATTTCACCACCGCTTCGACGACAAAGGAGCGTCCAGGTTCGTTCATAGTCTGGAAGCCTGCAAATTCGCCCCCATAGGTGGCGCGATCCGCATAGGTTTCATCAAACAGGTTGTTGATGCTGCCGCGAAGGGTCACACCGTTCCAGGCAGGCGGTGAGTATTCGGCAAAGACATTGGCCACAACATAGCTTGGCAATTCTTGGCCTGCGTAGGATCCGCCAGCGTCATAGGCTGCCGCCGCTTCAATACTGCCGCCCAGCAGGGTGTTGTATTGCGCCAGCTCCTGCTGCACTTCCACAGCAATGACATGCCCCAAAGGCGCGCCGAAGTCCCGCAGATCAAAGTTGCTCGACGCAGCTCCATCGAGCGAGGCATCGCTATAGGCATAGGTCAGACGCGCAAAGCCGCTGGCCCAGCCATAGGTCGCGCCGAGGTTGACACCCTGGCTTTCAAAATCAACGACGCTTGTACCGTCCCGCGCATCATCAAATTCAGTCTTGAACAGCTCACCGCTGATGGTCCAAGCCCCCGGTGTCCAATCAGCCCCGATGATGATGTTCTGCGCGCGAGACGGCCGCAGGCCAGAATAATCACGCGTCTGCCAGAATTCAAAACTGTCGCCGAGGTCCAGACCACCAAAGACATTCGAGTATCCTGCCCGCAGCGCGAAGTCATCCGTGACGTCATAGACCACCGACAGATTCCCACTGGCACCACTATGGGAGGAGGTATGAATGGTATCGGTCGGGAGCCATTGATAGCCGGTAAAATCCTGCCAATCATAGCGCATACCGGCAGAGATGCTCAGACGATCCGTCGGCTCAAGACGCGCCTGGGCAAAGATGCCGATATTGTCGGATTCTTCCGAAGCGGAATCCGGTGTTACCCAAGAGCCAGAAATCGACGTCTTACGGTTCTGGATATCGACACCGGCGGTAATGCTGTTGCCTTCAGACAGGTGGAATTCGTTTTGCAGCACCAGGGAGTAGGTGCGCGAGGTTGAATTGGTGGAGCCGGCCCAGGCATCATTGGGGCGGTCCACATCAGTGCCCGAATAGCCAAGGGTTGCGGAGGGATCCCAGAGGCCAGTGTTGTTTATGTTTTCATAGCGCAACGAGTAGTTATAGCGCTTAATCAGATAGGCATATGTGCCGCCTGAGCTTGGGCCAAAGTTCGGCTTATCGTTGCGCCATTCCTCGTCTTCAATCTGCTGCGCAGAGAACTCAACCCGGTGACCCTGCTCGGACTCGTAGCCCAGCTTCAGCAGACCTGCGGTCATATTGGCCGCGGTTCCGGTCATCTCAGTTCCGTCGCCGTCCTCAAAATTGTCACCCGTGGCGCGTTTGGCATAGGCGACGATTTCAAAGCCGTTGCTTTCACCAGCCAGGGTCAGCGAGCCCTGTGTTGTCCCGCCGTTGTCGCCATAGCTCATACGTGCGATGCCGCCGACGCTTTGACCTTCGGTCAGGATGTCTGCGGCATCGACCGTTTCCATGACCACGCGCCCCGCCATGGCGCGCGGACCGGCATCTGCAGGCGCGACACCTGGATCAACCCGCACAGATTTCATCAGGCCAGGATCAAAAGCATTGGCGCTGAGGTGGTGGAAAACCCGGTTATTCTGCGACACGCCATCCACTTGAATTGCCAGGTTCAGCATGTCGATGCCATTGACAAAAATCTTCTGTGCAACCGGAATTGCACCGCCGACAGAGACACTGGCAATCCCGGCAAACAGGTCTTTGACATCCCCCATCCGGGCGCGTTCCAGCTCGGCATCCGCCACATAGACCGACGAGGATCGATCGGCGGCATTGCCCTTTTCATCTTGCTGGCGCACCAGGATCGGATCGAGCGAGATAACATCTCCCTCAAGCTCCTGCGCGGCGGCAGGCAGAACGGAAAGAAGAGTCAGCGCAGTCCCGCACAAAAGGCGTGCGCGCAGCGCGGCAGTTTGGATAGCCATGGTAGTCCCCAAGATTCAGGTTGGTGCTGGGCTTGCCCTGAATCGGGGCTGGCGAGGCGTTTTCGACAGCGGTTTTATGCCGATGCATCATAACATGCAAGTGCATGTTATGGCGATTCAACCAGATCTCTTTGCCAGTCACAGCAAAAGCGCCTCCCCCTTCCCGGCCTGGGGCCGCGCCAAGAGATCGCCATCCGTTTTGGGCAGATGCCGCACAGATGGCCCCTTCACAAACCCTGACCTGTCACTCAAATCTGGTGTGTTTCGGCTACCACGTGGGGGGCTGCAGCAGCGATCGTTGCCTCATCTGCCGTCCCGTTTGGAGCCCAAGAGCAAAAGGAAAACAAACGCTGATCCAACAGAGGTTGTGACGATGCCCACAGGGAGTTCTTGTGGGGCAAGCAGGAGCCGCGAAGCGATATCAGACGCGGAGAGCAGAACCGCGCCAATGAGTGCGGCCATAGGCAAAAGATTTTGATGCATTGGACCAGCGAGCCCACGGGCCACATGTGGCACCATGAGGCCAACAAAACCGATGACCCCGGCAACGGACACAAAAGCCGCCGTGGCCAAGGCGCTGATCAGGAACATTCGGGTCCGCAGCCGACCAACTGGCACGCCAAGGCTAGCGGCGGTGACATCTCCGGTCAGGAGAGCGTCCAGCCAGCGGCTGCGCCAAATGGAATAGGCTGCGATCAAAGCCAGTCCTGCGGCAACCAGCGGCAGGGTTTCCCATCGGGCCAGGCCAAGCCCGCCCAGCATCCAGAAAATCACCGAATGCGCTGCACGGTTGTCTCCTGAAAAAATCAAATAATTGGTTATGGCGACAAAAAGAAAGGACACGGCCAGCCCGGCCAGGATGAGCTTTTCCGGGGCGCTGCTTTGCAAGGCCCGCACCAGCAGCAAAACAATTCCAGAGGCGACAAGACCACCGCAAAAGGCCGCAAGAGGCAGTGTCCATACCCCCAGAATGTCCCCGGTGACAGTGATGACCAGCACCGCTCCGGCTGCCGCGCCGGAGGATAGGCCAAACAGAAAGGGATCTGCCAAGTCATTGCGGGTTGTGGTTTGCAGCACCACGCCGACCAGCCCCAAGCCAGCGCCAATCAAAGCCGCGAACAGCGCACGTGGCAGGCGCAGATCAAAGATGATCCGATGCATCGGCTCCGGTTCGAAATCACCGCCCCCCAGCCCCGAGGCAATGGCGACAAAGACCTCTGACACTGGCACATTGGTGGCCCCATAAAGGACCGATAGCAAAAGAAGGGCGACCAAAACGGTCGCCCCTAGTACCAGCGATAGGCCAAAGCGGCCCATATCAGTTGAGGCCCGGATGCATGGCCTTGGCCATCTTCTCGATGGCGGCAATATTGGCCGGTCCAGGTGTCAGCTCCTCGTAACGCAGCCCGACCCAGCGTGCGTTCTTGACCGCATCGACATGGGCCATGACCGGGTGTTCCTGCAGGAACCTAAAGGTCTCTTCAGCCCCATTCCCGTTTTGGTAATCCAACAGCACCAGGAATTCCGGATTGGCCGCAGCCACTGCCTCCCAGGACGTCCGCCCCCAGCTGGTGTCCAGATCATGGGTCACGCTGGCACCGCCAGCCGCCGCAATCATCGCGTCTGGGATGGCGAATTTGCCCGCAGTAAAGGGCGCATCCGCGGGACCATCCAACAGAAACACACCTGGCTTGGGCAGTTCAGCGGTCTTGGCTTCGATCGCTGCCAGTTGCTGTCGCCAGTCTGCAACCAATGCCTCCGCTTTGGTCTCCACCTGCATGACCTTGCCGAGGCGCAGAACGTCATCAAACAACAAATCCATGCTGGCTTTGGGGCGGTCCTTGTCCAGATGAACGCAGCTTTCGGTCAGGACCATGGTTTTGATGCCAAAGGGCGCAAGCGTATCTGGCGTAACATCCCCGCCCGGCTTCATTCCATAGTACCAACCGGCAAAGAACAAATCCGCGGAGGCCGAAATCAGGTTCTCGACTGTGGGATACTTGGGGGCAAGTTCAGGCACATCGCCGCGCGCTATGTCAAAATCCGGGCTGGTCTTGTACCATCCGGTAATCCCAGTGACGCCGACCATCTTGTCCTGCAGGCCAAGGGCAAAAGCCATCTCCGACATATTGATGTCATGCACCACCAACCGCTGGGGCGTCCTGTCAAAAACCAACGGTGTGCCGCAGTTGTCGACTGTTACCTCATAGGCGGCAGCACCACTAGCGACCCCCATGAGAAGAGCTGCGGACCATAGCGTTTTCATTGCGCGTTCTCCTTCAAATCTTGAAAATTGGTTTTGCGGATATCAAGCGCCGGGATCATCCGGCCCTCGTGCGGCAGGCGCAGATAGCTAACCCCAAAGGTCGCCTGAACATTTTCAGGGGTAAGCACCTCTGAGGCGGCGCCGAAGGCGACAAGCTGCGTCGATTTCATCAAGGCCGCATGGGTGGCAAACTCCGGAATCATCACCAGGTCATGCACGACCATGACAACGGTGATGCCCAGTGAAGCAACCAGGGAGAGCATGCGCCCTTTTGCGTCCGGATCCAGATGATTGGTGGGCTCATCCAGGAACAGGAGCTGAGGCTCCTGCGCCAGAGCCCGCGCAATATGCGCCCGTTGGCGCTCGCCCCCGGACAGCTGTGCCATGGGTTTAAGGGCCAGTTTTGAAAGCCCGGTGAGATCCAGAAGGGATTGAACAGCCTGAGCATTTTGAGGTGCCGAACGGCGCGCCGCGATTGGCAATTGCCCAAGAGCAACATAGTCCTGAAGCCGCAGCCGCCCATCAGGGGCGCTCTGCTGGCTGACGAGAGCGATCAGTGCTGCCCGCTCATGTGCTTTCATTCTGCCTAGGCTGGCGCCGCCGATAATCACCTCGCCAAGCGCCAAGGGTTCACTTCCTGAGAGCAGGTTCAAAAGGGTGGACTTGCCCGCCCCATTGGGCCCGGCAATTGCAAGGATCGCGCCCCGCTCTAGATCAAAGGACACGCCCGAGACGAGCGCATCTCCGTTGAGGGCAAAATACTCCAGATCACGCACACTGAGAAAAGCGGAAGACCCTGTCATTGTTTGCCCTCCAGTCGAGAGGCCGCAAGCCGTGCCAGGATCTTAGCGTACAACCTCTCAGGCCGTTCAGACGCTTTGCTCCAGCCAGTTTCACTCGCAAGGAATGGCTGCGCAAAAACCGCTATCGGCTTGATATCAGCCTCGGCTTCGATCTCGCCAAAGAGATACTGTGCCTTGCCAGGTCCCTGCAGCCCCACAGAAATGGGCCGCTCACAGCCCGCCATACAGGCGACGGCGCGCAGCGCAAACCGCTTGGAAACACGTTCAGCCAGCGCTGCGCGCAACTTGTTCGCCGCATCGACGCCCTTGCAGGCGGTGCAAATCAGAATGGAATGATCACTGGTCTCGGTCATGTCTCGCCTCGCAGCAAAGCGCGCGAAGTGAGAAGGTACCGGTCCCGTGAACACAGTTGTTTTGTGCCATCTAAGCCTCCTTCAGGACTCCCCGTCCTGGGTTGGGTGAACTACTGGATGGCAGGTCTCCTGACTCGCGGGTCGAGGCCTTGCTGCGCCTTCCCACCCCGAGGGGCAGTGGCCTGTTGCAGCAATGCTCTCCGCTCACAGTTGCGGGGGCAGTCACGGATTTGGCGCCTGTTGGCTACACCACACCGTATTCCCTTTTCATTTTCCCAAAGTGTCTTCGGGAAAAACCATCGAGGCTTTGTATGATCCGATCTTTTGCTCTGTCAATGACTATGGAACGTAGCGGGACAGGGTCAGGTCGAATGGACTCGACCGGGGATCCCCGTGCCGCAGCCAAGTTTTTAACTTTATCGATCTAGAACAACACCTTACGTACCACAGGCGGCGCCATGCAATCGACACAGATTGCGATCTTGGTGCCCGAACAATTGACAAAACACAGCCCGACCCCTACATCCGGTGACAGATATGGAGATTTTATGACCCAGTAATGTGGGGAGGCAGAGCGTCCTCCCGGTGCAAAACAGACTAGACCCAAACGCCCATTAAGTTGGGCGATCAGTGTTTTGCATTCTTCTCTCAGACACATTTTGCCCAGAGCCATCTCTGCGGCCGGATCATGAAAGATCACCCAATGACACGGGACTACTCCCAATTTCTGCCCTCTTCGCAGGGGCTAAAACCTGCGAATCCCCTGCTCTCGCCACTGGCGCGCCTTGGCTGGCAAAACTATTTCGCTCAGCATTGCGATGTTGATGAGCTGCGCAAGACACCACCAGTGCGGGTTGTCGAAGTGCACCGCAACGGGCTGCATGTACTGGGCGACCAGATCGACAGGCTGATTCCACCTGGACCCGACGCAACAGTGGGCGACTGGCTGTTGCTGGAAAGAGATCACCCGCATCGCAGCCGGGTTCTGCCACGTAAGAGCCTGTTTCAAAGGCGCGCGCCGGGGCGTGATCGCCGACGCCAGCTTATTGCGGCCAACGTCGATACCGCCTTTATCGTCAGCTCCTGCAACCCGGATTTCAACCTCGCCCGGCTGGAGCGCTACGTGGCGCTGGCCTTTGAGGCCGATGTCACCCCGGTGATTGTCCTGACCAAAGCGGATCTCTGCACGGATCCCAGCCCCTATCTGGCTGCCGCCACTACGATTTCAGATCGGGTGACCGCACTCGCCCTGAACGCCCTGGGCGCGGCCCCACGGGACAGGCTCGGCGATTGGTGCAAGCCGGGACAAACCCTGGCCTTTCTGGGGTCCTCTGGGGTGGGGAAATCCACTCTGACCAATGGCTTGATCGGTGAGACCAGCATCGCCACCTCGGGTATTCGCGAGGATGACGCCAAGGGGCGCCATACCACCACCCGACGGCAGCTGCATATGCTACCAAATGGCTGCGCGGTTCTGGATACCCCCGGCATGCGCGAGCTGCAATTGACTGATGTTGAAAGCGGCATTGCCGATCTGTTTGAGGATATTTCCAGCCTCGCCAAACAATGTCGCTTCTCAGATTGCCAGCATGACAGCGAGCCGGGTTGCGCCGTTCAGGCCGCTAGATCCCAAGGCGACATCCCCTCGGACCGCCTGTCACGTTGGCGCAAACTGCTTGCAGAAGAACGGTTTAACTCTGCTACTCTGGCGCAGCGCAGGGCGGATGACAAAGCCCTGCAAAAACGTATTCGCGCGTTTCAAAAGCACAAGAACCGCTAGTATCGACACGGATGCCCCCAGAGCTCAATACCACCAATGAGCTCTGGGATCCCATTTGTCAGACCTGCACAAAGCGCCAGCGAAGGAGGGGTTCACCCCTCAGCAAGGGCCTGTTCGACCCAGGCAACCAGCCCATTGAGATCACTTGCCCCCTGCACGGCCATGCCGTCGGAAAAGGCTTTGAAAGGCTCGACATTCATGCGGTTGACGCCAGAGACAACGACCATGCCCTGGGCCAGGGCCTCGCCGATGACTGGGCGCATGCCGCGCCCATCCGCTTCGTGCTTGCCAAATTTGTTGACGATCAGCACCTGCGGGCGCGGCGTAGCGTTCAGGCTGCTGGTCACCTGCCCCACAGCCTGCTCCAGCGCCTCGGGGTTCAACCGGCAGCCGCGGGCACCTGCGCCTAGGGATTGCGAAATGCGAATGGTCTCCCCCGCGGGCAGCACCCGCACATCCATATCGCAAAGCGTATCATCGCTGCATTCGGTATTGGTTTGCACAATGCCCGCCAGGGCAATGCCTTTGGCATGCAGCGCCTCTGCCAGGCTGCTGAGCAGCCGATCGGTGCCGCCACGGGTTTCGGTCATGACATAGGCCAGATGCATCACTTGCCCTCTCAACAGTGGTTTTCAGTTGCGGCCCAATTGCTACCCGCAATTCTGCCCCGGCACCAGAGCGGTCTTCCTGCGCCCCAGATCGAGGGCGCAAGCCAGAGATTTACAGGCCAAGCGCGCGTTTGCGTTCTTCCGCAAAGCCCTGGACGATGCGATCCGCAATCAGCGCCAGGATCGCCATGGCCGCCCCTGCTGAAATACCCAGGCCCACATCCGCTTGCCCCAGCGCCAGATAGATCGACTGGCCCAGACCGGTGGTGCCGATCAGCGCCGCAATCACCAGCATAGCAAAGGCATAGAGAATGGTCTGATTGAGCCCCAGCAGAATAGTCGGTGCCGCATAGGGCGCGCGCACATCCCGCATCATCTGCCAACGGGTCGCCCCCGAGGCAGTAGCGGCTTCGATCATCTCATCCGGGGTCGAGATCAGCCCCTGCCGCGTGTAGCGGATCATCGGCACCACCGCATAGGCAATGATCGCCAAGAAGGCCGAGAATTCGCCAATCTGAAACACCATCAGCACCGGGATCAGAAAGACAAACAGCGGAATGGTCTGCAGCATGTCGCAGATCGGCCGCACCAGACGCCAGGCCATGGGTGAAACCGCGCTGAGCAAGCCGATGCCGCCGCCCAGAACCGCGCAGGCAAAGACCGCCGCGCCGGACAGATAAAGCGAGAGAAGCGCGCGCTCCCACAGGCCCGAAACCAGAATAGTGACCAGCAGAACCAGCGACAACATCGCAAGACGAGGACCACCAGCAACCCAGGACAGGGCCGCCGCGCCAACCAGCACAAAGGGCCAGGGCAATTGCGACACGCCGGTTTCCAGAATACCCGCCGCAACCAGCACCACCAGACCCAGAGTCAGCTGCCCGCGCAGGGCCAAAGCCACGGCCGCCACGGCTGCGGCAGCAAAGACCCAGAGGCTCATCGCCGGGGTCCACTGAAAACCCCAGGTAAAGGGCAGGATCGCCTGATCCAGACCGATGCGCAGCGGCAGCAGCACATAGAACATGACACCATTCTTGAAGCTGTTCAGCGCCTCGGCATTGCTGCGGGTGAAATCAGTGAGCCAGCTGTCCAGCCCATCCGCCACCGGGGTCAGCATCTGATAGCTGCCGGGATCCCCAATGCGGCTCCAGAACAGCAGGCTGACCAGTGCCCCCAGCGCCAGAATGGCCAGCGAGACCCGCCCATCCCAGAGCTGACGACGCTCCTGCGCCAAAGTCGCGCTCATCCGGTCGATCAGGATGGCAAAGATCACGATCACTGCACCGGCCAGCATGGCAGGACCAAACTGGGCCTTGCGCATAGTCAAGAGCACTTCCCAACCGATGTCATTGAAACCGCCAATGACGGCAGCAATGATTACCATCGACAGGGCCGCCATCAGGCATTGATTGACCCCCACCATGATCTGCACCTTGGCGGCCGGGATCTCGACCTGAAACAGCTGTTGAAAGCGGGTGCCACCGGCCATGACAGCGGCCTCTTTCACTTCGGGTTCGACCCGTTGCAGCCCCAAAAGCACATTGCGTGCCATGGGCGGCGCCGCATAGATCGCCGAGGCAATTAGACCAACAACCGGACCAAAGCCAAAGAGCACCAAGAGTGGTGTCAGATAGGCAAAGGTTGGCACCGTTTGCATTACATCCAAAAGCGCCTGGACGGGTCCCCGCAGGCGGGGAAACTCATTGGCCAGAATGCCAATTCCAGCCCCAACCACCAGGGCCAGAGGCACCGAGACCGCCACCAGTGCCAGGGTATTCATCCCCTGCGGCCAATAGCCAGAGGCCAAAACCAGCCCCAACCCGATTGCAGCCATCGCGGCCATCTTGATCCCGCCCAGACGCCAGCCCAGCGCCACAGTCGCCGCAATCAGCAGGGGCCAAGGCACCGAGGCCAGCACAGAGTTCATCGCCTCCATCGGATAGGCCATCAGGGTCGAAAACAGCCGCGCGGCGGGTTTCAGAAAGGTCAGTCCGCTCTTGACGCCAGCCCCCACGGCTTCAGTTGCAGGCAGCACCCAATCCTTGGGAAAGGTGGTGAGCCAGGGCAACAGCCCTTCGAGCAGCAAACAGACCGCGCCAACAATGACAGCCCCCAGGGCCGCGAGGCTGCCCTTGCTCAGACTTGCTAGACCGGTGCGACTCATTGTTCGGTTTCCACCTGCAGGGCCGCCGCCAGATCCGACGGGTTGATGACCCCAACCAGTTTGCCAGCCGCACAGCGCACCGGCACTGGTTCATAGAGATCCATACAGCGCGCCAGCGCCGCATCCAGTGTCATGTCGCGCCGCAGCCCGGGATCATCAGCGCCGTAGTGGTGGTGTTCGGGATCCTGCATCACCGAAGCCACCTTGGCATGGCGCCCCTTGGCCACGTCTTTGGAGAACTCGCGCACGTAGTCATCCACCGGATTGAGCACGATATCCGCCGGGGTGCCGATCTGCACGATTTTGCCATCGCGCATGATGGCAATACGATCCGCCAGCTTCAGCGCCTCGTTGATGTCATGAGTGATAAAAACGATCGTGGTTTTCAGCTTGGCCTGAATATCCAGGAATTCATCCTGCAACTGGCGACGGATCAGCGGATCCAACGCCGAAAAGGGCTCATCCAGGAACCAGACGGAACAATCCGCAACCAGGGAACGGGCAATGCCAACCCGCTGGCGCTGCCCACCTGATAGTTCGCGTGGGAAGCGATCTTCGCGCCCGCCCAGGTCAACCAGATCAATCACCTCTTTCGCCTTGGCCAGGCGGGCCTTTTTCTTCACACCCTGCACCTTGAGCGGATAGGCGACATTCTCGGCCACGGTCATATGAGGAAACAGGCCAAAGTGCTGAAACACCATGCCCAGGGTCTTGCGGCGCAGCTCGATCAGGCGGGCCTTGCTGGCAGAGACGATGTCCTCGCCCTCAATGCGGATTTCTCCGTTTGAGGCAGGCAGCAGCTGCGAAATACAACGGATCAGCGTCGATTTGCCCGAGCCGGAAAGCCCCATGATGACAAAGAGCTCGCCTTCCTTGACGTCAAAATTGGCATCCTGCACCGCAGGCACGAGCCCCTGAGCGCGCAGGGCCGCAGAGACCTCATCTGCTGATGCATGTTGCGACAGCGCCTGTTTCAAGGCGCTGTCTGCATTCTCGCCAAAGACTTGCCAGACGTTCTGGCAAGAAATGGCGGGTGTATCGGAACCGCTCACGGCACTCACTTGGTGGCAGCGTCAACAACCGGGCGCCAGCTGTCCTCATTGGCCGCCATCCAGGCTGCAACAACCTCTTCGACCTTGCCGCCATCTACATCGACCGCGCCCATCATTGGCTGCTGCGCTTCTACTGCCAGTGTATAGTTGGACAGGATTTCAAAAGCCGCAGGCCATGTTTCCGCAGTACCGGACCAGGCCGCCTTGAAGATGCGCGAAGGTGCAAAGTCACAGTCGTTTACGGCATTGGGGTTTGGACCCCAGGCTGGATCATTGAAGCAGGCCTCTTCGCCGACGGGCAGGTCAACAAACTGCACATCATAGGCAGACATCGCCCAATGGGGCTGCCAGAAGGTGATCAGCAGCGGTGTTTTACGCTCGGTCGAGGCGCGCAGCTCGGCAATCAAAGCGCCCTCGGACCCCGCAGGAACCGCTTTGAAGGGCAGCTCCAGCCCGGTCATCCGGTCCGCACCGGGGGTGCCCCAATCCGCAGGATAGTCAACCAAGCGGCCAGAGGGCAGGGTTTCAGCCGTGGCAAAAAGCGGCGCACAGGCCTTCAGCGCTTCCCAGGCAGGCAGACCGGGGCAAAGTTCAGCCACATGGGCGGGATATGCGATGCCTTCCTTGGCTGCCAACTCCAGATCGCCCAGTTCAACAACGGTGCCTTCGGCAACCTTGTTGGCATATTCATCGGAAACGTTTGAAGACCAGATTTCCAGCGTCGCGTGGATCTCACCATCGGCAATCGCCTGGAACTGGTTCATCATGCCGGCGGTGACATATTCCACCTTATAACCGGCGGCCTTCAGCATCTCACCGGCGATATGGGTGGTCACGTGCTGCCCGGTCCACTCGTTGACCGCCAGCTTGATCGGCTGATCTACAGCCCCCATCTCTGCCGCCTGGGCGGTTCCCGCTACCAGTGACGCCGCGCCCAGAAGGCATGCAAATGTTGTCTTTTTCATTGTTGATTTCCCTGTATTTATGCCCAACCGACCGCTGGATCAGCTGGGTGAATTTTTGAGGAGCCTCACGGCTCATAGGACCCAATGGGCGCAGAGGGTCGGCACCCTCTTGTCATGAGACGAGGTCAGACCCTGGCAATATCTCTGAGTGTGGCCGGGTATGCCACAAGTTTTTGAACGCTTTGCGACTCATTTTCAAGTAATTGCGGCATTTTCCGGCAGACTTCTTGATCCTTTGTTCAATTTGCTAAATGGAAAACCAACAAATGAATCTCCCACGGCGGCCGCCAGGGCTGTCCCCATTACAGGGAAAACCTCGTCTCACCTCTACCAGCCCCCCCCGATCACAGACGCGAAACCGGCTATGATCAGGGCGTGATGTCATCAGCAGCTTCGACGCTTATAGCGCGCCTGCCAGATGCAGCATTCCGGCGGTAATCTCGCTTAACTGCTCAGGGGACGTCACAAAGGGCGGCATTGTGTAGATATTCTTGCCAAAGGGGCGCAGAAAGACGCCCATCTCATGCGCCAGAGCATGCGCGGCATCTGCCGACACCACATGGTTCATCTCGATGACGCCAATCGCGCCCAAAACCCGGACATCGCGCACATTTGGCAAGGCCCGCGCAGGCTCCAATTCCTGAACCAGCTGGGCAGAGATCTCTGCCACCCGTGCACGCCAGTCTTGCGCTGTCAGCAGATCCAGCGCCGCCTTGGCCGCCGCGCAGGCCAGTGGATTGGCCATATAGGTGGGCCCATGCATAAAGATCCCCGGGGAGCCGTGGCCAATGCCCAGCGCAACGCGATCATTGGTCATGGTGCAGGCAAAGGAGATATGCCCGCCCGTCAGCCCCTTGCCAAGGCAGATGATATCCGGCTCGACAGAGCAAAAATCAGTGGCAAACAGCTCGCCTGTGCGACCAAAGCCGGTGGCGATTTCGTCAAAGATCAACAGGATGCCCAGCTCATCACAGAGCGCGCGCGCCTGGTTAAGGTATTCGGGATGGTAGAAATACATGCCGCCAGTGCCCTGCACCACGGGTTCAAGGATAAAGCCGGCGATCTTATCGGCATTGGCCTCCAGCACAGCACGCAGTTCGCCCAACCCATTGTGATCTGGATCGTCCGTCCAGGGCGCTGCCATGGGGATTGGCGGACGCGAAACAAAATGCTGCACACTCAGCGCGCCCTGAAACAGGTGGTGCATGCCGGTGTCCGGGTCGCAGACGCTCATCGCCTTCCAGGTGTCGCCGTGATAGCCCGAGCGTGTGGTGGCAAACTGACTGCGCCCGGCAAATCCTTTGGCATGCTGGTACTGCACCGCCATCTTCATCGCCACCTCAACCGAGACCGAGCCGGAATCGCAATAGAAGATCCGCGTCAGGCTTTGGGGGGTGATCTCCAGCAGCTTGCGCCCCAGGTCGATGGCCGGATCATGGGTCAACCCGCCGAACATCACATGTGGCAGGCGTTCCAGCTGATCATGGATGGCGCTTGTGATGGCTGGGTTGCGATGCCCATGCATCATGCACCACCAAGAAGACATGGCGTCAATCAGCCGGGTGCCATCCTCCAGGGTGATATGCACCCCTTCGCTCTCTTTCACCACAAAGGTGGGACCGGGTTTGGCGACATTGGTATAGGGATGCCAGAGGTGCTGCTGGTCAAACTCCAGCTGACTGAGATCCGATGCACTCATCACAGCGCCTCCCTTATCAGGTCCAGATTGATGTTCTGCGCAAAAACCTCTGCGAGGACCTCGTTGTTCAAAGTGTCCATCATCGGCAACCGCCCCAGATGCGGCACCTTGCCAAACTGCCGGATGGTTTCCTCGACATCTGGCTCAGCATCGCCAATGAAGGCCACCCCCACCGCATCACAGCCCGCATCGCGCAGCGCCTTAAGCGACAAAAGCGTGTGATTGATGGTGCCCAGTTGCGTGCGCGCGCACAGGATCACCGGGGCGCCCCAACGGGCAAAGAGATCAAGGTAAAGCGTTTCTCGATTCAGCGGCACCATCAGCCCGCCTGCCCCTTCGACCACCAAAGGCCCGTCCACCTGCGGCAGCCTGAGCCTATCGGGGTCAATCACCATCCCTTCGGCCTCGGCCGATAGATGTGGCGAGGCGGGCATTTGCAGCAGATAGCCCTCAGACAACGGTGTAACACCGGAAAGCCGCGCCACGATCTGGCTGTCGGTTTCCTCTTCCAGGCCCGATTGAACCGGTTTCCAGTAGCTGGCTGCGAGCGCCTGCACCAGACCGGCAGAAAAGATGGTTTTACCGATGCCGGTATCGGTCCCAGTCACCACCAGGGCATTCATGCAACCTGATCCAGCGCATAGGGTTGCAGGTTTGACTGCGCCAGCTCGGCCGCCAGAGTCTCAAACAGCTCGGTGATTACGGGTTTTGTCAGGGTGCCGGTCAGCGAAATCCGCAACCGTGAGGTGCCCTTGGGCACCGTGGGCGGGCGAATGCCGCGCACGTCAAAGCCCTGCGCCTGTATCCGTTCAGCCAAGGCCATGGTCGGCTTGTCCTCACCAATCACCACCGGCAGGATCTGGCTCTGATAGCCGCTGATCCCACACAGCCGGGTGGCCTCGCTATGGGCATGGGTAATCAGATCCCAGGCGCGCGCGCGTCGCCCGGCGTTCTCGGCCAGATCGCGCAGCGCCACCCGTACCAGGGCCGCATTCAGCGGCGAAGGTGCCGTGGCAAAGATAAAGCCGCGGCCGCGATTGACCAGGAATTCGATCAGTACCTGCGCCCCGCAGATCAGCGCACCAGACACGCCGAGGCCCTTGCCACAGGTATGCAGTGTCAGCACCCAGGGGTTCTGCGCATAGTCATGCGCCAGACCCCGGCCCAGATCCCCAAACAATCCGGAGGCATGGGCCTCATCCACCACCAGAACCGCCGCCTCGCGCTTCGCCAGCGCTGCAAACTCCGGCAAGGGCGCCAATGTGCCCTCCATTGAGTAGACAGATTCCACCGCGATCCAGATCTGACCGCTGCCACCTTCGGCGCGCCAGCTGGCAATCTGCGCCGCCGCATCTGCGGGGCTGTTGTGAATGAAGCTGCGGCTTTCGCCCCGGCCCAGACGCATACCATCATGAGTGCTGGCATGGATCAGCGCATCATAGAGCACCAGATCGCCCCGCTGCGGCAGGGTCGAGAAGATTGCCTGATTGGCATTAAAGCCGCCGCCCATAAACAGCGCCGCCTCGGTGCCAAAAAACGCCGCCGCCTCGGCTTCCAGCGCGATATGCTCCTCCGCATTGCCGCGCAGCAGACGCGAACCGCCTGCGCCCACAGGCACGCCGCGCTCCAGCGCCTCCAGCGCCGCTGTTTTCAGGGTCTGGCTTTGTGCCAGCCCCAGATAATCATTGGAAGAAAAGTCATGCCCCGCGCGCGGGATCAACTGGCGGAACCGCCCCTGCTCGCGCAGATCCTCCAGCCCGGCGCTGTGGCCTGGGAAAACCGCGCTCATGCCGAGGCCCCCTCGCGGGTTTCGGCGGAGCTGCCCGGACAGATCTCAGCCTGCGCCTCATCGTGGCTGCCATCCGAGCCAACGCCCATGGCGGTGATGCCCAGCTTGTCGAACAGGATCTGATCCTTGTCTTCCTCAGGGTTATCCGCCGTCAACAATGTGTCACCAACAAAGATCGAATTGGCGCCGGCAAAGAAACACATGGCCTGCAGCTCATCCGACATATCGGTGCGCCCGGCCGAAAGCCGCACGTGGGATTTGGGCATCAGGATCCGCGCCAGCGCGATGGTGCGGACAAACTCAATCGGGTCCAGCTTGGCCACATCGGCCAGCGGCGTGTCGGCCATCGGGATCAACATGTTCACCGGCACCGAATCCGGGTGTTCCTCTAGGGTGGCCAGCGCCAGCATCATGTCGATGCGGTCCATCTGCTGCTCCCCCATGCCAACGATGCCACCGGCGCAGACCTTCATGCCCGCCTCGCGCACCCGATTCAGGGTGTCGATCCGATCCGCAAAGGTACGGGTGGTGATGATCTCGGAATAATACCGTTCAGAGGTGTCGATATTGTGGTTGTAATAGTCCAGACCCGCGTCGCGCAGCCGGAAGACCTGGTTGTCATCCAGCATGCCCAGAGTCATGCAGGTCTCCATGCCGAGATCCTTGACGCCTTCGATCATCGCCTCCAGCGCCGCCATGTCGCGGTCCTTGGGCGAGCGCCAAGCCGCCCCCATGCAATAGCGCGTGGCACCGCCCGCCTTGGCCTTGCGCGCCTCGGCAATCACCCGCTCCACTTCGATCAATTTGGAGGCCGAGAGCTTGGCGCCGTTGCGTGCAGACTGAGAGCAATAGGCGCAATCCTCGGCGCAGCCACCGGTTTTGATGCTCAACAGCTTGGAGCGCTGCACCTGATTGGGATCATAGTGCTGACGGTGCACTGACTGCGCCTGAAACAGCAGATCCATGAAGGGCCTGTTATAAATCTCTTCGGCTTCGGCGCGGGTCCAGTCGTTTCGAATAGGGGCAGCGTCCAGCATGGGCTCTCCTGAGGGGTCACAGTGTTGAGGTCGAGGGCGCTAAGCCCGGCTGTCATTTTTATAGATAATTTAACCGCAAGCACCAAGGCTTTATGTTGCGACGCGGCAATAATGATCAACTTTCTATTTAACTAATTATTTTATATTACTATTTTTTATCTATTAAAAAACATGTTGACGCTCACCCCACCCCTCCCCTAGGTCTTAGCCTACGCAGGGGAGTCCCACCGAGGGGACTGAGAGGCTGACAGGACAGAGCAATCTGACCGGCGACGCGACCCTTAGAACCTGACCCAGTTGACACTGGCGTAGGAAGCTAGGACGCATTGCTTGCGGGACTGTACTCCCCCTTGCCTGCGCACCGAACCGGGAGGGCCGTACATCCTCCCCGCGCCTCCCAGCCAAGCCTCATCTGGTGACTTTTTTGAGTATTGGCTCGAGGAGCACCACAATGAACAAAGCCAGCCCCGCCCCGACCCCGGCGGTCACCACAGGCGCCCTGCCCGCCTCGCAAAAGATCTATGTCCCCGGCGAATTGCACCCCGATATCCGGGTGCCCATGCGCGAGATTTCGACCCATCCTACGGCAGGCGAAGCGCCGCTGACGGTCTATGACAGCTCTGGTCCCTATACCGATCCCGGCCATACCACCGACATCCGTCAGGGCCTACCTGCACTGCGCGCAGACTGGATCCGCGCCCGTGGCGATGTCGAGGCATATGAGGGCCGCGAGATCACCGAGGCCGACAATGGCTTTGTCAAAGGCGATCGCCTCACCCCCGAATTCCCGGTAAAGCCTGCGCCATTGCGAGCCAAAGGCGATGCCGCCCCAACCCAACTGGCCTATGCCCGGGCCGGCATCATCACGCCGGAAATGGAATTTGTCGCCATCCGCGAGAACCAGTTGCGCGAGCTGTCCCCCTGTCACCGCGACGGCCATGATTGGGGCGCTAATATCCCCGACTATGTGACCCCGGAATTTGTCCGCTCAGAAATCGCTGCAGGCCGCGCCATCATCCCGGCAAATATCAACCATCCAGAAATCGAACCGATGATCATCGGCCGCAATTTTCTGGTCAAGATCAACGCCAATATGGGCACCTCCGCCGTGAGCTCCTCGATGGAGGAAGAAGTCGACAAGCTGGTCTGGTCGATCCGCTGGGGCGCGGACACGGTGATGGATCTGTCCACAGGGCGTAACATCCATAACACGCGCGAATGGATCGTGCGCAACTCGCCCGTGCCCATCGGCACCGTTCCGATGTATCAGGCGCTGGAAAAGGTGAATGGCATCGCCGAAGATCTGACCTGGGAGGTGTTCCGCGACACGCTGATTGAACAAGCCGAACAGGGCGTTGACTACTTCACCATCCATGCCGGTGTGCGCCTGCACATGGTGCCGATGACGGTGGAACGTGTGACCGGGATCGTGTCGCGTGGCGGGTCGATCATGGCGAAATGGTGCCTGCATCACCACAAAGAGAGCTTTCTCTACGAGCATTTTGAGGAAATCTGCGACATCTGCCGCAAATATGACGTCTCCTTCTCGCTCGGCGATGGGTTGCGCCCCGGTTCGATTGCCGACGCCAATGACGCGGCACAGTTCGCCGAGCTGGAGACCCTGGGCGAGCTGACAAAGATCGCCTGGGCCAAGGACTGCCAGGTGATGATCGAGGGCCCCGGCCATGTGGCCATGCACAAGATCAAGGAGAACATGGACAAGCAGCTGGAGTGCTGCCACGAGGCACCTTTCTATACGCTTGGCCCCCTCACCACCGATATTGCACCGGGCTATGACCACATCACCAGCGGCATTGGCGCGGCGATGATCGGCTGGTTCGGTTGTGCCATGCTCTGCTACGTGACCCCCAAGGAACACCTCGGCCTGCCGGACCGCGATGACGTCAAGGTTGGCGTGATCACCTATAAGATCGCCGCCCATGCCGCCGATCTGGCCAAGGGGCTGCCAGGAGCACAGCGGCGCGACGATGCGTTGTCCCGTGCCCGGTTTGAATTCCGCTGGGAGGACCAGTTCAACCTCTCGCTGGATCCGGATACCGCGCGGGACTACCACGACCAGACCCTGCCCAAAGAGGCCCATAAGGTGGCGCATTTCTGCTCTATGTGTGGGCCCAAGTTTTGCTCAATGCGGATCAGCCATGACATTCGCGCCGAAGCGCAGAAAGAGGGCATGGAGGCCATGGCCGCCAAGTTCCGCGAAGGGGGCGAGCTCTATGTGCCAGCCCCGGGCGACAAGGCTATGGACCCGGAGACATGATCACCATCGCGGGGGCGGGGCTTGCGGGCCTCGCTACCGCATATGAGCTGTTGCAGCGCGGCGCCAAGGTGCGGATCTTTGAACAGGGTCCGGGCCCGGGCAAGGCCAGTGTGGCGCGTTTTGCCGGCGGCATGCTGGCGCCTTGGTGCGAGTATGAGAGTGCCGAGGAAGAGGTTGTCACCCTCGGCAGCCGCGCCTTCGAGTGGTGGGCCAAGATCACTCCGGTGCATCGGCGCGGCACGCTGGTCATGGCACCTGCCCGCGACCGGGCCGAGCTCACCCGCTTTGCCAAACGCACCCATGGCTATCGGGCCGTGAGTGCTGAAGAGATAGCGGCGCTTGAACCGGGTCTGGAGGGGCGTTTCACCCAGGGGCTGTTTTTTGCAGGCGAAGCCCATCTGGATCCCCGCCGCGCCCTATCGGATCTCAGTCGGGTCGTCACCGATCTGGGCGCGGAGATCGTCTATAACACCCCCGCCCCGAACCGGGTTGATCTGAATTGCACCGGCATCAAGGCCGCTGTGCCAGGCCTGCGCCCGGTCCGTGGCGAGATGGCCATACTGCATTGCCCCGAGGTTGAGATCAGCCGCACCCTGCGCCTGCTGCACCCGCGCATGCCGCTCTATCTGGTGCCACGGGGCGACGGCCATTTCATGATCGGTGGCACCATGATCGAAAGCGCCTCGACGCGCGCACCCAGCCTGCGCTCTTTAAGCGAGCTGATGAGTGCTGCCTTTGCCCTGCATCCGGGTTTTGGCGAAGCCGAGGTGGTCGAGCTGGGGGCCGGTCTACGCCCGGCCTTTGCAGACAATCTGCCCCAGCTGGTCGAACAGGAGGGGGTGCTGCATCTCAACGGGCTCTACCGGCATGGATTTTTGCTGGCCCCGGCCATGGCCCAACGCGCGGCCAGGTACTTGCTGCCCGAAATCGCATTAGAAGAGGCACTATGAAAATCACACTCAATGCAGAAACCCGCGAGATCCAGGCAACCACTTTGGACGCGGCCATGCGCGAGCTGGGCCTGACCAGCCAGGCCCTGGCAACTGCGCTGAATGGCGCCTTTGTTTCGCGCGCGAAACGCGCCGCCACACCGCTGAACGAGGGCGACCGGATCGAAGTGCTTGCCCCGATGCAGGGAGGATGAGGAATGGAAATCTATGGCACCAAACTGAACTCGCGGCTGTTTCTGGGCACCGCGCAATACCCCTCTCCCAAGGTGCTCTGTGCGGCCATCGCCGCCAGCTCATCCGAGGTGATCACCGTCTCGCTGCGCCGTGAGACCTCGGAGGGAACCGGCACCGGCTTTTGGCAGATGCTGCAGGAGACTGGCGCGCGTATCCTGCCCAATACAGCGGGCTGCCACACCGTTCAGGAGGCCGTGACCACAGCACAGATGGCGCGCGAGATCTTTGACACCGATTGGATCAAGCTCGAAGTGATCGGCCATGCCGACAGCCTGCAGCCCGATGTTTTTGGCCTGGTTGAAGCGGCGCGCATTCTCAGTGAAGATGGCTTCAAGGTCTTTCCCTATACCACCGAAGATCTGATTGTTGGCGAGCGCCTGTTGCAGGCGGGCTGTGATGTGTTGATGCCCTGGGGGGCGCCCATCGGATCCGGTCAGGGCCTGCGCAACCCGGATGGGCTGCAGGCCATGCGGGCGCATTTCCCCGACACGCCCCTGATTGTGGATGCCGGCATTGGCCGTCCCTCGGATGCCACTCAGGCAATGGAACTCGGCATGGATGCAGTGCTGCTCAACACGGCAGTGGCCAAAGCGGGCGACCCGGTCAAGATGGCCAGCGCCATGGCCCAGGCGGTGACAGCCGGGCAGATGGGCTATCAGGCCGACCCGATGCCGCGGCGCGATATGGCCGTGCCCTCGACCCCTGTACTTGGCCTTGCGGAGTTTGCATGATGCAGCGTTTTTACCTGATCACCGGCCATGTGGGCCGTCTCGAACTCCTGGTCCCACAGGGGGCCAAGCTGGTGCAGCTGCGCATCAAGGACGCACCCGAAGCGGAAATACGCCGCCAGATCGCCCGCGCCCGCGACTTCTGCGCCGTCCATAATGCCCAGCTGGTCATCAATGACTATTGGCAGCTGGCGCTGGATCTCAACTGTAACTTCGTCCACTTGGGGCAAGAGGATATGGAGACGGCAGATTTTGCGGCTCTGCGCCGCGCTGGTATCCGCTATGGATTGTCGACCCATGACGAGACCGAGCTGGAGCGAGCCCTCTCGCAGGATCCGGCCTATGTGGCGCTGGGTCCGGTCTATCCCACCGTATTGAAGAAAATGATATGGGCACCGCAGGGGCTGGAACGGGTCACCCGCTGGAAACAGATCGCAGGCCAGACCCCGCTGGTCGCCATAGGCGGGCTCACTCCCGATCGCCTGCCCGGTGTCTTTGCCGCTGGCGCAGATAGCGCGGCGGTGGTGACGGACATTCAGCTGGCCCAAGATCCGGAAGCGCGCTGCCGCCAATGGGCCGAGGCCTGCGCCTGATGTCCCGCTATGCCCGCCAGATGATCCTGCCCGAAGTCGGCGCTGAGGGTCAGGCGCGCCTGGCCGGCGCCCATGTTCTGGTCATTGGCGCCGGCGGGCTGGGCGGACCGGTGTTGCAATATCTGGCTGCGGCTGGCATTGGCACTCTAACCCTGCTGGACCCCGACCATGTGGAAGAAAGCAACCTGCACCGCCAGGTTCTGTTCTCAATGGCGGATATCGGCCAGCCCAAAGCCGCAGCCGCACGGCGACATTTGCAGGCCGCCCGCCCCGACCTAAACCTGCACAGCCATATCGAAGCCCTCGACGCAGAAAACGTGACGCGGTATCTGTGCTCGGCAGATCTGGTAGTGGATGCGGCAGATAGTTTTGCCACCTCCTATATCCTGTCTGATGCCTGCCTGGCGGCAGAAAAACCGCTGATCTCGGCCTCAGTGCTGGCACAGCGCGGGTACGTCGGCGGCTTTTGCAGCACGGCCCCCTCCCTGCGCGCCCTGTTTCCAGAGCTGCCCGAGACCGCCGCCAGCTGCGCCAGTGCCGGAGTGATGGGACCCGTGGTTGGGATGATCGGCGCTTTGCAGGCGCAGATGGCGCTGAAGACGCTGTTGCGGCATGCGCCCTCGCCCTTGGGAGGGGTGATGCAGATCGATATGGCAGAACTCACCCAAAGCAGTTTCCGCTTTGATGGGGCGCCGGAACCGGAAACCAAGGAGATTTTGAGGTTCACCAGTCCCGGCCTTGTGCCAAAGGAAGCACAGGTGATTGATCTGCGCCCAAAGGCAGAAGCCCCGCTCCTGGCCATGGCTCAGGCGCGGCGCCTCTTACCCGCAGAGCTGCCGTGGGCAGATCTCTGCCCCAGACAAAAAACCGTTTTATGTTGCCGCTCTGGCCTGCGGGCCTGGCGCGCGGCCCGGGCCTTGCAAGCGCAGGGGTTTGACCAGATCGAAATTCTGGCTATGGGCGATCCGGCATGAGCCGCATTCTGGTGATCGCCGGCACTGACAGCAGCGGAGGCGCAGGCCTCAGCCGGGACATCGCCATGGCCACCAGCCTGAAATGTTCGGTGGCCCCCGTGGTGACCGCTGTAACGGTGCAAACCAATCAAGCGCTGCGTGCCATACACCCCATCCCCCCGGAGGTGATTTCGGCCCAGATCACAGCAGCCTTTGACCCCGGCGGACAGATCCCTAGGGCAATCAAGATTGGCATGATTGGCACGGCTGAAGCCGCAACATGCCTGGCCGACAGTCTCCCTGCCGGGGTCCCCATCGTGCTAGATCCTGTGCTCAAAAGCTCCTCGGGGGGCGAGCTGATGTCGACACAATCGCTGGCACCACTGCTGTCGCGCGTAACGCTCCTGACCCCGAACCTGGAAGAATGCGCCCGGCTCAGCGAAAGTGCGCCCGCCCTCGGGGTAACACCTGATCTGGATGGGATGAGACATCAAGCTGACCAAATTCTGGCCCGCGGCGTTGCGGCGGTTTTGATCAAGGGAGGCCATGCTCAAGGTGCACAAAGCACTGATCATCTGTTTACCGCCCAGACCCATCACGCCTTTTCAGCGCCACGTCTTCCCCATGGCAAACGTGGCACCGGCTGCAGCCTGGCTACAGCTCTTGCCTGTGCTCTGGCGCAGGGAGCAAATTTGACAGAGGCCTGCCACAGCGCAAAGGCAAGCCTCCAGACATGGCTGGCGCAGGTGGCGTGAAGCAGCAGGGAGACCCCGCCGGCACAATCCGGCCTTAACCGGACAGGCCCTGGGATTCGCCCTTCCCAATCCGCAGCATGGTCAATGTTTGCAGCAAGATGGATTTGCTAATCGGTTTCTGCAAGAAATAGTCCATCCCCGCAGCCAGGCAGGCCTCGCGATCTGAATCAAAGGCATTGGCGGTCAGCGCAACGATCACCGGTTGCTCGATATCCATAGCCCGAATTTCCCGCGTCGCCGCCAGGCCGTCCAGTTCGGGCATTGCCATATCCATCAGAATAATGTCAGGCCGCGCGCTCTGACACATCGTGACCGCCTCGCGGCCATTGTGCGCCTCGCTCAGAACAATCCCCAGATCCGCCAGGTATTTTCTAACCAGAAAACGGTTGGTCTTGTTGTCTTCTGCCAGCAAGACCCGGCACCCAGCCAAGGCGGCGGTATCCAGCATGGTTTCAACCGGGGAAATGCCTACCGGGCCCTCTGCCTTGTCCAGCTGAATATTCAACAAGAAACAGGAACCGTTTTTCTTTTGGCGGCAGAGCTCGATGCCGCCCCCCATGCGTTTGGCGAGGATGCTGGAAATCGTCAATCCCAAGCCGGTTCCGCCAAAGGCGCGGGTTGTGGCAGCATCCGCCTGTTTGAAGCGATCAAAAATATACTCAGCCTGACCGTCAGAAATGCCGATCCCGGTATCATCCACCGCAATCGTCAAACGGTAGGGATCAGCCTCATCACAGTTGACGGTAATATCCACGCCGCCCTCGGAGGTGAATTTCACGGCATTGCCAATGAGATTCACCAGAATTTGCCGCAAACGACCATCATCACCATGCACCCGTTCCGGCAGTTCATCAGCAAATCTGACGGAGATCCAAAGCCCCTTTTCCCGCGCCTTGGGCCGCAGCAGATTGACGGCGCCGCCAACACAGTTGCGCAGGTCGAAATCCACCGGGCTGATCGCCAGACGACCGGCTTCGAGGCGGGACAAGTCCAGAATGTCGTTGATGATCTTCAGCAGGGCATAAGAGGAATCCCGAATGGTGTTCAGATATTCTTTCTCGTCCGGTCCCAGATCGGATTCCGACATCAGCTCGGCCATGCCCAAAATGCCATTCATCGGGGTTCTGATTTCGTGGGACATATTGGCCAGAAACTCCGATTTTGCGCGGTCGGCGCTTTCGGCTGCAATCTTGGCATCATTGAGATCATTGTTGCGCTGCAAGAGGGTTGCATTTGCGTCGATGAGCTTTTGCCGCAGATGCACATCGCGGGTGACATCAAGATTGACGCCAATCATCCGCAACCAGCCATCACTATCTGCATAGGCGGTTCCCATGCTGCGGATATGACGCACCTCACCATTGGGTAAGATGATACGAAACTCAGACGTGTAGCTGCCCCCGGCATGCGAGGCCTTGCGGTGTTCGTCCAGCGCCTTTTGGCGATCATCGGGATGTAAACGGCTTTCCCAAGTTCCAGGCTGAACCGGATCATTCAGCTTGTAGCCGTAGATTTCGCGCAGATTCGGGTCCCAAATGGTCTCATTGGATTTGGTGTTCATCTCCCAGATGCCAATCTTTGAGATATCCACCGCAATCTCAAGCCGGCGTGACAGGGTTTCCAACTGGCGTTCGCGCCGTTTCAGCGTCCAAATAACTTCGCGCCGAGCCGCCGACAGGCGGCCTGCGGTATAGATGGGAACAATAATCAATGAACCTGCTACAAAGACCAGCAACCGCCAGGGCCAGGGATTGAGATTGCGGGCCGACCAGCCGCCCTTTGGCCGCGCCAGCATCTGCCAGGATCCAACTGGAAGGGGAATATCCAGCCTGACGGGGTTATCACCCATGATGGTGGGGTCCCCAAAGAACTGCCCCCCCTGAACACCCATGCCATCCTGCCCGATCAGCCCAACCTCGATGCCCAGGTCAGGCGAATTGAAACCATGTGTCTCATACAACCGGTCTGCCTTCATAACCGAAGACAAGATCCCCCAAAAACGGCGGTTTTCCCCAGAGCCGGTAAAAACCGGGAACCGGCCTATAAAGGCCTCGCCCCCCTGTACAAGTTGAACCGGCCCGGCCAGAACCATTTCACCACTGTCGCGTACCTTATAGGCCGCTTCACGCTGAGCTTCGTTTTTGCTGTAGTCCAGACCTAGGGCCGCCTCGTTCCCATCCAACGGATAGATCATCGAAATCACCAAATCCGGTGCCGCAGCGACATGGCTGATGCCGGATTGCGTTCCCATCACCATCTCGCCCAGTTCGGAAAACCGTTCCTGAGTCATATCCGGTTCGGTGGAGAGCACGGCAACCAGCCCACGCACCAGCTGGATATCGGCATGCAACGCCCCTTCAAGGCTGGCTTGCAGTTGGCTGGCTTCGCGGCGGACATCGGCGCGCAAGGCCTGATTGTGGATTGTGAGGTTCTGACGCTCTAGATAGAACCCGGCAGCCAGAACCATAACCAGTGCAACCAACACTGGAATATAGGCACGTTTTAACAGCCCGCCAATAGGTTTTACAGAAGGACCCTTCACCAAAGAAACACCACGCACTCTCACCCGTTCAGCCCTCAGAACAGACAGCCAAACCAATTAACCGACACCAATCATTCCCCATGACATCTGCCGCAGAGGGGTTCATATCTAATTAACAAAGCCCCAATGCCGTGAAAGTCTTTGCAGAATTCTGCTGTGGCTCCCTTATATCATGGGTGCCCGGCGGCTACTCCGGGGAATTTACCACTAAATAAACGCAAAAAACCATGGCGACCTTGGGTCGCTCATGGCGCTTGGTAGGCACATCGATCCCTCTCTGTTAACCAGGAGGCCGACGAAAATCAGAACAAATCCGCCTACCGCGTCCTTTGCCCAGGTCGGCCGGGGGTCAGGCAGCCGTCGAAGACAGAGCCATGCTGGGGCCGGACGAGGCTTCAGCAATCCCATTCTCCGCAGCAAAAGGCTCTGCACCAGGCTGAGTTGCGAGCTGCGCTTTGGCCCAGACCTCCAGCGCCGCGACGTCGGGAGGGAGTGCGACGCCCAGATCCCCGATGAACTCAAAAAAGGCCTCTTGGTTCAGGTGGTTCAAGCCAACAAGAACCGGAAGGCCCAGCCCCAGTGCCTCGCCAATTGCGGCGCGAAATCCGCGCCCTTCGGCTTCGTGTTTGCCAAATTTGTTGATGATCAGCATCTCAGCCCCCTGCTGCAGAGCGCGCTCGGTCAGGGCGACAGCCTCCTCCAGAGCCGCCGGATCAAGACGGCACCCACGGGCCTCTTCGCCCAGGGTTTGCGAAATTCGGATCACTGGTCCGGCTGGCAGCACCTGCACATCCATATCGCAGCGGCAGCTGTCGGTGCGTTCCGAATTGACCTGCACCACTCCGCAGGGGGCGTAACCTGCGGCCAACAAGTGCTGGCTTAACTGGTGGAGAATTTGATCGGTGTCCCCGCGACCCTGCGCCAGCGTATAGGCAATCTGCATTGTCTTCATCCTTGACCTAAGTTAACGAGGCAAACCCACAGCCCGCCCCGGTTTTACAATGCCCCGCTTGGGGCGCGTTCCTCAGACCACCGGCTGTAAATCTGCCCCGGTGATTTCGGCTGTGGCGGCGAGATCCTGCACAAAGGCCTGCGCCGAGCGCGCCCAGGCGGCCTTTTCCATGGCGATGGTGATGGCGCGTTTGGCGGCCTCAAAGGGCAGTTCCTGCCCCTTTGCCACTGCATCCATCCGCACAAGATGATAGCCATGGCGGGACAGTATCGGCACTGGGGTGATCTCCCCCTCCCCCAAATCATGCAGGAATTTTTCAAACTCCGGCACAGTGTCACCTGGCCCCAATTGGCCCAGGGCACCGCCCGCAGATTTGGAACCGCAATCGCTGTCAGTCTTGGCCAGCGCCACAAAATCCTTGGGGTTGGTCTTGAGGCGATCATTCAGCACATTGGCTTTCTTCAGCGCCTTTTCCTTTGCCGCCTTGTCGCGGGGATCACAGGCACAAAGGATATGCGAGACCTCCCACAGAGGTGGCGCGCGGAAGCGCGAAGGATCCCGCGCCCATTCTGCCTTTACCTCTTCTTCCGTCGGGGCCTCGACCTCGACGCAGGTTTCAAGAAGGCCCCGGATCAGGGCCTCCTCATCTGTTTCAAAGCGGCCCGGCTCGACCTCGGCGGGCTCCGGGATCAACCCCTGGCGGCGCGCCTCCTGCAACAGCAGGGTGCGCACGGCAACCGCATTGGCGGCTTTGCGCCAGGCGATACCGGGTTTGCCGGTTGGGGCTTCATGATTCTGCGCCTCCGCCGCAACCACGGCATGGGGCACACATTCACCATTGACGATGAGGTCGGGGAAAAGGCCTGCTTTCATCCTATCTACTCCAGCTTACTTGTTGGCGGACCGGCCGGGGGCAACCGGACCAGCACGGGTTGGCAGAGGCACAGAGCGTCGCGAACGCACCACCTGATAGCCGGGGCGGAAGACGTAGCGCAGCGGCACCGAGAGCATGTGCACCAACCGGGTAAAGGGGAAGACCAGGAAAATGGTCAGACCCAGGAACAGGTGCAGCTTAAAGACAAGGGCCACATCCGCGATGTAGGAGGCCGCTGCACCATCAAAGACGATGATCCCCTGCGCCCAGGACATGAACTTGACCATTTCATGGCCGTCCAGATGCCCCAGCGAGGCAAAGACGGTCAGCAATCCGAGAACCAGCTGCGCCAGAAGCATCGCCAGGATAACGATGTCCGCTGTGCTGGAGGTCTTGCGGATGCGCGGATCGGTCCAGCGACGGTGGAACAGCATACCGCCGCCCACCAGCGCCATCACGCCAGCGATGCCGCCAACGACAACCGCGCCAACCTGTTTGAAGCCGTGGCTGATGCCGAAGGCGTCAAAGACGGCGATAGGTGTCAACAGCCCCACCAGGTGACCCACAAAGATCACCAGCACGCCGATGTGGAACAAGACCGAGCCCATGATCAGCTGCTTGCGGCGCAGCATCTGGCTCGAGGAGGTTTTCCAGGTGAAAGGATCCCGCTCATAGCGCGCGATCGACCCGACAATCGCCACAGTAAGAGCGATGTAAGGATAGATACCAAATAGGAAATTATGCATGAGAGCCTCCGTTATTCAGCCGCCACACCGGTGGAACCGGGTGCAGGATTTTGGGGTTCATCCATGCGCGACAGCATATCGCGCACTTGCGGACAGCCCGCATTGGGATCGGGACCAAAGAGCACTTCGCTCTCCTCCCAGACCTCATCCAGGGCTTCCAGATCATTGGGGTCCACTTCCGGCTGCTCCAGCAGCTCGGCCACGGCGGCTTTGTCGGCCTCGACGCCTGCCAGCTGTAAAAGAGCGGCGAACACAGCACCATATTGGCTTTCACGACGGGCAAGCCGTTCGCTCAAAGCACTAAAGATATGGGCTGCGTCCGCCAGAGTGTCCTGTACTTCGGCAAAGGGACGCGTCGACAGGAATTCCAACAGAACCGGCAAATGATCCGGCAGCTCGGTGGTGTTAGGCTCAAACCCACCATCGCGATAGGTCTCAATAAGCGAGACCATAGCGCCACCCCGATCCCGGCTTTCACCGTGCACATGCTCAAACAGGTTGAGGCTGAGGGTGCGCGAGCGATCAAAGAGCATGACGTATGTCTCTTCGAGATCGTAGATGTCGTCGTCGCGCAGCGCATCCACCAGAGGGCGCAGCTCGCGTCGTGCCGCAGCTGTCAGCCGGGTGTCGGAGGCGAGCACGCCTCCGACTTCCGACATGGCGCCCTGAAGCTCCCGGGTGGGGTAGCTCAAGAGCAATGAGATCGCTTTTAGTGTGCGGTCCATTAGCGCAGCTCCTCGGGCATTTTCAGGGGTTTCTTGGAGCCGCCAAACATCGAGCCTTTGCTGATACCGGGCGAGCAGCCATTGGTATCGGTAAAGCCGCAACCGCCGCGCAGGTCATAGGCCTCTTCGACCTGTTCCCGGTGGGTGGTTGGGATCACAAAGCGATCCTCATAATCCGCCAGAGCCATGATTTTATACATGTCCTCGATCATGGCGGAATCGAGACCGACCTTTTTGGCCACGGCCTCATCGCGCACACCGTCGATGGTTTTGGCCCGCATGTAGGACCGCATCGCCAGCATCCGTTCCAGCGCCAGGGCAACGGGTTCCTCGTCACCTGCGGTCAACATATTTGCGAGGTAGCGCAGCGGGATCCGCAGGTTACGCACATCGGGCATGGCGCCATCCATGCCGATCGCGCCAGCTTCGGCCGCGTTCTGGATCGGCGACAGTGGCGGGATGTACCAGACCATCGGCAGAGTGCGATATTCGGGGTGCAGCGGGAAGGCCACTTTCCACTCCATCGCCATTTTCCAGATCGGGCTTTCCTGTGCCGATTTGATCCAGTCTTCGGGGATGCCATCGGCGCGGGCGGTTGCAATCACCTGCGGATCGTTGGGATCCAGAAAGACATCCAGCTGGGCGTCATAAAGATCGGTTGTGGCGGGCGCATTTGCCGCCGCGTCGATCTTATCCGCATCATAGAGCATCACGCCCAGATACCGGATCCTGCCCACGCAGGTCTCGGAACAGACAGTTGGGTTGCCGCTCTCGATCCGGGGATAGCACAGGGTGCATTTCTCGGATTTGCCGCTCTGCCAGTTGTAGTAGATCTTCTTGTAGGGACAGCCCGAGACACACATCCGCCAGCCACGGCATTTTTCCTGGTCGATCAGGACGATGCCGTCTTCTTCGCGTTTGTAGATCGCAGCCGACGGGCAGGATGCCGCGCAGGCCGGGTTCAGACAGTGCTCACACAGACGGGGGAGATACATCATGAATGTATTCTCATATTCCCCGTAGATCTCCTTTTGGATTCCCTCAAAGTTGTAGTCTTCCGACCGCTTTGCGAATTCACCACCCAGGATTTCTTCCCAGTTTGGCCCCTTGTTGATCTTCTCCATGCGCTCGCCGGTGATCTTGGACCGGGGGCGTGCGGTGGGGAAGGCCTCCAGTTCAGGCGCCGACTTCAGGTGGTCATAGTCAAAGTCAAACGGCTCATAATAGTCGTCGATCTCAGGCAGATCCGGGTTGCCAAAGATATTCGACAGGATCCGCCATTTCGACCCCTGCTTGGGCTGGAGCTTGCCCGCTCGGGTCCGCTCCCAACCGCCGTTCCAGCGGTCCTGGTTTTCCCAATCAGTGGGATAACCCGTGCCTGGCTTGGTTTCGACATTGTTGAACCAGGCGTATTCGACACCGTCGCGGCTGGTCCAGACGTTCTTACAAGTGACAGAGCATGTGTGGCACCCGATGCATTTATCGAGGTTCAGCACCATACCGATTTGAGCGCGTACTCTCATTCTGCTGCCTCCTTCTGGGTCGCTTCCCGGTCGAGCCAGTCGACCTTTTTCATCTTGCGCACGACAACAAACTCATCGCGGTTGGCCCCCACGGTGCCGTAGTAGTTAAAGCCGTAAGACTGCTGCGCGTAGCCACCGATCATATGGGTGGGTTTCAGAACGGTCCGGGTCACAGAGTTGTGGATCCCGCCACGATGGCCGGTCTTTTCAGAGCCGGGCGTGTTCACGATTTTCTCCTGGGCGTGGTACATGAAGGTGGTGCCATCCTTCATCCGCTGCGACACCACCGCCCGCGCCGTCAGGGCACCATTGGTGTTGTAGAGCTCGATCCAGTCGTTATCCTTGATGTCGGCTTTTTTTGCGTCGGTTTCAGACAGCCAGACCACCGGGCCGCCGCGGTTCAGCGTCAGCATCAGCAAGTTGTCGGAATAGGTCGAGTGGATGCCCCATTTCTGGTGGGGTGTGATGAAGTTCAACACCAGGTTATCGCCATCGTCCTGCACGTCCCTCGTGATGGTTTTCAAATCCACCGGAGGCCGGTAGGACATGAAGCCTTCGCCAAAGGCGCGCATCCAGAGGTGATCCTGATACAGCTGCTGACGACCGGTGAGGGTCCGCCATGGGATCAGCTCATGCACGTTGGTGTAGCCGGCGTTGTAGCAGACCTTCTCGCTTTCCAGACCGGACCAGGTCGGGGAGGAGATGATCTTGCGCGGTTGCGCCGCAATATCGCGGAAGCGGATCTTTTCGTCTTCCTTGGGCAGCGCCAGATGGGTGTGGTCCATCCCGGTGTTCTGCGACAGCGCATCCCAGGCCTTGACGGCGACCTCACCATTGGTTTCTGGCGCTAGCATCAGAACCACCTCGGTGGCGTCAATGTCACTGACGATCTTGGCACAGCCCTTGGCCGGTCCTTCGGCCCATTCGCCGTTCAACTCGCGCAGGTGCTGCACTTCGTGTTCGGTGTTCCAGGTGATGCCCTTGCCGCCATTGCCCAGCTTATCCATGAGCGGACCCAGCGCCACAAAGCGGTCGTAGATCGCTGTGTAGTCGCGCTCGACGGGGATGTAGTTTGGCGCGGTCTTGCCTGGGATCAGGTCGCATTCGCCCTTTTTCCAGTCTTTGACCTGATCCTGCGCCAGTTCCGCCGGGGTGTCGTGCAGCAGAGGCAGCGCAACAATATCGGTTTCCTGCCCCAGGATCTCAGGCGCAACCTCCTGCACCTTTTTGGCGATGGATTTGAAGATCTCCCAGTCGGATTTGCTCTCGTAGGCCGGATCCACTGCGGCCTGCAGCGGGTGGATAAACGGGTGCATATCCGAGGTATTGAGATCGTTCTTCTCATACCACGAGGCGGTGGGCAGCACGATATCGGAATAAACCGCAGTGGTGCTCATCCGGAAGTCGATAGTGACCAGCAGGTCGAGTTTGCCGCGCGGGCCTTCCTCGTGCCATTTGGCCTCTTTCGGCAGTTGCCGCCCTTCTTCGCCAAGATCCTTCCCCATGACGCCATGATCAGTCCCCAAGAGGTGCTTGAGGAAGTATTCATGGCCCTTACCGGAGGACCCCAACAGGTTGGAACGCCAGACAAAGAGGTTGCGCGGCCAGTTTTCTGGTGCATCCGGGTCTTCGCAGGACATTTCCAATTCGCCAGACTTCAACTGCTCCGCCACATAGGTCGGGATATCCTTGCCTGCCTCTTTGGCCTGTTTGGCCACTTCCAGCGGGTTGGTTTTCAGCTGTGGTGCAGAGGGCAACCAGCCCATACGCTCGGCGCGGACGTTATAGTCGATGAGGTTGATGTCCCAATCGCCCGCAGGGGCGGTTGGCGACAGGATCTCATCGGCCTCCAAGGTCTCATAGCGCCACTGATCCGAGTGGGCATACCAGGCCGAGGTGGAGTTCATGTGACGCGGTGGACGACCCCAATCAAGGGCAAAGGCCAGCGGCTGCCAGCCGGTTTGTGGTCGCAGTTTTTCCTGGCCCACGTAGTGCGCCCAGCCACCGCCGGATTGACCCACACAGCCACACATGACCAGCATGTTGATGACACCACGGTAGTTCATGTCCATGTGGTACCAGTGGTTCATCGCAGCGCCAATGATGACCATGGACTTGCCTTCGGTCTTTTCAGCGTTCTGCGCAAACTCGCGGGCAACGTGGATGATCTTATCCCGGCTGACGCCGGTGATCTTTTCAGCCCAGGCAGGGGTGCCGGGCATCTCGTCGTCGTAGTCTTTGGCAACCCAGTCACCGCCCAGGTTCCGGTCGAGACCGTAGTTGGCGCAGTAAAGATCAAAGACCGTGGCGACCTGGATTTCGCCCTCAGCGGTTTTGATGGTTTTGACCGGGATATTGCGGGTCAGAACATCGGGGTGATCCGCGTCTGTTGCAAAGGCCTCGGTTGCCTCGCCACCAAAGTAGGGGAAGTCCACACCCAGCACATCATCATGATCTTCTTCGAGAACCAGCGACATTTTCAGGGTGGTGTCGGCATCCTTGGCTTTTTCCTGCAGGTTCCATTCGCCGTCTTCGCCCCAGCGATAGCCGATCGACCCATTAGGCGCGACCAGACCACCTGTCGCCTCGTCCCAGGCGATGGTTTTCCATTCCGGGTTATCCTCTTCCCCCAGCTTGCCATCCAGATCATCGGCGCGCAGGAAACGGCCCGGAATGAGACGGCCATCTTTTTCTTCCAGCTTCACTAGCATGGGGAAGTCGGAATACTTGCGGCAGTAGTTTTCAAAATACTCGGCCTGACGGTCGAGGTGGAATTCGCGCAGGATCACATGGCCAAAGGCCATGCCCAGCGCCGCATCGGTGCCCTGTTTGACGTTCAGCCAGACATCGCCAAATTTGGCAGCCTCGGAATAGTCTGGGCAGATGACGGCGGACTTTGTGCCGCGATAGCGGGCTTCGGTGTAGAAATGCGCATCCGGTGTCCGGGTCTGTGGCACGTTGGAGCCCCAGAGCAGCAGATAGCCAGAATTGTACCAATCAGCCGATTCAGGCACATCGGTCTGCTCGCCCCAGATCATTGGCGAGGCTGGCGGCAGATCGCAGTACCAGTCGTAGAAGGACATGCAGACGCCGCCCATCAGCGACAGATAGCGCGAACCGGCCGCGTAAGAGATCATCGACATCGCGGGGATCGGCGAGAAGCCAAAGATCCGGTCGGGGCCATAGGTCTTGGTGGTGTAGGAGTTCGCCGCCGCGGTGATCTCGGTCGCTTCATCCCAGGTGGCGCGCACAAAACCACCCCTGCCGCGGGTCTCAACATAAGAGGCGCGCAGGATCGGGTCGTTCTGCAGCTTGGTCCAGGCCTCAATCGGGCTCATACTGGCGCGCATCTTGCGCCAGATCTTCATCAGAGCGCCACGCACCAGTGGGTTTTTCACCCGGTTGGCGGAATAGAGATACCAGCTGTAGCTGGCGCCACGGGCACAGCCGCGTGGCTCATGGTTGGGCAGGTCCGGGCGGGTCCGGGGATAGTCGGTCTGCTGGGTCTCCCAGGTGACGATCCCGGATTTCACATAGATCTTCCAAGAACAAGACCCCGTGCAGTTCACTCCATGGGTGGAACGCACGACCTTATCGTGGCGCCAGCGGTTGCGATATGTGTCTTCCCAGTCGCGGCTTTCACGGGTGACCTGACCGTGACCGTTGGAGAACGTCTCAAGTTCTTTGGACTGAAGGAAGTTTAGCCTGTCGAGCAGATGGCTCATGGGGTCTCTCCTTGGGATAGCGGATGGATTGGCGGGCTTGCCCCGGCCAGCCTGTGGCCAGGGCGGGCGGGCTTTTGGCTCATCAGGGGTTCTTGATGTAGGCGCCCGGGCGCAGGTAGAACCACCAGTTGATCGCGATGCAGACGCCGTAGAAGATGGCAAAACCGTAGAGCGCATACTCTGGGGTTGCGGCTTTGATCTGTTCCCCAAACACTTTGGGGATGATGAAGGCGCCGTAGGCGGCCACAGCGGCGGTCCACCCCAGAACCGGGCCAGCCTGTTCTTTGTTGAAAGCCACAGCGATGGTGCGGAAGGTCGAACCATTGCCGATACCTGTGGCGGCAAACAGGATCAGGAACAGCACCATGAAGGGGAAGAAATACTGCTCAGGAGTTGCCGAGACATAGGCCTGCTTGAGGAAGTAGGCCACACCCAGGGCCGAAGCCACCATGACAATTGAGATCCACTGCGTGACCCGGGCACCGCCCAGTTTGTCAGCCATCATGCCGCCAATGGGACGGATCAAGGCGCCGATGAAGGGGCCCATCCAGGCATACATCAAGGCAGATGGGCCATTGGGGTTGGCAAGGTCATGGGTCATGACGCCATCGACTTCGACGTGGCTAAAGCCAAAGACCACTTTGATCGCCAGGGCAAAGGTCGCCGCATAACCGATGAAGGAGCCAAAGGTCATGGTGTAGATGACGGTCATTGCCCAGGTGTGCTTGTTGCCAAAGATCTTGTACTGACGGCTGAGGTTCTGACCGATCTGACCGGGGATCAGCTTTAGCAAAAACACGGTCAGCGCGATGACGATGGGCAGCACGATCCACTTCGAGATCATGAAGCCGGACCCGCCCACCTTGGCGGGCAGCATCAGCCACAGACCAAAGGCCGCTGTCACAAACCCAATAAGCAGCATGAAAGTGATGGTCGAAAAGGCACCAACAGGGCTGGGAATATCCGGGCTGACGTGCGCGTCGCGGATGTTGTTCATGCCGAACCAACCGGCAAAGGCAAGCGGGATCAGGGCCAACAACCAGACGTAGCCAGCGTTATGGATATAGGTCTCGGTCCCTGCGGGGATCTTACCGATCAGCGTGCCGGAGGTGTTTTCAAGGATCATTGGCTCGCCGCCAAACAGACCAAATGTCATCACCAGCGGAATAACGATCTGCATGGTGGTCACACCAAAGTTGCCCAGACCCGCGTTCATGCCCAGCGCATAGCCCTGCACCTTTTTGGGGTAGAAAAACGAGATGTTGGACATCGAGGAGGAGAAGTTACCGCCCCCAATCCCCGACAGGAAGGCCAGCACCTGGAACTGCCAGAGCGGCGTGTCAGGGTTTTGCAGCGCAATACCGGCGCCCACAGCGGGGATCATCAGCAGGGCAGTCGTAAAAAAGATGGTGTTTCGTCCTCCAGCGATACGGATGAAAAAGGTCGACGGGATCCGCAGGGTCGCGCCGGTCAGACCGGCAATCGCCGCCAGGGTAAACAGCTCTGACTTTTCAAAGGCAAAGCCGAGGTTGATCATCTGAACGGTGATGATGCCCCAGTAGAGCCACACCGCAAAACCACACAGCAGCGAGGGGATCGAAATCCACAGGTTACGAGTGGCGATAGCTTTCCCTGTAGAGGCCCAATAGCTCTCGTCCTCTGGGGTGTAATTTCTTAGGTCTTGTCCCACGTTATTTCCTCCTCGTCATGAGGTTGCGACAGGCCGAGGGTGGCCCGTCCTTATTAGAATTCAGGATTTAGGGGCTTCGGGGTGCTGGGCGTTCCATTGCTCCACCACAGCAACCGACTGCGCTAGGGCCGCGTTGGCGCGCTCCGCACGGACCCGCAGTGCGTCCAGAGAGGCCGCCTCGAAGTTGGCTTTCTCCTCTTCTTCCTGCGCCTCAGAGAAACGGACAAAGAAGGCAAGAACCGAGGCGCAGGCGACAGTGACACCAATGACAAAGAAGACATCGGGCCAGTCCATCGCGCCCTTGAACAAGAAGCCCGCGGCCACTGCACCGGCGTTACCGCCCGCACCCACCACACCGGCAACCGCACCAAGTGCCTTTTTGTTGATGAAGGGAACCACCGAATAGGTCGCGCCTTCGGCCATCTGAGTGAAGAGCGAGAAGATGATCAGCATCGGCAGCGCCAGAAACAGCACCTGCATCTGGCTGAACACCATCAAGGCACAGCCTTCACCCAGCAACACGATGAAGAGCCAGAAGCTGCGCCCCTTGAGACCCCAAAGCGCGCCAAAGTTGTCGCCAAAGATACCGCCCAGGGTGCGGGCAAAGATGTTCATCAGCCCAAAGGAGGCTGCAACACCACCCGCAGCCACCAGGCTCAGGTCGAAGTAGTCATAGAAATAGAGCGCCGCGACATTGTTGACGGTGAGCTCGATGCCAAAGCAGGCACCATAGATCAGGAACAGGATCCAGACCCGGTAGTCTGCCATCGCCCGAAAGTAATCCGCGGTGACCGATTTTTTCGGTGGCAGTTTGCCCTGCTCGCGCAACTCCTTGTAGTTTCCTTCGGGCGCATCCTGGGTCAGGAAGTAATAGGCGATGCCGACCACAAAGATCACAGCACCTACAACCATCATGGACAGGCGCCAGCCAACGGCCTCAGAAAACCCAAAGCCAACCACAAAGACCGAAAACACCATGGGCATGGCAAACTGGGTTACACCGCCACCTAGGTTGCCCCAACCGGCGGAGGTCGCATTGGCGGTGCCCACCACATTTGGGGCGAACATGACGGTGGTATGGTACTGGGTGATCACAAAGGCCGCGCCGATGATGCCGATCAGCAGGCGAAAGAACAGGAAGGTCTCAAAGCTGTCCGCCAGACCGATGCCGGCCACCGGAAAGGCCCCAAAGATCAACAGATAGGTATAGGACAGCCTGGGGCCAATCCGGTCACAGAGCCAGCCGATGAAGAAGCGGGCAAAGACCGTCACCGCCACCGAAGCAATGATCGACCAGCCCACCTGGGATTTGGTCAGTTGCAGTTCGTCGCGCACGATGATCATCAGCGGCGCGATTCCGAACCAGGCGAAGAAGCAGGAGAAGAAGGCAAACCATGTCATGTGGAAGGTGCGGATTTGCACCATCTTCACGTTGAAGAAGTTTCCCCAGAGACTGGTTGCCTTGTTTTGAATTTCCATCGGTGTCCCTCCGAATTTTACGAAAGACCCGCTCAGGCGAGTTTGGAGGCAGACCTGCGCCCTTAATGACCAAGGGAGTTTGATCCAGATCATGAAATCCAAATAAATGTAGCAAAATAAATGACTTAACGAAATTTGTCAGGTCAAAACCAGCCAGAGATCAAGGCAGATTGGGCGATGCTGCAAGCGGGCAGTTGACATTTATCAAGTGAATGCGCGATCAACAGAGATGAAAATACTCAGCTGGTGACGCTAGGCATGCCCGATTCATACACAAAAGAAGTACGGGATCTGCACCTGTTTTCCGACATGGAAGACCAGCATTTTCAAAGCCTTATTCGCGCGGCCTATGTGCAGAACTTTCCGCCTCAGATCGAATTGATTTCAGAGGGCGACCCCAGTGATTTCCTGCATATTCTGCTCACCGGCTCTGTCGATCTGTTTTCCAGCTGGAACGAGCGCGAAACCAGCATGGCCACGGTGCGGCCGGTCTCGACCTTCATTCTGGCTGCCTCGGTACGGGAGGCTCCCTATCTGATGTCAGCCCGCACCATGGAGAAAAGCCGCATCATGCTGATCCCCAGCCAGAACGTGCGCGAGGTCTTTGCTCAGGACGGGCAATTTGCCCGGGCCATCGTCGATGAGCTGGCCCAATGCTACCGCGGTGTCATCAAGAACACCAAGGATCTGAAACTGCGCACCTCACTCGAACGGCTGGCCAACTACCTGTTGCGTGAACAGCTACGCAGCGGCGGCGGCGCGAGTTTTCGGCTGGAGGCCGAGAAACGCCGTCTGGCCTCGTTTCTGGGCATGACCTCGGAAAATCTCAGCCGGGCCTTCAAAGGTCTGCGCCCCTATGGGGTGACGGTGACTGGCAAGCAGATCACCATCACCAACCAGGCGGATCTTGAAGGCTTTGCCAAGCCCCACCCGCTGATCGACGAGCGCTAACCGCCGGTCTCTGTCGGTCTCTGCCCGCCCCGCCTGCGGCGGCGCGGTTGCTGTCTAAAAGCCTCTCACCTATTGCCCCAACTATTGGCGCGGAATGTCCAGCAGGGCCCGCAGCCCCTGCCTGCCCTGCTCAAAGCGCAGCGCACCGCCGTGTTGCTCCGCCACTGTGGCCACAATTGTCAGCCCCAGGCCAAAGCCATCAATGGCGCTGCTATTGGCACCGCGCTGGAACGGGGCCAGCACCTCTTCGATCTCGGCCACGGTCAGCTCCGATCCTTCATCTTCCACCGTGATCACCACCCGCTCCGAGCTGGCCTCCAGCTGCACCAGGGCGCGGCGACCATATTTCAGCGCATTGTCCACCAGATTGGTCAGGGCACGTTGCAATAGGATTGGTCGTGCCATGACCAAAACCCGGCGCGCATCCGGCAAGCCTCCCTGCCCGGCACGTGCCGAAAACAGCGATTGCGCCCCCTGCACCACCTCAGGCTCCAGGCGCTGGTAGCTCACCGGTTTGTCCAGATCCTGATAATCCGCCACCAGAGCCTCGATCAGAGCTGTCATTGAGATCTGGCGCGGCACCTCAAGGCTGAGTTCCGAGCGCGTATAGGTCAGCACGCTTTCGATCATGCCAGTCATGCTGTCGATATCTGCCTCCAGCCTGTGGCGCAGGCTCTGATCCTGGATCAGCGCCGCGCGCAGTCGCAAGCGGGTAGCAGGCGTGCCCAGGTCGTGGCTGACCCCGGACAGAACCGTGGCCCGTTTTTCAATCTGGGCGCGCTCGCCAGCCAGATTGTCATTCACGGCCGAAACAATCTCTTGCAGCTCAGCCGGACCCGGGGCGGAATAGCGCTCAGCCGCCCCGCGCGCCCGGGGCTGGCGCAGCATCCTGGCAAAACCGCCAAAGCTTGACATGGTCTCACCACTCTGGCCGAGCAGGATCGCCAGCCCCACCACCGCCAGCACCACGGCGGGTAAGCGCAGATCTTTTGGCGCGGCCTGACAGCCCCAATAGTCTGCCCCGTCCACCTCCAGCCAGCCGCTGTCGCCAAACTGCGCAAAGACCTTAGGGTCACTGCAATGGCGCGCCAAAAGACGGGTCACCGCCCCCAGCTGCTGCGCGGCCGTCGCAGTGGAGGCGGGCTCAAGATCGGCCACCGCATAGCGCATCCGGCTAGAGACAATCATCAAACGCAGTCCCGCGCCAAGCCCCGGCCCCCGCTCGGATCCCGTCTGGATTGACATTTCCGTTACGATGCCGCCTTGAACCTCCGGGCGGCGCGGCTGCACGGCTTGCCCCTCCTGGCCCGAAGACGGCGCATCGGCCACAAGATCCAAGCCGGCGGGCGGCGGCGCCTTTGCTTGCAGGCTCTGGTACAGCAGCACCCCGGCCATTTCGCTGCGCGCCAGATGTTGCTCCCACGCACGGGCGGACTGCAGCCAGAGCAGCGCGGCTGCCAGTCCCAGGGCAAAACCTGCCAGGATCCACAGGCGCGCCTGTGTTTTCAGATCCCAGCCCGCACTCACGCGGGGCTCTCCTCTGCGACATCCACCGCCAGGACATAGCCGACGCCCCGTGCAGTGCGCAGCATTCTGGGATCCTTGGGATCGCTTTCGATTTTTGAGCGCAACCGCCCTACCAACATGTCGATGGCACGGCCGCTGCCCTCTCCTTCGCCAGTACTGCCGCCGGTCTGGTTGTCCGGCAGCGCCGCCTGAATCTCTTCACGCCGCAGCGGGATATGGGGATTGGCCAGAAACACCTTGAGCAGGCTGCTTTCGCGCTGTGACAGCGCCACCTGATACCCTTCGGGTGACAGCACCTCGTCGCGTTTGGCATCATAGCTCCAACCACCAAAGCGAAACAGCGCTAGGCGACGTCGATAGACCAGCGAAGCGCTGCGGCTGGCCCGCAACAAAACCGCCCGCACCCGCGCCAGCAACAGATCAGGGTTAAAGGGTTTGGCCACGTAGTCATCGGCGCCGACCTCATAGCCCGCCATGCGCTGGTGATCCTGCGACAACGCCGAGACCAGAATGATCGGCACATCCTGCTCGGCCCGGAGCCGGGCACAGATCTCAACGCCGTTTTCATCGCCCAGCATGACATCCAGCAAGATCAGATCCACCCGACCCGCCTGCATGCTGGCCCGGATCTCCGTTTCATTCTCGGCGGCATGGGCGATAAACCCATTCTGCTGCAAAAACTGCGTCAGCATGGCGCGGGTTTCCGCGTCATCATCCACAACCAATAGACGGGGTATCGTCATTGCCTCTCTCTTTTGCCTTCCTGTTGCCTGCTGACCTAAACTTGGCCCCTGTCAGCAAGACTGCCCTATTTTCCCGGCAGAAGGTACAGCTAGGTAACAAGTTGTAACGGAAGCCGCGATTTTCTTTGCTTTGAGCAGAAAGCGGACCTGCTCGGCCATTGCGACAGGCCCTGCTGTCGGCGCAGGCTGCGACCAATACAGTTGCCCAAACGGGCGACACCCGCGTTCAACTCCCCCACAAGAGGGGACAGGCGCAACGATCAGGGCCCCATGGCTCTATGATGACACTAGGGAGGAAGACATTATGAAACGATCCGTATTCACCGCCACATCGGCGCTGGCGCTTGCCCTGGCCTCCATGGTCCAGGCCGGCCCCGAGGCAGAGGTTCTGCATTGGTGGACCTCAGGTGGGGAGGCCAAATCCGTCGCCGTTCTGCAGCAGGAGTTTTCAGCCAATGGCGGCACCTGGACCGATATGCCCGTGGCCGGTGGCGGCGGCGACGCTGCGATGACAGCCCTGCGCGCGCGGGTGCTGTCGGGCAATGCCCCCACAGCCGTGCAACTGAAAGGCCCTGCCATTCAGGAATGGTATGAGGAAGGCGTTCTGGCCAATATTTCATCCGTGGCCGAGGCAGAAGGCTGGGACAAAGTGCTGCCCGCCTCGATCGCGGCCCATATGAAATGCGAAGGTCAGTGGTGCGCCGCGCCGGTCAATGTGCACCGGGTGGACTGGCTCTGGGCCAATGCCGAGATCCTCAAAGCCAATGGTATCGCGATGCCAAACAGCTGGGAAGAGTTCAACACCGCTGCCGATAAGCTGATGGCCGCCGGGGTGATCCCGCTGGCCCATGGCGGTCAGGCCTGGCAGGATGCCACCGTGTTTGAAGTCGTCGCCCTGGGCCTTCTGGGCCCAGAAGGCTTTGACAAGGCCTTTGTCGATCTGGACCCCGAGATGCTGGGATCAGATCAGATGGTGGCGGTCTTTGATCAGATGCGCAGGATGCGCGGCTATGTGGATGCCAATTTCCCCGGCCGGGACTGGAACCTCGCCACCTCGATGGTGATGAACGGCGAGGCTGCTTTTCAGATCATGGGCGATTGGGCCAAGGGCGAATTCCTGGCCGCAGGCAAGGTGCCGGGCGAAGATTTCCTCTGTGCCTCGGCGCCCGGAGCGGGCTTTCTATATAATGTCGACAGCTTTGCCATGTTCGATGTGGATGGCGACGAAAAACAAGCGGGCCAGGAACTCCTAGCCAAGCTGATTGTCGGACAGAACTTCCAGAAAGTCTTTAACCTCAACAAGGGCTCCATTCCGGCGCGCGTTGACGTGGCGATGGAGGATTTTGACTCCTGCGCGCATCTCTCGGCCGCCGAGATGACCACCAGCTCAAAAGAGGGGTCACTGCTGCCCAGCTATGCCCATGGGATGGCAATGCGTGGCGCCCAGTCCGGTGCCATCACCGATGTGGTAACAGCGCATTTCAATTCCGACATGTCCTCGGCTGATGCGGTCGACATGCTGGTCGCGGCAGTTGCAAACTCGCTCTGACGCTGCAAGCTGCACCTCATCCGCTCCACTCACATGAGCCGCCCTGCCCCGGTCTTCTAGCCGGGGCAGGCATATACCAAAAAGGCAGGACCCAATGCACGCATGGCTGGAACGTCAGATCCCCAAGATGGTGCTGGCCCCTTCGTTTGTGGCGATCCTCATCTTTGTTTATGGTTTTATCGGCTGGACCGCCTGGATCTCGCTGACCCGATCAAAACTACTGCCCAAATATGACCTATACGGGCTGATCCAGTATCGGCGCCTGTTTGCCGCGCCGCGCTGGGACACGGCTATGGACAATCTGTTCCTGTTTGGCGCCCTGTTCATCGGCATTGCCATGGCACTAGGGCTGTTGCTGGCCATCCTGCTGGACCAGCGCATCCGTGCCGAAGGCGTGCTGCGCACCATCTATTTGTACCCTATGGCGCTGTCGATGATCGTCACCGGCACCGCCTGGAAATGGATCATGAACCCCGGTCTCGGCATTGAGGCCATGGTCAGAAGCTGGGGGTTCGAGAGTTTCAGCTTTAACTGGGTGATTGACCCGGACAGAGCGATCTATGCGGTGGTGATCGCCGGAGTCTGGCAGGCCTCGGGTTTTGTCATGGCGCTGTTTCTGGCCGGGCTGCGCAGCGTTGATAGCGAGATCATCAAGGCGGCGCAGATTGATGGCATCCCCGGCTGGCGGATCTATACGGCCATTATCCTGCCCTCGATGGCGCCGATCTTTCTGTCGGCCTTTATCGTGCTGGCCCATCTGGCGATCAAAAGCTTTGATCTGGTGGTGGCGCTGACCGGCGGCGGCCCTGGTTATGCCACCGATCTTCCTGCCACCTATATGTATGCCATGGCCTTTTCGCGGGGCGATATCGGTCAGGCGGCAAGTTCAGCCATGGTGATGATGGGCGTCGTCTTTGCCATTGTTGTCCCCTATCTCTACTCTGAACTGAGGGCGAAACATGTCTGATTTTTCTGCATTCTCCGCCGCGCCGCGCGCCGTCGCAGCCCCGGCCCGCCCCGGACAGATCGCCCTACGCTGGCTGTTGTTCTCGCTTCTGGGATTGTTTGCACTGTTCTACCTGTTGCCGCTCTTTGTCATGCTGACCACCTCGCTCAAGAGCCTGGAGGAGATCCGCAGTGGCAGTCTGGTTTCCCTTCCGCGCGAGGTCACCTTTGAGGCCTGGCGCACTGCCTGGTCCGGGGCCTGTACCGGCATTCAATGCGAAGGCCTGCGCCCCTATTTCTGGAACTCGGTACTCTTGGCGGTCCCTGCGGTCTTGATCTCGACCTTTCTGGGGGCCGCCAATGGCTATATCATCGCCCAATGGCACTTTCGCGGCGCCAATCTGATCTTCTCGGCCATGCTCTTTGGTTGTTTCATCCCCTTTCAGGTGGTGCTGTTGCCAATGGCGCGCATGCTGGGCTGGATGGGGCTGGCAGGCACCATTCCGGGGCTGATCTTTGCCCATGTCATCTACGGCATCGGCTTTACCACGCTGTTTTTCCGTAATTTCTACGTCACCATCCCCAGCGATCTGGTCAAGGCCGCCAAGGTAGATGGCGCCGGGTTCTTTCGCATCTTCTGGTCGATCTTTCTGCCTCTGAGCCTGCCGATCATCGTGGTCACAGTGATCTGGCAATTCACCCAGATCTGGAACGACTTCCTGTTTGGCGTCAGTTTCAGCCAGGCCGGAACCCAGCCGGTGACCGTGGCGCTCAACAATATCGTCAACTCGACGACCGGCGTGAAAGAATACAACGTCGACATGGCCGCGGCGATCATCGCGGGTCTGCCCACACTGTTGGTCTATGTGGTTGCAGGTAAATACTTTATTCGCGGCCTTACCGCCGGCTCAGTAAAAGGCTAAGCACATGCCCCCCATCCTGGACATCAGAAACCTCAACAAGAACTACGGCGCGGTGGAAATCCTGAAAGAGGTCAATGTTTCGATTGATCAGGGCGATTTTCTGGTGCTTGTCGGCCCATCGGGCTGCGGGAAATCCACGCTGTTGAACTGCATCGCCGGGCTGGAACCCATTTCGGGCGGATCCATCAGCATTGGCGGGCGCGACATGACCCGCGTCAGTCCTAGGGATCGCGATATCGCCATGGTGTTCCAGTCCTACGCGCTCTACCCCACCATGACCGTGGCCAAGAATATCACCTTTGGCATGAAGGTGCGCGGGGTGGATGCCGCCACCCAGACGCGGAAGCTGGACGAGGTGGCGCGGCAACTCCAGATCGAACCCCTGCTGAACCGCCGCCCCGGACAGCTGTCAGGAGGGCAGCGCCAGCGGGTCGCGATGGGACGTGCCCTGGTTCGTGATCCAAAACTGTTCCTGTTTGACGAACCCCTGTCGAACCTCGATGCCAAGCTGCGGGTCAGTATGCGCTCGGAGATCAAGAAACTGCATCAGAACCTCGGGGCCACCATGGTCTATGTCACCCATGACCAGATCGAGGCCATGACCCTGGCGACAAAGATCGTGGTGATGAAGGGCGGTGAGGTGCAGCAGATTGGCACTCCGGCTGAGATCTACAATCATCCGGCCAATCTGTTTGTCGCCGATTTCATGGGGTCGCCCGCGATGAACCTGATCCCCGCCCGCACCCAGCGTTCTGGCCAAGGGCTCCAGATCGAAATCACCCGCCCCGAGGGAGCGCCAATGGTTCTGCAAAGCCCGCTGGCGCAGGATCTTCCCGAAAATGTCATCCTTGGACTGCGGCCCGAGGACATCATCGAGGCCGGGGCGCGCAATGGCCCGGCTGTTCAGGCAGCCCAGTGCCGCGTTGATCTGGTAGAGCCTGCCGGGGCGGATACCTATGTGGTTTCAGAACTGGGCGGCAAGCAGGTCACCGCGCGGCTGCACGCGGAAACCAAGGCGCAGCCCGGCGCCATGCTGGATCTGGCTTTTGACCTGGCCAAGGTGTCTTTCTTTGCGCCAGACAGCGGCGAACGGTTGAACTGAGATGGCACGACTGGTTGTAGATCTTGGCGGCACCAATTGCCGCCTGGCGCTGGCAAAGGGGGGGCGACCTCTGACAGCGGTGCAAAGCTACCAAAATGCAAAGTTCACCGGGTTCTCCGCTCTGCTGAGCCACTATTTGGCCGAGACAGACAGGCCGGTGATCTCGGAAATGGTCATTGCCGTTGCCGGGCCGGTCACTGGCCCGGCAACCGCGCAAAAGGCCGAACTCACCAATCGCGGTTGGCAGCTTTCGGCACGGGATCTGTCACGAGAATGGGGAGCTATCCCCGTACAACTCTTGAATGATCTGAGCGCCCTGGGGCATAGTCTGGCAGATCTCAAACACAGCGATCTTGCTGTCATTCACGCCACGCCGCACCCATCAGCGCAGCAAGGCCCTGTGGTTCAGAAACTGGTTGTTGGGATTGGCACCGGTTTTAACCTAAGCCCAGTGTTTGCAGATGCACAGGGCTCAAACTGTTTGAAGTCCGAATACGGCCATGTCGCGCTGCCGCTGGATTTGCATCAGGCTCTGGTGGCGCAACTCGGCGCCAAGGCCGCAGATTTCACCACCCTGGAATGCTGTTTCTCCGGCCGTGGACTTGCGGCGCTCTATGCGGCCTTTGCCCCAGATGCGGCGCCCCGCAGCGGTGCCCAGATCCTCGCAGCCTCCCGCCACAACGAGGTCACCGAATTTATCGACTTTTATGCAGGGCTCCTGGCCCTGCTAAGCCGCAACCTGTTGAAGGGTTTCCTTCCCCTTGGGGGGCTGTATTTTGCAGGCGCCGTGGCGCGAAACCTGCTGACAGGCCCTGGCGGTTCTGCCTTCGTCACCGCCTATTCGCAAAGGGATCCTAAGTTTCCCGATCTCGGCGCCCCGGTGTTTTGCATCCTGGAAGACGCCGCTGCGCTGAAAGGATGTGCAGGTTTTCGCTTTCCTGCGGCCTAGGCCCCGGCAACAGCAACCTGTCCCAACACTATCGTTTTGGCATCACAGCACGACACAGAACGCCAGCCCTCCTATCCTAAAAGACGCTCGGTCAGTCAGGTCACCCGCTGCGAGCAGCTTTGATCTGTCGCTCCATCAGGCGCTCAAACAGCGCCGGGGACAGTCGGTTAACAATCCAGGAAAGCCGTGCAATCCGCCCGACGGGGATGTAGGTTTTCCTCCGCGCCAGACCTTTGAGGATCTCCTGCGCCGCATCCTCCGGGGTCATGTAGTCCACCCCGTCGGCCGCAGATCCAGGGCGAGCAATGCCATCCGATTTGGCTTCGGCGCGGCCAATATTGGTGGCGACAAAGCTGGGAGCCGCAATCACTGTGCGCACCCCGTATGGCTTTTCCTCTGAGCGCAGCGATTTGAAGAAGCCCTCCAACGCATGTTTGCTGGCGGCATAGGCGGTGCGATGAAACAGCGGGCTGAATCCAGCGACCGAAGAAATCGCCAGATGGGTTCCCCCGGCCCGGCGGACCTCTCTCTGTAGGGCCTGCGCCATCCCAACCGCAGCAAAATAGTTGATATCAAAGACCTTTCTATGTGCCTCTGCGCCCAGATCCTGGCAGGCACCAATCCAGGTAATGCCAGCATTATAGATCACTAGATCAATCGAAGGGCTGGCCTGACGGATCTGCGCACAAAGCGCGCGCATGGCGTCGCTGTCGGTCAGATCACAGCCGTAGCAACAGCGCCCCTCCAGATCTGGCAATGCCTCCAGCGCTGGTCCAGGCAGGTCAATCACAATGGTGGACCAGCCCGCCTGCCGCAGCCCCGCCTCCAAGGCCAGTCCCAAACCACCCGCCCCACCGGTGATAACGGCGGTTTTTGTCGCTTTCCCTGCCATCCTCACAGCCCCGCCGCCTTTTGCCACAGCGCAAAGACCTCAGCGCTGGTGAGATCCGGCACATAGCCGAATTGCGCCTTCAAGGCGCCGTTGTCCAGCACCGGCCGATATTGCAAAAACCGCACCTGGCTTGGCCCATAACGCGACAGTTTCAGGGGATGCGCAATGGCCAGAGCCAGCTTGAGCAGCCAGACTGGCAGACGCAGCACCGGCTTGTTCAGGGCCTGCGACAGCTCCGACACACCCAGCGCCCCATCGCCCGCAACATTAAAAATGCCCGCAGGTCCGTCCTGGATGGCGCGTTTCAGAATGCGCGCCAGATCCCGGGTCCAGATAAAGACAAAGGGACTCTCACAGCCCTGCAGAGCAAGCAGGCGGGGTTTGTGAAACAGCGCGGTGATCTGGTTCTCCAGGCCTGCGCCCAATACCGTTCCCACCCGCAGCACAACCTGTTCCAGTTCAGGCGCGTCGATACGGGCCTGGGCCAGCATTTCCTCGACCCGGCGTTTGTGGTCCGAATAGGCGAACTCCGGATTGCCGCGTATTGGATCACTTTCGACCAGGGGATTGGCGTTTTCCGCATGATAGCCATAGGCCGCCCCTGAGGAGGTCACCACCAGACGCCGGACCCCATGGGCGTGGCAAGCTGTCAGCACATTGCGCGAGCCAACAACATCAACTGCATGGGCAAACTCCCGCGTTGTTGGCGACACGATCGAAGCCAGATGGATCACCACATCCGGGCGCTCGTCTCCGATCACCCGATCGGGATCCTCACCGCGCACATCCAAGGGCACAAAGCGGATGGCTGCGGGCAGATCGCAGGGCGCGCGCAGATCTGTTGCCACCACCTCATAGGCTGATCCTTCAGCCTGGGCGAGTTCCCGCAGCAGCGCCGAGCCCACATCGCCTGCAGCACCAGTAATCAGGATCTTTGTCATCGCTTTGCCTCCCGTCGCGACATCAACTTGGCGAGGGCCAGGCCTGAAATGGCGTGCCAAATACCCCAAAGGGCTGCCACCACCGCCATGCCCCCCAGCCCGTTGAAAAAGCCAAAGATCAGCACCAGCCCCAGGCCCGAGTTCTGAATCCCTGTCTCAATCGTCACGGCTCGCCGGTCATAGTTAGACAAGCCCGCCAAGGTGGCAGTTCCATAGCCCGCCGCCAGGGCAATGGCATTGTGCAGCACCACCAACCCGCCGACAAAGGGCGCAAACTGCAAAAAGAAGGCCCAATTGGCTGCCAGCGCCAAGACCACAAAACCCAGAAAAATCAGCATCGACAGGTTCTGCATTGGACGGCGCACCCGATCCGCAAAGGGGGCATGCCGACTGTTGAGATAGATCCCCAGGACCAGTGGCAAGACCAGCATCAAGGAGACAGTGAGAGCAATCTGCACCGGATCGATCTCTACCCGGTTCAAGATTTCGCGCGTAGGCGCATAAAGCTGCCCCCAAAAGGCGATGTTGAGCGGCGTGATCAGGATGGCGCCCACCGTGGCAAAGGCGGTCATCGACACCGACAGCGCCGCGTTTCCCCCGGCGCGGTGAGTAATGAAATTGGAGATGTTGCCGCCCGGGCAGGCCGCAACCAGGATCAGCCCCAGCGCAATCGAGGCCCGGGGCTCGACCATCAGAACCAGCAGAAAGGTCAGTGCAGGCAGGAGAATAAACTGCGAGGCAAGCCCGGTCAGAACCGGTTTGGGCGCGCGGATCAATCGGGCAAAATCGCTGATCCTCAGATCCAGCGCGATGGAAAACATCACAATGGCCAGGATTGCATTCATCACCAGCAAGCTGGAGGCACTGAAATTCAGAACAACCGTATCAAGATCCGTCATGATGCCCCCTGCGTCAGCGCGGAGATCCAGCCCGTGACGGCTTTGCGGTAGGTTGCCTTGTCCACGTAATAGGCCATTCGCGCCAGCTTGAGGTAGTTCATACCGCCGGTGGCGCGTTCAAAACCTGCGGATTTTTCCTGTTTCAGCTTGGCCGCACCGGCCTGTCCCTGCTGCAGCCCCTTGAGATAGCGGGCCACCATTTCCGCCTGTTCGTGCCGTCCCTGCCAGCCCAGTCCAGAGGCCTCAACCATGCCCAGCACAAAGAGATCATCGCGCTCGGGATGCATGCAGTTGAGATAGAGATGCGGCGCGGCGCCCTGCCAATTGAGCAATTCCTTATCAATAAAGGGATAGTGCAGCAGGTAGCCAGTGGCGGTCAGGATCATGTCATAGTCGGCCTGTGACCCATCGGTGAAATGCACCACCTTGCCCGCGATATGATCGATATCCGGGCGCACCTTTAGATCGCCGTGCCCAGCGTGAAACAGGATCAGCGAGTTCACCACCGGGTGGCTTTCATAAAGCGCGTAATCCGGTTTGGGGAAGCCATATTTCTGCGGATCCCCGACAAACCATTTCAGGATCATGCCATCGACACGGCGTTTCAGCCACATGGGCAGGCGAATCGCGCCGCCCATGGTATCGGCGGGCCTGCCAAAGACATATTTGGGCACGAAGTAATAGCCGCGGCGCATCGAGATATCGCAGCTCAGCCCGTGGTGGATGGCATCCACCGCGATATCGCAGCCGGAATTTCCAGCCCCCACGATCAGCACGCGCTTGTCCGCAAACTGTCGCGGGTCGCGGTACTGGGCGGCATGGATCATCTCGCCGTCAAACTGGCCTTTGAAATCGGGCTTGTTCGGCTCGGCCAGGGTGCCATTGGCGATCAAAACACCGGCAAAGATCTCGCTATGCTCCTGACCCTCGCCGTCGCGCCAGGTGACCCGCCAGCCCACGCCGCTCTCGCCCAGAGGATCACAAGAGAGCACCTCGCAATTGAAAGCATAGTCCTGGTAGAGATCAAAATGGCGGGCAAAATCGCAGAAGTAGCGCCGCATCTCTCGGTGCGAAGGATATTCCGCAACCTCTTCGCCCATCGGAAAGTCGTCAAACTGAGTCATCTTTTTGGACGAAATCAGATGCGCGGTTTCATACATCGTCGAATGCGGCGCATCGATATCCCAGAGCCCGCCCACATCCGAGTGCAGCTCGAACCCCTGGAAGGGAATACCCTGTTCTTTCAGAACTTTCGCCATGGCGAGCCCCATGGGCCCTGCGCCAATCAAAGCATACCTATCCGCCGCAGCACCATTTTGCGCCGCGTTTGCCTGTGCCGTCATCATTTTTCCTCCCTCAAGCACCCTCGGGGCGCGCTTTTAGATTGAACGACTGTTAAAAATAGGGCAAGATGTTTTTGAAATGAGTGGAAAAGTACAAGAAAATCAAAGACAACGCGCACCCAGCAAACGCTCTTTGGCAACCCGAGACCGCATCTTTGATGCCGCAGAGCAACTCTTTGCCGAGCGCGGTTTCGAGGGCGCTTCGATTCGTGATATTGCCAAGGCAGCAGGTGTTCAGGGGGCTCTGGTCAATCATCACGGCGGCAGCAAGGAGGCGCTGTTTACCACCGTGGTGGCCCGACGTGCTGAAGAACTGGCACAGCTCAGACAGGATGCGCTGGCCGCTGCCAAGGCTGCAGGGTCGCTGACCCTGCATCAAGTTTTGACCTGCTTCATCGCCCCCTTCATCGACAGAACCCTGCACGGCGGCCCCACTTGGTCCGCCTATGGTCGATTGATTGCCCATGTCTCGTCAGACATACGCTGGCAGCACATTGCCCAACGCTATTTTGACCCGACCATGGAGATCTTTCTGGCAGAGATCGCCGTGTTGCTCCCCGATGCCTCGCAGCAGAAGATCGGCGCTCATTTCATCTTCATGGTCTCGGCGATGCTGGCGCTTTGCACCTCGCGCTGGCGTATTTCCGGCCTCGAGGACGGGGCAACCACCCAGGACCTGACGGCAACCCTACTGGATTTCTGCGCGGCAGGTTTTCAAGCCTAAGACAGGCAGCCCCCCTAGACGGAGAGCGCGGCCTGTGTTTCGGACCAGACAAAGCCTTTTGTCAAAAGCCTGCGCTGCACCCGTCCGGGGTAATCCGTCACGATGGCATCCACCCCTAACCCGATCATCCGGTCGATATCAGCGACCTCGTTGACGGTCCAGACCGCAACCCGCAGACCCAGTTTCTGAGCGCGAGCCACATCCGTGGCGGTAACATCCAGGTAATAGGGACACCAAAGCGCGCCCCCCGCCTCCAGCACCTGATCCGGCAGATTGGCGCCCTCGCCCGTCAGGTCATAACTGACTGAACTGGCATGATCCTCCCCCACATCCGCCGCGTTTTCAGGCCGTTGCGTCAGGAAGGATGTCGGCATTTCCGGCGCCTGGCCCGCACATTCCGCCAGAAGCTGCCAATCAAAACTATGCATCAAGGTGCGATGCGCCAGCCCCAGGGCGCGTACCTCCTTCACCACGGCCGCAACCACCTCGCTGCGGGTTGCCGCCTCTTGCAGCCTGGCCGGATCGGATTTGATCTCGAGCATCAGATGCACATCCTGATAGCCGGGCTGGGCAATCAGTTCACAGAGATCGCTCAGACGCGGAATACGGGCCCCGTACAAAAAGGCCTGATCGGGAAAGCGCCGACCATAGTCACTGTGTCCGTCCAGCCCGCCTACATCCAGCGCCGCCAGATCGCCCCAGTCCAGATCAGCAACCTTGGGCGTATTTCCCTGGAGCCAATTGCCCGCCCCATCGCGGACAATCGAGCCGGTGAGGCTGTGGTTATGGGTGATCACCGGCACTCCATCGCGAGTCATCACCACGTCAAACTCCAACAGGCGTACCCCGCAGTTCAGGGTAAAGGCAAAGCCCTCCATGGTGTTTTCCGGCATCACGCCACGGGCACCCCGGTGCCCGATCACCCGGATCAGCCCATCGCCCCCGGTAAAGGCCGCCAACTGGGGGAACTGCATTATGTCTCCAGCCGTTTTTCAGTTTTTGGGTCAAACAGATGCAGCAACTCTGGCGCCGCTGAGAAACTGTGCTTGCTGCCGGGTTCGGCCGCGACATGGCCCGGCACCGAAGCGACGATTTCGTGCTGGCTGCCGCTAAGCTTGCCATGCAGCAGAGTATTCGCCCCCAGCTGTTCTACCATATCGACATCAATGACAATCGGGCCGATCTCATCCGGCACCAGGTGTTCAGGACGGACCCCCAAAAGCACCGCACTGTTTTGCGCCAGGTCAGCTGACACCTGCGGCGCGGCCAGCTGGACGCCGGTGGACAGGATCAGCGCCTCCGCTTCTATGGAGGCGGGCAGGAAATTCATCGCCGGGCTGCCAATGAACCCAGCCACAAAGACCGAGGCAGGCCGATCATAGAGCTCGATCGGGGTGCCGAACTGTTCGACATAGCCGCCGTTCAGCACCATCAGCCGATCCCCCAGGGTCATCGCCTCGACCTGATCATGGGTCACATAGATCGAGGTCACCCCAAGGCGTTGCTGCAATTTGCGGATCTCCAGGCGCATTTGCACCCGCAGCTTGGCATCCAGGTTTGAGAGCGGTTCGTCAAACAGAAAGACCTGCGGGTCGCGCACGATGGCCCGCCCCATGGCGACCCGCTGACGCTGCCCCCCGGACAACTGCCGCGGTTTGCGATCCAGATACTGGCGTATCTCCAGAATATCGGCTGCTTCTTCGACGCGACGGTTGATTTCCGCCTTGGAGAGTTTGCGGATTTTCAGCCCGTAGGCCATGTTTTCACGCACGCTCATATGGGGATAAAGCGCGTAGTTCTGGAACACCATGGCGATATCGCGCGCCGAAGGTTCCAGCTCGTTCACCCGACGGCCGGCAATTGCGATCTCGCCAGATGTCACGGTCTCAAGCCCAGCCACCATCCGCAGAAGGGTCGATTTTCCGCAGCCCGAGGGGCCAACGATGACGATGAATTCGCCATCACTGATCTCGCCCTCAACATGGTGCAGCACTTCGGTGGGACCGTAGGATTTGGTCAAGTCGGTTAGTTTAATTTCAGCCATTTGCGGGGCGTCCTATTTATCGGTTTCCGTCAAGCCCTGCACAAAGAGCTTTTGCATCGAGATGACGACAAAGATCGGCGGGATCATCGCCAAGAGTGCCGTCGTCATGATGATATTCCATTGCGGGCTTTGCTCGGCCGCCTCCAGCATCTGCTTGATCGACATGACGATGGTGGTCATCGAGGTATCCGTGGTGATCAGCAGCGGCCAGAGGTACTGGTTCCAGCCAAAGATGAAGAGGATCACAAAAAGCGCTGCGATATTGGTCCGCGACAGGGGCAGCAGGATGTCAAAGAAGAACCGCATTGGCCCTGCCCCATCAATGCGCGCGCTTTCCAGCATCTCGTCCGGGACCGTCAAAAACACCTGGCGGAACATGAAGGTGGCGGTGGCCGAAGCGATCAGCGGGATCGACAGCCCCCAGTAGCTGTTGAGCATCCCGAGGTTGGCGACAACTTCAAAGGTCGGCAGGATCCGCACCTCGACCGGCAGCATCAGGGTGATGAAGATCATCCAGAAGCAGGTCATGCGGAAGGGAAAGCGGAAATAGACGATGGCAAAGGCCGAGAGCAGCGAGATGGCGATCTTGCCCAGCGAGATCATCATCGCCATGGCCAGACTGTTGAGCAGCATTAACCAAACGGGGGCGCCTTCCGTGCCGCTGAGGCCCGCGCCAAACAGGGTCTGGTTCAGGTTGTCCCACAGATGGGTGCCGGGCCAGAGCGGAAGGGGCACTTGATTCATACGGAACTGGTCATGGGTGGCTGCCACAAAGGTGATCCAGATCGGCAGGGCAATGGCAATCACGCCTAGCACCAGCACAAAATGGGTAAGCAGCGAGGTGAGTGGACGACGTTCAACCATCAGTATTCCACCTTTCTTTCAACATAGCGGAATTGGACAACGGTCATGGCAATGACCAGCACCATCAGGATCACCGACTGCGCCGCAGAGCCGCCCAGATCAAGGCCGACAAAGCCATCGTTAAAGACTTTGTAGACAAGGATCGTGGTCGAGGTGCCCGGCCCGCCCTGGGTCACCGCATGGATGATGCCGAAGGTCTCAAAGAAAGCGTAGACCATGTTGATCACCAGCAGGAAAAACGTGGTGGGCGAGATCAGCGGCAGGATGATGGAAAAGAAGCGACGCCCGGGGCCTGCGCCATCAATGGCGGCGGCCTCAATCACGCTATTGGGGATCGACTGCATCGCCGCGAGATAGAACAAAAAGTTATAAGCCACCTGCTTCCAGGCCGCGGCAAGGATCACCAGCGCCATGGCCTGATTGCCATTCAGATAGTGATTCCAATCAATGCCGACAAAGTCGAGAAAATAGGGAAAGATCCCCAAAGTCGGGTTAAACATGAAGACCCAAAGCGCCCCTGCCAGAACCGGGGCCACCGCATAGGGCCAGATCAACAGGGTTCGGTACACCATGGCGCCGCGCACCACCCGCTGGGCAAAGCCCGCAAGGATCAGCGCAACCCCCATCGAGAGCGCCGCCACCAAGAGCGAGAAAATACCGGTGCGCCAGAAAGCATCCAGATAGTGCTGGTCGCCCCAGAGAACCTGAAAGTTCTCAAACCAGACGAATTCAGAGCCGAGGCCAAAGGCGTCTTCGATCAGAAAAGACTGATACATCGCCTGACTGGCGGGCCAGATAAAGAACACCAGCGTAATCGCCAGCTGCGGTGCCACCAGCAGATAGGGCAGTGGCGAAGAAGGAAAATGGACGCGTTTCAGCATGGAGTGCCCCGTATTGTGCCCTGTCTAGTACCCCGAAGGGATGCGCCGGCAAAGCAGCGCATAAAACGAAACCATGCCGCCTCTGGGGCGGCATGGTTCAGATCATGTAGCCGTGTTTATTTGGCGGAACGTTCGAACTTGCGCAGCAGGGTATTGCCACGCTCAGCCGCTGCGTTCAGCGCGTCGGTTGCAGACTTGTCGCCCGCCCAGACAGCTTCCAGCTCTTCGTTGATCACGTCACGCACCTGAACAAAGTTGCCAAAGCGAAGGCCACGGCTGTTCGGGGTTGGGGTGTTCAGGCTCAGCTGCTGGATCGCAGTATCGGTGCCGGGGTTGCTCTCATAGAAACCCTGCTCCTTGGACAGCTCATAAGCAGCTGTGGTGATCGGCACATAGCCGGTCTCCTGGTGCCACCAGGCCTGAACCTCGGGGGAGGACAGATAGGTCAGGAACTGGGCTGTGCCCTTGTACTCTTCGCTCTCATGGCCTTCGAGCACCCAGAGGGTGGCGCCACCAATGATCGAGTTCTGAGGCGCATCAGCCACGGATGTATCCAGCGGCAGCATGGTCTGACCAAATTCAAACTCGGCCTGGCTCTTGATCGAGCCGTAATAGGCAGAGGAGTTCATCCACATGCCACATTCGCCATTGGTGAACATGGGCAGGCTGTCGCCGCGACGGCCACCGTATTTGAACAGGTTGCCGTCGGTCATGGCAGCGATGCCATCCAGACGGGCTGCAACGGCTTCATTGTTAAAGCTGAACTCGGTGTCGAACCCGGCAAAGCCGTTTTCCTTGGTACCCATGCCGATGTTGTGCCAGGCCGAGAAGTTCTCAACCATGACCCAAGACTGCCAGCCAAAGGACACGCCGCAGTCCATGCCATTGTCGACCAGTTTCTGCGCGGTTTCCTGTACCTCATCCCAGGTTGTGGGAACGGCAGCACCCGCTGCGTCCAGCGCGTCTTTGTTGTACCACATAACAGGTGTGGAGCTGTTGAAAGGCATCGACAGCAGTTCCCCTTCGGGGGTCTCGTAATAAGACACAACCGCAGGCAGGAAGGCGTCGCCGTCAAAGGCTTCTCCGGCGTCTTTCATCAGTTTCTCAACTGGGTAGATCGCACCCTTGGCGGCCATCATGGTGGCGGTGCCAACTTCAAAAACCTGAACAATTTGCGGGTGCTCTTTGGCACGGAAAGCCGCAATCGCCGCTGTCATGGTTTCGGTGTAGTTGCCCTTGTAGACAGGAACAACCTTGTAGTCACTCTGCGTAGCGTTGAAATCTTCCGCGATTTTGTTGACGCGTTCGCCATTGGCCCCACCCATTGCGTGCCACCACTGAACCTCGGTTTCAGCAAAGGCGACACCCGCTGTGGCAGCCATAAGAGCCGAGCTGCAAAGAAGCGTTTTGATAGACATGTGAATAATCCCCGTTCATTTGATGCCTAAAGAGTGAGCAGAAAGCGACATAATGCAAGTGAAAGTTTTTTGACATGCATCATAATATAATGTTATATTATCGTCGATTTTCCACTCAAAGTCAGGGCTAAGTCATTGAAATTTAAATTGAGACAGTTAGAGGCCTTTCAGGCCGTGGCCCAGACCGGATCGGTCACCCGCGCCGCAAAATCCTTGGGGATTTCGCAGCCTGCCACCAGTCGCTTGCTGTCGGACTTTTCCAACTCGGTCGCGATCGAGCTGTTCCAGCGCAAAGATGGCATGCTGATTCCCACCAGCGAGGCGCGCTATCTGCTGTCAGAGGTCGGTCGGGTCTTTGAAAGCCTGCGCCATCTGGAAGAACTCAACCGTGACTTGACGGATCGCACCGCCGGGCATCTGCGAATTGCTTGTCTTCCGGGTTTTGCCAGCTCCCATTTGCCACAGCTGCTGGCCAAGTTTTTGCAGCAGCGTCCGGGGGTGAATCTCACACTTGAACCGGACCGCCCGGAACGGATCCTGGAATGGATCATAGGCGAGCAATATGACTGTGGCATAACAGATGGCTTCTCTGGCCATCCGGCTGTTGAGCACATTGATATAGCCATCAAAACCGTCTGCGTTTTCCCGCGCGGTCACCGCTTGGCCAAGCTGGAGCGTATTTCACCACTGGACCTGGCAGATGAGCGCATCATCCACACCCGCAAGAGCAGCGCATTCTTCAAAAGCCTGTCGCAATCCTTCTCGGATCATGGTGTCTTGCTTAATTCCTGGGTCGAGGTGCGCCAGTTTTCAACCGCCTGCTTGATGGTGGCCGAAGGTCAGGGCGTATCGGTGGTCAGCGCCCTGGATGCGGATCAGTTCAAGTCAAAGAATGTCGAAGTGCGGCCCTTTGAGCCAGAGCTCTATCACTGGCTATCGATCCTGCGCCCGGCCTCCGGCAGCCGCTCGCTGCTCTCGCTGGATTTTGTCGACACTTTTCTGGAAAGCCTCGCGCCCTATACCGTCAAGGCGGCAGCTCCCTGATCCGGCCGATGGGATCTCAGCGATTGCTCTGAACCGCAAGTGCCGCCTGCATGTCCTGCCATAGGCGGTTCAGCGTTGGTTTGCTGTTCTCCTTGTCCCGGTAGAGCCGAATTTCCAGCGGGTGGCGCTGTTCGGGGCCACCAACAATCTGCATCCGTCCCTCCGCCAGCTCCTGCTTGCACAGCTCATGGGGCAACCAGCCCAGACCAAAGCCCTCCATCACCATGGCCTTGACAGAACTGGCCAGCGCACTTTGGTTCACCACCAGCATCTTTGGGCCATCCGTGTTCTGCCGCAGCGCATGTTCCACCACCGAACGCAGCGCCGATACCGTACCGTAGGACAGCAGCGAAATCGGTTTTTTGGGCGTGCTTTCAAAGCGGTGCAAGGGACCCTCTGGACCGGATTTCGACACCGGTACAAAGACATCTTCGCTCAGGGTGATATAGTCGCAATTGCCCAGGGCCAGCGGCGCCAGCGCATCCATTGCAGGGTGCCAATAGGTCAAGATCACATCGCAATAGCGTTGCTGCAGGGCCGAAACAAACTGATCCGCAGCCCAACCCGTGGAGTTCAGGTCAATCTCCAGCCCGCCCTCATCAACCATCGGGGCGATGTGGGTCTTGTAGTGGGTCATATAAAGCGACTGTGAGGTGGCAAAACGAATGACGTTTTCCCCAGCCGCATCAATGATCTGACAGCGCTCTAAGGTCTCATCATAGGTGCGCAGCATCACCTTTGACTGCGCCAGAAACACCTCCCCCGCAGGGGTCAGCGACAGCGGCAGGGTTTGCCGGTTGATCAGCTTGACGCCAAACTCCTCCTCCAGCGCCCGAATGCGCCGGGAAAAAGCCGGTTGGCTGACATTACGCTCCTCGGCCGCGCGCGAGAAATTCTTCTGCGCGACCAAGGCCTCAAAGTCTCTGAGCCAGGCTATGTCCACTGTAAAATCCCGTTCCGCCCGTTCAGGCCCTTAGCCGTCCAAGCGGTCTTCTTCGACAGCATGGCAAGCCACCAGGGCCCCGTCGGGCTGTTGCTGGGGGCGCGGTTTTTCAGTCTGGCACCGGCTATTGGCATGGGCACAGCGACTTTCAAAAGGACATCCCTGCGGCAGGTTGATTGGTGTCGGGATTTCACCGCGCAATCGGATGTGGTTGGGATGATCATCTTTTAACTGCGGAACCGCAGAAAGCAAAGCGCGGGTATAGGGGTGTTTGGGGTTTTCAAACAGGGTTGCCGTGTCGGAAAGCTCACAAACCGAGCCCAAATAGAGCACCGCCACCTTGGTGCCAAAGTGCTGCACCACGCTCAGGTCATGGGTGATGAACAGATAGGTGAGGCCGCGCTCATCCTTGGCCTCGAGCATCAGGTTCAGCACCTGCGCCTGAATAGAGACATCCAGCGCCGAAATCGGCTCGTCGGCGATGATGAATTCAGGGTCCACCGTCAGGGCACGGGCAATGGCAATCCGCTGACGTTGGCCTCCCGAGAATTCATGTGGATAGCGTCCGGCCCAACTGGGGTCCACCCCCACCGACCGCATCACTTCTGCCACCTTATCGCGCACCTCGCCCTTAGACAGAGCAGGATTGTGATAGCGCACTGGTTCTTCCAGCGCCTGCTGGATGGTCATGCGCGGGTTCAGCGATGCATAGGGGTTCTGAAAGATCATCTGCATCTTTTTGCGCAGCGGCATCAGGGCCCGGCGGGAGCGATCGTCAATACGCTCGCCTGCATAGTGGATCTCACCGGCACTGGGGGTCAACAGCCCCGCGATCAGCCGCGCCACGGTAGATTTTCCGCAACCGCTTTCCCCCACCACACAGAGCGCCTCTCCGGGCGCAACCTCTAATGAGACATTGTTGACGGCATGGACCTCGCGCTTTTCCTGCACCAGCTTGCCGCCTTTGAACTTGAGAGTTTCGAGAAACCCACGGTCCAGTTCAAAGCGTTTTTCAAGATTGCGAATTTCCAACAGGGGCTGAGGCGCGCTCATCCGATCATCTCCTCGGCTTTGTCGCTGTGCAGGCGGTTCACCTCGTGGCAAGCCACTTCTACATGGGTGTATTGCACCGGCTTGGGGGCCTCGGTGAGGCAATGGTCCTGGGCGTATTCGCAGCGCGGGCTAAAGGGGCAGCCCCGCGGAATGGCGGTGAGCGAGGGCATATTGCCCGGGATCTGTTTCAAACGCTGCCCCGGTTTGGTCTGCTGTGGCAGCGCATTGATCAGCCCCTGGGTATAGGGGTGTTGCGGATCATTGATGATCTCGCGGGTGCGGCCTGCCTCGATGATGCGCCCGGCATACATCACTAGGGTGCGTTCGGTCATCTGGCTGACCACGCCCAGGTCATGGGTGATCAGGATCAGGCCGACCTTGTTGGATTCGCACAGCTCAAGCAACAGCTCCATGATATCCGCCTGAATGGTCACATCCAGCGCCGTTGTTGGCTCATCCGCGATGATCAGCTGCGGGTCCAACAACAAAGCAATGGCGATGATGATCCGCTGGCGCATCCCACCCGACAGCTCATGCGGATATTGGTTCAGCCGCTCCTCCGGCGAGGGAATATAGACCTCGCGCAGTTTGACGATGGCGATCTGCTCGGCCTCGGATTTGCTCAGCTTGCGATGGGCCTGCAGGGTTTCCACCATTTGCTGACCAATGGTCAGCACCGGGTTCAGCGTCACCATCGGATCCTGAAAGATCATCGCCATCTGATTGCCGCGAATGCTGCGCATCTTGGCCTCGGACATCTCGGTAATGTCTTCGCCCAGAAACTGGATCTTGCCGCTGTCGATATAGCCGGGGCGGCTCAGCAGGTTCATCAGGGCAAAGCCGGTGATGGATTTGCCAGCGCCGGATTCCCCGACGATTCCCAGACGTTCGCCTTTGCACAGATCAAAGCTGATCTGATTGAGGGCGGTTACGGTATTGTCGCGCATGGCGAATTTCACGCTCAGGTCGCGCACGGAAAGCAAGGACATTGCGCTTATCCCTTATAGAGTTTGGGGTTTAGGGCATCACGTAGCCAGTCACCCAAGAGATTGATCACCAGCACCAGAACCACCAGTACCACGCCGGGAATGGCGGTGATCCACCAGCTGCCCGAAAAGATGTAGTCAAAGCCGGAGGAAATCAGCGACCCCAGCGAGGGCTGGCTCGGCGGCATACCAAGGCCGAGGAAAGACAGCGAGGCCTCGGAGATGATGGCATTGGCCACCTGCACGGTCGAGATCACAAAGATCGGCGACAGCGAGTTCGGCAGGATGTGACGCACCATGATGCGAATGGGGCCAAAGCCCAGAACCCGGGCGCTGTCGACATATTCCTTTTTCTTTTCCGCCAGCACGGTGGCACGCACGGTGCGGGCATATTGCGGCCATTCCGCCACGCCAATTACCGCAATCAGGAAATAGATGGCATATTGGTTGAAGGTTTCAGAGCCAAACATCGCCTGAGTCACCGCCAAAAAGATGATTGCCACCATCAGGGTCGAGAAAGACAACTGGATATCGGCCAGCCGCATCAGCAGGCTGTCGATCCGACCGCCGACATAGCCAGCGATCAACCCGATCGAAATGCCGAGGAAAGCCTGCAACCCCACCGCACATATACCGATCAGCAGCGACAGCCGGGTGCCATAAAGGATGGTGGACCACAGATCGCGGCCCTGGTCATCGGTGCCCAGCATGAACAGCGGGTCAGCCCCATCCACCCAGACAGGAGGGTATTCGCTGTTCATGATATCGATCTGAGCCGGATCATAGGGATCAAAAGGCGCAATCAGCGGCGCCAGAAAGGACATCACCGTGATCACCGCAAAGACCAGCAGCGAGACAACGGCCACCGGATTGCGCCGGAAGCTATAAGCGATGTTGGAGTTCCAGATCTGCGCCCAGCGCGATGGTTCGGAATTGGTGCTTAGGCTGCTCATGCGCCCATCCTCGCAAGATTTACGGTGGGATTGACCAGCCCGTAGATCAGGTCAACGATTGTATTGGTGACAACAAAGATAAAGCCAACCACGATCAGATAGGCGACGATCAGCGGGGTATCGACGCGGTTCACCGCCTCCAGGAACATGAAGCCCATGCCCGGCCACTGGAACACCGTCTCGGTCAGGATCGTATAGGCTACCATGGTGCCGATCTGCACGCCGCCCACTGTGATCACCGGCAGCAGAGTATTCTTCAGCGCATGGACAAAATAGATGCGCCAGGGCCGGATACCCTTGGCCTTGGCGTATTTCACATATTCGCTCTGCAACACTTCCATCATCTCGGCCCGGATCAGGCGGATAAAGAGCGGCAGCATGATCGAGGCCAGCGCAATCGAGGGCAGCAGGATATGCGACCAGCCGTCCAGGCTGGCAAAATTGGTATCCCAATAGCCAAAGACATGCACCACATCGCCGCGCCCGTAAGAGGGGAACCAGCCATATTCGACAGAAAACACAAAGATCATCAGGATTGCGGTCAGGAAGACCGGGATGGAAATCCCGATGATCGACAGCCCCATGACCAGGCGGCTTAGGATCGAATTGGGGTAGATGGCGGTAAAGACCCCCACCGGGATCGACAACCCGATAATGATGATCGAGGCCCCTACAACCAGTTCTAGCGTTGCGGGCAGTTTTTTCAGGATCACATCCAGCGCCGGTTCCTTGAAGAAGTAGCTGGTGCCCAGATCCCCTTGCAACGCGTTCCCGGCAAAGCGCAAATACTGCGTCAGGAAACTGTCATTCAGCCCCAATTCATCGCGCAGCTCCTGACGGACCTCTTCGCTCACGGATTGTCCGACCAGCTCGCGGAGCGGATCGCCGAGATTGTCCTGAATGGCAAAGCCGATCAGCGAGATGACAAACATCACCGCGATAGCCTGGAACACGCGTTTCACAAGGTAAGCAAACATGCTTTTACACCTTCTTCCTGGGATAGTGGGGCCTGGGGTCGTCGGGCCTGGAACAAATAGGGCCTAAAACAAATAGCAAAGGGCATCAAACCTTCCCTCCCTGCACAGTCAGGAAGAATACCCTTGGCAAATTGTCTTGGAGAAATGCCGGAGATGAGGCCGGAGCAAGCCACGCTGGCCTGCTCCGGTCTTGGATTGTGCTGACCTTAGTCGACGACGAGGTCACCGAAGTAAGGGAAGTTCAGCGCGTTCACGATGGATTCCGCGTGCACACCTTTGCGGGCGCCCCAGGCCAGGTTCTGCCAGTGCAGCGGGATGAAAGCCGCCTCGTTGTAGAGGATGGTTTCCAGCTCTTTCAGCATCATCGCACGTTTGTCGGCATCGGTTTCCGCATTGGCCTTGGCCATCAGCATGTCCGCCTCTGCGTTGCAGAAGTTGTTGGCATTGTACTGACCATTGCCGGAAGCCTCATCAAAGCAATGGCTCAGGAACTGGTGGAAGTTGGCCGAGTCCTCGGTATCCGAATGCCAGCCGATCATCATCATGTCTGCTGCGCGCTCGTCAAAGGCGGGCCAGTACTGGGCCTTTGGCATGGTCTGCAGGTCAACCTTGATGTTGATCTTTGCCAGCATCGACGCAACAGCCTGCGCGATCTTGTCGTCGTTCACATAGCGGTTGTTTGGCGCCATCATCGAGATTTCAAAACCATCAGCATAGCCAGCTTCGGCCATCAGGGCCTTGGCTTTTTCAACGTCGAAACGAGGGGCCAGGTCTGGGTTGTGACCCAGGTAGCCGGCGGGGCTGTACTGGGCGCCAACGGTACCAAAGCCGCGCATGATGCGATCCACGATACCAGCGTTATTGACGGCATAGTCGATGGCCTGACGGACGCGGGCATCCTTGAAAGCCTCAACACGGTCCTGGTTCATCTGGAATGTGATGATACGGGTGCCGGGCATGGTGATCAGATTGGTGCCGTCATTGTCCTCAACACGGGCCAGATCGGTTGGCGGCACAGGCGCGATGAAATCAACGTCGCCAGAGAGCAGCGCAGCCACACGGGTGGGGCTTTCCTTGATCGGGGTCAGGATGATCTTGTCGACGTTGCCGGCTGTTTCGGTATCCCAGTAGCCGTCAAAACGATCAAAGACCATTTTTACGCCCTGCTCACGCGAGGTGACGGTGAAAGGACCGGTGCCGGAGATATTGCGCGAGGCAAAGCTGTCGCCGTGCTTGACCAGCTCAGCGCGGTCTTTGCCATCTTCGGTGGTGCCGGAATAGAACTTGCTATCCATCGGGAAGATATAGGTCACCGTGTGCAGCACCAGCGGATAGGGCTCGGAGGTGATCAGGTCAAAGGTGTGATCGTCGATCACTTTGACATCGGTGAACTGGCTGAAAATGCCCTTGAAGTCGGGGCTTTCTTTCAGGCGATCAAAGGTCCAGTCAACATCTGCTGCGGTCAGCATGTTGCCAGAGTGGAATTTTACACCGCTACGCAGATGAAAACGAGTGGTCAGCTCGTCGATCTGTTCCCAGCTTTCCGCCAGGCGTGGCTCAAATTGCAGATCCTGGGTCCAGCGCACCAGCGGATCAAAAGACATATGCGAGAACTGCAGCGTGCCCCCGGACAGCTGTTCATGCGGGTCCAGTGACACCGGATCGGCGTCATAGGCGACTTTGACTGTGACTTCGGCCTGAGCCACGGCGCCAAAGGCGAGCGACATCACACCAGCCGCAGCAATGCGGATAAATTTGTTCATTCTTCCCTCCATGTCGGTGGCCTTGGTTGGCCTCCTGAAACAGTGGGGAATACCTAAGCCATGGCGTCGATCCGGGGCCAATGCCAATTTCAAATCATCCATGCAAATCAGGAATAGAGCGCATATCGATCGGGAACATTCAAAGACGCACGGTCTGCGGCAACCTGGGCCAACCCACTGACTCCAAGTCACTTTAACATTTCACGAGGGGTAATCTTGATTGAACCAACCGCTCAAATGCCACACTCCGCCTGGGCCTGGATCAGTTGGATTTCCAAAGCAAAACCAGCCTGCGCTAGCTCAAACCGAGACCTTGGGCAGCAGCTCTTCGCGGCGGGTTGCAGCCCTGGCACCGTCAAAGATGACCTCGCCGCGGCGCAGCACAACGATGTGATCCGCCAGGTCATAGGCAAAATCAAAATACTGCTCCACCAGCACAATCGCCATGTCGCCCCGCCCCCGCAGCAGGCGGATGACCTCGCCGATTTGCTGGATAACATTGGGCTGGATGCCCTCAGTCGGCTCATCCAGCAGCAAGAGTTTTGGCCGGGTGATCAGCGCCCGCGCAATGGCCAGCTGCTGCTGTTGCCCGCCCGACAGATCACCGCCGCGCCTATCGATGAAATCCTTCAGGATCGGGAACAGGTCAAATATTTCATCGGGGATGCTATGGTCGGATTTGGGCAGGCAGGAAAACCCGGTTTCCATGTTTTCGCGCACGGTGAGCTGCGGAAAGATCTCGCGCCCCTGGGGCACCACAGCCACGCCCTTTTGCGCCAATTTGTGCGCAGGCATGGGCGGCAGCTCTTCACCATCCAAAACCATACCCCCGCCAGAGCGCTGATGCTGGCCGCAGATCGCCCGGATCAGACTGGTTTTGCCCACTCCATTGGTGCCCATCACGCAGGTCACCGCGCCCGCCTTGGCCTCCAGCGAGACCCCATGCAAGATCTGCGAATGGCCATAGTGCAGGGTGAAATCGTCAAGTTTTAGCATCTGTCAGCGCCCCAGATAAACGTCAATGACCTGGCTGTTGGCGGTCACGTGATCCAGCGAGCCTTCAGCCAGAACCGCCCCCTCGTGCAACACCGTGACCCGGCAATCCAGCCGCCGCACAAACTCCATGTCATGTTCCACCACCACCACGGCTCGGGTCTTGGCGGCCTCCACCAGAATGGCGGTGGTATGCTCGCGCTCGGCTGGGGTCATCCCTGCCGCAGGTTCATCCACCAACAACAGCCGGGGTTCCTGCGCCAGCAACATGCCGATCTCCAGCCATTGCTTTTGACCATGGCTCAGCTCGCCCGATTTGCGCGCCAGAGACTCCAACAGGCCAATCTCACTCGCCAGTTCCTCGACCCGGTCCAGGTCTGCCCGGTTGGAGCGATAAAACATCACCGCAAAGGGGCTACGGTTGGCCCGCAGCGCCATCAGCAGGTTTTCCAGCACCGTCTGATCTTCGAACACGGTTGGCTTCTGGAACTTCCTCCCCACGCCTTCGCGGGCAATGCGCGCTTCGCTCATCCCCAAGAGCGAGACATTGCGCTCGCCCCAGATCACCCGCCCCTCATCCGGCCTGGTCTTGCCAGTGACGATATCCATAAAGGTGGTTTTTCCCGCCCCGTTGGGACCAATAATGGCGCGCATTTCTGCCGGGCCAATGGCAAAGCTGAGGTTGTTGATGGCCTTGAACCCATCAAAGCTGACGGAGACGCCGGAGACTTCTAACAACATGCTCATTTGCTGGCCTCCTTCTCGCGCAGGGCCCCGGCGCCAGGTCCCAGATCGGCTCCATGGCGGTCGGGTCGGCGCCGCTCACTCCACAAATCAACAAGGCCGCCAATGCCACGTGGCGCAAACAGTGTCACCAGAACAAAGCTGAGCCCCAGCACAATCAGCCACCAATCGACCCATTTCAGGGTGTAAAAGCCGAGATTTACATCAGGCGCCTGGCCGCCGGTAAACCAGGACGACACCAGGCTGACAAACACGGCACCAATCACCGCTCCGTACAGACGCCCACGGCCGCCGATGGCGACCCAGACCGCCAGATAGATCGAGGCCACAGGGGCAATTTCCGCCGGGTTGATAATCCCCGCCTGCGGGTAATAGAGCGCGCCGGCGATACCTGCGATGATCGCTGTGACAGTAAAAATGAACAGCTTGTAGCCCTCGACCGAGTACCCCAGGAAGCGCACACGGGCTTCATTGTCGCGAATGCCGCGCAACACTGAGCCAAACTTGCCCGAGACAATCCAGGCGGCAAACAGATAGCCCAGCGCCAGCGCCGCCGCCGAGGCCCAAAAGAACCAGATCGACAGGGTGGCCTGCGGCACATGATCCATGCCCGGTAGGTTCTGCAGGCCTGACAGCCCGTTGTTGCCACGCAAGCCGCTGTCGTTTTGAAACAGATAGAGCGCCAACCCCAGGGTCATCGCCTGGGTCAGGATCGACAGGTAAACGCCAGTGACCCGCGAGCGGAAGGCCAGCCAGCCAAAGACCAGCGCCAGGATCCCCGGCACCGCCACCACCAACACCAGCTGCAACACCAGACTATCGGCGAAGATCCAGATCAGGGGGAACTCGCTGGAGCCCACCACGCCAAAGATCTGATTGCCAATGGCATCGGTAATTTCGCTCTCGGTGGCCGGGATGGAAGCTTCGGCCAGGGATGACATCACAATGGCCTGCGTGCGGGCATACATCAGCCACATGCCGATCATATAGCCGCCAAGGCCAAAGAAGGCGAAATGCCCCAACGACAGGATCCCCGTGTAGCCCCAGACCAGATCCATCGCCACAGCCACCAGCGCCAGACAGAGCGTCTTGCCCAGAGTTTTGACAAAACTGGTGGAGATCACCCCGGCGCCGGCGCCCTCAGCCAGCAGGGTGACCGCCAGAACAAACAACGCCAAAACCGCCAGAAAAATCAGGACCGAGGGGTTCCGTTTGAGAAAACTGTCGGACATCGCTTAATCTCCCGCCGCCCGGCCTTTGAGGGCGATGATCCCTCGTGGGCGAAATTGAATGAAGACGATGATGAAGAGGATCATATAGGTCTGCGCTGCCAGTGTATTAGACGGGTTCAGCCACTCGACGCCCTTTTGGAAGAAGCCAATCATGGTCGCCCCCGCCAATGTGCCCCAGATATTGCCCACCCCGCCAACAACCACGGTCATAAAGCTTTGCACGATATAATCAGAACCCAGTTCCGATGTGACCTTGGCAAACAACCCGATGGCGACACCCGCAATACCAGCGATGCCGGACCCCAGCCCAAAGGTGAGCATATTCACCCGCTCCGGGTTGATCCCCATGGACCCCGCCATAGCCCGGTTCTGGGTGACGGCGCGGGTTTCCAGCCCCAGCCGGGTGCGGCGCATGATGAAGAGGAAGACCCCCAGGAAAATCAGCGCCAGCATAAAGATGGCGATGCGAATATAGCTGATCGAGACCACATCGTTAATGATCCAGGCGCCATCCAGCCAGCCCGGCGCGGTCAGGGGCCGGGCCTGGGTGCCAAAGATATTCTTGGCCAGCTGTTGCAGCGCAATCGAGATACCAAAGGTGGCCAGCAGGGTCTCTAGCGGGCGATTATAAAGCCAGCGAATAACCAACCGCTCCATTGCGACGCCTGCGGCAAAAGTCACGGCAAAGGCCAGCGGTACCGCCAGCAGGAGAGAAACGGTATGGTTCGGGATCACCTGCTGTACAACATAGCCGGTATAGGCGCCCATCATGATGAATTCGCCATGGGCCATATTGATCACCCCCATCACCCCAAAGGTAATCGCCAAACCAATGGCGGCGAGGAAATAGATCGAGGCCAGCGACAGCGCATCCAGTGTCAAATCCACCGTCTGGCCAATGACCACCTGGGTGTCAATGGATGTGAGGGCCGCCTCAGCTGCCGTGGTAATCGCCTGCGATGGTTCATGATAAACCTCGGCAAAGATATGGTCATTCAAGCTTTGGGTGACTTCGGCCTCGGTGATTTGCGCCGGAGCCATTTCCGCGGCAACCAGGGCCGCATAGGCGCGCGCACGGGCCTCATCTGTGTTCAACTGGGCAATCGGCACACCGCCGACCTTACCGCCGTCGATATGGGCGGCCAGCGTGGTGCGGATTTCATCCTTTGAGACCAGAGGCGGAGCGAGTTTGGCCCCGACCAGAAGGCCATAGGCGGCATCGCGGGACAGCGCATCATCGCCAGGCATCACCGCGCGAGCGATGTTCAGCCCCTCTGGCACAGCCCCGCCAAAGGCCTGCAACTGGGTCGCCACCAGCGGGTTAAGCGTCGCCCGCACATCCAATCCCAGATCGCCGGACATGGCGTTGATAGTCTCGACGCGGCGCGCCTCATCCGCGTCATGGGCAATGGTCAATAGCTGCGCAATGCGTGTTTTGCGCGCCTTAATCCCTGCGTCAGGTTCAGTCTCAATCGAGGCCCGCAACGGAGCCAAAAGCGCAGCAGCGGGGGCACGCTCGATCGCCAGCAGGGCCTCTTGGCGTCGTACAGGGTCCGGGTCCGACAGCTGAAACTGCACCAGTGCTGTGGCGATCATGGCGCGGATGCCGCTGTTGGGTTTGATCTGTTTCAGATCCGATTTAGGAAATTCGCCAATCACTTCACCGCTGTCAAAATCAAACAGGCGGTAGCTTTTGCTTTCCAGCTTTTCGCCGCGAAAGAACAGACCATCCGATTTGCGCATCCACAGCGCCTTGACCTGCCAGGCCTGCAGCACCGCCTGCGCCTGGGGCAGCTCGCTACCCGCGATCGCTGCAATCGCCGGGGCAATTGTCTTGCGGGAACTCTTTAGGATGACAGCGCTCTGCTCTTGCAGCAGGCTCTGCATTGGTGCGGGCTCATCCAGAGCCATCTGTGCAGAGGCCTGCTGCGCAAGGGCAGCAAGGCTTGTAAGAAGGACCATGAGGCCCGCCAATAGGGAAATTCGCATGGGATATGGTGCCTTCAATGTCCCGCAGAGCCGAGGGGCCCTGCGGGACTGTTACGATCAGTAGTTCGAGTTCAGCTGAACGCAGGATTTGGTTTCGGTGTTATACATACCGCAACCGATGTCTTTCCAATCGGACATCAAAACAGCGCTGGCCGGCAGGAAGTCGGTCCAGGCATCGCCGGGGACTTCGGTGGTTTGGCTGATGATATCGAACTGGCCGTCTTCCTGGATTTCGCCAATCAGCACTGGCTTCGCCAGGTGGTGGTTTGGCAACATCACGGCGGTGCCGCCTGTCAGGTTGGGGAATTCCTGGCCATACATCGCGATGCGCACCGCATCCACATCGGCAGTTTTGGCGGCTTCAACCGCATTCACCCACATGTTGAAGCCAATGTAATGCGCCTCCATCGGGTCATTGGTCACGCGCTCATCGCCCATGGTTGTTTTCCAGGCGTCGATAAAGGCCACATTGGCATCGCTTTCAGCCGACTGGAAATAGTTCCAGGCTGCCAGATGGCCAACCAAGTTAGAGGTATCCAGGCCGGACAGCTCTTCTTCACCCACCGAGAAGGCCACAACAGGAATATCATCGGCAGAGATACCGGCAGCGGCCAGTTCTTTGTAGAAACCGATGTTGGCATCGCCATTGATGGTGGAGATCACGCCGACCTTTTTGCCGTCCGCCGCCAGCGCCACAACATCACCCACGATCTTAGACCAATCAGAATGGCCAAAGGGCGTGTAGTTCACAAAGATATCTTCGCCTGCAATGCCCTTGGACTGCAGGTAGCTTTCCAGGATGTTGTTGGTGGTGCGGGGGTAGACATAGTCGGTGCCCAGCAGAGCGAATTTCTCAACACCCAGTTCTTCAAGGAAGTAATCCGTCGCCGGGATTGCCTGCTGGTTGGGCGCGGCACCGGTGTAGAATACGTTCTTGGAGCTCTCTTCGCCCTCATATTGCACGGGGTAGAACAGCAACCCGTTCAGCTCTTCGATGACGGGCAGGACAGATTTGCGGCTGACGCTGGTCCAGTTGCCAAAGATCACGTCGACATCATGGACTGTCAGCAGCTCACGCGCTTTTTCCGCAAACAGCGGCCAGTCAGAGGCCGGGTCAACAACAACCGCTTCCAGCGCACAGCCGAGCACGCCACCGGCGGCGTTTTGCTGGTCGATCAGCATCAGCATGGTATCTTTAAGTGTGGTCTCAGAAATTGCCATGGTCCCGGACAGGGAATGCAAAACGCCGACCTTGATAGCGCAGTCTTCGGCAGAGGCCGCAGTGCTCAGCGCGGCGACGGCGGCCGTGGCGGCCAGTGTGGATTTAAGATTGATCATGTTTATCTCCCGGCGGAGGGGGTCGGGGGTGCTTGCGTCAACGCGCATCTTTCCGTACCCAGTCCCCGCAACCTTTGTTGCACCCGTGTGGCGGCCATTCAGAGCTGCAATTCGTCTGGTCGTCACACACCCCTGGAAAATCAGCTGCAAAACCACCTGCATCCCTCGGGCCCCCACAGTGGTTCTGCATTGCGGCATTTGAGGCAACTCGGGCTGCAGTGTTTTCCCGTTCCATCTTCGACAATGATCAAAACTTGCGCATTTGCGCGTGGGGTGACCTAAAAAATGGGCAACCCTTTTCCCGCAAGTCGGTTTTTTGCAGGTTTTGGTGGAGAAGCGACCCGTTTCGCCAAAAGAAAAGGCAACACAGGTGCACTGCGCCGCTGCAGTGACTTTGCCACCAAAGGAGACAGGCATCACCCTGACCACCGACATATCGCAGCAAATGGCTCAGGCCATTCGACCTGCCCAGCCCCGTGCTTGCGGCGCTGTCGCGCTTTCGGTCAAACAGACCAAGCGGGGCACAGCGCTGCAGGGCTTGCGTCAGTCAGGGTCATTTAGATGTCTGTTTCCCCGGTCCAAGAGCCCCAGGCTAGAAGCCGTTCTGGTCAATACCGCTGGGGGGATCACAGGAGGCGATGACATGCGGGTCAGTGCTGAGGTTCACGCCAAAGCCGCGCTGACCCTAACGACGCAGGCTGCAGAGCGGGCCTATCGCGCCCAGCCTGGCGAAATGGGACAGTTGCAAACCAGGCTCACGGTCGCCGCTAAGGGCCATGTGAATTGGCTGCCGCAGGAAACCATCCTGTTTCAGGGCTGCGCCCTGTCGCGGCAGCTGCAGGTCGATCTGGCTGAAGATGCCAGCGCCCTGCTGGTGGAGCCGCTGGTCTTTGGCCGCCAGGCAATGGGCGAAGAAGTGACACAGGGGCAATTCATCGACCGGGTTCTGCTGCGCCGCAGCGGGCAGGAGCTCTACCGGGACAGCCTTCGTTTTGACGGCAATATGCAGGCTCAACTTGACCGTCCCCATGTGGCCGCGGGCGCGCGCGCTCTGGCCACGCTGATCTATGTGGCCCCCGATGCCAGCGGTCAGCTGCCCCGGCTGCGGTCCATGCTGCCGCTCCGGGCCGGAGCTTCGCTGATCGGCGCAGATCTGCTGGTGCTGCGCCTGCTCGCGGCGGATGGCCACGAGCTGCGCTGCAGCCTGGTTCCGATCCTCAACCACCTGACACAGGATACCCTCCCCCGATGCTGGATGATCTGACATGAAGCTTACCCCGCGTGAAAAAGACAAACTGCTGATTGCCATGGCCGCCGAGGTGGCCCGCAAGCGCCTGGCGCGGGGCGTCAAGCTCAACCACCCCGAGGCCATTGCGCTGATCAGTGATGCGGTGGTCGAAGGCGCCCGCGACGGGCGATCTGTGGCGGATATGATGGAGGCCGGCGCCGAGGTCATCTGCCGGGATGACTGTATGGAGGGCATTCCCGAGATGATCCAGGACGTCCAGGTTGAGGCCACCTTTCCTGATGGCACCAAGCTGGTGACCGTCCATAACCCCATTCGATAACGACATTCGACGCCCCTGACAGGAGACACCCCATGAAACAGCTGCCCGCTCTCGCATTGGCCATCCCAATCACCGCAGGTCCGGCCCTGGCCCATGGTGGGGCCCACCTGCATCCTCACGGGGCCGAGACCTGGTTGCCTGCGCTGCTGGTGGCGCTGACCCTTGGTGGCGCAGCCGTCTTGACCTATGTGAGGGCGCGCAAATGATCCCTGGCGAGCTGTTCCCCGCCCCTGGTGCCCTGACCCTGAATGCCGGGGCCACACCGCTTACTTTGATGGTTGCAAATACCGGTGATCGCCCCGTGCAGGTGGGCTCGCACTACCATTTTGCCGAGGCCAATCCGGCGCTGAGCTTTGACCGCGCGGCCGCACATGGCCATCGTCTGGATATTGCCGCGGGCACCGCCGTAAGGTTTGAGCCGGGTCAGCGGCGCGAGGTGCAGTTGGTACCGATCGCAGGCCAGCGCCATATCTATGGTTTCAATCAACAGATCATGGGGCCGCTCTGACAGCCCAGCTCCCCCGCCGGGGCCATCAAAACGGCCTCTCCCTCGAACTCCTTTGCCAAGGTTCCACCCCTATGCCCACCCAAATCTCCCGCGCTGAATATGCCGCCATGTTTGGCCCCACGACAGGGGACAGGCTGCGTCTGGCGGATACCGATCTGATCATCGAGGTAGAGCACGATCTGACCGCAGACCGTGCCGCGGGGTCAGCCAATGCGCCACTATATGGTGAAGAGGTCAAGTTCGGCGGCGGCAAGGTGATCCGCGACGGCATGGGGCAGTCACAGGTCACCCGCGCCGCCGGGGCTGTGGATACGGTGGTCACCAATGCGCTAATTGTCGATCATTCCGGCATCTACAAAGCGGATGTCGGCCTGCGCGATGGGCGCATCGAGGGCATTGGCAAGGCAGGCAATCCTGACACCCAGCCCGGTGTTGACGTCATTGTTGGTCCCGGCACCGAGGTGATCGCTGGTGAGGGGCGCATTCTGACGGCCGGAGGCTTTGACAGCCATATCCACTATATCTGTCCACAGCAGATCGAGGATGCCCTGCATTCGGGCCTGACCACAATGCTGGGCGGCGGCACCGGGCCGGCCCATGGGACATTGGCCACCACCTGTACGCCCGGTGCCTGGCATATCGGTCGCATGTTGCAATCCGCCGATGCCTTTCCGATGAACCTGGCCTTTGCGGGCAAGGGCAATGCCGCCCTGCCCGGCGCCCTGGAAGAACAGGTTCTGGGCGGCGCCTGCGCCTTGAAACTGCATGAGGACTGGGGCTCAACGCCTGCCGCGATTGATTGCTGCCTCTCGGTGGCTGACGCCATGGATGTTCAGGTGATGATCCACACCGACACCCTGAATGAAAGCGGCTTTGTCGAGCATACTGTCGGGGCCATCAAAGGGCGCACCATCCATGCTTTTCACACCGAAGGTGCCGGCGGAGGTCACGCCCCGGATATCATCAAGATCTGCGGCGAAGATCATGTTCTGCCCTCTTCGACCAATCCCACCCGTCCCTTTACCGTGAACACCCTGGAAGAGCATCTGGATATGTTGATGGTCTGCCATCACCTGGACAAATCCATCCCCGAAGACGTCGCCTTTGCCGAAAGCCGCATCCGCCGCGAGACCATCGCCGCCGAAGATATCCTGCATGACATGGGCGCCTTCAGCATCATCGCCTCTGACAGCCAGGCCATGGGCCGGGTCGGTGAGGTCCTGATCCGCACCTGGCAAACCGCCGACAAGATGAAGAAACAACGCGGTCGTCTCGCCGAGGAGACAGGCGACAATGACAACTACCGGGTGCGCCGTTACATTGCAAAGTACACCATCAACCCCGCCATCGCCCATGGCCTGAGCCATGAGATCGGCAGTCTGGCCGAGGGCAAGCGCGCCGATCTGGTGCTCTGGGATCCGGCCTTCTTTGGCATCAAACCCGAGATGGTCCTGCTGGGCGGCTCCATCGTGATGGCCCAGATGGGGGACCCCAATGCTTCGATCCCGACGCCGCAACCCGTCTACTCGCGTCCAATGTTTGGCGCCTTTGGCCGTTCTGTTGAAAACTCCGCTGTGACCTTTGTCTCAGAAGCGGCGCAGCAAGCTGGGATCGGCGATAAGCTGGGGCTGGCGAAACAGACACTCGCCGTAAAAAACACCCGCAGCATCGGCAAAAAGGATCTGTTGCTGAATGACGCCACCCCGGTGATGGAGGTGAATCCCGAAACCTATGAGGTGCGCGCAGATGGCGAGCTGCTGACCTGCCAACCCGCCGATGTCCTGCCCATGGCGCAACGCTATTTCATGTTCTGAGGAGAGACAGATGGAGTATCCAACGGCCCGAGAGGTGATCCACAGCCATCAGGGGGACGATCAAGTCACCCTCACCTATGACGCACGTTTTCTGCGCCGCAAGGTGCTGACCACCGCCGGGGGAACGAAGTTCCTGGTGGATTTGGCCCAGACCTCATCCGTTGGGCTGGGGGATGCCTTCAAGCTCAGCGACGGGCGGTTGATCGAGGTGGTGCCTGCCAGCGAGACCCTGTTGGAGGTGACCGGTGATCTCGCCCGGCTCGCCTGGCATATCGGCAATCGCCACACCCCCTGCCAGGTGGAACAGGACCGGCTGTTGATCCAGGAAGACCACGTGCTGCGCAACATGCTGGAAAAACTGGGCGCAACCCTGCGCGAAGTCATTGCCCCCTTTTGCCCCGAAGGCGGTGCCTATGGCCACGGACGGACCCATGGCCACAGCCACTAACGCCCAAATCCTGGTTCTGAGCCAATGGCTCTCTGCCGCCTACCCCGTTGGCGCCTTTGCCTATAGCCACGGGCTGGAGGCCGCGGCGGATCAGGGCTGGGTCACAAATGGGACGGATCTGGAGAACTGGCTGCAAGAGGTGCTGACCCTTGGCGCAGGACAGTCGGATGCGCTTTTTCTGGCAGCCGCCTGGCGGGCCGAGACAGCCCAGACGCTTGCCCAGCTTGACGCAAGCGCCCGCGCCTTTGCCGCCAGCAAGGAACGGCTGTTTGAAACCAGCCAGCAAGGCCAGAGCTTTGGCCTTGTGACCGAAACGATCTGGGGCGGGGCGCTCACTGGGCTCACCTACCCGGTCGCATTGGGGGGGGCTGCCGCCGCGCAAAACCTGCCCCTGGATCTGACACAGATGATGTATCTTCAGGCCTTTCTGTCCAATTTGATCGCAGCAGGTCAGCGTTTGCTGCCGGTGGGCCAGACTGAAGGGCAACAGATCCTGCAGCGCCTCAGCACCCGCCTGCCCTCGATCGCCGCCGAGACTGGGTCTGGCGATCTAACCCAGCTTTCCGCGACCGCCTTTCTGGCGGATATCGCCGCGATGAAACACGAAACACAACACTCAAGGATTTTTCGCACATGATTAGCCCCAATGGTCCCCTTCGTATTGGCATCGGTGGTCCGGTTGGCGCCGGCAAGACCACGCTAACCGCGGCCCTAGCCGAGATCCTGCGCGACAGCTTTTCCATTGGTGTCATCACCAATGACATCTACACCCAGGAAGATGCGGAGGCGCTGGTGCGCCTGCAGGTGTTGCCTTCGGACCGGATCATCGGGGTCGAAACCGGCGGCTGCCCGCATACAGCCATCCGGGAGGATGCCTCGATCAATCTGGCGGCCGTGGCCGAAATGGTTGCGCGCCATCCGGAGGTCGAGATCGTGCTGATCGAAAGCGGTGGTGACAATCTGTCAGCCACTTTCAGCCCAGAACTGGCGGATCTGACCATCTATGTGATTGACGTGGCGGCCGGCGAAGAGATCCCCCGCAAGGGTGGTCCGGCCGTCACCCGATCAGATATTTTGGTGATCAACAAAACCGACCTGGCCCCGCATGTGGGGGCTAATCTGGAGATCATGCAGCGCGATGCGGCCCTTATGCGCAAGGCCTTGCCGAGCTACTTTACCAATCTAAAGTCCCGCATCGGGGTGCAAGAAGTCTGGGAGGAAATCCGCAAAATCGGTGGTCTGGCCACTGCAGCGTAACCGCCCAGGCCTAGGGCGCCCTCCTGCGTCATGGGAGCTGGCTAGGCCGCCCGGCTGCGCACAGAATTGGCATCGGCTTTCATGTGATAGGCTTGGCAAAGCTCGCCCCCCACTTCCAGACGAGGGCCAGCCGGGGAAATTGACAGCCCCGTGCGCCGCATCAACAATCCTGCCGCAACCGAGGTCAGGCAGATGTAAGAGCTAAAGTTCCAGGCTTCAGCCAACCGGGCCAGGGTCAAGCCGATTTCGGTTCTGACCCGCATCCGAATTCGGCTGTTTAACGTATCATCAACAAACACCCGACTGACCTCCCAGGTTGCAGGATCCTGCGGCGCAGGGTCGTCCAGGAGGTTCTCGGGCATATCCGGCAAGAGGCCCAGCTGTGCATCCCGCAGCATATAGCTTGCGTTGAAGTTATGGGCGGTGGTGGGGGTCACCCGCAGGCCGCCATAAACCGTAAGTCCATCGTGAATTACGCAGTAGATGCTCTCTGGGGTGTCATATTGATCGAACTCCAGCCCCCGCGTATTGGGAAGTTTCCAGCCGCGCGCTTCGATAAAATGGTGATACCGGGCACGCAAAAGTGCCGTGAACAAAGTTCCGGTTTCCCCCAAGTTATCAAAGGTGATTTCTGTCGATTGCATCCGGGTGCCTACCCACTTGGTTGAATCACTTAAGACACAGTCTCGGGTGATTTGCTAAAATGTAAATCAACTTTTACAGGCAATCGTAAATTTTACATTAACTTGCGTGTACTTACTTGGGGGCAAAAGCGAGATCATGCGCAGCGCGCCTGGCAGCCTGCACTATGGTCGAAACCCTCTAGGCTTGGGCTGCCGCAATCCTGCGGATTTCAGAAATCAAAAGCGACTTCTTCACTGGCTTGGCAAGGTAGCCAAGGGCGCCCAGATCCAGAAACCGTTGACGATCCTCAGGAGCGGCATTCGCCGTCAGCATGATCACCGGCGTTTCTGCGATCCGCCCCCCGCGCCGCGCCATCTCTGTCAGGGTTTCCTCGCCATCCATGACCGGCATCTTCATGTCGAGCAAAACCAGGTCCACAGGGCGCTGCTCCAGACATTTCAGCGCCTTTGCTCCATCCTCTGCCTCAATAATCTCGACATCGCTCTTTTTGAGAAAGGCGCGTACAACCATGCGGTTTGATTGGGTATCATCGACCAGAAGGATGGATTTAAGCCCCAGATCCCGATCGGAGGGCGGCGGTCCATCTGGAGCGCCTGCAACAGCGAGAGTGTCGGCGGCCGGGCTTGGCTCTTCCAGTGTTTTGAATTGGCTGGTAAAGGTGAAACAGCTGCCCTGCTGTGGGGTCGAGCTGATGGAGATGTCTCCCCCCATCATCCGCGCAAAGCGGCGCGCAATGGCCAAGCCTAGCCCGGTGCCCGGAACCGTTGGCGCATTCTTGTCCACCGCCCGGTAGAAATCGGAAAAGAGATAGGGGATTTGATTGGCGGCAATACCGCGCCCAGTATCCGAGACCGCGATGCTCAAAACCGATTTATCTGTGCCAGGTTCCGCCGTCACATGGACGTTAATTTTTCCGGTTTCCGTAAACTTGACCGCATTAGAGACAAGGTTTCCAATCACCTGTCTGAGCCTCAAGGCATCAAATTCGGCATAGTCCGGGACGCTCTCGCCAAAACTGAGAGAAAGCTGCAAGCCCTTGGCCACTGCGGGAGACCGAAACATCTCAACAGCGCTTGTTATCTCAACCCGCGGCGCGGCAGTGGTCAGGTTAAGCTCCAGATGTCCGGCTTCGATCTTCGCATGATCCAGGATATCGTTTAGAATTCCGGTCAGAGCCTCAGCGGACTTCCGCAACAATTGGCTGCGTTCCTGCTTGGTGGAGGGGTCCGTTTCTTCCTCATCCAGCAGTTCGGCCATGCCGCAAATGGCATTCAGCGGCGTGCGGATCTCATGGCTCATGGCAGCCAGAAAACGGCTTTTGGCGCGACTGCCCGCCTCCGCAGCGCTCAAGGCGTGGCGCAGTTTGTCGGTCATCAGATTGAGCGCCCGCATACTATGCGCGATATATCCGGCCCCCAGCACCAGAATGACCACGGCGATCCCGATCTCAACCGGGCTGGCAAAGGCATGGAGGAAACTGACAATCATGAACCCCACGGCACAAATGATTGGCAGCGCCGTCAGCAGGCCAAAAAACATCCATTCAGACCGGGCAACCACGCTATGATTAAGCGCGATCACCAAAAGCATGGTTCCTGCTAGTTTGGGAAAGGCCTCGGGCTGCAGAAAAAGAAGCAGGGGCAAGGAATTGAAGAACAAGATGCCGATGAAAGCAGAGACGGTGAACAGCGCAACACCGCCAACGGTGACACGATGCCGCAACATCCGGTAGACCACAATCCCGACCAACTCGATCACCGCGAGACTCAGATAGATGAAACAGACCGTTTTGAACGGCAGATAATAGAGAGACAGAAGCGCAATGACTGTGATCGACGCAAACCGAGAGGGCAGGTCCTTGCGGACCAGCTGGTTTTGAGCTGACACCGAAGCCTTGAGGTTTGGTGATAATGTCAACATTCGCATCGTCCTTGCGGTGTCCTTCACATCGTTCTTTGTCTGGCCAAACAAACGCCGAGAGCAACCGTTCACCACATTCCGAACTGGAGCGGATCCACATTCCCCAGTTAGCCTAGACCCCAAAAGTGTGCGGTCCTTTCATCTCAGCCCCTTCGTCACGAGACACTGCACCGATCAGATTTTCTGTTTCAGTCGTGCCGCAAGTGTTGCCCGCTAGGTGGCCTCCGATCAAGCCTATCTAACACAGACGGGACCGATGATCAGGTCTGTTGAGTTGATTTTCTCCTTAAAATTCATCTTGTTTCAAACTCTTGCCAAGCGACACAGCCAGATCTTGGGCCCATTTTAGCTAGGTCAATCTTTCGCGATCACTGGTGATTTTTGATGGCAGAGAACCCTGAAAACAGCCCTCTCGCTGGTCCGTTTTGTTAAAACAAGCACAACCTCAAGGCGCAATCAGAACAGAGGGGTGACACAGCCCCTCTGTTTTGCTTAGCCTCGTAAATGTAACGATTCCCGACGCCCTGCATTTCAGGAGCATTTTTATGAGTAATTTCAATCCACGCGGCTCTGAGCTCAAGGCTCTGCTCAAGCTTGCGCGCAAACAGCCCGTCGCTTTTGCCTACAACCCAGGAAAGAACGCCAAAGAAGACTATTTTGGTCTCCATCGGCAAAAATCGCCAGAAATCATCATGAAACAGGCGCGGAGCGAGGGGCCTGGAAACAAGGTCGCCTTTGGCACATTTACGGTCGACGGCAAGGATCTGTCGTTGACCTGCCTGAAAACCCTGCCTGCCCTGGCAAAAAAACTACGCGCCTACCTGAAGGCGGAAAAAATTTCGCTCAGCATTCGTGTTCTCGACGCTGACGGCACCGAGCTGGAAGCAGATTTGGACGAAGCAGAGACTCAGGCCAAGCCTGCCTCCCAAGAAACCTCCGCTGCGGCTCCCGTAGATGACCAAGAAACCGAGGCGCCAAATGACCCGTCGTCCCACCCAGCCCCTACAGACGATGAGGGAGCAGCGCCAACTATTGTGGCGCAGGAAGCGAGCCTAAAACAGAGACTGGCGTCCCTGACTGCGGATGCAAAGCAGACTGGCCTGGCTAAGACGCTGTTGCCAAGGGCCGCCAAGAGCCTGGTCCAGTTCATGAAGGCTCAGGATTTTGCCAAGGCAGAGGCCCTGCTTGGGGCGCTGGAACAAAAGCTCGCGGATCAGGGCGCGACGCTGGTGACTGAATGGGAAAAGGCCCACAACAGACTGGCGCTCCAGGTAGAGCAGGCCAAACAGGCGAGCCCCCAGGCTGCTGACAAGCTGGACAAAGCCTGGGCAGATATCTGCAAACAGGCAGAGGAAAAACGCTTTGACGCAGCTCTCAAGATGGCCGCCAAGCTGGCGCCTCTCTTGCAAAAACAGATCGACCGAGCCCAAAGCGCCGAAAGGGACAAACAGCCCGCCAAGGAGAGCAGACTGCCGAAGCTTGCGGCGCTGGAAAGGCGGGTCGACTCGCTTCTGGCTGCCCTGGCCTGACACGGGAGCCGTATTTCCGTAGCCCTTTTGTGTCCGTCAATTTTCACAAGCATTTCCCAACCAACGCATTCTTGGAGGCCCCATGGCTAGGAACATAAAGTTCGCTCAGCTCGCAAAGGTCGAAGCCGAAGTCCAGCGAATGACCGCCGAGGAAGCAGAGCTGCGCCAGCTCTGTCTTGCGGACGGCATCATCGACGCGGCAGAACAGATGGCACTGGATCGCATCAAAGACAAGATCGCCAATCTCCAAAGCACCGCCCAGGAAATCCGCACGACGCTGGAGAAAAACAAAGCTCATTTTGAAAGCCGGGCTAAGGAACTCGCCAACCTCCGGGACCGGTTGACGCAGCTCAAGGATGACGGCCACCCCCAGGCGGAAAAACTTCAACAAGGCCTTGCCCTCATTCGGAAATGCCTGGCCGACGAACGCTGGGCGGATGCTTCGGTGGCGCTTGTGGTCTGCCTGAAACGCCTTGCCGCCATCGACGGCGCGCAGCCCGCCCCGGTCGCGCAAGCATCGGAAGACGAAGAAGAGGTGATCAGCGATCTGCCCACCATCATCCGGCGCGCCCGCAAGCACCCGTTGAATTTTGCCTGCATGCTGGGCAAAGAGACCGTGGTTCTGAACGCGCACAAGCGCAAGGCAGTGGGGCTGCTGGCCAAACAGGCCAAACAAGAGGCCCAGTCCAAGCGCGGCGCTTGGGGGCAGATGCAGGTGGAGGCACGTTTTCTCGTCCTCACTTGTGAAGAGACCCCACCTGCCCTGCTGGCCCGCGCACTCAAACTGCATCTGCGCAACAATGGGGTTAAGCTCGGGGTGCGCCTTGTCACGCCTGAGGGCGAGGTCCTGGGCGAGGAGGAACAGGATACAGGGCTCTCTGCCTTGCAACAGGCTTTTGAGGATCTTGATCCAGAGGCAAAAGATGCAATCAACCGCAAGACGGATGCCGCTTTTTATAAGGCCACGGGCTTTCCCAGCGGCGCCAAACTGGAACGCTCTGATCCGCGCTATGCCGAACTTGCCCCGACCTGGATGCAAATCCGCGACGATCAGGTCGCCACCGCAGCCAATCTGGCGAAGGTTGATGATCGCATCTTTAACATTCTCGCCTTTTCTCGCGATGATCCAGAGATGACGCCGGAACTGGCCCTCACCCTGGCCAGTCTCTCCGCAAAACTCTCCTCGCTGCCCACCCGCGAGCTTGCCGCCTTTTGGGATGGCAATGAGCTGCGCAAGGAAGACCTGGCCGACTTTGCCAAGGCCTCCGACCAACTGATGCAAGAGCGGTTCGAACGGCAGGAAATGGGCGCCGGGCCCAAGACATTTGTGCCAGGCAAGGCCACTGGCACGGTTGTCGCCAAAATGAAGGGCGTGGACATCAAGGCCGAAAACCGCGAGGCACGGGATTTTGGCTCTAGGGATGCAGCCGTCGCCTTTGCCCGCTCGCTGAAAAAGGGGGCGGCCATTCTGGAAGAAGACGGCCGCTATGTCGTCTATCACGCGGATCTGAAATCGAATTTCATCTGGGGCGCAGATCTGGAACTGGATGATATCGACATAGATTTCACCAAGTCTGACGTGGATGACACCTGGGTTTCCAGCAACGCCAGCAATCTTGCCGCCATCATCACCGATGACGACTATGTCGTCGACACCCGGCGCGGGATCAAGACCTTTGCCGAGCTGGATCGCGTTGGCAGCCCGCTGGGCCCCTATGACGCCCATATGCAAGCCTTTGGGCCCGGTCTGTCACTGATCAAGGACCAGGAAAGTTTTGAGGCGCAGTTCGAATTGGTGATGCGCGACGCCACCTATGATGCCATTGCCAAGGCCGAAACCGCAGCCAAGGAGGCTGTCGCCAAATACCGCAATCCGATGACGGCAGAGGATAAGGCGGTGGCTGTTGCGGTGCTCGACAAGATCTCAGTGATCAACAAGGAGCTGGAAGCAAAAGAGAGCGAACTTCTGTTGGCACGGGCCGTGCTTTACACTGGTTACGTCGATTTGCTGATGGAATTCGGCAATCCCGCATTGATCCCAACGGCCCTGTTGGATTCTTTGATCACAAAAGGCGAGCTCATCGACACCAAAAAGAGCGAAGCCGATAGGGTCGAGGCCCTGAAAAAAGAGGTGGCGGCCCTCAACGCCAAGCGGATTGCAGCGGCTGGCCCCTTCCCGCTGGCCCTCAGAATCGAAGATCCAGAAGCCTTCAAAAATCAAGGTGGTGCGGCAAATGCTGCCGAGCTGCGGAAGATCTGCACCACCATACAGGAGGACATCAAAACCACCCGCCAGAACGTCGACGATGGTGATTTCAATTTCTGGACCATGCCGGAAATCGCCGGAACCGCCATGTCTTCGACGGGGCTACAGGGGGATCAGCTAAAATGGGCGCAGGAGCGGATGCGCGCCGAGGGTATCGAGGACATGGTCTGGTCCGGGGCCGAGGCGGTTGTCACCATCGGGCTTGCCATCGGGGCCATCTTTGCCTCGGGAGGCACCGCCTTGGTGCTGGGCGGGGCCGCCTTGGTTCTGGGCGGCGCCAGTGCCGTCAATATTACCGAGGAATACTTCCGCAAAGGCTCAGCTGCCAATATCGCCCTGGATCCGACCCAGGGACTCTTGGACCCCAAAGATGTGCCCCATTGGGGCTGGGTGGTCGCCTCTTGGGTTGGTGTTGGCCTGGATGTGGCAGGCACTGCCGCCGCCATCAAGGCCACTCGCCAGGCCGTAGATATCCTCAAAGGCGCGCAGGATCTGAGCGAGGGCTCCGAGGCTGTGCTCAAGGCGGCAAAGTTGATGAACACCACGCCCGAGGTCATTCTGGCCTCGCTCAAGGGGCGTCAGGCCTCCAACTTCAAAGTCGCAATGATGGGCGAAGCGGCCTTTGACGCTTCCTTTGGCCGCACCGCCTCTGAAGCCGCAACGGTCATCCAAAAGACCGCCGATGGCGGCTACAGCGCCACCGTTGTTGTCCGCGCAGGCGCCGATCCAGTGGTGCGCCAGATGGCGGTTGCAGAAGAGATGCGCCATATCGCCCAACTCAATGACGCAAAATTTGCCGACGACGTGGCCCTGCTGACCGAAGAGGCGCTCGCCAATTGGCAGACCAAATCCGTGATCGACAAACTGCGCTCGGCCCGGGCTCAGATCCGGCTGGAGACCGACAGCCAGGCCAAGGCCCTGGATCAGCTGCGCAAACAGCTGGGCGATGGCGGGGATGAAACCCTGCTCCGCAAACTGCAGTATCAGATTGACGATGCCGAGGGCGCCCTGGCGCAATACTCGAAGCAATTGGACGAGGTCGAGGACGCGCTGAAGACCGGCGACGTGCCAGCTGGGCTTGACCTCTCTTCGCCCCCGCGCCTGTTCAACACCCCCAATTTCGAACTGCTCAGGGCAGAGCTGAACCTGCGGGAAAACGCAGCGCTGAAGAAGGCGATTGACGACTATTTCCAACAGTCCGGAAATTTGAAACGCGAATATTACTACCTGACCAAAAAGGGCGATGACTGGGGCCTGCATGTCTCGAAAAAGGGCAGTGTCGCCGACGAGGCAGTGCCGACCCTGAAAATCGAGGTCACCGAGGATGGCATCAAGGTTGTCGAAAAATCGCGACCCAATACCAAACAGATGCGGGCCCAGATCGAAAAGCAGTTTGGCGCCAAAAGCGTCGTCGAAGGCTTTGAAACCGCGCTGGACTTCCTCCAATCCCCCTATCAACGCGCCTATACGCGCAAATATGAAGAAGCCTTGGTAGCGCTGAAGATGCTGGAGGGGGGCGAGCCCCGCTCTGTCGACACTATCATCAGAAAGGTGATCCAGGACAATGGCGGCGACGCCAGCAAGATCACTGATGCCACCTTTGAATCCGCTTTTCGCCGGGAAATGCGCAGCCAGATCGCAAAGGCGGTTTCAGAGATCGAAGGTCCGGCACATGCTCAGGCGCTGCAGGACGCGCTGAAGGCCATGCCGGACAACCCTTCCAAGGGAGCACTGTTCACGGATATCCGCCGCACCACCCTGCGCAAGGCAAAAGAGCTTGCAGATTCTGGCGAAGACGTGGTGGATCTGTCCATCGTCGATCGTACCCCGGGGGACTTGAAGTTCACCATAGATGGCAAGACCTATATGGGTGACGGCATCGTTGCCACTTCGCAGGATCTGGCCCTGGCTGGTGGCAAGGGCCCCAAGAAAGCCGGGGCAAACTACCTGGTAGAAGACAAGAGTTCCTATGCTGCCTTTGAGATTGACCAGTTCAAACGCTATGTCCAAATGCTACAAGGCGGGAAAGGCTTTGCGACCACCAACCAGAAAGTCATGAGCGGTGTGACCTATTTCTTTCCCGATATAGAAACCGCCAGAAAAGTGATCAGACTACTTGGGAAGAAACGTGTCAAAATCCCCGATGACATACACATTGGCGGCTACTTGCCGGATGGATCTATTGCTTGGCTGTAAAGTTAGCCTTTAAGAAAAGAAATTGAGAAAGGCGGGACAATATGGATTTTGTTCGACCCATTGCACTGACCTACAATCTGGTCCTTGGTCCAGAGGTTTCGATAGAGGCTTTGATTGCATTCGTGCAGGAGGTTATCTGTGACACCGAAGGCTTTGAGGCCGAGACATGGGAGCTCTTTGCTGAAAGCGACCTAGATGACAGTGCAATCCATCAAGGCTCCCTGCCCCAAAATCTTGCCGAAGAACGCAGCCCAGAGGTCCTTGAAAAAGGTTTTGCTGTCGACGGGAAGCAGGGCGGTGCCTATCTGAGAAAAATCGAGCATCGCGCGGATGATCCGGACTATGGGGAGACTCACGGGCATAGGTTCGGCTGGCAGCTCACCTATAGTGTTGACCTGTTTGACGCCAGCGAAGCGGGCTGCCGCACTGCAATCACCTTGATGTCAGAAGTCATTGTCCAAGCCGGCCATCGCCTTGGGGCGCTTTGGGGAGAATTGCTGCGCGAAAGCAGCGGCTCTCTCGGGCCCACCCCGCCTCATGCCGACCCGGAAGTGCTGGTGCAGATTGTTCAGACCGACGAGATTGCCCGGGCCTATCCCGATCCCGAAACCTATTGGGCGCAATGGGACGAAGTGAATTATGTCGGCCAGGGCCGTGCCATTGTCAGCCGCGGGTTGGGCATCACTGATGAAACCGCCTTTAAGGAAATGGTGGCCGAACGCGGCATTGCGCTGTGTCAGACCGCCCGCCCCGGCCTGTCAAAATTCCTGCAAGGCCCCTTGAGCGCGGAAGAAAAAGCCATGCTGCAGACCCAGGAGAGTTATCTTGATCAGGTCGGCCTGGACCCCGACACGCATATCCTTGAATTTGCGGCCTATGTTCCCGAAGACAGCTATATGACAGCGCGCGACTACAAGACCCTGCTGACTTTCACCTCGCCACGGACCAAAAAGACAGAAGGGATCGAATCCGTTCGCATCGCCTTTCCCGACGAGGCCATGGCACGGCGTGAATTCCCCCTGCTCAGCACTTTGGAGGTGGATATCATCTACATGAGCGATGCTGGTGTCTGGGCGCCACTGACCTCATAGCACCCTGCAAGAAGGCCCCTTGAAGCGTTGCAAAATCGGGTCATTTGGGGGCCGCAAGATTTTGCCACGACCACCACCAATACCGATTGGTTCAACGGGCCTTCAGATCCAAATCAGGGTCTCATCTTCGTTTTCGTCGATGCCGATGCAGGTTCTTGCGGTTGCCAGAACAGCGCCCATAATTGGAAAGGCCGTTCCTTGGCATTTTCGCCTCCACAAACACCGGGTCCACCCGATGTTTTGCCCCCGCAAGCTGAGCCAAGTGATTTCCGCAGCGCGTAAAAGCGAAAACGAAATAGACCAAGCAAGCAAAAATAGCGCGTAAGACGTGGGGAATGTTGCATTGCGTGGCTACGGCTTTCTTAGCATAGTAAGCCCATGAAAACTTCGCCCGAAACCTTTGTTGAATTCCTGTCTGAGATAAAGCTGAAAAAGGCACGGGCACTGGCGGTCTACCTGGTGATTGAACCCGGGCGCGAGCGGCGTAGCGAATTGATAATTGACCTGCTTTGGCAGGACGCACAGCTGGACAAGGCCCGCGCATCATTGCGCCAGGCTGTGCGGCATTTGCGGACGACATCCGAGGCCCGGTGCCACTTTCCACTGATCGCACGCAATGGGCAGATATTGCTGGATTACGCGCGCGACTGGCGCCTGTTTGACGATGTGACTGAGGCCTTCTCCGATCCCGACCAGTTCCAAACCGCGCGGCGCACGGGATTGGATCTGCTGAACGCCTTCGAACAGCTGTTGGGACTTTCCGATAATTTCGACAGCTGGTTGGCCATTGCGCGCAATACTGCGCTGTCCGGCCTTTGCACGGCATTGGAACAGGTAATGTCGCGCCCGGACGCTTCTCTGGGGCAAGAGGCCGCGCAGTTTTTGCTGGAGCTTGACCCCTGCCACGAGGCCGCGGCGCGGTTCTTGATGCTGCAGTATTGGAATGCGGGAATACCAAACCGGGCGATTGAACTCTACAACCGGCTCTATCAAGCGCTGGATATGGCCTATGATCAGGACCCGGAAACCAGCACCATCGAATTGCTGGCGGCGATCAAGCTGAACCCCGAAAGAGGCCCAAGCAAGAGCGCATCAAAATGGACAAGGCCCAGCCTGGTGACGATGGTGGTCGAAGAACCCCAACAGGGGGTACTTGATGATCGCGACAGCAGTTTTCAAACCGTTCTGACCACCGATCTTCGCAGCAGGCTGGGGCGGTTTCGCGAATGGCAGGTCATCGCTTCGGAACCCGCAGACAGCGACTTTCTGGCGATCCGGCCCCGCCTCTTCCAGCTGGACGGGCAGTATCGCTTTTTGGTCGAGGTCGTGCACCCGCGCAATCGCGAGCTGATCTGGTCAGAGATCATAGAGGACCCGCATACCGACTGGGTCGGCAAAGTACGGATGTTGATATTGAACATCGGGAACGCCTTGCGGGTGGTGGTTGCGGACCGTCAGGGTAAGGACGAGCGCGCCGAACTATATGATCGCTGGCTTCAGTCGCTGGCGCTCAAAGGCACCTGGACCCATGAAGACGAAGCCCGTGCCGTGGCGCTGCTGCGCTGCATTACACAGGAGGCGCCGAGCTTTGGCCCGGCCCATGCGGAACTGGCTGGGATCTACAATATCCGCCACATTCTGCGCCCTGGCACCCGGCAAGACCCCGAACTGCGCGACAAGGCATTGACCCATGCGCTGGACGCGGTTGCGGCAGATGCGATGGACACACGTGCTCATCGGGTTCTGGCGTGGTGCTATTGCCACAAGGGCGAGTTCGATCTGGCAGAGTTCCATTTTGAACAGTCCCTGCAGCTGAACGCGCAGAACACGCAGACCCTGGCGGCCAGCATGCTGGGTTTTGCATTTTGTGGCAATGCGCCCCGCGCCCGCGCCATGTTGTCCGAATTGGAGCGCCTGCCTGAGACGCTACAACCGTTTCATTCTGTCTACCTGGCGGCGGCCAGCTATCTACTGGGGGATTTCGATGTCTCGGCACAGCACTGCATCGGCGCAGATGGTCTGATGTCGACCACTGGCGGCTGGCACTGTGCCGCCCTCGCAAAACTGGGCGATACTCAGGCTGCCCGTCAACGGCTGGAGCAATATCACCAGGAGATAAGCGCGCTTTGGCACGGGGGAAAGGCACCGGACCTGCGGGACGTGATTGATTGGTATGTGGCCTGTTTCCCGTTGCGCAATGACGAGGTGCGCGAGGATCTGCGTCGCACACTCTATGATGTTACGACGCAGCCTTTGGCAACGGAGGCCCTAGTCGCACATATTGGTGATGTAGATACCCACCGCCCGGTGGAAGGCTGACACCGGCGAGGACAGAATGCGGGCCATGGATTTGCGGGTGGGATCTTCCTCTTCTTCTTCGGAGCTGAGGTCATTGTTGATCGCCGTTGAATCGGCCCAATTGGCGTTCACCTGCGCCTTGATCGCCGCCTTCGTTTCATCCGTCAGCGCGACACCGGCCGTTTGCACCTCGCTCAGCGCCTTATCCAGCAGCCCATCGTAGAAGTGTTTCATCATCAGGAGGTCAAGCGTGTAGGTCAGTGGCGGCTCGTAGCCCGGTTGGTTGGCCTGGGAGCTGAAATAGGCTTCGCGTTCGGCCAGAGTGTCCTGCACCGGGATCACCAAAGTGCGGGTGTTCACGTCGACGCCGTCCTCCGCATCGGGGCTGCGTTCGTCCCATTGCAACCTAAGACGAAACTTGTCGTGGATCTTTGTGATCATCGGGTCGTTCAAGTCATGCATCTGATCCATTGGCACAACCGCCATGGATTGGCGCAGCAGTTCGGTCGCCTCTTGGTAGGCCGGTGTATCCTCGTCCAGCGGGCCACCCCGCGACAGTTCAACCACAGTCTTGCCGATGAATTCCACGTCCAGCGCCTTGCCAGGCGCACCATCCTTGGTTGGGTCGACGTTGATATCTCCGTCTGAATGCAGGTACTTAGCCCCGCCGCCATCAACCTTACGCCCTACGATGATGTAGTTGTCCATCTTACTCCCTCCTTCTCACGAATTTACAGTATTGATTATCTGAACAAAGCGGCGGGGCCTGGGCAATGTCGGCGCCACGGCGCTGGGGTCGATCATGCGCACATTTGCAATGGCGTCTTCGATTTTGCATCGCAGCAGCAGGCTGCCCAGCGGCCCAAAGCGGCCGTTTTCACCATAGAGCTGGGCCTCAATCATCAGGATCAGATGAATATGACAGCGTTCGACCTCGGCTTCAGTCAACTCCAGCCCCAGAGGCGCAGCCACTTTTTGGGTAAAGTCACGGGCTAGCGTCGCCGGGGCAAGACGCCCCGACCAATGCGACGGCATCCGCGCCAGTACCGCCTGAATATCGGGACCGTCCAATCCCTGAGGACCAAGATCCCGCGCCGTTCGCGCATCAAGCTCGTCGATGGTCACGCCGCCTCGGGGCCGGAAGGCAGGTGAAAAGCTGGCCGAAATCCCGGTCTTGGTGCCCTCGCGTGCGGGATCAAAAAACAGCGACCAGTCAAGCGGCCAACTGCTGAGTTTGCGTTCATGTTTCTGGGGCGAGCGCAGGACCAAAGCGCCGAGGTCGCGCAGTTCGGGGAATTTGTAGGCCTCGCGCGGCAAAGCATGGAAGGCACGCATCAGCCCATGCTGCATGGTAACCGAGTCAATGACCCTGTATTGTCTCAGCTCCTCCATTGACATCGTCGCGACCTGGGGATCAAGGAATTGAGGCAGGAAATCCGCACGGATGATCGCATGCCAGCTATGGAGAACATGGTTGCGCGCCATGGAAAACGCCAGCATGCGACGGTCCTTTAGGGCCGGGTCCAGCGCATCGTGGAACTGCTGGGCAACCCGGTTGTGGTAGCGCATCATGATCGCTGTGATCCGGTGCAGAATGTGGACATCGCGATTGCGGGCGTCGGCGATGGCACGAACGCTGGGATCGTCGCGCCGGTGGGGCAGCGTGATGACACTCATCGGGTTGATGCGGAACAATAGGGTCTTTTGATCGTAGAGATGCGGCAGAACACGCGGACCAGCGCCATAAAGCGTTTCCAGCGTCAGCGGGTTTTCAATGGCATTGTGGCGCTTGGACGGACTGCTGCCAGCGTCGCCGGGGCGCACCGCATAGGGCACCTGGCTGATCGGCACGCTGTGGCCCATATCATGCCCGATCAATTGCCCCAAGTAGGTGTACCCGGCAGGAATATGCTTCTTGGATGCGATGCAGGCCTCGCGCCAGGCCTTGTCGGCAAAGTCGATGACTGAATGTACCTCTTCCACCGCCTTGCGATTTTCGCAGCCCTCGCCAGAATTTCTCGGAACACTGATCCAACTCTGACTTTGGCAATGACCGGCCTCGCTTTGAAAGGCGGCGATGGTTTCCTCGGCCTCTGTGTCAATTTTCATTCAACAATCCCCCTGTTACATGAATGGCGAGCCTTGGCCTTCGAGGCGGCAGGCACTGCTATCCGGCAATGAACAGCACCAGACGCGGCGCAGCTGGCCGGGTGGCGTAACGTCCCGAAACGTCATCCCCTCGATACTCGCCGCCTCAGGATTGGACAGCGAAGCCTGTGGCTCAATTCCGCCCTCGTCGCGCAGCAGCGCGGGGCAGCGGCGGGCATAGGTGGCAATCTTGTTTTCGATGGCACTGGTGTCCTGGTCGCTATGCCCGCTGCGCGCGGCGAGCACCTCGCCGAGATTTAGCTCCATCAACAGCATCTCGCGCAGTGCCTTGCGTATAGCGCGCTCGGGATCGGTATCCGCACCAAAACCCAGGATCGGGTCCTGTCCGCCAACGCTTTGCGCCCGACCGATGCCCACCGTGATGGAGCCGGGGTAGTCTAGGAGCCAGACGCCAGTCTGGCGGCGCAGCGCCGCGCCCTGGCGCACCCTGCTTAGCCAGGCATCAATGCCCTGCCCCTCCAGCCACTCCGGCGCGACGGGTAAGGCACTTGTTTGGCCAAACCACCAGGCCCAGATCGCGGCACGTTCATGGGCTTCGAACAGCGCGAGCTGCTGCGCCATTTCGGCATCTGAATGAGCCGCCATGCCGGTTTGTCCGGTAGCAATCGGGGGCAAATCTGCTGCGCGCAAGGCCGCGTGAGCTGCAATTTCGGCCGTTTCACCCAAACAGCACTCCAACGCGTCTTCGCGGGTGTCGCCGGCCCCACTGGCAGTCGCCCGGCCTGTCGTCAAGGCCTGCAGAACGCAAAGATTTGGCGCCGTCAGAACCTCGCGCCAGTCATGGCGTGTCCAATGCGCAAGCAGCTGGTTGGCGTCCTTGATGCTCTGTTCCTTGCAATCGGGTTCTCCCATGCCTTGGAATTCCTTTGTGTTCTGCCCTACCGTTCCCAGTCCTGTTGTCCGGTCTAGGTCGGGGCTGTGAATTTCCTGTGACCCGGGCCGACACCGGGAACCCGGCTCTGCGTCTGGGTGTTTTCGCTCGCGGCACAACCAACCAGTCGACATAATCCACAAAGAGATTTAGGAAAGGGCGCGGGCTGATACGGATCCCTGGTTCAGACATTGACCAGGTCTCAACCTAGATCGCACAGGTTGTCTAAGGCGGCGATGGCGGGCGGGGTATCGGCTTCGGCCTTTGCGCCCGATCTGCTGCCAGATCCATCGAGAGGACCGCCAACGCTCAAAGGCCCATGCGCGATCAAGAGCTGCAGCATGGGCTTTGCTTATGTGGCGCTCATCAACTGACCTTAGAGGCCTGTGTTCCTGGCGGTTGACGATCGCGCAATGTCGTGACCCACATTGCGGCAAGGATCATCAGCGTAGAGAGGTAGAATGCCCCTTCTGGCAGCAAGCCAAACAGCAAGAAATCCGCAAGGACCGCAAAGATCAGCGAGAGATATTCAAAGGGCGCAAGTTTTGAAATCTCGCTGTGCTGCAGGGCCAGGGTCATCATGATATGCGCGATGCCGCCCGCGATCCCTGCACCGCAGAGATAGATGAGCTGCAGTGGTTCAGGGCGGACCCAGCCCCAGACCACCGAAACCGCGCCGACACAGGCGCAGGTCAGCGCAAAGTAAAAGGCGATCGCCCCGGCGTTTTCTGTCTGGGCCAGACTGCGGATCTGGATCTTGGCCCCTGCTGTAAAAACCGCCATGCCAAAGGCCAGGACCACTCCGGTCAGATAGGCTTGATCCAGCTCAGCGGACTGGACACCCGGCACCACCAGGACCAGCATGCCCAGAAACCCCAGAACCACAGCACACCAGCGCATACTATTCACTTGCTCCCCCAAAAGGAAACGCGCCAGTACGACGGCCAAAACCGGAGCCAGGTAGCCGATGATCGAGGCATGGGCCAGGGGCAGGTACTTCAGCGAAGCAAAGGAGGCAAAAAGCGCCGCGCAGCCCAGGAGGCAGCGCAGGATATGGGCGATAGGGCGTTTTGTGCGCAAACCACTGGGGAAATCTCCTGTCCACATCAGGAAGAACACCAGCGGTATCAGGGCAACGGCACTGCGAAAAAACACCACCTGGCCCAGTGGCACCGCATCCGCGAGCAGCTTCACAAAGATGACCATCACCGTGAAAAAGAAAGTCGCGCCGATGCGTAGTGCAATGCCCGTTGCTTCCATTTTTCTGCCTCCAAGGTTATTTTTTTGCCGCCAAAAGGTCTCGAAACCGGTCGCCCGTCAAGTTGATAACCAGGACTGAAACCAGCACCGCGAGGCCAGGAAAAACCATCAGATGCGGGGCGGTCTGCATATAGGCTTTGCCATCCAGCAGCATCGCCCCCCATTCCGCAGCGGGGGGGTGCACCCCAAACCCCAAAAAGCTGAGACCAGAGACCGCCAGGATGGTGCGCGACCAGCTGCTGGTCCACAGAACCAGCAGGGAGGGAACAACATTTGGCAGAATATGGCGCACCAGGATCAGCCCCCCTGACAGGCCGTTCAGCCGCGCTTGGGTGACAAAATCCTGCTCTGCGATTGTTTTTGCCAGGCTGCGGGACAGGCGGGTGAATTTCATCCAACTCACCAGCGACAGGGCAATCACCAGATTGGCCGTGCTGGGGCCAAACAAGCCCGCAAAAGTCACCGCTGCAATCAGCTCAGGAAAAGCAAAAAAGCTGTCGGTGACCCGCATCAGGGCCAAATCGGGCAAACGCCCGGCTGCTCCCGCCACCAGGCCAAGGAACGTGCCAACAACCAGCCCCGCCAGCGAGACAACAAGGGACAGCCCCAAAGACCAGAAGGTGCCAAAGAGCAGCCGGGTGCCAATGTCGCGGCCCAGATGATCGGTGCCAAACCAATGCGCCGCTGACGGAGGGGACAACCGGTTGAGGAAATCGGCCTCGGTCGGACCATAGGGGGTGGCCCAAAGCCCTGTACAAAGGGCCAGCGCCAAAAGCGCTATGCCCCCCAGGGTTCTTTGGGTGAACCGGAACAGCGGGCTCGGCTCTGTTTTGGATTGGGTCTGGAGGCTTGAAAGGGTCATGAGGTGTTCCTTTCCCTCTGCCGGGTCGGGTCACTGGCGGCCTGCAGCGCATCGACCAATGAGTTGATGACGACATAGGCGGTGGCAAAGAACATCACCAGAAACATCACCACCGGCAGATCTCGCGACAGCACCGAACCGGCCAAAAGGGAGCCGAGACCGGAGCGGGCAAAGGTCAGTTCGACGATGATTGCGCCTTCCAGAAGGCTGGCCAGATCCAGCCCTATCATGGTCAGAGCCGGGACCATGGCGTGCCGCAACACATGGCGAAAGAAGATTTCGCGCTCCGGGATACCACGCAGGCGCAGTGTTTCGACAAAGGCCTGGCTGCCGGCTTCCAGCATGAAACTGCGCAACAGCCGCGTTTGCGAGGCCATGACCCAAAAGGCCAGCGTCAGAGCTGGCAAAACCAGATGCGCCAGACTGCCGGTTCCATAGGACGGCGCCCAGCCCAGATGCACCGCAACGCCGAGAATGAGAAGCAGCCCCAGCCAATAGCTGGGCATGGCAGCCCCAATTGAGGACAGCAAAACCGCACCGCGATCCAGCCAGCTTCCCGGATTGCGCACCGCCAAACTGGCGAGACAAAAGGCGACAAGCAGCCCTATCCCCAGAGAGGAAAAAGCCAGCGTCACTGTTTCCCCCAGATTGGCGGTAAAGATCTCCCAAACCGGCGTTTGCGAAGAATATGAGAGGCCAAAATCCCCGCGCAGCACATCGCCAAGCCAATGCAGGTACTGAACCGTAAAAGGCGCCTCAAGAAGGAATTCATCGCGGATGGCCTGCAGGAGCTCGGGTGGGAAGGCAATCTCTTCGGGGTAGCGCGCATGGGCAATTGCAGTGGCGCGGTCGCCGGGGGCAAAATAGCTGAGCGTGAAGGTGATCAGACTGACCCCCAGGAGCACAAGAACAAGCCCCGAAAGGCGCGAGAGAAGCTGTTTCATGCCGTCTCCTTCGTGAAATCCAAAGTCCCCAAACGACGCGCGGCCCCGATCAATGCGGCGGCATAGGCGCTGTCGGGTTGATCAAAGAAGGCATTGCGCGATTGATAGGCCTCTACCTGCCCCTGTCGCAGCACCAGAATCCGATCCGCATAGGCAGCGGCAAAGCCTAAGTCATGGGTGACCACGATATAGGCGGTCTGGGTTTTGCGCCGCAGGGCATCCATCTGCCGGGCAATCTTCTTTTGTACCAGGGCATCCAATGCGCTGAGCGGTTCATCAAAAAAGATCAGCCGCGGCCGGGCAATCAGCGCCCGCGCCAAACAGGCTCGCTGCGCCTGCCCCAGCGAGACCTGCCCGGGCAAACGGTGATAGAAACCCGGTTCCAACTCCACCTCTGACAGGGCCTCCAGTACCGCCACCTTGCGGGCTTGAGCCGAGATTTTTTGAGTGTGGAGGCTTTCGCCGATAGAGGTGCCAAGCGTAAGCTGCGGGTTCAAAGCCGCAAGCGGATCCTGCATGACCCAGCGACTTTGCGGCAGACCGGTCATTGCGGGCACTGCCCCGGATATGCGGACCTTCGCAGGTGAAAACGCCAGACTGCGGCATGTTGCAGGCAAAAAGCCCTGCAAAGCCTTCAGCAATGTCGATTTTCCTGCGCCGCTCTCCCCGATTACACAGACCATTTCTGCCGCTGCGACGCCAAAAGACACATCCCGCAGCAGGGTTTTGCCGCCAAGGTCCACACAGAGGCCTTCTAGGTGAAACAGCAGATTATTCGGCGGCATGACGACGATCCAGTTCGGCCCGGTGCCAGCCTCGATAGGAAACCAACTCACGGGAATAGGGGTGTTTTGGATCGCAGAGCAATTGATCTGCCGAGCCAGATTCAACAACGCGCCCCGCCTGCATGATGGCGATCTGGTTGGCAAAACGCGCCGCCAGGGAGAGATCATGGGTCACCATCATCACCGCGATATTGCGTTCTTTGGACAATCGTTGGGTTTCCTGCAGGACCTGCGCTGCAATCAGCGGATCCAGCGCCGAAGTGGGTTCATCCAGGATCAGCAGCTTTGGCGCATCCGCCAGCGCCATAGCCAAGAGCAGGCGTTGCTGCATCCCGCGGCTCCATTGGTGCGGATAACTGGAGCCCAGGTCCGGCAGGCCCAGGGCCGCCAGGATCTCGCGCCGGTCTCTGCCAGCCGCCACCTGATTGTGACGCGCCAGCTGATCCCACTGCCAGCGCAGACGGCGCAACGGGTCAAACCCATGGGCCGGGCTTTGGGGAACAAAGGCGATGCCAGCCATTCGTGCCTTGTTTGCATCCGCAAACCTGCGCGCCTGGCCGTTGAATTCGATCTGCCCCGCAGTTGGGCGCGCCGGGCGTAAGAGGCCCATGACCGCCCTGAGCAGGGTCGATTTACCCGCACCCGACCCCCCAACAACTGCCAGCCAATCCGACTGCGCCATCTCTAGATTGACATCCTGCAGAATTTCCTGCCCGCCAATACTGGCGGACAGGTCCTTTATTCTCAGCATGGGGGCTGGGTTAGTCGGCAATTGCCAGCTCCGGGTTGGCCAGGTAGGTTTCCGCCGGGTGAATCCGATAGCCCTGCACCTTGCCGCTGCCCACCGAAACCTGGGTCTTGTGGAACAAAGGAATTACGGGCAGGTCGCGGTTGATGATCGCCTGAACTTGGGCATAGACGGGCCTGCGCTCTTCGCTGGAAAACAGGCCGCGGCCCTTCTCCAACAGAGCGTCCAGCTCTGGATTGGAATAGCCCGAGACATTATAGCTGCCGCCAGTGGCCACCAGGGTACTGGGGAAGTAGTCCGGGTCTCCCAAAGGCGCTGTGCCCCAAGCCTGCAAGTGCATGTCGATTTCGCCGGCATTCAGCGCTTCGTTATTGGCGCCAAATTCACCCATGGCAATCTCTGCCCCCAGGCCAATCTGCTGCAGCATGATCTGCGAGATCTCAAGCGTTGGCTTCAAGGCAGCGCGCCCTTCATAGCTGCGCAGTTTCAGCACGATGTCCTCTCCATCCAGCTCGCGGATACCATTGCCGTCGCTGTCAATGATGCCTGCTTCATCCAGCAGCGCCTGTGCCTTGGCCGCGTCATAGGACAGGGTGATATCCCCGTTGACCCAGGATTTCATGCTGGCTGGAAAAATACCATTGGCCGACTGGCCACCTACACCTGCAAGGGTCGCCGCAACGATGGTGTCGCGGTCCAGCCCCAAAGAGACAGCGTTTAGCACGGTCTTATTCGACAGGGGGCCGGCGCTCAGGCGCGGCTGGAAGAAGAACAACCTTGAGGTTGCTTCTGAAAACAACTGCCCCTTGCCCTGATCCTGAAGCTTGGCAAAATCCGGTTCCGGATAGTGGGTCACCAGATCGACATCACCTGCCTGCAGGGCGAGTGCGGCAACCGAAGGGTCGCTGATGGCATCAATCACCAATCGGTCCAGTTTGGGGGCGCCGCCCCAATAGTCAGCAAAGTCAGTAACCACATAGGTTTTTTCGGCTTCGGCCTTTTCAAACACAAAGGGGCCGGTGCCAACCAGCGGCAGCGCCTCTGTTCCCTCTTTCATCACCGCCGCCGAGGGTTCCGTCAGCGACCACAAGAAGGCGGAGCTTGGTGAGTGGGTGCGAAAGATCAGGGTCTTGTCGTCGACCAATTCAATCGAAGCGATATTCAGCAGTTTGACCAGACGGGGGTTGTTGCCGGGGTGGCCTTCCTCACTCAGCTTTTCGAAGGAGGCCTTGACCGCCTGGGCGGTGACCGGGGTGCCATCGTGGAACAGAACCCCCTCACGCAGGGAGATTTTCCATTCCAGCTCCGAGATGTTTTCAAAAGCCGTTGCCAGACGCGGCTGCAGGGTCATGTCATACCCGATGCCAATCAGCGTTTCCGAAACACCAGCCCGATTGCTTAGCCAGCCGTTTTGGCGGGCGCGCGGATCAGGGGTATCGCTTTTGGGTCCAAATGGAGCCGCAATCACCATCTCTTTTGCGGTTTCAGCGCTGGCCATTGTGGGCGCAGAGCAAAGCAGAGCTGCGGCACAGGCCCCTGCAGCAAAAGTTGTTTTGGCCCAGAAGGTGCGGGAAGGGTTTGGCATATCCGTGGTCCTTAATTTCCGACAAAGTAAGTCGGGTATGACCAGTAACGATAATGTAATAACATCACAAGTATTTGTTTGAGAGGCTCCCCCAAAACCCAGGAGACGAAAGATTGCACCTTTTTCGTCTCCTGGAGCACCGTGCCTTAGACAAGCGCCGCTACAAACGCCGCAATCGGATTGTGATCATGTTTGGCAGAGTGAAAGACCAGCGCCCTGTGGCGAAGTGGTGCGACAGGTGTTCCAAATTCTTCCTCTTAGCCATCGCTCTCGCCACTTTGGCCAAGTCTACTGGTTCTTGCACGATCCAAACTAGCTCACATCGGTCCATTGAAGGTTCTCCAAGATGCGCTTCGACGCTTTGCACGGGCCACTTACTGCTGAGACAAGACCCTCTCGCGTCAGCCTGTGAAGAACCCCCAGTGCACCTGCACAAGCTGCAGGGAGACCCGTGTAAGTGTGACCGTGCTGACAAATGCCCGACCCTCAGAAATCGTACTGTAAATCTCTCCCGTGCAAAGCATCGCACCTATCGTCGCTTACGACCCAGAGCCGCCGTTCGCTGGCTATTTGAACGCTGCGCTGTGGCTTTTCGCATTGAGGTTATTCCTGCATCGTGCACCCTTCTGACGACTTAATCTTCGCTCAAAGAAGCTCGGCGATGTCGGAATACGACACAGAGAAAACTGGCTTGTGGATGGTGAAACGTGTTTCGCAAAAGCTCAGGCTCATTACGCGAACCTCAGTTGCCGGTCCGGCGCAGAACGCAGCGTGACAATCCGCCGCCATGGAACCGACAAGACCCAGCCCCTATCTCTGGACGCAGCTGTGCAGGCGCTGGTCACGGAGACGCAATCCCCTGCTCAGCAAGGATGATGCTGACGATCGATCAGCCCAGTAGCTCCGCGCTCCACTGCGCTCCGGACTGTTTGAAGTAATGACGAAAGGAACATCTCTTGCAGATCACTCAGGATGATATCGAAACGGCCCTGGCAACCTGGGGCAAAGGAAAAATCGCCATTTCTAAGGCTTTTGAGGAAGGCGGCATCGAAGCGGCTCGCGAAGTCGCATCTGCCAATATTGACAGCTATTATGGCTACGACCTTGGGCCGGTCCTGTTCAAACCAACCATGGCAAGCGGCGCCCAGACCTTCCGCCCGACCAAAGCGGGCGCTTTGGCCTATTTCTGTGGCCACTGCAAAGAATACCCGCGCGACAACGGTTTTGCGATCATGGGCTGGCGCGCGATGGAAAGCATCCCTTCGGCCAGCTTCCTTCAGGGCGATGTGGCCATGTGGATGGGCTGGGTCAAACTGACCAACAAGGACGGTTCTGTCACCACGGTCGACAAAAGCTTTGGCTACAAGAAGGACAAGACAGGCACACTGCGGATCGTCCTGCACCACTCATCGCTGCCATACCAGCCGCCGGGTCAACCCTGAAACAGAGACCCTCAAATGATCCTCGCCCCCCCTGCACTCGATGGCTGCACGACTTTTGCTTCCACACCTGGAACTCTGACTGCCATTCATCAACCAAACTGTGCTGCAGCGGTCTGGCAGTGTAAACCGCTGACGCGCTTCCAGGATTGGATCGATAGGTTGCCACCCGATCAACTGCCAAAGACGCGGATGATCTTGCGGCCAGAGGCAGTTTGTGATGCGCAGATCGATGTTACTCGCCGATGCGCGATGCCGGATTGTTTCGAGCGCAAAACTTTCAGCGAAGGCACCCGTGCGCTGGCTTCCATTTTTGCAAGCGTCATGAATAGCGCAGACCTGAGAGTGCCATTTGAGGTGATCACCTCCAATGTTTGTCGCCAGTTCCACGTCCCTGCAGAGAAAGCAGGGCTGGTCTGTACCTATCGCGGCGCTGGTATGCAGACAAGAGAGCTACAGCCCAAAACGCAGACGATGTAAGGCTCCAAGGCAATACACTAACCACGACCTTATTGTTCAAATCACATCTGAAGTCCCGCGCCTAACGTAGCCAATGTTGTTCGGGGACGATAATGCGGCAACCCGCCTGACGGCACTTTTGGCGGATCTCTTTGCTTAATTCAGCCTCAGTCACAACAACGTCATAGTCCCAAATTTGGTGCATAACGCAGGGAAGATCGCGCCCGTATTTTGCGCTGTCGACCACCAATATTTTCTGCTTTGCGCAATCTGAAACAGATGTGCGCGCGGTTATCTCGTCCGAGTTATAGTCAACGATATCACCGCTCTTGGACAGGCCTCCGCAGCTGAAAATGGCATAGTCCATTCTAAAGCCCGCAAAGAAATCGCGAACCGTTGTATTGATCACGTCTAAATCGCGCAGCCTCACGGTGCCGCCTGCCAATTCAATAACAGCGCGTGGAGCATGCTGCAGCGCCATGACGGCGTGAATGCTGTTTGTCACCACAAACAAGTCCTGCAGCCCGGCAAGTTCGCGCGCACAATGCTCAACGGTGGTGCCTGTTCCCAACGCAATGCGCGCGCCATCTCCGATCAGCGAGGCTATGGCCACTGCGATCCGCTTCTTTTCTGAACTGGAGGCATCCAGACGCGGTGCATAGGCAATGTTCTCTAGGTTCCTTAGGCGCACTGCGCCGTTCTTGCGCTGCACCAAGGCTGCGGCGTCCAAGTCGCGCAGATCTGTACGAATGGTCTGTACTGATACGCCAAGCTGCTGCGACAGCTGATGCGCGGAGAGCACCCCTGCATCTGCAAGCAGGGCTATGATTTTGTCATGCCTTTGGCTTAGAATCTTACGCCTCATATGTTTCCTTCGAAAGCAAATATGGTTTTGTCAGGGTTACTCTCTTCAACTTTCTCTCAGTTGGGAAGAAAAATATCCCTATGTCACATAAGTTTTGCACGAATCTTGAATAACCACCACATCGATAACTTTCGTTCGAAAGATCGCTTCATTGGAGAACTGTGATGAAAACCATTCTGACTGCCGCAGCATTTGCCTGTGTCGCCTCTGCAAGCTTCGCGGACACGCTGACATTGTACACCTCGCAACCAAACGCCGACGCGCAGAAAACCGTTGATGCCTTTATGGCTGCCAACCCAGGCACCGAAGTTGAATGGGTGCGCGATGGCACCACAAAACTGATGGCGCGCCTACGTGCAGAAATCGAAGCAGGCAATCCACAGCCGGATGTGTTGCTCATCGCCGATACCGTGACGCTGGAAGGTATGGCTCAGGAGGGTCTGCTGACCGCCTATCAATCCCCGGAAGCGACAGCCTATGACCCAGCCCTGTACAGTGCTGATGGCTTTTACCACTCTACCAAACTGATCACGACCGGTATCGTTTATAACACGGGTGCCGAACAGGTGCCGACCTCTTGGGCTGATCTCAAAGACGCCTCCCTGAAGGGGCAGATCGCAATGCCGTCGCCATTGTATTCTGGGGCTGCGTTGATCCACCTTGCGACCCTGACTGGCGATGCGTCACTGGGTTGGGATTTCTACAACGAGCTGGCCACGAACGAAGCCCGCGCCAAAGGCGGCAACGGCGGCACATTTAAAGCCGTTGCTGCAGGTGAGAAACCCTATGGCATGGTTGTCGATTTCCTCGCCATCCGCAACAAAGCCGAAGGCTCCCCGGTTGACTTCGTCTTCCCGGAAGAGGGCGTTTCCTATGTCACCGAGCCTGTCGCCATCCTCTCCACTGCCAAGAACGTCGAAGGCGCACAGAAATTTGTCGACTTCCTGCTGAGCCAGAAGGGCCAGTCTCTGGTTCTGGACATGGGATACATCCCTGCGCGCGGCGACATGGGTGTACCAGCAGGCTTCCCGGCACGTGACGACATCAAACTCATGGCGTTTGACCCCGCCGTAGCGCTGCAAAATGCCGAAGCGAATAAAGCCAAGTTCGCAGATATCTTTGGCGCCAATTAATGATTGCGCAGAAAACAGCGAAAGGCAGCCGGTCCGAAGATCGGCTGCTTTCCTTTGTCCTACTGATTGCTATTACGGTAACGCTGACGCCGGTTCTGCGGCTGTTTCTCGAAGGTGTGACAGCGCAGGACCGTTTCAGCTTGAGCCTTATGCGCGATGTCTTGGGACAAGATTCGACACACAGAGCGTTGTGGCACTCCCTCACGACTGCGGGATTGGGCACGCTGGTCTCCGTTTTGATCGGTAGCACCTTTGCCTTCCTCGTGGCTCTGACTGACCTGCGTGCCAAAGCGGCACTGGTGTTCTGCCTGATGATCCCGATGATGATCCCGCCGCAAATCACTGCGCTGTCCTGGACGCAGATTATGGGTCCCTCGTCAGTTTTGCTGAAAACCATCGGCATGGCACCGCCTCTGGGCGCCCCGCAACCGCTGTATTCACCGGCTGGCATCATCTTGCTGCTGGGGGTGCAACATAGCTCAATCGTTTTTCTCACGCTGCGTGCGGGTCTTCGGGCGATCCCCCAAGAGGTGATTGAAGCCGCACGGATCAGCGGCGCCAAAGGGCTGCGGGTTTGGTGGCAGATCATTGTGCCACTGTGTCTGCCAAGCCTGGCAGCGGGCATTGCCATCACCTTTGTAACAGCCCTTGGCAACTTTGGCATTCCCGCGATGCTGGGCATTCCTGCAGGCTATGTCACCCTGCCGACCTTGATTTATCAAAAACTTGCCGGACTGGGCACCAGTGTTCTGGCAGAGGTGGCCGTGCTGGCCATGTTGATTGGCTTTGTGGCGATCTGCGGGATCCTGCTTCAGCGGTTCTTTCAATCGCAGCAAAGAGTGCATTTGGTTGGGTCCAGCTCACGCCCCTTGGCCATTGCATTGGGTCGCGCGCGCCTGCCGATCGAAGCCCTGCTCTGGATGATCGTTGCGGTTATTCTGCTGCTGCCGATGCTGGGATTGCTGGCCACCTCGCTGGTTCCGGCCTATGGTGTCCCGCTGCGATTTGACACTGTCACGCTGTCGTCTTGGTATGAGACCCTGTTCCGCCAACCCGCCACAAGCCGCGCCTTTTTCAATTCCTTCAGCCTTGCCATCGGGACCGCTGTTGTGCTGATTGTGATTTGCCTGCCATTGGCCTGGCTGATGGAGCGCAACCCAACCCGTTTGGGGCGTCTGTTTGATGCTTTGGTTGACTTGCCCTATGCATTGCCCGGCGTGGTTTTGGCGATCGCGATGATCCTGCTGCTGATCAACCTGCCGTTCACCGACGCCACCCTTTATGGAACAATTTGGATTATCTTCCTCGCCTATCTCGCGCGTTTCCTGACGGTTATGTTTCGTCCGATACAGGCCAGCATTCGCCAGCTTGACCCGGCAATGAACGAGGCGGCGCAATCAGTTGGCGCGTCGCTGTGGCAACGGTTGCGCACGATCATTCTGCCGCTATCGGCACCCTCAGCCGCGGCCGGAACCATCCTGGTTTTCTTGACTGCATTCAATGAATTGACAGTCTCAGCGCTGCTGTGGTCCTCGGGCACGGAGACGCTGGGTGTCATGATTTTCAACCTTGATGACAGCGGTGAAACCGTCATGGCCTCTGCGCTTGCCATGACCATTGTACTGGTGGTGATGGCCCTGATGGCGGCCATTCAACTGTCAGCCCGCAATCTTCCCAAAGGAGTTGTCCCTTGGCAGACATAAGACTGGCCTCCGTCGCAAAGCACTTTGACGGTGTGCCTGCGCTTCACCCCCTAACAGCCCATATACACGATGGAGAGTTTGTCGCGCTTCTTGGTCCGTCGGGCTGTGGGAAATCCACGCTTTTGCGTTTGCTTGCAGGCTTTGAGGCCCCCAGCCAGGGCAGTCTTATGATTGGCGACACGGAGGTTGCAAATGCGCAGAGTGGCCAAGCCGTACCACCTGAGGCGCGCAATATTGGTTTTGTTTTTCAGTCCTATGCCTTGTGGCCGCATATGACGGTCCGCCGCAATGTCTCCTATCCATTGGAAGTGCGCGGCCTGGGCAAGGCCGAGCGGATCGCGCAAACGGATGCGGCGCTGCAGGCAACTGGCCTCGAGAAATTTGCGGACCGCATGCCTTCAGATCTGTCTGGCGGGCAACGCCAACGGATCGCTCTTGCCCGCTGCCTGGTGTCTGATCCTCAGGCGGTTTTGTTGGACGAACCGCTTGCCAATCTGGACGTGGCGCTGCGGGCTTCAATGCAGGACGTCTTTTCAGATTTTCACAAACGCACGGGCGCGACGATGGTCTATGTCACCCACGACCAGGCAGAGGCCATGGCCATGGCGGACCGCATCGCCGTGATGTTTGAGGGCCGGATTGTGCAGCTTGACACGCCCGAGACCCTCTACGCTCAACCGCGGAGCACCTTTGTGGCGGGCTTTGTGGGGGAAGGCACGGTGCTGCCTATCAATGGCATTGAACGCCAGGACAACATCACACGGGCACGTTTGTACGGCGAAAGAATTGCCATTCGAACCGATGCAGACCACCCCAATCAGATCTGCATTCGGCCGGAAAATATAAACATCACTGAAACCGGTGATCTGCGGTCAATCGTCCAGCGCAGCACCTATCTGGGGGGCCGCTATCGTCTGACCCTTCAATTGCCAAACGGCGCATTGTTAAAGGCCGAAAGCCCTGAGCGCTACGCAGATGGCAGGCAACTGGGGCTGTCGATCCAGATGCCCTGGGCATTTACAGAGGCATAAATGAACGAAATTAGGATATTATCGGGCATCGGCGACAAGGGACCTGCCTGTATGCAGCTGCGGGTGAATGGCAAAACCTGGCTGCTGGATTGCGGCCACGGCCCAGAGGCCAATGCGCATTTTGACCCGGATTGGCTAGAGGGCGCAGATGCGGTGTTTATCACGCATGACCATATCGATCATATCGGTGGGGCGGCCTATGCTGTTGAAGCCGGCTTGCCGATCTACGCCACAGCGCAAACCGCCAAGGCTCTGCCCCCTGCGGCTGAGGTGCGTCCCCTGCCAGAACAGGGTGTCGTCGACATCGAAGGCATCGGCCTGACAACCGGTCGCAATGGCCATGCGCTTGGTGGGATCTGGATGCATTTTGATATCGGCGAGGGGCTCTTCTATTCAGGCGACTGGTCAGAAGAATCCCATTGGTTCGCCTTCGATGCCCCACCTCCGGCAGCGACGGCAATCCTGGATTGCTCTTATCATCTGGATAGCATCCCTCAACGGGATCGTTTCATGGCCCTGGACAGGCTGATCGACAGCCTGCCAGGGCAGGTTCTTCTGCCCGTGCCGCCCTCAGGGCGCGCCGGTGAGATAGCGCTGCATCTGGTCAACCGCTTTGGGCTTGATGCGGTCATTCTGGACCCAGAATGCCGCAGCGCATTGCGGGCAGCCTTGGCCAGCGACGGTCTCAACCCACGCGCACAGGAGATCGCGCCGCTTTTGGAGCGGGGGGATCTGGAAGATGCGCGCTTTTTGATCTGTGACACCCCAAATGCAGACGGTGGTGCCGCTTGGGGATATGCCCGCGCCTGGCGTGAAAGTGGTCGTCTGGGTCAGGATGCGCATGTGGTCTTCACCGGCCATATGACCGCTCACGCACGCGGCATCTGCTCGGTCCCCGGTGGCTACTTTCAGCGGTGGAATGTCCATCCCCCCCTTGGCGACCAGATCAAAATGCTGCGGCGCCTCAAGGCAAAACGCTTTGCGCCGGCCTTTTGCAGCGCCCCAGAGGACTATCTCGTTGAAGATGCGCTTGGCGCCGAGGTGTTCATGCATGAAAGCATCCCCCTGTGACCCATAGATTGCCAAAGACATCTTTCTGTTTGATCCGCCACGGCGAAACTACTGCCAATCGCGATGGGGTGATTGCCGGGCGGTTGGAGGTCTCTCTGACCGAAACAGGTCGGGCTCAGGCGCAAGCCTTGAGCTTGTTAACATGGCCCGATGCCTATGTGCTGTTCACCAGCCCGATGGAACGGGCCAAAGAAACATGCCGTTTCGGATTTCCCTCGGAGAAGTTTCAAACCCATCCCGGATTGCGGGAACGAGACTGGGGTATGTTTGAGGGACGGCCCCTTGCTGAGCTACCGCCACGCGACGGACGGCCGGACCAAGGGGAAGATTGGGGGGAGATGATCAATCGCGTGGCCGAGGCCATTCATGACAGCTACCAGTCCTCGCATGGCAGGCTTCCCATATTTGTTTGTCATTCCGGCGTAATCCGCGCAGCGCGAATTCTTGCTGGGTTCCACAGCGTCGGCACGCGCCCAGCAAACGCGCGTCCTATTTATTTCAACTGGACCGGTGACGGTCATCAGGAGACCACTCATGACGTTTGAACCTGCAAAGTCCTGCGTCGTTTTTGACGTCGATGGCACGCTTGCCCATTTTGATGCCGACCGCCTTGGCCACCTTGTGCATGGTCGAGAAAAACACTGGAAAGAGTTCCATGAGGCCATGGCAAGCGCCCCTGAAATTGCGCCGGTTGCACATTTGTTCAGGCAGTTGAAAGGCGCGGGCGAGACAATTGTGATTTGTTCAGGACGTCCTGAAGCCTGGGCGGCGTACACAGTTGCATGGCTACAAAAACGGGACTTGGCTTTTGATGCGATCTATCTGCGCCCGGCAGGGGCAGATTCTGCAAGTGACCCAGAAGTAAAACGCGTGTTGCTCCAAAAAATGAGGGCAGATGGGTTAGAGCCCTGGATCGTTGTGGATGACCGCAGCAGCGTTGTGGAAGCCTGGCGCAAGGAGGGTCTAATCTGCCTGCAATGCGCCCCTGGTCTGTTCTAAGGGTCCTTGGCCAGGCTCATGACTCATAGCCAATAAATGACTAGTGCTGCGAGGGCTATGGTGGACAGGAAAACCTTGGGACAGCGGTCAC
>NZ_LIKT01000008.1 GCF_001294455.1 Phaeobacter sp. 11ANDIMAR09
TCGGGGGGCAGGTCAGTTCGATACCGTCAAAAGGGTTTTCCCACGCGGTAAGCCTGAAGCGTTTTTTGCTATGGTTCAGCACGGCGTTCACGGTGTTCATGCGGCGCTCAATTGTCGAGATCGCATTTCCCTTGTCTCTCAGACTATCCCGGTAAGCATAGGCGTGGTCAAAGGACAGCGCTTCAAGGGAAGGGTTCTCTAAGCCTATAGCCTCTTCAATCCCATTCAGAACAAGACCAACCTGCTTTGAAATATCCCTATAAGTTTCGGGCCTCTCGGTCCTTCAGATAGTTGTCAGCAGCGTCTCTTAGGGTCACTGGAGGGCGCTCTATCCCTTTGAGCTTCGCCTCCAAAAGCACGTCAAAACTTGAGGGAGCTGGATTGTTCGCGAACTTTGCTCCCAATTGCTGAGACGACAGTTTCTCGGCTTCCTTGCGGACCGCATCAGTGAAGTCCTGATACTTTCCTTGTTCAAGCTCTAAATCAACGGGCCCGATACGTTTGTCTCGGGGGGTCGCAAGGCCATGCTCAATTGCCGCCTTCTGAGCGATCTCACATCTGATTTGTTCGGTGGAAACCTTTGAGCGTCTACCAGACATTGCTTCATACTTGGCGTGAGCAACCTTCCAAGCTTCATAGATTTCGGCGGGATCTTTTGTACCAAGAGACCACTCCACAGCACTTTTTCCAAATACCCCTCGAAGATCTTCAGGGACTCGCCTGCGATACTTGGCATTTGCTGTTGCTGTAGCGGGTTTGAGATGCGGTAAATCCAAGGCGATCCTCATGTACGCCACCACAAAATGTGTAGCGTTTGTGTAGTGGTATGACCACTAACACCATGAAAATACTGTAATTTCAATGATAAATGGTGCGGTCAGATGGAGTTTGTTCAAACTCATCTGACGATGAAGATAAACTCGATTTTGAAGAAGTATTTCAAGAGCTTGAGCGTTGGAACGATATCCTCAAAGATGACAAGAATATCTTGCGAGGGCCACGCCCATGAGCCGCCTCGCGCCGTTTTCATTAAGACTAACCCCAGAGGAACGCTATCAGCTTGAAGTTCAAGCTGGGGCAATGCCGCTGTCGTCATATATCAAGTCCGTGGTTTTTGCCGCTGAAGCTCCCAAATATCGGAAGCGGCGCAAACCACCTGTTGCGGAGCAACAGCTCTTGGCTGAGGTTTTGGCGCGGCTTGGACAAACACGACAGGCAAGCAACCTCAACCAGATTGCCAAACACCTGAACCAAGGCACGCTGGTCGTTGATCCAGAACTGGAAGAAGACCTCAAACGTGCCGTGGCCGAAGTGGCGTGGATGCGGGCGACATTGATGGACGCTTTGGGGGTAAAATCATGATCCTCAAAGGTTCGCAAAGATCAGGTGCAAAGGCATTGGCTGATCATCTGATGAATGATCGTGACAATGATCATGTGTCATGCTTAGAGTTGCGAGATTTTTCAAGCAATCAACTTCATGGTGCACTCGCCGAGATGCACGCAATTTCCAAGGCAACACAATGTAAGCAGTTTATGTTCTCCCTCAGTTTGAACCCACCAACAGATCACATCGCCACCGAACAAGACTTCCTTGAGGCAGCAGACCGCGCAGAACAACAACTGGGACTGAATGATCAGCCCCGTGCAATTGTCATGCATGAGAAAGAAGGCCGTCGCCACGCGCATGTGGTGTGGTCACGTATCGATGCTGATGAAATGAAAGCGATCAATCTGCCCCATTTCAAAAACAAGCTGCGGGATTTGTCCCGCGATCTGTTTTTGGATCATGGGTGGCAATTGCCTGATGGTCTGGCGACCTATGGGAACAAATCACCCCTGAACTTCACACTAGAAGAATGGCAACAGGCCAAACGCCAAGGGCTTGATCCGCGTGAGATCAAACAGGCTTTCCAACAGGCATGGGAACGTTGTGACCGTCAGATAGGTTTCAAAAACGCCCTCGAAGATCGTGGGTATTTTTTAGCGCGTGGTGATCGGCGTGGATTTGTCGCCCTCGATGTTGATGGCAATGTTCACTCCATCGCCAAATGGACGAGCCTCAAAGCCAAAGACGTGAACGCCAAGCTTGGTTCGCCAAAAAGCCTACCATCAGTTGATGAAACACAATCCAATATTCGATCCAAGGTGTCGGATCAGATGCGCGGCTATATCGGTCAGATCAAAGACCGCCAAAACAGTGATCTTGATCCTCTGCGAGACGAGCTGCGGGACATGAACACAGCACACCATGATGAACGCCAGAAGCTCGATATTGGGCAAGACAAGCGTTGGGCCGAAGAAACCAAAGCTCGCTCTGATCTGTTGAACAAAGGCCTACGTGGCCTGTTTGACCGTCTCACTGGCAAAGGAAAATCCATTCGGCAGCAAAACGAGATGGATGCCCGCAAGGCCGCACAACGTGACCAGAAACAACGTGACTTCATGGTCGTGGAACAAATCAAGGAGCGGCGTTCTTTGCAGCGAGAGTTTCAAAAAATCCGATACAAACACATGAAGGAACGCAGCTTGGTCGCTCAGAAAATCAGACAGGCGCTCAAGGTTAATCAATCACAATCACACCAATTCGAACGGTCCCGCAATCGCGGACCTGATCTTTCAATTTAAACATTTCGGGGGAATTTATGTCTCGTCAATATCAAGTAATCTACGCGTGCGTCACATTGACGTTCGCGCTTTTTTGCATAGCTGATCAGGCGTCGGCACAAAGCCTTTTTGCTGACAACGGTTATGAACGACAACAGGCTATGGGCTTAACGCTTGCTCGGCTCTTCTTTGTCGTGATTTGCGTTGGACTGGGCTTTGGTATCGGTTGGTTGATTTCACCACGCAGTCGAGAGCTACGCCGTATCGGTTTCTTCATCGTTGCTGGGCTTTTTGGATTGGTCGCGATTTTCAACAACGGCGTTCTTGGATGGAGCGCCGCTTGGATATTTGCCGTTGTCGGTTTCTTCGTTGGCGTATTTTTCTGGGCGCGTTCTTCTGTTTCGTCCATCATGAAAATGCCCGATACTTTCGGGTCCAGCCGTTGGGCCACCTCGAAAGATATGGAGGAATCAGGTTTTTTGGAAAACGGTGGCCTCTACATCGGTGAATTTGCAAAAGGCGAAGAGCTTAGCTCAATTGAATACAACGGAGATCGGCACCTGCTGACTGTCGCTCCAACTCGATCTGGCAAAGGTACCAGTCAGATCATTCCAAACCTGCTTTCTTACGCTGGATCAGTCGTCGTTATCGACCCTAAGGGCGAAAATGCGATGATCACCGCCAAAGCCAGAAAAGATGCAGGATTCGAAGTTCACGTGGTTGACCCATGGGGCATTGTCGAAGCCGATGGTATCGAAACATCGTCGTTTAACCCGCTGGACTGGCTCGATCCGACAGACAACGAAATCACCGAAAACTCGATGATCTTGGCTGACGCTCTCGTGATGGCTGAAAACCACAATGACAGTTTCTGGAACGAAGAAGCCAAGGCCCTGCTGCAAGGTCTGCTGCTATATGTTGCCTCTGATGCTGAGGAAGACGGTCAGAGGCATCTTGGGCGGGTCAGAGAGATTTTGGTGTCTGGCAAAGATGAGCTGAACAAGATTTTTGCCAAAATGGCAAAATCAGATCATCACATGATTGCCAGCACGGGCAACCGCTGTTTGCAAAAGGAAGACAAACTCCTATCAAATGTTCTAGCTTCGGCTCAGGCACAGACCCATTTCTTGGACAGTGAGTACCTTCGTGAAAATATGAAGATCTCTAGCTTCAAGTTCGAGGATTTGAAAACTAAGCCAATGACAATCTACTTGGTTCTTCCTGCTGATCGCTTGAACACATTTAGCCGCTGGCTTCGCCTCCTTGTGCAGCAAGCCATCACGGTAAATGCTCGAAATATCCAGACTAAGCCAGAGAAACCAGTGTTGTTCATCTTGGATGAATTTGCAGCGCTTGGCCGTCTGAGCATGGTCGAGCAAGCCTATGGCCTCATGGCGGGATTTGGGATGCAGCTTTGGGCCATTGTTCAAGATGTGAGCCAGTTGGAACGTATCTACGACAAAGGTTGGCAGTCGTTCATCGCCAACGCTGGCATGGTGAATTACTTCGGTTCAACAGATCAAAGAACCGCTGAATATTTCTCTTCACTGTGCGGGGAGCAGACCGTTTGGAATCTTAGTACTGCGTTGTCACATGCTGTCGGTCAGGCTTTTGGTCAGCAAGGGCAAAGCGGTACGAGTACCAGCACAACAACATCAAACGCCGCACTAACCCAGCGTAAGTTGGCCTTCCCCGATGAACTGATGCGTATGACCGACCGCTTACAGATTATTCTGATGGAAAATGTGCACCCGATCATAGGCATTAAACACTACTGGTTTGAGAACGAGCGTTTGAAAGCACTCGGCGTCAATCTCCATGATCAAGAGGCGACCATAACTCCTGCATCCGTAGAAGAAGTTTTGAACGAGGAACAAAGCCATGAGTGACGATCCAAAAAACAAGGTTCTGAGCACCGAGTTTAACCAAGAGGTGTTTGATGAAGAAAAAGTCGTTGCTGAAAAAGGCAATGTTGGGCGAAAACTGACCCCAAAAGAGTACTTAATCTTATTTGAGCCTGAACTTGCACCAACTGGGCATATTGGCGTTCAGCGCGACTTGCCTTCAAACCCAGAGCATCAAGCTGAGGAAACCCCTATTGATCTACATGGTCATGATTTATCTCTCGAAGACACAGAGCATGGCTATTTAATTCAAATGAGGATTGAGGATGAACCAAGCGAAAAGGGTTTGGAGGGTGGGCGCATTTCGCGCCTAACCCTTGTCGCAGGCGAGCGTGATCCCAAAAACATCAAAGCGCATTTTGATGACGGAGAATGGAAAAAGCCACCTTCGACCTTTCTTGAAAAGCAGATCGTGATGGAAAAACGTGAAGAATATAACCGGACAGAGCAGGAAGTGGAAAATCCAGATCGCGGGCAAGATCCAGACAATGATCTGGACCTATAACACTTTGCATTTAAAGTGAAAAAGTAGTAATTTATTGTGGTGAAACATCAAAATACAAGACTTACTCACGGAAGTGAATTAATTGGGCGCAAACTTAAGAACTGCTTCGGTATTGAAGAGATAGCAGTCATACCACGCTATAGCTGGCGGTACTATGACTGGTGTGTTGAACAAGGCTTCGACATGGAAGCTTGGATTAAAGGCGCCGACGAGGTGCGGGCCCCTCAATTAAATTTTAGCGAAAACATTGAAGTTGTTCTTTGGGCAGACGAATGCAAACGGTTCCATCGAGGCGAGCTCGTACCGCCTTGGAAAGAGCCAGAGGGTTGCGTAGATTATATTGAAGATCGCATAAAGAAAGGAAAACCTATTTAGCGAACTTCAAACTGTTCAAGCTCATCCAAGGCTTTATCCATGGTTTTTGACAATTTAGGCCTACCCACATGTACGCCGCGTGCTTTAGCTGCGGCCATACCAGCCTTGGTGCGTTCGGATATTAGGCTGCGTTCATATTCGGCAAAGACTGCAAGCTGTCCATAGAGCATGCGCCCAACGGCTGTCGTGGTGTCGATCCCCTGAGTGATAGCCTGAAAGTCCACACTACGATCTCTCAAGTCGCTGAGTAATTGAAGCAAGTGGATGGTTGATCGTCCCAGTCTATCTAACTTCCAGACGACCAGCGTGTCGCCCGCTTCAAGGCTGTCGAGCATATCATCCAAACCACATCGTTTTGTGATCGCGCCAGAGACGCCGTGATCCCCATAAATCACCTTGCATCCTGCCGCTTTTAGGGCATCGATTTGCAAGTTTTCGCTTTGGTCTTTGTCGGATACGCGAACATAGCCGATCTTGCGCCCCTTGGGTTTTGTGTCTTCGTTCATGCCTTGATCGTAGCAGGCAAAATTCTTCTCACAATTGGGTTTCATGGCCGTTTCTCCGTTGCAAAAAGGGTTCCCTTTTCAAGCCCGCTTGGGTGAACGGTTTCAGCGTAATCAGCCTTAGAAATTTCCTGTGGAAAACAAGGGTTGGGTGACTTTGCTGGCGTGATGTGGCATCTCTATCAAAAGGGAACCCTTTTGAGCTTCGCGCGTCTCGGAGTTTCGAAAATGTCCCTGAGCACCTCAGATCTAGCGCCCAGCCGAGACGGTAAATCCAGCTTTGGTGTATTCTTCACAACTGCGGTATTGCTAACGCTGTGCCTCTGGTATTGGATGTTCAACGCCCTCGACGGATTAACATTTTTCGTGCTGTTTTGGTTTACGCCCATCGCTGGTGGTTTGATCGCCGTTCCAACACTCATTGCCCCAGAAAAGCTGTCTTGGCTTATCGCAGCGGGGCTTGTTGTTCTGGTCAACGTAGTTGGCGCAAATGGCAAGCAAATTGGAAAGCACATGGTTCGTCAATCACAAGCGGCAACCATTGAACGCCTCGAAACTCAGATGGCTAATTTCACACCGACGCATTTCGTATCGGGTGAATTTGCCGTGATCGAAAACCGTCCGCGCTCTTCGAATTCAACAGCCAGTGCACGTCTGCTGCATGGGGACTGCGTTCAGTTGCTGGAAATGTTTGTAAATAATGGCTCGTATTCTAGCGTTATCGTGTCCAACGTAGATGGGAAGCGCTACATTTACGCTCCGCACCTCACGCGCTTAGGCAATGGGCAATCATGCGATGCAAGCCATCGGCTTGTGAATTGATTGCTATCGGGCAGCGTCATGCCGCCCGATAGATCAGTTTTCCCCCTGCAACTTCTGTCTCGGTGTAATCCATAGCCAGATCATAGGCGATGGCGTCCATGTCGATGTAGTTGGCCAGATGCTCTGGAATTTCACCGAACAGGCCTTCATCAACAAACTGCTCCGCCAGTTCCTTCATGCTGTCCACGTGATAGATATCAACGTCAAAATCCGATGGTGAAACGCTATCAGGATCAAAGCTGTATCCTGCCTCTCCAACAGCAACGACAAACACCGTTTTCCCGTGATCGCCCCAGATTTCACAGGCCTCAAAATACTGCCCGATGTTGGCTTGATTTATCCCCCACGCTTTAGCCAAATCACAGTCAATATGATCCCCATCAATGAACTGAATTTCGTATTCTTCGACGGGATCGCCGTAGTCATTGAGGTTGCTGTTCGCCTTTTTGGCATAGTCTTCAAGGCTCTCAAAATAGAAACCATTGGCGGAAATATCATACGGTTGGGCGTGTAGTTGCGGCATTGTCTTGTCTCCTCTTCTTTGTTCTGACGGGTTGCGCATGCAACCGTCTGGCTTCCGCCGAGGAGCGGGGGTGCAAGGATCAAAGGTGCCGAAGGCAGGACCAGAGCCACGCACAGGTGCAGCACCGCGAACAGAGCATGGCGAGGACCCACCCTTTGATCCGCGTGGGGGCAGCCGCCCTAGTTGTCATGGGGGTATCCAGCAAAGAGCTTTCAGAAAAATTATGTGTTTTCGATATCTAGATTACGGATCGGGTTACGTCGCCCGAACTCCTCACCTGTATCTGCGTTGACGATTACGCGAATTTTATCCCGTAGCATCTCAAACATATTCACTTTGCGTCGATATTGCTTATCCTTTGAATCTGCCATCAGATATCTACGAAAAACGGCCAACATAAAGTCTGGGACTGCAATGCCGAAATAACTCTTGTCTACGATCTCAGTGGCTACAAACTCTGGGTGCCGATTGTTGTCGTTTTTGAGTTCTGACCACGCAGCCTTCACGGTTTCGGTTATAGCACTTTTTGTAACCTTGCTTGTTTGCTCGAAATAGAAATAGGCTCCTCGACTTTCGGCAGCCATCAAGCGACGTTTCAAAACTGTTTTCAATAGACTCAGATAGCAGCCTTGGTAGTCCACGCCTAATTTCCCAAAGACTATGTAACCTGTAAACGGCAGCGGCTGTAACGCAGTCAAGTAGGTTCTACGCAAATCTTCAGTCGTATCTGTAAAGTGAATTCCGTTTTTTGTAATTGCGTCGAGGTCTCCATCGGACCATGGGTTCGCTATATAGTCTTCCCAAATTCTTTTTGTTACGTTGTTAAGCTGTTCTTGATGTTGACTAGCACTAATTCCGAGGGCTAAGTATTTTTCGCCGTCTAGCGTGAATTCTGTTTCATCTACATAGAACTGAAAAGACGTTTGGTGTTGATTTTTTGGGGAATAGTTAACCGCCTCGCCGCTATCTTCCAAAACTTCTTGCCAAAGTGGGCCAATCTTGGAGGCCAAACGAGGCTCCTGAAAGGCTACATATTTCACGCGACCATCGAGATGATTAATATAGCTTTGTCGCTGATATGAATCACTTATTCCTAAATGATCTAAATGATCATTCAGTCCATATTTCTTTGAAAAATAGAGTTCTTGCCTCAAGGCAAGTTTCATCTTTCTTGGCGCATGAGGCGCGTTTTCTTCCGAAACACTGAGTCCAGTCACATAGTGGTTTTGACCTCGCGTGCTGTATTTAGTCTTGTCTGAACTAAGCTGAAATTTGTGTCGTGCAACGATCTCCGAAACTTCTGACACTTGAGGAAGGTTGCCATTGGATGAGAATGTCAAATCATCGGCATATCTACTGTAAACTGCTTTATACTTATCAGCCAAACCATTGAGATCAATGTCCATAAAGTGACTGATAGCATTTGCAATTATCGGGCTCGTCGGAAGCCCAAGAGGCAGTTTTTGATCAATACACAGAAAGTGAGAAAGTTGCATCGCAATACCCGAGTTTACACCTAAACTTTCGAAGAACGAAATCAATCGCCTGAGTGATATTGAGGGAAAATAGTTCTCAATATCCGATTTCAATATGTACTTTGCTCCAATATGAAATTGAGCATTATCTCGAGTATTTCGCCCCCGAACGTAACCACAATTGTGAGGGTGAGGGAAATTGGAAATGATCATTTCGAAAAACAGAGTCAGGCGTCTAGCGAGGCTCTTAAGAGCGTTGTTCAAATGGCCGCTAGCTTCCCATACAACTCGGCTTCCTCGCTTAGGATTACGTTTGGGTATTTCATGTTTATAAAACGGTGAAAAATGGAGCTGCGCAATACCCATTTCAACCAGTGGCTCGGCCAAACGAGCCTCATACTTGTGCACGTCAAAATCCGACGCATTTGTGAAGAAAATATCTTCCAAGCCAATGTAAGTGAGAAGCTGATCTTTTGTCTTCACTCGCCGTAAATCGTAATCAAATGCCATTTCCAAGAACTTTCAGTTGGAGCAGCCAGACACACGTAGCAAGTGGTTCCGTAATAGGCAGATGCGACTCGCACCTTTAACCATGTCGCCAAGCTGCTCCTGACATTCAGGGTAACACACTAATTGGGATGTAGAAATAGCTCCTAGTTGGTTCCCGTTTGAAGCAGCGAAGGCTAGCTTTTCTCAAATGGCGATCAATCACCATAAGATTGTGCATGGTTTGGTGCAGGTGGCGAGGTTAGTTCTCCAAATCCTGCGAGTGGGTCACAAGGGGCGACGATACGCCCTTTGGTCGGGTTCAGCGCCGATACGCTGACGGCATTCAATCCGCGCAGGGTTGATCTATGGGGTGTTGGGGAGAGATGACATCTCCCCAACGAGGGATCAAACACAGATATGTTTGCATGGTCGTGACTGGCTCAATGCCAATCTCGGCCATCAGCTTCGGGGGATACAACGGGGGAGCGCAGCAGCCCCCTTGTCAAGATCGTGTGGTACTACCACACACATCTTGCAGCATTCCTTAATGCTGGAAGTTGTCCGCATGGATCGCAGCGTCTAGTGTCATCTGACACACATCTCGCGCCATCACTTATTGGCGGAAGGTGTCCGAAGGGATCGCAGCGTAAATGGGTCATAGACCCACATCTCGCAGCACATCTTAGTGCTGTAAGGTGCCCATAGGGTCGCAGCGCCAACGGGTCATTTGACCCACATCTCGCAGCACGACTTAGTGCTGTACGATGGCCGCAGGGATCTCAGCGTTTGGTGTCATCTGAAACACAATTCGCAGGTTCTGTCGATTGAGGGTGATCTTATTGGCGTGTAACTCATGCGACTACATTCGTATGCTATGCAACAACTATTGGTAGACAAAACTCAATCAGTTAGGCACCTTGGGCGAGTGTGCGGGGGAGCAGCTATGCTGCTAGCTCGAAAGGGCTGAACTTAGGTACGCGAGTGTTTACATTCGAGCGGTGAAGTTTACTTCATCACTACCTTCTTCGGAGGGGATAATCCTTAGAACATCTTGTCCCGCACACGCCTATTTGGAGAAAGAATTTTGACGAAGATGACTGAAGAGAATATTGAAGTGAAAGATCGTATTTGGATAACATGCAAATCTCGAATTTATGCTGAACGTCGATTTCGAAGGTATGACGTCATATCCCATTTAGCACTTTCAATGCTATCCATCATCGTCATAGCGATTACCCTGTTACGGGACTTACTTCCAGCGGAAGTGCCCCTCGATGCCTACACAGTAGTTTATTCGGTGTTCATTCTTGCAGCGTCAATAATTGTATTTGGCTTCAAATTTGGCGAGATCGCTACACTGCATCGTGAGTGTTACCTGCGATTGCAGAGATTACATGATAGCAACGAAAACGCCTCAGAACTTCTACAACAGTACCATGATATTTTGTCGTCGTACCCAAATCACTCTGACACAGACTACGAAAGCTTGGTTATTGGTAGAACCTTTCCCAACAAAAAGAATATGCATAGCCCGACTGGCACCCCGATTTCGTGGTCATTTTGGATGTTAGTTCGCTGGGCAATACACCACTTATTACTGGTGATCCTGCCGATAGCAGTCGTGGTCGCTAGTATAGGCTCAATTTTTTGGATTTGGTAAACTTGAAGCCCGCCAAGCGTTTCCATTTGCGCCTAACCAAGGCTCATCTTCTCGACCTTCACGCGCAGTTCATCGAAAGTGGAGCGGCAGTTGGAAAAGACGGTATTCGTGTTGAGAGGTTTGGTAACGATATCGACAATGAAATCGCCATTATTCTGAGGAAGGTGAGTTCAGGAACTTACAAATATACGTCCTATCGTGAGAAATTAATTTCAAAAGGTGCTGGAAAAAACCCTCGTCAAATTTCAATCCCCACTGTCCGAGACAAACTAGTTTTGAAATTTCTCTCAGAACTACTCGCCGAAATATATCCCGAGCATGTTTCGCAGCCGCCCCATCATTACATTAAGAGAATCCATAGAACTTCAGCCGCAAAGCCCGCGTCAAACTACTATTTGAGGCTGGACATTCAAAATTTCTACCCTTCAATTGATCACAAGATTCTCATGCGGATCTTGAGGAGAACAATTCGGCAGAAGCAACTTTTAAAGTTAGTAGAAGATGCTATTAAGACTCCAACTGGTAGCCATTCTGGTTCGGGCAGCGTCCCAATCACAGGTGTTCCACAGGGGCTGAGTATTTCGAACATTTTGGCATCTCTCTACCTAAGCGAGATGGATAAAAAGTTCGAAACCGATAAATCAATTGAGTATTTTCGCTTCGTCGATGACATGCTCGTTTTAGCCGACTATTCAACTGCAAAACGTCTCTCTACGGAAATACCAGTGCTTCTAAAATCGAAGCGAAAGATTAAGTGCCACCCTGTAGGAAGTGGTAGCAAGAGTATTCTCGTTTCGTTGGCGGAGGGGATCGACTATCTTGGGTATCACTTTTGCCAGAGCAAAATTGAAGTTCGAAGTTCATCCTACAAAAAGATGTTTAGCAATTTGATGAAGTTGTTTTCCGCTATGAAGTATCGTTCCAACAAGGGACCAATCTTGTGGAGAATGAACCTTCGTATATCAGGTTGCATTTTTGACGGTAGAAGAGTCGGATGGCTGTTCTTCTTTGCTCAATCAAACAACACACAACAGCTGAAGCGTCTAGACGCTTTCGTGTCACAACAAGCAAAAAAAGTACTCGATCCGGCTGACCGTGAACGCTTAAAGACTTTCACACGTGCATATCACGAAATTCGCTTCAACTATGAAGATTCAAAATACTTTTTGAATTTCGATCAGTTTGACGATGCGCAAAAACGAGCGGAAATTGGCATTCTCCTGCCGCAGAAATCACTGGAAGAAATTGAGACCCTAGAAGGGGCCGAGTTGGACAAGCTATTTAGGAAGTGCATTTCAAAAGAAATTGGAGATTTGGAAAAAGATATGATGGAAGTTTTCTCATAATATTTTGCACCCTGATCACTTATTGATGTGACCCACGTCAGAACTTCTAAATAGAGCCATCTTGAACTCTATATGTTGGTTGATGTGCTTGTGTTCGGCGGAATTTATGACTGCACCAAAAGGGAATTGAAAATCGAATATCTTCGAAAATCCCTACATTTAGCACTCGCTCAGTTTTCCGAACTGACGGGCATTCCTTTTCCTGTCATTCCCCGTCTCGATCTTCACGACGATGTTGATTTTTGGGCATTGGCAGAACGAGAAGAAGGTGGATTGAAAATCCATGTCGGTGGTGGTGTCCTACCTGCCATCACGACGCTGTGGAATGACGCACTTAGCGAGAGTAATTTCATTTTGGGTGTCCACTCGCCATTGTTAGTTGAAAAGACAGATGCCGTCCAAATGTCATTGGGATGGTTGATGCTTCATGAAATGCAACACTTTGTGCTAGGCCACTTCGATATCGTTGGCCGCACATTCCTTAGCGAAACAGCACGTGGGAAACGCCTTGCTCTAACATCTCGCGGTGTAAGTAAGACCAGTATTTTCGATGATTTAGACGCTACAATCAAGCCAATGGTTGAGCCTTGCCTTGAGCTACAAGCTGACCATGATGCGATCGATCTAGTTCTGGATGCATATTCTACCGATGAATGGCCTAGCCTGCGCGCACGAATTGCTGCCATAGCGGCGATGATAATGTTGATTGAGCGCGAGGACGCCAAGCTAGTTGAAGCACACTCTTCCCATCCCAAAGCTGCCACACGAATTTTTCAACTATTGGGGCATGTGACGGAAATGCCATTAATCTTAGCTCAACGCAAAGCTGTACTGAATGGTGCTGCGAACGTTGATCCTAACGATATTCCTTCGAACGAAGAGCAAAGTGCTTTCAATCGAGAGGTCGTTATCCCCTCATTCTTTGATGTAGTGAATTTAGCCCGCGTTGCTGGAGCTGACAGTATCTGCAACGATCTGGGTGAAGCTTCTGACTTCTTCTGTGATGTGGGAACTGCTAAGATGGGCAACGTATCTGCGTTCAAAGGCTTGCGCACATCGGGTGCGAAACAATGGGCTGATCTGGTGGTTGTCAATGAGCGGATCAAAGAGTTATTCGCTCAAGATGGACTGGTTATTTAGCCTTCTCGGCAATCGCCCTGCTGCTTGGGCTTCTTTGATGATATCTGCGTTCGGATCGACATGAACGAGTAATTTATCATCAAAAACAGTTTTTCTAAGGCATGCAGCGGCGATAAGTTCCAGATCAGAAATTGGGTCTGCTTTATATTTTTTATAATATTTTGGATACTTGCTGGAATCATAAACGTCGGGAGCACGACCATGAACAACAGAGCCACGCAACTGTAGTATCACTCGCAAACGAGCGTTTGAAATTTGCGCCCCTAAAGTTTGTTGGACACCGTCCACGATCGCTTGGGTGGCGTTCTGTGGGTCGCCATACAACGCCTCTAGAACCATGCACAATATAGGAAATCGGTCAGAAGGAGCATTGTCCCAAGCTTTGAAAAAATATTCCAAACCAATCATTTGACGCCGTACGTCTTTGGCTGGATCATTTATCTTTTTTGACAATATCTGCAGCCATTGCGCATCTGACTTTGAGATAACGATGTCATACATGCATGGAGGTGTATGATTTGGTTCGAAGGAATATGAGAGGCCGTCATCTCCAAGAGTACACTGACCACCAAAAACTTCTCGCCCTGAGAACAAATGCCTGTGCTTGGGAAGACTGGTCAATGCGATAGCCCCAAGAATTGATGATCTAACTTTTAACGCCTCTTTTTTGTCTGCAGAGAAAACACTCAACCAAGACTGCGGCCTTCGTAAAGGTCCTTTGAAGCTTTTCTCTGGAGGGAACCGTGTCGCATCAAGGTGTTTTACAATGTGTTCATCCTTGATCCCAAAGCAATTCCCCGAAGATGCTGGAGAAAGACTGAATTGATCTCCTTCAAAAACGTTACGCACCACGACAGGAATTAGTGGAAATAAGTTCAGTTCAATTTTTGGAGCAAACAGAACATCTCTTGAAAGGGCATCTGCAAGGTTGTCTTTAGTTGCTTCAGAAATCCACTGATTGAGTGGTTCATCACGGAATTTTGCAAAAGTTTCATCGCCTAAATACCAGAAGTTACTAGAAATAAAATCCTGCAGCTTACTCGTAATGTCGCTGATCGCAAGCGCGCGCAGATATGATGGACCGTTGCTTCGCACGAACAGAGACGCGAGCTTCAATTCAACAAAATGATAGTATATATCTGCTCCCATTCTCCTGTCCCAATGCGGAGTTCCTGGCCTTCCATAAAAGAAGGATGCCTTTGCCCCGTCATCGCCCATTGTCATTGTTATTGATGACAGCAGGAGTTCTATTGTTTGTGCATGAATTTTGTTGTGACGCATTGATAATTTCCACTCACCTAGTTCTATTCTAAGCGTAATTTGGCGCCATCGACAGCCTAAGGATAAATTGATCCACCAATAATTAGGCCACAAACTTGACCGTAACGCGATGCAACTTGCACTGGCTGTCAGCAGCCCAACTGATGAGGTTTGTGAGACTGGATGGGAAGTCAGCGGTTTGTGCTGTGATCAGTATGAATTCGTGCACTCCCTCATCGTTGTTTTCTCTCAACGGATCAAGTTTGCCATCTTGCATTATTGGTAATCGGTTCTGGCCTGATTGAATTGGTGCGCTGATCCTACCGTTTGGGCCAAGCGGGATGTTGTGCCATTGGCCTCTTACACTCTGCATGGCGATGGCATAACCATCTGCCTCACCATCTAACTCAAAGCAAAATCGCTCGCCAAGTCGAATGATCGTATCGGCTGGCTTCAAATGACTTTCGCGCTCGACAATGCCCATTGTCACGAGAACAAGCACAAGACGGAAACGATCTGATATAGCCCGTTCGTCAACGATGGCTTGCCAGCGTTGCTCTGGTGTCTCTGGGAATATCTCGGGCGCAAGGCGGCGTGCTAATTCGAAATGATGCTCTGTAAGCCATTGATGGATCAAAGTGGCATAGGTGACCGCGATTTCACCTCGGCGCATGTTACGGACATAGTCCTGCCCGCGCGCCACGGGATAACCCACAGCGTCATCCATAATCAATTCTGGTGTTTTGCGCGGATCAAGGTCGGCCAGTGCTTTGAGCACAGGATAGAGCTTTGCCTTGTCAGCCTTATTCTTTGGATCAAATGACATGCGTCTTAATACGCACATATTGGATCTAAAGCCGAGTCTAACCTATGCCGGATCGACTATGGCATTTGGGGGCCGTGTGGAGATTTTTGAGAGCTAGAAGCAACTTGCTCATCGGGTGCGCATTCACAAAACCAAATGCCAGATTGCATTAAGATTTCCTTATCAGATCGCACTTTCGAAGCAGAACTGCCAGACGATATAATGAGGTTGCTGTCATTAGAAACGTTGGAATCCTTCATTGCATATAATGATGCTGAAACTGCCAATGCCGAAAATAGTAGAGATATTTTATTTTTCATAAATCAATATTACCACAACACGCACCTGATTTTCACTAGGCACATATTCCTACACCCGTATTCACCCCCTGAACACCCGAGATAGCCACAGCCTTGCCATGCTAGTGACAGGTTAAGCGCATAGGATCATTTGTGAATTTTCCTTGCGTGATCGCAGGAAAATGTGGTTGTATGTTCTATATTCGTTCCACACGTGCGCCCCGAACAATTGGCGACGTAGGACACACATTTTCCAAAAATCTATTTGAAGAAAGGAGCGCGTGCATGACCTGTTCGCCTGATAAAAACAATACGCCCACACGCCCCAGCCTCTCTGTTGACTGGGAGGTTTACGCCGCCATGCTGGAAGACAGCGATATGCCGTTGGATGACCAGAAAGAACTGATCGAAACCCTATGGTCGATTGTCGTGATGTTTGTCGATCTGGGCTATGATCTGAAACCCACCACGCAAATCTGTGGAGAAGATCAGGAAGCATTGGAACAGGATTCCACTGATTTGGTATCCTTATTAAATAGTGAATGGGCACAGACCCGTGCTGAGGAGGGCCAATGGCAGGAATAAGCAAAACAAGACCAAGCAAGGCGGTGATCTATTGCCGTGTCTCTGGGGCGAAGCAGGTACGTGAGGGTGATGGCCTCGCGTCTCAGGAAAACCGTTGTCGTGAATACGCCACCTACAAAGATTACGACGTGGTCGAGGTATTTCAGGATGACATGTCGGGCAAGTTTGAACGCCGCCCCGCAATGGATCGGATGCTAGCATTTTTGCGCCTGCATCCCAAAGACAGCGTTGTTGTCATCATCGACGATATCAGCCGTTTTGCGCGTAATGTTCAGGCGCATATCAAACTGCGTGAAACTCTGGCTGATGCGGGGGGCATTTTGGAAAGCCCCTCGATTGAATTTGGTGAGGACAGTGACTCACGTCTTGTCGAACACATGCTGGCATCAGTGGCACAGCACCAACGCGAGAAGAATGCCGAACAAACCTCCAATCGGATGAAAGGGCGGATGATGAATGGCTATTCCGTCTTCTCCGCACCTGTGGGTTACAAATACAAGAAGACGGGATCACACGGCAAACTGCTCACCTGCGATGAACCGATTGCCTCCATCGTGAAAGAGGCGTTGGAGGGATACGCCTCTGGTCGGTTCTCTGGGCAGGCTGATATCAAACGTTTTCTTGAAGCTCAACCTGAGTTCCCTAAAGACCTACCCAACGGGCAAATCCGCCAACAGAAGGTGACAGATATGCTGAACCGCGTGATCTATGCTGGGTATATCGAGCATGAGCCTTGGGGCATCACACGCCGCAAGGGCCATCATGAAGCGTTGATCTCACTGGAAACATACGAGACCATTCAGGCGCGTCGGAACAGCAAAGGCGTTGCCGCCAAGCGTCCTGATATCAGCGAAGACTTCCCGTTACGTGGGGCAGTTGTCTGTGCTTGCTGCGACAAGCCGATGACGGCCAATTGGTCGAGAAGCGCTACTGGGAAGCGCTATCCATACTTCAATTGTCAGACCCGCGATTGTTCCGAATATCGCAAAAGTATTCGCGCCGAGAAAATCGACACGGGGTTCGAAGCAATCCTGCGCTCGCTCAAACCAAGCAAACAAATTCTCGATATCGCCATGTCGATGCTGAAAGACGCATGGGATCAACGAGGAGAACAAGCCAAGCAGGCGAAAGCTGAAATCAAACGTCAGCACAAAGAGTTGGACAAGCAGCAAGATGCGCTTGTTGAACGCATGGTTGAGACTTCGAATCCGAAGGTGATGGCTGCGCTCGAAAACAAGATCGCAAAGCTGGAAGAGGACAAGATTTTGCTGACCGACAAGCTATCCCAAAACACAAAACCCAAGAGCACACTGGGAGAAATTATCGAACTATTGCGAGCATACCTCGCAAACCCTTGGAATATCTATGAAAATGGAACCCTTGAAGTGCGAAAAACCATCCTAAAAACGGCCTTTGCTAGCCCATTGGCGTACGACCGAAAAAACGGTTATCGAACTCCGCAAGTGTCTGTAATATTTGAGTTTTTTGAGAAAATTACATCAAAATGTGAAATGGTGCCCCCACACGGACTCGAACCGCGGACCTACTGATTACAAATCAGTTGCTCTACCAGCTGAGCTATAGGGGCCGTTGGGGGACCATTTAGAGAATGGAAAAGGAGTATGCAAGAGAGAAAAGGCTCATGCGTTTCATAAAATACCGAAAGCAGGTTGCCTTCTCTGCAGCACAGGAGGCAAACACCATTGCGACCCGCAGGACGGGCGAAACCGCGCTCCTTGCGCGCCCTTCTTGGAAGACTGAAAACAGGCTCATCTTTCAGAAAAACAGGCCAGACCTTCAATTTAATCTCGAACTGCAGTTGCCATTTACCTGGGCTCTTTGGGATCGAGGGCAGGCTCAATCTTCAGATATCGCCGCGCTGCCTGAAGAAGCAAAATCTAGGAGTTTCCCCCTATAGTGCGGTTCACTTTTGCAGATCACACCCAAGAGCAATGCCCATGTTAGCTGCGCCCCTTATACTGGCCCGCCTTGGCTCGGGCAGACCCGGAGAGGCGCGCGTTCATGGATCATTCGATTGCCGATCTGTTCAGGTTTCCAGACACTCTTGAGCTGTTCAACATTCCATTTGCACAAATCAGGATGTTTGATCAGTCTGCGCTGTTTTGCCCGGCAGTCAGCTGTCGAGAGCTGGACTGCTACACCGAAGTAGCCATCGCATTTGGGCATGCTCTCATCGCTGAAATGATTGCGCTTCCACTCACAAAATGTCGTCAACCTACAGCGCTTCAAAACACGCGCCACCTCGTCGACAGGGACTTTAGCGTGTCTCCAACGTTCTATTCTGCGTCGTTCCGTGATACTCAACTGCTTGGAGACGGCTCCCATGTCGTTTCCTTTCGCCAGATAAAATACCCTTTTCCAAAGGCTTCGCACTTCAAGTTAGCGCGCCGCCCCCTCCCATGCAGGTAACACTTGCAAATCGGACCAGCTACGAGTGCAGATCACGTGCACACCCAGCGGGCAGCACTGCGCCAGATAGGCTGCGCGCTTCAGATCCTCAGGGACTGATTGTTCATCGCCAAGCTGTGGATCAGAAGCATCCACAGGTCCGACATGTGTGGAGAGCCGGTGGTAATAAAATAGGCGGTGGGATACCCTAGGAAAACCGCCATCACGGTTGTGGAGAGCAACAGCGTCCCCGAGCACCAGGTGATTGGGACCCTCAGCCAAGCTTGCGGTTTGACCTAAGGGGCGCAGCAGAGTAAGCCTGAGAGAACGCAAGTTGACAGGAGATAAGCGACCCAATGCAAGTCATTTTTCATTGCGGCGCTCACGGAACCGAAGAAGACCGCCTGCTCAAAACCCTGCTGCGCAACAAAGACCGGTTTCGCCAGCATGGAACCGTTGTGCCGGGTCCCGGCAAATACAGATATCTGATCAAAGATTGCATCGCAGCCCTCGAGGAAGGACAGGCCACCGCCGACGCGCGCGATGTCTTATGGGATGCCATCCTCGAAGAGGAACAGGCAGACAGGGTCATTCTCTCCAACGCCAATTTCTTTGGCTCTCAACGCCAATCCCTAGGGGGTAGCCAATTTTACCCCGAAGCAGAGGGTCGACTCTTGGCCCTGCGGCAGCTCTTTGCGCAGGATGAGCTCGAACTCTATATCGGGCTGCGCAATCCGGCGACCATGTTGCCCGGCCTGTTTGAAAACGCTCACCCGGACCGAAAAACGAAGGTTTTGCAAGAGCTTGATCCCTACGGCCTGCGCTGGTCCGACCTTCTGAAACGGTTGCGAAACGCAGCGCCCGAAGTCCCGATCACGGTCTGGTGCTTTGAAGACATGCCCCTGATCTGGGCCCAGATCATCCGCGAGATGTCCGGTCTAGAAATGAACCAGCGCCTGGACGGGGGCATGGATTTGCTCGCCGCCATCATGACCCGAGAAGGCATGCAGCGGCTGCGCCACTATCTGGGACAACACCCGGAAATGACTGAAATGCACCGGCGACGGGTGTTTTCAGCCTTCTTGGACAAATATGTGCGCGACGACGAGCTGGAAGAGGAAATCGACCTGCCCGGTTGGAGCGATGCCATGGTTGATACAGTCACCAGCCTTTACGAAGAAGATATGGAAACCGTTCAGCGCATCCCCGGTGTCACGATGCTTTCCCCGTGATCTGCGCCTGCCCCTTCAGAGGCGAGGCTTGACCCCTTAGGGTGAAACCGGTTGCCCGGACCGATCGACCCTGAGCACCTCCATGGTGCGATCATCATAAAACACCTCAATGGTGATCTGTTGAACCGAACCCAGGGGAAAGACCCCATAGGGCAAACCATCTTCTGGCAGGATGGCATTGGGCGCGGCCTGATCTTCGTGGCAGGGCGGCATCGGCCAGATCACAGGCGCAGCACCATTAATCCCGAGGCGCATCCCATCCAAGCCACAGCGCCAGGACCACAGGTGGGTCACATAGAGCAGGTCCTGCCCTTCATACTCGCGCACGGACACCCAGTTCGCCTTGGTGGCGGCCAGGATGGGCTTGACCTCTGCGGCGGTGGTAAAGGGCGCTGCCTGCAACAGGCCGGGCAACAGGCCCAGCGCAAACCCCAAAACTGATAGTGTTCTCGACATAACCATTTCCTCCCAAATACTGATACAAACAAGTCGCGCCTCAGGGGCCAGTTTCCGCCGGATGAGCGGATTGTCTTTTGCCTCAGGTCAGTTTCGAATATAGCTTCCAAGATACCCAAGCCCAAACCGCTCGCAAGAGGCGGAAGACAGGAAAAGCAATGGCGCAGCAGTCTTTCAACGTCGTGATCGTCGGCCAGACGGGCCGTTTGCAATATGAGGCGCTGCTCTTTGCCGCCTCCCTGCGTCACAGCGCACCTGGTTTCACGGGACGCCTCTTTGTGGCAGTGCCGCAGCCCGGCCCTCGGTGGCGCAAAGACCCCAGCATTCACAATGCGGGCGTGCTGGAGGCCCTGGCCCGGCTTGACGTCGAAATCCTGCCCTTTGAAAACAAGATTTTTGGCGAGTCCTACCCCTATGGCAACAAGATCGAAGCCCTGCAGGCCCTGCCCGAAGGTGAGCCTTTTGTGTTTTTTGACAGCGATACGCTGATCACCGGCGACCTGACTTCAGTCCCTTTTGACTTTGATCGCCCCTCCGCCTCATTGCGGCGCGAAGGCACCTGGCCCAAGCCGACGCTCTATGGGCCTGGGTATACTGACATCTGGCGCTCCCTCTACGAGCGGTTTGGACTGGACATCTACCCCACCCTGGATTTGAGCCAGCCCGATGAGTTCTGGAAACGCTACCTCTATTTCAACGCAGGCTTTTTTTACGGGGCCTGTCCGCGCGCCTTTGGCAAACGCTTTGCGGTCTACGCCCAGTCGATCCAAAAAGACCCGCCCCTCGAACTGGTCGGCCAGTCCCTGGATCCCTGGCTTGATCAAATTGCCCTGCCGCTGGTGATTCATTCCTTTGGCGGTGGCCGCGACACCCTGCCCGCCGGCTATCTGGATGGGAAAGTGAGCTGCCACTACCGGCTGTTTCCCCTGCTCTATGCCCGCGAAAGCGATGCGGCAATCGCACTGCTGGAAGAGATTGCAGCTCCGAACTGGATCAAGAAGGTTCTTAAAACCTATGAGCCGATCAAACGGCTGGTCTATCAGGGCCGCGGCGCCCGTGTGCGGGCGCTCTTTGATCAGGACCACCTGCCCCGACGCGAGCAGGCCATCCGCAACAAGATCAAATCCGAAGGCCTGTGGATGCGCTAGCCCCGTCGCAAGCGCCCGCCCGGCATATGCCATGGAAGGCGAGCTCCCGCCGCCCGCGCCGTGGGACAATTTCCCCTTCAGGCGCAAACCCTGGCAATGCTGTTCCGAATTTCAACGCCCGCGTTGTGCCTTCGGGCAAGCTGCCCTACACATTTGCCAACAGTTTTGATCAGGGAGACTAAAAAATGACTGATGCACCAAGCTATGGCTTTGACACATTGCAAATCCACGCCGGAGCCAAACCCGACCCGGCAACTGGCGCACGGCAAACCCCAATCTACCAGACCACCGGCTATGTGTTCCGGGATGCTGATCATGCTGCCGCCCTGTTCAACCTGCAGGAAGTCGGATTTATCTACTCCCGCCTGACCAACCCCACGGTTGCCGTTCTGCAAGAACGCCTGGCCACACTGGAAGGCGGCGTTGGCGCGGTCTGCTGCTCATCGGGTCATGCGGCCCAGATCATGGCCCTGTTCCCGCTGATGAGCCCCGGTTGCAATGTGATTGCCTCGACCCGGCTCTATGGCGGCACTGTCACCCAGTTCAGCCAGACCATCAAACGCTTTGGCTGGTCGGCCAAATTTGTCGACACAGACGATCTGGAGGCAGTTGCCGCAGCCATCGACGAAAATACCCGCGCGGTCTTTTGTGAATCCATCGCCAATCCAGGCGGCTATGTAACGGATGTACGCGCCCTGGCAGATGTCGCGGACACCGCAGGGGTGCCGCTCATCGTCGACAACACCACAGCAACCCCCTACCTGTGCAACCCGATCGCACAGGGCGCGACCCTGGTAGTACATTCCACCACCAAATACCTGACCGGCAATGGCACAGTTACGGGCGGTGTGGTGATCGACAGCGGCAAGTTCGACTGGTCCGCCAGCGACAAATTCCCCTCCCTTTCGGCCCCAGAACCTGCCTACCACGGTCTCAAGTTCCACGAGACCTTTGGCGGCCTCGCCTTCACCTTCCACGGCATCGCCATCGGCCTGCGTGATCTGGGCATGACCATGAACCCGCAAGCGGCGCATTACACCTTGATGGGAGTCGAAACCCTGTCCCTGCGCATGCAGCGTCACTGTGAAAACGCAATGACCCTTGCCAATTGGCTCGAACAGGACGCGCGCATCGACTATGTGACCTACGCGGGTCTAGAAAGCTCCCCCTATTATGACCGTGCGCAGGCCTGCTACCCCAAGGGCACCAGCGGCTTGTTTACCTTTGCGGTGAAGGGCGGCTATGACGCCTGCATCAAACTGGTGGATTCGCTAGAGATCTTCAGCCATGTCGCCAATCTCGGCGACACCCGTTCGCTGATCATCCATTCCGCCTCCACCACCCACCGCCAGCTCTCTCCCGAACAGCAGGAAGCTGCCGGAGCAGGCGCCAATGTTGTTCGCGTCTCGATTGGCCTGGAAGATGCTGCCGACCTGATCCGCGACCTGGATCAGGCCCTGACCAAAGCCTGCGGCTAAGGCCCATCGCAACGTAAACCTATGAAGTAAAAAAGAAAGGCCGGGCAATCGCCCGGCCTTACATGTCGCTTTACACGCCCGGCCAATTACTCTGCTTCTGGCACCACCAGATCAAAAATGACCTGTACAGTGTGCGAAAAGCTCAGTGCGCCCGCCTCGATTGGCATGGCATCACTGCGAGACATTTCCAGAGCCATCATCGGCGCTCCGCCGCCATGATCCTGATCAGTAATGCGGCGCACCGGACCCAGTGTAACACCCGCGGCCTCCGCCAGCAGCTCAGCTTTGTGACGCGCATTCGCAACGGCCCGGACCCGCATCTGGTCTTGCAGAACCGCGTGATCTTCCACGTCAAAGCGCAGTCCTTGGAACTGATTGGCACCTGCCCGCAGGACCCGGTCAAGCACCTCGCCCAGCTGATCCAGATCCCGCACCCGCAGGTTTAGGGTATTGGAGGCCGCAAAACCGGTGATGCGGCGCTGCCCCGAGCTGCCATAGGACCCGCCATCAGACCAAACCGGATGCAGCGAGATCCGCTGGGTCTGCAGATCCTCGGCAGCGATCCCCACCGCCCGCAATTCCTGCACAACGGCAGACATATCTTCCGAGACCAGGGCCATGGCTTCGCCTGCCTCCTTGGCCTCCTTGCTGACACCCAATGTGATCACTGCCAGATCAGGCGCGATCTCGATCTGCCCCGCTCCGCTGACAATAAGCTGGCGCTCCGGACTGGTGTCGGCCCTAAGCGTCGCCCCAAAGGTTAGCGCTATCGCCAGGGCGGTTACCAAAACTGTCTTTGTTTTCATTGCTGAGGCTCCTTTGCTCTGCACATAGATGGGGATGGCAGATCGCCGCTGACAAGGGGAAAAACCGCTCTTTTCCTTTCACTCGGCGAAGACCTGCTTTATGGTCTGACCAGACAGCCTGAAAGGACTCCTCGCGGTCCGGGCACTTAAGATTTGGATGGTTTGACCGCATCATGAAACCGGAGTTTGCTCTTTCTCTTTCCGCAGAGGGTATTGTTCTGCTGCATCGTGCAGCCGGAGGCTGGCGCAATGTGGGCTCAGTTGCGCTTGAGGCTGCGGATCTGGCAAGCGAACTCGCGGCGCTCAAGGCCAAGGGGGACACTCTGGCTCCCAAGGGCCTGTGCAAGCTGATCATTCCAAATGATCAGATCCGTTATTTGACCATTGAAACCGGCATTTCCGACCTGGAAAGCCGCCACCGTCTGGCAACAGCTGCTTTGGAAGGGGCCACCCCCTATCCGGTCTCCGAGCTGGCTTTTGATCTGTCCGAGGACGGCAGCCAGACCCATATCGCAGCTGTCGCTCAGGAAACCCTGGCCGAGGCAGAAAGTTTTGCGCTGGAGAACGGGTTTAACCCCGCCTCTTTTGTTGCGACCCCGGGGGAAACCGGCTTCCTCGGCGAGCCCTTCTTTGGCACCGCCTCGTCGCTTGGCGAAGGGGACGTGACCCCCGATGGCATTGCCGTGGTTGATATTGGCCCGGCAGCCCTGCCCGTCGCTGCCCCAACGCCCCCTGCCAGCCCCGCTGTTGACGCAGCTGTTGCTGAGAACAACGCGGCAAACCCCGGCAAAGTCGAAGCCTTGCCCAAGGCACCTGCCGAGATTGAACCGAAGGGTGAATCCGCCGCCAGTGATGCCGAAGAACCCGGCCCCATCGCCGGCTTTAGCACTCGTCGCCGCAGGTCGCCGGATGCGGCCGCGCAGCCTGCCAAAGTCGCGCCCACAAAACCTGCGCAACAGCCCGATACCAAGGTAGCGCCCCCCAAAGCTGTAGAGAAACAGCAGGCAAAGGCAGCGCCCAGCGTCACCGCGACCGACCCAAAGACGCCTGCGACCAAGCCCGTCGAAGCGCCCAGTCCAATAGCCGGGGCAAATCCCGGTGTCACTGTGGCTCCCGCCCCGCCCGCAACGGCTAAGACTTTGGCAGGAAAAGAAACACAATCTACACCCGTTTCAGGAAAGGCCCTCAATTCGTCGGCCGCATCCAGCCCTGCCGTGCCCCCAGCCCCCGGCGCGGCTCCGGCCAAGCCTGTCGCCATCAGTGGCGCAGCAGCGAAACCGGCAAAGAGCCTTGAGACCGCCCCCAAGGGTGAGGCAACCACCAGCCAGAAAAAGCCCCGCTTCCTTGGACTGATCCTGACAGCCGGTCTGGTGTTGGTCATGGTCGCAATCGCAGCCTTTGCTCTCTTTTCCGAGGGGGGATTGTTCTTCTCCTCCGAGCGTCCGCCGCTTGAGCAAGGCGAGGAGGCGCCGCTGGACGGCCCACCGCCTGCCTCCCTTGAGGAAGAGCCCCGCATCGAAGCCGAACCTCCGGCCGCCAGTCTTGCAGATCCAAATGATCCTAGCACTCTTCCGCTAAGCCAGCTTGATCCAGCGCCAGACGGCATCGCGCCCCAGGTGAGCGCAATCCCCGGGCAGGCAGATCCGGGTATCGTTGAGCTGAGTGATTCAGCGGATAACCCCGAAATCGCAAGCCTAGAACCAGGCGGTCAATTGGATGCAAGCACGGGCCAGCCCGTGCTTGATGCGTTAGAAGGGCCAAATGCTGAGCAAAATCCCGCCGACGAGGCCCTGAGTGAAGCCGCTCTCTATGCTGCCACCGGCATCTGGCAGCAGGTCCCCGAAATTGCCGAGGCCCCGGCGCTGGTTTCGCTTGATGACATCTACATCGCCTCAATTGACAACAGTGATCTGTCGCAGGATGCCGTGGCGCTGCCCGTTTCTCCGCAAACCAACCGTGATGCCACACCAGATACGCTCAGCTCTCCCGCAGCGGCAGGCAGCAATTTTGACCTTGATCCCCGCGGTTTGGTGACGGCCACGCCCGAAGGCACGTTGAACCCTGATGGAGTCATGATCTACCTTGGGCGCCCCAGCATTGTTCCGCCCGAAACGCCCCCCCGCACCACAGCCCAAGAGGTTGCAAACGAAGCTGAAAACGCCCGCCTGGCCACACTTTCGCGGGTGCGTCCCCGTCCCCGACCCACTGATTTGGTGGAACAGGCCGAACGCGCCCTTTTGGGCGGGTTGAGCCGCGCGGAACTGGCGCGGATCCGCCCTCGGGCGCGCCCTGCCAGCCTCAAGACCGAAGAACAGGAAAACCAACCTGTCAGTGATCTGGCCATTGCTGCATCCACCAAACCGCGGGCACGGCCAGCGAATTTTGCCAATCTGGTGGATCGCGCCACCCGGCAACGCGCTGCTGCGGCGGCAACCCCTGCTGCGGTTGCGACAGTTCCCACCCCCTCCGTTACCCCCAGCATTCCGAGTTCCGCCTCGGTGGCACGTCAGGCTACCGTCAAGAATGCTATCAATTTGCGGCGTTTGAACCTTATCGGAGTATCCGGAAAACCCTCGAACCGGCAAGCGCTGGTTCTGATGCCAAGCGGGCGAACCCGCCAAGTCCGGGTTGGCGACCGCCTGGACGGCGGAACCGTTGTGGCAATCAGCGACAGCCAGCTGCAGTACCAAAAGCGCGGAACCAATACGACGCTGAAACTGCCGGGCAACTAAGCGGCATCTAAATAAGACATGTGATGAAAATCAAACGCAATATCTGCGGGGTTTCTTCATCATTTCCTTTACCACTGCGCTGATCACGCGCAGAATTGGCAAGATTCACGAAAGACCCGCAGATGCTCGACCCTATAGACACCAAGCTTCTTGCCGCCTTGCAAAAGAATGCCCATCTCACCTCGCAAGAGCTGGGCGAGCTGCTGAACCTATCTGCCAGCCAAGCCGGTAGGCGGCGACTGCGACTGGAAGCCGAGGGTTTTATTCAGGCCTACTGCGCCCGGCTTGACCCGACAAAGCTTGGACTAACCGTCCAGGGTTTTGTGCATGTGAACCTGGGCAGCCATGGGCCCGAACAATCCCAAAGCTTTAGCCGCCTGGTCAGCACCCGCACGGAAATCACCTCGGCCTGGACCATGACCGGCGAGGCCGACTATCTGCTGCGCGTCTATTGCCGAGATTTGCAGGCGCTTAACGAGCTCATTCACGAAGTCCTTCTGCCACATCCGGCGGTCGCCCGCGTCCAAAGTCAGATCGTAATGGCACAGTTAAAACGCGATGCCCCTTTGCCGACTTAACAATAATGGAAGGTTTCCACTCTAAAGGTGGCGGGTGAATATTCATTTAGTGGAGCCCTCCATTGTCCTTCCAAGACCGTCGTTTAGAAGCCCGCCCCTCGACTGGTGAAGCCCCATTTGCCCTGAATGAGGTTTTCTTTTCCCGCACGGATGACCGTGGGGTGATTCAGGCCGGGAACTATGTTTTCAAACGGGTTGCGCACTACCAGTGGGAAGAACTCATTGGCGCCCCACATAAGATCATCCGACACCCTGATATGCCAAAGGGTGTTTTCCAGCTGTTCTGGGAAACCATCAAATCGGGTGAAAACATCGGCGCCTATGTAAAGAACAAGGCCAAAGACGGGCTGTATTACTGGGTTTTTGCGGTGATTGTCCCCTGTGACGGCGGCTATCTTTCCGCCCGTATTTCTCCCAGCAGTGAATTGTTTGAAGAGGTCAAAACGGTCTACGCCGAATTGCTACAAGCCGAGACAAACGAGGAGCTCAGCCCGGAGGAAAGTGCGCAACGATTGCTGGAGTGGGTGCGCAGCAAAGGTTTCGGCAACTACCGTGAATTCGCCACACATGCGTTGAGCGAGGAGCTTCTGGCGCGTGATGTCGGCCTGGAACGCCCGAAGGATCCAAAGATCTCTGACCTGCGCAGAATGATGTCCAATGCCGAAGTGTTGGTGGGCGAGACCCAGGGCCTGGTCAAAGACTTTGATGCGATGCACACCATCCCGCACAACCTGCGCGTCATCGCGTCACGAATTGAGCCCTCGGGCGGTCCGGTGACTGTTCTGTCGCAGAATTACGGTGCCATGTCGCGCGAAATGTCAGATTGGTTTGGCACTCATGTGATCGGGGAAAACAGCAACTTCAACACCATCAAACAGGCTGTTACCAACAGTCTCTTTGTCGAGGGCATGGCACGCATCCTGAACGAATGTAACGAGCACCTGAAGATCGAAAGGCGTAGCTACGAAAACGTCGACATGGAGGCTGAGCGCAAGATCTTGAACGACTTGGTAAAGTTCGAAACTGACCGCGCCCGCAAAGGTGCCGAGGAAGTGGACCACGAGGCGGAACGGATCATGCGGGCCTGCCAAGTCATGCACCGTCAGTTTCTCGGGCTCAGCTCGACCCGGGTTCTGTGTAAAATCGAAAGTGCGCGGCTGCCTGAATCTGGCGAAACCCTGTCTGATATCATTGACCAGCTCGGGGTCTTCCAGGAACGCATCTCGCGCCGTTTGGACGATATCACCAAACTCAGCAATGAGATTCGGATGATGGAACAATAGGTTCGGATCTGGCTGATTTTGCAGTTCGATTGACCAAAACACCTACGGCGGCGCGGGGAAACCTGGCCGCCGTTTCCCATTGAGAAACGGATCAACCCGCTCCTGTTGCCCCCCCTTTAGGCCAGATAAAACCAACCCTTTCACAATCTTGCTAAAACCGTTGCCAAGGCGCAAATCGCTTGCGATACCCAATGTATGGACGCATTTCTGTATCAGGCAACAATCTATCTCGCTGCTGCTGTTATCGCAGTTCCCTTGGCTTCCCGGCTCGGACTTGGGTCCGTCTTAGGCTATCTGGCTGCCGGCATTATCATCGGCCCGGTTTTGGGGCTGGTTGGGGCTGAAACCGAAGATCTTCAACATGTAGCGGAATTCGGCGTCGTGATGATGCTGTTTCTCATTGGCTTGGAGCTCGACCCGCGGGCGCTCTGGGCCATGCGGCATAAACTTGTCGGGTTGGGGGGATTGCAGGTCGTCCTGAGCACCCTGGCGCTCATGGTTGCCGGCCTAGTCGCAGGCGAGACCTGGCAGGTGAGCCTGGCGATCGGCCTGGCCCTGTCGCTGTCCTCTACCGCGATTGTACTGCAGACCCTGTCAGAAAAAGGTCTGATGCAGACCGGTGGCGGGCGGGCTTCCTTTTCGGTTCTCCTGACGCAGGATATTGCCGTCATTCCGATCCTGGCGCTGCTGCCCCTGCTGGCGATGAGCGAAGTGCCCTATTCCGGTGGCGCTGCCGTTCTCGACCATGCTGACACCGGCAGCCATGCGGCTGCAACACATGAAGGGCTCTCATTGGTTGCAGGACTGCCCGGATGGGCCGTGACTCTGACGACGCTTGGCATGATCGGCCTCATCGTGCTGGCGGGCATCTATCTGACGCAACCGCTATTTCGCTTCATTCACGCCACCAACCTGCGCGAAATGTATACGGCCCTGGCGCTGTTGATCGTGGTCGGCATCTCCTTTCTGATGACCCTCGTTGGCCTTTCCCCGGCGCTGGGGGCCTTTTTGGCGGGCGTGGTTCTGGCCAACTCTGAATTCCGCCACGAGCTGGAAAGCGATCTCATGCCCTTTAAGGGCCTGTTGCTGGGGCTCTTCTTCATCACGGTGGGCGCGGGCATCAACTATCGGCTGCTGCTGGCCGAGCCCGGAGATCTCCTGGGACTTGCCCTCTTGGTAATCCTGGCTAAGGGCGTGATCCTGTTTTTTGTCGGCCGGGCCTTTGGCTTGAGGCGCCGCAATCACTGGCTCTTCACCCTCAGTCTTGCCCAGGCTGGTGAATTTGGCTTTGTCCTGCTCGCCTTTTCCAGGCAACAAAATGTCATTCCGGCGCCGCTGGCTGAAAAACTCTTGCTAGTCATTGCGCTCTCGATGCTGATCACCCCGCTCTTGTTCATCCTGTATGATCTGCTGTCCCATTACATGGGAGATTCCAGCGTCGAACATGAACCGGACGAAATCGACGAACAGGGGCCCGTCATCATTGCCGGCATTGGCCGCTTTGGCCAGATCGTCAATCGGCTGGTGCGCGCCAGCGGTTTCAAAACCATCCTGCTCGACAATGATATACGCGCCGTGCAGCTGATGCGCCGCTTTGGCGTCAAAAGCTTCCTGGGCGACCCCACCCGCCCCGAGCTGCTGAAGGCCGCTGGCATTGCCAAAGCCCATGTCCTGGTTGTGGCACTGGATGACCCGGACAAGACCACAACGATGGTAGCCTATGTGCGGCGCACATATCCGGATCTGCATATCATCGCCCGCGCCTATGACCGCAACCATGTGTTTGAGCTCTACAAGGCCGGAGCGGATGACATCGTCCGAGAAATGTTCGACAGCTCGCTGCGCGCGGGGCGCTATGTTCTCGAAAAGATTGGCCTCAGCGAATATGAGGCCGCCCAGGCCGAACAGACCTTCTATGCTCATGACCGTCTCACGGTGCGTGAACTGGCCTCGCTTTGGCAACCCGGCACCCCGGCCAGTGAAAACCAGGCCTATATCAACCGCTCGCGCGAGTTGGAGAAGGATCTGGAGACAGCCCTGTTGGAGCTGGCAGAGAAAAAGGAACAGGACCGATCCTAGCATAGAAAAAGCCCCGCGCTGCGCCGCGGGGCTTTCTGTTTCGCTAGTCTATGTCGCAGGGATCAGCCGTCGGAAACTCCGGCTTCGGCAAAGGTGGCCATCCCACTGTGGCAGGCAATCGCCCCCTTCAGCACCTGAATGGCCAGCGCCGCGCCAGAGCCTTCGCCAAGACGCAGACCCAGAGACAGCAAGGGCTGTTTGCCCAGCTGGGCGAGCAATGCCGGATGTGCATTCTCGGCGCTTTGGTGGCCGGCAACAGCATGGTCCAATGCGCTCGCGCTGGTGCGCTGCAGACAGGCCGCAGCGGCGCAGCAGATGAACCCATCCAGGATCACCGGGATCTTAAGAAGGCGAGCTGCAGCGATGGCACCGGCCATGGCCGCGATTTCGCGCCCGCCCAGACAGCCCAAAGCATCCAAACCATCCTTGATCGCGGCTGCGTGCAGTGTCGCGCCTTCGCGCACCACGCGGGACTTGTTAGCCAGCCCGGCGTCATCAACCCCGGTGCCACGCCCAGTCCAATCCTCGGCCTCGCCGCCAAAGAGCGCAAAGGCCAATGCCGCAGCCGGGGTGGTATTGCCGATCCCCATCTCGCCAACCACCAGCAGATCTGCAGTCGGATCAACCGCTTCCCACCCCGCCTGCAAACCCGCAAGAAGCTCTGCCTCCGTCATCGCTGGCGCTTTGGTGAAATCCTGCACCGGCTTGTCCAGATCCAGCGCATGCACATCCATACGTGCCCCTGCCAGCTTGGCCAATTGATTGATCGCCGCACCGCCATGTTCAAAATTGATAACCATCTGCGCTGTCACCTCGGGTGGAAAGGCCGAGACCCCCTGGGCGGTGACACCGTGGTTGCCCGCAAAGACAATTACCTGAGGTGCGGTGATCTGGGGGCGATCGGTACTGCGCCAGCCCCCATACCAGATCGCCAGATCCTCCAGCCGTCCCAGGGCGCCCGGGGGTTTGGTCAGCTGGCCGTTGCGCGCAGAGGCCGCATCAACAAAAGTCTGATCCGCACCCGCGGCCGTAGCCAGGTGAGAGCGGAAGTCGTCAAGAGAGGTCAGGGTTGGCAGCATGGAAAGCCTCGTTGCATCTGGGTGGTGGACGCGCGTAAATCAGGTTTCAAACTGTTTAGCGGCTCCGGGCTGCTTCGCAAGTCCCGCAAGAGGCCCACACATGCGAAAAAACGACATATCACTGGTGGATATCGCTCTGGCGCTGGTTCTGTTGACCCGCCTGCCCCTGCCCCGCCTGTCTCAGGGCCATTTTGAACGGCAGTCCCGAGCGGTTTGGGCCTTTCCTCTGGCCGGGCTTTCCATCTCGCTGCCTGCCTGTTTGTTGGCCCTATCGGCCCTGACGCTGGGCCTGTCGCCGGGTATAGCAGCCGGGATGTTTTTGCTGGTGCAAGTGCTGTTGACCGGAGCCATGCACGAAGACGGGCTGGCCGATTGTGCCGATGGATTTTGGGGAGGGTTCACCCCCGGTCGGCGTTTGGAGATCATGAAAGACAGCCAGATTGGCAGCTATGGCGTGCTGGCGCTTATCTTTGGGCTGGGGCTGCGCTGGCACGCCCTAGCACTGTTGCTCGACCTGGGAGCGAACTGGAGCTTGTTGAGCCTAGCGATGCTGAGCCGGGCGATGATGCCGGTTCTGATGCGATGGCTGCCCAATGCCCGCCAGTCCGGCCTATCGCAAAGCGTCGGCCGCCCGACCCGGCGGGCCATCGGCCTTGGTCTTGGCCTCGCCCTCGCGCTGTCTCTGCCCCTGCTGGGGATTGCCAGCCTTGCCATTGTCGCGGTGCTGTCGCTGATGACCCTGGGGCTAGGTCTACTGGCCCGAAGCAAGATTGGTGGACAGACCGGAGATGTTCTGGGAGCCTGTCAGCAGATCTGTGAAATCTCTGGCATGCTGCTCCTAGTCGTCCTCTACGGCTGAGGTCCAGTAAAAAGCCCGCAACCAAAGGTTGCGGGCTTTTTGAATTCCTGCGGTGATCAGACCCAACGCTTGGGGAGCGGATCAGGCCGCGACGCGAGAGGTCAGAACATCGCCAACCTGTTTTGCTGCCAGGATTTCATCACCACCGGCAACGGCGGCCACTTCACGTGTCAGGCGCTCAAGCGCGGCTTCATAGAGCTGACGCTCTGAATAGCTTTGTTCCCGCTGATCATCGGTGCGATGCAGATCTCGCACCACCTCGGCGATGGCAATCAGATCACCAGAGTTGATCTTTTGCTCATATTCCTGGGCGCGACGCGACCACATGGCGCGCTTAACCTTGGCCTTACCCTTTAGGGTTTTCATCGCCTGCGCGATCACATCCGGCGAGCTGAGCGACCGCATGCCGACTTCGATGGCCTTATTGGTTGGCACCCGTAGGGTCATCTTGTCCTTTTCAAAGGTGATCACGAAAAGCTCCAGCGCAAAGCCGGCCACTTCCTGCTCCTCGATCGAGATGATCTGTCCAACACCATGGGCCGGATAAACAACATATTCGTCAGGACGGAATGCGAGCTTCTTCGATTTTGTCATACAGGTCTTTCCTTGCTCTAGAGATCGGGCCATCCCAAAAGGCAGTAGGCCCGACGCAACAACGGCAACGCTATCGCACCCGGCCTGCATCGCAGATCAGGGGCTCAATCGTTACCGTGGTTCAATTCCCCAATCCGCGTGCTGATTCAGCACTGCGCGGCAAAATGGGATCCAGTTTCATATACATCTGGAAGAGATCATATCACAAAATGCCCCACTCCGAAAGGCGAAGGGAGGCATTTGCTGCGAATCAAATCTGAATTTCATTCCTTCCAGCGGCTTTTCCGGTCAATACCGCATCCCGGAGCACCCGAGACTGCGACAAAAACCGCTCAGCCGCCCTCGCCCGGGGCTTCGGAGAAATATTTCTCGAGCTTGCCTTGCTCACCATCGCGCTCTTCAGCATCTGGCATCGGGTCTTTTTTGGATACGATCACTGGCCACATTTCGGAATATTTACGATTGAATTCAACCCATTTATCCATGTCTGGCTCGGTGTCAGGGCGAATAGCATCAGCCGGGCATTCGGGCTCGCAAACACCACAATCGATGCATTCATCCGGGTGGATCACCAGGGTGTTTTCCCCCTCGTAGAAACAATCCACCGGGCATACCTCTACACAATCCGTGTATTTGCAGGCGATGCAGTTATCCGTAACGACATAGGTCATGCGGGTTCGGTCCCATTTACTGTTTGGCCACTAGCTAATTCAGACTCGCCACTTCTTCAAGATGTCACGTGAAGTCCTGCTGGCGGGAAAGATCAAGCGCTCTGCGAGACTTTTTGTCCGGACGTCCTTTTCCCTCAAAACGCGGATTTGCGGGCAGAATGTCCTGTTTTGGCGTCTTATCGAGATAAAGCGCCTGCGCCTCTGGAGCAGGTCCACGGCGTTCGCCAATGGCAACAACCTCGACCACGCGAATCTGTCGCCCCTGTGGGAAGCTCAGAACATCACCCGCGGTAACGTTCTGAGCCGTTTTTGCAACCTTGGTGCCATTCAAGCGAAGATGTCCGGCGCTGACCTGTTTGGCGGCCAGGCTGCGGGTTTTGAAAAACCGCGCATGCCACAGCCACTTGTCGATCCGGATTTTCGCCGCCCGAGGCTCCATCCGGGGTCAGTCCCCCTGCTTCAGCCCCATCAGAGCTGCCGCAAAGGGGTTGTCCGGATCAATCTGCTTTTCCTTCTTGGGAGGACGGGCAGAATAAGTCTTGCCCCCCTGTTGCTGTGGGCGGCCTCCTTTTTTTCCACCGGGCTTGCCACCGGGGCGTCCGCCAGGCTTGCCGCCAGCGCGGTCCCCGGAGCGACCCTGACCACGGGGCTTGCCGCCGCGACGGTCCTGACCAACCTGGCCGCCTGCGCCTTCGGCGTTTTGGCTCTGATTGCCACCCTGACCACGGCGCTGACCGCGATTGCCGCCACCCTGACGGGCACGACCACCCCAAGCAAAGGTATAAAACACCTCGACCTCGGCCGGGGCATCCCCCGCAGCCTCAGGAGCCGCCTCAGATGCACCCTCGACGGAAGGCTCTGCACTGGTGTCCTGAACAGCATCCGCAGCGGCAGGTGCCGCCTCAGCGGCCTCTGCCACTGGCGTATCCTCGGGTTTGGCCTCGGCCGATTCCGCTTCGGTTTCGGTGGCCCCCTCTTTGGCGGCCTCACTCGGGGCCTCCGGAGCGGCCTTCACCTTGGCGCGCTCGCCTTTTTCAGCGCGGTAGCCCAGGCCCTGCATCAGATCGGCAAATTGTTCCAGTGTCATGCCGGTGATCGACAACATATCCGCCTTGGCTTCAAAGCCGCCACGGCTGTCCTCTGAGCGCAGCATATCCGCCAGACGCTCGAGCATATCGATACGGATCATCCGCTCGCCTGCTTCGCGGTAGCCTGACATGGTGTCATAGCCCTGCGGAGCCTCTTTGGCGGCAGGAACGGTCACCAGACCGGGGGGCGGCGCCTCGGGGAATTCCTGCACACCATTTGCCAGCGACCACAGCACCAAACGCAGGCGCGTTGGGGCAGGTTTCAGCAGCAAGGGCATAAAGATGGTAAATTGGCCAAAACGGATGCCATGTTTGCGCAATGCGCCACGGGCATCCTGATCCAGATCCTTTACTTCCTGCATCACAGTGTGACGCGGCAGCAGGCCAAGACCCTCAACCAAGCGGAACGCAAAGCCACGGGCCAGCCCGGTCAGCTCTTCGTCTTTTTGTAGATTGATCAACGGCTCGAACAGGGCCTGAACCTTGCGCGAGATGAAATGCTGCAGGCGGCGCTCCACCTTCTGCGCGACATCCGCACCAGCGGCATCATCCACAAAGACCTCGACCAATGGATTCAGCGGATCAGCGCCTGCCACCAGTTTGCCCACAGCAGCATCGCCCCACATCAGGCCGCCCTGCTCGGTGAAGTCGATTTCGGTATCGGGCGCATTGTAGAAACGGTCTGCGCGCAGATGGAATTGCGGCGCCAGCGCCTGCAGCGAGGCAGACTTCAATGTCTTTGCCTCGGCACCCTGTGCGCTTTTGTCCGGGGTAAACCGGAACCCGTCCAACCGTCCGACGAATTCGCCTTCGACGGTTACTTCACCCTTGTCATTCACTTCGGCCAAAAGGGCCTCCTTCTGTTTGAGCCGGCGCAGAAGCACGGATGTGCGCCGGTCCACAAATCGCTGAGTCAAGCGCTCGTGCAGCGCATCTGACAACCTGTCTTCTACAGCGCGAGTCACGCCACGCCAATGGCTTTCGTCACGCAGCCAATTTTTACGCTGAGAGACATAGGTCCAGGTCCGAATAAAGGCCAGGCGCTTGGAAAGTGTGTCAATATCGCCATCCACCCGGTCGATCCGTTTGATCTGACGCGCCAACCAGTCGTCCGGAACCACGCCACCGCCGTGCAAATATTCAAATATCCCGCCAATCAATGACGCGTGCTCCCCATGCGAGATGCCACGGAAATCGGGGATCCGACAGACATCCCACAACAGGCGAACGGATTGTGCATTGGTTGTGCGCGATATTATGCCGCTGTCGCGGGATAGAAACTTCAAAGCTCCCAGATCATCGGCCTCTCGCGCCCGCACCAGAACCTCATCCTCGGGCAGTGATTCGAGCGAACGGATCAAGGCCTCGACCGAGCCAAACTGCAGGTCTGTCGAGCGCCAGTTGAGTTTCTTGAGCGGCGTAAAGCGGTGTTCCATGATGGCTTCGGCCACCTCAGGCTCCAGTGGGCTGGCATCGCCGGTGACGCCAAAGCTGCCATGGCTCATGCCGCGCCCGGCCCGACCCGCGATCTGCGCCAGTTCATTTGGCGCCAAGGGCCGCATCCGCCGCCCATCAAATTTACTGGTGGCAGAAAAGGCCACGTGATCAATATCAAGGTTCAGCCCCATACCGATCGCATCGGTTGCAACCAGATAGTCGACCTCGCCATTCTGATAGAGCGCAACCTGGGCATTGCGGGTACGCGGGCTAAGCGCCCCCATCACCACGGCCGCTCCGCCTTTTTGCCGCTTTAGCAATTCAGCAATAGCGTAGACATTGTCTACTGAAAAGCCGACGATTGCAGTGCGCGGCGGCATCCGGCTGATCTTTTTGGAGCCGCCATAGACCAGCTCGGACATGCGCTCACGGCGCAGGAATTCGACCTCGGGCACCAGCGCCTTGATGGGCCCCCGCATGGTATCGGCCCCCAGAAACAGCGTCTCATTGGTGCCGCGCGCGTGCAGCAGCCGTTCGGTAAAGACATGGCCCCGTTCGGGATCGGCGCAAAGCTGAACCTCGTCAATAGCAAGGAAATCACAGCCCATACCTGGCGGCATCGCTTCCACCGTGCAGATCCAGTATTTGGCGCGCGGCGGCACGATCCGTTCCTCGCCGGTGACCAGCGCCACCACTGAGGGGCCGCGAATGGCGACGATCTTGTCATAGACCTCGCGCGCAAGCAGCCGCAGCGGAAAGCCCATGATGCCGGTACGATAGCCAAGCATACGTTCAATCGCATAGTGTGTTTTGCCGGTATTTGTCGGCCCCAAGACCGCCAAGATCCGCGATGCGCCTGCCATCTGATCAGCCCTTGTTCTGCCTTGTCCTAGAGGTCGAATATGACATCCAGACGTCAGGTCGGCTCAAAGATCCTTGCCTGCCACCTCGGGCCGCAGACGTTCCAGCGCGCTGAGTACTTCCTCGTGATGGGGATGTATAGCCTTGGCACGCAAATAGGCCTCATAGGCGCGTTTGGGGGAGCGGAATTGCTCAAACACCGTGCCCAAAGCGTAGATCGCGTTGTAATCGTTGGGATTGAGCGCCAAAGCGCGTTCCAGATCCGCAACGGATGGCCCATAGGCCCCCAGCGCATGATAGGCGCGGGCACGCTGATACCACCCATAAGAGAAATCCGGCGCGTGGTCCGTCAGGGCCGTCAGATGCTCAAGCGCCGCCTGCAGATCACCTTCTGTCATCGCCTTGGTTGCCCGCGCCAACAACAGGTCCATTGCCGCAGAGCCGCTTTTGCGCCAGAGCGCCTGCAACTCCCGGTCCAGACCGCGGGCCACCTCTGCATCAGCGGAAACCAGCTGATCCAACAGGTCCGATTCGGTCGTAGCCGCGCCTGCAGAGATTGCCAAAGGCATGGAAATCGTGACTGTAAGCAGCGTTGCCGCCACGATAGCTTTGAGGTTCAGGTGATTTGCAATCATGATGGCCCAGTGTAACCCCGTGCAGCATTATATCCAGTGCTGGAAGCAGGTGCTTCACGCAAAATTGCAGTTTTCGGTGCCAGAGGCTGCACCATTGATCAAAGGACGTAACAATGAGCGACACACTTGAACAGGCCGCAGCGGCCATGAACGAGAAAATGGCCGGCAGCGACTTCTCTGCCTCCGCCAAATTTGCAATCGAAGGCCTCGGCGCCATCGTTCTGGACGGCAACGGTGCCCGCGTCAGCGACGAAGAAGCCGATGTTACCATGTCCGCCGATGCAGAAACCTTTCAGGGCATCCTGACCGGCGAGGTGAACCCCACCAGCGCCTTTATGTCTGGCAAGCTGACCATTGATGGCGACATGGGCACAGCCATGCAGCTGGCATCGGCACTGGCCTGATGGACAAAAGCCTGATGGACCTGACCCCCGCGCCCTATTTTGCCGAAATCGCAGAAGGACCCGAAACAGGTCAGGCCCATTGGGCAACCACCGATGATGGCTTGCGCATTCGCGTCGGCCATTGGATGCCTGCCGGAGAAACGCCGGCAAAGGGCACTGTGCTGATCTTTCCCGGACGCACAGAATATGTCGAGAAATACGGCCCCGCCGCTCGGGATCTCAATGCCCGCGGCTATGCTGCTTTGGCGGTGGATTGGCGCGGACAGGGGCTTGGCGATCGCATGCTGAGCGACCGCCGCCTTGGCCATATCGAGGAATTCGGCGATTTTCAAAAAGATGTCGCCGCCGTGGTCAAATTGGCCAAACAGCTAAACCTGCCCGAACCATGGTATCTCTTGGGCCACTCTATGGGCGGCGCCATCGGGCTGCGGGCCCTGATGGAGGGGCTGCCGGTCAAAGCCTGCGCCTTCTCGGCGCCAATGTGGGGGATTCTCATTCCCAAGGCGATGAAACCCCTCGCGCGCATTCTGGGTGGGCTCGCCCCGACCCTAGGGTTTGGCGATAAGCGCGTGCCAACAACGACTGAGGGTCACTATGTCGAAACCGCTCCGTTCAAAGGCAACACCCTGACCAATGACCCCGCAATGTATCAGCTGATGATTGACCAGTTGCAGGCCGAACCAGACCTGGTATTGGGCGGCCCCACCATCAATTGGCTGAGCCAGGGGCTAAAAGAATGCGAAGCCCTAGCCAAACGCCCCTCGCCAGTGCTGCCCTGTCTCACCTTTCTGGGAACCCAGGAACAGATCGTCAATAGCGAGGCCGTAAAGGACCGCATGGCGCGCTGGCCCGGCGGTGAGTTGGACATAATTGATCCGGCGCAGCATGAAATTGTCATGGAAGGCAGCGACATCCGCCGCCGCGCCTTTGACAAGATGACACAGCTGTTTGACCAATATCGCTAGAGCCGCACGCCAGGGGGCTCTTAGTCAAACAGCCCCCTGGGGCTTGCAATAAATTCGCATGAAAAATTAGCCCCCGACCCGGGCTTCGGCGGGGAGCTTTGCTTGTGATCTCCCCATGCGGCGCTTAGATGTTGTGCAACGCCATAACAGAGATGCCCGCCAAGGAGCCCCCATGTTGCAACTCCCCTTTCCCGTCCGTGATGCCAATGCCAGCTCTGGCTCTGATGAGCTGGGCAATCTGCCGGAATGGAATCTGTCCGATCTCTATGCCTCGGATGATGCGCCAGAACTGACCCGCGATCTGGATTGGCTCTCACAGGAATGCAGTGCATTTGCTGCAGACTACGAAGGCAAGTTAGCGGATCTGGAGGCGGAAGGCCTGCTGAACTGTGTGCTGCGCAATGAAAAGATCAACTCCATTGCCGGGCGCGTTATGTCCTATGCTGGCCTGCGCTATTACCAGCTGACAACGGATGCTGAGCGCGCCAAATTCATGTCCGACTGCCAGGAAAAGATCACCATCTTCACCACGCCGCTGGTGTTCTTCACCCTGGAGATCAACCGCATCGAGGACGAGACACTGGAGGCGCATTTTGCCGCTAATTCGGATCTCGCCCGCTATAAGCCGGTGTTTGATCGTATCCGTGCCATGAAGCCCTATCAGCTCTCAGATGAGCTGGAGAAGTTCCTGCATGATCTGGGCGTTGTGGGCGATGCCTGGGAGCGCCTTTTTGACGAGACCATTGCAGGCCTCACCTTTACCGTTGATGGCCAGGAGCTGAACATCGAAGGCACCCTGAACCTGCTCACCGAACAGGACCGCAGCAAACGCGAGGCTGCATCGCGCGAATTGGCAGCGGTGTTTCAGGACAACGTCAAAACCTTTGCCCGCGTGCATAATACCCAGGCCAAGGAAAAAGAGATCCTGGACCGCTGGCGCGGTATGCCCACGCCGCAGACCGGGCGCCACCTGTCCAACGACGTGGAACCCGAAGTGGTCGAGGCTCTGCGTGAAGCTGTGGTCGCCGCCTATCCCAAGCTGAGCCACCGTTATTACGAGCTGAAACGCAAATGGCTGGGTCTGGACCGCATGCAGGTCTGGGACCGCAACGCGCCGCTGCCAATGGAAGACACCCGTGTGGTGGATTGGGAACAGGCCGAGAAGACAGTGATGGAGGCCTATGAGGCCTTTGATCCCCGCATGGGCGAGATCGCGGCTCCCTTCTTTAGCAAGGGTTGGATTGATGCAGGCGTAAAGCCCGGCAAAGCCCCCGGAGCCTTTGCCCATCCTACCGTCACGGATGTGCACCCCTATGTGATGCTGAACTACCTGGGCAAGCCGCGTGATGTGATGACCCTGGCCCATGAGCTGGGCCATGGCGTGCATCAGGTGCTGGCGGCGGAACAGGGCGAGATGCTCTCCTCCACCCCGCTGACCCTGGCCGAAACCGCCTCTGTCTTTGGCGAGATGCTCACCTTCCGCAAAATGCTGGACAAGGCCGAAACCAAAGAGGAGCGCAAGATCTTGCTGGCGGGCAAGGTCGAAGACATGATCAACACCGTGGTGCGCCAGATCGCCTTTTATGACTTTGAGTGCAAACTGCATGCAGCCCGCGCCGAGGGCGAGCTGACACCTGATGATATCAATGCCTTGTGGATGTCGGTTCAGGCCGAATCCCTGGGCGAAGCCTTTGACTTCATGGAGGGTTACGAGACCTTCTGGTGCTATGTGCCGCATTTTGTGCACTCGCCCTTCTATGTCTATGCCTATGCCTTTGGCGACGGGTTGGTGAACGCGCTTTACTCGGTCTATGCCGAGGGTGGCGAGGGCTTTGAGGACAAATACTTCGACATGCTCAAGGCCGGTGGCTCCAAACACCACAAGGAACTGCTGGCACCCTTTGGGCTGGATGCCTCGGACCCAAAATTCTGGGACAAGGGCCTGTCGATGATTTCTGGCATGATCGACGAATTGGAAGCCATGGAAGATTGATGACAATCAGCTGACTTCTAGTTGGCCGCTTTAGAATTAGATCTGGTCCGCACCAATAAGGTGGTGGACCAGATCCCCCACCCAAACCAGCCTCTTCCGATATACGCTTCTGAAAAGCATCAGCTTTTCTTACCCAAAATTCGCTGTCATACTGGAATGATAGCTAGCCTTTTGTCAGGCTTCATTTTTTGGGGACTTTAAATGCCATTTTTTTTCAATACAGCCAGAGTGCTGGCAACGATGGCTTTTGCCAGTGGCCTCATCGGCTCTCAATTGGCCGCAGAGCAACCGGACAGCCAGACCCCCATCAGCAAGGACTCCGTTATTGAGATCTATGTTGGGAAAACCTGGGTTTGGAGTGCCGGGGGCTCCTATTGGGCAGAGGACGGAAGTTTTTTCGCCATTTGGAAAAGAAAGAGGGTCGCTGTTGGAACTTGGTCTGCCACAAGCGATGGTCGCCTCTGCTATGACGCCACTTGGCATGAAGCAGAGAACAGCACCGGCAATGACATGAAACGCTGCTGGCGTCACGTAGTCGATAGCCAAGGAGTTTTGTGGAAACAGGACGTAAAGAACCAGGAATGGTATGTGCCAAAAAACGAATTTCAGACACGCCTTAAGACCGGAAACAGGATCAAATCTGGCGTCAAACGACTGAGGCAACGATACGGAGTATAGTCTGGCCTGGGCGAGTGCAGCGGCACCCTGGCCGTTACCCTCTGCCAGGGCGGCAAAATTTGTTGAAATTTCAACCGCTAAGGAGGTTTTTACTAAAACCACCCATTTTCGTCAGGTAGCGAAAGAATTGCACCGAAGATTTTATTCCTGACAATAAGTGTCAAGTATTTGATTTTGTTTGATTTTTTCCAACTATGAGATTGACCTCTGGGTGGAAGAACCCTATCAAGGGGTCAGGAAATACAGCAAGCCGGAACATCGGCAGCTCGCAGCAAGCCACTCCAGCCAGTTCGGGTCTTACCGGATCAGCCAGATAGCCAGCCAAGCCAGCCCCCTTTATGCTCCAAGCCAGCCAAGCCTTCCCCTGCTACCTTACGCTTTGGTACGATTTTGTGCCCTTGCTGTTCAGAACAATCAGCACCCTTGTGCCCCGTTTGGTCCGCACAAGTCCGCCAGGTTTCGTTCCAGCGCGCCAGCCCCTCGCCAGCACGCCAGACAGCCCCAGCCCGCCAGATTCCGCCATAGCCTCCGCCAGCTTCCCTGCCAGCGCCGCAACCGGCCTCCAGCCCTACACCATCCCGCTCAAGAACCCGCCCGCCCATTTGCCAGCCCCCGCTTGAACGTAATAGCAAAAAAGGCGGAGCCATTTGGCCCCGCCTTTTCTGTACGCATTCAAACAACTGGCTTACTGGGCTGTCAGCATACCCTTGGCCGAAGCCAGTTCGCGCATCTTCTTTTGCAGCTTTTCAAAGGCGCGCACTTCGATCTGACGAATACGCTCGCGGCTGACGCTATATTGCGTGCTCAGCTCTTCCAGCGTCTGCACCTTCTCGGCCAGGCGACGCTGGGTGAGAATATCCTTTTCCCGCTCGTTCAGAACGTCCAGGGCCTGGGCCAACAGCTCGCGCCGGGCTTCCAGCTCATCGCGGGCCTCATAATCGCCAGCCTGATCAGCGTCTTCGTCCTCGAGCCAGTCCTGCCACTGCATGGTGCCTTCGCCCTCGCTGCCAACCGTGGCATTGAGGGAGGCATCCCCACCGGACATCCGACGGTTCATCGAGATGACTTCGTCTTCGGTCACCCCAAGGTCATGAGCGATCTTGGCGACGTTTTCAGGACGCAAGTCGCCCTCTTCCAGGGCGCCAATACGGGCCTTGGCCTTGCGCAGGTTGAAGAAGAGCTTCTTCTGCGCCGAGGTGGTGCCCAGCTTGACCATCGACCAGGACCGCAGGACATATTCCTGGATCGAGGCGCGAATCCACCACATGGCATAGGTGGCCAGACGAAAGCCCTTTTCCGGGTCAAAGCGTTTCACCGCCTGCATCAGGCCGACGTTGGCCTCAGAGATCACCTCGGCCTGCGGCAGCCCATAGCCCCGGTAGCCCATAGCAATTTTGGCGGCGAGACGCAGGTGCGAGGTGACCATCCGATGCGCCGCACCGGAGTCCTCTTTTTCCACCCAGGCCTTGGCCAGCATATATTCTTCTTCCGGCTCCAGGAGCGGGAATTTGCGGATTTCTTGCATGTAGCGGTTCAGACCGCCTTCGGGGGTCGGTGCGGGCAGATTTGCGTAATTAGCCATTCAAACGGTCCCTCCCAAGATGTTTATGGACTTAACATTAAGTCATATGGGTTAGCGCTAAACACCTTTCAAGAGGTGCTTACAAGAAACACTATATATTTCGGCTGCAGAACTATCTGTGACATGCGTCACAGATAGTTGCAAAAACAATCAAGCTTTTACAACGGGTTGAGAAAGGGCCGAAATCAGCCCTGCCATATCTTCGGGCAGCGGTGCCTCAAACCGCAGATCCTCGCCCGTCACTGGATGCACGAATCCAAGCACCGCCGCATGCAGGGCTTGCCGAGGAAAATTCTGCACCGCCGCAATAGCCGCCGGGGTCAGAGACTTAGCTGCCAGCTTGCGTTTGCCGCCATAGGTGGGATCGCCAACCAGCCCATGCCCCGCATGGGTCATATGCACCCGGATCTGATGGGTGCGCCCGGTTTCAAGCCAACATTCAATCAAGGCAGCCACGGGAGGATTGCCAAAAGGCTCGACAATGCGCGCCCGCGTCACCGCATGACGACCGCCCTGAAACAACACGGCCTGACGTTGACGGTCATGTTTGTGCCGCGCCAACTGGGTGGTCAGTTTCAGAATATTTCCGGTCTCAAAACTGGTGCCTTTCACCCCGCGCAGACGCGGGTCGTTGGCATCGGGAACTCCGTAGCAGATGGCGCGATAGTAGCGCTCGACCGTGTGTTTCTCAAACTGCTGAGCCAGCCCTTGATGGGCCACATCAGATTTTGCCACCACCAAGAGCCCCGAAGTCTCTTTGTCGATACGATGCACAATGCCCGGACGCTTAATGCCCCCCACTCCAGAGAGGTTCTCGCCACAGTGATGCAGCAGGGCGTTGACCAGGGTGCCCGAGGGCGTCCCCGGTGCCGGATGCACCACCATGCCAGCAGGTTTGTTGATCACGATCAGATCGTCATCCTCAAAAATCACGTCCAGACTGATGTCCTCGGGACCGATATGGCTGTCTTCGGCCTCTTCCACGGTGATGGAAATCACAGCGCCCTCGGCAACCCGGGCCTTGGCGTCCTGCACCACGGCACCATCGACTGTAAGACTGCCCGCTTCAATCAATCGAGCCAGCCTGGTGCGTGACAATGTCGCTTCCGCTGGCACATCGCGCGAAACCGCTTTATCAAGCCTCTTAGGCGGATCTTCCGCGATGATAAACTCAATCTGGCGGCTGCCCATGACTGATCCTTCCGAGCCTGAAATTCAAGACGAGCCGCCGCAGCTCAAATTCCTGCGACGCCTGGTGACCACATTGACCGTGGTGATGATTGGCGGGCTTGTAGTGGTTATCAGCCTGCTTGTCATCCGCTTGTCTGCCGATGGCCCCAGCCTGCCCGCGGAAATCACCCTACCCGCAGGCACTACAGCCCAGGCTGTGACCTTTGGAACCGGTTGGATTGCGGTTGTGACCACAGAAAACCAGATCTTGATTCTGGACCCCGAGTCCCACAGCCTTCGCCAGACCATCGATATCAAGTAACCCACCGCACCGTTCAGAACCGGCCTCCCGCAGGGAAGTCCTGTCACGCGTCCAAGCCCCGGCAGATCTGGCATCACATATTCGGTCGGGCCACTGTCATAGGCCAGTCAACAACAAACATATTGGTTTCGAGTGGTACCACCTCCCCAGCTCGAACGGGAAACCACCTGACCCAATATCGAATGATTGTGGTCCCCCAGCTCCTGTCCCCGTGGCTCTAGTCCCATATGATATAGAGCCTCCATTCGATGACAGCTAAGCACTTTGCTCCGCAGCAAGACCCAAACGCGACCTGCGCTCAAAACATGAAGCACTGTCGGTTGAGTTAAAGTTTCACTACCAAATACGCATGCAGGAAGCGGCTTTTAACCTCTTTTCATGTATCGCCCGCAGACTACAGGCGGATGAATACGGAGTGTGTAGAGTGAGAGTAGTTCAGTTGTTAGAATCCAAGGTATCGACCAAGGTGGAAGGGATTCATCCTGAATCAACTCTAAGGCAAGCTGCTAAGGTTTTGCTCGATCTAAAACTTGGCGCATTGGTCGTGACCGACGAAACCAGCGCATTGGTTGGAATCATCTCTGAAAGGGACCTTTTACCCGTTGTGGCCAGTTGCGACCCAAAGGCGGCAGACGCCTTGGTCTCCGAGGTGATGACCCGCTCGGTCATTTCTTGCAGTCCAGAGGATGAAGTAACCTACCTGCTTCACCTCATGAATGAAAACGCGATCCGGCACATACCCGTGCTTGAGAAAGGAAAGCTAGTCGGCATTTTAAGTATTCGAGAGCTGACCAAAGCCTATGAGCTCCTGCAGATTGAGGCAAATACGGATCCCTTGACCCAGGTTTCGAACCGAAGGCCGTTTCTGAAAACATTGGAAACTCAATTTGACAGAGCGCAACGACGCGGGTTGCCAATGTCAGTTGCAATGCTCGATGTAGATCATTTCAAACGTATCAACGACACATATGGTCACGATGCCGGAGACAAGACTCTCCAACAGCTTTCAAGAATGCTGATACGTGAATTTCGCTCAATCGATCTTGTGGGAAGGCTTGGCGGTGAGGAATTTGCCTTGGTCTTTCCTGACACGGATCTGATCGGCGCATATGCTGCATGCGAACGGTTACGATCAACGATCCAATCAAGCGAAATTATAGCTGATGCAAACAGAATTCGCTTAACGGTTAGCATAGGGCTCACAGAGATTTGCGAGGAGGCCAGCGTTGCAGCGGCCTTACTCAAACGTGCCGATGAGTTGCTATATGTTGCCAAAAACTCAGGCCGGAATCAGGTGATGACAGAAAGTGGGGTGGTGGTGTCTTCAATGGCGAAAAAGTCGCCGACAGCGGCAGTATAGATTTTCCACCTCTACCCCAATTCATTCACACGTGGCGTCCAATAACTCTCAGAGGCCTCGAAATTGAAACAGGCGCAAAGACGAAGCACATAGCGGATTTGTGAGCTACTGGTTCCGTCATGAGGCACTTTGAAAAGGGGCACTTTCTGCATAGAACCACTGTCTCCCGTGTACGGCATTGGTCTCTCAGATCTCGAAAGCTGTGGATGTCGGATCGCAGCCCCGGCCTTCAAGCCTACAGTTGAGGAAACCTACTTGGAGCACTCAATTGCTCCGCAAGTTGATCAAACACCAAACGTATTCTTCGTGCAGTATGCAGTTCCGAATGGGTGGCGAGCCAGATCGGAAATTTGAACGGCTCTCGACCAGGAAGCACTCTCTCAACGCCAGAGGTCATTGCAGCGACTTCGTCAGACATAACACTCACCCCCAAGCCTTGCCGCACCATCTCCCAAGAAACGATCCCGGATTTTGACCCTATCCGGAAATTCTGAGCGGTGACCGGAATGCCAGCCGGATTGAGAAAGCCAATCATCGTTGCCACGTCTCCAAAACTAACAAAATCTAGTTTTGCGAGTTCAGTTTCCGTTTCAGGGCGCCCGACCTGATCTAGGTACGAAGGCGCCGCGTAAAAATGTGCTGTCGCTTCGGCCACCAGTTTCGCGATCAGGTTCGGTTGAATTGGGCGCACATGCCGGATTGCAATGTCAGCCTCGCGCCGTTGTAAGTCGCGCAGATCATTCGTTGCGACAACATCGATCTCCAAGCGCGGAGCCGCAAAACGGATCTGCTTTAGGATGGGCGGAAGTTGATAGGCGGACATAACATCTGATGCGGTTATCTTGACTTGCCCTTCCACGGTATTTGACTGGCTTGTCGCGGTTAATGAAATTCGGTTCGCAACCTCTGCCATCTCCTGCACGTGCACCAACAAATCTGCTCCGGCGCTGGTCAGGTTCAGTGATTTTCCAACCCGCTCAAAAAGCTTTATTCCAAGTGACCGCTCCAGTGCCGCAACTTGGCGGCCCACCGTCGGCTGGGTTTGCTCAAGCACACGCGCAGCTGCGGAGAAAGACCCCTTTTCGGTCGTCGCGAGAAAGGAGCGCACCTGGTTCCAGTCAAAGTTGATAGCCTTCCAGTTCATGCGTAGATGCATAAAGCTTCTGCAAAGAAAGGCAATTCCCTTAAATTATGTTTGAACGTACAAGCACTGAAATCGCGTGAATAGAAAGAAACTCTCAATGGCTGCACTATCCAAAGACGCCGCGTTCTGGAGCAAAATTTCTCGCAAGTATGCCACGGATCCAATCCGGGACATGGACGGGTATCTGAGGACGCTTGAGCGCACAAAATCTCATTTGAAATCCGAAGATAAAGTGCTGGAAATTGGCTGCGGCACAGGTTCGACAGCACTGCTGATCGCACCACATGTAGCCCAGATCACGGCTACTGACCTCTCACCAGGCATGATCGAGATCGCAAATGAAAAACTCGTAGGCGAAACTGTCGGAAACGTCACATTCAAAGTGGCTGAAGTTCTAGATCATTCTCCTGATAGCGCATCTTACGACGCGGTCCTGGCGCATAATTTGCTTCACCTTCTACCAGAGCTCGATAGCACGCTTGAATACATATCTTCATTGATAAAACCGGGTGGAATTTTCATCTCAAAAACTGTTTGTGCCCCGGAGCATGGCGGCTTCAAATACGCAATGATTAGTAAGGTTGCGATCCCTGTTATGCAGGCCATTGGAAAGGCCCCGTTTGTTGACTTTGTAACTGCAAAAATCCTTGAGCGCAAATTGAAGGACGCAGGGTTCGATATCATTGAGAGAGCGGATAAAGTTGGGATGTTTACAAGCTGCTACCTTGTTGCACGCAAGGCTCAACGGCGGGACCTAGGTCCGACTAAGTCCCGCGTATCGCAATGACGTCTGGTCGAATGACTCGCGTCATTCTTGCTCGGACCAATGGCGCTCTCAAGGGCTCGATACGTCATCGAACTGTTGACCGCAGGGCTTGCAGAACATTGAAATTCTGGATGAACACAGTCCGCAACGCCAGACGATCCAGGTGAAGCGGAAGCCGAACTCTACCAAAGCCATCGACGCGCTGACGAACTGTTTACCCTGCCGAACGTGCCTGTTTACATTCGGCCGGGCAACGACCCAGAATTTTTCGCTGAGGCCCTCAGAAATAGGATCGACGCTGTTGGGGCAAAGACTGCACTCATCAAGCGGTCCTCCCCCTCTAATGCATGTAAAACATGCACTGCCTTGCAGTGTGTGGGAGAACGAATTTTACGAAAACGACAACGGGCGGATGCGCGACAAACTGCTAAGCGCGGAAAATTTCTACTCACTGCCAGCGGCTTCGATCATCATCGCTTGCTCGGACACACGACAACATCAAGCGAGCCCCTAGGCTACCGCCCACCTACACCCAGGGCCATCATCCCGATGGGCCAACGGCCAACCATGCACTAACTTTTAATTGGATCACTCAAGTGGGGCTGCTCAGTTTGGTATTGAGCCGTGGATGCAACTCTGCGCATTTCTGTAACAACATGCTAATAATAGATACAAGCGCGCAGGGATCGCTTAATTTTCCACCTGATATTGCTGCAAGTTCTAGTCTGAACTGCAGGGAAAGAAGGGGGGCATGGCCCCCCTTCAGCTTTTACTCGGCGACATGAACGGTTTGAACGCCGTTTTTCTCGCGCATACCGTCTTTCACGATCGCTTTGACCAGTGCGACGCACATCAGGACCATCACGAGTGAGAATGGCAAGGCGCCGATGACCATTGCGGATTGGATTGCACCAACACCACCAGCGATCAACAACCCACCTACAACCAACGACAGAGCCAAGCCCCAAAAGATGATGTGAGGGCGACCGGATGGCCTCTCGGCCCCAGCTGCGTTGATTGTGTTTACGATCAAGATCGCGGAGTCAGCTGTGGTCACCAGATATGTAAGCAACAAGACAACAACGATTACAGCCATGATCCAGGCCGAGCCGGTACCAAGGATGAAGTCGAGCATTGCGAACAACTGGTTCTGTTGCCCTGCACCGGAGATCGCATCGCCAGCTCCGCCGTTCAGTGTCAGGTCTATGGCGGTACCTCCGACGACCGTGAACCAGACAAAGCACATGATCGACGGGATGATGATCGCCCCAAGAATATACTCGCGCACGGAACGCCCACGGGAAATGCGCGCAAGGAACACGCCCACGAACGGAGCAAACGCGATCCACCATGCCCAATAGAACACCGACCAGCCACCTTGCCAGCCGGCCAACTGTGCAGCTTCGCTGCCCTCAACACCGTCAGATGTCCAAACGGTGAAAAGCAGTTTGGGCAGTTGAACGATGTAGCTGACCAAGCCCTCGACAAGCGCGCTTAGGCCGAAGAAGGTCGAGCCAAAGAGCAAGAAAAAGGCAAGCAGAAAGAAGCTAAGTCCCATGTTGATGTTGGACAGCCACTTGATCCCCTTGCCAACACCAGACAGCGCCGACAATGTTGACGCGCCCATGATGACCAAAAGCGCGGTGATAACACCTGCAGTTGACGGTTTGCCCGTTTCAGCGACAATTAGCCAATCGCCAAAACCGATGCGATGCAAGCCCGACACAAATTGCTCGACCCCAAAGCCCAGCGTCTGTGCGACACCAAGAATGGTAGCGACGACGGCGACGATATCCACGATGTGGCCTAAGATGCCTGACAGGCCTTCGCCGAAGAGAGGGGTCAGCGCTGAGCGAATGGTCAGGGGAAGATTGCGGCGGTACGAGAAATAGGCAAGCGACAGACCAACGATTGCGTAACAGGCCCAGGCAGAAAAGCCCCAGTGCAGAAACGACCAAATGTAGGCGTAGTTGACATTGTCCGCGGACGATCCGGCTGCGTCTCCCATGATCACATTCGGGTTCGTTGCGAAGTGATACATCGGTTCCGCAGTTGCGAAGGTAAGCATGCCAATCCCGATGCCGGCACCGAACATCATCGAAAACCATGAGAAGTTCGAGAACTCAGGCACGTCCCCCTCAAGACCAAGCTTCAACCGGCCTGTGCTTGGGATAAGCGCCAAAACCACACATGCGATCAGGAAAAGCGCGACAACATAGATGTACCAGCTGGAGAATGTACCCAGCAGAGAACTGTTCAGAGCTCCAAGGGTTTTTGCTGCAGTCTCTGGGACGGCAATGGCCCACACAATAAGGGCAGCAATCAATATTTTGGATGTGATCGCGACATCTTTGCTGAAACCAGCATAGAAGCCGCGATCTGCGGTTTGGATGGGTAAGTCCATCAATGGGGGTGTCTTGGCCATGTTTCCTCCTAAATGGCGCGCAAGCACATGGCGCAATAGGTCCTCCCGCGCGATGCAACGTCGCGCGACCTAATTTTTGCGTCAGGCTTGGGTGGATGGGCCCTAAAATTGAGTTCAGGCCTATTGTTGCATCAAAAGCCGCCCGCCCCAGCATTTGGGAGGGCGGCTGATCTGATTAGCTGGGCAGGTATTCCTCGCTCCAGCTTTCACTGAGGTTGCCAGATTTGATCATCGCTTCGATTGCGGTCTCTGCATAGCCAAGGTCCTTGAGAACCGCGCGCGTGGACGTTCCGAATTTTTCTGCGGGTGTGACCGCGGTGACCTTTCCACGAGCCGATCGCACTGCGTAGGGATCAAGCTGGATAACCTCGTGACCACTTGGGTGGTCGGGATAGTTCGAGAACGAATAGCTTCCGTTATCGGTTCCTGGCGTTCCGTCGGCGTCGCGCAGGTTCCGGGCGCGCAAAGCATCAAGATTTTCACAAACCACTGCGCCAATATCAGCTGCTTGCAAGGCTTCCACCCACTCTGTTGCCGGTTGCGTCAGGAACGCATTTGCCAGATAGGCCGCACGGTCGTCTTCGGGCAGGTCAGGAAGCTCTTCCAGCCCCTCAACATTGCGGAACAAAGGAAGATCAGCCTCGTAGGCACTAAGGAGAATATGACGCGATGCGGTGCTGTAAAACCGTGCCAGCGCGTCATAGCCACTCGCCTCTGGGCCCGAGGGTTCATCGAACAACCCTCTCCCCTTGAAATCAAAGGCGAATGGCACCTGCAGCAATCCGCTGTTGGACGACAAGGATGTACGCCCGCGTCCGATACGGCCGAAACGGTATTTCTGATACAGCGCCGCCGCGACTCCCAAAGCACCGCCAAACCCGCACATCACGTCAATAGTGCCCACATGGGCGTGTTCCTCGGGGCGGTCCATTGCCCCACCAAAGCGCAGCATGATGCCCGTGGTTGCCTGCACAAGATCGTCATAACCGATATAGTCGGTTCTGGTTCCGCGACGCACTCCGCTGAAACAATCAAGCTTACAGAACAATGCGTCTGGATTGAGCTTGCGCAAATTGTCGGCATCCAGACCCATCTTTTTGATCTGGTTATCAGGCGCATTCCAAACGATGACATCAACGGACTTCACCAAGTCTTCAAACACCTGCCGCCCATGGCGCGATGTGATGTCTGCCAAGATCGAGCGTTTGCCGCGCATCTGTGACATGCCGTAGATAACGGTGTTCCAGCTGTCATACATCGGCTCGGCTGGTTCCAGCTTGATCACTTCGGCACCGAACCGCGCCAAATAGCTTGCAGAATGCGGCCCTGCGATCACGTTGCACAAATCCAGCACTCGCACGCCCGTAAGCCAACCGTCCTGTGCTGTCTCTTCAGAAGGTTCCGGAATTTCAGTTCTGTGCTTCTTCAGAATCTTCAACGCTTCGTCAAAATTCACCCAACGGCGTGGAACGGGCTGCAAAGCCTCTTCGCCGCTTTCTTCCATCCAGACCACCGGACCAGGTTGTGTCATGTCGCCATACACCGGATCGTGCACATCAATCATCAGACCGGAGGTCTCCGCATACTCATCGTGGATCCATTCCTGCAGCCAGCGTTGCGGCGCGCCGGGGATGAGGCCGCGGCCAAACATTTTTTTCCACTCGTGCGATGTGCGGGTCATGAAGACCTCTTTCATCCGCTCCGAGATCTTGTCGGCCCAGTCCTTGGGCATTGGGTAGACCCCCAAGGAGGTTTCGTGTTCCCATTCCGACCATGGCTTGTAGGTGTTTTCCTCTGAGGTCAGCCCGTCTTCAACCAATTCGTCATAAATGCCGAGCACCTCGAGACAACGCCGTGCGTGGTTTTTGTGGCTGGGACAAACAACATAGAACATCCGCCCGTCTTTGCACATATAGCTGCGGAAGAAGGGATCCATCAGTTCCTGCAGATCCTCATAGCTAACATTCATCGGCAGGCCTTCGACACGCCGGCGTTCGATCTCAACCTCACGCTGGGTCAGGTACCGTTCGGGCATGCCATCGACCTTGATTGAGTTGTAGCACAGCCCTTCCATCACGGCGGCCGCTAACGGCACTTCGATCTGATCTCCCAAGCCGGTCACCTGGCGCGATTGCAACGCCAAAACAGTGGCCGAGGCTGCGATCTGAGACGCATAGGCAGAGGCAAGTGGCAGTGGCGAGAACGACGGGTTGAGCCCCATGAGCACACGGTTCAAGCCCATATCGGTGAACACACCCGAGCTTGCCGCCACGATACTTTCATAGGCTCGCAATTCCCGCCGTTCAGTGTCATTTGACGCAAATCCGGGCACAGATATCGTAATCAGCTCGGGGCGCTCTTGGCGCATTGCTGCGAAATCGAACCCCAGCTTTGCGATCTTTCCGGGCCGGAAATTCTCAACGATGATATCAGCCTCAGCACAGAGCGCGCGCGCCTGCTCCAGCCCTTCTTCGGACTTCAGGTCAAGGTTCACGATGACCTTGTTGCGGTTCAATGTGGCGTTCGCGGGGCTGTCCCACATCGGGCCATTCGGAGGATCGATATGAACAACCGTTGCGCCCAAATCCCCCAACAACATCGCAACTGCGGGACCTGCGATATACTGGCCAAAATCAACGACTTTCACGCCGGTAAGCGGCAAGTTGGAAAACGAATTACGCATGTGACCTCCAGTTAGACGTCAGAATTTCAGAGATGCCGGGTTACTGACCGGCCAGAATCCAGCCCGCGGCTTTCTCGGCGATCATGATCGTGGGCGAATTGGTGTTGCCGCTGGTGATTTCCGGCATGACCGAGGCATCCACCACGCGCAGGCCCGCGACACCCTTCAAGCGCAGATGCGGATCGAGAACGGCGGTGGGGTCGTCGTCACGGCCCATTTTCACTGTGCCGACCGGGTGAAAGATCGTGCTGGCGATGTCGCCTGCGAGACGGGCCAGATCCTCATCAGTTTGATACTGAACGCCGGGCTTATACTCTTCGGGTTCATAGGGCGCCATCGCGGATTGGGCCATAATCCTGCGCACCTGACGCAGGCTGTCTGCAGCGACCTTGCGATCATCCTCGGTGTCCAAGTAATTCGGCACAATCTTAGGCGCATCGCGGAAATCAGATGAGGTGATCCGAACGTGCCCTCGGCTGGTTGGGTTCAGGTTGCAAACGCTGACCGTCATGGCCGGAAAATCGTGCAGATCGTCTCCGAAGGCCTCAAGGCTCAGCGGCTGTACATGGTATTCAAGATTGGCATGGGTCCGACCAGAGTCAGACCGGGTGAAGGCGCCCAACTGGCTGGGCGACATGCTCATCGGGCCAGACCGTTTCAGAAGATACTCCAAACCGATCTTGGCCTTGCCGACCATCGAATTGGCCAAGGTATTCATGGTGCGCGTGCCTTTAACCTTGAAGACCGCGCGGATCTGCAGATGGTCTTGCAGGTTTTCACCCACAAACGGCTGATCCATCACCACATCGATGCCGTGCTCTTTCAGCAAAGCAGCAGGTCCGATCCCCGACAATTGCAGGATCTGTGGAGAGTTGACGGCGCCAGCTGACAGGACAACCTCTTTGGTGGCAGTTACAGTAACCGGTTTTCCCGCACGATGAACTTTTGCGCCGACACAGCGCACCGCGCCATCAGCGTCTTTCTCAAAAGCCAGTTTCTCGACCTGCGCTTCTGTCCAGATTGTCAGATTTTTGCGCTGCTTGGCGGGGCGCAAAAAGGCCTTGGACGTATTCCAACGCCAGCCCGAACGCTGGTTCACATCGAAGTATCCGACACCGGCGTTGTCGCCACTGTTGAAATCATCGGTTTTCTGGATGCCTGTCTCAACAGCCGCATCAGCAAAACTGTCCAGCACATCCCAGCTCAGCCGCTGCTTTTCAATCCGCCACTCGCCGCCATGCCCGTGCATGTCGGAAAACCTGCTGTTATTGCCCGTGACCGGATCAGCATCATCATCCAACTTGTAGTGGTTTTCATGCGCTTTGAAATCGGCAAGCGCGTTTTCCCAGCTCCAGGCTGCTTCACCTGTCAGTTCGGCCCAGTTGTCATAATCACGGGCTTGCCCGCGCATATAGATCATGCCGTTGATCGACGAACACCCGCCCAGCGTCTTGCCGCGTGGGTAAAGAAGACTCCGCCCGTTCAAACCTTTGTCCGGCTCGGTTTTGTACATCCAGTCAGCGCGCGGATTCCCGATACAATACAGATAACCAACGGGGATATGAATCCAAGGATAGGTGTCTGGCTTGCCGGCTTCCAGAAGAAGCACCTTTTTGGTCGGATCGGCGCTTAGGCGATTGGCCATCAAGCACCCGGCGGAGCCGCCGCCAATCACGATATAGTCGAACCCGTTCAAACCTTTAGACATTTTGATCATCCACCCATCCGTCGTTTCCTTGCGACCGGCGTGCTGAAAGAGGCAAAGAACCATGGCTTACACACGGCATTTCGAATGACCGTGGAAGGCTCGGGCTTCGGTTCGCGGTCCCTCCCAGAACGCTGATTTCGATGATCTCTGGGCGACGGACGCGAAAAAACCTAATGACAAATCGCACAATGCGATATTAGAGATTTTTATATGGACCGTTTTTCAAATATTAACACCATCCTGGCGTTTGTTACCGTGGCTCGGGAAGGAAGCGTTTCGCGTGCTGCTGAGGTGCTGAACCTGACCCAGCCAGCCATTAGCCACCAGATCAAACGGCTTGGAGAAGAGACGGGAATCACACTGTTCAACAGAACACCCACCGGCCTTCAGATCAGCCATGACGGCGCCGCAGTCTTGGCAAAGGCCGAACAGGTTCTGGATGCAATGAGTGATTTCCAGCGCAGTGCCCGCCAAAGGTCTGGCCGGATCAGCGGCAAACTCAGGATCGGAACGATCGTTGATCCAGAGTTTATCCGGCTTGGTCGGATATTGGCGCGCCTGCGAACAGAACATCCGGACATTGAAACTGAACTGACCCACGGTGTCAGCGGCGATATTATGACATGGCTGAAACGGGGTCAGATTGATGCAGGTTTCTATTTGTGCGGACCGGACGACCTATCCCTGATGGGATCGGATACGGAAGATCCAATACATGCGATCAAACTTGCCGATTTCACCTATCGCGTGATCGGTCCGATCGGGTGGCAAAAGAAGATCGAGAATGCCGATTGGCCTGAGTTGGCGAAACTGCCTTGGATCGGCACGCCCGAACGGTCCGTCCACTATCGCCTTTTGTCCAAAATCTATACAAATCCAGCCGACCGTCTGGGGGTCGTGGCACGTGTCGACCAAGAGGCCTCAATGCTCGAGATGGTGCGATCTGGCATCGGCCTCAGCCTTTGTCGCGAATCCATCGCGCTCCACCAAAAACAATCCTTCGGTCTTGCGGTCTGCAATTCAGTTGCGGTGCCTGCTTGTCTTTGTTTCGTTGCCTTAGAGCGCCGCAAAGGCACCCCGATGCTTGCAGAGACGTTCAACCTGTTGCAGAGTTCATGGTGACTGCCGTTGGGCCTGGCACTACATTCAACCTGTTGCCACCCTAAAAGACTATGAACGGCCCTGGCGACAAGATCTTTGGTCGCCGGTTCCTTTCAGCCCCATTGGTACGTCTGGCAGGTTCCATGCAGATGCATCTGGGTCATGTTGCCCAAGCCAATGGTCGCTGGCGGGTTTAGGTGTCTTATGGCAAAGGTACTTAGTCAATCCAAACTCTAGAAAATTGGCTTGAAAACGATCCCGCCTCGTCGATGTTCAAGCAAACACGCAAGGACCAGGATATCGATGCAGTGATCGACCTGCGCGTAGTGTTTCAACAGCCCTTTGACGAGATAGCGTACACTGCTGAAACCGCTCAAAAGCAAACTTGGGCATCAGGGTCACGAAAAGTAATCTATATCGACCACAAAGATGAAGACGATACCTTCGACATGCGCTGAACTGCGCCCTGCCGAGGGCCACCAGGCTGTCCGTTACACGGACAGCCTTAGCATTCTGGTTGGGTTGGGATGACGGGCCGCTATTTGACTGATCCGTGCTCGAATGCAGGCCAGGAGAACGTCACTGGAACTGCTCATAAACTGATGTGCCAGAGAAGATGGATCTTCAACTTCTCCGAGGCGGGTTCGCAGGTCTCTCCAGGCGCGCAAAGCATGATGGATCCTGTCGTCCTGGGTTTCTTCGGCTTGCGCGGCGACATAGGCTTCAAATGCATCACCTGCCGCCCCCGGCGCAAGGCGCGTTGCCAGCATCCGTTCGTGGATACCGTTTGCCCCTTCATAGATCGCCGTTATGCGGGCATCGCGGTAGGTTTGCTCCAACCGGTATTCCCGCAGATAGCCATAACCGCCAAGAACTTGCATGCCCAGTTCCGCCGCGCGCATGCCGGCCTCAGTGCAAAAGACCTTGGTCAGGGGGGTGAGGAACTCGACCAAATCAGGGTCGCCCCCCCGCTCCATCGTCACGCAGGCAAGATGGGCCATAGCGCGCCCGGTGACCGCAAGCCTGTCGATTTCAGTCAGCATGCGGCGCACATCAGCATGCTGGTCAAGGCGCGCCGGGGACCCATCAGCTCTGCGCCCCTGCACGCGCTCGGCCGCATAGGAACTGGCGATGTCATAGGCCCGCGCAGCATGCGCCACCCCCTGCAGCGCCACATCAGCGCGGGCATGGTTCATCATGGTGAACATCGCCTTCAACCCCTTGCCCTCTTCACCAATCAATTCGGCTTCGGCCCCCTCAAAGGCCAGCTGGCAGGTCGGCGAGGCATGTAGCCCCATCTTTTCTTCGATCCTTGTGACCATGACCCCATTGCGGCTGCCATCGGCCCGGGTGCAGGGACAAAGGAAAAGGGACAATCCCTTTATCCCGTCGTCAGAGGTTCGGGCCAGCACAAGGTGCAGGATTCTATCGCTCATGTCCTGATCGCCGCCCGAGATAAAGATTTTCTCGCCAGTGATGCCCCAGCTGCTCCCTGATGGCGCGGCACGACAGCGTACAACACTAAGATCAGATCCCGCACCCGGTTCCGTCAGACACATCGTGGCGATGGTTTCTCCCGAGGCCAAGGGCGGGATGTGGCGGAATTTCTGATCGTCCGAGCCAAATCGCATCAGCACGCGCACCGCGCCGGGGACCAAGCCGGTGACCATTTGCAGGCTATGGTTCGCACCCGAGAAGATTTCAGACGTGATTGCCAGCGTCAGCGCCCCCAATCCTTGACCACCATATTCTTCCGGTGCTGTCAGAGAGGGCCAGCCCTGTTCAACATAGGCGCGGTAAACCTCGGCAAAGCCATCGGGCATCGACACGCGACCATCCGAAAGGGTGCAACCCTGAATGTCACCGGGTTCGTCCAACGGGGCAATCTCGCCTTCCGCAAAAGACGCAAAATGGCCACCGATTTCAGCTGCGAATTCTGCGTCCCAGTCCGGCAACGTATCTGCACCAGCAACATGGTTGAGCGAGAACAGAATGTCCTCAATCGGTGCCTGAAACGGCTTCATGCTATTGTTTCCTCATGCTTTAATAACGTTTGGTGCAATGCACGCTTTGCCCCATTGGGTGTGCGGCTCAGCGGACTCGCGACGAGGTTTGATCAGTCGAAATCTTGTTCAGAAAGTCGATTGCCGCAGGCACCCAGATTTGTATTACATCAGTCCCAAAAGCCGGGCTGCGTTGTTCTTGATGATGTCTTCGCGCAGGTGATCCTTGATCGCGATCTTGTCAAAATCAGCCAGCCAGCGTTCCGGTGTGATCATCGGCCAGTCAGAACCAAACAACACCTTCTTCTTGAGGATCGAGTTACAATACCGCACCAAGATTTCGGGGAAGTATTTTGGCGACCAGCCCGACAGGTCGATATAGACATTTGGCTTATGCTGGGCAACGGCCAGCGCCTCTTCCTGCCAAGGGAACGAGGGGTGCGCCAGAATGATGTTCATGTCGGGGAAATCCACTGCCACATCATCCATATACATCGGGTTGGAGTATTTCAGCCGCATGCCGTTGCCACCCCGCATGCCAGACCCCACACCGGTTTGCCCAGTATGGAACAGGGCAACGCATTTATGTTCGGCCAACACCTCGTAGAAGGGGTAGGCCATGCGATCATTGGCAAAGAAGCCCTGCATGGTCGGGTGGAACTTAAAACCTTTGACGCCGCATTCCTCGATCAAACGACGTGCTTCACGCACGGCCATCTTACCCTTCCAGGGGTCGATGGAGGCGAAGGGGATCAGCACATCGCTGTTATCCTTGACCTGTTCAAGCACCTCGTCATTGGAATAGCGCCGATAGCCGGTTTCCCGTTCCGCATCCACGGGGAAAATCACCGCCGCAATGTTCTGTTCACGGTAATGGGCTGCAGTTTGCGGAATGGTCGGTGGATGTTGCCATGGCGCGCCAAAATAGTTGGCCATTGTGGATTGCAGATCATCATAGCCATCGTCGGAATGGCAGCCGCAGGGTTCCTCGGCATGGGTGTGGATGTCGAGTGCGCGGACCTTGGAGATATCAACCATCTGTCCTGTTCCTTTATTATAACGTGATGGTGGCAGGATCGGCGCCATCATAAAGCCGGTCCAGCAAAGCCGCGCGGCGCGTCAGCACCTTGCGGAAGTTCAAATTGCCCTTAGCGGTCATTTCCCCCTCTGGCATCGAGGCAGCCTCGCTGAGCACGATGGCGCGAGAAATCTGCGTCGAGCTGCCTGAAATCTCGCGGGCGCGTTCGACTAGGCGACGGTGGATTTCGCCCTGCAACAGGTCACAACGATAGGCTCCGTTGTCCTCTGTCAGACCAAAACCTTCGCGTTTCAGCTCGGTCACATCGGGGAAGACCATCACACCGATCTGGTGTTTGTCGGCGCCGGTGATCACCAGATCGGCAGCCAGCGGAGCAAGACAGGCGAGCATGTCTATACGCAGTTGCGCGGCGCGCACCCAGGTGCCCGTCAGCAGTTTAAAATCTTCGGAAATACGTCCGTCGAACTTCATGCCCTTGTTCATGTCCGTCTTGTCGATGAACTGCATGGCGTCGCCGGTGATAAAAAACCCTTCATCATCAAAGGCGTCTTTTGTCTTTTGCGGGTCCTCGAAATAGCCGGGCATCACCTGCGGCCCTTTGATCCGCATCTCGCAACGCATATCGGCATCCGGGATCAGTTTGAGCGTCACCCCGTTTAGTGGCACACCAACCACACCGGAACGGTCAATCGGTTCACTCTGCATCATCGTGGCGGGGGCGGTTTCAGTGAGTCCCCAGGAGGATGTCATCAAAGGAATTTCGCCCTTCACCTCCATCGCCATTTGTTCAAAGCCCGACCAGATATCCTGCGGCAGCGAAGCACCGGCGTAGAAGATCAGGTCGAGATCGGCAAAGAAGCGCTGGCGCAGATCGGCATCCTGCTGCAAGGCCCCCAGAAGCAGACCAAAGCCGACGGGAACATTGAACACCAATGACCCAGTCACCATCGACAGGTTTTCCACGGTGCGGTCGAACAGGCCTTTCACGGGCTTACCGTCATCAATGTAAAAACTGCCACCATTGGCCAGCATCATGTTGAAGTTATGCGAACCACCAAAGACGTGATTCCACGGCAGCCAGTCGACCACACGTGGTGGGCGGGCGCGCAGGAAGGGCAGAGCGTCCGCAATCTGAGTCTGGTTTACACACATCATGCGCTGCGTGGTCTTCACCCCTTTGGGCGCCGACGTGGAGCCCGAGGTCATCAGGATTTTGGCAACGGTATCCGGTGTGACCTTGGCATAGGCCGCATCGACATCAACGCCGCTATCGCCCTTCAGCAACTCATCAAAGGCCGTTACTTTGCTATTCTTGCCCGGGCGGCTGGCAACGACCTCTATGCCGTCCAGTGCATCCAATGCCAGGGCCTCAGCGTATTGGTCGGCATCCACCACATAGGCCATTTTGGGGTGCACCAGTTCGATGGCATGTTGCAGCCGGCCATGGGCCCCGTGGATCAGCGAGTATTGTTCGGCGACCGGTGCCGTTGGCACGCCGACATATTGCGCGGCCAGCGACAACAGCCCGTGATCGACTCCATTGCCTGACATAATAATGATTGGCGTATCCGGCCCCATGCCGCGCGCCAGCAAGGATGCGGCGATGGCCCGGACCTTTTGCAGGGTTTCGCCATAGCCCTCCTCGCGCCAGCCCGCACCGCTGCGTTCGGCTAAAAAGATGCGCTCGGGTGCCTTTTCTGCCCATTCGTGCAACCAGACACCGGTTTTGTCGACAACCGGGCCCAATTCATGTGTCGAGCGCAGCAAGATTGTCCCGTCGTTTCGGTCTTCCCGCAGAACCGAGTGGTTTTTGAACTCTGATGTCCGTTTCATGGCTCACCCCTTTCTCGGGCTTTTCTCGATCTGCTTCATGGCAGCGATCACCGTGGCGCGGGTGGTCTCGTCAATTCCGTCAAGCAGCACAGATTCGTGCGCGATGACGGCAGCCACGGCCTTTTCATACAAACGCCGCCCCGCCAGCGTCGCTATCAGCGCATAGGCCCGACGGTCGGTGGGCACCCGTTCGCGATTGATCAACTCGCGTCGCTCCAACTCGTCGATGATGACGACAAGGTTGGGGCGTTCTATGTCCATTGCATCGGCCAGTTGAGACTGGCGCAATCCGGGATTGTCGACGATCAGAACCAGCGCCGTATAGGTCAACATCCGCAAATCAAATGGCTTCAGTGTCTGCACAAGGTCGGCTTGGACCACGTTAAACGCGCGCTTCATGTGGTAGCCGATGAAATTGCGGAGCGTTTCATCATCGACTTGATGGACAGCAGTGGCTTCAGCGGGTTTCGAGGCAGGTTTTTTCATGTCATCACCGGAATTTAGGGGCGCGTTTTTCCAGAAAGGCGCGCAGACCTTCCTCGGCATCTGGCGTGGTTTGCGACAGGGCGGCCGCCAAAGATTCTGTGAACAGCCCGTCGGCTTGGCTCATGTCATTGATCCGAGCGATCGCGTTGATCATCAGATAGTTTGACATCGGCGCATTACGTGCGATTTTGCCGGCCAGATTTTGCGCCAGAGGCAAGGCTTCCCCTTCACCTACTGAATAATGCGCAAGTCCAAGTGCGACACCGTCTTCGGAACCGTACTTTCGACCCGTCAACATCATCTCGGTCATACGGTCCGCACCAAGCAACCGGCCGACACGTGCGGTGGCCCCGCCCCCAACAAATATACCGCGACGCCCTTCGGGAAGCTGAAAGATTGTCGAGCTTTCGGCGATGCGTACGTGGGTTGAGGCCGCAAGCTCCATCCCCCCCCCGATCACCGCGCCAAACATCGCAGAGACAACAGCCAAACCACCGGATTGAATTTTATCCATCACCCCGTGCCAATGGCGCGAATGGTGAAGGTTTTCTTCGGCCGAACGGTGTACATGTTCTGACAGGTCCAACCCAGAACAATAGTGCCCCTCGATCCCGGTCAGGATTACCACCCGAACCTCCTTTGGCGGCGCCGAGAAAAATGCATCAAGCGCGTTGAGAAGCTCCTCGCACATCGCATTGCGTTTACCAGGTCGGTTCATGGTCAGAGTAGCGACTGGGCCATCGACCTCGATCTTCAGGATTTCAGATGTCATATAGATGTCCTTAGCGCGGCGGCAGGCGGACCGCGCCGTCCAGCCGAATTGTGGTTCCGTTTAGGAACGGGTTTGCAATGATCTGTTCTGCCAGCATGGCAAATTCTTGAGGTTCTCCCAACCGCGACGGAAAGGGGATGTTGGCGGTGATTTTTACGGCCACCTCTTCAGGCAGGCCTTCCATCATCGGCGTGTGGAAAAGCCCCGGCGCAATGGCCATGACCCGAATGCCGGATTGAGCAAACTCGCGGGCAGCGGGCAGGCACATCGAGGCAATCGCGCCTTTCGAAGCTGCATAGGCTGCCTGTCCAAGTTGCTCGTCCTGCCAGGCGACCGAGGCTGTGTTAATAACCACGCCGCGTTCGCCATCTTCCAAGGGCTCCAGTTCGGCCATGCGACAGGCGCCGTGGCTCATCACATTGTAGGTGCCAAACAGGTTCACCTTCAGGGTTTGCTCAAACACATCGAAGGAGAGTTTCCGTTCCCGCCCGACAATCCGCGCAGCCATGCCAACCCCGGCGCAGCTCACAACAATGCGCGGAGCTCCGCCAAGCTTTTGTTCAGCTTCATCAAAAGCCGCCCCTACGGCGGTTTCATCCGACACATCGGCCTGCACGGCGATACCGCCGATTTCCTCGGCGACGGCCTGTGCTCCGTCAATGTTGAAATCCACCACCGCAACCTTTGCGCCCTGTGCGGCCAGACGCCGCGCGGTTGCCGCGCCAAGGCCGCTCCCGCCACCTGTGACCAGTGCGATATTTCCGTCTATTCGCATTTGAACCCCTCCAACCTAGTTTGTTCGATCATTGCCTTGCTCTCATTTTTCTGCCCGCGTCATGCTCTTGTCTTTGCAACCGCCATTTATTTTGGGATCAGGAACAGTGTAATCGCCGGAAACATGACCAAGATGATGACGCGCAGGATGTCCGACGTGACAAACCACATCACCGCTTTATAGGTTTCCACCATGGGCGTAGATCGATCCATCGCATTGATAATGAACAAGTTCATTCCCACCGGCGGTGTGATCAACCCAACTTCAACCACAATCAGAACAAGGATACCGAACCAGATTGCAACATGTTCTGGGCTCATGCCAAAATCCAGCGCGCTGATGACCGGGAAGAAGATCGGTATGGTCAGTAGGATCATGCTGAGACTGTCCATCAAGCAGCCAAAGATCAGATAGAAGACAAGGATCAGTGACAACACGGCCCAAGGGCTCAGCCCCAGTCCTACCACCCAGGCAGAAAGCTCCTGCGGGACCTGGCTCAGAGCAAGGAAACTGTTGTACAGCCCAGCCCCCAAGACAATGAAAAAGATCATGGCCGTGCTGGTCGCTGTAGCGATGATGCTTTCAACAAAGACATTCCAGCTGAGGTTGCCTGACAGCAAGGCGATAACCCCGGTGCCCGCCGCTCCCACTGCGGCCCCCTCGGTGGGGGTGAACCAACCCAGATAGATGCCGCCCACAACAAGCCCAAAAACCAGCAATACGGGCCAGACATCCACCAATGCGCGGAAGCGATCTGAATAGGGTACGGCCGCCCGGGTTCCGGCGGAATCCGGGTTCAGGCGTACATAGATCGAAATGGTAATGATATAGCCGACCGCCGCCAAAACCCCCGGCACAAAAGCCGCCAGAAACAGCTTGGCGATATTCTGTTCTGTCAGGATGGCATAGATCACCAAAATGACGGATGGGGGAATTAAAATACCAAGGGTTCCACCCGCAGCCAGCGTCGCGGTTGAGAACCCGCCAGAATAGCCATAGCGGCGCAGTTCAGGCAAAGCCACACGGCTCATGGTAGCGGCTGTTGCAAGCGATGAACCACAGATCGCACCAAAACCGGCACAGGCCCCAACCGAAGCCATGGCAACGCCCCCCTTACGATGCCCAAGCCAGCTTTCTGCGGCCTTGAACAGTGCCGATGACATGCCTGACAGGGTTGCAAATTGCCCCATCAGCAGAAACATCGGAATGATGGTCAGTGAATAGCTGGAAAAGGTGGTATAGGTTTCGGACTTGAGCTTGGCGAGAAACATGTTCGCGCCACCCATAGCAAAGTAAAGACCACCAATCCCGCACAGCAGCATCGCCAAACCAATCGGGGCCCGCAGGAAAATCATCAACAACAAGAAGGGGAAGGACGCATAGCCCATTTCAAGCATCGTCAATGGACTGCCCCCCTGCATAGGGCAGGTATTGCCGTCCCGAGACCAGTTCGGCCAGCCGAGCTGCGGCACAATAGATGCCAACGAGCACGGATAAGACAGCTGCCAGAAAACTTGCGGCATAGGCCCACCAGACAGGAAACTGCAGCAGAAACGTTGTCTCCTCGTATGCCAATTTGCTTTGCAACCCGGCAAACAGGCGCGCTGTGATCAGAATAATCACACTCGTCAGAACGACTTCCCAAAACACTGCGATAAACCTGTTCGCTTTGCTGCCCAGCCCATTGGTAAAAACATCAACAGTCGCATGGCTGCCATAAAGCTGGCAAACTGGAAGAAAGGCAAAGATCGCAAAGGCCACTCCGGCTTCAACCAGCTCAAAATCGCCGATGACAGGGCCAACCCCGGTGGAGATCAAGGCCCTTCCTGCCCCCTCCGATAGGGATGCTAAGATTTCCGAATGACCCAAGGTATTCAGACCGCGCCCCAAAACACTGACGCAGGTCAGCAAGACCAGAAAGGTCAGCACCAGCCCCCCTGTAACCGCCAGCATACGCGCCATTCGCTCCACCCATTTCAGCATGTCTTTCCTCCCAGAAGACAAATTCCCCAAACCGGATGGCTTGGGGAATATAAGATTTACTCTGACGTATGTTTGGCAATCAGTTCCAGCGCACGTGCGCGCAGACCAGTACCATCCAGGCCCTTGCCATCCATTTCGGCGACCCAGGCCTCAGTTGACGGTGCAGAGGCGGCTTTCCACTCGTCGACTTGTGACTCGGACAGGGAAATGATGTTGTTGCCGCGCTCAGTTGCCTGCTTCAGGCCAGGCGCGTCATCTGCCTGCATCTGACGCCCGGCAAAAGCCGAGAACTCCACGCCAGAGTTGGCGTCGATCACAGCTTTCAGATCATCAGGCAGTGCATCCCAACGGGCCCTATTCATCGCAAAAATGAAGGTGGTGGTATAGAGTGACGAGTCTCCGAAAGTTGTGTGATTGCTCACCAACTCGTTCACTTTCAGCGGAACCGTTACCTCCCAGGGAATGACCGTGGCGTCGATAACACCTTTCGATAGAGCCTCAGGGACGGCCGGAATCGGCATGCCGACAGGGGTCGCGCCCAAAGACTGGAACATCGTGTTGGTCACGCGTGTCGGCGCTCGAAGCTTTACGCCGTTCAGATCTTCAAGAGATGAAATCGGCTTAGCCGAGTGAATAAGACCGGGGCCATGCACCCAAAGACCCAACACTTTAAATTGCTTGAAGTCGGTGTCCATCATGGTTTCTTCAGCCAGTTCCCAATATGCCCGTGAGACGGCCTCGGCATTGGTCATAGTGAAGGGAAGTTCGAAGACTTCTGCCCGCGGGAAGCGACCAGGCGTATAACCGGATACCGTCCAGACGATATCGGCAATACCATCAACAGCCTGATCGATCAGTTGCGGCGGTTTGCCCCCCAGCTGCATCGAAGGATACCGCTGTATCTCAATGCGACCATCGGATTCGGTTTCAATTTTGTCAGCCCAAACATCCAGAATGTTCTTGGGAACACTTGCCTGCGCTGGCAGGAACTGGTGCATCCGTAGAGTAATGTCGGCAGCGAGAGCGCTTGTGGCTGTGACGCTCAAGGCCAACGCCGAAACAGCGGCTGCGCGTGCGTACAGCAGAATACTTCTTCGAGATTTGGTCATTGGTTCCTCCCTTAAGACCGACCAATAGCAATGCAAAGGCACTTCCATTGATACGTGTCCATAATTGTTATTCTATATAACTATTATTTTCAATAATTTTAAACCGCCGTATTTCAGGGCGTTACCCGATTTCGAAACCCATGAGGCAATAGCGGCCAAACAAATCCGGCGACATGAGAGGAACTGTTCAATCCGATTCTGTCGCTAATCCGCTAAACTGGTTCCAGCCAGTGACGCAAACATCGCCGTGGCAGAAGGCAACTCGTGCAACAAAGAGATGCAAAATCCCCAATGCCAAGTGAGCACGGTAACCTCATCCAATGCCTGAAATGATCAGGAGGCACCTGCTTGATCACGTACGGAGGTCAGGAAAACCTCGCAACCGATGATTTGACTGTCAACGAGATGCTGCCGATCAACGAAAGACCGCGTATCCTACAGCTCTACGGCGCGAAAATGTGAGCGCACGTAAAACTATGGCCCCGCAAGTGCTCGCATCAAGAACCCAACACTTCTGCTTTGGTGCAGATTTTTCGATCTTAGTCCTCGTCTGACGGTTGGGCTTGATGCTCATGCAGCCGGAGTTGGAAGATTTCCCAGGCTGGAAGCCACGGAAGTCTTGGAAATGCCCATGGAGAATGAGCGCTGCCCCCTGGTGGGGTCGTGATTGTCGCGATTGATTTGGCGTTTTTAGGACGCTGGCCAGCGCACTCTTGCAAATGGGTAACCACGGATGTTGATTTCTTGCTCAGGCGCATCGCAGCGGCGTGACACCTGCCCACAAATCGGATCATTCTACGAGCGGTCATACCCAAGTTTACACTGCGGTTTTTCCTAATTTTAAACATGCAGCACTTCCTAGATGCGATTGTTAAGGTACTTCCGCGAAAACTATCTCATGAACTATCGCGAAACAGAATGCGCATGCCGACGCAGCAACACCTCTGCAACAGCTATCCACCAACACCTGCTGGCTACTCGCGTGACGACGGGCTCGCAACAAAAGGAACTCGCAGTGAACGCGGGCATCAAGTACATGACCTTTCGCTCCATAAAACAAAGCCGATCTCCTCCTGCCAAACTCATGAGAGTTTTCTTGGCTGCGATCTCGGCGGACTTCAATTTCATCTTAGGAGGCAAGCTTGGCCTTTGCAGAGCAAATTTTCTACCCAAGAAATGAAGGACTTCGAACGCCTGAAACCACCTTCGCGTTCAAGGTGTCAGACGAGTTTTAATAGCATACAGAATATGGTGGCGGGGAGACAGGGATTCGAACCCTGGGAACGCTCTCACGTTCAACGGTTTTCAAGGCTGTAGGTTTTGCCTCCTTTTCAGCCCTCTAGCCGCAAAATTTCCCAGTACATACCATGAACATAGGGAGAAAGTGGGAAACCTCTATTCAATTCATTGTAAGAGCACATTCCACGTCTATGCAGATCGAACGGCTTAAATTGGGGCTAGAGGGTCCAACACCGCTTTGACACTGACGGCCCATAGCAGACATTGACTGCTCAGTAACGCGCCGCAATGCAGCGTCAATAATCCAGACCTTTACTGTGGCTAGGCACAAGCCCTACCAGGCGAGACAAATGGGGCTAAGATTCACTTCTACCGCTCAGGGTCAGAAAAGGCCGAAGACGACGCCGTATCGATAAAGGCCTTCACCAACCGTAGACCTGCCCGGTCTTTTGGCGCCACAACAGCGGTTTCATGGGTTTCCGTGAGCTCCGCTATAGGCACTTCCCTCAGGCCGCGCGATATTAATCCGCTGTTCCCGAGAAAGATGGCAATGCCTGCCCCTTGAAATACGGCTTCGCACATGAGGGGAAAGGTAGTCATTTTTATTTTGCGTTGGAGCTGGATGCCCTTTTTGGCTTCAGCCTCCCGTACCACACGCTCGGTCAATGACCCGCTTTCTGGTAAAATCACTGTTTCCTGTCTCAAGTCCTCAAAGCTCAAAATCTCCCGATCTGCCAGCGACGACGAGGGCAACAGGTATGCAACGTAGCGGGTCTTTTGAACGGGTATCCGTTCCCAATCATCAATTTTGGGCGCGTCAGTGATCAACCCGACATCCGCGCGCCGCTCGCGCAAAAGCCGGGTTGCGGTGGTCCAACCATAAAGCGCGAAGTCGATTTCTACGTCTGGATAGGCCATGCGAAATTGGCTGATTGCCCGTAGAGCCGGAAGTGGCGCATTTGCAATTATCTTGAGATGTCCACGCGCCATGGCCTCATAGCCCTCCAGACGCTCGCGGATCGAAGAATCCAAAGTGACAAGGCGATCTGCCAGATCATACAGGTCCTGCCCCGTTCGGGTCAGTGCAATGCCTTCACGACTGCGCAACAACAGTTGCGAACCAACCTGTTTTTCCAGCTTTGTCACATGCTGGGTGATGGCCGATTGGGTGACGCCAAGGCGCACAGCGGCGGCTGAAAAGCTACCTTCCCGAACCACATAGGCAAAGGCCACAAACTGATGATGGTTGGCGCGCATAGGACCTCTCTTTCGGTTCGACTTAGCCCCCATTAGTTTCACTAATATGACGTCACAAAAGTGAAGGCCCAAGTTCCTAAACCATCCCTGTCAGATGGAGGAATCAGATGGCCGGGCTAAGCATCACAAACATCAACAAACGCTTTGGCGAGACCGAAGTGCTAAAGGGTGTGTCTCTCGACATTGCGGATGGTGAGTTTGTTTCACTTGTCGGACCGTCTGGCTGCGGAAAATCCACATTGCTGCGGATCATTGCAGGCCTGGAAGAGCAAACCTCAGGCGATGTGCAAATCGGCGGGACCTCCGTAGCAGGACAGCGGGCTGCCGATCGCAATCTGTCGATGGTGTTTCAATCCTACGCCCTCTATCCCCATCTGAGTGTCGGCGAAAACATTGCGGTGCCGCTCAAGATGCGGCGTATGAACACTCTGCAACGATTGCCTTTGCTTGGCGGTGTAATACCCGGGAAAGCGCAACGGGCAGCGGAGATCGCCAAGGAGGTCGCCCATGCTGCTGAGATCCTTGAAATCGCCCATCTGCTGGACCGAAAACCTGGGCAGTTATCCGGCGGGCAGCGACAGCGGGTGGCGCTCGGGCGGGCCTTGGTCCGCGACCCTGCTGCCTTCCTGTTGGATGAGCCACTCTCCAATCTGGACGCAAAACTGCGGGTTCAGACACGCGCTGAGATTGCTCAACTACACCGCCAACTGAAGGCAACCTTCGTCTATGTGACCCATGATCAGGTCGAAGCGATGACAATGTCGGATCGCATCGCAGTCATGATGGGCGGGCGCATTCTGCAATGTGCTGCACCTGAAACAGTCTATGATGATCCAGACCGGATCGAAGTGGCCGAGTTCATCGGTTCGCCAAAAATCAACCTGTTGCCGGTCGAACTCAGCGAGACCGGACAGGTCCATTTGTTGGGTCAGCCTCTTTCCCTCACGACAGGTCGCCGAACCAAAGGTGTTGGCTCCCTTGGATTGCGCCCCGAGGCCCTCTTCCTGACCGACAGAAACGCTCCGCTTCGCGGTCAGATTGTACATGCCGAGAACCTGGGGTCAGAGATGTTTGTCCAGGTCGAGGTGAACGGCCTTGGGTCTCGCATTACCTTCCGGACCACACCAGACAAACGCGCATCATTGGCCCAAGGAGCAACGGTTGGCCTGGATTTCGACGCTGACAAAGCCCTGGTTTTTGATGCCATTGGAGCCCGTGTGCGAGACATCCACTCAACCACAACATCGAAAACCGAGGTGGCCTGACATGTCGTTGGCAGACGGAGTGCCACACGAAGCCGTGGCTGCAAAAACAAAAACCCACAACGTCAAAGAACGTCGCGCCGCCTGGATCCTGACAGGGCCAGCCCTGATCCTGATGGTGGCAATTCTGCTGGCTCCAATCCTTGTCGCAGGCCTGCTGTCCTTTACCAATTACTCCCTTGGAAACAGCGGGTTCGACTGGGTCGGCACCCGAAACTACGAAAAGCTGTTCACCCGCTCGACCTATGCAAAAATGTTTACTGCCACGCTGACCTATGTTGTGACTGTCGTGCCTATTTCAGTTGGCTTGGGGCTGGGGGCAGCATTGTTGATCAATTCCCTGGGCCGGTTTCGCGAAGCCTACAAAACAATCTACTTCCTGCCGGTCATGGCGACCCTCCTAGCGATGGCTATCGCCTGGGAGTTCATGTTGCATCCTTCCATTGGCATGATCAATCGCACGCTTGAAATGGGCTGCGGCACGTTTCTGGAACGGATCTGGCCCTTCATGGCCAATGGCTGTGCCGGGCACTTCCCGGTCTGGTTGGGCGACAAACGTTATGCGATCTGGGTCATCAGCTTTATCGGCATCTGGCAAGGCTTTGGTTTCAATATGGTGTTGTACCTTGCTGGTCTGACCAGCGTTCACCGGGAGCTCTATCACGCCGCTGAAATGGATGGCGCAAAATCCGCCTGGGAGCGGTTCCGGCTGGTGACCTGGCCAGCCTTGGGGCCAACCACGGTTTTTGTTGTCACCATCTCCTGTATCCGTGCCTTTCAGGTCTTTGACACAATCGAGGCCTTTTGGCCCCAGGGCGGCGGCCCCAACAAATCCACCTATGTGATGATGTTCGCCATTTTTGAAAAAGGCGTGCAGCAGAACCTGATCGGTATCGGTTCGGCCATCACCATGGTGTTTCTCGCATTTGTCATGTTCCTCACCCTGATCCAGCGCTGGCTGGTGGAACGAAAGGTCCACTACTGATGACCCATGATTGGTGGAAACATCTCCTTTTGATCCTCGGCGTGATCGTTGTCATTGCCCCGTTTTACATGATGGTCAGCTACTCCTTTAAGTCGCCAGGAGAAATCGACCGGGGCGAAGGTGGTTTCTTTGGCCGCCAAGAGATGATGGTTGATGAGCGATGCGTTGTTCGGAGAGATCCAAGCCGAGCCGAAATCACCGCCGCGGCTCCGAGGTTTCCGGGGCAAAATGACAGGGGCATTCGTGACGCCCTCGTTGCTGAAGCAGAAACCGACTGCTCCATGCGCCCGGTGGTGTTCAACTACACTATGGCCTTCACCGAGGCGCCTCTGCTGCGCTACTTGATGAATGGCATCATTGTAACCGCATCTATTTTTCTGATCCAGGTCGTGGTGGCCCTGCCAGCGGCCTATGCCTTGGCCAAGCTCAAGTTCTGGGGGCGAGATGCGGTCTTTGCGCTGGTTCTGTTTTGCCTTTTGATCCCAGTTCACGCGATAGCCCTGCCGCTCTACATCCTGCTGGCCAAGCTGGGATTGACCAATACCTATGCTGCATTGGTGGTACCCTGGACGATCTCGGTCTTTGGCATCTTCCTGATGCGCCAGTTCTTTATGACAGTACCTGACGATCTGATTGATGCCGCGCGCATGGACGGGATGAGCGAGTTTGCCATTGTCTGGCGAGTGATGCTGCCCACGGCGATCCCGGCACTTCTTGCCTTTGCCATCTTCTCGATCGTGGCCCATTGGAACGACTATTTCTGGCCGCGTATTGTCGTCACTGGCAACCGCGACCTGTTCACGCCCCCCCTAGGCTTGCGCGAATTCAAGGGCGGCGGCGATGGCTCGTTTTTTGGCCCAATGATGGCGACCGCCACCGTCATCGTAACCCCTCTGATCGTGGCCTTTATGCTGGCGCAACGGCGCTTCATCGAGGGCATCACATTGAGCGGCATGAAATGATTTTGGGGGCACCCTCACAGGTACCCCCAACCCGAAATCCCGCAAGGGACAAACCCGGAGCCTCCGTCTGCAAACAACGGCTCCAAGACCCGGCAAGAGAGGACTATTCCATGAAACTGACCGCCACCGCAATGGCCTTGGCCCTGAGCGCCACCGCCGTTTTCGCCGAAGACACCGTAACCATCGAATTTGCCTATCCCTATAGCCATCTGTTTGATGTGACTTACGAAGCGATGATGCCCGCCTTCAAAGAAGCGCACCCAAACATCGAGGTGAAATTCCGCGCCACATATGAATCCTATGAAGATGGCACCAATACGATCCTGCGCGAAGCCGTATCGGGCAACCTGCCTGATGTGACCATGCAGGGCCTGAACCGTCAGCAGATCCTTGTCGACAAAGGCATTGCAAAATCTCTGGAGCCCTTCATCGCCAAGGAAGCGGATTTTGCCAAAGAAGGCTATCATGATGCCATGTTGTCCCTGTCTACCTTTGACGGCAACGTACACGGGCTGCCATTCTCAGTTTCCCTGCCGGTTGGCTATTACAACATGGATGTACTTAGCGCGGGTGGCATCGACGCCCTGCCAACCACTTGGGACGAGGTGATCTCTGCCTGCGAAACCATGAAGGCCAATGGCGTTGAGAACCCCATCTTCTGGGGTTGGAACATCACTGGCAACTGGTTCATGCAGGCCCTGATGTGGTCCCAGGACAAAGCGATTGTCGACAACGGGCACGTGACCGTCGACAGCCCCGAAGCCCTCGCTGCCATGGAGCAGATGCAAGAGATCTTCACCAAATGTGAAATGCAGAACCTTGAGTGGAAAGCGGCACTTGCTTCTTTCTCCGCCGGTGACATCGGCATGATGTTCTGGTCGACCTCCGCTCTGGGCGCGGTTGAGCGTTCGCAGGGTGATTTTGAACTGGTCACAGGGCCTTTCCCAGGCATGGGCGAAACACCCAAAGGCCTGCCCGCCGGTGGCAACGCCGCCTTGCTGACCTCCACTTCGGACGACCCCAAGGTGCAAGAGGCAGCATGGGCCTGGCTCAAGTTCATCACCTCGGGGGACGGCGCTGCGGAAGTGGCAAAGACCACTGGTTACATGCCGCCGAACAAGGCTGCAAACGAAGTGATCCTAGCAGATTTCTACGACCAGAACCCAAACAAGCAGACTGCCGTTGATCAGCTGCCACTGCTGCGCGACTGGCTGGCCTATCCGGGCGACAACGGTCTGGCGATCACCCAGGTGATCTACGACGGGATCGAGCGCATTGTCACGGGCGACGCCACCGACATGAAAGTGCTTCAACAGGAACTGGTTGAAGAAGTCGCTGACCTGCTGCCAAACGGCTAGACCTTTTTACTTCGGCCGCGTGGAATTGCCCGCGCGGCCGCATTTCCTTTGGACAGAAACACATGAAAATCATCCACATTTCGGACATTCACCTGACAGTTCCCGGCGAAGAGATGGGCGGATTGGACCCCCATGCGCGTTTTGAACAGGCGCTGGCGGATATCGCCACCCATCATGCTGATGCAGCGCGTATCATCATAACTGGTGATCTGACCCATTGGGGTGAACAGGCGGCCTATGAAGCGCTGCAACAGGCAATCGCAGGTCAGCAAACACCAGTGCGACTGATGATCGGAAATCACGACAATCGCAGAGCATTCCTCTCCGTTTTTAAGGATCATCCCACTGATACGGCTGGGTTTGTAAATCACGCTGAAACTCTTGATGACGTGCGCTTCATCTACCTCGATAGTGTTGGGGAACAAACCCACGCGGGCCATTTTTGCGAAACGCGTCGCGCATGGTTACAAAACGAACTTGTTCGCTGCGACCGTGCCCGTATCTTTCTGCATCACAATCCGATGCTGTTGAACCTCCCAGCAGTAGACAAAATTGCCCTGGTTGAAGAAGACCGCGGCCCTTTCCGTGACCTGATCCAGGATCACGCAGCCAAGTTAGACTATGTCCACTTCGGCCATGTGCATGCCCCGATCCACGGGAGTTTTGCCGGGGTTCAATTTGCCAGCGTACCTTCGACCGGCAACCAGTCCATCCCGGATTTCAACGAAGCGGAATTGCTAAAGGGCGCTCCCATGGCTCCGTCTTACTTTGTGTTGCTCATTGACGGGGCGGACACATCGATCCATCAAATGCCGTTTGCCTGGGAAGGCCCGATTGCGGCCACTGGCACCGGTTGGGAGGACTGGGCCAAGCCGGGCTAGGCAGCACAATTGTCAGGATCTCTATCTGCGCAATCTACGTCACTGGCGATTGGAACGCATCTTCCTTCATAGCGAGGATTGCTCCTTCTAGCTAGTGCAGGTTCTTAAGTTCTTAGTTGTTGTCTTCTGGGCCTGTTCTGAAACAAGTACCTTGCGGACACCCACTTGGTTTGGACTTACCACGCAAAAGTTCCGGTCTCTCAGTTCATGTTAGGCAGCCTGTCTCTCGAAAGCCAAGGGACTTTTCCCGCCAAGGGATGAATGTCGTCTCCGCGGGTTGTAGAACCCATGTGTGGATGCCCCTTTCAACGCAAGAAGTTTTTCAGATTACTTGGAACAAGTGATCAGCGCAGTCGTGTGTCTGGCCTGTACATGCAGCTTTCACTCACTGCTGGCCTGTATGGCGTCCGTGGATTGGGTCCAAATCGTTGATGCGAGCACGTGGCTCCTGGCTTCTATCTGGTTTTCCCACCCCCGTCTTATGACCGTTGTTCCTTACTTTCCTTCGCCCTTCTCACATTGCAGCTTTACTCCAACGCATGGTGCAAAGCTTATGTAGCCAGCGTTGGAATTCGATAGTTCTCTTTTGTGGTTGTTAACGCCCAAACAGTACGGGCAAGCTTGTTTGCCAGTGCAGTCGCCACCAGCATGCGAGGCTTGCGCACCAGCATCTTGGCAAGCCGTGATCCAGGTAGTGGACCTTTCCGGATGGCCCAACGGATGACGGCCATTGCGCCTGTGATTAGAAATCGTCATATATCGCGCTGTCCCATTTTTGAGGTTCAACTTAGGATTTGTCGCCCACCGGTCGACTTCTGCCTTGGTACAAGTCCGCACCAAGCTGCAAACTCACGCCCATTAGAAAACTCGGGACATGGTCGATCCTGGTCTCACCACCATGACCAAGCTCATCTCGAAAACGAGGGCCTCGCTGCCAGAGCCCTAAGAGTTCGATTTGACCGCGGTTCCAGAGATCCGGGAGCGATTACTTGCTATATGGCCTCAGAACGCCGTGAGCCCAGTCCTTCTTGCCAAGCGCAGCAGAGGCCTCCCCAATACGACAAGCGGGTGGAACCAGACCGGGAAGCGAATGCGCAAATTGGCAAAGGTGCCGGAAGAGATCATGATGATGGACATCAGAGCAGGTGCAGTTACTGAGGCAAAATCCCTTGGCGTCAGTGAACACGAATTCCGCGATACAGCCCAGCACTTGCAATCTCAGACTACAAATCGCTGCTCCCGGCACAGGTCTGACAACGCAAACAGAGTGGTACGACTCAGAAACTCAGGGTAATTCGGATCATACTTTCCGAAAACATGTTCCGAAACAATTTTTGAAAACCGGTAAGTCTTTGATTTGGTGGTACCACCTCCCCGGCTCGAACGGGGGACCTCCTGATCCACAATCAGGCGCTCTAACCTACTGAGCTAAGGCGGCACTGCGGGCGATTTAGCCTAGAGAAAACCGAAGCGCAAGAGCTTTATAGCACAACTTTCCAGCTTTGTTCGATCAAATCCTGCCCAAAGGAGTGAACCGGCTTGCTGGAAACCAATTGCCAGCCAAAAGCCACATAAAGCGCACAGGCCGCAGTATGGCTTTCATGGGTCCAGAGCCGCATATCGCGGTAGCCAGAGCTGCGGGCGAAGGACATACATTGACGCATCAGTTTCTTGCCCAACCCCTGCCCACGAGCTTCGGGTGTCAGCAAAAACAGGCGTAATTTTGCTGTGGTTTCACTTTGGCGCACACAGAAGATCGAGCCCAGACGCTCGACACCGCGATGAGCAATCCAGCCCTGTTCACAATGGGGATCATGGGTTTCGCAGAAATCCTGCAGAATCTGTGCAACCAGCGGCCCAAAACTGTCATCAAAGCCTTCGTCGCGCGCATAGAGATCCTGGTGGCGGGCAACCAACCATTGGCAATCTGATGGTTCGAATCGGCGTAGAGCTACAGGGTCCATAGCCCATCAAACCCCAGAGCAGCTTGCCTTTCAACCCAGTGCAGGCTAGCACCAAAGACTGGCACTAGATCTGCGGCAGGAGTAGAAAATGGGTATCAATACCGAACGCGATATCGAAGCAAACATCCAAATCGGCCCCACCGATCACGGCATGGTTCGGCTCTTTATCGAAGCCGACGGCATCGAGATTCCGATGGATTTTGAGCCCGAAGAAGCCGAAGAAATCGCGGATGAGATGCGCGCTGCCGCCCAGGCTGCCCGCCTCGTCAAAGGCTGAAACAGCCTGTCATTCGCCGGTCCAGCCTAGGGCAGAGGCGCAGCAAAGAGTTGCCCGTTCCGACCGGGACGCGGATCACGCAAGGATTGCAGCCTCCGGGCTGCATCCATGGCAAATTTTTGGGTCAGCTTCTTGCGCCGAGGGGCAGCCAACCGATCTTCTGGCGCCATGCGCACCAGCTCGGCATCGTAGTCATCGGCCATAATCAACCCGGTGCCTTGGGGCAGCACTTCAACCGGGAAATCCGGGCTCACAGCCCAAAAATACCGGTCACACCAGTCCAGATAGCCCTGCCATTTGGTGTCAGACTGAAAATCCTCACGACTGGATTTGCATTCCACCACCCAGAGCTCCCCTTTGGGCCCCAGGCCCAAGACATCCACCCGCAGCCCGCGCGTTGGCACAAATTCCTCGAGTGTGACAAAGCCCAGCGTGTGCAGGTGACGCGACACACCTCGGGCCAGGCGCTGCCCTGGCTGGAGCCGCGCCTTGGAAGGGCCAGTGGGGTGGCCAGTGGATCGGGTGGAGTACATCATGAAAGTACCGTGAACAATTAGGGAACAAAAATCAAGTCCTCTGCATCTGTCACGGCAGCATACCCTTTGGGGGCACTGATAGACTGGTAACTCCCGGGCCTTACCAGCCGCAAAACACCCCCGCACCAAAACCAGTGCCTCTTGCGTTGCGGGCATCCGGGCACTACCTAGGAGGCGTGGCGGGTTCTGCCCTTTCAGTGACCGGCAGCATTCCAGTGGCCTTAAGCAATTCCACGGGAGCTGGCTCTGTTCGGATCCTGGTCCGTTTATCTGGCGCCCACCTGTACATACAGGTCCCCGGGAATCAAAACCGCACGTCCGCGGTGGTCCCGCCACACTTGCCCACTGCGGGCCTTTACATATGAAAACCGCGAACTCTGTTCAGAGCGCGCGGTTTTTCACATGTAAAGGGTGCCGACTAGTCTGAAGCCAAGGTTTTAGCCCCAACGATGTGCAGGCAATCACCTAGACTTAGCGGCGTTTGCTCAGCTGACGCTTTTGCCCAGAGGGCGCTTCGGCCCGGACAGGGGCTGGTTCAAAATGATGGGCAACCGGCGTACCACCACGCGGACCCTCATCCTTTTTGGCCATCGCCATGATGACCCAGGCAAACTGAACCCCGGCAAAAACGATGCCATTCATGAACCACAACAGGAACACAGCCAGCACCCCATCGCTGGATTGGCTGATCAGCCCCCATAGGTTCATCACATTGAACCACAGCAGCATGGCGACAAAACCAGCGGCGATGCAAAATCCGATGATAACATTCTTGATGTAGAGTTTTACCAGCTTGGGCATGACGACCTCATCTCTGTTACCCATAAAGACTAGCACTCAAGCCAGCGAGGTCCAGCATTCGCAGCACAGAAACCCCGCCTTCCGGCAGAAATAGTGTCGCACCCTAGGCCAGGCACGTGCTGGAGGCGCAGGGCAATTGGGAAGAAAGAAAAAGCGCGCCCGGGTAAAGGCGCGCTTTAAATCATCACGAATCACAGCTGCCGCAGCAGAAGCAGGATCAAAAGGCTTCTGGCTTGGCCTCGCGTGCCATGTGGTCGAGCACCGCATTGACGAACTTTGGTTCCTTGCCTTCGGGGAAGAAGGCGCGCGCGATATCGACAAACTCGTTGATCACCACCTTTGGTGGCGTATTGGACTGAGTGAACTCAGCCCCGGCTGCGCGAAACAGCGCCCGCAGCGTCGGGTCGATGCGATCGATGGGCCATTTAGCCACCAGGCCCCGGTCGGTCATCTGATCGATCTTGGCCTGAAAGTTCACCGCATCTTTCAACAGCTTGCGGAACAGACCGGTGTCGCCCTCGGCCATTTCAGCGTCCTCATACACAGCGCCAAAGCGATGGTTTTCAAATTCAGCAATCACCTTGTCAAAGGTCAGATCGCTGTGCTCCATCTGAAACAACGCCTGCACGGCATAGAGCCGGGCGGCGGATTTCATCTGGGTTTTGCCATTGCCCTTGGGGGCGCTGTCCGAATGGGTCATGCTGTGCGGGGTCCGTTTTCTGTGCCAGCCAGCTGAATGGCTTCGGAAGGCGCCTTAAAGCCGACTCCCTTGGTCTGGGCGCCCCACTTACGCGTCAGCGCGATAAGATGCAAGGCCGCAGCCGCAGCGCCACCGCCCTTGTTTTGATCTTCCGGGTCAGCGCGCACCTCGGCCTGTTTGCGGTTCTCAACCGTCAGGATACCGTTGCCAATGCAAAGCCCCTGCAGGCCCAGCAATTGGATGGCGCGACTGCTATCATTGCAGACGGTGTCGTAATGGGTGGTTTCCCCGCGAATGACGCAGCCTAGGGCCACAAAGCCATCAAAGTTGGAGCTGCGATCCGCAATGGCAATCGCCGTAGGGATCTCCAGGGCGCCGGGCACTTCGACGACTTCATAAGAACCACCTGCGGCCTCGATCTCGGCCTTTGCCCCGGCCAGCATATTATCTGCGATATCTTTGTAATAGGGCGACATCACAATGGCGAGTTTCACGGGCTTGTCGAATTCAGCGCGCGGCATGATGTAGTGCTGTTCGTGTCCAGCCATATTCAAGACTCCTTCAGAATGGGGCGGGTGCCGACAATGGAAAGCCCATAGGCATCAATACCGAGATAGGTCGTCGACGGAGAATCCGTCAACAGCTCCAACTCCTCGACGCCCAGACTTGACAGAATCTGGGCCCCCAGGCCGGTGTTCTTGATGGTACGCGGCCCTTCCTCCTCTGGCGCATAGAGCGAGTGTCGCGGCTCGCGGAACAGGCAAACCACACCGCGCCCCTCTGCTGCGATCAACTCCATAGCGCGCGGCAACTCCTTAACCGGCTTAGGGCCAAGCCCCAGAATGTCGGAGGCTTCGTGCAGTGCATGGGTGCGCGTCAGCACCGGACCACCAGAGGCAATATCGCCCTTGATCAAAGCAACATGTTCAACGCCATGGGTTTGGTCGGTAAAAATCCGCATATCCCATTCCCCACCGAACTCCGATGTAACCGTGCTGCGGCTGGTCTCAACCACCAAGTTATCATTTCGGGCGCGATAGGTGATGAGGTCAGAGATCGTACCAATCTTGAGACCATGCTTCTCGGCATAATCCACCAGATCCGGCAGGCGGGCCATGGTGCCGTCCTCGTTCATGATCTCGCAGATCACCGAGGCAGGATAATGCCCGGCCAGGCGTGCCACGTCGCAGCCCGCCTCGGTGTGACCAGCCCGTACCAGTACCCCACCGCGCCGCGCGCGCAGCGGGAAGACATGGCCAGGGGTGGCGATATCTGCTGCGCTTTTTTCAGGGTCGATTGCCGTGGCGACGGTCAGGGCACGGTCGGCTGCGGAAATGCCGGTGGAGACGCCCTCGCGCGCCTCAATCGAGACAGTAAAGGCGGTTTCATGACGCGAGGAATTATGCATTGCCATCATTGGCAGGCCCAGCTCATCGATCCGCTCAGCAGGCAGGGTCAGGCAAATCAGACCCCGCCCATGGGTGGCCATGAAATTGATCGCTGCCGCATCTGCGCTCTGAGCCGGGATCACCAGATCGCCTTCGTTCTCGCGGTCCTCATGATCGACCAGGATGAACATCCGCCCGGCACGGGCCTCATTGATGATCTCTTCAATCGGGCTGATCGCCGCGCGCAAACGGGCCTCGACCGGCCCCGGTGTTTCAAAGCTCATGCTGATAGCCTTTCGGTACAGATGCCCAGGGGCCCATCGCCCGTCGGGTATATAGGCGAAATAGCCCAGCCTTGCCGCAAAGGCCAGCCCCAGCTGCGGCACAGCAAAGGCTAGACGCGGCGTTTGCCTTGGGGCAGAAAGGAAGGATTGGATACAATATGCACAATCCCGGAGAGAGCCCCATGCGCGCATCCCGCATCCTACAAGCCGTCGACGCCCATGCCGAGGGCGAACCAGGCCGTGTCATCACCGGTGGCATGCCCTTGCTGAAGGGCAATTCTGTCTTTGAGAAAATGCAAGATATGGCGCAAAATCATGATGATATCCGCCTGCAAATGCTGCGTGAGCCGCGCGGCAATCCCGGCCTCTGTGGCAATGCGATCGTGCCACCCTGTCACCCGGAGGCCGATGCCGGTTTCATCATCTTTGAACAAACAGAATACCCGCCCATGTCGGGCTCCAATACCATCTGCGTTGTCACTGTGCTTTTGGAAACAGGCATTGTGCAGATGCAGGAACCGGTGACCGAGCTGACATTGGAAGCGCCTGCCGGGCTGATCAAGGTGCGGGCAGACTGCCGCCATGGCAAGGTAACGCGGGTTACCTTCAAAAACGTCCCCGCTTTTGCCATACATCTGGATGCGCCGGTCGAGGTGGCGGGGCTGGGCACGGTCAAGGTGGATGTCGCCTGGGGCGGCATGTTCTTTGTTCTGATCAATGGCGAGACCATCGGTCTGGATCCCACGGCCGAAAATGGTGCAGAGATTGTGCGCATTAGCGAAGCGATCCGCCATGCCACCGCCGAGCAATTGCCAGTCCAACACCCTGAAAACCCGGAGATCACTGGGCCGACCATCTCCAACCTTTGGGCGCCGCCAATCGCTGAGGGCACCCATGGGCGCGGGGCCATCACCATCTCGACAGGCACCTTTGATCCGGCCCGCCCCCAGGATGCCAGCGGCATTTTGGATCGCTCCCCCTGTGGCACCGGCACCTGCGCCAAGATGGCGGTGCTGCATGCCCGTGGCCTGCTGGGGGTTGGCGAAGACTATGTGAATGCGGGTCCCCTGGGCACCACCTTTACCGGGCGCATTCTGGAGACCACAACCGTTGGGGATCATCCCGCCATCATTCCCAGCCTGTCGGGTCAGGGTTGGATCTACGGGCTTGCCTCTTACACGCTGGATCCTAGTGACCCCTTTCCGCAGGGCTATACCGTTGGAGATATGTGGTAGGAAGACAACAACAAAGAGAGGGGCGCTGCCCCTCGGCCTTCGGCCTCACCTCGGGATATTTAGGGCCAAATGAAAAGGCTCTAGCCTGCCTCGTGCAACCGGGCGACGTAGCGCGCCAGAGTGTCGATCTCGAGATTAACCTGATCGCCAAGTTTGACATCCCCCCAGGTGGTGACCTCTTTGGTGTGGGGGATGAAGTTGATGCCAAAATCGCAGCCCTCCACATCATTCACCGTCAGCGAGGTGCCGTTCAGAGCCACGGAGCCTTTGGGGGCGATAAAGCGCGCCAGATCCTGGGGCGCGCGCAGTGTGACGCGGGTGCTGTCGCCCTCGTCCTGCAGCTTGACCACCTCGGCCACGCCGTCCACATGGCCCGAAACAATATGACCGCCGAGCTCGTCGCCGACCTTCAAAGCGCGTTCCAGGTTGACCCGCTTGCCGATCTGCCAGGCGCCGATATTGGTCTTTGATACGGTTTCGGCCGAGATCTGCACATCATACCAATCCGACCCCAGCTCGATCACCGTGAGGCAGACCCCATCGGAGGCAATGGAAGCGCCCAGATCAATGCCTGCGGTATCATAGCTGGTGGCAATCCGCACCCGCAGGTCGCCCTGCTGATCCAGCTGAGCAATGGTTCCAATGTCTGTCACGATACCGGTGAACATTCTGCGCGCTCCTAGGCTATGTCTTTGGCGGAAAATCCCTGCCGAAGAGGTAGCCCAAGCCCCCCCTGTTTCACAAGCCCTCCGCTGCAGCAAAACGCAAGGGCACCCGTCCCCGCTTAAAGGTTTGCCGCCCGGCTTGCCGGGACTGTGTCCTTGCCCCTACTGTGGCAAGAATGCCTTGCTGCCCATCCCGGTCATAGTTATGCCCCAGTCCAGCGCTACCCTCTGACGACAGATCCGCCCAACAGCAACCGTAACCGCCCTGTGCCAAAGCTCGCCCCGATGCAAAACTCCAATGCCAAGCACCGCGTCTTTTTATTCCTGCAAGGACCCCATGGGCCGTTCTTCAACGCCCTAGGTCGGATGCTGCGCACGGCGGGCTGTGATGTCTGGCGGATTGGCTTCAACGCGGGCGATCAGGTTTTTTGGCGCGACAAGGCGCAGTATCTGCCCTTTCGCGGGGCTCTTACCGACTGGCCGGGATTTTTGGAAACCACCTGCCAGACCAAGGGCATTACAGATATTGTTCTCTATGGCGATACCCGCCCCATTCACGCAGAGGCAATCGTCCTGGCACAGCGGTTGGGAGTGCAGGTACATGTCTTTGAAGAGGGCTATCTGCGCCCTTACTGGGTCACCTATGAGCGGGGCGGCTCTAATGGGCATTCGCGTCTGATGCAGACCGATGTGGCCCAGATGCAGACGGCACTGGAGCTGTCGGACATGGAGGCTCCGTTGCCGCCCTCTCATTGGGGCGATATGCGCCAGCACGTGTTTTATGGGGCATTGTACCACTGGTTTGTGATGTTCTGGAACCGCAAGTACCGCAATTTCCAGCCCCATCGTGCCCTGCCAGTGACCCGCGAGTTTCAGCTCTACCTGAAGCGATTGCTATTGATGCCCGCCCAGGCCCTGGAACGTCGACTGGCGACCCGGCGCATTCGCAATGGCGGCTTTCCTTATCATCTGGCGCTATTGCAGCTCGAGCATGACAGCTCCTTTCAGATGCATTCGCCTTTTGACAGCATGGGCAGTTTTCTGACCGAGGTCATTGCAGGATTTGCCGCCGGTGCCCCCCGCCACCACCACCTGGTGATCAAGGCGCATCCGCTGGAGGATGGGCGCAGCCCGATCCGTCATGACCTGCGCCGTCTGGCTCGCGAACATGGCATTCAGGATCGGGTACATTATGTGCGTGGTGGCAAGCTGGCGGAACTGCTGAACGAAGCCCGCACTGCCGTCACCGTGAATTCGACCGCCGGGCAGCAGGTGCTTTGGCGCGGCATTCCGCTCAAGGTCTTTGGCGCTGCGGTCTATGACAAGATCGAGTTCACTTCGGAACAGCCATTGGCACAGTTCTTTGCCGCACCGGCCCGCCCGGACAATCGTGCCTATAAGGACTACCGGCGTTACCTTTTGGAGACCTCGCAGGTGCCGGGCGGTTTTTATTCTCGCTCAGGGCGGCGCCAGTTGCTGCGCCATGTTGTCGATATGATGCTGTCTCCACATGATCCCTATGATGCCCTGCGCCATGGCACAGCGGCTCCGCGGCAACAGTTATCCGTGGTCCGCTAGGCGAAACCGCTCGCAACACTGGATTTTCACCTCGAACCGCGCTAGGTTGTTCAAAAAACTGAGGCAGAACAATAATAGGTCGAGGAGACCGAGCAGTGAAAAACGTCCCCTTTTCTTGGGTGCGGCCCGTGGCGATTCTTGCTGCATTGACGCTTGCAGCGTCTTGCGGCCTGCCAAAAGTCGGCCCCAACAAACGCCAGATCTTTGCCGGATCGGTCCAAAAAGAAGGCGATGCCTTTATCGTCTCCGTTAATGACCGCGTCACCCGCGCCACTGCCGTGGTCCCGGCGCTTGGCTTCTCGCAGAGCTTCATCAACGCTGGGCGACTGACCTCAGACACCATCCGTCCTGGTGATGTTCTGGGTCTGACCATCTGGGAAAACGTCGATGACGGGCTTTTGGCTGGCGAGGCCACCAATGCCACCGCGCTGGAGGAAGTCCAGGTCGATAGTGGCGGCTACATTTTTGTACCCTATGCCGGTCGGTTGCGCGCAGCGGGCAATACGCCCGAACAGCTGCGGGAAGAAATTACCAAAAAGCTCGAAGATCAGACCCCCGATCCGCAGGTGCAGGTGCGCCGCGTCGCAGGAGATGGCTCGACGGTCAGCCTGACGGGCGCCGTAGGTGGCCAGGGCGTTTATGCCATTGAGCGCCCGACCCGCACACTGTCGACCATGCTGGCGCGGGCTGGGGGCGTTGCAATTGAGCCCGAGATTGCCCAGATCACTGTGATCCGCGGCAACGAGCAGGGCAAGATCTGGTTCCAGGATCTGTTCAATCACCCAGAGCTTGATATCGCTCTGCGCGGTGGCGACCGTATTTTGGTCGAAACCGATAGCCGTTCCTTTACCGCGCTTGGCGCCACCAGTGCTCAGGCGCGTGTACCTTTTGAAAGCCAGGACCTGTCGGCCCTGGAAGCCATTGCGCAGGTTGGCGGCCTGATCTCGACCTCTTCAGATCCCACCGGGGTCTTTGTTTTCCGCAATGAGCCCGCAGAGATTTCCAATCAGGTGTTGGGCCGCGACGATCTGGTTGGCGCCCAGCGCATGGTCTATGTGCTGAACCTCACCCAGCCCAACGGGCTGTTCATCGCCCGCGACTTTGTGATCCGCGATGAAGACACGCTTTATGTCACCGAAGCCCCCTATGCCCAGTGGACCAAAACCATTTCGCTGCTGGCCAGCCCGCTGACACCTCTCGCCAGCGTCGAGACGCTGTTTGGCGGCAGCTAGCAACGTGACCGGCACATCTGCCAAAACCAAAGCCGGGGGCCCGCGCTCCCGGCTTTTTGTGTACAATGGCGGCTTCGTCATGCAGCCGAGGCTGCGCCGCATTCTGAGTTTGGCGGGCTACACGATCCGGTTGGGCTTGCCACAACAGGACGATCTGGTTGGCATCTGGGGCAATTCCCCAACCGCTCAGCGGGGCCGGGCTGTTGCCGCAAAATACGATGCGAAACTGCTCTGCGTGGAAGACGCTTTTTTGCGCTCCATTCACCCCGGTCGCGCTGGCGAACCCCCGTTAGGGCTGCTGCTGGACCGCAAGGGGGCGCATTTTGACCCCGCCCAGCCCTCTGATCTGGAAGAGCTGCTGGCCAACCACCCGCTGGATGACAGCCATATGATGCGGCGCGCGCGCAATGCCATTGGTCGACTGCAGGATGCAAACTTAAGCAAATACAATGCCTTCTTACCCAGTGCCCCAGTGCCAGATCCCGGCTATGTTCTGGTGGTGGACCAGCTGCGCGGCGATGCCTCGGTTGCAGCCTCCAAGGCGGATCGCGCGCGTTTTCTCGAGATGCTGGTCTTTGCCCAGGAAGAACACCCCGGCGCGCGCATCCTGATCAAGACCCATCCCGAAACCCGCGAGGGCCATCGGCCCGGACATTTCACCAACAAGGATGCGCAGGGACGGATCGCGCTGTTCAGCGATGCCGTCTCTCCCTGGGATCTGCTGGAAGGGGCCATCGCGGTCTATACCGTGTCTTCGCAACTGGGATTTGAGGCCATTCTGGCCGGTCACAAGCCACGCGTCTTTGGCCAGCCCTTCTATGCAGGCTGGGGCTTGACCCAAGACGAAGACCCGCTGCCACGGAGACAACGCAAACTCACTCGGGCCCAACTGTTTTCAGCTGCAATGTTTCTCTATCCAACCTGGTACGACCCCTATAGTGATCGCCTATGTGAGCTGGAGCGGGTCATCGACACGCTAGAAGCCACTACCCGCGCCTGGCGGCAGGACCGGGCTGGCTGGGCGGCCTCGGGTATGAGCCTGTGGAAGCGTAAGCCGCTTCAGGGTTTCTTTGGCCAGACCAAAAAGCTCACTTTCACCGAAAGCCCCGAAGAGGCGCGCAAGAGTGGCCGCAACTGGATGGTCTGGGCCAGCAAAGGCGATGCCAAAAGCCATGCCGGTGCCACCCGTGTCGAAGACGGGTTTCTGCGCTCACGCGGCTTGGGGGCCGAACTGGTGCCTCCTCTGTCCCTGGTGCTGGACCGGCAGGGTATCTACTACGATCCCCGGCAACCTTCAGATCTGGATGACCTGATCACCCAACGCGCCGATCTTGGTCCCGCCGAAGCCCTGCGCGCCGAAGCCTTGATCCAACAACTGATCCGCAACAGCCTGTCAAAATACAATCTATCTGGCGCCCCCCCTGCCCTGCCCGAGGGACACCGTATTTTGGTGCCGGGGCAGGTGGAGGATGACGCTTCGATCGAGGCCGGATGTGGACGCATCAACACCAATCTGGAACTGTTGCGCGCCACTCGCAAAGCCAATCCCAAGGCGGTGATCATCTATAAGCCGCACCCGGATGTGGAGGCTGGGCTGCGCCCCGGCGGATTGGCGGCTGATGCGGTTCCCGAGGAGCTGGCAGATGTTGTGGCCAGCAACTGCGACCCGATGGCGCTTTTGGATATGGTGCAGGAGGTCTGGACCATGACCTCGCTTTTGGGGTTTGAAGCCCTGCTGCGTGGCGCCAAGGTCACCACTCTGGGTCTCCCCTTTTATGCCGGCTGGGGGCTGACCCAGGATAAGCGCACTCCGCCCCCCTGGCGACAGGCGCGCCCCGATCTGTTGGGGCTGGCCCATGCTGTCCTGATCGACTATCCGCGCTACTTCGACCCGGTCACCAAGCACCCCTGCCCGCCCGAGGTGGTGGTAGAAAGACTGAAGACCGGCGCCCTGCCCAAGCCTGGCTTGGGCAATAGGGCCCTGTCGAAGCTGCAGGGTTCACTGGCCACCTATGCTCATCTGTGGCGGCGCGGTTAGCCGCAGCTTAGCCCGCGCGCCGCCAACGATGCATGACATCGCCCCCAACCGAATTGGTCTCGATCAGCTCAAACCGGTTGGCGGCCTCCAGACTGTGCAGCCCCAGAGCCCCAATCGAAGGCAACCCTTCGGCGCCGATACCCAGACCGGCGGTGAACCCGATCAGCTCGTCCACCAGATCAAAGGCCAAAAGCGAAGCCGCCAGCGCAGAACCTCCCTCACAGAACACCCGCGTCAGCCCGGCCGCGCCAAGCTGTTGCAGAATGTCATGCGGATCCAACTGCACACCCCGGCTCGCACAGGGCAGCAGACGCGCGCCAAGGCCCTCCCAGGCTTGCTTACGTTCAATGTCAGCGCCCTGGCCGTGGCACAGCCACAGGGGTATCTCAGCGGCGGAGGTTGCCAACTGACTGATCAATGGCAGATCCAGATGCCGCGAGATCACCACCCGCACGGGCTGATGTGCAACGCCGAGGTCGCGCACGGTCAAAGAGGGATCATCTGCCCGCGCGGTCCCCGCCCCAACCATGACCGCATCATGACGGGCTCGCATGGCATGAACTGCGCGACGCGCCTCTGGCCCGGTGATCCATTTGCTCTGCCCCGTGCCCGTGGCAATGCGGCCATCAAAACTGCTGGCCATCTTGAGCGTCACCAGCGGGCGGCCCTGTTCGGTCTTGTAAAAGAACCCGGCGTGATCGCGCGCGGCCTCCTCAGCCAGCACTCCAACCTGAACCTCAATCCCTGCCTGGCGCAGCATCTCAAAACCCTGCCCCGAGACCCGTGGATCGCTGTCGCCGACTGCGGCCACCATCCGGGCAATCCCAGCGTCAATCAGCGCCTGGCTGCAGGGTGGGGTTTTGCCGTGGTGCGAGCAGGGTTCCAGCGTGACATAGGCGGTGGCACCGCGCGCCTGATCGCCAGCCTGCGCCAGCGCCACAACCTCGGCATGGGGGCGGCCACCGGGTTGGGTCCAGCCACGCCCGACAATGCGCCCATCGCGCACCAGCACACAGCCCACAGCCGGATTGGGCCAGCAATTGCCCTGCCCGCGTCGCCCCAGCGACAGAGCCAGCGCCATATATCGACTATCTGTTTGGGTCACGTCTTGCCCACCTATCTGTTGTCACACACAGGCCCGGATCGGCCTATGCCAATCCGGGCCTGAAATCAGGTCACTACCCGTCGATGCCATAACCCGCCGCCATGATCCAGGATCACCCGGCCAAGCCCGAACCCCGCTCTACTCTTCGCCGGGAGTATCGGGGCGCAGCTCGTGCACAAAATCCTCAAAGTCATCCGCCGCTTGGAAGTTTTTATAAACACTGGCAAAGCGCACATAGGCAACGGTATCGATCCGAGCCAGCGCCTCCATGACGATCTCGCCAATCTTGCTAGAGGAGATATCCGTCTCGCCCATGCTTTCCAGCCGTCGCACGATCCCTGAGATCATCTGATCAATGCGTTCGGGGTCGATGGGGCGTTTCTGCATAGAAATGCGGATCGAGCGTTCCAGCTTGTCGCGATCAAAATCCTCGCGTTTGCCGTTGGTCTTAACGACCACAAGATCCCGCAATTGCACCCGCTCATAGGTGGTAAACCGTCCACCACAGGCGGGGCAGAAGCGGCGCCGACGGATGGATACGTGATCCTCGGCGGGGCGTGAATCCTTCACCTGAGTATCGATATTCCCGCAAAACGGACAGCGCATCTGCGGATCCCCTTTTCTTAATACCAGCCATTTGTGCCAAAACCTGCACAGTTATCCACAACTATAGGGCAGCCGCTAGGAATTGGGTAGTGGGGAAATTCACCCCCTAGATCAAGCGGCTCAACCGCTGATATGCGCCAGAATCCGACGGCTGTGGGGGGCGTCTCGATGCTCAAGCAGATAGACACCCTGCCAGGTTCCCAAGGCCAATACGCCACCCGCTATCGGGATCGACAGGCTGACAGGCAGCAGGGCCGATTTGATATGGGCAGGCATGTCATCCGGCCCCTCATATGTATGCCGCAGATAGGCCATCGAAGGATGGGTCGAGGGCGGAACCAGACGCGAAAAGAAGGCCTGCAGATCGTCCTGCACTTCTGGGTCCGCATTTTCCTGTATCAGCAAAGAACAAGAGGTGTGGCGCACAAACAGGGTCAGCAGCCCTTCGCTACAGCCTGCCTCCTGCAGCCAGCTTGTGAGCTCCCGGGTGAATTCATAAAGCCCCGGTCCCCGGGTCGAGATCTGAAACAGTTTTTGCATAGGTCTGCTCTGCTACAGGTCGGGGTCTTTCACAAGGGGACAATGCAGCGGCTTTTGCATTCAGCCTGTTTCACTTGAAGCGAAAGCGCCAATCTTCAATGCGGTCATAGCAATAATTCCGCGCTGTCGCTGCATTCAGATTGTCACCTCGAATCTTAACGCTAAGCGACAGACGCGGGCTGGTGTCGCTGCCGGGAGGTGGAGACAAAGAAAACTGCACAGATTTTCGCCCAGGCCGATGTACCGAAGGACCAATCCCCTGCCATATATAGATCCGCTGGGTGGCCTGGCTGCGCAGCTGACGAATGGCAAAATCTCCGATACCACACCAATAGTCCTGTGCGCCCGAACCAACCCGGTTGACGACTTCCCAAACCCCTTCGGACACCGGCAGAACCTCGTGACGGTTCCAGGCCCGCCAAGCCTGCGCGCTCACTGGCAGGCAGATCAACCCAGCCAGCAGCCCGGCTGCGAGTGCCTTTGTGATACCTTTACCCTCAAACATCTTCTGCAAAGCCAGCTCACTCTTCCGATGGTTCCCGGAACAACCTCTATCAAAGCAGTATAGCAGCCGCTGCAAGTATCACAAAATGCGCCACCCTCAGAAGCCAACAGGCAGTTGGCTGCAGAGATTAAAAGCGTCGCGCACCCGCATATTATCACCGCGCTCCAAGGCGTTTACACTGCGGTAGGCCCCTTTTTCCGGCGACCCGGCCAAAGCTGGGTCCAACGTAAACTGAACCGCCGACCGCCGGTGAGTGGTCTCACTCTTGCCACGAGCACGAGACACATAAACATGCGCCTGCCAGGAGGATTTCAGCGCCCGTTGCGCATAATCGCCAGCCGCGCACCAAAAGTTGCGCCCCAGCCCACCGGCCTTTGGCACCACCTCAAACACCCTTTCGGAGACAGGGTTGACCCTGCTGCCTTCACGCGCGGTAAAGGCACTGGCTTCTGCGCCGGCCAGGCTCAACAAGCCAAGCATCAAGACTGTAATAGAGAGTTTTGTCATAGCACACCCATTCCTTTCTTCTCGAAAGCCCGGACTTCCCAGCCGGTCTATCAGACCCAGGATCTCTGCGTCTGAAATACAAGATAGGAAAACTGTTCCGCAGTGCCAGTCACGTCACTGTGCTACACGCAACCGTGTGGAGCTCCTGAAAACAAGGCCCGATCCGGAAAGGCATTGCTCGGGTAATCAGGGGAGTTGATGCGCCCTAGAGGCGCACCGGGGAGCGGTTGCAATAGCTGCGCGCATCTTGCACCGTCATTCTGTTTCCAGGTTTGAATCCCAAAGCCAGCCAGCCCAAGGGAGACGGCAGAGGTTCACCGGCCAATTCAGGTGACAGCGAAAACTGCACGGCAGATTTTCGTCCTGTTGTCACGCTGGTGCTGCGCCCCTGAACCACATAAATTAAGTCCTGCCAAGCGGCTCCTTTAACCCGGCGGGCATACTCAGAGGCCCCGCACCAGAATTCGTCAAAGGATCCTGAGGATTTGGGGATGACTTCAAAGACCTCGTTGTCGACTGGATTGACCCGCACGCCGCCCGGTGTGGTAAAGGCCTGAGCCGCCAAAGGAGCCACAAGCGCCGCAGCCAGTCCAAATGAAATGAGTGATTTTTTCATAAAATATGCTCCCAGGTTTCGACCTACATAGGGAGCGGTTTGCAGGGTTCCAAGGGGAAAGCTCGCAAAACCGTGATCGATCGCAAAGACCACGCCGGGCCACGCTGAGTGTCCCACAACCGGCCCTCGCATGCTTGGGACGCGCTAGTCTGCCTGTTTCACCGCAGCCCCCGGAAAGGGGATGATTTCCGCCCCAAGGCCCTTGCCCAGGCTCTTTTCTAGAATATTCAGAACCGCGGCATCAGGAGAGAGACCCTGATCCGGGCCGAACTGCACCCGCGCCTGCTGACGCAGCATCTCGCGGGCTGGCTCTGCCTCCATCGACTTCAGGGCGTCACCCTGTTCCTTCAGGGCTGTGACCATGAACTCATTGGCATCCGTCAGGGATTTCAGCGACTCCAGCTGGCCTTGCAGAACGGCCAGCGCCTCGGTCAGTTTTTGATTTGCAGACATCGGTCCCCCCTTGGCATGTTTATCTCGGATAGGCAGCGAGACAGGTGGGGATATTGTAGAACTCGCCGGTGTGGAACAACAAGCCATCACGTTAAGCAATGGTTAACGGAGCAATCAGGCAGTGGGTTCCTCCTCTACCGGCTCCCAATCCAGAAATCGCGCCCGGATATCAGCGTTTGGCACCATGCAACGATTGGCACGACCAAAGAGGCGGTAGCGATTGCGGGCCAGTCCGCGGTACAGCGGATCCTTCAGCACGCCGGGCAGATAGCGACAGAGCCCCAGAACGCGCCAAGCCCTCGGCAAGGCCCGCATCGCAGCGGCAATGGCATCCAGACGTTGATAGCAGCGCCCATCCACAAAAACGAGCAGGGTTTCAAAATCATCCTGTGGCAGGCCCTGGTCCCGAAAAAGCTGCTGCCCCAGAGCGGATTGTGCCGTGGCAAAGGAGAAACGCTGAGATCTGTCATAACGCAGCATGAACTGGAAAAACTTCGAGCAAAGCAGGCATTCCCCATCAAACACGATGAGATCGTGGTCCAGCTGGATTGCGCGACCTTTGCCTCCAGGTCCCGGCACCTATTGCCAGCTCCCGGCTTCCAGCGAATAGACCTGCCCCGCGCGTTCTTTGGCCTCAAACAAAGGCAGACCATAACCGGAACTTTCAACACTGCCTCGATCGCAGCGCAGATGCGCCAGCTCCTCCCCGCCTCGTTCGACAATAACACCGCCAGTCAGAGGTGCCCCTTCGCCTGCATTGCGCTCCTGACTGTAGTACACCGTGTAAGAGATACCTTTGTTCTTAAGAGTAAACTCCTCCCAGATCGCCCCTCCGATCCCTGGCCAAGGCACCATGCCCACGTTCCGCACGTTGCGCCGCAGCGCCAAATCGGGCTCTTCGTCCCGGCCCCCAAAGGCGTAGCTCACCTGATTGCCCGACAAACAGGTTGTAAGTACCTTGCTGCCGCCTTTGAAGGAACAGGAAACCAGGGTTTGTGAGCTGACAGGACACGCCCCTGCAGATTGGACCGAAGCCAACAGGACTAAGCAGGAAAAGGAAAAACGCAAACTGGCCTCCAAATAGAAAAAGGCGCCCCGCAGGGCGCCCTTTAGTTACTGATCCAGGAAGCTGCGCAGCTTGCGGCTTCGGCTGGGGTGCTTCAATTTCCTGAGCGCCTTGGCCTCGATCTGGCGAATTCGTTCCCGTGTCACAGAGAACTGCTGACCGACTTCTTCCAGCGTATGATCGGTGTTCATGCCAATGCCAAAACGCATCCGCAGAACCCGCTCTTCGCGCGGGGTGAGCGAGGCCAGAACCCGGGTGGTGGTTTCTTTGAGGTTTTCCTGAATGGCGCTGTCCAGCGGCAGCACGGCATTCTTGTCCTCGATGAAATCGCCCAGCTGGCTGTCTTCTTCGTCGCCAATTGGCGTCTCAAGCGAGATCGGCTCCTTGGCGATCTTCATGACCTTGCGGACCTTCTCGAGCGGCATCTGCAGCTTTTCGGCCAGCTCTTCCGGCGTTGGCTCGCGGCCGATTTCATGCAGCATCTGACGGCCAGTGCGGACCAGCTTGTTGATGGTCTCGATCATATGGACCGGAATACGGATGGTCCGGGCCTGATCCGCGATGGAGCGGGTGATGGCCTGACGGATCCACCAGGTCGCATAGGTGGAGAACTTGTAACCGCGGCGGTATTCGAACTTGTCCACCGCCTTCATCAGGCCGATGTTGCCTTCCTGGATCAGGTCCAGGAACTGCAGGCCTCGGTTGGTGTATTTCTTGGCGATCGAAATCACCAGGCGCAGGTTGGCTTCGACCATTTCCTTCTTCGCCTGACGGGCTTCTTTTTCGCCCTTCTGAACCTGCTGCACGATGCGGCGGAATTCAGAGATATCCAGACCGACATACTGCCCGACCTGGGCCATGTCAGCGCGCAGCTCTTCGACCTTCTCGGTGGAGCGCTCGATGAACATCTGCCAGCCACGACCCGGCTTTTCGCCCATTTCGGACAGCCAGTTGGGGTCCAGTTCGCGGCCACGGTAGGCCTCGACAAATTCGCGACGGTTGATGCGGGCCTGGTCGGCCAGTTTCACCATCGAGCTGTCGATCTGCATGACGCGGCGGTTGATGCCATAGAGCTGGTCAATCAACGCATCAATACGGTTGTTGTGAAGATGCAGACCATTCACCAGTTCCACGATCTCCGAGCGCAGCGCCTGATAGGTGGCCTCGTCCTGCTTGCCGAAAGAGCCGTCCTCGTTCAGGGTCGCCGAAATCCGGCTGTCCTGCATTTCCGACAGCTGAGCAAAATCGGTCGAGATCCGCTCCAGCGTGGTCAGGACCCGGTCCTTGAGCGCGGCCTCCATCGCAGCCAGCGACATGTTGGCCTGCTCGTCTTCGTCGTCGTCATCATCCGCAGTAATCGGGTTGCCGTCGGCGTCGAGTTCCTGCGTCGCTTCCTTGGCAGGCTGCGCAGCGGGTGCAGCACCGGGAACCACCGGCACCACCGGTTCTTCTTCGCCGTCTTCATCCATCTGGTTGCCAAAGGTGGCCTCCAGATCGATCACGTCGCGCAGCAAAATGTCCTCGGAGAGAAGTTCGTCATGCCAGATGGTGATCGCCTGAAAGGTCAACGGGCTTTCACACAGCCCGGCGATCATGGTGTTGCGGCCAGCCTCGATCCGCTTGGCGATGGCGATCTCGCCCTCGCGGCTCAGCAGCTCAACCGTGCCCATCTCGCGCAGATACATCCGGACCGGATCATCCGTACGGTCGAGCTTTTCAGAGGCGGCTCCGGCCACCGCAACTTCACGCGGACCTTCGGCAGAAACCAGTTCGGTCGAGCCCTTCTGCTCTTCCTCTTCGACTTCCTCATCCTCGATAATGTTGATGCCCATCTCTGACAGCATCGACATCACATCTTCGATCTGCTCCGAGCTGACCTGATCAGGGGGCAGCACCTGGTTGAGCTGATCATAGGTGATGTAGCCCTTTTCACGGGCTTCAGCGATCATCTTTTTGACCGCGGCCTGGCTCATGTCCAGAGAAATTTCAGCGTCCTGATCGTCAGGTTTACGGTCGTCGTTATCTTTGGCGGCCATTCAATGCTCCCTAAGAGGCTGGGCGATTCGGATGCCGAATCATTAGCGCGATCTTGTGATTCGTCACCCGGTTTAGCGAATTTTCTTTGGCTCTTCCTTAGCAAAACGACTCATGTGCCACACGAATCACTTCTGAGAGAAGCCAATCCTGTCCAAAAGGGCGCCAAAAGCGTCGAGCTCTTCGCGATCAAGCCGCGCGCCATTCTCGCCCACATCAAAGTTGGCCTTGTCCTCATTCTCACTGCGCACGGCACGGTTTCGGGCTTCTGCCGCCTGTTTCAAGCGCCAGGTTAAGGCCTCATCCGCCAGCCCTGTCAGGTCTTCCTCGGCCTCGGCCAGCTCAGCATCCAAGCCCCGCATCGCTTCCAGTTTGGCAAATTCTTCGGCCAGGGTCTGTCGGGCCGCATCAAAATCGCTGGGTCTACGCAGGCAAGGGATGATTGCCACATGGCGAAGCGCCATCAGGTTTTCAAGAGCCTGCAGCCCCAGATTTTCCGTGATGTGGGTTTTCAGATCCTGTGGAGCATCGATGCCAAATCGCAACACTTGATCCCGCAAGCGGCCCAGATCGGCATCGGCACAGTGCATGCGCTCCAGGTTACCCTCGAACTCAACAACCATTTCCGGCGTCGAAATGGCCACGGCCAACACCACCGCCTCGCGGGCCCGGGCAATCTCTGCCTCATCGGCCGCAGCAACCAGCGAGCTGCGGGTGCTGGCCAGTGGCGCAGGCGCAACTTTCTGCCCCTTCCAGGGCCTGCGCGCGCCATCGCCAAAGCCGCCCTTGCGGCCCGGCTTCCAGTCGTTGCCGCTCTTCCAACCCTCGCTCGAGCCGCCGGTGTCAAAGTCGCGATTCCGCCCCTCAGGACGGTTGCCGCGAAATAGCTCCCAGCGCAGGTCCTTGATATCCTCGCCGTAGTGCTTGCGGATCGAGGGATCACGGATCAGGCGGATCTTGTCACGCAGCGCCTTGTCCAGGGAGGCCTTGCGTTCGGGGCTGTCAAAGACCTTGCCTTCGGTTTCGCGCTGCCACAGCAGCTTCACCATGGGCAGGGCTTGATCCAGCACCTCTCTTACCGCTTGTGGTCCCTTGGCCTTGATCAGGTCATCCGGATCCTGCCCATCCGGCATGATGGCAAAGCGCAGGGATTTGCCCGCCTGCAGCAGTGGCAGGGCCAGATCCACCACACGCATGGCGGCGCGCAGCCCTGCCTGATCCCCATCAAGGGCGATGATCGGCTCATCTGACATGCGCCACATCATCTGCAGCTGGTTTTCCGTCACCGCGGTCCCCAAGGGGGCCACCGAGGACTGGAAGCCAGCCTCGGAGAGGGCAATTACGTCCATATAGCCTTCGGCCACGATCAGCGGTGTTCCGCGCCCGGCCGCCGCTCGCGCCGGGGCCTGATTGTACAGGTTCCGGCCCTTGTCAAACAGCTCGGTCTCGGGGGAATTCAGATATTTGGCATTGTCATTGGGATCCATGGCCCGGCCACCAAAGGCAATGGCGCGGCCACGCGCATCGCGGATTGGGAACATGATCCGGTTGCGGAAGGTGTCATAGGGCTTGCCGCCCTTGCTTGAGGGTTTGGCCAGACCTGCGGCCATGATCAGATCTTCGGGTACATTCTTGCCGCGCAGATGATCCCAAAGATTCTGCCAGCCATTGGGCGCAAAGCCGATCTCCCAACGGTCTAAACTGGGCGGGGTAAAGCCCCTGCCCTGCAGATAGCTGCGGGCCATGGCGGCATTGTTGGTCTTCAATTGCAGCCGGAAGAATTGTACCGCCTGCTCCATTACCTCGACCAACAGCGTGCGGCGGTCTTGTTTTTGCTGCGCTTTGGGGTCCCGCGCGGGCATCTCCATGCCAGCCTCGCGGGCCAGGATCTCCACCGCCTCCATGAATCCGACGTTTTCGGTCTCCTGGACAAATTTCAGTGCGTCTCCCTTGGCCTGGCAACCAAAGCAATAATAGTACCCCTTCCGGTCATCCACGTGAAAAGACGCGCTTTTCTCGTGATGAAAGGGGCAAGGCGCCCAGAGGTCGCCTTTGCCGACATTGGATTTGCGCTGATCCCACATGACTTTGCGCCCGACAACATCAGAGATGCTGATCCGGGTGCGCAGTTCATCCAGAAATCCAGGCGTCAAAGACATGTCAGTTAGAATTCAGCTGTTGTTTCATCGCCTGAATCTGATCCCAGCTTTCCAGACATTGCTGTTCCATCAGAGGGCCAAATTCGGTGGCCTTCAGATCCCGGCGCTTCATCGCATAGATATGGGCCGTCAATTGCGGGATCGCCTTGGAGTATTGCGCGGGCCAGGCGGGTTCGCTGGCCAGAATATGCTGTTCAACATCAGCCTCTTTGATCCGATCCAAACGCGCGGTCTGAACGGCGGCCATGACCTGGCCCTGATACTTGCAGCTGTCTTCTTTGGAATCAGCGGCATAGGCAGGTGCCGCCAACAAAATGGCAGCAAGGGTGATGCGGATCATGGATCGCTCCCGGAATCAGTTGATGATCCGCCGAGATTACCCCCGCGCAGCCCGGGCTTCCATCGCTGTTTTGAGATCATGATGAACTGTCCGGGCCATCGAGCGGAACACCATGATCTGAAAGCGATCTTTGTCTAGGCGGCAGATCGAAGCCATCATGTGCTTGGCTTCGGTGCGTACAGCCGCGCCGATGCCAAACTGCGCCAGCCGCAGATCCACCGGGCACAATCGGGCCAATACATCTTCGCAGCCCGGCCCCTCAAGCTCCAGCACGGCCCAGCCGGCGGTTTGATCCGTCAGGGCCGCGTATTGTGCCAGACCGGCATCGGGCTCTACTCCGATCAACAGCGCCATTTCGCGGCCAAACCAGATCGACCGCACCGCATCATGCCCAAAACTTGCCCCCTTGAGCCCGGGAAAGCCAATCCCATGAGCCGCCTGCATCGCCTTGTCCAGCGCCTCATGCTGGCCTTTGAAGGGAGCGATCGTAGTCAGGGCCTGTGGTGCGGCCTCGCGCAGGGAGAGCCCGCCGATATTTAGCATCTCAAACCCATCACAGGCAGTTTTGACAAGCAGTTCAGCCACGGGTCCGTTCCCCCTCTGGATCGTAAAACACCGGTTTCACCACCTCACAAAGCGTATCGATGCCCCGCATATGATCAACCAACCGTACCCGCTCTCCGATCCGGGCGGCGCCCCGTTTCAAAAAGCCAAGGGCAATCATATGCCCATAGACCGGGGAAAACCCGGCCGAGGTAACATAGCCCTGATCATGCACCCGCTCCACCGGATCCTCCGGAGAGAAAAGATGCGCCCCGGCGCTCAGCTCTTTCACCGCGCCAATGGGTCTCAGGCCAATCATCTGCATGCGATCCGCATCAATCAAACCAGGCCGATGCGCCATAGCTTTGCCGATGAAATCCTTTTTCTTGGAAAGCAGGCCCGCCATGCCCAGATCATGCGCCGTCACCGTGCCATTGATCTCGGCATGGGTTATAAAGCCCTTCTCGATCCTGAGTACGTTCAGGGCCTCCATCCCATAGGCGCCACCGCCCAGCGCCTCGGCACGGGCCAGCAAGCTCCGGTACAGGCTGTCACCGTAGCCCGCAGGCAGCGCCAACTCATAGGCCTCTTCCCCGGAAAAGGAGATCCGGAACAGACGCCCTTTGACGCCCAAGACCGAAACCTCGCCGCAGGCCATGAAGGGCCAGTTGTCATTGTCTATGGGCTGGTCCAGCAGACTGTTCAACAGCTCCCGTGATTTGGGGCCTGCAACAGCAAACTGCGCCCAGTGCTCCGTCACTGAGGTGAAGCGCACGTCCCATTCGGGCCGCAGAACCTGAGCCACAAATTCCAGGTGCGCCATAACCTCACCTGCCGCAGCCGTGGTGGTGGTCATCACATAGTGGCTCTCGCCGAGGCGCGCACAGGTGCCGTCATCCATGACAAAACCGTCCTCGCGCAGCATCAGCCCATAGCGCACCCTGCCAATCTTCAGTGTGCTAAAGGTATTGGTATAGACAAAATCCAATAACCTGGCCGCATCCGTGCCTTGGATGTCTATTTTACCCAGCGTAGAAACATCGCAGACCCCAACGGCCTTGCGCACCGCCATGACTTCGCGATCACAGGATTGACGCCAATTGGTTTCCCCAGGTTTGGGGAAATAGGCGGCGCGATACCACAGCCCCACCTCCAGCTGGCTGGCGCCGCGCTCCTCGGAGGCACCATGCGAGGTCAGGAACCGTTGTGGTTTGAAGCCCTGATCAGTAGCCCCCGCCCCCATGGCACCAATTGACACCGGCACAAAGGGCGGCCGGAAAGTCGTGGTACCGGTGTCGGGAATAGAGCGCCCGGTCACATCCGCCAGCACCGCCAGCGCCGCCACATTGGAGTTCTTCCCCTGATCCGTGGCCATGCCCTGGGTGGTATAGCGCTTCATATGCTCAACCGACCGGAAGTTCTCGGAGGCCGCCTGGGTGACATCCTTGACCGTGACATCATTCTGAAAATCGAGCCAAGCCCGCCCCTTTCCCGGCACAGCCCAAAGCGCGGCAATCTCGTAAGCCGCATCCTCAGCCACCGGTATGGCACCCTGCGCAGGCTGCAATCTCAGCGAGTCCAGCACTGCCTCTGCAGCTGCCGCACCCTCGCTCAAGGCGCCTTGGGTAGAGAATGTACCATTGCAGGCCCCGACGGCCCGCAGCCCAGGCACCGCGTCAGGACGCGGCACAAAGGCCAGCAGATCACGCCGCCAGACAGGCCGAGCATTCAAGTGACAGGTCAAATGTACCGAAGGGTTCCACCCCCCCGACATCGCCAAACAATCGGTTTGGATCCGTTCCTCGCCGCGCACCGAACGCACCGTGACACTCTCAAGCCGCTTGCCACCTGCGGTATTGCAGACCTGCGCGCCCCGCATCACCGGGTAAAGATCACTCTCCGGAGCATCATGGCGACTGTCGATCACCGCCGCCAGATGAACGCCCGCCTTGACCAAATCACGGGCCGTACGATGGGCGTCGTCATTATTGGCAAACAGGGTCATGCGCTCACCCGGTGCCACCCCCCATCGGTTGAGGTAGGCGCGCACGGCGCTGGCCATCATCACCCCGGGCCGGTCATTGTTGCGAAAAGCCACCGGGCGCTCGATCGCCCCGGCTGCCAGGATGCAATGTTTGGCAGCAATGCGCCAGAAACACTCCCGCGGGCGATGGCTACCCTTCAGGGAATGATGCCGCCGTTCATGATGCCCGACCCGCTCCAGCGCGCCATAGGTTCCCTGATCATAGGCGCCTGTGACCGCGGTGCGGGTCATCAACCGGACGTTTTCCAGGCTCCGCAGCTCTGCTACAGCCTCCGCCAGCCAGGTCGCAGCCGGTTTGCCATCGATTTCTTCCTGTTCGACCAGCAGGCGGCCGCCCAGATCGCGGTCCTCTTCCAACAGCAAAACATCCGCTCCGGCGCGGCCCGCTGTCAGCGCCGCCATCAGCCCTGCAGGCCCCGAGCCAACCACTAGAAGATCACAAAAGGCAAAGGCCTTTTCATAGCTGTCGGTATCCGTCTCTCCAGACAGCGCGCCCAGACCCGCCGCGCGGCGGATCAGCGGCTCATAGAGCTTTTCCCAAAAGGCCGCAGGCCACATGAAGGTCTTGTAGTAAAACCCCGCGCTCAGAAAGGGCGCCATCAGATTGTTGACCGCGCCGATATCAAACTCAACGCCAGGCCAACAATTCTGGCTTCGCGCCTCCAGCCCCTCATAAAGCTCCTGCGTGGTGGCGCGAATATTGGGATCCTGCACCGCACCAGTGCCCAGGGTGACCAGCGCGTTGGGCTCTTCACTGCCAGCGGTCAGGATGCCCCTTGGGCGGTGGTACTTAAACGAGCGCCCAACAAGATGAATATCATTGGCCAGCAGTGCCGAGGCAAGCGTATCCCCCTCCAGCCCCATCAGATGCCGCCCATTAAAGGTGAAATTGACCGTCTTGCTGCCGGTTGCAAGCCCCTTACCCGCGATCCTCATGCCGCACCTCCCAGCCCGGACTCAGATGCCAGCTCTACCTTCAGAACCTCATGCGTCGCAGTGTTTCGTGTCACCGTGAGCCAGCTGCCGCAGCCCATTTCGTGATACCACAGCTCTGCAATGACCCCAGCGGGGTTTGCCCGCAGGTTTACATGGGCATGCCACGCCTCCAACCCAGCCCCCTCAACAGGACGCTCCAAGGCGGCACCTTTGACATAAAACTCGCGGCGGTCACGCTCACCACAGATCGGACAGGCAATTCTCATGACCCTCTCCCCATCATCTTTCCAAAAATATTCCGGGGGGAGAGCAGGCTCCCCGGAAACCCTCCCAAGGAGGGTTTCGCCTGCGAACGGGGCAGAGCCCCAGATCCGCGCGCCACAGGCTCAATGCAGGTTATGTTGTGCACCGGTCCCCTCCTCATCCATCAACCCATAGCCAGAACGAAACCGATCCAGCTTGAACCAGGCTGCGGCCCCATGGGGGCGATCCGTGGCAATCAGATGTGCATAGGCATTGCCCGATCCCGGCGTTGCCTTGAAGCCGCCGTAACACCAACCACAATTCAGATAGAGACCATCGATGGGCGCGTGATCAATAATGGGCGAGCCATCCGGGGTCATATCCATGATCCCGCCCCAACTGCGCAACAAACGCGCCTTGCTGACCGCAGGCACCATGGCCACACAGTTCTCCATGGTATGTTCCACCATGGGCAGATTTCCCCGCGCCGCATAGGAGCTGTAAAAATCCAGGTAACTGCCAAAGACCAGCCCGCCCTTGTCGGACTGGCTGATGTACAGATGACCCTCGGCAAAGGTGATCACCTGATCAATCAGCGGTTTCACCCCTTCGGAGACAAAGGCCTGCAGGACATGGCTCTCGATCGGCAGGGTCAGCCCGGCCATGGCGGCCACTTGTCCCGAGCGCCCGGCGGCGGCCAGCGCCACTTTTTTGGCACGGATCACCCCGCGTGAGGTCTGCACGCCGGTGACCTTGCCCGCCTCCACATCAATCCCGGTGACCTCACAGTTCTGGATCAGATCCACCCCGCGCATATCGGCCCCTCGGGCAAAGCCCCAGGCCACCGCATCGTGGCGCGCGGTTCCCGCCCGACGCTGCATAAGCGCCCCCATGATCGGAAAGCGGTTGTTGTCAAAGTTCAGATAGGGTGCCAGAGCGCGAACCTGATCACGGTTCAGCAGTTCCGCGTCATCGCCCTGGTTGATGATCGAATTGCCACGGCGCACGGCCGCATCGCGCTGCCCATCATTGTGGTAGAGATTCAGAATGCCACGCTGCGACATCATTGCGTTGTAATTCAGCTCCTGCTCCAGCCCCTCCCAGAGCCGCAATGAGTGAGAGTAGAACTCGGAATTTCCGGGCAGGTAATAATTGGCCCGCACGATGGTGGTATTGCGCCCGACATTGCCACCGCCAAGGTAGCCCTTCTCAAGCACCGCAACATTAGTGATCCCATGTTCAGCCGCCAGGTAATAGGCAGTGGCCAGCCCATGCCCCCCACCGCCGATGATCACCACGTCATAGTCGCGCTTGGGTTCCGGATCACGCCACTGCGGGCCCCAGCCCTTATTGCCGGTCAGCCCTTCCTTGAGCACCCGCCATCCTGAAAATCGCATCACGCCCCTCCCCGTTCGCATCCCGCCCATCACCAGCAAAGAGCCAATGGTAAACCTGTGATATTGCTAGCGGCTTTGCCGCATTGCGCCTAGCCCCCCGTTAAATTTTTCAACAGGCAGGTAAGCTCTTGCCTGCACTTGGCCACATAATGGGCACCCCTGTCTAGTAGGGGGTGCAAAATAGGCCATCTGATGGAGGGGCCTGCAAAGAAAAACGGCGAGCCAGAGGCCCGCCGTTTAAGATGTCCAGACAGGATCCCGCCCTTAGAAAGACCGCAGGATTACAGTCCTTTGGCGCGGTAGCTGGCGGCGACCTTCTCAATGGAGACAAGATAGGCGGCGGTACGCAGATCGGTGACATCATCACGGTTGTGCCAGACCTCGCGCATCGACTGATAGGCAATCCGCATGGTGTCATCGAGACCCGAACGCACCAGTTCCAGTTCATCCGCACCGCGCAGATACTTTTCTTTGAAGCCCTCATTCAGGCTCCAGGTTTTCCCCATGCTTTCAGACAGCCCCTCCAGCTCATCCACCACCAACTGGTGACGCGCCTCTTCCTGGCGGCGCTGCATACGACCAAAGCGGATATGGCTGAGGTTCTTGACCCATTCAAAATAGGAAACCGTCACACCGCCTGCATTGGCATACATGTCGGGAATGATCACGGTGCCCTTTTCGCGCAGGATCTCATCTGCCCCGGCCGTCACCGGGCCGTTTGCGGCTTCAATGATCAAGGGCGCCTTGACCCGATCGGCATTGGTCAGATTGATCACCCCTTCCAGCGCAGCAGGGATCAAGATATCGCATTCCTGTTCGAGCAATTTTGCCCCGTCTTCCATCAGCTGCGCATCCGGGTAGCCGGAAATGCCACCGTGTTTGACAATCCAGTTGTGCACCGCATCCACATCCAGACCTTCGGGACGGAACAGAGCCCCGTCGCGTTCAATAATGCCCGTGATCAGCGCTCCATCTTCCTGGCTGAGGAATTTGGCGGCATGGTAACCCACATTGCCAAGCCCCTGTACGATGACCCGCTTGCCTTTCAGCTTGCCTTCCATACCAGCCTTAGCCACGTCTTCGGGGTGACGGAAGAATTCACGCAGGGCATATTGGACCCCGCGCCCGGTGGCCTCGACCCGGCCGGAAATCCCGCCGGCATTGAGCGGCTTGCCTGTCACACAGGCTCTGGCGTTGATGTCGGTGGTATTCATGCGCGCGTATTGGTCGGCGATCCAGGCCATTTCGCGCTCGCCCGTGCCCATATCCGGGGCCGGTACGTTTTGCGAGGGATTGATCAGGTCACGCTTGGCCAGCTCATAGGCAAAGCGGCGGGTGATCAGCTCCAGCTCGTGCTCTTCGTATTTGCGCGGATCAATGCAGAGCCCGCCTTTGGAGCCACCAAAAGGGGCTTCGACCAAAGCACATTTATAGGTCATCAGCGCTGCGAGCGCCTCGACCTCGTCCTGGTGCACATTGATGGCATAGCGGATCCCGCCCTTTACCGGCTCCATATGTTCGGAATGAACCGACCGGTAGCCCGTAAAGGTTACCATTTCACCGCGCAGGCGCACCCCAAAACGCACCGTATAGGTCGCGTTGCAAACGCGGATCTTTTCCTCCAACCCAGGCGGCAGATCCATCAAGGCGACGGCTCTGTTGAACATGAGATCAACGCTTTCGCGGAAACTGGGTTCTTGGGGGCTGCTCATTGGCGGTTCTCCGTACTCTTTCAACGACTGATTCCTATCGCTACGGCAACTCTATGCACGGATGTTTAAAGAGTGCGACCTTTTTGACCATTCCATTCCAAAAATTGTTCAGAACCAAACACACACTCGATTCGCCTTTGCCAGAGTTGCCGACCTGCCAATTGGCTAAGAATCCGTAAACAATGCCCGGCTTGACGCCGGATTACCCCCTTGATTCATAAAATTGAAACCAAATGGACTTGGGGGTGCCCCATTTCCGCCATCTTCCCCAACCAAATGTAAACGAGACAAAACCCGTTCCACTCCTATGCTCCACACCTGGGGCCAAAGAGGTTGTTTTTCATGACCCCGCGCTTCAATACCGCCACGGCTCTCCCGCGCTATGTCCTACAACAGGGCGTAAACCGGCTGCGTGTCTTCCGGCGTAGTGATGACGGCGCCATGACCTATCCGACAATTGCCTTTATGTTGATGATGCTCGGCATCGGCGGCATCGGCGTGGACTTTATGCGAATGGAGCGGGATAGGACCCATTTGCAGGCAACGCTAGATCGCGCGGTTCTTGCCGCTGCCGATCTCGACCAGACTCTGGACGGCAAATTGGTGGTGCAAGACTACCTGAATAAGGCAGGTTTGGGAGAATATTATTCTGCAGAGAATGTCGTGGTCGATGACGAAACCATTGGCCGCAAAAGCGTGTCGGCTTCCGTTGAAGCCACCTTTGAAGCGCATCTGCTAAAATTTTCCAATGGCAGCGATATGCCTATCTATGCAGCTTCCAAAGCGGAAGAGAGCATCGACAATCTGGAGATCTCGCTGGTTCTGGATGTCTCCGGCTCAATGCGGGGCAGCCGCCTCAGCAACCTGAAAGTCGCCGCCAAGGATTTCATCGAAACCATGGTGGCAAACACCGAAGACGGCAAAATGTCGGTTTCGATCGTGCCCTATGCCACCCAGGTTTCGGTCTCGGATAGTCTAATGGCGCAGTTCAATACCACCGGTGTGAACGCCTTTGCCAATTGCATAAACTTTGACGGATCGGACTTTAACACAACGGCGATGCCGCTGTCGGCCACCTATGAACGCACCATGCATTTTGATCCGTGGTACAGATACAGAAAGACGCCTCTTGGCAGCAGCCATATCAACAACGAAGTCTGCGACACGTTGAGCTCGCGTGAAGCCTTGGTGATGGAGAAAGATGAAACCACGCTCAAGAACTTCATCCAAAACCTATCAGCCTGGGGCAATACATCCATCGATATCGGCATGAAATGGGGCACGGCGCTGCTGGATCCCTCGACCCAGCCCGCCATCGCGGCCCTGTCCTCCGGCGCAGGCGCTGATGTTCCCAGTGTTTTTTCAAACCGCCCCTTTGCCCATAACGATCCTGACGCGGACACGCTGAAAATCGTCGTCCTGATGACGGATGGACAGAACACCAGCCAATACTTCATCAAACCGTCTTACCGAGACCCCCAATCGGACGTCTGGTATGACCCAAACAACGCCCAGTATTCGGTGAAAAGCACCACGAACAGCTACTATTACTGGGTCAAAACCCAGTATGGGCACAGCTCTGGTTGGAGGAGCTCTGTGGCTGGGGGCCAGAACGCTTTCAATCTGAGCTATCCCGAGCTCTTTTCATATACGTCAGTAAGATGGGTGCGCGATTACCTTGTTAACCGCAGTTTTGTCAGTTCCAATGGCAACTCCGAAAAGAACTCTCGCACCAAAGCAATCTGCGACGCCGCCAAGGCCCAGGGCATCGTTGTCTACACCATCGGTTTTGAAGCCCCCTATGATGGCCGGGCAGTTCTGCGGGACTGCGCCAGCACCGACGCGCATTTCTATGATGTCGACGGGCTAGAGATCAAAGAAGCCTTTAAATCCATCGCAACCTCGATCCGCCAGCTGAGGCTGACCCAATGATCCGCGCCGCCACATGCGCTCTGTTGCGCCGGTTCCGGCGGGAAAATGACGCCGTCGTGACCGTCGAATTTGCGCTTCTCATGCCGCTGTATCTTCTTTTGCTCATCTCGACCGTGGAGCTTGGATTGGTCAATCTGCGCCACTCCCAACTGGAGCGTGCCCTGGATATCGCTGTGCGAGAGGTCCGCCTGAACACCGGAGCGGTGAAGGACCATGACACCATGCGCGACACCATCTGCGATCTGTCGGGGTTGATTGACAATTGTGAAAGCTCCTTGCGGTTGGAGATGATCCAATTGGACCCCTTTGCCTGGGCGGCGCCCGATCCAGAACCCGACTGCATCAGTGACCCTGAGGTGATCAACTCCCCGCGCGAGTTCAACAGAAGCGGCAACTCCAATGACCTCATGCTGATCCGCGCCTGTATGCGGTTTAAGCCAATCTTTTCAAGTTGGGGCCTGGGCGAAGACCTTGCCAATGCCGATGGGGCCGGTCTTGGGTTGGTCAGCTTGGTGGCCACTTCGGCCTTTGTTCAGGAGCCGCAGTAAAGCCATGTTGACTTCATTGCTCAAACAACTGCGCGGTTTTCGCCAAAATACCGAAGGCGCACTGACCGTCGAGTTTATGCTCCTAGCACCACTCTTGTTGTGGACCTTTGCTGCGATCTACACCTTCTTTGACGCCTTTCGTCAGGATGCTGTCAATCTCAAAGCGGCCTATACCATTTCGGATTTGGTCTCGCGCGAAACCACTGAGCTGAACGAAACCTATATCGACAGCATGTATGCGATGAGCCAACTGTTGATCCGATCAGACTCTGCCACCTCCATCCGTATTTCGGTGGTCCGCTGGGACGAAGAGGATGACCGCTATTATCTTGATTGGTCCAAAGAGCGCGGCGAATCCTTTGTCGAATGGACCAATGCGACTATCAGTGAAGTCGAAGAAAGATTGCCCGTCATGCCTGACCAGGAACGGGTGATCCTGGTAGAGACCCGCAACGATCTGGAGCCAGCCTTCAAAGTTGGCCTGCCCTCAATGGATCTGGACAATTTTGTCTTTTCCCGCCCACGATTTGCCCCTCTGGTTCATTTCGAAGGCGTCGACATTGTTTCCGGCTCTCATGACGACGATGCGCCCGCAGAAGAGTAAGCGAAACTCACCCGCTAAATCAGAAGCTACGCTTGGCGATCATCGCAGACAAAATCTCTGACATGGTTTTGCTCTGCGATCCTGGTGTCACGCCACCAATGCCAATACGCCTCCCAGCGCGCCACCACAGGCCCGGCAACCAGACCCGCGCGCCCGGCGTCGCTGTGCGGATCAAAAACCCATTGGAGGGCTTAAACGCAAAAAATCCGCGATCAATGGCCTCGATATCAGAAACCTGCGCAATCACCGTGCCATCCGTGCAGCGCAGCACCTCTTCGGTCAGCTCGATTTTATATTGCGTCCCCTGCCACATCCGCACCGCCAACCACAGCGCCCCAAGCCCGACCACCAGCAGAAACACCAGCCAGGCCAGGGATGGCGGGTTAGAGACCGCAACAGACAGCAGAGCCACACCAACCACTGCCAGCATGGTGACACCCATGACACGCCGTAGGCCCGAGGCCTCAACTGTTACCAGGACTTCATCTGTCATTTTTGCTCTCCTGCCATGCCGTGCCACCGCGTCGGAGGCTTTGTCACGCAGGCCATATCCTGAATTTGGGGCAACGAACAGCCCTCCCGGCCATGCCGCCAAAAGGCAGAGCTAGCGTCCTGACCAATCCCTCTTGCCTGCCCAACGCGCTGACAGTACCGTCGCGCCATGAATTGGCCCAAAAACACAGCTCCCCGCCAGGACAGCGATACCGCCGCCGGCATCGAGGTTACCGATAATTTCGAGCGCTTCACCCAACGCAACGATATCTTCACCCGTGCCTTCTGGGACCCAAAGGTGAAATCCAAACAGACAGCCACGTTCTTTGCCTCTTATCGGATGGAAGCGGCGCCGCGCCGCGGCGATGGGTTCACCCAACGCGATTTTGCCCTGCGCAACGCCGCCTGGCTGATCTCGGATGTGATCTCAAACCGTCGCGGCGGTGATGGCATCCGCGAGGGGTTTCAGGCCGCAATTCAAAGCGACACCCCCGTCGCCCCTGAGCCCATCGAGATCGAAGATCCCGCCCGGATGAGCGCCGAGGTCAAACGAATCTCAAAATTCTTTGGCGCCGATCTCTGTGGCATTACCGATCTGGATGACCGCTGGCTTTACACCTCCCGTGTCGACACCCGCGATTTTTCCGAAGCCCCCCATGATCTGCCCGAAGGGCTGAACAGCGTCATTGTTCTGGGCCATGAAATGGAGGCTGATCTGGTCGCCACCTACCCGTCTGCCCTGGCAGGTGCCGCCACGGGACGCGAATACAGCCACGAGGCCTCGGTGGTGATGCAGCTGGCCGCCTATATCCGCAACCTCGGCTATGAGGCAGTGCCCTCGATGAATGACACTGGCCTGGTGATCCCCTATGCGGTCAAGGCAGGCCTGGGTGAATACGCCCGCAACCAGATGGTGATCACCCCTGAATTTGGCCCCCGCCTGCGGTTTTCCAAGATCTTCACCAACCTGCCACTCGCCCATGATGCCCCCAAACCCCTGGGCGTGCGTGCCTTTTGTGACATCTGCACCAAATGCGCCGATGCCTGCCCGGTCAAGGCCCTGCCTCTTGGCCCGCCACTAGAGGGCGGCGGCAATATCTCGGCCATCAAGGGCGTGCGCAAATGGACCTCTGACGCTGAAAAATGCTTCTCCTTCTGGGCCAAGATGGCTTCGGACTGTGCCATCTGCATGCGGGTCTGCCCGTTTAATCGCAACTACGACAAAATTCAAAACCGCCTTTGGTTGCGGCTGGCGCTCTCCCCCTTTCGCAAACTGGCCCTGCGCCTGGCCAAAGACCACGGTGGGCGCGTCAAACCAGGTGCGTGGTGGGCGCAGGACAAAAAACAGCAGGCGGGCAAAGCCAGCTGAGGGGAGATGTGCATTCCCGCACAGCTCCGGTGACCTACTGGGTGTTTCGTGCTGCCGCTCATGCCCCTAGCTTTGCGGTACAGTCACCATGCACAGGACCGTCCCCATGTCACTCAGCCCTGCTTCGCCCCGCTCTATACTGGAAACCCGCCAGGCCCGCCCGACGCTCGAGGGTGCTGGTGTCAAACTGCACCGCGCCTTCGGCTTTCAAGATCCCAGCGAGCTGGACCCTTTCCTTTTGTTTGACGATTTCCGCAACGAGACCCCGGCAGACTACCAGCAGGGCTTCCCCTGGCACCCCCATCGCGGCATCGAGACCATCACCTATGTGCTCTCGGGCGAGGTCGAGCACAGCGATTCCTTAGGCAATACCGGCAGCCTTGGGGCAGGTGATGTGCAATGGATGACTGCCGGGTCCGGCATCCTGCATCAGGAAATGCCGCGCGGCAATGCCAAGGGCCAAATGCACGGTTTTCAGCTCTGGGGCAATCTGCCCTCGGATCAGAAAATGTGCGCACCGCGCTATCAGGATGTCGCCGCCCTAGAAATCCCCGAAGTGACGGATGACGACGGCACCCATGTCCGGGTGATCACCGGTGAGTTCTGGGGGAAGCGGGGCCCGGTGGATGGGATCGCTTCGGACCCGCAGTATCTCGACATCCGCGTTCCGGCTGGACGGACCAAAAGCTTCCGCATCGATACCTACCGGCGGGCCTTCGCCTATGTTTTTGAGGGCTCTGGTGCCTTTGTAGATGCCTCTGCCCCGCAGGGCGTTCTGTTGGAAAAAGAGGTTGCCGGCCAAGAGGTCAATATCCGCGATCTCTCCGGCAACCGCACCCTGGTGCGCTTTGGCACCGGGGATGAGGTCACAGTCCAGGCCGGCCCCGAAGGTCTGCGTTTTTTGCTGATTTCAGGGGCGCCGATCCAAGAGCCCGTCGCCTGGCACGGGCCCATCGTAATGAACACTCGCGCCGAGCTGCAACAGGCCTTCAAGGATCTGCGCAACGGCACCTTCATCGCACCGGCCCATTGACCAATAGAAGCCAGACTGGCGGGTCAAGGAGGCCGCAGGCCCCGCCTGACAAGGCGGCTTGTCCTTGACGCGCAAAACATGAAAAATTGCATCGGGCTTTGGGGGGCAGTCCTGTCCCTCAAAGCCTTCTCAGCAGCTACGAACCGCTCTCAGATCAGACCTCGGTCTCCGGTCTTCGTCGCCTTGCCAAATGCTGAACAAACTTGCGCGGTAGCGCTCAATTTGGTCACGCTCCCCAGTTTGCCTCAGGCGGTGACGGATTTGCGCACCATATCCCAATAGACGTTTTCCACCTCATCCAACGACAGGCGCCCACCGCTACGATACCAGGTCATCACACCGTTCAGCATGGCAATCACCGCCAGGGTGGCGATCTTGCTGTCGCTCAAAGTGAACTGTCCGCTCTCCACCCCCCGTTTCAGGATCGCCTCCAAGGCATCCTCATAGGAGCGCCGCAGCGCTTCGATCGCGGCAAAGTTCTCTTCACTCAGATTGCGCAGCTCCATATAGGCGATAAAAACCGCATCCGGACGCTGCATATGGAACCCGATGTGAAACCGCACAAAACGCTCCAGCCGGTCCAGCGGATCTCCAGGTAGATCTTTGGGCGTATCAACCGCCTGCCAGGCCGCCAGAAGCTCGCGCATATGCCCCTCCATCAGGGAATGCAGCAGGCTTTGCTTGTCCGGGGTGTAATTGTACAACGCCCCGGCCTGCACCCCGACCTCCTTGGCAATCTGGCGCATCGACACCGCAGCGTAGCCATGCTGGGCAAAAAGCTGCAGCGCCGCGCTGCGAATGCGCGGTCCGGTGATGTCAGAATGGGAACCCTGTGTACGTGCCATGGTGGATAGGGTAACTGAACATTCGTTCAGAAAAAAGACCCCCACAACAAGATAGCTGTTCCAAACGCAAGGCTTGGACAAATTTGAGGCAGCCCCAGCCCAGCCCCGCCCGGCGCACAAATTTAGCCGCTTGAGGTCGGGCTGGCTTGTACACTGGACGGTGATTGTGCATCAAGGGGCCAGGCCAAAGGAAAACCACATGACCCGCCCGCTGCCCCTGACCTTTCTCTTTGCCACCCTCGGCCTTGCGGCTTTGGCCGGGTGCAGCAATGATCCAGAGCTGAAAAACCAACTCACGCCCGAACTCCGCGATGCAGACTATCCAACTCTGTTGCCGATAGAGGATCTGGCGCCTCTGTTGCCCGCGCCTGAAACAGAAAGCACGCAGCTGGAAAATAACCTGGATGCACGCAGCACCAGCCTGCAACGTCGGGCAGATGCGCTACGCCGCGCGACCCACTAGTTTGAGGCCCCTGAGGCCCCTTTAGGAGAGACCTGCGCGCCGCGCCGGATCAGAAATCCGGCTGCTCTGGCTGACCGCTCTCTGATACGCGCTATTTTCATGCCCAAAAAGACCGCGCGCTCTGCTTATGGCTATGGGATTTTGCACCTGCCCCGACCAGCGCCGTTGCACCCTTTCTCTGAACCGGCTAAGGCGAGACAACACTGATGGAACAAAAAGGATCTCCGGCTATGACAAAACCGCTTCGTCTTGGGATTGCAGGTTTGGGCACGGTTGGCGTTGGCGTGGTGAAAATCATCCGTCGCCAGGCCGAAATGCTGGAGATGCGCACGGGCCGCCCGGTGGTGATCACTGCCGTCTCGGCGCGCGATGCAGCCAAAGACCGCGGCGTTGCCCTCACCGGATATGCCTGGGAGAGCGACCCCGTTGCGCTGGCCAAGCGTGATGATGTCGATGTTTTTGTCGAATTGATGGGCGGGCATGACGGTCCGGCCAAAGCCGCAACCGAAGCCGCCCTGGCCTCAGGCAAGGATGTAGTCACCGCCAATAAGGCGCTGCTGGCCATCCACGGTCAGGCCCTGGCCGAACAGGCCGAAGCCGCAGGCCAGGTGATCCGCTTTGAAGCCGCCGTTGCTGGCGGTATTCCGGTCGTCAAATCCCTGACCGAAGGCCTGGCTGGCAACCAGGTCACCCGGATCATGGGGGTGATGAACGGCACCTGCAATTACATCCTCACCCGGATGGAAGCCACCGGCGACGGCTACAACACTCTGTTTGAGGAATGTGGTCGCCTTGGCTATCTCGAAGCCGATCCCAATCTGGATGTGGGCGGCATTGATGCGGGGCATAAGCTGGCCCTGTTGTCCTCGATCGCCTTTGGCAGCAAACCCGCCTTTGTCGATGTGGTTTTGCAGGGCATCCAGCGCATTGCCATCGACGATATTCGCCATGCTGCCGACATGGGCTACCGCATCAAACTGCTGGGGGTGGCGCAGCGCACAGCCCGTGGGCTGGAACAGCGCATGACCCCCTGCCTGGTGCCGGCGAATTCTCCGCTTGGCCAGTTGGAAGGCGGCACCAATATGGTCGTGATCGAAGGCGACGCCGTGGAGCAGGTGGTGCTACGTGGCCCCGGTGCCGGGGAAGGCCCCACCGCCAGCGCTGTACTGGGCGATATCTGTGATCTGGCACGGGGGTTGCGCATCGCCACCTTTGGCCAACCCGCCTCCAGCCTGCAAGAGATCCCCGCAGCTCAGACCGGCTTGCCCGCGCCCTATTATCTGCGCCTGGCATTGCAAGACAAACCCGGCGCCCTGGCCAAAGTGGCCGCCGCTCTGGGCGACGCCGGGATTTCGATCGACCGGATGCGCCAATACGGCCATTCCGAACCCACTGCCCCGGTGTTGATCGTCACCCATAAATGCACCTCTGCGACCCTGGAGGTGGCGCTCAGCGCCCTCGCTCAGACCAGTGTTGTGGATGGCGACCCCGTCGCTCTGCGTATCGAAGAGCTCTGAACCACCGCAAAACTGGCGGCAAGACGCGCGAAATCTGCTCTTCTGAGGGCACATCGCGCGTCTTCCTGCCTAAGCTTGCGCTATCATCCCTTGCCCGCCCCCCCTGCAAAAGGCTATGCGACAGGCAACCCGCCCGGATTTGAACAGGATATTGAGAATGACCGTGACCTCCTCCGACGCCGCTTTCAACGACCGCATGCTGTCTCTGGGCCTGGCCCGAGTCGCGGAACAGGCCGCCCTGGCCTCTGCCTCGCTGGTTGGACGTGGCGATGAAAAAGCTGCAGACCAAGCCGCCGTGAACGCCATGCGCGAACAGCTGAACCTGCTCGACATCAAGGGTGTCGTGGTCATTGGTGAAGGTGAACGCGACGAAGCCCCAATGCTCTATATCGGTGAAGAGGTCGGAACCGGCTCCGGCCCTGGCGTAGACATCGCCCTGGACCCGCTGGAAGGCACCACGCTGACTGCCAAGGACATGCCAAACGCGCTGACCGTGATTGCCATGGGCCCCCGGGGTTCGATGCTGCACGCCCCCGATACCTATATGGACAAGCTGGCCGTTGGCCCTGGCTATCCCGAAGGTGTTGTCTCCCTCGACATGTCGCCGCGCGCGCGGGTTGAAGCCCTGGCTGCCGCCAAAGGCTGCGCCCCCTCCGACATCACCGTTTGCATTCTGGAACGTCCCCGCCATGAGGCGATGATTGCTGAAGTGCGCGAAACTGGTGCAGCCATTCGCCTGATCACCGATGGCGATGTTGCCGGTGTGATGCATTGCGCCGAATCAGAAACCACCGGCATTGATATGTATATGGGCCAGGGTGGCGCTCCCGAGGGTGTGCTGGCGGCGGCTGCATTGAAATGCATGGGCGGCCAGATGTTTGGCCGACTGTTGTTCCGCAACGACGACGAAAAGGGCCGCGCCGCCAAGGCAGGCATCACCGATCTGGATCGTATCTACACCCGCGATGAGATGGTCACTCAGGATGTGATCTTTGCCGCCACCGGCGTCACCGGCGGCTCCCTGCTGCCAGAAATCAAGCGCCAGCCCGGCTGGGTCGAAACCACCACACTGTTGATGCGCTCCAAAACCGGATCGGTACGGCGCATGTCCTACCGCACGCCGGTTTAAGCGCTGACGTACCGCCAGCAAAAGCGGCTTGCGCCGCTGCCTCCGGCGGGGATATTTTGAGCCAAATGAAGGGCTGGATCCATCTGGGTCCGGCCCTTTTTATGAAATGAGGAATCACAATGAGCTTTCTTGGGGTTGAGACTTCGCTGAACGGGCGCCGCTGGCTGGGACCGGGCATTGATCTGGAGCGGGCCGCGGAGCATATGCAGCAGCAGACTGGCCTGCCCATGCCCCTGTGTCAGGTGCTGGCCCGACGCGGTGTGCCCCCGCATGAAGCCCTGGGCTTTCTCACCCCACAGCTGAAGGAGCTGCTGCCAGACCCTCGCAATATGAAAGACATGGAGGTGGCAGCAGCACGCTTTCTGGAGGCGGTAGAGAACCGACAGCGTATTGCTATCTTTGCTGATTACGATGTCGATGGTGGCAGTTCTGCGGCCTTGTTTCTGGTCTGGCTGCGGGCAATGGGGTTGCAGGCGACGCTGTATATTCCGGATCGCATTGACGAGGGCTATGGTCCCAATGATGAGGCCATGTCAGGGCTGGCGCGGGCGCATGATCTGATTGTCTGCGTCGACTGCGGCACCCTTTCCCATGGGCCTATTGCCGCCGCCAAGGGCGCCGATGTCATCGTGCTCGACCACCATCTGGGCGGCGAAACTCTGCCCGACTGTGTTGCGGTGGTAAATCCCAACCGCCAGGACGAAGATGGCGATCTGGGGTATTTCTGCGCCGCCGGGGTTGTGTTTTTGATGCTGGTAGAGGTACGCCGTCAGGCCCGTGAGAAAGGACTGGGCACCGGCCCCGACCTGATGAGCCTGCTCGATCTGGTGGCCCTGGCCACAGTTGCGGATGTTGCGCCCTTGATCGGCGCCAACCGCGCTCTGGTGCGCCAGGGGCTGAAGGTTCTGGGAGCAAGGCAGCGCCCGGGCCTGGTTGCTCTGGCCGATGTGTCCCGCATGGATGCAGCCCCCACCACCTATCACCTGGGCTTTCTGCTGGGGCCCCGTGTCAATGCGGGGGGACGGATCGGCAAGGCCGATCTTGGCGCGCGTCTCTTGGCCACCGATAGCCCGCATGAGGCCGCAGCCCTGGCGGAGCGTCTGGATCAACTGAACACCGAGCGGCGCGATATTGAGAACGCCGTGCGCGCCGCCGCCATGGAGCAAGCAGAATCGCGCGGGTTTGATGCCCCCCTGGTCTGGGCCGCCGGAGAGGGCTGGCACCCCGGCGTTGTCGGCATCGTGGCCTCGCGCTTGAAGGAGGCCGCAGGTCGCCCGGCGGTGGTGATCGGCCTGCAGGATGGCATCGGCAAAGGATCCGGGCGCTCGGTCAGCGGTATCGACCTCGGGGCCGCCATCCAGCGCACCGCGGCCGAGGAGCTGCTGATCAAAGGGGGGGGCCATAAGATGGCCGCTGGGATGACCCTTGCGCAGGGCAAGCTTGAGGCAGCGATGCAGCGCTTAAGTGATCTACTGGCGAAACAGGGGGCAGGCGACCTGGGTCCAGCGGATCTGAAGCTGGACGGCATGTTGATGCCCGGAGCCGCCACGATCGATCTGATCGAACAGATCGAACAGGCGGGCCCCTATGGCGCAGGCGCGCCGGCCCCGCGCTATGGCTTTCCGGATCTCGCCGTTCGCTTTGCCAAACGGATCGGAGAAACCCACCTCAAGCTCTCCCTGACTGATGGGGTTGGCGGCACTCTGGATGCGATTTGCTTTGGCGCTTTTGATACAGCGCTGGGGCCGCGCCTGTTGGAGCATGGCGGAGCGCGTTTTCATTTTGCCGGCCGGCTGGAAATAAATACCTGGGGAGGCCGCCAAAGCCCGCAACTGCGACTGGAAGATGCCGCTGAAGCCAGTTGATCCACCAGCAGACTAAAAAACAGCGGCCCCTACCGCAAAGTCAAAAAAAACACGCAGGCCCGCACTTTTTGTCTTGCGGCTTTGGCGCAGAGAAACTAAACACCGCTCCACAGCAAGTGGCCCGTTCGTCTATCGGTTAGGACGTCAGGTTTTCAACCTGAAAAGAGGGGTTCGACTCCCCTACGGGCTGCCACTGTATCCTCCCTAAAGACTATTCCTGAGCCGAAGAGATGCAGGCTAGGCGAATCTGGATTCCAGAAATATCGGCGTTTCTTCAAAGACTTAAACCATGCCATCTCGGATCAAATAAAACTCAGTTTTTGGAAAAATACCTCTTGCGCAATGCCCCATGACTAAGTAATACACCCCCACACAGAGTGGCCCGTTCGTCTATCGGTTAGGACGTCAGGTTTTCAACCTGAAAAGAGGGGTTCGACTCCCCTACGGGCTGCCACTTTTCCATATAGATAAATTTCGGTGCAGACCGTACAGGCCGCGACTGGGTGGTTTGTGCCTGCGCCATTGGCTTTGCCCCGGACGTTCAAGGGGCACCTGGGAGTCGCCGGGCGCCATCGCAACTGCAGCTCCAGCCCTGAGACCCGGATCAGAAAACCAAAACCGAGAAGAAGAAAACGGGCCGAAACACTTCTGTTCAGCCCTGCCAACGCGTGTCATTTGTGAGATTGCTAAGCTGCGCCGTGCGATGAGGCCTGAGCCTCGTCTTTTTGCATTCCCTCTTCAAAAAACAGATGCCGCGAACGCCCGGCCCGCTTGGCAGCATACAGCGCCAGATCTGCCTGATGCAGCATAACAGCAGCCGAAATGGGCTCCTCGTTCCACACTGACAGGGTTGTCCCAGCACTTGCCGAAATCTTGCAAAGCCTGCCACCGTAGGGCACGGGCTCTTCCAGGAGGCTAATCAAACGCTTGGACAGAGCCTCGACAATTTTGGGTTCATTGACGCCTTCAAAGATAATCACAAACTCATCGCCGCCAATGCGGGCGACCGTGTCAGTATGACGGGTACATTCGACCATGACTCTTGCCACATTTTGCAAGACGGCGTCGCCTGCCGCATGGCCGAGGCTGTCGTTCACTTCTTTGAAGAAGTCGAGGTCAACATGCATCAGCGCAAAATCATTCCCCAGGCCAATCTGGCGGTCAAGGATATGATCCATGGCACGCCGGTTCTTGAGGCCGGTGAGGGTGTCGGTAAAGGCCTGCTCTTCGGCTGCGATCTTGGCCCCCTGCAAGCGGAGGTTCAGCTGCCGTGAGGCCTCCATGGCGGCCGATTTCGCCTCCACGAGATAGAGCATTTCGATGGTCAGATCCGTGGGCGAAAAATCGGCGCTGGTCAGATCATAATCGCGAACCGCCTCGAGCACCGAAATCCCAAAGGAGAGATTGATCAATGCGCCTTTGCCATTCGGCAAGGGCACCAACACGCCTTTCAGGCTGGTCTGCGGTGCCTCGCGAAATTGCAGATGCAGCTTAGTACCTGCGGTTTTGAGCAGGTCCTCCATGGAATTGACCCGGCGCGGCCGCAGCAATTCGAAGGTATCAAAGAAAGTCTCACCTTTCCAAGCCATGTCGGGCCGCAGTTTTTGCAGCGTCGGCCCGGCGGAGCGAAAACACCCAGCAGAATCCACAACGATGTTCATCGGACATATCTGGCCAACGACTTTGGTCAGTTCATCAGAGGTCATCATAGGGCATGGGCTCCCAAGTCAAAGGTGCGCCCTTCGGCGAAATCTGTCTCAACCAAAGTGATCGAAATCACCTCGGCACCGTCCTGGGTGCCACGATGATCCAGAATGACCAAATCGCCATAGTCATCAGCCATGGCGCGCAGGACACCCATCAGGACGTAGGCAAAACCAGGCAGGCCCGGTTGGCAAATCAGTTCAAATTGCCCCGACGAGTTCTCGACCAGCTCCAGAGCCGGCAGCTCAAGGTCAGCCACTGCCAAGCGAGCCCGATCAGGCAAATCATCCAGAGAGTGCAAGAATTCAACATAGTTAACGCCGCCAAACCGCAACAGGCGCCGCAACGCCTCGACCTGAGGATTGGACACCAGAAAGGTCCCTGTGTCCTCTAGAATCTCGGGCAGCGGCCGCTCCAGCTGCTTTTCCATGGCTGTAAGCATCTTGGTGGACTGTTCATCCGTATAGAACAGCATGGCCTCAAATTGAGCAAAGCCAAGATCCGCAGAATCCATGATGTCGCTCCACCGCTCTTCCCCGTAGGTACTCACGACGAATGCCTGAATTGCTCTGTTGATCAGACCATGCATAAATTGGCCCCTTGTTACACCTCGCCTATATTTGCCGCAGGATCGTTAATATAGGCCCAACAATTAAAGTTTGAAAGAACTTCACTCCCACTTTTGCGGTCGCGAAAACCCCTCAGATCTAGCTTAAGAAGAGTATCATTTACCTTCCCCTCCTCAAACAAGGGATACCGTTAAAAGCGGCCTTTTTCCCGCTCAACAGATCTCCCCTATCCCAAGCGAGGCCGACCACGTTGCAGGGTGACATATATCTTTCCTGGGGAGCGGGGAAGAAAAACCGCAGATCTGCCGCGCGACTGTGGCAAGAAGTCCCGTCAAATCTGGCCAAGCGCACGGGAAACCCTCAAAATTCGGGTGGTAACCTCTGTCACAAGTTACTTTTCTGAATGAAATAAACTTCAGCAGCAGCCTCAAAACGCACCGAAGGCGGAGAATCACCGCCACGTCCACAGGGTCCCTGTCAGAAGCTCTGCTTTTGAACTCAAAGCCATGGAGCCTGAGAATTGTCGTCCCTCAGGGTGACTTATCAAAACGGGACACGCGCCCCTTTTGGGCCAAAGTTCGCAGCTAGACGTCGCTACGAGCTTTGGCGATCAATCCGTACGATTGCGTTAAAAATCAGTGGGTGCGCCACCTTCGGACTTGCGACGTGCAACAAAGTCTTTCAAGGCGTCATGATCCGCCTCATCCAGGGGCGGCGGCGTGAATTCCTGCAAGATCTCCTTGTAGATCCGGTTCGCCCGTTCCGGCGTCCAGACAGATCCCGCGGCCTCCCAAGCCTCGTAGTTGCGCCAATCGCTCAGATAGGGCTGGTAAAACGCAGTGGTGTAGCGATCCTGGGTATGTTGGATGCCAAAGAAATGGCCGTCATTGCCCACCTCACGCACCGCATCCAAGGCTATCTCTTCTGGTCCGGTTGCGCAGATCTCGGGCTGCATATAGCGCTGGATTTGTTGCAACACTTCGCAGTCCATGATGAATTTTTCCGGACTGGCAATCAGCCCACCCTCCAGCCAACCGGCCGCATGGTAGACCATATTGGTCCCTGATTGCACCGCGGCCCACAAAGAATTCGATGTCTCCCACATGGCCTGACCATCGGGCACATTGGCGGCACAGACGCCAGAAGAGCGCATCGGCAAACCATAATAGCGCGCCATCTGCCCTGTCATCTGGGTGGCCCGCATGTACTCGGGCGTGCCAAAGGCAGGCGCACCTGACTTCATATCAACATTCGAAGTGAAGGTCCCAATGGCACAGGGCGCTCCGGGACGGACATATTGAAACAGGGCAATCGCACAGAGTGCTTCAGCCAGGCTCTGCGCCACCGCACCCGCCATGGTGACAGGCGCCATGGCCCCCGCCAGGGTAAAGGGGGTCACCACCACTGCCTGGCCGCGCCGTATCAAACGCAGACAGCCGTCGATCATCGGAAAGTCATGTTTCAGCGGCGAGGTCGAGTTGATGTTGGTATACATCCGCGGTGTGGCTTCGAACTCTTCATCTGAGAGCCCGCCAGCAATACGGACCATTTCCATCACATCCTCAACCCGCTCCTTGCCAAGCGAGTAGGCATGCATTGCCTTATCCGTCAGTGTCAGCTTGTCATAGAGCACATCGAGATGGCGCACCGAGGCGTGGATATCTACCGGCTCCACCGGATAGCCCCCGGCAAAGTGGATGCAGTTGAAATACTGGGTGAGCTTGATCAGGTTGCGGCACTGCTCGCGGTTGCCTGCAACCTTTTTGTTCAAATCCAGATCCCAATAGTTGGGCGGCGAAGAGACATTGCCAAAAAGCAGATTATTGCCGCCGATCGGAATTGTCCGTTCCTGGTTGCGCGGGGTGATGGTGAATTGGCTGGGCGCCTTGCCAACCATCTCCATAACAAAATCCCGCCCCATGCGCACCAGATCCCCTTCGACGCGGCAGCCTGCCTCCTTCAAGATCTCCAGGGCCTCAGGGTTGAGAAAGACAATGCCGATCTCCTCGAGAATCCGCATGGCGCCATCGTGGATGGCAGCAACGCCCTCTGCCGTCAAAGGCTCAATAGGACGATCAATGTTCTGCGGAATGCTCCAAGGCATCTGGCTCAGCGCCGCCGATCCCCGTCGGGCCGCCGCGCCTGCACGTCCGCCACCTCGTCTGCCTTTTTCCCGTGCCATGCGCCTCTCCCTGGTCTTTGTGATCGGCACTTCGACCTCCGTCGCGCGCCGCTGGTTCAGACTCCAGCAGGCCCAATCAATAGGCTCAAAGGCTGCCATTTCACGACACCTGCTGTCGTTTTTTCACCACGGCCTGGCCGAAATAACGATTTCTGTACAGATGTGCCCAGTTCCACACAATCGCTGTCAACGCACCTAGGACAGCAAGACCCTCGCCCCGCTGCCCTGCGCGCTGCCTAAAATGATCAGTTCAAAAGAAACAGCGCCCGCCTTTGCGAGGTCAACGATCCAGCCAATCCGGAATATGACCGATATGCGGCAGCACCACATCCGCATGGGGGGCCAGATCACTGTGTTCAGCCATGCCGGTCAATACACCGATGCGGGTCATACCCGCAGCGGCACCTGCGATAAGGTCATGCAGACTGTCGCCCACCATGGCGGTGTTTTGCGGCGCAACCCCGGTTGCAGCGCAGAAGGCCAACAGCGGATCGGCATCTGGCTTGGCACCATGGCCACTGTCAAACCCGGCCACAAAGGCGAAACGATCCAGCACACCGGAGCGCTCAAGTTGGCTGATGGCGGAAATCTCCGCATCATTTGTCATCACCCCCAACACCTTCCCCCGCGCCAACAGCCCATCGAGAAAATCCGCCAGTGGCACCGCTTCACTCAACGCCGCTGTGGCTGCGCTCTGCGCCAAGAACCGCTCCAGCTCTGTCTCTTCCACCTGTGTCACAAAAGGCGCGAGCACGGCAGCCACCTCGCCATTGGTGCCGGCAATGACCAAGCTGTCCGCCCGAAAGGCCTGCTGCTCAAGATCAAAGCTCACCGCGTCGGCCATGGCTTCAATCCGAGCCTGGTCCCCCTGGCACAGCTCCGTCAGCATATCCGCAGCCCAGCTGTTCCAGGTGGCTGCAAAATCAAAGAGCGTTCCGTCTTTGTCGAAGAGAAATGCATCTACCGGCATGGGAGCTCCTTGCACCATTCTATCTGGCGCGAACCGTATCGGCAAAACGTGATGGTGCAAGCGCTTTCTTGCAGGCTGCCCGCTGTTAGGTCCAATGGACCTGCGCACCGCCCGGCAATGCCATGCGCGCATACATCGGAACCTCATAGGAGATTCCCGCCTGATCGCAGAATTGCACCACCCAGGCATCGTCCATTGTTAAGAAATCGAGCACCGAGCCCAGGAATTCCGGGTTTCCTGCATTTTCGCGCAGATCGCCCTCTGCCGCGCCTGTGGCGCCCATAAACACAGGTAACAACTCATCATTTGCCATCAACCAGGCAAGAGCTTTTAGGCCAATCACCTCGGCCTGATCTGCGGAAATCTGCATGGCGGACCCATTCGTGACATGATGCGGACAAATTAGTAAAAACCCGAAACAGTTTATTAACCAGTCTGGCGGAAACTTCCAGTGTAGCGAGCAATAGGATTGAAAGGCGATTTGCGTGCAGGGAACGATCCTCGTCATTGATGGCATATCGACCAACCGCATCATGCTGAAGGTTCAGCTGGCGGAGGCTTGCTATGGCGTGGAACAGGCGGATTGCGTCGCCGATGTCCTGGAGGCGGCGCGCTATTGCCGCCCTGATCTGGTGCTCACCGCAATGAGCCTGCCAGATGGCACTGCCGCCGATGTCAAACACGCCCTGCGCCAGGATGAGCTGCTCGCCGATATTCCCGTCATCGCCATCACCCAGAGCAATGCCTCCGAACGCCGCCTGCATGCCCTGTCGGCCGGCATTGATGACGTGCTGCCGCAACCTGTGGATGACGTGATCCTGCAGGCCCGCATTCGCAGCCTGCTGCGCGCGCGCAGCGCCAATGAAGAATTGCACCTGCAGCGTGATGCCTCCCATGGGTTTGTGCTCCCGCTCTCGGATCGAGCTGGCCATGACACCTGCAGCTCCGCCAGCGTCGCGCTGGTGGCACAGGATCCCCAGACCGCCCAGGCCTGGGCCAAGCGGCTGGGGGAGCATGTGCCCTATGAACTGCGCAGCCATGATCTGGATGACATCAAACTGATGATGAGCGCCCCCGTCGCCGATGTCTTTATCATCGAGCTGAACGAGCTTTCTGCCGGCCCCGGTCTGCGGCTGCTGGCCGACCTGCGCGCCCGGGCGGCCACCCGACAATCCGTGGTGATCGCCGTGCCAAACCCCGCAGACCCGATGATCGCAGCCGAAGCCCTAGATCGCGGTGCCCATGATGTATTGCAGGCCGGATTTGACGTCGAGGAACTGGCCCTGCGCCTGACCACACAGCTGCAATATAAATCCCGCAACGACCGACTAAGGGACAGCGTCCGCAACGGGCTGCGCGCCGCCGTACAGGATCCAATGACCGGCCTGTACAACCGCCGCTACGCCAAACCGTTTCTGGACCGCACCGCCAAACGCGCCGCCGAAAGCGATAGCAGCTTTGCCCTGATGCTGGCAGATCTGGACCACTTCAAACACATTAACGACCAATATGGCCATCCGGCTGGTGATGCCGTGCTGGTCGAGGCCGCGCGGCGCCTGAAAGCCCAGATGCGCCCCGTCGATCTGGTGGCCCGTGTTGGCGGCGAAGAATTCATGATTGTGCTGCCTGGCGCCGATGAAATCAGCGCAGGTATTGCTGCCGTCGAACTGTGCAATGCCATCAACAGCACGCCCTTTCACGTGCCAGGCATTGCCGAACCGATTGAAGTAACCATCAGCATTGGCGCTGTGGTGGGTCGCGACCTGACCCGCAAAGAGAACACCGACAACGGTGAAAACCCCAGCCAGGATCGCGGCGCAAGCAGCGTGATCGAGCTGATCTCGCTTGCCGATCGCGCGCTCTATGATGCGAAGGACGCCGGGCGCAATCAGGTCACGCTTGGCACGGCCGCGACCGCGGCAGCCTAATTTGCAACGCAGGCGAACCGCAAACCAATGGGTATCAAATCGCAGACGCATGGCTAGAATGACAAAAGGCGCCACATCTCGCAGCGCCGTCTTGCCAGCTAAATCCCGCCCGAGACAGGCCTTTAGACGGATCTAATCGTCTCGCCCCCTGTCTTCCTCTCTGGAATGGTGAGGACCTCGATCCAGCTGGTTCTGCATCCGCTCGGCCAACCTGTGTCGCTCCTTCAGGCTCAACCCGACCAGGCGCTGCTGCCAGGTCTCTGCCACCCTGTGCATGAAACCGTGGGTCTCGATGATATGGGCCTCCAGGATAGTGCTGACTGCAACCACATCCAGCTCTTCTGCGCGCAGCAAGACAATGATCTGCTCCATTTCCTGGCGTCTGCGGCTGCGCACATTGCCGGTTTCGCCGCCATGATCGCGCACCAGACGACGCACTTCGCGCCCACCGATGTCCTTGAATATGAAACGACCCAGCATCGGCGGCCCTGCCTTGTCGTGGTCGCCTTCGTGGAAGCGCCAGGCAGCCCCCGCCCCGATGCCGATCACGGCGAGGTTCATGGCAAGCGATAGGGCCAGAACGACCTTCAACCAAGGGCGCATGCCAGCGCGGGGCGTCGTATTTTGTGGATTGTTCATTCGAACACCTCATCGCTGACCAAAAAGCTCACATCGTAATCAAGGTCGCTTAGCAACTGGGACCCGCTGGAGTAAGAGGCCAGGCTTTCGACCGGATCGGGCAGAAAAGAGGGCGGTGCCAGGCCGATCCACAGCCCCGACAGGCTGGCTGCAGCCAGACCACCTAATGCGGGCCAGCCGCCAACGGCCGAGGTAAATTGTTGCCAGAGACGTTGCATCCCCCTCTGCGAGCGCTCTCGCTCTGGGACCCTAACTTCTGCCAGGGCACGTGCTCTTTCTTGTTGCACATGTTGGGCATCCGCCAGCATGGTCGCTTGCAGCGCCTGCGGCAGTTGCGGCGGTTCACTGCGGGCAGCGGCAAACAGATCCTCCAGATGATCCATCTCGCTCAATGACTTTTCCTTGTCAGACATCGCTATACCCCAGTTCCTCTCGGCGTCCGGCCAGACATTTGGCCAGCGACCGTTTCCCACGTGCTGTCAGGCTTTCTACAGCCTCGACGCTGATCTCCATGATCCCGGAAATCTCCGGGTTTGTCAGTTCTTCCAAGTGGCGCAGTACCACCGCCTGACGCTGTCGTTCCGGCAGTTGCATCAGCGCCTGTTGCAAAGCATCCTGCCGAGCCAAATCCTGCAACTGTTCCGCCGCGGAAGAGGCCGGATCGGGGGGCTCGGGGATGGCATCCAGGTCAACATGGCCACCGCCTTTGCGCCGCTTCAGATCAATGCAGAGGTTCATCACCACGCGATACAACCAGGTAGAGACCTTCGCCTGCCCCGGCTGCCAATCGGGCGCCATGCGCCACAGGCGCATCATCGCCTCTTGAGTGACATCTTCGGCCTCGGCCTGATTGCCAAGCACCCGCCGCGCCACACCCAAGGCACGTGGTGCCAAACGCTGCATCAGTTCTGCCGCCGCTGCCGGATCTCCGTTGGCATAGAGCACCAAAAGCGCATCATCGCTGGCGCTGTCACAGGCCCTGTCACTGGTCGAGCCACTGGCCACAGGTTCAGCCCTGCGGACAACAGCAGCTGTTGACCTGTCGCCCCGCCAGTTTTCAGAGGCCCCCGTCACCACAGCCACGCCCGGCACTGGCAGCCCCTGCGACAGGGGCTGCACCGGCAATATTGGTTTGGTATGCAACACGGCTGCTGAATCAGTTCTGCTCCATTTTGTCGCCGGGACCACCACAGTCACCACCACCTGGGCCACCGTGACCGCCACGGCGCTTGCCGCCTCGGTGCTGCTTGGCCTGTTCAAACTCCTCTTTGGAGATCGCGCCATTGCCATCGCCGTCGACACGCGCGAACATGTCACCATGGCGTCCACTGCGATTGGCCATTTCCTCCTGGCTCACCATGCCATCGCCATCCTTGTCAAGGTGACTGATCATTTTCTCAACACGCTTGGCTGCATGTTTTTGGGCCTGAGCCACCAGCTCATCCGCCGAAAGCTTACCGTCGCCATTGCTGTCAGAGGTCGCAAAGCGCGCGGCTTTATGCGCTTCCATTTCAGCCTTGGAGATTTCCCCATTGCCATCAGTGTCGAGCTCTTCAAACTGCATCTTCGGCCCCATGCCACCGCAGCCAGGCTTGGCCACGACAGTGGTTGCCGCCAATGCGCCGGCGGTTGCGAGGATCACGGCGAAGATTTTGGTCTGTGTCATATCTGCTCTCCTATGCGTTCCCAAAGCAGCACCTTGCTGCCGGATACACAGACTAAACGCAGCCCGGCGCAGTTTCCGTCGCCCCGGTTGCCCAAAAATTTACGCGTCAGGTAAGGCGACCCAAAAATTGCGGCATCAGGCCGCAGAGATTTCCTTTGGCTTTTCTTTCCCTCACGGACAAGGGATGATTGCGCCAAAACCACAGGATTTCCAATGACCGAGACCTCTGCTCCCGCGACCAGCGATGTGACAGGCACCCTGAGCCTTGATGAGCGCCCCACCTGGCCCGCCCTTGCCAAGGGCTGGCGGCGCAGGTGTCCAAACTGCGGCAAGGGCGAGGTGCTGCATTCCTATCTCAAGGTCAACGATACCTGCTCGGAATGCGGCCTCGACCTCTCACAGGCCCGCGCCGATGATGGGCCGGCCTATCTGACAATTTTGCTGGTTGGGCATATCATGGCGCCGCTCTTGCATGTGGTCTATTTCACCTGGCGGCCGGAACCTCTCGTAACGTTTTCTGTTTTCTCGATTGGCTGCATTGTCTCTTCTCTCTATCTTTTGCCAAGACTAAAAGGGGTTGTGGTCGCCTATCAATGGGCGCGCCGGATGCATGGCTTTGACAACAAGAGCTGACATCCCCCAAAAGCAACACACGGGAGAGGCCGGTCTATGAGCGATACAGCAATTCAAGGCGTAACATCCGAAGACCGCAGCGCGATCCGCAATGCGGCGACGATCATTGCCCTGCGGGACCGGATGAGCGACAGCCCCAAAGTCCTGATGGGACAACGCGGTGCCAAAGCCGCCTTTATGCCCAATAAATTTGTCTTTCCCGGGGGCGCGGTTGATCTGGCAGATGCCTCTGTGCCTCTGGCCCAGCCCCTGCCCGAGGTCTGTCGCGCCCGCCTTGCGGAACAGGCCAGTGATGGGCTGGATCACACCCTGGCAATTGCTGCCATTCGGGAGCTATGGGAAGAAACCGGCTTGATCCTGGGGCATCCAGGCGACTGGCAGGAGGAAATTGCCGCCGATTGGCAGGGCTTTGCTGCCACCGGGCATTTGCCTTCAGCCCGGGCGCTGCAATTTGTGTTCCGCGCCCTGACGCCTCCCGGTCGCCCGCGCCGTTTTGACGCTCGGTTCTTCCTGATTGATGCCGATGAAATCAGCGGTGATCTGGATGATTTCTCCCAGGCCTCGGATGAGCTGTCGCATCTGCAATGGATCCCTCTGAGCGAGGTGCGCAGCTTTGATCTGCCCTTTATCACCGAGGTGGTTCTGGCCGAGGTCACTGGCCGGTTGCACGATCGCAACCCGCCGACCAGCGTGCCCTATTTCTGCAACAACGACGAAGAGAGCCTGTTCCTGCGCCTCAAGGGCCACCCGATGCCCGAGATCGACTGAGCCCCGGTCAAATCTCCATATCACTGCAAGGCTGGTCTAAAGCGCCAGTCCCAGCGCCAGAATAGATAGCACCAACAGGGCCATGCCTGCCACTTCGCGGCGGCTGATCTTTTCTTTGAAGAACAGCAGGGACGCCAGGATGGAGAGTAAGAGCTCCACCTGCCCCAGTGCTTTGACATAGGCGGCATTTTGCAGAGTAAAGGCCCAGAACCAGCAGAATGAGCCGCCAAGGCTGGTCAGCCCCACCCAGATCGCAACGCGGCGCGCCTGCCAGACACGGGTGATCTCGCCTTTTTCACGCCAGGCCAGCCAGATCACCATCAGTAATGTCTGTAGCGAGACCACAGAGGCCAGGGTCACGGCAGCCCGAAACACCGGTGCCAAATCGCCCAGCTGCAACGAGGCCCCACGATAGCTAACTGCGGAAAAGGCAAAAAGAACCCCGGCACCAAGCCCCAGTTTGGAGGCGCGATTGGTGAGATGCGACCACCAGGCACCAGTGGCCTCGGGCGGTTTAGACAGCACCAGAACGGCGCTCAGCCCCAACAAGATTGCTACCCAACCCCAGGCACTAATGCCATCGCCTAGAATAATCAGACCCACAATCGCCGTCTGGATCACCTCGGTCTTTTTGAAAGTGATCCCTACGGCAAAATTGCGCTGTTTAAACAAGGCCACAACACAGACAGTTGCAAGGATCTGCGAGACGCTGCCGATCAGGGCAAAGCCCCAAAAGCGCGACCCCAAATAGGGCAGGTTTTGGTCGCTGAAGTATAGGTAGATTGCCAGCCCGCTGAGGATAAAGGGAGCCGAGTAGGCAAAGCGGGCAAAGGTGGCGCCCCCGGGCGACAGTGTCACCGAGCTCAGCACCTTTTGCAGCATAAAGCGAAAAGTCTGAAAGGTGGCTGCGGCAATCGTGACGGGAATCCAGGTCAACATGATTGCCTTTATGCAGACCTACTCCTTGGAAGACCAGAGCGGATGCGGCACCGGATCCTTGCTGCGCAGCAGGTAGCGGGCAAAGACCTCTGTGTAGCTGCGATAGGAATAGCCCTGATTGGCCTCCAGGTAGCTGTCTCGGTTGGCCTGATACAGCTTTGGCAGCGCATACCAGGGCACGCCGGGGTGCAGGTGGTGCACGATATGCAGATTATTGTTCAAAAACAGCCAGGCCAACGGTCCACGATCCTCGATCACCACAGTACGGCTGTGGCAGTCCTGATGCGCGCGATGCTCCAGAAAGGTACGGATTTTCACCAGAGCCAGCCCGATATAGGCCCCAAGGCAAAGCGCCCAGAGCGGCGTTGGCGTCGCAATGGCAATCGAAAACACCAGCCCCACGCCCAGTGCATGCAAGACCCAGTCCCTCAGAACGCCCCTGTCGCCCATCCGCACCAGATGCCAGTCCTCTGCCATAAAACAGATCTGTCCCAACAATGGCCCCAAGACCACCCGCCCCAGCAGCGTATTGTTTACTCGCATTAACCGCCGCCGCCAGCCCGGCATCTGCGCCCAGACTGCAGGGTCCTGAAAATTGCTTTCAGGGTCATCATAGGGATCCGTCAGTCGCTCATCTTGGTGGTGCGCCAGATGGGTGTCGCGGAACCTACCGTAGGGAATAAACAGGGTCAGCGGCAGGAACAGCAGCGCCTCATTCAACAGGCGGCTGCGAAACGGATGCCCATGCAGGGCCTCATGGGTGAGCGACGAATGCAGCGCCGCCAGCCCACCAAGACAGAGGACCGTCAGGCCGAGGCTGACCTCGGGCAGTAGCAACAACACCAAGAGCCAAAGCCCGTAACACAACAGGATCAGCAACAGAGTGCCCCATTCGACACCACGCGGCATCACCTTACGGCAGTCAATATCGCGACGAGGATCAGACATGTGTTTGCCCTGCTTGGCGCTCAAGCCTGAGGGACGCAGTCCCCGCAGTGCCATTGCGTCCCCAGGCGATCCGGGTCCAGACCCGTTCATAGATCACATAGCAACCAAAGCCCAAAGCCGTGTTGATCAGAGCCATCGTTCCGCCCAGCCTGAACGATCCTGTGGCGAGGAAACCAACCAATGCCATGGTTGCCAGGCCAATGGCGTTCCAGACCAAGGCCTTAACAAGGGATCGCTTACGGGTTTCCATATGGGCTGTGCTCCTGCTGATGCCGATAGACAATCAGTAGGCGGATGAGACGCTGTGGAAAATTCCGAATACAGTTAACTTTTCTCAGCATCCGTGATAAAAATCTACATATGCCGCAAAAAATCGACAAACGGCTTCGTGCCGAACAGTTTCGCACACGCCTCATTCGGGCACTCAGCGACAGTGGCCTCAGCCAAAGCGCTTTGGCGCGCGACACTGGAGTGGACCGCTCGACCATTTCTCAGCTGCTCAATGATGATGGCGCCCGCCTGCCCAATGCCCATGTTGTTGGCGCCTGCGCTTCGGTGCTCGGGGTTTCGGCTGACTGGCTCCTGTCGCTCTCGGATCGTCCAGAAAGCGCAGCCGCGCTGATGGCCTCCAGCCTCTCCCTCAGCAAAGCGCCGCGGGCGCTGGTTGATCAAAAGATCTTTGATTGGCACCGTGAGGCGGCAGGCTACAAAATCCGCCATGTGCCTGCCGCGCTGCCGGATATGCTCAAGAGCCGTGCCCTGCTGGAATGGGAATATGCACCGCATCTGGGCCGCACAGCGGATCAGGCCATTGGCGCCTCCGAGGATCGTCTCTCTTGGATGCGGCAGTCACAGTCGGACTATGAAATCGCCATGCCGATCTACGAACTTGAGAGCTTTGCCCATGCCACCGGCTATTACTCCGGCCTGCCGCTGGAGATCCGCCTGGAACAGCTGGAACAATTTGAGCGGCTCACCACTCAGCTCTACCCCCGACTGCGGATCTATCTCTTCGATGCCAAACGGTTGTTCTCCTCGCCGCTGACCGTCTTTGGTCCGCTGCTCTGTGTCTTCTATGCCGGCAGCCATTACATCGCCTTCCGCGACCGTGAGCGGATCGAGACCTTCACCAGTCATTTTGACCAATTGGTGCGCGAGGCCGATATCACCGCCCGTCAGGTCTCGGGCCGTCTGCGCGCCCTCAAGGCCGCCATCAGCAGCTCAGCCTGAGCACCGCTCCCGCCTCTCCCCTGGCTGTGGCATTCAAAGACGTCCGTTGCCCCCAGCGTCAGGCGCGCGCCAGCGCGCCGCTCAGGCTCAAGCCGTGGCAACGGCTTGAGCCTGTTTTGGAAGTATTGCGCCTAGACCTTGGGATCGGGGTTCTCAGTATGGCCATCCACCGCAATCACCTGGCCTGACACCAGGCGCGCTGCATCCGAGCCCAGAAACACAGCCATATTGGCAATATCCTTGGCCTCGACAAAACTGCGCATCGAGGTGCCGACGGCATAGCCATCATAGACCTGATCGCGTGTCATGCCCTTGGCCGCGGCTTCGCGCGCCAGGACCCCCTCCATGCGCGGCCCCTCAACAGCACCGGGGCAGATCACATTGGCGCGAATGCCAAAGGGCCCGAGCTCCATCGCCAAAGTCTTGGTCAACCCCACCATGGCCCATTTGGCCGCTGCATAGGGCGCCCGGTTTGGATAGCCATATTGCCCCGCCGTAGAAGAGGTCACAATGATGGATCCGGCCTTGGCTGCCTTCATTATCGGGGTGGCGTATTTGGCTGCCAAAAACGCCCCCTCCAGATTGACGCTGACGCAGCTACGCCAGTCCTGCAAAGCCACATCCTCAACCAGGGCCGTCGGCCCCGCAATGCCTGCATTGGCGCAGAGTACCTCTAGGCCGCCCCACTGTTCAGCGATCTCGGTAAACAGCGCCTGCATTGATGCTTCATCCGCAGCATTGGCAAGAGTACCACGCCAGCCTTCGGGCAGATTGGCCAGGGTCTCCGGGTTGAGATCAGTAATCCAGACCTGAAAACCCGCTTCAGCGAAGCCTTCCGCCATGGCCCGGCCAATCCCGGAGCCACCCGCCGTGACCAGAACCCGCTTTAGACCCGCACTCATCTTGGGGCACCGATTGCCCGGCCCAGCCCTTCGGGAGCCTCCAGACCGGCATGGGCCTGCGCCAGTTTCACCAGATTGGCCTCGATATGCGCGGCAGGTGGTGCGGAGCGCCGGGTTTTCAGATCCACATGTAAGAGCATATGTTCACCCGTGGCCAGCAGACGATCGCCCTCATACATCTCATGCCAGAGATGCATTTTCTTGCCCGCCCCCATGATCACGCGTGTCCGGATCTGGACCGGATGGCCCGCGTGCACCTCATCAATATGGCGGATATGGGTTTCTGCGGTGAAATAGCTGCCACCACTGGCGATATATTCCGCATCACATCCAATGATCGCCATCAAACGGTCTGTCGACTGCGCAAAGGCATCCAGATAGCGGCTTTCAGTCATATGGCCATTATAATCGGTCCAGTCCAGCGGCACCACGCGGCTTTGGGTGAGAACAGGCTGGCTCAGGTCCGCGATCTCGCCGATCATATTGACCAGGCCGGCCTCCCCTTCGAGGGTCTTGTCATGAGCGTTTTGCAGCGCCCCCGTGCCCCAGTCATTGGCCCCAAGTGCGCGCATCATACCCACCAGATTGTCGTCGCGAATACGCTCCATCTCTCGGATCGACAGATGGCCCGACTGCGCGTCTGACTGGCCTGCAATCAGATCGACCAATTCATCGGTGAACTCTGGCACATCCATCAGCTTGGTCCAGGGAGAGGTCAGGCAAGGGCCAAACTGCGCCATGAAATGTTTCATGCCCGCTTCGCCACCGGCAACGCGATAGGTGTCAAACAGCCCCATCTGCGCCCAGCGGATGCCAAAGCCATAGCGAATAGCGTTGTCGATTTCTTCGGTGCTGGCAATGCCATCCTTGACCAGCCAAAGCGCCTCGCGCCAGACGGCCTCCAGAAAACGATCAGCCACATGGGCGTCGATCTCTTTCTTCAAATGCAATGGATACATCCCAATGGAGGAAATAACCTCCTTGCTCCGCTCGACCACCAACTTCGAGTTGGCCTCGGTTGTGACCACCTCGGCCAGAGGCAGCAGGTAGACCGGGTTAAAGGGATGCGCCACCACGATCTGGCCTGCATTCCCCCGACCCTTTTGCAACTCGGAGGGTTTAAAGCCGGAGGTAGAGGAGCCGATCACGGCATCCGCGTCACAGTGTTTTTCCAGATCCGCATAGACTTTCTGCTTCAGGTCCAGCCGCTCAGGTACGCTTTCCTGAATCCAATCCGCGCCAGACACCGCTTCGGCTAAGTCCGCGTGAAAGCTCAGGCTGCCTTCAGCAGGGAGCGCCACATTGCCCAGCCCCGGCAAGGCGCGCCTTGCGTTGTCCAGCACTTCGCTAATTTTACGCTCGGCTTCGGGATCGGGGTCAAACACCCGCACATCCCAGCCATTGAGCAAGAACCGCGCGGCCCAACCGCCACCGATAACACCGCCACCGATAATTGCTGCTGTTTTAGTCATAGTTCGTTCCCGCATGTTTCGGGTCGCCTCACCTGCAACTGCTCTGTCACTACAGCCAGGAAAGGAGACATTTTATGAGACTTGAATTTCACGCATTGCCCAGCGAGGTCGTCGAGACCATCCATCGCACGGGTCTTGATTCCTACGGCAATCCGGTCGAACGCCACCCAAGCGCCGAAGCGGGCAGCGTACCCTGCCGCCATTGTCTGTGCCACGTTCCCGATGGCGCTCCATATCTGATACTGGCCCATCGCCCGTTTCAAACCCGCAACCCCTATTCCGAAACAGGGCCGATTTTCCTCTGCGCCGAAAAGTGTGAGCGCGCCCAGCCTGCTCCAGAGCCCCCCGCGATGTTGCAGGCCGAGGCCTATATCTTGCGCGGCTACTCCGCTGACGAACGCATCATCTACGGCACTGGAGCAGTCACCCCGCGCAGCCAGCTGATCGACTATGCAACCAGCCTGTTGGCCCGACCGGACGTCGCCTTTGTCGATTTGCGCAGCGCCAGCAACAATTGCTTTCTCTGCCGCATTCACCGCGCCGAGTGAGTCATACATTGTCGATGAAAGCCACGCAGCTCTGTGCTGCGTGGCTTTCTTCAAGAGGCTGCGCATCGCTCGATCACGCCGCCACAGGCGCGCGTTTTGTCAGGCCCAGCTGCGCGCGCACCTCTTGCGGTCCCATCAGCTTGGCGCCCATGTTCTCGATGATAGTGCCCGCACGTTCCACCAGCTGATAGTTCTCAGCCAGCACGCCTTTGTCGAGCCAGAGGTTGTCCTCAAGCCCAACCCGCACATTGCCACCCGCCAGCACAGAAGCCGCCACATAGGCCATCTGATCGCGCCCCAGCGAGAAGGCCGACCAGTTCCAACTCGTCGGTACATTGTTGACCATCGCCATGAAGGTATTCAGATCATTGGGCGCGCCCCATGGCACCCCCATACAGAGCTGCACCAGCGCGGGGCTTTGCAGGATGCCTTCTTTCTCCAGCTCTTTGGCAAACCAAAGATGCCCGGTATCAAAGGCTTCGATCTCGGGTTTCACGCCCAGATCCGCCATCATCTGCCCCATGGCGCGCAGCATGCCGGGCGTGTTGGTCATTACATAGTCGGCTTCGGCAAAGTTCATGGTGCCGCAGTCCAGGGTGCAGATCTCTGGCAGGCATTCGGCGATATGCGCCATGCGGGCCGTGGCCCCGATCATATCGGTCCCGGCCTCGTTGACTGGCAACGGGTTCTCAACATCGCCAAAGACCATATCGCCGCCCATGCCTGCGGTGAGGTTCAGCACAACATCGGTGTCGCTGTCGCGGATCCGGTCGGTGACTTCACGGTAGAGGCCCAGGTCACGGCTCGGCGCGCCGCTTTCGGGATCCCGCACATGGCAATGCACCACAGCGGCGCCTGCCTTTGCGGCGGCAATCGCGCTTTCGGCAATTTGCGCGGGCGAACGCGGCACATGTGGGCTGCGATCCTGCGTCCCCCCGGACCCGGTCACGGCGCAGGTGATAAAGACGTTTTTATTCATATTCAGAGGCATTTTGGTTTTCCTCGCGATGTACAGGGTTTTGCCTAGAGTTATCCCCAGGCTCCTCCCCAGATTCCGATTTGCTTCATACCCGACTCTGCCCCAGCATTTGGCCAGACAGTTTACACTAGGCGAATCGAAGTTGATGAAATCCGCAAAAAACATCCTGCAACCCGAACATCGCCCGCTGAAAACAGCGGTGCTGGTGCTTGATGAATGCAACACGCTCTCTTTTGCGGCCGCCGTTGATCCGATGCGCGCCGCCAACCGCCTGGCCGGGCGCTGCGTCTTTGACTGGGACTATGTCAGTGCCACGGAGGAGCCCCCGATGCTCACCAGCGGCCTGACCGTGCCCGGCTTTCCGCTGGCCCGGCTCGAGGAGTGCGAACTGCTGATTGTGGTGGCCGGTTTCCAGCTGGCGCGCCAGGCCACCCCCAGCCTGCTGGCCGGTCTGCGACGTCTCGCGGCCAAGGGCACCACCATTGCCGGAATCGATGGCGGCCCCTGGTTGATGGCCGAAGCCGGTCTCTTGGATCAGCACCCGGCCACCACCCATTGGGAAGATCTGGAGAACTTCTCCAGCCGCTTCCCCGAGGTGGACTGCCGCAATGACCGCTTCACCGTCTCCGATCAACGCCTGACTTCGGGCGGGGCAACACCGGCGATTGAAATGATGCTGCACATCATCAGCTGCCGCCATGGCGCCAGCTTTGCCGCCCGAGTGGCAGGCTTGTTCCTCTATGATGGCCCTGCAGCCCCGACCCGGCCTCAAAGCCGTCTTGGCGGGCACAAACACAATGCGCTGACGGCCAAGGCCAATGCCCTGATGGAGGCCTCGCTGGACGAGCCCCTGACCCTGACCGCCATTGCAGATCGATTGGGCACCAGCCCGCGCAGCCTGCAACAGCAGTTCCGCCTGCGTCTGGGCACAACGCCACAGGACCACTATCTGCACCTGCGCCTCGCCGAGGCTCGCCGCCTGGTCTCGGATACCGACCTGTCACTGATGGAGGTGGCGCTGGCCACCGGCTTCACCTCGCCTTCCAGCTTTGCCCGTGCCTTCCGGGTTGCCCATGGCACCTCGGCGCGCGAACTGCGCCAAAGCCGCGCCAGCCTCAGTACCGCCGGCTTTGGGGGCACTGGCTCCAGCGCAGGCCGGTCACCACAACGCCCCACCACACATTGACCCAAGGCACTAGGCGGCTCAGCCGCAGGCCTCGGGTCAAGGGCCGCCCCAGCGGCCCTGCGCAGCAGGGTTCACCCTTGAGGCGGGGCTTGCGGCTTTACACTCAACCTGGCCACTGCGGGGCAGACCTGCCCCTCAGGGCTTCTCAGCAATAGAAAACCGCCGCGCGTCAGCGCGGCGCTGGGCCCAACAAAAGGCACCGCATTTTAATGCGGCGTTCTTTTGGCGGGAGCTCCCCCTGTCCTTAGTAGGGCATGGGATGGGCGCGATGGGCCTGGTTGATCTCCTCCATCACCTCCGGGCTCAGCTCCAGCTCTACCGATTTCAGGATATGTTCCAACTGCACCTGTCGGGTTGCACCAAAAATTGCAGACGCCATAAAGGGCCGTGTCCGACACCAGGCCAGCGCCATATGCACAGGATCCAGCCCGTGGCGCGCAGCGATCTCCAGATAGGCCGCCACCGCACCATAGACTCGGGGGCTGTGGCGCCCGCCCAGCTCTGGAACCAGCGCTTTACGCGATCCCTCAGGCACAACGCCATCCTGGTATTTCCCCGTCAACAGCCCCGTGCCCAGCGGCGAAAAGGCCAAAAGCCCCACTTCCTCGTTCACACTCAGCTCACCCAAGTCGGTGTCATACATCCGGCACAAGAGCGAGTATTCATTCTGGATCGAAGCCACCCTCGGCCCCTGCCCCTCTTCGGCCAAGCGCAGCCACTGCGCCGTGCCCCAGGCGCTTTCATTGCTCACCCCAAAGGCGCGGATATTGCCTTTGTCGACCTGTTGTTGCAGCGCCTGCAAACAGTCGCGCATATTGTCCAGCGTCTCTTCTCGGTTCTGGGTCGAGGGGTCATAGTCCCAATTCTTGCGGAACATATAGCTGCCGCGATTGGGCCAGTGGAACTGGTAGAGGTCGATGTAATCGGTCTGCAACCGCTTAAGCGAGCCCTCAATGGTGGCGGCAATGGTCTTTGAGGAAATCGGCGCTCCATCGCGAACCACGGCCAGCCCCTCGCCCGAGTGTTTGGTGGCCAAAATGTAATCGCCCCGCCGCCCGGTTTGGGCATTCCACGTGCCGATAATCTCTTCGCTGCGCCCAACGGTTTCCTTGGCGATCGGATTGACCGGATACATCTCGGCGGTGTCGATGAAATTCACCCCTGCCGCCAGAGCCGTATCGATCTGAACATGGGCCTCAGCCTCAGGGGTCTGGGTACCATAGGTCATCGTGCCAAGGCAGAGCTCCGACACCTGCATGCCGGTACGTCCCAAGGGGTTCATTTTCATTGCGCATTCCTTTCCTGCAGCCGCCCTCTGGCCTGCTCGTCTGACGCGACCTTAACGCGGCCCGGCGCATGTGCAAGGCCAGGCTCTGCCATTGCTTCCTGAGCCACGCCGAGACCTTGTGCTTGCCAGTAAAATCAGAGAGCCTAGCGCGATTCCGCTTCAGCAAGCGCGCACAAAGGACAAGCAGCATGGCACAGAACATCACCAAGGGCGTCAAGGCTCTGCTGGCAGAGGCCAATGAGCTGGTCACCACCCTGTCCATCGACGAGGCCAAGGAGAAAGCCCAGGATCCTGACTATGTATTTGTCGATCTGCGTGACATTCGCGAACTGCAGCGCACAGGGCTGATCCCCGGCGCCTTTTCCTGTCCCCGTGGCATGCTTGAATTCTGGATTGACCCCGACAGCCCCTATCACAAGCCGGTGTTCAATCAGGACAAGACCTATGTCTTCTACTGCGCCAGCGCCTGGCGTTCCGCCCTGAGTGCAAAAATCGCCATGGAAATGGGGCTGACACCGGTGATGCATCTCGAGGGCGGCTTTACCGCCTGGGAAAAAGCAGGCGGCGCCATCGTGCCACGCACCAGCTGAATATTTGACCAGGGGCGGCTCTTAATTTTTTGGCCGGAAAATCACATGTGAAAATTGAGCCCCCAAAGCGAGCGCGGTATTCAAATCCCCCGACGCTTCACCTGTTCTTGTGCCATGGCCAACCCAGATCAATAGGCTTCGCTCCCCTATGGAAAGAGGCGCGAAAACCGAATAGTGATCAGTACCCTCCTAGTGCGGACGGCAGTATCAGCCTAAGCTTCTGCAGGGCCGTGCGATCTGCGCAGCCAGATACAGCAGGGGCACGACCATGCTTTCACGACGCCAAACTCTTTTGGGCTTGATCAGCCTTGTCGGGAGCCCCGGACTGGCCACGGCAGTGGGCGCGAGCGAAAGCCCGGGCTACGTATTGGATCTCGCATCCACCGAGGTGAGATTCGGGTTTCAGCTCAATGGTTTTTGGCAAAACGGCACGATGCCAATTCTCAGCTCGCACATCGCACTGAACCCAAAACGGCTCGCCGCCACCCGCGTTTCTGTTTCTCTGGATGCCAGCGCCGCCAAAACCGGGTTGATCTTTGCCACCCAGGCTATGACCAGCCCAGAGGTTCTCAATGTTGAAAAGTTTCCCACCATCAGTTTTGCAACCCGGCGCATCCTCCTGAGCCCCGAAGGGCGCCTGTCCAATGGCGCCGAGGTGATCGGCGATCTCACCCTGCGTGGCGTCACCCGCCCCCTCTCGCTAAGCGTTGACCTCTTTCGCCGTCCAGGCAGCGCCGTTGAGGATCTCAGCCGTCTGGACTTTTCTCTGCGCGGCAGTCTCAGCCGTGCCGCTTTTGGTGCGTCGGGCTATCCCAAGCTGGTCAGTGACACTGTGCGCCTGGACATTCGCGCCAGCCTCCAACAGGTGATATAAATCCCCAACAACGGGCCGGATGCGACATTTGCGTCGAAAAACCTCTTGCTCCCCCCGGGCTGAGCGCATTGAGTGCCAATCATGCGTATGATCATTTCCTTTGCCGCCCTGTTCCTCTCTGTTGTGTTGTTGCAATTTGCAACCGGAGGAGTTGGTCCGTTGGATGCGCTCTCGGGCTTTGCCCTGGGGTTTGACAAGGAACAGATCGGCCTCTTGGGCTCAGCGCATTTTCTGGGTTTTTTTATTGGCTGCTGGTGGGCACCGCGCCTGTTGGGCACCATTGGCCATTCGCGCACCTTTGCTGTCTGCACTGCTCTCGGGGCCATGGGGCTACTGGGCCATACGTTGACAGAGGATCCCTATGCCTGGGCCGCGATGCGGATTGCCTCGGGGGTCTGCGTGGCGGGAGCCTATACGGTGATCGAAGCCTGGCTCAATGCCAAGGTCACCAATGAGACGCGCGGCCGCGCCATGGGCACCTATCGGCTGGTCGACATGGGCGGATCTTTGGGCGCACAGCTGTTTATCGCGGTGCTGCCACCGGCCTATTATGTTTCTTATAACATGTTGGCGCTGCTGTGCTGTGCCGCATTGCTGCCGCTCACCCTGACGCGCGCCAGCCAACCCGAGACCCCTAAAGCGCCGCGCCTGCGCCCCAAGCTGGCCTGGCATTGCTCACCGCTGGCGGTTGTAGGCGTCACCGTTGCAGCCCTCAGCTCCGCCTCTTTTCGCATGGTCGGGCCGATCTATGGCCAGGAGGTCGGGTTGGCGGTGGACCAGATTGCTTTCTTCCTCGCCTCCTTTGTCTTGGGAGGCGCGCTGGCGCAATATCCAATGGGCTGGCTGGCGGATAAATACGACCGGCGCTGGGTGTTGATCTGGCTATCGGTAGCAGCGGTTGCAAGCTGTGGAATCACCATGGCAGCCAGTCAGACTGGCACTCTGGGGGTGATGCTGGCGGCAGGTTTCTTTGGCCTGACCACCTTTCCGATCTTCTCGCTGTCCTCAGCCCATGCCAATGATTTTGCCAGCTCCGAACAGCGGGTCGAACTCTCGGCGGCCTTAATGTTCTTTTTTGCCCTGGGCGCCATCGCGGCCCCCTATGTGGCCTCCAGCTTGATCAGCAGCTATGGGCCACCGGCGCTCTTTGCCTTTGTTGCCCTGGGGCATATCCTGCTGATCATCTTTGGCCTGACCCGGATGCAGGCGCGCCCCGCACCGGATGTCGAAGACCGCACCCGCTATGTCTATGCGCCCCGCACCTCTTTCACCATTGGTCGTCTGCTGAAACGCTCACGCGAGCGCAAATAAAAAAGGCCGGAAACTCCGGCCCCTTGGTTTGACATGGGAGAGTTGCAGATCAGGCCGACGCGCCTGGCTCAACCTCGGTTGCCTCACTATCCACAATCGGCGGCACCTGATTTGCAGGCGTTGCCGCCTCCGCGCCCAGCGCAGCGCTGGCGATACCACTGACGCCATCTTCCATAGACAGGCCCAGTTCTTCGCCCAGCTTTTTCAGTGCGGGCATCTGAACCGCCATGCCCATGATCGAATCCAGCGCCTGGTTCACAACCGGCTTTTCACCAGACCCGGCCTGCGCGGTCTGACCTGCGCCACCAGAGCCGCCAGCTGCGCCGATGCCGCTGACCTGATGGATCTTGATCGAGTCAATTTTCTCAGCCGGTTTGACCATTTCAGCGACAATCGAAGGCATGGCTTCCAGACGGGCCAGATCAATCTTCATGCCAATCAGCTCCGCCGAGAGGGCATTTTCTGCATCGACAATGGCGCGTTTGCCTTCGGCTTCAGCCAGCATGTCGTTCTTTTTCGCCTCAGCGCGAATGTTGAGCGCGTCGGCTTCGGCCTGAGCTTCTTCACGGCGGGCTTCGGCGCGGTCTGCGGCTGCATCCTTTTCGGCTTGCGCGGCCAGACGAATACCAGTGGCCTGGCGCTCAGCCTCACGGGTGGCCTGGATCAGCACGATCTGCTTTTCACGCTCGGCTTCGGCCACCTGACGGGCGGTTGCAACCGCTTCAGTCGCCTTGGTGGCCTCGGCACGGGCCAGATCAGCTGAGGCACGGGCGCGGCTTTCCTCTTCGGACTTTTGCTGGATGATGATCTGACGTTCCTGTTCGGCCACCTCCAGCTCACGCTCCTTCTGGATCTCAGCGTCGCGGATCTTGCGCTCGCGTTCAATCTCGGCCGAGCGGATCGCCTCTTCCCGGGCAATCCGGGCGCGTTCAGTTTCTCGCACCGAATCCTCGGTCCGGGCTGCGATCTCAGCTTCCTGCGCCACCCGCAGGGTTTCAACCCGCTCCTTTTGCTCAATACGGGCCTGTTCTTCGTCCTGTTCAATCAACAGCTTCTGACGCTGAGCTTCCATCGCCGCACGGCGCACCGAAACATCTGCATCCGCGTCAATTTGGGCCCGCTCCATCTTTGATGTCGCAATCACCTCGGCCAGTTTGCGCATCCCAACAGCGTTAAAGGCGTTGTTCTCATCCAAAGCCTCGAACGGCGTCTGGTCCAGGGCGGTCAAGGATACAGATTCCAGCGAGAGACCGTTTTTGGTCAGGTCTTCGGAAACCGCGTTTTGCACTTCCTGCACAAAGTCGGCGCGATTTTCATGCAGCCCATCCATAGTCATTTGCGCCGCCACAGCACGCAGACCGTCGATCAGCTTACCCTCGATCATTTCGCGCAGCTGTTCTACGTCAAAGGTGCGGTCGCCCAGCGTCTGGGCTGCCCGGGCGATCCCTTCTGCTGTCGCCATGACCGAGACATAGAATTCTACGCCAACGTCAACCCGCATCCGGTCCTGGGTGATTAGAGCTGCCTCGCCGTCGCGCTTCACTTCCAACCGCAGGGTTTTCATGTTGACAGGGCTGACCTCATGCATGAGCGGCACCACAAGAACGCCACCATCCATAATGACCTTCTTACCGCCTGAACCCGTTCTAATCAGACTAACCTCGCGGGTTGAGCGCCGATACAAGCGCCCAAGCACCAGGCCAACAACAAGCAAGAGTGCCAGCACAGCAGGCACAGTAATAATCAGAAAATCCATTTGAATTCCTCCATCGTTCAATAAAATCTCGGCTGTTTGTTCGGCTGTCTTCTTGGCCATTTCAAACCTGCCTGTGTATCCACGGCCCTAAGGCGGCACGGAGCTTCATTCCGAAAGTGGGATCAGCACATAGGCATCTTGCCGCCTGTCGCGGATCACCAAGACCTCGGTGCCCTGGGTGATTTCCTCACCTTTGGCAAAGGGTTCGGCGCGTAGGTAGTGGGCATTGCCGTAGCGATCCATCACCCGCACCTCGGCAGGACGTCCCTTGGCAGCGGTGCCCTGGGTGACGACGCCGCGTCGGCGACCCAGGCTACGCTCAGACAGGGCTTCGGTTTCCACCTGTGGCAGCAGACGCGCAAAAACGGCGCCAAAGCTGCGGGCAAACCAGATGCCAAAGGCACCAGCCGGAGCCCCAATCAGCCAAGGGGACAGGGCAGACCCGATAAGCGACGTCAGCGCCAATTGCAGTCCGATACCGCTCAAGCCAAAACCCAGCAGTAAGGTCGCCAACCAGATCAGCATCGGCATTTTGCCCAGGCCCAGCCAGTTGCTCACCCCGCCCGGGGCCTCAACCGTTGCAGTGCCCTCGGCCAGATCCATGCCATCGATATCTGCGAGATCCAGATCTCCCAATTCACCAAGGTCGCCAAAGGCATCGGCATCCAGCGACAGGTCGCCGCCGACATCGCCCAGTTCCGGCGCGTCCGGACCATCTCCGCCCAGATCCGCATCCGGCTCCCCGCTGCCCAAAAAGCTAGCCCCAATCAGCAGAGCCGCCAGTTCCAGCCCCGCCAGGCCAAACAACAGCGCCAGCGCAAAGGTAAAAGGCAGAAAATCTGGGTCAAACAGGTAGTCAAACATCTATGGGCAATATCCTTGGCTTGAAAATGGTATGCAACGGTATGCAATACATCTGGTAACGCGTCAGTGACATTTCAAGGTTTTGGCAGAACAATTCCCGTTATAGGTGCGCCAGAGCGGGCCGCAACGCAAGGCAAAGCTGGCTTGGCCTCCAAAAAACTGCGGAAAGGCTCAGCCGGGGTTTTCGTGCCGCCCTGCATGGGGTAGACGAGCCTCTGACTTTATTCATGGGTGGATGGCATGGCACGCATTCTGATTACTTCGGCAATTCCCTATATCAATGGGATCAAACACCTTGGAAATCTGGTAGGCAGTCAGCTCCCGGCTGATCTCTATGCCCGGTTTCAGCGCGCCACTGGCAACGAAGTTATGTTTCTCTGTGCCACCGATGAGCACGGCACCCCAGCCGAACTTGCTGCCGCCAAGGCGGGAAAGCCGGTCGAAGCTTTCTGCGCCGAAATGCACGAGGTGCAGGCCGATATCGCCAAGGGCTTTGGCCTCAGCTTTGATCACTTCGGCCGCTCTTCCAGCCCACAAAACCATGCGCTGACCCAGCATTTTGCCGGCAAACTGGCCGAGGCAGGCCTGATCCGCGAAGTGGACGACAGCCAGATCTACTCCCATGCCGATGGCCGCTTTCTGCCGGATCGCTATGTGGAAGGCACCTGCCCCAACTGCGGCTTTGAAAAGGCCCGCGGCGATCAATGCGAGGAATGCACCAAGCAGCTGGACCCCACCGATCTGATCAACCCACGCTCTGCCATTTCTGGCTCCACCGATCTGGAGGTGCGCGCCACCAAACATCTGTTCCTGTGCCAAAGCCAGATGAAGGATCAGCTGGACGCCTGGATTAACAGCAAGAGCGACTGGCCCGTTCTCACCACCTCCATTGCCAAGAAATGGCTGCATGACGGCGACGGGCTGCAGGATCGCGGCATTACCCGCGACCTCGACTGGGGCATCCCGGTGAAAAAGGGCACCGAAGACTGGCCTGGCATGGAGGGCAAGGTTTTCTACGTCTGGTTCGACGCCCCGATCGAATATATCGCTGCCGCAGGCGAATGGGCCGAGGCCAATGGCAAGACAGATGCCGATTGGCAGCGTTGGTGGCGCACCGACATGGGCGCAGATGATGTGAAATACGTGCAGTTTATGGGCAAGGACAATGTGCCCTTCCATACACTATCCTTCCCAGCCACCATCCTTGGCTCAGGCGAGCCCTGGAAGTTGGTCGACCACCTCAAGAGCTTCAACTACCTGAACTATGACGGTGGCCAGTTCTCGACCAGTCAGGGACGCGGCATCTTCATGGATCAGGCACTGGAAATCCTGCCCGCCGACTACTGGCGCTGGTGGCTGCTCAGCCATGCCCCCGAAAGCTCGGATTCCGAATTCACCTGGGAGCAGTTCCAGCAATCGGTGAACAAGGATCTGGCAGATGTTCTGGGCAATTTTGTCAGCCGCATCACTAAGTTCTGCCGCTCAAAATTCGGCGAGGCCGTACCAGAATCTGCCCCCTATGGCGCACCGGAACAGGCGCTTATCGCCGATCTCACCAGCCGTATTCGCGCCTATGAGCAACATATGGAAAACATGGAAGTGCGCAAATCCGCCCAGGAACTGCGCGCGATCTGGGTTGCCGGCAACGAATACCTGCAAAGCACAGCCCCCTGGGCCACCTTCAAAACCGACCCGCAGCTGGCCGCCACCCAGGTGCGTCTGGGGCTCAATCTGATCAGGCTCTATGCGGTGCTCAGCAGCCCCTTTATCCCCAACGCCTCAGAGATTCTGATGCAGGCCCTGAACTGCGACGACCGCAGCTGGCCAAAGGATGTCGAGGCCGCCCTCTCAGCCCTGCCTGTGGGCCATGAATTTGCCGTGCCGGAAAACCTTTTTGCCAAGATCACTGATGAGCAACGCGAAGAGTGGCAGGCACGTTTCGCAGGCACCCGCGACTAGATCGCAACCTGTCCAAACAGCGCCAATCCGGCGCGCTCTAGCGCGCCAAAACCTGTAAAACCCGCCTTTTCCAAAGGCGGGTTTTTCCATTTGGCAAGGCCGGCGACTAGGATCCGCTGCCGCGCAATGGCCCGATCCCAATACCGCCTCCAGGCCGCAATCGATAAACAAAGCACCCTGGACAAATATTTTCCGACAAAAATACTCAGAAAGGGTTTTCTGATAAATTTAATCAGGTATAAAGAGCTCAGCCAACCTGACTCGACAGGCCAGCCCTGACCTGCATCTCACAAATAGAAATCGCCACCATGTCGATCAAAACCTCACAAACCACCACGGCCCATACCCGCCCAGAACCGGCGGCCGAGCGTGATGCGCTCTGGGCCCCAGTGTTTGCCCCCAGCGGTGCCCTGTCAGGGCTCTGCCTGGAATGGATTTTGGACAAGGCGGAATTCAACAATGGGCGCCCCTCATGAACCAGATGACATCCGATCCTGTAGCAACCACCGCCTCCCCCGAGGTCTTCCCAACCTATCACGCCGAAGATCTCACCCGTGGCGGAATCCAGGCCCGCATTCTTCTCAACGGCCAGATCTACAGCCTGCGCATCACCCGCGCCGGAAAGCTGATCCTGACAAAATGACCCCCAAGCCCCCCTCTAGACGCGGCGGTGCCACCGTCGGCCTGCTCGCGGATCTGCCCCCGCTCGAAGCCGGGGCGGTGCGGTTTTTTCGCTTTTGGTTCAGCGGGGCAGAGGCACGTGCCGACCTGCAGGACGCCTTTTGCCAGGCGTTGGGACCTGGTGCCGCCGAAAGCGCCTATGAGAGCTTTGGCATGCTGTGCGACTTCTGCGTCACCCATGGCCGCCGCCCCCTGGTCCGTCACGGCATGACCTGTAGCTGCCTGGGCGCAGATGAGAACTGTTTTGCCAATCTCGTCGCCGCCGCCACCCAGGGGGATGCGGCAGATGCCGATCTGCTGGCCTCTTTGATCGTGGCGCCACATCAAGCCCAGACCCTCAGCACCCTGGCCGCCCAATCTGGCCTGTTCTTGCAACATCTCACTGGCGGACTGCCGTCGCGGCAGCGCTATCGCCCCGCCACAGCACTGCTCCACTAATCTGAATTCGACCCACCCAAGCGACACGACCCAAGGACTATACAATGAAAAATCTGTTTCTGACTGGCTCCGCCCTGGCAGGTCTTGCCCTCAGCGCGACGCCTATTCTGGCTGCTGACAAAGCCGAGGTTTTGACCAATTATGCCAATATCGCCGAAGCAAAATACCAAGACAGCCTGATCACCGCCAAGACCTTACAAGCCGCGGTCAATGCGCTGACTGCCGCCCCTTCCGCCGAGGCGCTTGAAGCAGCCAAAGAAGCCTGGCTCGCTGCCCGGGTGCCTTATCAGCAGTCCGAAGTTTTCCGTTTTGGCAATGCCATCGTTGACGATTGGGAAGGCAAGGTAAACGCCTGGCCGCTGGACGAGGGCCTGATCGACTATGTGGATGCCTCCTACGGCGGCCCTAGCGATGAAAACACCCTCGCAGTGCTGAACGTGATTGCAAATCCCTCTTTTGAGCTCTCCGGAAAAAGCATTGATGCCGGCAAGATCACCCCGGCCCTGCTGGAAGAGAGCCTCCACGAAGCGGATGGTGTTGAAGCCAATGTGGCCACCGGCTATCACGCCATTGAATTCCTGCTTTGGGGTCAGGACCTGAACGGAACCGACCACGGCGCCGGAAACCGCTCCTGGACCGATTATGCCGCAGGTGAGACCTGCACCAATGACAACTGCGACCGTCGCGGCGCCTACCTGAAGGCCGCAACAGATCTGCTGGTCTCCGACTTGGAGTGGATGACTGCTCAATGGGCGACAACTGGCGACGCCCGCACCGGTCTGTTGGCCGATGAAACTGCGGGCATCTCGGCCATGCTGACTGGCATGGGCTCGCTGTCTTACGGTGAAACCGCCGGCGAGCGTATGCGTCTGGGCCTGATGCTGAACGATCCCGAAGAAGAGCACGATTGCTTCTCGGACAATACCCACAACAGCCATTACTATGACGGCCTGGGCGTACAAAACGTCTATTTGGGGGAATACATCCGCGTAAACGGCGCTCTTGTCTCTGGTCCCTCCCTGTCAGATCTGGTTTCTGCCAGTGACCCGGCTCTGGATGGTGAGATGCGCACCAAGCTGGCAAACACCATGCAAGCCCTTGGAAGAATTAAACTCACCGCCGAAGCTGGCACTTCTTATGACCAAATGCTGGAAGCCGGCAATGCCGCAGGCGAAGCCTTGGTTATGGGCGGCGTGAACGGCCTGGTTGACCAAACCCAATCCATCGAACGGGTCGTTAAACTGCTGGATCTTGGCGGTCTGGAACTTGAGGGATCCGACAGTCTTGACAATCCTTCAGCAGTCTTCGAATAAGTGAAAGTTATGTGATTACATAACAAACATATTGAGCCTGGCTGCCCCCTACAGCCAGGCCTTTACACCGGAAAGAAACCGACATGACCACTAAGACCTATGCCGCGCTGGCCCTCAGCGCGCCCGTCCTTCTGTGCGCAAATGCTGCCTTTGCTGAGCAGGGATTCTCCTGGGAAGGTGAAATCGAAATTGGCAACGAGCAGGTTGTCTCCTCGGATGTTGCCGCCAATGAAATCCGCAACACCTATGCCATCATCACCGCCACCGGCACCTATTCTTTCGGCAATGGTGTCGAGCTCTTTGCAACCCTGACCGGCGAAAGCGTCACCGACCCAACCGTCGACCGCACCTTTGAGGACATGGGTCTCTATGTCGAAGAACTCGGCTTTAGCTTTGGTGTTGGCGAGAGTGCCACGATCACGGTTGGTAAACTGGCCCCCTCTTTTGGCTCAGCCTGGGATGATACCGCAGGCTTCTTTGGCGGCACCCTGGCCGAAGACTATGAGCTGACAGAACAGCTGGGCGTTTTAGCCGATGTTGACCTCAACGGCGCGGGCACCCTTTCCTTTGGCGTCTTCTTTGCCGACGACACCTCACTCAGCCGTTCCTGGGGTGAAGACCGTGGCCGCAACCGCGCCTCGGCAGGCGGCGCCGGCAACACCGGCGAGCTGGACAACCTTGCGATCCAGTGGGCCCATGAGGTGGACAACACCCACTTCCACATTGGCGCCCGCCACCTAAGCGCCAGTGTTGGTGATGTGGATGACGAGCAGGGTTTTGTCGCGGGCATCGGCCATTCCTTTGAAGGCGGCTTTGACGTCTTTGCAGAAGTGGCCTCCTTCTCCAACTTTGGCGGCACCGCAGACGATGCCACCTTCGTGACCCTGAATGCTGCCTATGCGATCGGCAACCTGACCCTGTCTGGCACCCTGTCGCAGCGTGATTTGGACAGCTCTGGCAAGACCGACCTGCATTCGATCGCGGCCGAGTATGAGTTCCAGAACGGCATGACCCTGGGTGGGGCACTGGCACATCAGGATGATGGTGGCGTCAAGGACACCATTGTAGGTCTGAACCTCATCATCCCACTGGGCTGATAGGGCCTGCCACTGTGGCAGCACCAAGAGCCATGACCTTGAAGCCGATTGACCGCCCCCTTCCCTCGGGGCCCGGCCGGTTTGCCTCTCAAGCTATAAGGGGCCGCAATTTGCGGTCCCTTTTTGCCAATCGCCCATTCTTGATCAAAACAATAAGAATTGAAATCTTGTATTCTTATTGTTTTTGTCAGATATTACCTCAACCTATTCGACTCAAAAGACCTCGGCGCCACACACCCAGGGACCCCCTGCATGATCATCTGCCACTGCACCGCGATTTCGGATCACGACATTCATGCCGCCATTGACTGGATGCGCAGCTCTGATCCCGAAACCATCATCACTCCGGGGAAAATCTACCATGCCCTTGGCAAGACGGCGGACTGTGGCGGATGCATGCCACTCTTCCTCGACACCATGCGCAGCAATGATAAGATGACCGTACCGTCGGGGCTCCAAAACCTGCGCCGGAAAACAACTCAGGAGAGCACCTATGAAGGGCGACCCCAAAGTCATCGACTATCTCAACAAAGCGCTGCGTCATGAGCTGACCGCCGTCAGCCAATACTGGCTACACTATCGTCTTCAGGACGACTGGGGTCTGGGCAGCATGGCCAAAAAGAGCCGTGAAGAAAGCATCGAAGAGATGCAGCATGCGGATGATCTGATTGAACGCATCCTTTTCCTGGGCGGTCACCCCAACCTGCAAAAGCTGGATCCCCTGCGCATCGGCCAGACCCCCAAGGAAACGCTCGAATGTGACCTGGCCGCTGAAGAAAGCGCCCGTGCCCTGTACAAAGAGGCCCGCGAGGTCTGCAATGAGGCCGGTGATTACGTCACGATGAAGCTGTTTGAAACCCTGATGGCCGACGAGGAAGGCCATATCGACTTCCTCGAAACCCAACTTGACCTGCACGACCGGATTGGTGCCGAAAACTATGCACAACTCAATGCCACCAAAATGGAAGCGGTTGAAGAGTAACACCCTTCTGGCTGCCGCCCTTGCGGCAGCCTCTCCTGCCCTGGCCTTTGATATCTCCACCCTGTCACTGAGTGACCCACATCTGAACATCACGCCACGCAGCGCCCAGGAACGGGCCCGCGTCACCGCTGTCACCGCGCCGACGACGGATTTCACCACTCCTGAGAGCTTTGAGGAAAACCCCGCCGGTGCCGCCTCCATTCGGGCGCGCGATGATGATGAGGCCTTCTCGCAGCACAGCGCCAATCTCTCCTTTGAGCAGGAGCTGGAGTTCAAGCTCGGCAATGGGCTGTTCAAAAAAATCTGGGTCTTCTCCCCAGCCTCCACCCAGGCCTCGGATGGGCTCGGCCCGCTTTACAACGCCCGGTCCTGCCAGCGCTGCCACGTCAAAGATGGGCGCGGTGTGGTGCCCGAAGATCCCGACTATCGCTCCGCCTCGATGTTTCTGCGGATCTCTGTTCCCGGTGAAACCCCACCGAACCTGCAGGCGATTACGGACTATATCGGGACCGCACCCGACCCCAATTATGGCGGCCAGTTGCAGGACTTCTCCCGCCCCGGCCTTGCCCCAGAATATCGTCTGAGAGTTGAGTATACCCAGCAAATCGTCACCCTGGCAGGTGGCGAGAGCGCTGAGCTGCGGGTGCCGCGTTACACCGCTGCCGATCTGGGCTATGGTCCGCTGCAGGCGGATGCGATGCTCTCGCCCAGGGTGGCGCCGCCCATGATTGGCCTTGGCCTGCTCGAGGCAATCTCTGCTGCCGATATCCTCGCCAATGCAGATGAGAATGACCACAACGGCGATGGCATTTCCGGCCGCGCCAATCTAGCCTGGTCGCCCGAGTTCGATCAGATTATGCTGGGGCGCTTTGGTCATAAGGCTGGAATGCCCACCCTGCACCAGCAATCCGCTGCGGCCTTTTCCGGCGATATCGGCATTTCAACGCCGCTGTTTCCTGGCCCCGCAGGGGATTGCACCCCGGCGCAGAGTGATTGCCTATCCGCCCCTCATGGCGATGGTGACATTCGCGGCACCGAGATTGATCAGGCCAATATGGATCTGGTGACCTTTTACGCCCGCAACCTCGCGGTCCCCGCCCGGCGCGACAGTGACACCCCTGAGGTGCTGCGCGGCAAAGAGCTGTTTTACGCCAGCGGCTGCACCAGCTGCCATACCCCAAAATTTGTCACCCAGCGCCTGGTGGACAGGCCCGAGAACAGCTTTCAGCTGATCTGGCCCTATAGCGATCTGTTGCTGCATGACATGGGCGAGGGTCTTGCCGACAACCGCCCCGAAGGCCGCGCCACGGGGCGCGAATGGCGCACTGCGCCGCTTTGGGGTATTGGCCTCACCAAACAGGTCAACCCAGCTGCCACCTATCTGCATGATGGCCGTGCCCGGACCCTGCTGGAAGCGATCCTCTGGCATGGCGGCGAGGCAAAGCCTGCCCGGGACAGGGTTATTGCCCTGTCGCCAGTTGATCGCGCCGCCCTCCTTCGTTTTTTGGAAAGCCTCTGATTTGAAACATACAGTCTTTGCTCTTGCCGCTGCTGTCAGTCTCTGTGCCAATGTCGCGCGTGCCGATATGGTTGATGAAATCCTCGATGATCAAATCCTGCCTGCCATGCAGGCCCTGGCCGAAAGTGGCCAGGATCTGGCAGATGTTGCCAAAACCATCTGCCGCCCCGGCGCCAGCCCGCTGCGGGATGCCTATGCCCAGGCCTTTGACGATTGGATCCGCGTCAGTCACCTGCGTTTTGGCCCTACTGAGACCGACAACCGCGCCTTTGCGCTGGCCTTTTGGCCCGACAGTCGAGGCAAGACGCCCAAGACACTGGCAACACACCTGCGCGAGGCAGATCCCGCCCTGTTGACTCCGCAGCGTTTTGCCCAGTCTTCCATTGCCGGACGCGGGTTCTACGCGCTTGAATTTATGTATTTTGACCAGGACTTCACCAGCGCAAAACCACATGAATACCGCTGTGCGCTGACCGCTGCCATGGCCCGCGACATAGCCACAAATGCCACAGCGATCCACCAAGAGTGGCAAGACTCCTACGCCAATCAGATGCGCACCGCTTCGGGACGCTATCAAAACAAAACCGAAGTAAAACAAGAGCTCTACAAATCGCTGAACACTGGCCTGCAAATGCTGGCAGATATGCGCTTGGGCCGCCCCCTGGGGAGCTTTGACAAACCACGTCCAAAACGTGCAGAGGCCTGGCGTTCAGGCCGCAGCCAGCATCACATTGTTCTAGCCCTGCAAGCTCTGCAGCCTCTGGCCATCGCGCTGGCCGATGGGGATCAAGACCTAACAGTGCAACTGGAAGCCGCTTTCCAAAAACCGATCCTGCGCGCCCAGCGGCTAGAGGACCCCCGGCTTAAGGGGGTCGCGGATCCCGCCAAGCGGTTCCGCATCGAGGCCCTGCAGCAGGAGGTCAACGACCTGCGAGCCCTGATCGAAAGCGACCTGGGCCCGTCTCTCGGGGTGCTGGCGGGGTTCAACTCGCTAGATGGCGACTAGCAAACTCACCAAACCAAAGGAAAGCAGATGACTTCTCGACGTGGCTTCCTCGCAGGTCTGTTGGCCGCCGGCCTGGCCCCTGCCCCAAGCTGGGCGGATCTTGGCGGGCCAGCTTTTCTGGCCGCCGCCCGCAGCCCCGCCGGCCGCTATCTGCTGGCAGGCCTGTCCGAGACCGGGGCGATCCGTTTTACCTGCCCGCTGCCCGGCCGCGGCCATGCCGCAGCCGCCCACCCGACACGCCCCGAGGCGGTCGCCTTTGCCCGCCGCCCCGGACGCTTTGCCGATGTCATCGATTGCCGGGACGGGACACCCCTTGCCCGACTGGAGCCCCCACAGGGGGTTCATTTCTATGGTCATGGGTTGTTTTCGGCGGATGGAACGCGCCTGTTCACAACCGAAAACGATTATGAATCCGGCGGCGGCATGATTGGCGTTTGGCAGGTTTCACAGGGCTATCGCCGTATTGGCAGTTTTAAGTCCGGCGGCATTGGCCCGCATGACATGCTGCTGCGCCAAACCCCGGGCTCCGTCCAGCTTGCGGTAGCCAATGGCGGGATCGAAACCCATCCGGACAGCGGCCGCGCCAAACTGAACCTGCCGGAAATGCGCCCCAACCTCAGCCTGCTCTCCCTGGAGGGGCAGGTTTTGGATGTGATGGAACTCGACCGCGACCTGCATCTGAACTCCATCCGGCACCTTGCCCTGTCCGCGCAGGGCGTGCTGGGTTTTGCCATGCAGTGGCAGGGCGATCTGGGTGACGACGTGCCACTGCTGGGGCTCTATCAGCCCGGATCGGCCCCACAGCTGCTGGGGGAAGATGATCCCAGAACCCGCAATTTGCGCGGCTATGGTGGCTCTGTCGCCTTTGACCCAGAGGGGCAGACACTTGCCGTCACCTCTCCGCGTGGCGGCGTGGTGCAGGTCATGGAGGTCGGCACCGGGCACATCCTTCATGAACATGCGCTGCCGGATGTCTGCGGGCTTGCCACAGCCAAGAGCGGATTGATCGCCAGTACCGGCCTCGGACTGATCGCAGGGCTGGCGGATGCAGAAGCTAAACCATTGCACCACCATGACCTGGCCTGGGATAATCACCTCGTACGGCTGAGGTAAGAGCCGCTGTTTGCCCCAGGTGAATTCCTGCGATATGCTTTCGCATATCTTATAAAACCTATCTTACGAAATTATACGAAAACTAAGGATGACAAAATGACAGCAATTCGCTAGGTATTCCCTCAAAAGAGGAAACCCCATGTACGCCGCGAGTCGCCACAGTCACATTCTGGAACTCCTGAACACTCAGGATCGTGTCGAGGTCGAGGATCTAGCCACGCGGTATGGCGTGTCTCTGCAGACCGTTCGAACGGATCTGCGGGACCTTGCGGCGCGCGGGGCGCTGTCGCGGGTACATGGCGGCGCCGTGCGGGTGAGCTCTGCCGCCACACGCGCCTATGCAGACCGACGCAAACAAAATGCCGCCGCCAAGCAGGCTATGGCAGCCCTTCTGGCGGAACTCATCCCCGACAATTGTTCTCTGGCCCTCAATATTGGCACCTCAACCGAACAAGCCGCGCGGGCACTTGAAAGCCATCGCGGCATCACCGTATTGTCAAATAACATCAATATTATCAATCTAATGATGGGTGGAGAAGCCAAGGAGCTGATCCTGGTCGGCGGCACAGTTCGGCAGAGTGATGGGGCAATCATCGGCGAAGATGCCGTCGAATTCATCTCCCGCTACAAGGTTGACTATGCAGTGATCGGCGCCTCTGCACTCGACGAGGATGGCGCTGTGTTAGACCATGACGCCCGCGAAGTTTCCGTCGCCCGCGCCATTCTGAAAAATGCCCGCATCAAGATCCTGCTCTGTGATGGCAGCAAGTTTGCACAATCCGCACCGGTGCGGATTTGTGACCTGTCGGATCTGGATATTGTTGTCACCGATCAATCGCCTCCTGCGCCCTTCTACGAGGCGGCACGCGCCGCGGGCACCCGCATCCTCTGCACCGAAACCGGCGAAAGCAAAACCGAAAGCAGCGAAAATGACTGATCCAAAGATCACCGATCTCTTTATCATCGGCGGCGGCATCAATGGCTGCGGAATTGCCCGTGATGCTGCCGGGCGCGGCCTCTCGGTCACACTGGCCGAAATGAATGATCTGGCCTCGGCAACCTCTTCGGCCTCGACCAAACTGTTCCATGGGGGGCTGCGCTATCTGGAGTATTTTGAGTTCCGCCTGGTCCGCGAAGCCCTGATTGAACGCGAAGTCCTGCTGAAGGCGATGCCGCATATCTCCTGGCCCATGCGGTTTGTACTGCCCTTCCACAAGGATATGCGGTTCGACAACACCACCCCGACTTCAAAACTGCTGACTGCCTTTATGCCCTGGATGAAGGGCCGCCGCCCCGCTTGGCTGATCCGCTTGGGGCTGTTTTTGTATGATTCCTTAGGCAAACGCGGAATTCTGCCTGGCACCAAAACGGTAGATCTGACCACGGATGTGGCGGGCCGCCCGTTGAAATCAAAGTTCAAAAAGGCCTTTGAATATTCCGATTGCTGGGTCGAAGACGCCCGGCTGGTGGTGCTGAACGCCCGTGATGCAGCTGCCCGCGGCGCGACAATTCTGACCCGCACCGAAGTTCTGGGCGCGGAGCGTCGCGCCGATCACTGGGTCATCACCGTCCGGGATCAGGCCAGCGGCGAGACGCAAGAACATCGCGCGCGGATGCTGATCAATGCCGGCGGGCCCTGGGTTGCGGATCTGCTGCGTCAGACACTGGGACAAAACAGCCGCGAAACCGTGCGTCTGGTGCGCGGCAGCCATATCGTGGTGCCCAAGCTGTTTGATCACGGACGTTGCTACTTCTTTCAAGGCGAGGATGGGCGCATCATTTTTGCCATTCCTTATGAGGAAGAATTTACTCTGATCGGCACCACCGACGCGGATCACCCCGACCCGCAGACAGCCCCCGAATGCACAACCGAAGAGCAGGATTATCTGATTGATTTTGCGTCCAATTATTTTGAAACACCGCTGAACCGGGACGACATTACCTGGACCTATTCCGGGGTGCGCCCACTTTATGATGACGGCGCCAGCTCGGCCACGGCCGCAACCCGGGAATATGTGCTGACGCTGGATCAGACCCAGGCACCTTTGCTCAATGTTTTTGGTGGTAAGATCACCACCTACCGCAAACTTGCCGAGGCTGCGCTGGCCAAGATTGGCGAGGCCCTGCCCAGCGTAAAAGGGGATTGGACCGCCGGGGTCGCCATGCCTGGTGGCGACTTCCCGGTGGCGGATGTCGCCAAGCTGACGGCAAAACTGGCCAGCGACTATCCCTTTCTGTCGCCCTATGCCTGCCGCCGCCTGATCCGCGCCTATGGGCTGGAGGCCTGGGAGGTGCTGGGCGACGCCAAATCCGCCGAGGATCTGGGGCAGGATTTTGGCGCCACCATCACGGCGCGCGAACTGGACTGGGCCATGGCCCGCGAATGGGTGCGCGCGGGCGATGATTTCCTGTGGCGTCGCACCAAGCTGGGCCTGCGTCTGGACCAAGACCAGCGTGCCGCCGTGGACGCCTACATTCAGGACCAGCTGGCCCCACGCCCGGCCTAAAACAACGCTCAGCCTGACCAGGGGAAAGTACAGTGCGCCTTCCCCTGGGTAAGGTCAGGCGCGCCCGACCATGTGGTCGGGCTGAGAGATCAAAACTCGACGCCCTTTTGCGCTTTCACCCCAGCGCGGAAAGGATGCTTGATCTGCCCCATTTCGGTGACCAGATCAGCGATCTCGATCAGCTCTTCCTTGGCATTGCGTCCGGTCAGAACCACATGGGTCATGGCGGGCTTTTCTTCCACCAGAAACTCCAGAACTTCGTTCAGATCCAGATAGTCATAGCGCAGCGCGATATTGATCTCATCGAGCAGCACCATGGTGTTGCGCTCATCGCGGATCATCTCCTTGGCCTTTTCCCAGCCCTTTTGCGCTGCCGCAATATCGCGGGCCTTGTCCTGGGTCTCCCAGGTAAAGCCCTCGCCCATGGCGTAGAACTGGCACAGATCGCTGAAATTCTCCTCGATCAGGGTGCGCTCACCGGTCTGCCAGGCGCCTTTGATGAATTGCACCACCGCCGAAGGCATACCATGGGCGATACAACGCATGATCATCCCGAATCCCGAGCTGGATTTGCCCTTCCCTGGGCCGGTGTGAACGATGATCAGTCCCTTTTCACCGTCTTTGGTTTTCATCATACGGTCTCGGGCGGCCTTCTTCTTGGCCATCTTTGACGCATGACGGGCGGCTTCCTCTTCCGAGATGTCGGTTTCAGACTTTTCACTCACGGCGGCTCTCCTGCTGTTTGGCCAAGTCTTGACAAGGAAGGCACCAATAGCGCAAGGGGTTTTCGTTGGTTCCTGCATTTCGCAGGCGAAGAGGGAATGTGACAGGCTTTGGGATCTTGATGGATCCGGGCCAAGAGCACAGCCGCCCCCGCGACCGTGACCGGAAAGGTCTCTGATGCCACTGGAACTGTGCTTGCCACAGTCCGGGAAGGTAGGAGCACCGCCAAGGGGAAGATCCTCTTGAAATCCGCAAGCCGGGAGACCTGCCAACGGTTGAGACAACGGGCGAACGGGGTGTTTCGCGACTGGTTGTGGGATTGTGCCTCCTCCGGCCCTCCCCTGCTGGCCAAGCCCCCGCACTGCCCATAGATTTAGGAAGCGCGCGCGATGGCTGAAGATATGGCAGATCTCCCTGCCCAGAATAGCGCAGAGGTCACTCTGACCATCTGCACCACCTGCAAACGCGAAGGCGTTGACCCCGAGGCCACCCGCCCCGGCGCGATCCTGATGGCGGCGCTGGACGAGGCCGCGCTGCCCGCTGGTGTCACCGTGCGCGGCGTCGAATGCCTGTCGGCCTGTAAACGTGGCTGCGCCATGGTGCTGACCGGCGGTGACGATCGCTGGAGCTATATCTATGGCGATCTCGATCCCGACCAACATGTCGATGACATCCTGGCCGGTGCTGCCGCCTATGCTGCCACTGCGGATGGTTTGGTGCCCTGGCGGGAACGCCCGCAGGTCTTTCGCAAACAATCCATCGCCCGCATCCCTCCGATCAAACTGCCCTCAAAGGACGACTAATCCATGAGCGATCTTAACAAAATCCCCGTCACCGTCATCACCGGCTTTCTGGGCGCGGGTAAGACCACGCTGATCCGCCACCTGATGCAAAACCCCCAGGGCAAACGCCTGGCGGTGCTGGTCAACGAATTTGGCACCGCCGGAGTCGATGGCGACATCCTGAAATCCTGCGCCGATGAGAACTGCCCCGAGAACAACATCGTGGAGCTGGCCAACGGTTGCATCTGCTGCACCGTCGCGGATGATTTCATCCCCACGATTGAGGCGCTGATGGCGCTGCCGGAACAGCCCGAGCATATCCTGATCGAGACTTCCGGCCTGGCCCTGCCCAAACCCCTGCTGAAAGCTTTTGACTGGCCCGCGATCCGTTCGCGCATCACCGTGGATGGCGTCATTGCCCTGGCCGATGCCGAGGCCGTCGCCGCAGGTCAGTTCGCCCCCGACCTAGAGGCTGTCGCCGCCCAGCGCGAAGCCGATGACAGCCTGGACCATGAGACACCCCTGTCCGAGGTGTTTGAGGATCAGATCTCCTGCGCCGACATCGTGCTCCTGTCCAAGGCCGATCTGGCTGGTGAGGCCGGGTTGGAAAAGGCTCGCGCTGTGATCGAGGCCGAAGCCCCCCGCCAATTGCCAATCTTGCCCATGAGCGAAGGGGTGATTGATCCACGTATCATCCTAGGTCTGAATGCCGCCGCCGAAGACGATCTGGAAGCGCGCCCCAGCCATCACGATGGTCATCACGACCACGAGCATGACGATTTCGAGAGCATTGTTGTCGAAATGGGCGAAGTATCTGACCCCGAGGCGCTGCAAAATGCCATCGTGAAACTTGCCCGCGAGCGTAACATCCTGCGCGTCAAAGGCTATGTCGCGGTAGAGGGAAAGCCGATGCGCATGTTGGTACAGGCCGTAGGCGAACGTCTGCGGGCCCAATACGATCAGCCCTGGGGAGACACACCACGTCGCACCCAGCTGGTGGTCATTGCCGAACATCACAACATCGACGCCGCCGCCATCCGCGCGGACCTGGGAGCCTAAGACCTATGATCTCTCTCCCGACACGCTCAGTTTCAATGCGGAAAGGATCGCGCCCGTCCCGGGGTGGGCGCAATCACGCCCGCCTTGGGGGCGGGTCGGGCGCGATCCGGGGCATTCGCCCCGGGCCTGAAAAAACACCTGCTGCGCGAGGTTGTATCTGATGCATGTCGTCTTTCGCGAAAGCCACGGGCTGGATCAAACCGATACCCCGCAGGATCTGGGCCAAACCCCTGCGGATCTGGTGGCGCTGTCTTTTTCCGACAGTGATCTCGGCGCCTTTGCGGCCGGCTGGCACCGCGCCGAAGGCAAGCTGCCCTCACTGCGGCTGGCCAATCTGGTGGCGCTGAAACATCCGCTATCGGTGGATACCTATGCTGAACAGACGCTGGAGGGCGTCAAGGGCATTTTGGTGCGTCTGATTGGCGGCGAAAGCTATTGGTCCTATGGCCTTGCAACCCTCCAGGATCTGGCCCGACGCAAAGGCATTGCACTGGCAATCCTGCCAGCCGATGGCCGCGAAGATCCGCGTCTGGATGAGCTCTCCACCCTGCCGGTGTCCACCCTGCGCCGCCTCCAGGCGCTCTGTGACGCCGGTGGTGCCGTGGCGGCCCAGGCGGCCCTCGCACAGCTGGCTTTGGCAGCCGGACTCTATGCCGGTCCCGTCATTGGGCTCAAGAGCACGCCCAATCATGGGTTTTATGATCCCGACAAAGGCGTGCTTGCTGACCTTCCGAAACAGGACAGGCCGCTGGTTTTGGTCAGCTTTTACCGCTCCTACCTGACCGCTGCCGACACCGCTCCGGTGGACGCGCTGATTACAGAGCTCCGCGGGCGGGGCTATGCCGCCTATGGCGTATTTGCCGCCAGCCTCAAGGCTCCAGAGGCCGCCACCTGGCTGCGCGCCACGCTTCCCGCCCTCGCCCCCTCCGCCATCATCAACGCCACTGCCTTTTCGGCGCAGGGCACCGATGGCAGCGCCTCGCCGCTCTCGGCCACTGGTTGTCCAGTGTTTCAGGTGGCCCTGTCCACCGCGCGCAAAAAGGACTGGGCCGAGGCAGCCCGTGGCCTGTCGCCCGCAGATCTTGCCATGCATGTGGTCCTGCCCGAGGTCGATGGCCGCATCCTGACCGGGGTGATCAGCTTCAAAGCGCCGGGCAAAAAAGACCCCGATCTGCAATACTCCCGCTTTGCCCATCGCGCCCAGCCCGATCGCATCAGCGCCGTTGTCGACCGTGTCGAAGGCTGGCTGCGGCTCAGCACTTTGGAGAACGCCAACAAGCGCTTGGTGCTTGTGCTCTCCACCTATCCCGGTAAAGGTTACAATCTCGCCCATGCGGTGGGCTTGGATGCCCTGGCCTCCTGTGCAGAAATCCTCAAGTCCCTGGCGGATCAGGGCTATGATGCGCCATCTGCCGGGGATCTGGGCCCACGGCTGCTGGACGAGCAGCTGACTGTGCCCCTGGCGGCCTATCGCCAAGCTGTGAACGCCCTGCCCGAGACCCTGCGCCAGCCCCTGTTTGAGGCCTGGGGGGAGCCGACAGAGGACCCCGACTGTCAGGACGGCGCCTTTCATTTCAAAGCCCTGCGCGCAGGCAAGGTTCTGATCGCGCTGCAACCGGAACGGGGCGAGGTAAAGACCCGGATTGATGACTACCACGATCTCGAACGCACGCCGCGCCATGCCTATGTCGCCTTTTATCTCTGGCTTCAGCAAGAAATAGACGCCTTGGTTCATATCGGGGCTCATGGCACCCTGGAGTGGCTCCCCGGCAAGGCCGTGGCCCTATCGCAGGACTGTTGGCCCGAGGCGCTGACCGGTCCACTGCCCGTGGCCTATCCGTTTATTGTCAATGACCCCGGTGAGGCCGCCCAGGCCAAGCGGCGCATTGGCGCTGTCACTCTTGGCCATCTGCCGCCGCCCCTGGCCCAGACCAACCTGCCCGAGGGCATGGCGCGGCTTGAGAGCCTCTTGGATGAATATTCCACCGCTGATGGGCTTGATCCCAACCGTCGCGACCGTTTGATCGATGATATCCGCACCGAGGCTCAGGGCACCGGAGTGGAAGCCGATCTTGGCCTAACCCCCGACAGTTCTGCCGCCGAGGCGATCACCCGTATTGACGCCTTTGTCTGCGACATCAAGGAAAGCCAATATGGCGAGGGGCTGCATATTTTTGGCACCGGCGAAAGTGGCGAGAATGAGCGCGCCGGGTTGATGGCGGCACTGAATGGCAAAATGGTCGCGCCTGGCCCTTCGGGCTCTCCGTTTCGCGGGCGCGCGGATGTTTTGCCCACCGGGCGCAACCTCTTTACCACCGACCCGCGGGCGGTGCCCTCGCGGGCGGCGCAGGCGCAGGGTGTCAAACTGGCGGAAGAGCTGCTGCGCCGCCACCTGCAGGACCATGGCGACTGGCCGCAAGGGCTGGTGATTGATCTCTGGGGCTCTGCCACCATGCGCACCGCTGGCGAAGAATTTGCCATGGCTCTACATCTGGCCGGCCTCGCGCCAAAGTGGGACGAGGGATCCGAGCGGGTCTCGGGCTTTGAAGTCTTGCCCCTCACGCTGCTTGGCCGCCCGCGCATTGACGTGACCCTGCGGGTCTCGGGCCTGTTTCGTGATGTCTTTCCTGGCTTGGCGCAGATGTTCGAAACTGCCGCCGCCGCCCTGTCCGCGCGCGAAGAGACCCGGGCCGACAACCCCTATTTGTCCCAATCCCCCCGTGTCTTTGGCCCCAAGCCAGGCCAATATGGGCTGTCGATGGGGGCTCATATCGAAGACTACAGCGAGGCCGCCCGCGCGGCTGCCGGGGAAGCCTGGCTCACCGCCTCCTCACATGCGATCGACGCCAAGGGCGATATCTCCGAAGCCCGGGAGGCGCTGGAAGACCGCCTGAAGACCGCCGACAGCTTTGTGCATCTGCAGGATTTGCCGGAAACTGATGTGCTGGTCGCCTCGGATTATGCCGCGCATGAGGCCGGTTTTGCCGCCGCCATGGCGCGCATTGGTCTTGCAGCTCCTGCGCTTTACCATCTGGATGCCACCCGTCCGGATCGCCCGCAGGCGCGTTCCCTGGGCGAAGAAATCGCCCGCGTCACCCGTGCCCGCGCCATCAACCCGGACTGGGCCAGCGCGATGATGAACCATGGCTTTCGGGGCGGGGCGGAGATCGCCGCGACCCTTGACCACATGGCCGCCTTTGCCCATCTGGCCCAGGTGGTGCCCGCGCATCTGTTTGATCTCTATTTCGAGGCCACATTGGGACGCGAGGACCTGGTTGCATTCCTCGAGGCTGAAAACCCGGCGGCCCTGCAGGCCATGCGGGATCGTTTTAACGCCCTGGCCGAGGCCGGCCTTTGGGCCAGCCGCCGTAATTCGATTATCGCCGCTCTGGAGGGCGCCCTATGAGCCCCCAATCGTCGCCCACCTCACCCAAAGTCTATGGCTGGTGTCCTGGCGCCCTGCGTCCGATGATGTCGGGGGATGGCCTGGTAGTCCGTATTCGCTCGCCTCTGGGTCGGCTGAGCCAGACCCAGGCCAGCGCCATTGCAGACATGTCGCGCATATATGGCAACGGGTTGATTGACCTCTCGGCACGGGCAAACCTGCAGCTGCGCGGCATCTCCCCCGATGGCCATGGCGCCGTGATCGCGGGCCTGAAGGAGCTTGGGCTTTTGGATCAGGATGCCGCAGCGGAAAGCCGCCGCAACATCTTGCTCGCCCCTTTCTGGCGCGCAGGCGATGCCAGCCATGTGATCGCAAGCAGATTGGAAAGCGCCCTGCGGGCTGCAGAGGATCTGGCACTGCCTGGAAAATTTGGCTTTGTGGTTGATGCGGGCGCAAGCCCGCTCTTGCAAGGCTGCCCCGCAGATATCCGAATTGAGCGCAGCGGAAGCGACATTCTTCTGGTCGCCGATGGAGCCCAGGTCGGACAGCCGGTAACGGTTGAGACTGCAGCTGACAAAGCCATAGAGCTGGCGCGCTGGTTTCTGCAACAGGGCGGCGCGATCAACGGGCGCGGCAGAATGCAGGCTCTCCTTGCGCGCCGCGCAGCCCCGGCCGCGCATTCCTCGTCGCGGGGCACCAGCGCACCTCAGCCCCCGTTAGGTCAGACAGCCCTCGGCCAGCTTGTCGGCCTAGAGTTCGGCCAGATCACCGCTGAAACCTTTGCCACCCTGGCAGAAATCGCCCCCCTCCGCCTGACCCCCTGGCGCATGCTTCTGGTCGAGGGGGCGCGTGACATCGCCCCTCTGCCCGGGGTGATCCTAGACGCGACAGATCCGCGCCTGCAGGTGCGCGTTTGCACCGGAGCCCCCGGTTGCCTGCAGGCGCTTTCTTCCACCCGCGAATTGGCGCGAGATCTGGCCCCGCATGTCCCAGAGGGGCAAGTCTTGCACGTTTCGGGATGCGCCAAGGGCTGCGCCCATCCCGGCCCCGCACCGCTGGTTCTGACCGCCACAGCCTGTGACACTTTTGATCTGATCCACCATGGCAAGGCCAGTGATCTGCCGTTAAGACAAACCCTAAGTGCCGGCGCCCTGCGCGCCGCCCCCGAAACCCTGACAGAGGGCAGCTGACATGCTCCACACCTATGAGACCAATGGCGCTGCGATCTATGCAGAGAGCTTTGCCACCATCCGCGCCGAAGCCAATCTGGACCGGTTCAACAAAGATGAGGAAAGCGTAGCCGTGCGCATGATCCATGCCGCAGGCATGGTTGGCCTCGAAGAGCACATTCGCTTTTCGCCCGGCATGGCGGAGAGCGCCCGCGCCGCCCTTGCCAAGGGTGGAGCAATCCTCTGTGACGCCCATATGGTCTCCGAAGGCATCACCCGTCCGCGACTGCCCGCCAATAACGAGGTGATCTGCACCCTGCGCGACACACGCGTCCCCGATATGGCCAAGGAAATGTCCAACACCCGTTCGGCTGCGGCACTGGAGCTCTGGCGCCCGAAACTGGAAGGCTCGATTGTGGCCATTGGCAATGCGCCTACCGCCCTGTTTCACCTGCTGAACATGCTGAAAGACCCCAGCTGTCCTCGCCCCGCGGCCATCATCGGCTGCCCCGTGGGTTTTGTCGGCGCCATGGAATCCAAAGATGCATTGATGCAGGATCTGCCGGTACCCTCGATGATCGTCAAAGGTCGCCTGGGCGGCTCTGCCATCACCGTTGCCGCCGTGAACGCCCTGGCGAGCTGGAAAGAGTGAGCATGGGAAAAGTCATCTGTGCAGGCTTGGGGCCGGGCGATCCGGAGCTGATGAGCGTCAAGAGCTGGCGCGCCATTCAGGCGGCCCGCCATGTGGCCTATTTCCGCAAAGAAGGCCGCAAGGGCCAGGCGCGGACTCTGGCGGATTCTGTCCTGCCTGAGGGTGTCACGGAACATGCCATGGAGTATCCCGTCACCACCGAGATCCATTTTTCGGATCCCGCGTACAATCGGGTGATGGCAGAGTTTTATGACGGCTGGGCCGAGACCCTAGCCGAAATCGCGCAGAGGGAGGATGTTGTCGTCCTGTGCGAAGGCGATCCCTTCCTTTATGGCTCCTACATGCATCTCTACACCCGGCTTCAGGGCCGCGCCGAGCAAGAGATCATCCCGGGCATCACCGGTATGTCTGGCTGCTGGACCGCCTCGGGCCAGCCGATCACCTGGGGCGATGATGTGCTGACCGTGGCCATGGCAACCCTGCCCGAAGATGAGCTGACACGCCGGATCAAGGATACGGATGCGCTGGTCGTGATGAAGATCGGCCGCAACCTGCCCAAGCTGCGCCGCGCGCTGGAGGCCGCAGGCAAGGCGGATGACGCCTGGCTGGTAGAGCGCGGCACCATGCCCAGTCAAACCGTGCAAAAGCTAAGCGAGATCACCGGCGAGGTGCCCTATTTCTCAATCGTGCTGATCCATGGACAGGGGCGCAGACCATGAGCATCTCCAAAACCGGTTGGGTTAAGATCGCAGGCCTTGGCCCCGGCAATGAGGCGATGGTCACGACTCAGGTGCAGGATATCATTGCCGAGGCCACAGATGTGGTCGGCTATATTCCCTATGTGAAACGCATCCCCGAACGTCCCGGACTGACACTGCATGCCACAGACAACCGGGTGGAGGTGGAACGCGCCACCCATGCGCTGGAGATGGCCGCTGCGGGCAAGCGTGTACTGGTGGTCTCTTCGGGCGATCCTGGCGTCTTTGCCATGGCCTCGGCCGTGTTTGAAGCGCTGGAGGTTGCGGACAGACTGGATTGGCTGGAGCTCGACATTCAGGTGTTGCCGGGCATCACCGCGATGCTGGCCGCCTCAGCCCGGATCGGCGCGCCGATGGGACATGATTTTGCCGCCATCAACCTGAGTGACAATCTCAAACCCTGGAGCCTGATTGAAAAACGCCTGCGCCTAGCTGGTGAGGCAGGATTTGCCATGGGATTTTACAACCCGCGCTCAAAATCGCGCCCCCATCAATTTGCCCGCGCTTTGGAGATCCTGCGTGAAGCCTGTGGCGGCGAGACGCTGATTTCTTTTGCCCGCGATGTCTCCAAACCGGGTGAAACCATCACCACCGTCACCCTCAACGAGGCAACGCCCGAGATGGCAGATATGCGCACCGTGGTCATCGTCGGCAACCAGGACACTCGCCGCGTCGGCCCGCATGTCTATACACCGCGCTATGCGCGGGACGAGGGTTAACCCGGGGTATGAAACAGCCAGGCCATCACCTCAGCCACATCTCCGTAGATCTTGCGGGGCGGCACCTTGGGTCTGTCGATCATGATGATCGGCAGGTTGAGGGCGCGCGCGGCAGCGAGCTTGGCCGAGGCACCGCGTCCTCCAGCATTTTTGGACACCAGATGGGTGATGCCATGGCGCTGCAGCAACGCAAGATCCCCGGCCTCGTCAAAGGGGCCGCGCGCAATCTCCACACTGCAGTCGGGCAAGGGCAGCGCAGCTTCGGGTTCATCCACCAGACGCAACAGATAGTGATGCTGCGGCTTGGCGGCAAACTCCGCAATATGCTGTTTGCCAATCGCCAAAAAGATCCGGGCGGCTTCCTCCGGCAAGGCCTGAACCGCCGCATCAATATCGGCGACACCCGTCCAGTCATCCCCCGGACCTGGCCGCCAAGCCGGCCGTTCAAAAGCACACAGAGGCACCCCCGTCCGGGTGCAGGCCGCAACCACGTTGCAGCTCATCTGCGCCGCAAAGGGATGGGTGGCATCCACCACATGGCTGATGCCCTCCTCAAGCAGATAGTCCACCAGACCATCGACACCACCAAAGCCCCCTACCCGCATGGGCAACGGCTGTGCTACCGGGCTAGCGGTGCGTCCAGCATAGGAAAACACGGCTTCCTCGCCCACCTCAGCCAGGGCCCTGGCCAGTTTCGAGGCTTCGGTAGTGCCGCCCAAAACAAGGGTACGTGTCATGTCTGATCCTACTCGCGCAACCGAAAAAGCCCCCTGGCTCACGGTGATTGGTCTGGGAGAGGATGGACTGGCGGGCCTCTCGAATGCAAGCCGCAATGCCCTTCAGGAGGCCGAGGTGATCTTTGGCGGGCCGCGTCATCTGGACCTGGTCGAGGCCGGTGCCCGTGGGCAGGCCTGGCCGGTGCCGTTTTCCACCGCACCGGTTCTGGAGATGCGAGGGCGCAGTGTTGTGGTTCTGGCCTCGGGCGACCCCTTTTGGCATGGAGCCGGCGGCTCACTGGTGGGGCAGCTGGAGCCCGGTGAATGGGTCTCTCACCCAGCCCCTTCCTGCTTTGCCCTGGCGGCGAACCGTCTGGGTTGGAAGTTGGAAGAGGTGCTTTGTCTTGGGCTCCACGCCGCCCCCTATGCCAAGCTCCTGCCGCTTTTGGGCCGAGGCACACGGGTGATCTGCACCCTGCGTGACGGAAAGGCTCCCGCAGAGCTGGCCAGCTGGCTTGTTGAAAACGGGCAACCAGATGCAAAACTTCATGTCATGGAACGGCTTGGCGGGCCCAAGGAACATTTGCGCCATGCCCTGGCTCAGGACTGGAAACTGCCGCAAGGGGAGGCCCCGGTCCTTATGGCCATCGAGGCCATGCGGCCCGGGCTGCCGCAGGCTGCGGGGCTGGCGGATAGGTATTTCGCCAGCGATGGCCAGATCACCAAACGCCCAATCCGCGCTCTGACCCTATCGGCCCTGGCGCCACGCCAGGGTGAGCTGCTCTGGGATATCGGCGGCGGCTCTGGCTCTGTCTCGGTCGAGTGGTGCCTGGCCGCGCGCAGTGCCCGCGCCCTGACCTTTGAACCCCGCGCCGAACGTCTGGAGAATATTCGCACCAATGCCGCGCGTTTTGGCTTGTCTCATCGCATGGCCGCCGTGCTTGGCAAAGCCCCGGAGGTGTTGACCGGCCATGAACTGCCCCACTGCGTCTTTATCGGCGGTGGCGGCTCTGAAGCCCTGCTAGATCACCTCTGGATGATCCTGCCCGAAGGCACCCGGATTGTGGCCAATGGGGTCACGCTGGAAACGGAAACCCTGCTGATGCAGGCCCATGCCCGCCTGGGTGGTCATCTGTTGAAGGCCGAGATCGCCGAGGCAGGCCCTCTGGGATCCATGCGCGACTGGCACCGTGCCCGCCCGGTGATCCAGTGGAGTGTCACCCGATGAAGGTGGCTGGGATCGGATTTCGCGCCAGCGCGACGCTGGCAGACCTGCGTCAGGCTCTGGACCTGTTGCAGGTGCAGCCGGATGCGCTGGCCTCACTCCGAACAAAAGCCGCAGCCGAGCCTTTAATAACGCTCGCCACAGAGAGAGGGCTGCCCCTGATCGCCCTCGCCGAAGAAGATATCGCCGGAGAGCAGACTCTGACCTGCTCGCCCCGGATCAAGGCACGCTTTGCCACCGGCTCCCTGGCCGAGGCCGCAGCGCTGGTTGGCGCACGACAGGCCCGGCCCGGCGCAGGCGCGCGCCTCATCGCCCCCCGAATTGTTACCGCGAATGGCCTGGCCACCGCGGCTCTTGCAGAAAGACTAGATCCATGACCGTTCATTTCATTGGCGCCGGCCCTGGTGCCGCCGATCTCATCACACTGCGCGGGCGCGACCTGATTGCCGCCTGCCCGGTCTGCCTCTATGCCGGCTCGCTGGTGCCGGAGGCGTTGTTGCAGCACTGCCCGGATGGCGCCAAGGTGATCAATACCGCGGCCCTGTCGCTGGATGAAATCATCGCCCATATCAAAGCGGCCCATGACGCGGGTCATGACGTGGCACGCCTGCATTCTGGCGATCTGTCGGTCTGGTCGGCCCTGGGCGAGCAGCTGCGCCGCTTGCGGACGCTGGGTATCCCCTATGACGTCACCCCCGGCGTGCCCGCCTTTGCGGCTGCGGCCGCAGCACTAGGCTCCGAGCTAACCCTGCCAGGTGTGGCCCAATCGCTGGTGCTGACGCGGACCTCCGGCAAGGCCTCGGCGATGCCCGAAGGCGAAACGCTGGAGAACTTTGCCCGTACCGGGGCAACCCTGGCCATTCACCTGTCGGTGCATGTGCTGGAGGATGTGATTGCCCGACTGACCCCCAGCTATGGCGCCGAGTGCCCGGTTGCCGTGGTCTGGCGCGCCACCTGGCCGGATCAGAAGGTGGTCAAGGCAACGCTTGCCACCCTAGAAGAGGCGACGGGCGGAATGCGCGGGCGCACCGCACTGATCTTGGTTGGCCCCGCGCTTGGCAATGAGGATTTTGACGAAAGCTGCCTTTACGCGCAGGATTACGACCGCCGCTACCGGCCACAAAGCGCCGATAGCCAATGGGCCAACTGGAGCGAAGGCGATGACTGATTTTCCCAAAGGCTTGATGATCTCTGCCCCGGCCTCTGGCACCGGCAAGACCACGGTGATGCTGGGCCTGCTGCGCGCCCTGGCCGAGGATGGCCTGGCAGTGCAGCCCTATAAGAGCGGCCCCGACTATATCGACCCGGCCTTTCACCTGGCAGCCGCCAAGCGCCCCAGCTTCAACCTCGACACCTGGGCCATGGATGGCGGTCTGCTGGATGCGGTCGCCACACAGGCCGCCGGGGCCGAGATCTGCATCGGTGAAGGCTCCATGGGCCTATTCGACGGCGTTGCCACCCGGGGTCAATCCGGCTTTGGCTCATCGGCGGAAACCGCCAAACGCATGGGCTGGCCGGTGGTGCTGGTGATCGACGTGGGCGGGCAGGCGCAGTCCGCTGCCGCCACCGCCCTGGGGTTCAAATCCTATGACCCCGAGGTGCCCTTTGCCGGGGTGATCCTCAACCGGGTTGCCAGCCCGCGCCACGAGCGTCTGACCCGATTGGGGATGGAACGCGCCGGCGTCAAGGTCCTGGGCTCCCTGCCCCGGCGCGGAGATCTGGCCCTGCCCGAACGCCACCTGGGTCTCATTCAGGCGGTTGAGCACCCGGATCTGGAAGCGGCCATTACAGGCTATGCCAGCTTCCTGCGCGAACATGTGGACCTCGAAGCCATCAAGGCTGCGGCCCTGGGCGCATCGGCCCCCGCCGCCAGCGCCTTGCCAAAACCTCCCGCCCAGCGCATTGCCCTGGCGCGTGACGCGGCCTTTTCCTTTACCTATCCGCATCTGTTGACAGGATGGCGCAACGCCGGCGCCGAGATCCTGCCGTTTTCGCCGCTGGCGGATGAGGCCCCTGCAGCGGATGCCGATCTGGTCTGGCTGCCCGGCGGCTATCCAGAGCTGCATGGCGGCACATTGGCCGCCGCAGAGAAGTTCCGCGCGGGCCTGCGTAAACACGCCGAGACCAAGCCGGTGCATGGCGAATGTGGTGGCTATATGGCTCTGGGCGAAGCCTTGATCGACAAAGAGGGCAACCGTCACCAGATGGCCGGCCTCTTGGGGCTGGTGACCTCATATGAAAAACGCAAGTTCCACCTGGGCTATCGTCGCGCCATTTTGCAGGCAGGTATGCCGGGCTTTGACAACGGTGCAGCGCTGCGCGGGCATGAATTCCACTATTCCACCATTCTGGATGAACCCGACGCCCCCTTGGCCAATGTCATGGATGCGGATGGCAATCCGGTGCCCGAAACCGGATCGGTCAAAGGCCATGTCACCGGCACCTTCTTCCACCTGATCACCGGGGAACAGACATGAGCGGCTTTGTCAGTTTTGTGTCCTCCGGCCCGGGTGATCCGGAGCTGCTGACGGTCAAGGCGGTCAAGCGACTAGAGGCCGCCGATGCGGTGTTGTTTGACGATCTGTCGTCCGGCCCGATCCTGACCCATGCCCGTTCGGACGCGGATCTGGTGGGGGTGGGCAAACGCGCCGGACGCCCCTCGCCCAAGCAGGACCACGTCAGCCAACTCCTGGTGGACTACGCCCAAAGCGGGCTCAAAGTCGTGCGGCTGAAATCCGGCGACAGTGGCGTCTTTGGCCGCCTGGAAGAAGAGATCACCGCCCTGCGCGCGGCTGGCATCCCCTTTGAAATCGTCCCCGGTGTTACCGCCGCCTCTGCCGCCGCAGCTGCGGCCAATATCCCGCTGACCCGGCGTTTGACCGCACGGCGGATGCAGTTCATCACCGGTCACGATGTCACCGGCGGCCTGCCCGATACACTGAACATGGCGGCGCTGGCTGATCCCGACGCCACCACCGTTGTCTATATGGGCAAGCGCACCTTTGCCGCCCTGGCCGAAAAGCTGGTGGAGGCGGGACTGCCAGCCCAAACCCATGCTCTGGTGGCCCTGGGGGTGTCGACACCGGATCAGCAGCTCAGCTGCCACACGGTTGGCGATTTGCCCAAAGTGCTACGCGAGATGGAGACCACCGCTCCGGTGCTGATCCTCTATGGGCCCTTGGCAGACACCGACTTTCCACATCTGCCCGCAGGGGCCTCTTGAGATGTGCAACGCTGGTATTGAACTCTCCCTGATCGGCATTGGCACCGGCAACCCCGAGCATCTTACGCTTGAGGCTGTGCGCGCCCTGAATGCGTTGGATCTGATCCTCATCCCCAACAAAGGCAGCGGCAAGGATGATCTCGCCGGGTTGCGACAGGCGATCTGCGCCGATGTCATCCCCGCTCCGGGCCCCAAGATTGTGGAATTTGACCTGCCCCTGCGGGATCCGGCGATCAAGGACTACAAGGCCCGTGTTGATCACTGGCACGATGCCATCGCCCAGGTCTGGATTGAGACCATTCGCTCGCATCTGCCTGAGGGTTCTGCTCGGGTTGGCTTTCTGGTCTGGGGCGATCCCTCGCTCTATGACAGCACCATGCGCATCGCTGAAAGGCTGAAATCCAAACAGGAGATTGCCCTAAAGGTCATCCCCGGCATCACCTCAATCCAGGCGCTGACAGCCGCCCATGCCATCCCGCTCAATGAGATCGGCGCGCCCTTTATCGTCACCACCGGGCGTCAGCTACGCGAAAACGGCTGGCCAGACAGCGCTGATACAGTGGTCATCATGCTCGACGGTGAATGTTCGTTCCAAGCCATTGACCCCACTGGGGTTGAGATCTGGTGGAGCGCCTATGCAGGCATGGAAAACCAAATCAGCGTTTCCGGGCCCCTGGCAGAGGTAACCGCCGAGATCATCGAGACCCGGGCCCAGGCCCGTGCGGACCATGGCTGGATCATGGATATCTACCTGCTGCGCAGATCCTGAACCACCGGCCCTGCGGCGCCTTCGCCGCTGGGCCGGTCAGCTTTGCGCCAGGCGACGCCCCGCCAGCCAAAGCGACGAGAGGCCAGACAGAATGATCACCGCGAGCCCGACCAGCGCCAACTCATCCGGGATATCGCCAAAGACCAGCACACCGATGACGGTCGCGGCCAACAATTGGCTATAGACCAGCGGCGCCACCACATTTGCCGGGGTTGTCCGATTGGCCACGGCCAGCAGAAAGTTCCCGGCTGCAGATCCCAGGGCGCTCACCAGGATCAATCCCGTGCCCGCCAAATCAATGCTCTGCGGCATGGACCCCAGGCAAAAGGGAAACAGGACCAGGGCTCCGATAATCAATTGAGAGATCAGCAAAAAGCGCGGACGATACAGGCCGGCCAGCCAGCGGGTTGCCACGAGGTAAGAGCCATGGAAACAGCCCGCCAACAGGGCAAAGCCCATGCCCACCTGCATGCCAAAACCCGGCTTTACCACCAAGAGCACCCCGGCAAAGCTCACCAAGAGCAGCAGCATACGACCTAGATCCAGGCGTTCTTTTAACAAGAGAGAGGACAGCACAAAGGCCACAATCGGCCCCACAAAGAACCCGCCAAAGACATTGGCGATGGGTTCAGTTTTCAGCGCTGTCAGGATGCAGGAAATACCGGCAGAGATGAGCAGAGCCCGCAGATAAATCCGCCAATCCAGGAAACCGCGCAGCTCAGCGACCGTCAGCCCGCTAAAGGGCAACAGCACCACGGCCGCCACGGTAAAGCGAGACCAGGCAACAAATATGGGGCTAAAGCCAGCAGCGGTGAGCAGCTTACCCGCGGCATCGCCAATCACGATCAGGGTCATGGCAAAAACCACAATGCCAAGGATGCGCAGCGACAAATGTGAGGTCATCCAAGAGCCTTCCCGGTGGGGATATCAATCGCCTGTTTCATCCCAGCCAGTCCTTGCGCAGAATGGCATCCCGCAACGCAACCAGATCCTCGCGCAGCTGCGCCAAGCTGATGGGGCCGCCCAGACAGACCCGCAAGGCTTCACCGGGCTGGCCCAATACGGCGAAGGCATCACTCGGCATGATGCCAATCTGCCGGTTCGCCATACGTCCCATGACCTCGGCCCGGCTGGTACCGCGTGGCAGCTCCACCCAAAGATTAAAGGCCTCGGGCGCGCTGGTCACGAAACAGCCACATAGGATCTCCTGCGCCAAGGCCTGACGTTCCGCCGCTGCGCGGCGGACAAAGGACTGGATCTCGAGCGCTGTTCCATCTTCGATCCACCGCCCCAACAGGGCGAGGCTCAGCGGGGAAGCCATTACGTTGATGCTGCGTAGAGCCTGGGAGAATTCGCCCATTTCTGCCCGCTGTGGCACCGTGGTGTAGGCAAGCCGCAGGCCTGCGCCAAAACATTTGGAAATCCCCGCCACATGCCAGGCCAGATCTGGCAGGTGACTGGCCATCGGCGCCGGGGCCTCGGAGGCGACGAAACGATAGGCATCATCCTCGATCAGTTGCAGATCATGGCGTTTCAGCACCTCGGCAATCTCGCGACGGCGGTGTTCGGGCATTGTCTTGGTCGTAGGGTTCTGCAGAGTTGGATTGAGATAAAGCGCCGCAGGCCAGTGTTCGGTAATCATGCGCTCCAGAGCTTCGGGGTTCAGACCGTCCTTATCGCTTGGCACCCCGATCAGGCGCAGCCCAAGACGGGACGCGATGGAACGAATGCCAGGATAGGTCAGTGTCTCGCAAAACAGGGTCTGCCCAGGCTCGCTCAGCAGGGTCAGAATCGCATAGATGCTGGCATGGGCGCCCGGCGTTATGGCAAGGCGGTCGGCCGCGTAGTCCAATCCGCTGGTTTGCATCCAGATCCGCGCGATCTCGCGATCAGCGGCGCCGCCACGAACCGATTGATAGCGCAACAATGGCACCAAATTTGCAGCCACATGGTTGAGCCCACTGGCCATACGCGCAACCAAGGCCGGATCATCCGGTTCTGGCGGCATATTCATCATCGGGTCTTCTTCCAGAATTCGGCGCGGATCTGGGGCTTCAAGGGCGGCGTCAGGTTCTGCCGATGCGGTCTGACTGCGCACAAATGTTCCGCGCCCGACAAAGCTCTCAATATCTCCACGCCGCACCGCTTCTGCATAGCCTCTTGAAACAGTAGAGAAATCTACCCCCAACTCCTGCGCCACACCACGCTGAGGAGGCAGCCGATCTCCGGGCTTCAACAGGCCGCCTTCGATGTCGGTACGGATGGCATCGGCAATTTCCACATAGCGTGGCTTGTCCGAGGTTGGCAGTGTCGGGCTCCATTGTTTCAAAAGATCTCTCCCCGCAGCGATCATGTTTTCACTCAGTCCCAAAGAGCGCTTTGGCACAGATCCGCCTTGGGATACCCCTAAGCTTGCGACAATTGCAACCAAAATTGTACGCATCATTGATTGCAATCAATTTCGAAACACTTTAGAGGCAACATCAGACAGGAGACCCAAGATGGCGATGACTGAAATGACCCAGGATAATAGCACAGCGACACCCAGCGCGGATCAGGCCCAGGATTTGGTGGCGCAGCCCGATCAGGAAGAGATGCGCCCCTGGAAGCCAGCTGTGCTGCGCGGGCTGCGTCTGCGCTGCCCCAATTGTGGTGAGGGTAAAATTCTGCAGGGCTACCTCAAGGTCCGGCACAGCTGCGACTGTTGCGGCCAGGAACTCTATCACAATCGGGCAGATGATGGCCCCGCCTATTTGACCATCTTGATCGTCGGCCACCTGCTTGGCTTTGCGCTTCACATCACCTACCTGCAGTTCCGTCCGGACCCGCTCACCCTGGCGCTGATCATGTCGGCAGTGACCATCTCCTCTTCCCTGTTTTTGCTGCCGCGCATGAAGGGGCTAGTGGTTGCCTATCAATGGGCCAAACGCATGCATGGATTCTGATCGCCCCCCCTGCAAAGCTGACCAAGCCCCCCCCTGCGGCAGGCGCAAAACGGCCGACATATCCAAAACCCTTGATTGTTAACGAAATCAATTTACACTCGCCTTGCGGGTGCTGGTTTTTTTGCCTCAACCCCAAAGCATTTCCAAGACCATTTTTAACTGCCGCATGTTGGAAGGGGACTAAATGGCAGGTGACCAGTTTCTCCAAGCCAGAAAGTTACATGCCCAAAACATAAGAGAATCGTCGCACTGGCTGTTCCAGTATTTCATGATTGCCGTGGGGTTGAGCATTCTTGCAGCTGCAACGCGCGCCGTACCCTATGGGCCACTTTACTATTTTGGCATTCCAATCTTTCTGGTTTTCTTTGTGGCGCCGCCTTTGTTTTTGCGTGGCCCTCACCACCATGTAAGACGCGTCTTTCTGCTGATCATCGGCCTGTTCTTGCTCTCCATCACCGGGCTCAGCTTTCTTGGGCTGGCATCAGCAGGTTGGCTCATCCTGCTCACAACTCCGATAATTGCCGTTGCACTGGTGGGGCGCCGCGCGGCCTATTTAACCCTGGCCGCGTCGCTGTTGATTTCAATCACCCTGGGATATCTGCATTCGGCAGGGCATCTGCAGACCACCATTGCCAGTTACGGTCACTACGTGGAAAACTCGCGCAATTGGATGATCATGAGCCTGGCCCTGATGTTCAGCGGGATCGCCTGTATCATCCTGACCGAACATCTGCGCACCCAATGGGAAACCTCTAACATCGCGCTTTATCAACAGCATGACCAGATGCTTGCCCTCGTCGAATATGCGCCAGAAGCCATTTTGATCTACGATATGGATCAAAAGAGCTTTGTCACCAGCAACTCGCGTGTTGAAAGAATCCTTGGATATTCGCGCGAGGAATTGCTGGAAAAAATTGCTCCAAAGAACCTAAGCCCCCCCTTGCAGCCTGATGGGCAAGACTCCAGCAAAACCGCATCTCGCTATATGCAGCAGGCCCTCAAAGGCGAGTTTCCTGTCTTCGAATGGCAGCTCAAAGGCAAGAGCGGCACATTGCTTGATTGCGAAGTTTCTTTGGCAAGGTTACCGCCCTTTGACCGCAGGCTGATCCGCGCCAGTGTGGTTGAGATTTCCGCCCGCAAGGCCGAGCGCGAAGAGCGGGCGAAGATACAGCAACAGCTCGCCACCTCTCAAAAACTGGAAGCGGTCGGCAAGCTGACTGGCGGCGTTGCACATGATTTCAACAATTTGCTGGCCGTCACCCTGGGCAATCTTGAACTGCTCCGGGATGAAATCAACGATCCGGACCAGAAAAAGCTGATCGACAAAAGCATTGCGGCGACGCTGCGCGGTTCGGATCTCACACGCAATATGCTGGCCTTTGCACGCAAAGCCAGTCTCGCCCCCAGCCCCATCGACATCAATCAAGTGGTACGGGAAACCAAGAATTGGATCAGCCGGACCCTGCCGACAACTATCACGGTCAACACCTCCCTGCTTGACGAGCTTTGGCAGGTTGAGGCCGACCCCAGTGCCACGGAAAGTGCGCTATTGAATCTCATCCTCAATGCCCAAGATGCCATGCCCAAGGGCGGCAAGCTCACCATAGAAACGGCAAACATGGTGATTGATGACAGCTACATTGATCTTCGTCATGAGGAGTTGCCCCCTGGGCGCTACGTCATGCTAGCGGTCAGCGATACCGGCGAGGGCATACCACCAGAAATCCTTTCTGAAATCTTCGAACCTTTCTATTCGACCAAAGCTCCGGGCGACAATTCCGGACTGGGTCTCTCTATGGTTCATGGCTTCATGCGTCAGTCCATTGGCACCGTGCAGGTCTACTCGGAACAGGGGATCGGCACCACGTTTAAGCTCTTCTTCAAGGCGGCGGCGAACCCCGATGAACCCGATCTAAAGCCAGAAAGAGAAACTAACGCACCGCAACACGACGCCGGACGAATCTTGCTGGCCGAAGACGATGTCGGTGTTCTGGAAGTGCTGGTCAAAACCCTCACAGCGGCAGGCTATGCGGTCACAGCGGCGACCTCAGGGGACAGAGCAAAGGAAATCTACGAGTCCGATCCCGAGTTTGATCTCTTAATCACCGATGTTGTCATGCCCGGCACCCTATTGGGTCCGGGCTTGGCGACAGAGCTGCGGGCGCAAAGGGCCGGTTTTCCGGTGATTTTCATGTCAGGCTATGCAAGCGAGGCCAGCCTACACGGCAACGGATTGCAGCCCGACGACGTCCGACTGATGAAACCGGTCCAACGCACCGATCTTTTAAACGCCATCTGGAAACTGCTGCGGTAGTTCCCTCCAGGCCTGCCTAAACGCCCGGCTCTCATGCCTGGCGACAGCCCGAAAGGCGAAGGTGGCGCTTGACTCGCAATTCCCCATTTGTCATTGAACCAGAGTGATCGGTTCCGTGCGTGTTTCAATGCACAGCGGAAGCAATAGGGAACACGGTGAGGCGTAGCCAAAAGGCACCAAATCCGTGACTGCCCCCGCAACTGTGAGCGGTGAGTGACGCTGAACAAGCCACTGGGACATTCCCGGGAAGGCCAGCCGATCCATGACCCGCGAGTCAGGAGACCTGCCGGACACAAGGATTGAGACTCCGTTTGCGGAGTCTTGACCCTTTTCCACCGGACGCCGGGGTGCGCGTCTGGCGCGGTTGGCTATTTGGCTATTTCGTGCCACTACTCCCCGTTGTTCATTCCTGATTGCAGGTCCCCCTGCATCGTCGAATGAGGACGACATGAAACTTAATTTCCTGGCCGCTTTGCTGGCCACCTCTGCAACAGTGTTGAGCCCGCTAGCGGCTTCTGCTCATTTCCTGTTGCATTACACCGACAGCTCGATGATCGACCGCCCCGGCGATGTGCCGGTTGGTCTGATCTTTTGGCACCCCATGGCCAATGGTCACGCCATGGACATGGGCAAGCCCCAAGAGTTCTACATGATCCACAAGGGCGAAAAGACCGATCTGTCGGATAGGCTGCAGCCTGTCACCTTCAAGGGTGCAGAAAATGAATCCGCGGCCTTTTCCGCTTCGATCCCGGTCAAGCGCTCGGGCGACTATGTCGTGATCACTGTCCCCGCGCCCTACTACGAGGAAAGCGAAGACATCTACATTCAGCAGATCACCAAATCGGTTCTGAACCGCAACACGCTGCCCACCGACTGGGACCAGCCTGTGGGGCTGCCAACCGAGATCCTGCCGCTGAACAAGCCCTACAACGTCATTGTTGGCTCCACCTTCTCGGGTCAGGTTCTAGCAGATGGCGAACCCGTCGCAGGCGCCGAAATCGAGATCGAATTCATGGCCTCCGAGCCTGATCTCGACGCCTTTGCCACCACGGATCCCACCACCGGCGAAATGCCAGGCGGTGCTATTGTTGCCATCTCGGACGCCAATGGCGTCTTTACATTTGGCATTCCCAAGGCAGGATACTGGGGCTTTGCGGCTCTGGGCTCTGGACCGGCAACCGAACATGAGGGCAAGGAACTCAGCCAGGATGCCGTGATCTGGATCGAAGCCACAGATCTGAAGTGAGGCTGACCCCATGCATATCGTAGATGGCGCATTGTCGAACCCGGTTGTGATCGCTGGCGCGGTTGCCGCCGTCGGCGGTATCGCCATGGGGCTGCGCAGCCTGCCGCTGGAACGCATTCCAGCGGCAGGTGTTCTCTCCGCCAGCTTTTTTGTCGCTTCGCTGATCCATGTGCCGATCGGCCCCAGTTCAGTGCATCTGATCCTGAACGGGCTGGCCGGGCTAGTGCTCGGATGGGCAGCCTTCCCAGCTCTCTTTGTCGGGTTGCTATTGCAGGCGGTATTCTTTGGCTTTGGCGGTCTCACCGTATTGGGCGTCAACGCTGTGAATATCGCCCTGCCAGCCGTGCTGGTCGGTCTCGCCTTCCGCCCCTTGGTGGTGCGCGGTTCGCCGCTGCACGGTGCAATCTGGGGCGGCATTGGTGGCGCCTTGGCGATTGCACTGACCACTTTGGCCGTGGCGGTATCGCTAATGCTGTCGGGGGATGAATTCATCCTGGCCGCCAAGCTGGTTTTCTTTTCTCATATCCCGGTAATGGTGATCGAAGGGCTGCTGTCTGCCGCCGCCATTTTCCTGGCCCGACGGGTCAAACCGGAGCTGTTTATCGACGCAAGGAGACCCCTGACATGATCCGCTCTTTTGTCTTGGGCCTGGCCTTGCTGCTCCCCCTTCCCGCTCTGGCTCATAACGTGATTTCGTCGGTCTTCCCCTCGGGGACGGATATCGAAGGCGAGGTTGGCTTTTCCAATGGCGACATGGCGGTTGACCTGCTGATCGAGGTCTTTGACGAGGCGGGCACCAAATTGGGCGAAACCCGGACAGATGCAGATGGCTTTTTCCTGTTCACACCCGAACAGCCCGTGACGCATATCTTTCGCGGCGATCTGGGCGCCGGCCATGTGGCCGAGGTAGAGATGGCGGCCAGCGAAGTGGCAGAACTGCTGGGTCAAAGCATCGCCACTCCGGCGGCCAGCGCCTCTGGGCAAACGGCCGCGGGAGTGGCCAATGGAGCCCTATCGGATCAATCCCGCGCCGAGCTGGCCACAATGATCCGCAACGAGCTGCGGCCTCTGCGCCAGGAGTTGACCGCCTTTAAGAACAAATCCAACTTCCAGTCTGTTCTGGGGGGCATTGGCTATATTTTTGGCCTCTTTGGGCTCGGCTTTTACATCGCCGCCCGCCGTAAGATGGACAACAACACATGACCTATGTGCTGACAGGCGACAGTGCCCCGCTCAGCGGCTTTGCTGGGATGCGGGCCAAAGTCACCACGTTGGACCCGCGCATGCGCATCGTGATGACGGCGCTCTACGCGGTGGTTGTGGTCTCGCTCAGCAATCTATGGGTTCTGACCTCTGCCTTGGGGCTGTCGCTGTCGCTACTGGCGCTGTCCGGCCTTCCGCCGCGTGAAACACTGAAACGCATGGCAATGATGGACAGTTTCATCATTTTTATGCTACTGCTTTTGCCCTTTACCATGCCCGGTGATGCGATGTTTTCGCTCTGGGGGCTCGAGGCCAGCTGGCAGGGCCTGTGGCGCGCGGTGGAAATCGCGCTGACGGCCAATGCGGTCATTCTGGCAGTGATGACCCTGGTTGGCACCATGGAGCCCGTCACCATGGGGCATGCTCTGTTTGCGCTGAAAACGCCTGAGCGACTGGTGCATCTGATGATGTTCACCATTCGCTACATCGACGTATTGCGCGAAGAATACCAACGTCTGCGCACCTCAATGAAGCTGCGTGGCTTTCGCCCCGGCACCAACTGGCACACCTACCGCAGCTATGGCTATCTGATCGGCATGATGCTGGTGCGGGCGATTGAACGCTCCGAACGCATCCTCGCAGCCATGAAGTGCAGGGGATTTTCCGGTCGCATCATTCTGCTTGAGGCCTTTCAATTGCGGCGTGCTGATCTGCTCTTTGCGTTCATCCTGGGCGCCGCCCTTGCCACCCTGATCTGGGCCGAGGTGCACTATGCCGCTACTTGATTTGCAAGACATTCATTTTGGCTATCCCGGTCTTGACCCCGTTCTCGAAGGGGCATCCATGCAATTGCAGCCCGGCGAGCGGCTGTCGCTCATTGGTCCTAACGGCGCGGGAAAGTCGACCCTGCTCAAGATCATCATGGGGCTCTTGACGCCGACCAGTGGCCGCGTCACCGCTTTTGGCAAACCCTGCCTGGCCGAGGCCGATTTCCACGATATGCGCCGGCGGGTTGGCTTTGTGTTTCAGGATGCAGATGACCAGCTGTTTTGCCCCACCGTTGCCGAAGACGTGGCCTTTGGCCCGCTGAACCTGGGCAAGTCCAAGGCCGAAGCGCTTGCAATTGTCGACAGGGTGCTGTCCCGTCTGGACCTTACCCATCTGCGGGACCGGGTCACGCATAAGCTGTCAGGGGGCGAAAAGCGCCTGGTCACTCTGGCTACCGTTCTGGCGATGGATCCCGAAGTGCTGATCCTGGATGAGCCCACAAATGCGCTGGACCCGGACAACTATGCGCGGCTCACCGAGATCCTGACCGGGCTTGATCAGGCGATCTTGCTGGTCAGCCATGATCCCGAGTTTCGGGCCAAGCTGGCTCCGAATGGCTACCGGCTGGTTGGGCGGCGTCTCGAACGGACCTGAGCGTGCAGGGCCGGGCCGACTGCGCGGCTCTACGCCAGCGCAGCACGGTCCTGTTCCGCAAGCCAGAGCTGGAAGTCACGGACGGTGCCCTCGTAGTCATCGCCCGCCAGCGGGCCGGACACCGCATGCTGTGACCGCAGGGCGATCTGCATTTTTTCCAGCTTCTCGCGGTCCTCCCGGTTGACCTCTTCCCAGAGCCTGATGCGGTCCTGAATGGTCGCGTCATCCAGATCCTCACCATAGACCGACATGGTCCATTTCACCCGAATGGATTCAGCCGAAATCGGAAAAATAGAGAGCGAGACCAGGAGGCTCGCAGCCTGGCTGGCAACCTGAGTTGGGAAGCGCGCAAACAGGGTGGAGCGCTGACGCTCTGCTGTGCTCAACCCCGGAGCGCCAGCACCGCGCGGGGCGATACCTTCGGGGTAATTTGCGGTGTAGGATGTAAACCCGGGGCCAGAGACCGACTTTCTGGCCAGACCAGTGGGCGTGTACCCGTGGAGGGTTTGCGGATGGACCACGGAGAGGTGGTAGCCCTCCATGAAATTCTCGACCAGACATTTCCAATTGGTCTGCCAGATCTCCTCAGCCACATGGACCAAGCGAAAAGAGCCGGTCTCGTAAGGAGAGACAAGCGCGTCGAGCTCTTGGGATTCCTCTGCAAAATGAGGGGCCTCTGCATCCAGGTTACAATAGATAAAGCCGTTCCAGAACTGGATGTTGTAGCTGTGCAGTCTGCAGGACTTGGCATCGAACCCTTCGTTTTGCATCCGGGCTGCACGCAGCAGGGCCCCATCGCGCCCATACATCCAAGCGTGATAGGTGCAAATAAAGCGTTTCACATTGCCACGCCCCTCGGCCAGAGGCATGCCTCGATGGCGGCAGACATTGGCCAGAACCCGAACCGCGCCGTCGTCCCCGCGCACCACGATCAGCGGCTCCTGCAGCAGCTGCACGGTAAAGAAGTCGCCCGGCTCTGGCACCTCATCAACCCGGCCCAGGCAATGCCACCCCTGTTGCAGCACCGTCTTCTTTTCCCACTCAAAGCGCTCGGCAGAGGTATAAAAAACGCCAGGAAGCCCCATTGGGCGATCCGCTGGCAGAGCGGCCAGCTCTTGCAAAATTGGGCTCAGATCTTTCATTTCCTAGCTCCTTGCTGGTCTTTGCTCGTGTTGGGTCGCGCCCTCAGTTTCATAGGAAGAGTTGGCCTCCGGCCATCCGGGTGCGGCAAGAAGACCGCCAATGTGGGGCAGTAGAATCCCGCGTCGCGCCAGCTTTCTCCTGTGGCGCAGCCGCCAGCCGCCGCCCCGCTGGCAAGGGTAGACCTGGGTGCATAAGATCCACGGCCATTTCCACGCACTCCCCGGTTGCTATGCTCTATATCTTCAGCATGGGGCAGCGCGCCGGCGGGAACCGTCAAAACGCGACAAGCTTCAAGAAAACTTCATTTCGCCAACTATTGGCGCTTTTTGCTCGATAATGAACGCAGTTTTAACGCGAATGCCATCCAGCGCTTCTGCTGGTATTTAGCGAATGCGACATCCAATCAAACCGGTTCGACAACCTAGCCTGTGGCCTCAGAGCCGCCAGGCGCAGGGGCGTGCCCCGCCATTCCAGCTTTTTGTGAGTGGAAATTCCGTCAGCCCAGGCATTGCCGCCGCAAATTTTCTTGCCCTCAAGGTGATCCAAAAATTGCACCCATCCGTAGCCTTGGTATGATACAAACAGTACTCGAACATCCGCTTGCAGGCCGCGCGCACAAAGGCCCGCCCCCAAAAGGACGTGCCGTGCAATTGGAAGCCCCGCAAATGTCCCAGATGACAGTCTGGTTGGTCGCCGTGCGTGACCAGCGGGATCGGGCTGCGTTTGGGGCATTGTTCGACTATTTTGCACCTCGTTTAAAAGGCTTCATCATGCGATCGGGCACCAGTGCGGCGCAGGCAGAAGAGATCGTTCAGGATGTGATGCTGACCGTGTGGCGCAAGGCCGCGATGTTCGACCCTCATCGTGCCCAGGCCTCTGCCTGGATTTATCAAATTGCCCGGAACCGCCAAATCGATATCATCCGCAAAGAGAACCGTCCCATCCCTGATGAATTGGCGCAGGACCCGGGATCTGAACCGGATGCAAGCCAAATTCTGGCCTTTGATCAAGAGGCTGAGCAGCTTAAAACCGCTTTGGAAATGCTGCAACCAGACCAGAAAGAGATGATCCAGAAAGCCTATATGGGGGATCTCACCCATCAGGAAATCAGTCTTCAAACCGGCCTGCCGCTTGGCACAGTGAAATCACGCATTCGCCTCGGCCTGAACCGGTTGCGCAAAGAGTTAAAGGGGTTGCGATAAATGTCTGCAATCACACACCATATTCCAGATGACATGATGGCAGCCTATGCCGCCGGCACGCTGCCCCACCCCTTTGCCATGGTTGTCGCAGCCCATGTTTCGCTTTGTGCTGACTGCCGCGCCACTTTGGAAGCCTATCACACTCTTGGCGGCGCCTTGCTGGAGCAGACCGAAGATATTGAGGTCTCAAAGGGGTTGAAGTCCAATTTGATGGCGCTGTTGGATGAACCGGCCCCTCCCGAACCGGTGTTTGACGCCAAAGGCATATACCCCGGTCCGGTGATGGCGGCCTTAAAAGGCAGATCGCCACGCTGGAAGACACTTGGCATGGGGGTAAAGCAAAGCATCCTGTCTGAAACCGAAGGGGGATCTGTTCGACTGCTGTATATTCCCGCCGGACAGGCCGTGCCCGATCACAGCCACAACGGGCTGGAGCTCACGCTGGTTCTTCAGGGCAGTTTCAGTGATGAAACCGGCCGCTTTGGTGTCGGGGACGTCGAGATCGGCGACGAGGATCTGGAGCATACCCCAATTGCGGATGCCGGAGATGCCTGCATTTGCCTCGCCGCAACGGATGCGCCGCTGCGCTTCAACGCCTTCCTGCCGCGACTGCTACAGCCCCTGTTCCGTATTTAGGGGCTTTGCGAGCGCCAGGCGAAAGCCCCCGCATATCGCGAGTTTTCTGGTGCGGCAGCTGTGGTCGGCTAGAAGCTTAAAGGGCTCAGGTTTGCTCAATCTATCTGAAACGATAAACCGCCCAGTCAGGCAAAAGAGCCAATGCCTTAATCACCCAAGAAAAGGGACGTGGAAAATCGGTCCGAAACCGGCGATGTTCCATAGCACTGAGCACATGATGGGCAGCCGTTTCAGCCGACATCAACTGTGGCATTTCAAAATCGTTCTTGTCCGTCAGACGTGTCTTGATGAAACCTGGATTCACAATGCGGACTGTAACGCCGCTGCCTCTCAGGTCGTGGCGCATGGTTTCCGCCAGGCTGATCAGCGCAGCCTTGCTGGCCCCATATCCAATTGCGGCAGGCAAGCCGCGATACCCCGCCAGCGATCCGACCAAGGTGATGCTTCCCGCCTCTTTGGCGATGAACCGAGGCAGCACATGGCCCAGAACCCGCAGAGCGCCGCCATAGTTCACATCCATCATCGCTAAGGCTGCACCACTGTCCCAGGCCTGGCTTCGCATCGGCACATAGGCCCCGGCATTGTAGATGACCCCGTCAATCTCATCCAGGCTCTCTGCCGCCGCTTTGACCGCACCGTCATCTGTAACATCCAGGGCCAGCGGTGTTGCCGCCCCCAGCGCCCAGGTCAGCTCTTGCAGCCGCTGCTTTGATCGGGCCGACACAATGACATGAGCGCCAGCCCCCACCAAACCCTTGGCGATCTCCCGTCCCAGGCCTTCGCTGGCGCCTATCAACCAATAGGTCTTGCCGCTCAGCCTGCTCATGAGCCGAGCCTGGAGGAGAGACTATCAGATATCAGGGGTTTGGGCGGTTTTGGTTTGCGCAGGAATGGGGCGCCTTTGGACCAGAGCTTCAGCGCCTGCCAATAAATCAGAGCCACAACCCGTACCGCCCCCAGCGGGCGGCGCAGAGCCACTCCAACCAAGGTAGCGGTGGTGAGTGGCCGGCGCAGCCCATTCAATGTCGCCAAAACGCCCTGATCGCCAGATTCATAGGCAATGCGGATATTGAAAGCGCGCTCTGTCATATCGAAATTAAAGCGATAGGTGCCTTTGACCTGCTGAAACGGCGAGACATGCATCAGTTTCTCGGCCTCGATCTGATCGGTGCGTTTGATCGGACGGAAATCAGAATGGGCACAAAAATAGCAATGCCGGTGACCAAATGTATTGTTGACCTCGGCAATAAAGGCGCGTGGTGCGCCATCAACTTCCGCAATCCAAAAGCTCACTGGGTTGAAGTGAAACCAGAGGAAGCTCGGCTGGGTCAGAAGCAACAGCTTTGCCTGCGCGATGGGAAAGCCGCGCTTTTGCAGCTCCTCGCGAAACCAGCTCACCCCCTGGCCCGCGCCGCGTGGGCCACCATGGTGGCGGTCCTGCAGCGAGAACAGATTGAAGCGGTTGCGTGACATCAGCCGAGCCCCCCCTTCGCTCAGATCGGTCAAAACGTAGTCGACCCCATAGCGAAAGGCGTTTTTCAGGCTGCCGCGGCGGGCGTGGTAGGTCTGGGCTGAGACAAGTTCAATCATATTTAGACTACGCAAAATGACGGTGACTGGATCACCGCAGGCCAAATTTTATTAAACAAAAGTGATCCGTAGCGTCAGCCCAGGCGTAATGCCTTCATTAGTTAGTACAAAATGAGGACAGTATGCTGGATCAAACCCAAGGCCCGCGCCGCAAGGTCGCGATCATCGGAGGCGGAATATCCGGACTGTCCGCAGCCTATTATCTTGCCGCATCCCATGATGTGACCCTCTATGAGGCGGCGCCACGATTGGGCGGACACGCCCGCACGGTTCTGGCTGGAAGAAACGGCGACCAGCCGGTTGATACAGGCTTTATTGTTTTTAACTACGCCACCTACCCTTATTTGACGCGTCTGTTCCGGGATCTGGACGTTCCAGTCATCAAAAGTGAGATGAGCTTTTGTGCCAGCATCGACAACGGCCGCATCGAATACGGGCTTAACAGCCTCTCTGCGATCACGGCGCAAAAGCGCAACCTGTTCCGGCCCCAGTATTACAAGATGATTGCCGATATCCTGCGGTTTGGCCGCGAGGCCGAGGCGGCAGCAAAAGACGACACAATGACGATCGGTGAACTGGTCAACAAGCTGGGTCTTGGCCGATGGTTTCGCGACAATTACCTCCTACCCATGTGTGGGGCGATCTGGTCCACGCCGGTCACGGATGTCGACGCCTTCCCGGCAAAATCCCTGATCTCGTTTTTTCGAAATCACGCTTTGCTGGCAGGAACGGGGCAACATCAATGGTGGACCGTCAAAGGCGGCAGCATCGAATATGTTCGCCGCTTGGAAGCGGCCCTCAAGGCACGGGGCTGCACCATTCACACCGGCGCCCCCATTGAACAGGTTGCCCGCGCTGAGCCTGGTGTGTCCCTGGTGGTTCAGGGACAGGGTGCACAGCTTTTTGATGAGGTGGTCTTTGCCTGTCATTCGGATCAGGCGCTAAAAATTCTTGGCCATAGTGCAACTGCGGCGGAAACCTCCGCGCTTGGCTCCATTCGCTACCAAACCAACTCTGCCGTCCTACATTGTGACGAAAGTCAAATGCCCAGGCGCCGCTCCTGTTGGTCAAGCTGGGCCTATCGCAGCCAGAATGGGGGGCTGGGCGTGACCTATTGGATGAACCGACTGCAGAACATTCCCGAATGTGATCCGCTATTTGTGACGCTGAACCCAACCCGGCCAATCCCAGAGACCAAAATCTACGATCAGGTCGAGTTTTCCCACCCGGTTTTTGACCAAGCTGCCCTACAGGCACAGCGTGAGCTGCAGTCGATGCAGGGCCAAAACAACACCTGGTTCGCAGGTGCCTACAACCGCCATGGCTTTCACGAAGACGGCATCGCCAGTGCAATGCGCATTGTCCGGATGATGAACTCGCAGACCCCAGTGACCGCAAAAGGATCCAAGCATGACATTGACGAACAAAGCGATGAAAAAGCAATTTCTGGAAACCTGCGCGCAACTGCGTGAAGGGCGCCTAACTCTGCGCACGCCAGACGGAGAGCGCTATCAGTTCGGCGATCACGGCCCCGAAGCGGAGATGGAAATTCGCGACTGGGCAGCGGTCTCGGCCCTGGCAGCACATGGGCAGGTCGGACTGGGGGAGGCCTATGTCCAGGGGCTTTGGGACACACCTTCGATCGAGGGGTTAACCTCATTGGCGATGCTGAATCGTGAGCATCTGGGCAGCTATGATCAGGCCAGCCCCTTCAACCGCGTAAAGTTCCGCCTTGTTGATCGGGTCATACGGGCCAATTCCAAACGCGGATCGCGCAAGAACATTCGAGCCCATTATGATGTGGGGAATGAGTTTTATCAGCTCTGGCTAGATGAGGGCATGACCTATTCTTCGGGCCTCTTTGGCGATACCGGCGATGATCTGGCCCAGGCGCAGACGCGCAAGAACGAACGTGTCTTATCCCATCTCAATCAGGGTGAGCGGGTCTTGGAAATCGGCTGCGGCTGGGGGGGATTTGCTGAACAGGCCAGCGCCGAGGGACGCGATGTGACTGGCGTCACAATTTCGCGCAATCAACACGCCTATGCGGATTGCCGTCTAGATGGCCGCGCTGAAATACAGCTACGCGATTATCGCGATGTGCGGGGAGCCTTCGACAATATCGTCTCCATCGAGATGATCGAAGCCGTGGGCGAAAAATACTGGCCCAGTTACTTTGACACGTTGAAACGCAACCTGTCAGAGGGTGGCCGTGTCATGTTGCAGGCGATCACGGTTCCCGACAGTTTCTTTGAGACCTATCGCAGCTCCTCTGACTACATCCGGCAATATGTCTTCCCGGGGGGCATGCTGTTGTCAGATCAAGTGATCGCAGATCAAGCGCGAGCGGCTGGCCTGCAGGTGAAAAATTCTTTTGCCTTTGGCCAGGACTACGGCAAGACCTGCCGGATCTGGGCGCAGCGTTTGGTGGCACAAAAACGTAAAATCCAAGAACAGGGCTACGACGAAGGATTTTTCCGCAACTGGCAGTACTATCTGGAGATCTGTGCCGCATCCTTTGCGATTGGACACACCAATGTTGTCCAGGTCGAGCTGGCCCATGCGTAGCCTGTTGCTTTGGACCAGCCTGTGCTTGGCACCTGTCATTGCGGCGGCCTCGCAACCAGGTAATCTGCCACGCGGCGCAGAGCAGCGCGGAGAAGCGACGTTTCGTTTTCTGGGCTTTCCTATCTACAAGGCGCGCCTGTTCACCCAGGGCGGTCAGCCACTGGATTGGTCACAAGATTTTGGCCTTGAGCTAACCTATCAGCGCCAGTTGAGCCAATCTGATCTGGTGGAGGCCACCCTGCAAGAGATGGCCCGTATGGGAAACGCGTTGCCCATTCGGGATCAACTGCAGAAATGCTACCAGCCTGTTGAGGTCGGAGACAGTTACCTGGCCGTCAGTGACGGGCCGGACAGGCTGACGTTTTGGCGCAGGGGAGTCCCGGTCTGCACCCTGTCCCAAGAAGCCATAAAAACCCGCTTTATGGAGATTTTTCTGGGCAAAAACAGCCGCTCTGCAGGCTTCACACGGGCACTCCTAGGGCAATGACGCAGTATCCAAGGGTCGGCCTTTATGCCTTGATGCTGGCCAGTGCAGGGATCCCTTTGTATATTCATCTGCCGCAATTTGCGGCAACCGATCTGGGTCTGAGCCTTGGCTCTCTTGGCGCTGTTCTATTGGCGATCCGAGCCTTTGATCTGGTGCAGGATCCCTTGATTGGTTGGGCGGTGGATCGCTGGCCGCAATACCAGTCCAGCTTTGGTTGGGCTGCTGCCCTTGGCTTGGCTCTGGGGTTCCCGCTGTTGTTTGGGTTGCAACCCGGGCCCTATCTGCTGGCAAAAATGACCGTGATCCTGATGTTGCTCTTCTCGGCCTATAGTCTGGGAATGATCTTGCTCTACGGGCGCAGTGCCATGCTGAGCGGCTCAACCAGACCGCGCGATCTGATGACGCTCGCTGCGTTCCGCGAAAGCGGCATGCTGATCGGCGTAATCCTGGCGGCAATTGCCCCGGCGCTGCTGGTTGGACTGGGGGCCGCCCGGCAGGGATATGCGGTCTTTGGGCTCTTCTTAGCGGCGCTGGCCATTCTTGCTGCCGTCTTGACCAGGCCGATTTGGAAGCGTCAGGCCGTGGTGGGGAGACCGCTTGGGGTTTCCAATCTCTGGCAGTCCGGGGCATCACATCTGCTGGTTCTGGCGGTTCTAAACAGTCTGCCTGTGGCGCTGACCTCCACCCTGTTTTTGTTCTTTGTTCAGGATTACCTGGCGCTTCCCAAATTGGCTGGCCCGCTCTTGGTGCTGTTCTTTCTCTCTGCGGGGCTTGCCGTGCCTGCCTGGACCCTGTTGAGCCGCAGGATCGGTGCAAAGCCGTCGCTTTTGATCGCTATGCCTCTGGCACTTGCCAGCTTTGCTGGCGCTGCCTTCCTGGAACCGGGGGATGCGGTAGGTTTCACCTTGATCTGCATGGCCTCTGGGGCAGCGCTTGGTGCAGATATGCTCTTGTTGCCCGCCCTGTTCAGTATCTCGCTGACCAAAGCAGGCCTCAGCGCAGGCGCTGCCTTTGGCATCTGGTCCTTTGCCGGAAAACTTGCCCTGGCCCTGGCGGCTGCAATTGCTTTGCCCCTGCTTGAGGCTCGTGGTTTCAACCCCGGAACTGACAACACCAAAGCCGCGCTTGCCGCGCTGGTCACCGCCTATGCCATTCTTCCCTGTTTCCTGAAAACCCTGGCCTTTTGCTATGCGCTAAGGCTGCCTACCGAAAGTGCCTCGTCATGAAATTGCTCGCAGCCTGTCTGGTGATCTTGCTGATCGCCATCATCGCCAAAACCTATCTGTTCAGTTTTCGGTTCCAGTCTCCAAATGACTACGCCGAGACAGGACCACACTTTGATCTCAAAAGGCATCTCTCCGGAGAAATCCTGTCCGAGGGTCTGATTTTTGGGCCAAACGGAAAAATGACCAATCGTTTTACCGCCAAAATGGTGGGAACTTGGGAGGGTGACACGGGGACTTTGACCGAAGAGTTCACCTATTCAAATGGCAAAACCCAAAGCCGGAAGTGGTATCTGACCCTTGGCCCCGATAACACGTTTACCGCAGCCGCTGACGACTTGGTCGGGGAGGCTCAGGGCGTCGTGTCCGGTGCCACCGTGCGCTTGAGCTACGAAATCATCCTTCCGCAGGAATCCGGCGGGCATACCCTGCAGGCCACAGATTGGATGTACTTGACCGCAGATGGCGCGATCCTGAACAAATCAGAGATGCGCAAATTTGGCCTGAAAGTTGCAGAACTCATCGCAACAATGCGCCCTCTCTGAATTGTGCGTCGGCAGAGTTTGTGTGTTCAAAGGCGATGTGGCTGGGAAGCCTGTCCGTGGGCCTGACGGCTATGTTGCACCAGTAAGTCAAACTGAAGACGGGGTCGAAATCGTAGGATCCGCTGAGAGCTGTTCGTCGCCATGGCTCGGAGCCTGGAACGGTACTCCGACCTATTAGCAAATCACTACGAAGTGAGGTGCCCCTAGCCGACCACAAAATCACACGCCTCGACGAGTTACTCCCTTGGCGTTTCAATGCCCAACCCGCGTAACAGGTCATACTCCCGCCCAACAGGGCGGCTTCAACGGACGGGCACTCTGATCATGGGATCAGTTGCAAATAGAAAATTGTATCTCTGCCCCAAGCATGGCACGCTACTATGAAACATTGGTTGATATTGCACTCACCTAAGGACCATTCATATGCGTATAGTTACTCGCGCAATCAATTACTTACTATCGCATAGTGAAACAGCTCCCTCCAGTCCGACCGTTACCTTTTTTAAAAGTGCTGAGCGCGCCCTACACGAAGACGTCGACGTGTTCCGATGTTTCTTCAGTCACCTAGGGGATATACACTCCGTACACCGTGTCTTCCCCCTGTTGCCCATGGATGGCTACAAGAAGGGTTTGTTGCAAAACTCTGAGAACATCCTAACCCGCTACACATTACGTGAAGGCAGACTGCATCCAGACCATGAGACGTCGCTTGGGCATGGTACTGATCCCAGGGTCGTTTCGGACGGAACCGTCGCCTATATCTTTAAGCTGATGCGTCGCGATGGTGATACCGAGCGCGCCTTCTACCGCGTTCGCAAACTACCTGGAGAGACCGTTTTTGATGTCCACGGCGCTCCTGGCCTGCCGCTTGGTAAGAACTGGCAACCTTTTCTTAAGGATGGGAGATTGTTTGCTATCTATGGGTTTGCACCCCTCACGGTCTTGGAAGTTCACGAAACCGGTGAGGTGGAAATCGTCCATCAATCGCAAACCCAGCTCGATATCGCCCCTCCCCATGAAGCCTTCACCCTGTTTCGAGGCGGCACAAACGGTATCTTGGAGGACGACGGTTGTCTCTATGGCTTCGGCCACTCCACAGTCCGCAATTTCAGGCACGACACATTTATGTGGCGCATGACGCCAGACTATTTTCTGGATGTTCGAATCTGCAATGCAACAGTGAGCCTAAACGATGCAGGATATGGCATCACAGACCCAACCAGCCTTTTCACGCACGAAGGAGCGAGCTACCTAGGGCTGGCTATGTCCGAGCGCGACTGGTATTATGAGCAGAAATTTGCAGACCTGTTGCTGCGCCTTCCGGGCGTGAGCCTTGCGACATTGTTCACCCGCTTGGAGCCGCCTCTGCCGAATGTAGAGTTGCCCGCGTCGGATCCGCATGTTCGCTCCATTGTACCAGCCACATGCGTCACACCGGTTGGGATAAAGGGCTCCAAGGGTTCCGTATGCAACCACGGACGCACAGGTTGCCTATTGCAGACTCTGAGCATCCCAACCTTTCACAATGGCCAGCCCATAGAGCAACTGAAGCTCTATTTTACCTGTGACAATGTGGGAGACGGTGCAGATTTCACCGTGACAGTCAGCGACGTAGGCGGGACAGCACTGTTAACACATCCGGTACATGAGCGCGGAAAAAATGCGTATTCTCTAAAAATGTCTCACCTCGCCGACGGACAAAAAACATCTCTCAAAATTAGAGTTGACTGCCGCGAGGTTGAATTACTACTTGACAATATCCGGGTATTTTACAGTTGCGCACAAGCCCCCAACCTCAGTTAAATAGAACCTCCAAAGGAGCCTAGCCTGAATGTCTGATTTTTATCTCAACCGACGTGTTCTCGTCACCGGAGGCGCGTCCTTTATTGGCAGCCACCTCTGTGAAAGCCTCATTGAAATGGGCGCAGAGGTGACTGTGGTTGATGATCTGTCCAGCGGACGGCGGGAAAACCTTGCAAATATCGAGGATACGATCACTTTCATCAAGGGAGATCTGCGCGATTACGGCACCTGCCTGACTGCCACCGAAAGTCAGCAAACAGTCTTTCATTTGGCCAATATTCACGGCGGTCGCGGCTACATCGAAACACATCCAGCAGAGATCTCACAGAATTTCATCATCGATGGCAATATGTTGCGTGCATCGCATCTCAACGGAGTGGAGCGCTTTAGCTATACGAGCTCCGCTTGCGTCTATCCGACCAACTTGCAAGTCGAAGATACGTCGAAACAGGCTCGCTTTTTGTCAGAGGAGATGGCTGATCCCTTCACGGAAGGGGCCGCACTTTCGGATGGAGAATATGGCTGGGCAAAGTTCATGGGCGAGATGGCATTAGCGGCCTACGGCAAACAATTCGGCTTGAAGGGTGTTTCCTGCCGCCTCTTCACCGTCTATGGCCCGCGCGAGAACGAAAGCCATGCGATCATTGCGTTTATCGCCAAAGCCGTTTTGAAAATGGATCCATTTGAAGTCTGGGGCAGCGGAAATCAGGACCGCAACTTCACCTATGTCTCGGATGTGGTTAAAGGTATTTTGCTTGCAACCGAAAACATTGACGACTGCCGATCGGTCAATGTTGGCACACATGAGATTACCAAGATCCGCGATGCTGCAAAAATCATCTGCGATATCGTCGGCCACAAACCGGAAAGCGGCTTCTTTTTCGACACGAGCAAACCCGAAGGTGTTCATGCCCGTGCTGCAAGCACCACGAACCAAGAGACTTGGCTAAACTGGTCCCCAGAAGTGTCCTTTGAAGATGGCATTCGTGAGACTATAGAGTGGTATGTGAATCAAGTGGATCGCGCGGTGCTGTCAGACAACCTCGATGCCCTTCTATTTCAACGCTGATAGTGCATTCGGCCCGCGTCGGGCTATGATTGTATTACCGTGCACCAAATTCGCGACCCTGCCACTGTTTGGGCAAGTGAATGGGACATAATTGCCATCCAGAACGTTTCGGTACTGTTAGGCTCAGGCCCGACTCTGTTGCACAAATCCACTGATAGACAGAGTTCCCCTTTCCCTGGACGGGCTTATCCCACGGCCTCGGTAT
>NZ_LIKT01000009.1 GCF_001294455.1 Phaeobacter sp. 11ANDIMAR09
CCGCCGCAAGCGCCTGAGGCGGGGTGACTTCTGCGGGTGAGAGATCCATGAGAGGGGTGTCCTTTGTTGCCTGCGCAAGAACACCACTTGGCAAGCGGTTCTCTGCTTCCGTCAAACGCGCTTTGGTTGCCGTCTTTGACGGCAGGGCCCTGCGCGGGGCTGACTTCTTTGCCGCGGGTTTGCGACCGGTGGTTTTACTGCTTGCCATGATGCGCCTCAATTTTCCAATTTTGCTTATTCATCATCCGCACTCAGGCTATGTCGCCCCTGACTGGAAAGCCAGCCACTTGGTTAACAAAAGGTTAATCTGTGACTTTTCCATAGCCGCGATGCCCCATTTTGCTTGGCTCTCGGGCCTGGGCGTCAGAACTGCGGCAAGGCGTTGCGGGCGATCATAGTGCGCAGGGTAAAGCTGGAACGGGTATTGCGAATTCCAGAAACCCGCATCAAGCGCTCCTCAAGAAAGCGGTCAAAATCCGTAAGGTCTTGGGCCACGACCCGCAGCAGAATATCGCGGGTGCCAGTCATCAGGTAGCATTCCATCACTTGGTCAAACTTGCTCACCGCTCGTTCAAAGGCCTGAAGTGCATCGGTGGATTGGTGTTCCAGCTCGACTGCCACAAAGATGGTAACCGGCAGGCCCAGCTTGGCCTGATCAATCCGGGCCGAGTACCCTTGGATGACCCCGGCTTCTTCCAGCATGGCAACCCGGCGCGCGCAGGGCGTGGGCGAGAGCCCTACCCGGTCTGACAGCTCAGCCATCTTGATCCGCCCTTCGGCCTGCAAGATAGCAACAATCCTGCGATCCACTGCATCCATGGTGATTTCCCTCATTTGTTTCGCAAAACTTAGGTGAAAACTCCAAAATTTGAAAGTTCGATATGCGAATTTGGCGAAAACCTTCATCTCTCTCGCGCTACCCTATCCCTTCATCCAGGAGGAGCCATCACGATGACAGTCACCGCCGTCGCATCCACGACCCATGAAGAAATCTACCGCGTAGAGGACCAGTCCTGCGGGCTTGTCGGCTATATTGCGCTGCATTCCACCCAGCTGGGTCCGGCGGCAGGTGGCTTGCGCATGCGACCCTATGACAGCGCAGAAGAAGCCCTGATTGACGTCAAGCGGTTGAGCGAGGGTATGACCTACAAAAACGCTGCAGCAGGACTGGCGCTTGGCGGCGGCAAGGCGGTGATCATCGGCGATCCTGCGACGCAAAAGACCCCTGAGCTGCTGCGCGCCTTTGCCCGCGCCATTCACAGCCTGCAGGGGCGGTACTACACCGCCGAAGACATGGGCATGAGCCCCGCAGACATGGCAGTCTTGGCCGAAGAGACCCCCTATGTTGCCGGTCTGGCGGATGGCGCGTTTGCCAGTGGCGACCCCTCCCCGATCACCGCCCGCGGCATTTTCAACGCCATCCGGACCGCCCAGGCCCATCAGAACGGCAGCAAGGACCTGGCTGGATTGACCGTCTCGGTGCAGGGACTTGGCCATGTTGGCTACTATCTTTGTGGCTACCTGCATGAGGCCGGAGCCAAACTGATCGTCACGGATGTCAACCAAGCACAGATCGACAAGGCCATCGCCGAGTTTGGCGCGTCCGCTGTCGCGCCGGATGCGATTTACGGGGTTGGAGCGGATATCTTTGCCCCCTGCGCTATTGGCGGCATCCTCAACGCCCAGACCATACCTCAGCTCAAGGTGTCAATTGTCTGTGGCGGCGCCAACAACCAGCTGGCGACCCCGGCCGATGGCCAGGCTCTGCACGATGCAGGCATCCTCTATGCGCCTGATTTTGTGGCCAATGGCGGCGGCATCATCAATGTGGCCACGGAAATCGAACAGATCACCAACCGGTCGAGCTATGTCACAGAAAAGCTCGAAGCCCTGGATGTGACCATGGCGAACATCCTCAAACAGGCCAAAGTGGAAGATCAAAGCCCCGATGCGGTGGCAATCAACACAGTTCTGGCCAAAATGGACAGGCAAAACGCCGCTTGATCCGGTTACACCCGACAATAAATCGAGCCCTTGGCAAAAGGGGCCAGAACGGAAAGAGTAAACTCGAAAAGAGTACTAAAAAGGGCGGCCCCTTGGGGTCGCCCTCTTTTTCTTGGGCAGGCGTCCCAAAGGCGCCGCCCCCCATCTGATCTCTGGCTTAATGCGCCGGACGAGCCGAGCTGCGGGCTTCGGTCTCCAGCGCCGCCTTGGCTGCTGCAGCTTCTTCTTCCGCCGCCTCGTCCCACTCGATGGCCTCGGGCTGGCTCACCAGCGCTTGCTCCAGAACTTCGGACACATGGCTCACCGGAATGATAGTAAGGCCTTCTTTCACGTTGTCCGGGATCTCGGGCAGGTCTTTGGCGTTTTCCTGTGGGATCAGCACGGTCTTGATGCCACCACGCAGAGCCGCCAACAGCTTCTCCTTTAGGCCCCCAATCGCCAGCGCATTGCCACGCAGGGTGACTTCACCGGTCATGGCGATATCCTTGCGCACGGGGATCTGCGTCAGCACCGACACGATGGAAGTCACCATGGCCAGACCCGCCGAGGGACCATCCTTGGGGGTGGCGCCTTCGGGCACGTGGACGTGGATATCCCATTTGTCGAACTTGGGTGGCTTCACCCCGATCTTGGGCGAGATTGAGCGCACATAGGAGGACGCCGCCTCGATGCTTTCCTTCATCACATCGCCCAGCTTGCCGGTGGTTTTCATCCGGCCTTTGCCCGGCAGGCGCAGCGCCTCGATCGACAACAGCTCACCACCGACCGAAGTATAGGCCAACCCGGTGACAACACCGACCTGATCTTCCTTTTCAGCCAGACCATAGCGATATTTGGCCACGCCCAGGAATTCATCCAGATTGTCCGAGGTCACAGAGACGCTCTTGGTTTCCTTTTTGACAATCTTGGTCAGCGACTTACGCGCCACCTTGGCGATTTCTCGCTCCAGATTCCGCACGCCTGCCTCGCGGGTGTAGACGCGGATGATATCCTTCAACGCGTCATCGCTCATCTCGAACTCCTTGGCTTTCAAGCCATGGTTCTTGACCTGCTTTGACACCAGGTGCTGCTTGGCGATCTCGCGCTTTTCGTCCTCGGTGTAGCCAGACAGCGGGATGATCTCCATCCGGTCCAGCAGTGGCCCAGGCATGTTATAGCTGTTCGAGGTGGTCAGGAACATCACGTTGGAGAGGTCATATTCGACCTCCATGTAGTGATCCACAAAGGTGGAGTTCTGTTCCGGATCAAGCACTTCCAGCATCGCAGACGCCGGATCGCCCCGGAAATCCTGGCCCATCTTGTCAATTTCATCCAGCAAGATCAGCGGATTGGTGGTCTTGGCCTTTTTCAGCGCCTGAATGATCTTACCCGGCATCGAGCCGATATAGGTCCGACGGTGACCGCGGATTTCGCTCTCGTCACGCACCCCGCCCAGGGAGATACGGATGAACTCGCGGCCTGTTGCCTTGGCCACAGATTTGCCAAGCGAAGTTTTACCCACACCGGGAGGGCCAACGAGGCAGAGGATCGGACCTTTGAGCTTGGCCGAGCGCTGCTGCACCGCAAGGTATTCAACGATGCGCTCTTTGACCTTTTCCAGACCATAGTGATCAGCGTCCAGGATTTCCTGCGCCTTGCCCAGGTCCTTTTTGACACGCGATTTCACGCCCCATGGAATGCCCAACATCCAGTCAAGGTAGTTGCGCACGACAGTGGCCTCGGCCGACATAGGCGACATATTCTTGAGCTTCTTCAGCTCGGCGTCGGCCTTTTCACGGGCTTCTTTCGACAGTTTGATGGCAGCAATTTTCTCTTCCAGCTCGGCGATTTCGCCGGCGCCTTCTTCGCCATCGCCCAGCTCCTTCTGAATGGCCTTCATCTGCTCATTCAGATAGTATTCGCGCTGGGTCTTCTCCATCTGCGATTTGACCCGGGTCTTGATCTTTTTCTCGACCTGCAGCACGGACATTTCGCCCTGCATCAGCCCATAGACCTTTTCCAGTCGTTCCGAAATCGACAGTGTTTCCAGCAGTTCCTGCTTGCGATCGACTTCGATGCCGAGATGACCGGCAACCAGATCCGCCAGCTTGGCGGGTTCAGCAGTTTCACCAACCGCCGACAGCGCCTCTTCGGGGACATTCTTGCGGACCTTGGCATAGCGCTCAAACTCATCGCCCACAGTGCGTACCAGCGCCTCAATGGTGGTGGCATCGCCAGGGATTTCGGTCAGATACTCTGCGCTGGCCTCAAAATAATCCTCATTCTCGAGGAAATTGGTAATCTTGACCCGTGCGTGACCTTCGACCAGCACCTTTACGGTGCCATCGGGGAGCTTCAGCAGCTGCAGCACATTGGCCAAAACGCCTGTGGGATAGATGCCATCGGTCTGTGGCTCGTCCTCTGCCGGATCAATCTGGCTGGACAGCAGAATCTGCTTGTCATCCGCCATCACCTCTTCGAGGGCGCGCACAGATTTTTCCCGGCCCACAAACAGCGGCACGATCATATGTGGAAAGACCACAATATCGCGCAGCGGCAGTACAGGATAGGAAGAATTAAGCGGCTCGGTCATACTCGGTCCTTTACTTGGCAAGAGCCCCCGGTCCCGACATTCGGCAACCTCTGGTGCTCTCCTCTTTGGAAGTCTTTATCTGGTACGACGGTTAACATATTTCAACCGCCGCACCGCAAAGTTGGGGGACACCTTGCCCTCAGCACTCCCGGACCACAAGAGCACTTTTGTCAAATGCGCCGCAAATCCGGATAGGTCACAAAACCGCTGTTGGCTGTGCTCTGTTCCGGATAAAAATCTAGGCGCCCACCCCCCGTCCACAGGACCAAAGAGCTCCGCTACTGCGCCGCTTCGCTCTGCAGATGGGAAAGTTCCGCAAATTCTGTCTGTTGCGAGGACTTTGCATCCCAAAACCCAATAAATGCCACGCCAAGCCCCAGTACGACAAAGAAGGCCACATGGGCGGCACTCGCTGATACAGTGTTTTTCATAACTCATCTCCAATCAACAGTTAACTGAGACACAGCAGAGCCTCAGTTTGCGGCAGAACCGGGGCTCAAACGGGTCACCGGGCTGGAGAACAGCTCAAATGCAGCTCAAATTCGTTTCATTTGCTCTCAACCGCTTGGACTTCAAAAGGGGCCCAAAACAGCCTATCGCTAACGCGGCCCGACAAAACCAACCCGACTTGGAACGCTTGTCTGGTCGATCCCCTGCGTGGTGGCAGCTTGACCGATACGATTCTGCTGGTCTTGCGCATTCTCCGAAGCTTCGAATGCCGAACCGCCCTCGGCCCTAGCCGACCCCGCAATCAGGCCACCAAAGGTCAAAGCCACTGCCAAAAGCAAACTGCCACCTGCCCTTTGGCCGCGCCCTCTTAGCGCTGGATTGTTCAGACATTCCATTGCCTATCTCCCCGGAAAAAAACCTGTGATTGAAATCGATACACAGAGTGTTCCCGCAGAAAGAGGCAGAAATAAGAGCTGTACCCGAGCACGGCCTTATTTTTTACGCATGGTTTTAGTTAAGCTCGACGATCTCAGGCGCCCCAATACCCTGCGACCGTTTACAGGGGATCTATATCGCCACGGGCGCGCTGATCATGGAAAGCCTTTTGCCAGGCCTCGAAGGTGCCCGCCGCGATGGCATCGCGCATGCCCTGCATGATCTCCTGGAAATAGTGCAGATTGTGCCATGTCAGCAGCATGCCCGAGATCATTTCGTTGCTGCGGAACACATGATGCAGATAGGCGCGGCTGTATTTTGAACAGGCCGGGCAGCTGCAGTTTTCATCCAGGGGGCGTGGATCATCCGCGTGGCGGGCGTTCTTGATGTTGACCACACCATGACGGGTGAAAGCCTGCCCGGTACGACCCGAACGGGAAGGCAGCACACAGTCCATCATGTCGATACCCCGCGCCACCGCGCCGACGATATCATCGGGTTTGCCAACCCCCATCAAATAGCGCGGCTTGTCCTGCGGCAGCATATCGGGGGCATAGTCGAGGCACTCAAACATCGCCTCCTGCCCCTCGCCCACCGCCAGGCCGCCTACCGCATAGCCATCAAAGCCAATCTGCTTCAGCGCCTCGGCGCTTTCTTCGCGCAGATCCTGCTCCAGTCCGCCTTGCACAATGCCGAAAAGTGCATGCCCCGGGCGATCTCCAAAGGCCTCTTTCGAGCGTTCCGCCCAGCGCATCGACAGGCGCATGCTTTCGGCAATGCGATCACGGGTCGCGGGCAGCGCGGGACATTCATCAAAACACATCACGATGTCAGAACCCAACAGCCGCTGGATCTCCATCGAGCGTTCCGGGGTCAGCTCGTGTTTGGAACCGTCAATATGGGACTTAAAAGTGACGCCCTTCTCCGTAAGCTTGCGCAGCCCTGCCAGGGACATCACCTGAAACCCGCCAGAGTCGGTCAGGATAGGGCGCTCCCAGTTCATGAACTTATGCAGCCCCCCCAGGCGGTCAATCCGCTCTGCCGTAGGGCGCAGCATCAAATGGTAGGTATTGCCCAGCAGAATATCAGCGCCGGTCTCGCGCACGCTTTCGGGCATCATCGCCTTGACCGTGGCAGCGGTGCCAACAGGCATAAAAGCCGGGGTGCGGATGTCGCCGCGTGGAGTTGAAATGACCCCAGTGCGGGCCTTGCCATCCTGGGCTTTGAGATCAAAGGTGATTTTCGGCGCCATTTTACTCTCCTTTGACTACAGAACCCGGCGCATTTGCCTGATTGCGGCGCGTTTGACAAGCCTCAAGCCATCTTGCCAGCCTGCCACGGGCAGCCCATACATAACATAAGCCCTATTCTTGAAGTCACGCCAGCGTGACCCCATATGTATGCAATAGTACACAGTAATTTATTCGGAGGACCCGATGAACGAAGACTTCCTCATTGGACTAATTTCGCAAAACGCCATCTATCTGCTGGGGGCGATCTTCCTGATCGTCATCATCTTCAAGGGCGTCCACATCGTTCCGCAGTCTGAAAAATATGTGGTGGAACGCTTTGGCCGCCTGCATGCGGTATTGGGGCCTGGGATCAACTTTATCGTACCGCTGTTGGATAGCATTGCCCACAGGATCTCAATTCTGGAGCGTCAGCTGCCAAGCGCCAGCCAGGATGCCATCACCAAGGATAACGTGCTGGTGCAGATCGACACCTCGGTCTTCTACCGCATCACCGAGCCAGAAAAGACTGTCTACCGCATCCGCGACGTGGATGCCGCCATTGCCACCACTGTGGCAGGCATCGTGCGGGCAGAAATCGGCAAGATGGATCTGGACGAGGTGCAATCAAACCGCGCCCAACTGATCGGCCAGATCCAGGAAAGCGTCGAAGATGCCGTCGATGACTGGGGCATCGAAGTCACCCGTGCCGAAATCCTGGATGTGAACCTCGATCAAGCCACCCGCGACGCCATGTTGCAGCAGCTGAATGCCGAACGCGCCCGCCGTGCTCAGGTGACCGAGGCCGAGGGCAGCAAACGCGCGGTTGAATTGTCTGCCGATGCTGAGCTTTACGCTGCCGAACAGATCGCCAAGGCCCGCCGCATTCAGGCCGACGCCGAGGCCTATGCCACCGAGGTGGTTGCCAAGGCGATCCGCGAAAACGGTATTGAGGCGGCGCAGTATCAGGTTGCCCTGAAACAGGTCGAGGCGCTGAATGCGCTTGGCAATGGTGAGGGCAAACAGACCATCGTGTTGCCTGCACACGCGATTGAGGCCTTTGGCGATGCCTTCAAACTGCTGAAAGGTGGCAAATGATGGAACAGATCACCGTCTATTGGGAGCTCTGGTGGGTCTGGTGCGCCGCCGCGCTGGTGCTCGCCATCCTTGAGGTCCTCGCGCCGGGCTTTGTCTTTCTCGGCTTTGCCCTGGGCGCCCTGGCCTGCGGTATCCTGCTTGCAGTGCTGGGCAGTGGCGCCCTGGCCCTGCCCGCCTTGATCTTCCTCTTTGCCGCTCTGTCGCTGATCTCCTGGCTGCTGATGCGCCGTTATTTTGCGCTGCCGACTGGTCAGGTGAAGACCTTTGACACGGATATCAACGACTAAAGCCTCATCAAAGATGTCTACACGGCCCCTTTGGTAACTCTCTCCAACCACAGCTGGTCGGTCACGTTGGAGAGAGCAGTCCTTCTTTGAGGGGTCACCTACGTCCCGACAACCTACCTAGGGTCTAGCCTGCAGTGGCCGATCGCAGCGAGCCCAAATTTGGCCGACTTCTGTGATCCGACGGTTCTGGCTTCTGCACTTCACTGTGATCAACTCTGGTGTCTAAGAACGTCACAGGGAATCGCGGGGTCGTTTTTGTAGATCTCGGAAACGAAATGCGTCGTGTATCGGACTATGTTTTCGTCGCCGTCAAACAGTCGGTCGCAGACCTCTTGATACTCGACCATATTTTGGAAGTTCCCGATAAGCACCGCGTCCAACTCACCTGTTACACCATACGCATACGCAATGGCAGGTTCCGCCTCAACGCGCTTGGAGAACGCTGCTCTATTCGCGAGATTGTAATCTTTGGTCGTGGTTGTGATGATTGCCTGCAGGCCGCGCCCTAATTTAGCACTATCCACGAGATAGATGTTTTTGGTCAGGATGCCCGCGTTTTGAAGGTCACGAACCCGTCGCAAACACGTTGACGGCGTCGAATTGACTACTTCAGCCAATTCCGCGTTTGTTATGTCTCCGCACCTTTGCAACGCCTCAATGATGCGAATGTTAAGTGAGTCCATAGAGAGCCTGCAATATTATGCCATTTTTCTGGTATCTTTGACCACATCATGCACGGAAAACCTATAGCTACTATGGAAAAATTCTACGGCTGAACCGAACTGGAGAGATTACATGGCGTTCGAAATAGGCATTGGCCCAAACAACCGAAAATCCGTCTATTTTGACGCGACCGTTGCTGATGGTGTGGCGTGCTTCTCTATTTATAATCATATGCTTATCCCGGCTCATTTTGGAAACCCACAAGCTGAGTATGATAGCCTGATGAACGGCGTCACGATGTGGGACGTCGCAGCCCAGCGCCAGGTGGAGGTTTCTGGGCCAGATGCCGCGCGGCTTATTCAATATTTGACCACTCGCGACATTAGTAAGACCAAAACTGGCCAAGGACGCTACGTTCCGATCTGCAATCACCAAGGCCAGCTGATCAATGATCCGGTTTTGTTGAAGCTCGCGGCTGACAGGTATTGGCTCTCAATAGCGGACAGCGATATAGAGCTGTGGGCAAGCGCCATTGCAGCTGAGCGCAATTGGGATGTGCAGGTGTTTGAACCGGACGTTTCTCCGCTCGCAATCCAAGGCCCATTGGCCAAAGAGCTGGTTGCGGATCTCTTTGGCGATTGGGTCCAAGAGCTGACGTATTTTGGCTTCAAGCAAACTGAACTGCAGGGAATCCCGCTTGTGCTAGCGCGGTCTGGCTGGTCCAAGCAAGGCGGCTATGAGTTGTATCTGCAAGACGGTACGCGTGGCGTTGAACTGTGGAACATAGTTAAGGCAAAAGGGTCTGCCTACGGAATTCGCCCCGGCGCGCCCAACGATCTAGAGCGTATCGAAAGCGGGTTGGTTTCATACGGAGCCGATGGGCGTTTGCAAGCGAACCCCTGTAATCCGTTCGAAATATCTTTGGGCAAGTTGGTTGATTTTGACAAAGCAGATGACTTCGCCGGGAAAGCAGCCCTTCAGAAAATCAAGACAGACGGCGCGAAGCGCAGGCGTGTTGGCTTTGTTATCTCTGGCGCGCCGGTCCCTGCCTGCCAGAACTCTCTGGACGTGCAAACCGCAAGCGGGAATACTGTGGGTACCCTAAGCGAATTTGTATTTTCCTACCGGTTTTCAAAGAACATCGGTGTTGGAATGATCGCGATGGACATCGGGAATGATGCCACAGATTTGGTAATTCAATTGAACGGGGAAACCCGTCAAATTTCGGTTGAGCCGTTGCCCTTTTCTTTTTAGCTAACGGCATAGGAAGCGACCATTCGAACTGGTGCAGCGAATTCAATTAAAGCCCGCAGAGCCGCCATTGTTGCTCTGCCAGCACAGGGGTCCGTTTCGAGAACCTCCAGCTCCAACAGTCGGCTTTCTTTCGCTCCCTCTGGACCTCGCTCCACAGTTTCCCTATATAAACAGTCGGATTAACTGTCAGGGACCGACATGACCAACGCTTCCGAACCGCTCGAAGGCACGCCGCTGATTGCGCCGTCTTCTGTTGAACACCCGCTTTTCGATCAGATCGTTGCGGCCTGCCGTTCTGTCTATGACCCTGAAATTCCGGTCAATATCTACGAGCTCGGTCTGATCTACACCATCGACATCACGGATGAAAATGACGTGCAGATCATCATGACCCTCACCGCGCCCGGCTGCCCCGTTGCCGGTGAAATGCCGGGCTGGATCGTCGATGCGGTCTCGCCTGTGGCAGGCGTCAAATCCGTTGACGTCGAAATCACCTGGGAGCCGCCCTGGGGCATGGAGATGATGTCGGACGAGGCCCGTCTTGAGCTGGGCTTTATGTAAGTTCACGCTGCGCACAACGGCCATCAGAGGTCACAAAAGCTTCACCGGATCGCGGCAAAGGTTTTACCTTTCGCCGCGATTTCTCTTTTGAAAATCAACTTCTTTGGAGACTTCCCTTGCGCAACCTCATTGCCCTTACGCTGACCGCCGTCACCCTGGCGCCTGCCGCCTCGGCGCTTGACACTCCCCCCGCAGATGCCAGCCTCAGCTATGGTCCGCGCCCGGCCTATCTGATCAGCCTGCTTCCCGAGGGTGATTTGAAATCCAAACTGCAGTCCTGCGCCGCACAGACACCTGTCCGCAGCAGCTTCTCCATCGGCCACCGCGGCGCGCCGCTTATGTTTCCCGAGCATACCGTGCAATCCAATGTCGCCGCCGCACAGATGGGCGCTGGCATTCTGGAATGCGATGTGACCTTCACCAAGGATCTGGAACTGATCTGCCGCCACGCGCAAAACGATCTTCACACCACCACCAATATCCTGACCACCGATCTGGCCGAGACCTGCATTACGCCGTTCTCTCCGGCCAAGGGCGACAGCCCTGCCACAGCTGAATGCCGCAGCTCGGACATCACCCTGGCGGAGTTCCGCAGCCTGACGCCCAAGATGGACAGCTTTGACAAAAGCGCGGCCACCGCAGCGGCCTCACAGGGCGGCGTCGCGTCCTGGCGCAGCACCCAGTACGCAGATGGCGCCACCGCCATGACCCATGCCGAAAGCATCGCCCTGTTCAAATCGCTCGGCGCAAAATTCACCCCCGAGCTCAAGTCCCCAGCCGTCGAGATGCCCTTTAACGGATTCTCCATGGAGGACTACGCGCAAAAGCTGATCAATGAGTACAAATCCGCCGGCATCCCTGCATCGGATGTCTGGGCCCAGAGCTTTGATCTCGAAGTGGTGAAATACTGGATCGAGAATGAGCCCGCGTTTGGCGCTCAGGCGGTCTATCTGGATGGTCGCTACAATGGCGAGACGCCCCTCGACCCCAGCAACCCCGATAGCTTCAGCCCAAGCATGCAGGAGCTGGCTGATATGGGCGTGAACTATATCGCGCCGCCGATGTGGTTCCTGGTCACGCTTGAAGATGGCAAAATGGTGCCCTCGGCCTATGCCAAGGAAGCCAAGGCGGCCGGACTGAAGCTGATCACCTGGACCCTGGAGCGCTCAGGCCCCCTGACCACGGGTGGCGGCTGGTATTTCCAGAGCGTGCAGCCCGCTGTCAGCAATGCCTCCAGCTACTACGAGATCCTCGATGTTCTGGCACAGGACGTCAAAATCGAAGGTATCTTCTCAGACTGGCCCGCCACCGTGACCTATTATGCAAATTGCATGGGGCTTTAAGGTCCTCGCAAGCCATAAGAGCTAGGATTTTGACGGGCCACATCATCCCCCTGTGGCCCGTTTTGCCGTTCAGCCCTCTTGAGCCCGCGCCCCTGCGCGCCTAGATAGGGTGTAACGCGCGCATTGGAGACACTTATGTTCGGCATTCCCGGCAAACAGGCTGTGACAATCACCCCGAAGGCTGCGGCCCAGATCACCAAGCTGATGACCAGCGGTGGCCACGCAGGCCTGCGCATCGGCGTCAAAAAGGGCGGCTGTGCCGGCATGGAGTATACCATGGAATATGTCGACGAGCCGGACCAGAACGACGAGGTCGTCGAACAGGATGGTGCCAGGGTTCTGATCGCTCCCATGGCACAGATGTTCCTCTTTGGCACCGAAATCGACTATGAGACATCTCTGTTGGAGAGCGGCTTTAAGTTCAACAACCCAAATGTCTCTGAGGCCTGTGGCTGTGGCGAATCCATCAGCTTCAAGGATGTGCCAAGCCTCTAACCCCCAGGCACCTCGTCCCCTGCAGCCGACCGACCTTTGCCCGATTGCCTCCCCCTGCCCCCAGTGCTACCACGGGGCCAGATTTTGAGCAGGGAGCATAAGATGCGGCAGAAATTGGCAGCGGGCAATTGGAAGATGAACGGCACTGGCTCGGATCTGGCAGAGCTCGCAGAGCTGATCCAAAGCCAGGGCACCGCAACATCAGAGCTGATGATCTGCCCTCCCGCCACACTGTTGTCTCGCGCGGCAGACCTGGCCCAGAACAGCGCCCTCACCATTGGCGCACAGGACTGCCACAGCGAACAGGCAGGCGCCCATACCGGTGACATCTCTGCTGCTATGTTGAAAGAGGCCGGCGCCACGGCCGTCATTCTGGGCCATTCCGAACGCCGCGCGGACCACAGTGAGAGCAGCAATACCGTCGCCGCCAAGACCCAGACAGCCTGGGCCCATGGCCTCACCGCCTTGGTCTGCCTGGGCGAAACCCTGGATGAGCGCGAGGCGGGCGACACCTTAAAGGTTGTTGGGGACCAGCTCGCAGCCTCACTGCCCGAGGGAGCAACCGGCGCAAATACCGTCCTCGCCTATGAACCGGTCTGGGCAATCGGCACCGGCAAGATCCCCAGCCTGGCCCAAATCGCCGAGGTGCATGACTTTCTGCGAGCTGAGCTAACCACAAGATTTGGCCCCCAAATGGCCGAAGCCACCCGCTTGCTCTATGGTGGCTCCGTCAAACCCGGCAATGCCGCCGAGATCTTTGCGACCTCCAATGTCGATGGGGCCCTGGTCGGCGGCGCCAGCCTCAAGGCAGCAGATTTCTCCCCTATCATCGCCGCCCTCGACGCGAGCTGACCCTCTCTTTTCATTTGGCCCCAAATATCCCGGGGGAGCGCCCTTGGGGCGCGGGGGCAGAGCCCCCTCCCTGCCCGCCGAACAAAAACGCCCCGGATCTCTCCGGGGCGTTTTTATCTGTCTCACTCAAGCCTCAGCAGCCTGCTAGTTGGTGATAATCTCCGGCCCCATCAGAGCATTGGGGATCAAGGTACTCAGGGACGGAATATAGGTGACCATGATCAGGAAGACAAAGAGCACAGCGAGGAAGGGCAAGGCTGCCCGGACCACTGACATCATCGGCATACCTGCCACCCCGGAGGTGACAAAGAGGTTGAGCCCCACTGGCGGCGTGATCATGCCAATTTCCATGTTAACCACCATGATGATGCCCAGATGGATCGGATCGATCCCCAGCTCGATGGCGATGGGGAAGACCAGCGGTGCCACGATCACCAGCAATCCTGATGGCTCCATGAACTGGCCACCAATCAGCAGGATCACATTGACCACAATCAGGAACATCACCGGGCCAAAACCCGCCGAAAGCATGGCATTGGCGATATGTTGCGGCACCTGTTCATCCGTCAGCACATGCTTCAGGATCAGGGCATTGGCGATCACGAACATCAGCGTCACCGTCAGCTTGCCAGCATCAAACAGCGCCTTCTTGGTGTCCTTGTGCCCCCAGACCGTCAGCAAGGCCATGGGCGCCTGAAACACCGAACGCCGTGGCGCCTGATCTGTCTCGGCCAGGGGTCCCATATCGCGATAGACAAAGGTGGCGACAAAGAAGGCATAAACTGATGCCACCGCGGCCGCTTCTGTTGGGGTAAAGATCGCGTCTTCCTTGTAGAGCCCCAGTTCAGCGGAATACCAGGGGTAGCCATAGATGCCGACCATGATGATCACGATCAGGAACAGCCCCCAAAAGGCCTCACGGAAGGAGGCGCCAACCTCGCCCCAACCGGCCCAATTGCCCTTTGGCATGTTCTTGATGCGGGCAATCACATAGATGGTCACCATCAACATCAGACCTGCCAGCAGGCCCGGAATAATCCCCGCCAGGAACATCCGCCCAACAGATACATCCACCGAGGCGGCATAGACCACCATGACGATTGAGGGCGGGATCAAAATGCCAAGTGTCCCTGCATTGCAGATCACCCCGGCGGCAAACTCCTTGGTATAGCCCGCTTGGCGCATCGCTGCGATCACGATCGACCCAATGGCCACAACCGTGGCAGGCGAAGAGCCGGAGAGCGCGGCAAACATCATACAGGCAAAGACACCGGCAATGGCCAGACCACCTTGGAAATGGCCGACGCAGGCGATGGAAAAGCGAATGATCCGCTGCGCCACACCGCCCGTGGACATAAAGGTTGAGGCCAGGATGAAGAACGGAATGGCCAGCAAGGTGAAATGGCCTTCAAAGGCTTCGAACAAAGTGCCCGCAACTGAGGCCAGTGAGCTGTCGGAATAGATCAGCAGAAACAATACCGAGCTGAGGCCGAGCGAAATGGCAATTGGCACCCCGATCAGCATCAGGCCAATCACCATGGCAAAGAGGAAAATTACGTCCATTAGTTTTCTCCCTCGGTCGCGCGGGCCCGGGCTTCGTCCATTTCGTCTTCGACCTCATGGCTGGCGACCAGCCGATCTGCATCCCCGCGCAGCACTTGCAACGCGGCCTGAGCAAAGCGGACCACCAGCAATAGCATCGACAGCGGCAGCACCACATAGGGCACCACTTTTGGCAGTTTCTCATAGGAATCGCCGTAGTTGATCAGATCTTCCAGAAACCGAAACATCCCAATCATCGGCACATCCTGCACCTCATAAAAGCTCTGGCTGCGCGCCTTCATATCAAAACCGGTGGGGAACCAACGCCCCGAGGTCGGCGGCAGATCGGCAAAGACCGCCCAATAGTCATAGGCCCCCTTAAGCAGCAGCAGCGAAAACAACAGGCAAGCTCCGGCTGCAATCAGCGCCACAACTTTGCGTGGACCTGGGCTCAGAATGTTGACAATGGCATCCACGCCCAGATGGGTATGGGTCTTGACCGCATAGGCCGCGCCCAAAAGCACCAGCCAAGCAAACAGGAAAACGGTCAGCTCCAGCGCCCATAGAATGTTGGAGTTAAAGGCAAAACGCGCGATCACATTGGCAAATGTAATCAACGTCATCAGCCCCAGAAGCAACGCAATCAGCGTCTCTTCCAATGTGTTGATAAACCCGGACAGGCCGGTTCTTGCCCCCGACATAGTCATCACCCCGATAATGTTGAGAAAGAGTAGGATCAGGCGGCGGATCCCCACGCCGCCTGAAGGTCCGGTGAGTCCCGGTCCCTGGGGACCACCTCTCCGGATGCGGCCCGCCAATTGGGCGGGGCCGCGTGTTAGATCCAATCAATCAGTGATTGGCATTGATCGCTTGCGCGGCGTCAATCTTGTCCTGACCTACGTCACCAGCAAACTGCTCCCAGACGGGCTTCATGGTATCAACCCAGGCCTGACGCTGTTCGGCATCCAAGCTGCGCACTTCACCGCCGGCCGCGATGATGGCGTCCTTGGCTTCATTGTTGACCTGCGTGGACTCGGCGTTGCGGGTCTGGGTCACTTCGCCCAGGATCTGCAGGAACTGCTCACGCACTGGCGCATCCAGGCTTTCCAGCCAATCAACATTGGTCACAACCAGATAGTCAATGATGCCGTGGTTGGTTTCAGTGACACCGTCCTGAACTTCAAAGAACTTCTTGCCGTAGATGTTGGACCAGGTGTTTTCCTGACCATCAACAACACCCTGCTGCAGCGCGCCGTAGACTTCCGAGAAGGCCATCTTCTGAGGGCTGCCACCAATGGCTTCCATCTGGGCCACCAGCACATCCGAGGACTGCACGCGGAACTTCAGACCATTGGCATCCGATGGTGCGACCAGCGGAACATTGGCCGACATCTGCTTCATGCCATTGTGCCAATAGGCCAGGCCCTGCAGACCGCGGCGCTGCATGCTGTCGAGCAATGCCTGGCCATCCTCAGAGGCCTGGAACGCGTCAACCGCATCAATGTTTTTGAACATGAAGGGCAGATCAAAGAGACGGAATTCTTTGGTGAACTTTTCGAACTTTGACAGCGACGGTGCTGCCAGCTGAACGTCCCCCTGCAACATGGCTTCCAGTACCTTGTTGTCATTGTAGAGAGTCGAGTTTGGATAGACTTCCAGGCACATGGTGCCGTTCATCTCGTCATTGATGCGCTGTTCCAGCAGGGAGGCCGCAATCCCCTTTGGGTGCTTGTCCGTGTTGGTCACATGGCTGAACTTGACAACGATCTCACCGTCATCACAGGCCGCGCTTGCGGCACCTGCGGTTACTGTCAGGGCCATCGCGGTGGCTGCGGCAGTTACAAATTTCATATTCTGTCCTCCCAGAAGAAAATCCTGAACCCCGCCCAAACGGGGCTTCCCCCTCAGGATTGCCAGTTGCGAGACTTTGCTCAAGAAGTGATTATAATTTGTTAGAAACTTCGATGGTTTGCATATTTTTCAACCAGTTGCTTGAAACCCAATCTGGTCGCCCCCATGTGAGTGTTGCCGTTTGTGCGAAATTTCGCACAGGGTTTTCCGAGGTTGTGCGGATTTTCGCACAACTTCGGCTGGTGAACCATTCGCAAGGAATCGCCCTTCGCCGCCACACCTTTGGCAAGTGTTCAGCAGCCGCCCACATAGCAAGACAGCTCCACCAATAGGACAGCCGAAATCAGATTTGGATGTGGGCCAGTTTAGCCAATGCGGTTTGCCCCAGTTAGGGGCGGCGATAGTCCTCGGGACGGATCCCATAGCGGGCCAGTTTGTCGTAAAAGGTCTTGCGCGGCAGTTTCAGTGCTTCAGCCGCGGCGGCAGCCCGGCCATTCTGACGGCCCAATGCGGCAATCAGCAAAGAGCGCTCCACCTGAGCCATCTGCTCGGCCAGCCCCAGCTCCGTCGCGCCGCTGACCTCATCTGGCATCCCTAGCACAAAACGCATAGCTGCCGACATCAAGGATCGCGCATTGCCGGGCCAATCCTGGGCCATCAGCGTCGCCAGATACTCCTGGCTGATCTGCGGAGCCTCAATCCCGGCCTGCTCAGCCGCCTGCGCCACATAGAGCCGGAACAAGACGGGGATATCGCCGGGGCGTTCCGCCAGCGACGGAATGCGCACGCGCATGCCTTCCAGCCGGTAGTAGAGATCCGCGCCAAAACTGCCCGCCGCCACCAGGGCAGCCAAATCGGCTGTACTGCCCGCGATCAGCCGCGTCTCGCCGCTCTGTTCGATATAGTCCAGCACCGCATATTGCAGCGCCTCTGACAGGCCCGAAATTTCATCCAGAAAAAGAGAGCCCCCGGCTGCCTGCTGGCAAAGCTCCTGCAGATCCGCCGGGCTCAGCCCTGCCGATGGCGATTTGACAAAGGGCCCCTGCGCCCGCGGCGACATTAGATGGATGACCTCTGCCACTTTGGAAATTCCGCTGCCCGCTGGCCCTGCCACCAGCACCTCGGCCAAGGTCGGGGAAACGGCCCGCACCCTTGAACGCAGCTCGTCCGATTGGGGGGAGGTGCCAAACAGCATACGCGCCGCCGGGTCGCCCTCTTCCAGCTGCTGTTTGAAATCGCGGTTTTCCAGCACCAGATTCCGGGTCTTGAGCGCCCGCTGCAACGCCGCCAGCAGGTCCGCCGTGACGCAGGGTTTTTCCAGAAATCCAAAAGCACCGCGCGACATCGCCTTGACTGCCATGGGAATATCGCCCTCGCCGGTCAGCAGGATCACTGGCAGGTCCTCGTCAATGCTCTGCACATAGTCCAGCAGGTGAAACCCGTCCCTGCCTGGCATGCGAATATCCGACAGGATCACCCCATCAAACTCTTCGGTGATCAGATCCTTTGCCGCGACAAAAGAGCCTGCCGTTATCGGCTCCAGATCATTCAGCTCCAGCGTTTGGGCCAGGGCTTCGCGCAGGGCGGCATCGTCATCGACGACCAAAACCTTTCGAGTCATGGCGCGGCATCCTCTATCCAGCGATCAAGCTCAACCGTAAACTCTGCTCCGCGCAGACCATTCTTACCACTGATATTGCCGCCAAAGCTCTGCAACAGCCCGTATGAAATCGACAGCCCCAGCCCCATGCCCTCAGAACTGCTCACCACTTTGGTCGAATAGAAGGGATCAAACATCTTTTCCGGCTCCTTGATGCCTGGCCCAATATCCGCCACCACAACAGCCAGCCGTGTTCCAGCCTCCAGAGTCATGGTAATCGCACGATCCTCTTGCCCCAGCATCGCATCGGCTGCATTATTGATAAGATTGACAAAAACCTGGGTGAGCCGCACTTCACCGCCCCAGGCATAGATCGGGCCGGCTTCCGCAGGAGGGGTCCAGCTCAGCGTCACATCATCCGTCTCCAGACGCGACGCGGTCAGCTCTACAGCGGTATTGACGACCTGCACCAGATCCACCCGCGCCATGGGTTCATTTTCATTGCGCGAAAAGGCCCGCAGGTTTTTGATGATCCGTGCCATACGGGCCGACATGCTGGAAATGCGCGTCAGGTTTTCCCCTACTCGATCAATCTGACCACGCTGCAAAAAAGCATCGCCGTTTTCCGCAAATTGCTGGATCGCCATCAGCGGCTGGTTCAGCTCGTGACTGATCCCGGCCGACATCTGCCCCAGTGCCGAAAGTTTACCAGCCTGCACCAGTTCTTCCTGCGCCTTTTTCAAGGCCGCCTCGGCCTCTTCACGCTCGCTGACTTCGCGGCGCAGCTGGCTGTTGGTAGATTGCAGCGCCCGGGTGCGGGTTTCCACCCGGCTCTCCAGAACCGCATTGGCCTCGGCCAGGCTGCGGCGGCGTTCCATGGTCAGGAACAAAAAGATGCCAAAGGCCAGGCAGAGAGCCCCCAAAGCTGCCGCCTGCAACAGGGCCAACCGGCGGGCCGGCGCCACATCCACCAGAATTTGCCCCTTCAAGCCGATGACTGGTAGGGCCACTGACAGGTGCAGAGCCCGATGTGGAAGATAGGCATTGCCTGAGAGCTTCCAAATCTCATAGCCACCAACCCTCGACACCGAGTAATCCAAACGTGCGCCCTTTACTTCAGGCAAGGCCACCCTGACATTGCGAGGCCGCCAGAACAGCAGCTCTGGCCGGTTGGAGATAAACACCTCCCCCTCGTCATTGGTGAAAAACACCGCAGGCAGCGAGCCACGCCATGTCTGTTCCACGTCTTCGACATCGGCGACCACAACAAGCACACCGGACACCCCGGCCTGCGAGGTAAAACTGGGGGCCGCATAGAAATAGGCGCGGCGCCCATTCTCGGTCAGTACATTCGAGCCAACGCCCAAAGCCCCCTGCATGGCCCGGCGAAAATAGTCAGCCTGCGAAACGTCGCCGCCCGTCACCCCAGCAGCGGCAGCAAGTACCCTTCCCTCAGGATCGGCATAAAAAACGTCCAGAGCCGAGGTCTTATCGGCAATGCCGCGCAGCACCTGATGGGCCGCCTCACGACCGCCTGGGGTATCCAGCTGATCCAGCACCGGATGATCCGCCATCAGTACCGCCAGTTCCTGATAAATCTGCAGCTGGGTGCTGACCCGGTCCGAGGCCAGCGCCAGATCCGCATCACTACGCTTTGCCAGAGAATCAAGCGCCTGTCGGTAGCCATAGATCCAGGTCGCACCGACTATTAAGGACACTGCAAGCGCAAACCCCAGCAGTAACAGCCATCGTTGCATCACGTTTCGGCTCTCTCTCGATCTGTATTTTTTAGCAGTCTAACAAGACTGCCCTTGCAAAGACCAGCCATGACGGCAAAGTCGCCGCATGACTCAGATGAAATCAGTGCAGCAATCGCCGACAGATCCCGCCTTTGTGCAGGATCCCTACCCGTTTTACCAAAAGGCCCGTGCCCAGGCCGGACTGAACTATTGGCAGGACTACGGCATGCCTGCCGCCTTTCGCCGGGCCGCCGTGCATGCCATCCTACGCGATCGCCGTTTTGGCCGCGAAATCCCGGCTGAACTGGCGCAGCCCGCACCAGCCCATCTTGCCCCCTTTCTCGCAGTTGAGGCCCATTCCATGCTGGAGGCCGAACCACCCCGCCATACCCGGCTGCGCCGTCTGGTGATGCGCGCCTTCACCTCGCGCCAGATTGCCGCACAGCGTGAGGATCTCCAGTATCTTTGTCATGATCTGATCGATGCCTTCCCAGATCAGCCCTTTGACCTTCTCGCCGCCTATTGCACCCAGATCCCGGTGATCACCATCTGTCGCCTGCTCGGCGTGCCCAGTGATATGGCCCCACAGCTGTTGCGCTGGTCCCATGACATGGTGGCTATGTATCAGGCGCGCAAAACCCACGAAACGGAGCTTGCCGCCGCCAAGGCCTCTGCCGAGTTTGCCCATTTTCTGCGCGCCTATATCACCAAGCGCCGGTCAGATCCGCGCGATGATCTGCTCACCCATCTCATCACCGCCGAAGAAGAGGGCGACAAGCTCAGCGCCGACGAACTCATCGGCACCTGTATTCTCTTGCTCAACGCCGGCCACGAGGCCACGGTCCATGCCTTGGGAAATGGCGTCAAAACTCTGCTGCAACAGGGATGGCAACCGGACTGGCTGGCACCGGCGGGAATCGAACAACTGGTCGAAGAAATACTGCGCTTTGATCCGCCTTTGCATATGTTCACCCGCTACGCCTATGAGGAGGCCGAGGTCATGGGCCATAGCTTCCAGCGGGGCGATCAGGTGGCGCTGCTGCTCGCCTCGGCCAATCGTGACCCAGCAGCCGAAGAGGCCCCGGAGGTGTTCGACCCAACCCGCCCGGCACGCACCAATATGAGCTTTGGTGGCGGGTTACATTTCTGCGTCGGCGCTCCGCTCGCACGCATGGAGATGCAGATTGCCCTGCCGATCCTGTTTGACCGCTGCCCGGATCTCGCGCTGGCCGCCCCCCCAGACTACAGCAACAGCTACCATTTCCACGGGCTCACCCATCTGATGGTCACCCGCTAGGCCTGCCGCTTCGCGAGTCAAGGAGGGCCAAAGGTCCCCGTGCCCCGCACGGCTTGTCCTTGACGCGCTAAACAGGTCAAACTGGATATGGCGTCGTCAGGGGCAGATCTGCCCCTGACGCGCTTCTCAGCAGATTGACAAGACATCCCATTTCACTGCCGCCCGCGTTCTGCGTCGCCGCGCCACAAACTGAAATAGGCGCGCGGTAGCGCTCCTTTGACCTAAGCCCCGCTCTCCAGGGGGAGCATGGTGGTGGATTTGATCTCCTCCATGGACAAAAGCGCCGTGACATTATGCACCTTAACCTCCGAAATCAGCGCCTGATAAAAGACATCATAGGCCCGGGCGTTCTGCACCCGCACCTTGAGGATATAGTCGATATCCCCCGCCAGACGATGCGCCTCCTGCACCTCGGGGCGGTCGCGCAGCGCTTTTAGAAACCGCGCCTGCCAATCCGCCTCGTGCTCCGAGGTGCGGATCAGCACAAAGAAACAGGCCTCAAAACCCAGAGCCTCGGCATCCAGCACCACCGTTTGCTGGCCAATGATCCCGGCCTCGCGCAATTTGCGGATCCGATTCCACACCGGGGTCTTCGAACTGCCCACTTGGCGGGCAATTTCATCCAACGATTGCCCCGCATCGCGTTGCAGCTCCGCCAGAATTTTCCGGTCGGTGGCATCGATCCGCACTGTCATTCTCATATTCCCTCTGTTTCAGGACCAATCTATCCGACCTACGGACAGAATGGAACAAACAACCTTATTTACCCCAGCATATGGCGTAATGGCGGGAATATTTCCTATATCTATCCCTAAGTCAAACACCAGCAATGAGGCCAGACATGACCGGTCCCGTCACACATACCGCAAAAGCCACCGCTCACATCCGCAGCGGCATGTGTTGCCTTGTCAAAGGTCAGGTTGCCTTCGCCGGCTCTGGTCCGGGCGATCCCGACCTTTTGACCGTAAAAGTTGCCCGTGCCTTGCAGGAGGCCGAGGTCATTCTCTTTGATCGTCTGGTGAGCGCCGAAATCCTCGCTCTGGCAGGCAAACAGGCCCTGCTCGAAGATGTTGGCAAAGAGGGCTTTGGCCCCTCGATGAGCCAGACTGAGATCTGCGCCCGCATGGTGGCCCATGCGCAGGCCGGCAAAAAGGTTCTGCGGCTGAAGTCCGGCGACCCCACCATTTTTGGTCGACTGGACGAGGAACTCACTGCCTGCGAGGAAGCCGGTGTGACCTATCAGATCATGCCCGGCATCACGGCCGCCTCGGCTGCCGTCGCTGGCATTGGTCAGAGCCTCACCCAGCGCGGACGCAATTCATCAGTGCGCTTTCTCACCGGCCACGACATGAAAGGCTTTGCCGATCAGGACTGGACCGCCCTGGCTCGCCCCGGTGAGGTCGCCGCCATCTACATGGGCAAAAAATCAGCGCGTTTTGTGCAGGGCCGCCTGATCATGCACGGGGCGCTGCGCTCCACACCTGTGACCCTGGTGGAAAACGCCTCGCGCCCCAATCAGCGTATTCTGGAGACCACTCTGGACCGCCTGCCCACAGATCTTGCCGAGGCCGGTTTTGACGGCCCGGCCCTAACCTTTCTTGGACTCGCCCCGCGTCAAAGCATGGCCGCCCTCACAGACCTGAACATGGAGCTTGCATAATGGCCCGCGCCTTTACGCCCAAAGTCATCACCGCCAATGACCTGCTGGAAGGTGATGTGATCTATTTCACTGCAGAAGACACCTGGACGCGCGAATTGTCCGAAGCAGAGCTCATTACCGACGAAGCCGTCGCACCGCTGCGCCTGCTGGATGCAGAAAAGCAGAACATTAAAATTGTAGGAGCCTATCTGGCCGATGCCCAGGCTGGCCCCAACGGACCGGAACCAACCCACTTCCGCGAGGATTTCCGTCGCAAGGGTCCATCGAACTATAGCCACGGCAAACAGGAGGCCTTCGCCAATGTATAAGTACAACGCCTTTGACGAAGCCTTTCTGGCTGAACGCAACGCCCAGTTCCGGGCCCAGGTAGAGCGCCGCATCGACGGCTCCCTCACCGAGGACGAGTTCAAGCCCCTGCGCCTGATGAATGGCGTCTATCTGCAGCTGCACGCCTATATGCTGCGGGTGGCGATCCCCTATGGCACCCTGAATTCAGCCCAGATGCGCCAGTTGGCGCTGCTGGCTGAAAAATGGGACAAGGGCTATGGCCATTTCACCACCCGTCAGAACATCCAGTACAACTGGCCCAAACTGCCCGACATCCCCGATATGCTGGATGCCCTGGGTGAGGTTGGCCTGCATGCGATCCAGACCTCGGGCAATACCATCCGCAACACCACTGCGGATCACTTTGCCGGTGCCGCCGCCGATGAGCTCACTGATCCCCGCCCCTATGCGGAACTCATTCGCCAGTGGTCCACTGACCACCCCGAATTCCAGTTCCTGGGCCGCAAGTTCAAGATCGGTATCACCGGCAGCCCCAATGACCGCGCTGTGGTCAAGGCCCATGACGTGGGTCTGCGCATGGTGGAAAAAGACGGCGAGATCGGTTTTGAAGTCATCGTTGGTGGCGGCCTTGGCCGTACGCCAATGGTGGGCAAGGTCATTCGTGACTTCCTGCCGCAGCCGGATCTGCTGCCCTACCTTGAATCCGTACTCAGCGTTTACAACGTGCTGGGCCGTCGCGATAACAAATACAAGGCCCGCATCAAGATCACCGTTCAGGAGAACGGTATCGACAAGATCCGCGAGCTGGTCGAGGCCCGCTTTGAAGAGCGCCGCCACGAGTTTGACGGCACCGATCAGGCCCTGCTGGCCGAAATCAAAACCCATTTTGCCGCGCCTCAGTTCCGTTCGGGTGACACCAGCGCCTTTGACGCGACCTACAGCGCCGATCCGGTGTTCCGTGCCTGGGCCGACACCAATCTGGCCGCGCACCGCCAGGCAGACCACGCCATTGTCACCGTCTCGATCAAGGCCCATGGCCAGACACCGGGTGATGCCAGCGGCGGGCAGATGCGCGTCCTCGCGGATCTGGCCGAAGAATTCGGCTATGACGAGCTGCGCATCAGCCACCAGCAGAATGTGATCCTCCCGCATGTTCACAAATCGGACCTGCCCGCGGTTCATGCCCGTCTCAAAGATCACGGCTTGGCCACTGCCAATGTGGGCCTGATCTCGGATATCATCGCCTGCCCTGGCATGGATTACTGCGCCCTGGCCACTGCGCGCTCGATCCCCGTCGCTCAGGAGATCGCCACCCGTTTTGACGATCTAAAGCTGGAGCATGACATTGGTCATCTGCAGATCAAGATCTCGGGCTGTATCAATGCCTGTGGCCATCACCACGTGGCGCACATCGGCATTCTGGGGCTGGACCGCGCCGGGGTGGAGAACTACCAGATCACCCTGGGCGGCGACGCCACCGAGACCGCTGCCATCGGCAAACGCACCGGTCCCGGCTTTGCCTATGACGAGATCGTCCCGGCGGTAGAGCGCCTGGTCGAGACCTATCTTGCGATCCGGACCAGCGAAGAGGAAACCTTCCTGGAAACCTATCGCCGCCTTGGCATGGAGCCCTTCAAGACCGCGCTCTACCCCGAGGCTCAGAAAAAGGTAGCATAGCCCCATGGTGAACCTTGAAACACAAAAGACCGAGGCGAGAGGGCCCATCGTCTCTCAGCCCGAGTTGATTGAAAAGGCAGCGGGCCTCAACGCCCGCTACCGCCACCATTCGGCCACCGCCGTGATGCAGGGGGCGCTGGAGAATGCGGGCCATATCGCGCTGGTCTCCAGCTTTGGCGCTGAATCCGTGGTGCTGTTGCATATGGCCGCCGTAATCGACCCGATAGTGCCGGTGCTTTTTGTTGATACCGAACTGTTGTTCACCGAAACGCTGGTCTACCAGCAGGAGGTGAGCGAACGTCTGGGCCTGCGCAATGTTCAGATCGTCAAGGCAGCAGATATCGCAGCCAAAGACCCCTATGGCGCGCTACGGTTTTCCGACACCGATGCCTGCTGTGCGCTGCGCAAGACCGCGCCGCTGCAGGCGGCACTGGATGGCTTTGACGGCTGGATCACTGGACGCAAACGCTTTCAGGCCGGCAGCCGGGCCGCGCTGGAGTTCTTTGAGGTGGAAGAGACCAGCCAGGGCGCAACCGGGCGCATCAAGATCAATCCACTGGCCCATTGGGCGCCAGAAGATGTGCGCGCCTATATGACCGAAAATCGCCTGCCACGGCATCCGCTGGTGGCCAAGGGCTATCCTTCGATCGGCTGTGCCCCCTGCACCAGCCCGGTTGCCGCCGGCGAAGACCCCCGCGCCGGACGCTGGCGTGACCAGAACAAAGAAGAATGCGGCATTCACGTGGTGAATGGCAAATTCATCCGCACAGGAGCATGAGTGACATGACTGTAATCGTAAGTGATGCGGGCTTTGGTCCCGAGACCTGGGCCGCAGGCTTTGAAGGCGAAACCGCTCTGGATCTTGCCTCCGACACCGATCCCGCCAGCCTGGGCAGCCAGCTTGCTGGGGTCGAGATGATCCGCATCGATTTTCCCAGCTTTGCCGATGGTCGCGGCTTTACCCTGGCGCGTCAGCTGCGGCTGATGGGCTATACTGGTCGTCTGCGCGCCAAGGGCCATGTGCTGGCCGACCAATATGCCATGGCGCGCCGCACCGGCTTTGACGAGGTGGAAATCAGCGATGATCTGGCCACCCGCCAACCGCAAGAGCAATGGCTTGCACGCGCGCAATGGGGCGCCCATAACTACCAGGCCCGCCTGCGCGGTGGCTCTGCCGCCGGCTAAGCCAGCCTCGCTTCGCCCGACTTCCCGTCAGATCCCTCCCGGTTCTGCCTCTCCCCTGCGTCACCGACGTAGCGGCGATGCAGATTCCGGGGCTTCCCCTGACCTACATCAAAGATTAATCAGAGGTGCCGGTTTAAGAGACTGGTAGTGCAACCGATGAACGAGATTTCACCTGTGACCGATGCTGCGACCGATACGCCCGTAAAGGCGACCCCAACCCTGCCTGACGCCCAGACTGTGACTCAGGTCAAACACTGGACTGACCGGCTGTTTTCCTTCCGCTGCACCCGCCCGGCGTCGCTGCGCTTCCGTTCCGGCGAGTTCGTGATGATCGGCCTGATGAACGACCCCGACCCCAAAACCGGCAAGGTCAAGCCACTGCTGCGCGCCTATTCCATCGCCTCGCCCTCCTGGGACGAGGAAATGGAGTTCTACTCGATCAAGGTCGAAGACGGCCCGCTGACCTCGCGGCTGCAGCACATTCAGCCCGGCGACGAGATCATCCTACGCCCCAAGCCTGTTGGCACCCTGGTGCATGACGCGCTGATCCCCGGCAAGCGCATCTGGTTCTTTGCCACCGGCACCGGCTTTGCGCCCTTTGCCTCGCTGCTGCGCGAGCCACAGACCTATGAGGACTATGACGAGGTCATCATCACCCATACCTGCCGCACCGCAGGCGAGCTGACCTATGGCCGCGAGCTGATCGAAGGTCTGCAGCACGATGAGCTGCTGAACGAGGTCATTGGCGAGGGCTTCTGGAAGAAAATCAAATACTACCCCACCACCACCCGCGAAGAGAGCCCCAAGATGGGCCGGATCACCGATCTGATCAATTCGGGCGAGGCCTATGAGGATCTTGGCGTCACTCCGCTGTGCCCCTACAATGACCGGGCGATGATCTGCGGTAACCTAGCCTTCAATCTCGAACTGAAAGCCATGTTGGAAGCCGCCGGCCTGGAAGAAGGCGCCAATTCCAAACCTGCACAATATGTGGTGGAAAAAGCCTTCTTGGACTGATCCCACAAAAGCCAAGGCTGGCGTTTGGCTTTGCGATCATCAAAAAAGGGCAGCTCCAACTGGAGCTGCCCTTTCTATTTGGAACCGCTGGGACCCGTCATAGGTCCGCGAGGCGGGTTACAGACCCAGCGCCCCTTTGACCTGGTCCAGCACACCCGACAGCAGCTCGGGATTGTCCTTGGCCTGGGTCAGAGCAGTGCTCAACATGGTCTTTTTGACGTCTCCCAGTTCGGAGCCATTGATCATCTCGATCACTTTGTCGAAGTCAAAGCCATCGGTGGTCAGATATTGCGCCATGCCAACCAGGGCATTGCCCGCGCCAGAGGCCGCGTCAGTGGCTGTCTCCGCAACGGCCTCAACCGCTTCGCTTGCGGTCTCTGCCGCCTGGGTTGCGGTCTCGGTTGCTGTGTCAGCAACAGCGCTGGCAGCATCGCTTGCAGCTTCCGTCGCGGTCTCGGTCACGCTCTCAACAAGGGCGCCAGCGCCTTCGCTGAGGTCGGCAGCACCACTGGCAGCCTCGGTCGCGGCTTCCACCGCTTCGTCGACGGCCTCGGTCACGGCTTGTGTGGCCTCTTCTGCTACGGCCTCAGCTGCCTCTGTTGCTGTTTCCACAACAGCTTCCGCTTCTTCAGTCACGGTTTCAACGACGCTCTCAACAACAGAACCCGCTTCCTCAACAGCCTCTTCAGTCGCGGTTTCGTCCGCTTCAACCGGCGCAGGCTGCACCACAGGCTCAGCTGCGGGCGCGACCTCTTCAACGGCAACCGGCGCGTTTTCCTGCAGGCTCTGGACGTAAAGATAGCCCACCGCTGCAACAACTCCCAAACCCAAGACAACAATAACCGGTTTCATAATCCGTCTCCTTTGCTCACTCTGCATTCTTGCAGACTTGATGGCCGCGAAGTGCGCTTGAAGCGGATACAAAACAAGGGGGAATAACGCGCAGGGTGGCTCATTCGCCAAACCTCGCCAACAGACTCACCCTTGCTAGGCGGGTTCCAGCCTGCCAATGCTATGCCTTTCTGGCCACCTTTAGAGACACCAAAAGGACCCGAGCCGGTCTCGATGTATAAAAAACCTGGATCCTGCCTCACAAAAGCAACAATCGCGCAGGAAATACGCGCCTGCAGGAGCGGTTGCACCTTGAAAGATTTCCATACTCCAGTTAGATTTCGTGCTCGAAAAACGAGAACCATCAAAGGATCAAAACCATAGCCCGCAGACCTCATAATGCGCCGCCGCAACGTGACACCGGCCCGCGCACGAACGAAAAAATTCGCGCCTCCGAAATTCGCCTGATCGGCGCTGACGGTGAAAATGTTGGCGTGGTACATCCAGCAAAGGCTATGGACTTGGCTGCTGAAGCCGGTCTTGATCTGGTTGAAATTTCGCCCAATGCAACCCCTCCTGTCTGCAAGATCATGGACTTTGGTAAGTTCAAATACGAGCAGCAGAAGCGGGAAAGCGAAGCGCGCAAAAAACAGAAGGTCATTGAAGTCAAAGAGGTCAAATTCCGGCCCAACACTGACACCAATGACTATGACGTAAAGATGCGCAATGTCTTCAAGTTCCTGGAGAATGGCGACAAGGTCAAAGTGACCCTCCGGTTCCGTGGCCGCGAGATGGCGCACCAGAACCTTGGTCGCGAGCTGCTTGAACGCGTCGCCGAAGACGTCAAAGAACTGGGCAAGGTTGAAAACATGCCCAAGATGGAAGGCCGCCAGATGGTCATGATGATCGGGCCGCTGCCACAGAAATAACGCCAAATGATTTTTGGATCAAAGCCGCCCCTTCCAATTGATGGAGGGGGCGGCTTTTTATTGAGCTGGTCTTGCCTGACGGTCTTGTTTCAAGTCTCTGCATGAATACCTTCCCCCCCAAGGGGCCGCGAGGAGCCGCGCTCGTAGCGGCCCCCCTAAAGGCCACAGCACACAGGAGCCGCACATGTGGGAAGACCGTTTCGCCAACTCCAAAGACTATGTCTTTGGCACCACCCCTGCCGGGTTCCTTTTGGCGCATGGCGCCTATCTGAACGCCGGTGATACGGCACTCTCAGTCGCTGATGGCGAGGGGCGCAACTCGGTCTATCTGGCGGAGCGCGGGCTTACGGTGACCGCTTTGGAGTTCGCCCCGTCAGCGCTGAAACGGGCCCAGGCACTGGCCCAGACACGGGGGGTGTCTGTTGACTATCGCAATTGCAATATCCTGACGGAAGACTGGTCAGAGCCAGACAGCTATGACCTGGTGGTGGCAATTTTCATCCAATTCACCGCAGCCGAGGGGAGAACCCGCCAATTTGACGGCATCCAAGCCAGTTGCAAACCAGGAGGGCTGGTGATGATCCATGGCTATACCCCCAAACAGCTGGAGTTTGGCACCGGCGGCCCCTCTGCGGCAGAAAACATGTATACGGAGGCCCAGATGCGCGCTGATTTCTCCGGTTGGGACATTCTGGAGTGCACATCCTATGAGCGCGATCTGCAGGAGGGGGCAGGCCATTCCGGACGCTCGGCTCTGCTGGATTTTGTCGCCCGCAAACCAGCCTGAGCCCGGCCTTACCGCCGCCGCCAGCATTTTCCGGCCCGCAGTCCATCCGCCTCAACCAAAGAGGTTTTTCGCCGCTAAGCGCAGAACTCTTTGGCCTGCGTTAACCCCTTTGCGCTATCTCTGACGGTGCAACAAGTGTGATGGTCTACATGTTAACTCTGACTGAAATACAAAACCGGGCCTTTATGGCCATCGGCCCCGCGCGGATCGCGGCGCTGTCTCTTCTTGTGCTCATGAACAAAGAGCACAGCGAAAAGGCTCAGGTGGCACGACAGCTGTCGATTGATCGCGTCACCGCAGCCCATGATATGCTCGGCACAAAGCTCCCCGAGATGCTAAAGGCCAGCAACCACAACCTGCCTGCCATGCTTGAACAGCAGCGCCAGGCCTGCTTTGAGGCCCTCAGCCCGCTGATCGAGGTGCTGAAAGATCCGGGCAAGGCACAGTCACCAGATTTCTCTGACCATTGCCTGTACCATCTGGAACCTTTGGTCTCCAGCTTCCTCAAAGAGATGACAGAGCATCTGATGGAAAGCCAGAAAGAGCTGGAGGTGGAGCGTCAGGCTGACATGCTCAAAGCCATCGCCAATGCAGAGGTTGTAGGCAAGAACATTCAGCTCATCGCCTTCAACGCCTCGATCGAAGCCGCCCGTATCGGTGACCTTGGCAAGGGCTTCACGGTGATTGCCTCAGAAATCCGCGATCTCTCCGGCAAAACCCAAAAGTTCCTCGACAATATTTCAGGTCTGCTGCGCACCTAGCACCAAAAAGACCCAGGCAGAGCAAATCTCCTGCCTGGGCAAACTGATATCAGGCCGCAGCGGCGACGGCCCGTTTGGTGAGAACGGCGATCAGATGGGCCCGATAAGCCTTGGAGCCATGGATATCGGCCATCATGCCATCGGCGGCCACCGTGAGCCCCTCCAGCGCATCAGCGCTGAAATTGCCACTCAGCGCCGCCTCAGCCTCCGCCCAGCGAAACACTCCCTCTTCCGAAGCACCGGTGACGGCAACGCGCACGCCATCGGCGAACTTGGCCACAAAAACCCCGACCAGCGCAAACCGTGAAGCAGGCTGAACAAATTTCTGGTAATTTGCGGCCTCCGGCACCGGCAGGCGTACCTGGGTGACAATCTCTCCCTCTTCCAAAGCCGTCGTAAACAGCCCGTCAAAGTAGTCATCGGCAGCGATCTCACGCGCATTGGTGACAATGGTGGCGCCACTGGCAAGCGCGGCAGCCGGATAACAGGCTGCGGGATCATTATTGGCCAGCGAGCCCCCAATGGTGCCACGATTGCGCACCGCAGGGTCCCCGATGTTGCCCGCCAACGCCGCTAGGGCAGGATAGCTCTGCGCGACTTCAGAAGCCACAACCCCGTGCGGGGTTGCGCCACCAATGCTGACAACACTGCCATCCGCGCTGATCCCCTGCATCTCGGCGATACCGCTCAAAGAGACCAGCTTGGAGGGGCTGGCCAGACGCTGTTTCAGTGTTGGGATCAAAGTTTGACCACCGCCCAGCGCCTGGGCCTCATCATCGCTGCCCAGCGCGGCCACCGCCTCCGCGATGCTGGTGGGTTTTTCGACATCGAAACTATACATTCCGCTTTTCCTTCCCAGAACCGGATCTCCCGGCTCTATCATCTTTCCCAAAGTATTCCGGGGAGCACGAGGGGCAGCGCCCCTCGCCCATCACCTCATCCCGGAGTTTTGCTACTCATTCATTGCCGACCAGACCCGTGCCGGGCTCAAAGGCATGTCCACATGGGTGACATCCTTGCCCATTGACTGCAGCGCGTCGACAACCGCATTGACCACCGCCGGCGGCGACCCAATGGCGCCGGCCTCGCCGCAGCCCTTGACCCCCAAGGGGTTATGGGTACAGGGGGTCTGGCAGGAATGATCGACCTGGTAAAACGGCAGATCATCGGCCCGAGGCATGGCGTAATCCATATATGAGGCCGACAGGAGCTGCCCATCCTCGTTATAGACAGCACCTTCCAGCAGTGCCTGACCAATGCCCTGACCAATGCCGCCATGCACCTGGCCTTCCACGATCATCGGGTTCACCACATTGCCAAAATCATCGGCAGCAGCGAACCGCTCAATGCTGACCTTGCCAGTCTCCGGATCCAGCTCCACCTCACAGGCATAGGCGCCTGAAGGATAGGTGAAGTTTGCGGGATCGTAGAAAGCCGTCTCTTCCAGACCGGGCTCGATATCCTCCAGCGGATAGTTATGCGGGACATAGGCCGCCAGGGTCACATCGCCCCAGGCCAGAGATTTATCCGTGCCCGCAACCGAGAACTGACCATCCTTCAGCTCGATATCCGCATCCGACGCTTCCAGGATATGGGCGGCGATCTTCTTGGCCTTGGTGATGATCTTCTCTGTGGCCCGCACCATAGCCGATCCGCCAACGGCCAGCGAGCGAGACCCGTAGGTCCCCATGCCCATTGGCGTATTGGCGGTGTCGCCATGCACGATTTCCACCATGCTCTCGTCAATACCGATCATTTCCGCGATCACCTGCGGGAACGACGTCTCATGCCCCTGTCCATGGCTATGCGACCCCGTCATCACCACCAGACCACCAGTGGCGTTGACCCGCACCGTAGCGCTTTCATAGAGCCCCGCACGAGCGCCTAGCTGACCCACCAGATTACTGGGAGCAATGCCGCAGGCCTCGATATAGCAGTTCACGCCGAGGCCACGCACCTTTCCCTTGGCTTCGCTGGCCGCGCGCCGCGCGTCAAAGCCCGCAAAATCGGCAATTTCTTCCAGCTTGTCCATTGTGGCATTGTAATCACCGGTGTCATATTCCACCGCCACAGGGGTGGCATAGGGAAATTCGGTGATGAAGTTCTGCCGCCGCAGCGCAATGGGATCCACGCCCAGCTCACGCGCGGCTTTGTCGATGACGCGCTCCAGCTGATAGGTCGCCTCGGGGCGTCCCGCGCCGCGGTAAGCATCCACTGGCACCGTATTGGTAAAGACCGCCTTCACGTTCACATAGATCAGCGGCGTCTTGTAGTTACCGGCCATCAACGTGCCATGCAGCCAGGTCGGCACCGAAGGTGCAAAGGTCGACAGATAGGCGCCCATATTGGCATAGGTATCGGTGCGCAGTGCGGTAAAGTTGTTATCCGCATCCAGCGCCAGCTGAATGGTGGAGACGTGATCCCGCCCATGGGCATCCGAGATAAAGGCCTCTGAGCGCGAAGAGGTCCATTTCACCGCCCGGTTCAGGGCCTTGGCGGCAAAGGTACAGAAAGCCTCTTCCGCGTAGTGGAAAATCTTAGTGCCAAAACCACCGCCCACATCCGGCGCGATGACGCGCAGCTTGTGCTCAGGGATGCCCAGCACAAAGGCGCCCATCAGCAGGCGGATTACATGCGGGTTCTGTGAGGTGGTATAGAGCGTGCTGTCGCCGGTGGCGCGGTTGAAATCGCCCACCGCCACACGGGGTTCCATCGGGTTGGCGATCAGCCGGTTATTGACCAGTTCCAGCGTCGTCACATGGGCCGCATTGGCAAATGCTTCCTCAACCGCGGGCTTATTTTCTTCAACAAACCCCCAGTCATAGCAGAGGTTCGAGGTCAGATCGTCATGGACCTTGGTTGCGCCCTCCTGCACAGCCGCTTTCATGTCTATGACCGCTGGCAGCTCTTCCATGTCCAACTCGATCGCCTCCGCGGCGTCACGTGCCTGTTCAGCAGTGTCCGCGACAACAGCGGCAATGGCATCCCCGACATATCGCGCCTTGCCCTGGGCCAGCACCGGATGCGCCGGTTCCTGCATCGCCTCGCCATGCTTGTCAGTGATCTGCCAGCCGCAGGGAATGCCACCCACGCCTTCAAAATCGGCGCCCGTGAAAATCCGCACCACGCCGGGCATCGCCGAAGCCGCAGCGGTATCAATGGAATTGATCCGCGCATGGGCCATATCCGAGCGCAGGAAATGCACATAGGCCTGGCCGTTGAGGTTGATATCATCGGTGTAATTACCGGTTCCTGTCAGGAACCTGACGTCCTCGCGCCGTTTTGGGCTGGCGCCGATGCCACTATCTTTAGGCATATTCAAATCTCCTCCCTGGAGGGTGCAGCCAGTGGCGCACCTCTTGGTTATGCAGTTTGATCTTTGCTTCTTGATATCTATCGGGGCCACACCTCCCAATGAGGCCCGGTAGGTTCGCCCTATTCGGCCGCGAGTGCAGAGACGTCCTGACCAGATGCTGCCATAATCGCCTTGACGATATTGTGGTAGCCGGTGCAGCGGCAGATATTGCCTTCGAGATACTCACGGATTTCCTGCTCGCTGGGCTTTGGGTTCTCTTTCAGCAGCGCCGCCGTCGACATCACCATGCCCGGCGTACAAAACCCGCACTGCAACCCGTGGTGGTCCTGAAAGGCTTGCTGAATGGTGTTGAGCGTCCCATCCGGCGCCGCCTGACCTTCGATGGTGGCAACCTCAGCGCCTTCGGCCTCGACGGCCAGCATAGTGCAGGATTTCACAGCGACACCGTTGACATGCACGACGCAGGCACCGCACTGGCTGGTGTCGCAGCCGACATGGGTTCCGGTGAACCCCAGCTCTTCGCGCAGGAATGACGACAACAGCGTGCGCCCCTCTGCCTCGCCGCTGGCGGCTTTGCCGTTCACGGTCATTGAGACCTTGGTCATGACTTCCTCCCATTTTGCTAGTTTTTTCTGGCTGTCAGGAGTTAAGCACGGGATGCCCGTGACGCGAACCCCCGAAGTCGTTTCGTTGCGTAACAAATTTACCGCTTGGCAAAATTCTGCTCTCAGCCAAAACGCGCAGGGACAAATCTTCCCTCATCGGCAAATCAACACAGGTAAAACAAGACAATTCGGCCCAAATTCCTGCGATCCAAGCCCCTCTAGCCCAAAAGCAACTGTCAATCCGAGCCCCGCGGCATAGGCCGAGTGGGGATCTCTTTGAGCAGCCCCCCCACGCCCATTGCAGCGATATCTGCGCTGGTCACCGGACAGCCACACAGGACCCGTTCCAATACCCAATCCGCCCCATTCAAAGCAGGCGAGCGGGCACAGCCCGGCAGGCCAATCACTGGCCGCCCTTGACACTCTCCTAGAAACAAAAGGTTGCCCGGATCTACCGGCATACCAAAGCGGGTCACCGATCCCCCCGCCTGGCGCAGCGCCTGCGGCGCCACATCCATCGGGTCCGAAGTGGCCGAGCCCGTGAGGATCAGCAGAACCTCTCCCGGTGCCGCCGCCAATGCGCCCGCCAGCTCTGCCTCGCGATGTGGGACCACAACACGGTCGCTCAACATCACTCCCATGCGGTGCAACCGCCCAGCCATTGATCGCCGCCCCTTATCCGGCGGGATCTCGCGACTGACGCGGGTTTCAATCAGGCTGGCTGTGGCAAAGACCGGCGGCAAGATCCGCAAGGCCCCCGCCGCACCAGCTCCGGCCTGTTCCAAGGCAGCAGCCGCCACCCCATAGGCGATAATTTTGATGGTGGCGATCATCCCATCCGCATCAACCCGATGATAATCCGGCACGGTGGCAATTGTTATCATCGGATCAATACCGTTCAGCGCCTCCAGCGCCGCGCGATCCAGCCGAACCAGTCCAGCCCCGAGCGCATAAAGGTTCACCCGCCCCGCTCCGGCACCCGAAATGCGAATGCCTTGGCTTTGCTCATCCGGCACCAGTGCCCGCGCCAAAGCCAGGGCCGCTGCATCCTCATGCAGGTCGCCCGCTTCCAGCCGCGCCACGGTGATTGTCTCATGGCCCTCTGCTGCCAGATCCGCCATATGTTGCGCGTTCAGAGTGGTGCCCTTGGCGATGCGATAGCACAGACCCGTGTCATAGGGCGACTGAGCCGCCTGCATAGAATGGGCCAGAATTGCCCCTTCGGCATCGGCCAAATTGACACCGCCAAACTTCACGTTGCCCTCCCCCGCAGCACCGCCGTCATCTCGGCCAGGATGGCAATGGCAATTTCCGCCGGACCGGCCGCGCCAATATCCAACCCGACGGGGCCGTGAATGCGGCTCAACTCCTGCTTCGAGAAGCCTGCCGCCAACATGCGCTCGATCCGGGCCGCATGAGTGCGTTTGGAGCCCAGCGCGCCAATGTAGAAACAGCTTTCCCGCAGCCCCGCCTGCAACGCTGGATCATCCAGTTTTGGATCATGGGTCAGCAGCACCAGGGCAGTGCGCGGGTCGAGGCCCAGAGCGGCAACCGCCTCATCCGGCCAATCATCCAGCAGCGTGACACCGGGAAAACGCTCGGGTGAGGCAAAGGCCGCGCGCGGATCAATCACCGCCGGGTCGTAGCCCGCCAACTGCGCCATCGGCACCAACGCCTGGGCAATATGCACCGCGCCGACCACCACCAGCCGCAGTGGTGGATTGTGTACAGCGACAAAGGTCTCGCCGTCCTCCTCTACCCCGGACCGGTCCAGCCGCATCCGGTCTGGGTAGTGATCGCGCAGCAAGGAGCCCTTGCCTGTGGTCAAATTGACCTCATAGGCCAAAGCCTCCCGCGCCTGCTGTGCCGCGACCAATTCGGTCAATAGCTCGACCGGCAAAGAGCCCGCCACCGGTTCAACCAAAATACGGATGGTGCCGCCGCAGGCCAGCCCAACGGCAAAGGCATCGCCATCACTGACGCCATATTCCAGCACCCGATGTTGGCCATCCACCAGCGCCTCCTGCGCCTCCATCACCACCGCGCCCTCAACGCAGCCACCTGAGACTGACCCCTCAAGGCGGCCATCGCCACTGACCACCAGCTGCGCACCAACCCGGCGCGGCGCGGAGCCCCAGGTCTGCACCACTGTCGCCAGAGCAGCCCCCTGCCCGGCCTGGTGCCAGTCCAGTGCGATTTGCGCTGCGCTGGCAGGGCTCTGCGGGTGGTCCGTGGTGTCAGCCATCTGGGTCATGCATCCTCTGTGCAGGCTCGAAATGGCCTGTCTCACCCCAAAGTGTGCGCATCCCCCCAAAGGGTTTCAAGCTGCAAAACATAAAGAACAAAAAAACATGGCGGCATCTGCTTGGAACGCAGATGCCGCCAAAGTACTTATCTTCCTGTCCAAAGGGTCCTGCAAGAGATGGCCAAAGCCCACCGCAGGCCCACAGCCTGCCGTCTTATTCTGCAGGCTCCACCGTTGGCTCGGGCCTGATGATCCGCTCGGGCAGAGCAAAGGCAATGACGATAAAGACCGCACCAAGCAAGAGCCCAACAAGGTCCCCTGGCAAAGTGGTCAGCCCATCATATTTGGCACCAGGAACCGTACCCAAGGTCACCTTGCCCCCGGCCACGGCATCCAGAAACCCGCTGGCTTTCCAGCTGGGATAGGTCAACATATAGGCCGCAGCGCCAAACAGACCGCCTGCGATAAAGAACAGCGCGTCTTTGCGCCCCGAGGCCGCAGCAACAACGCCGGTACCCGGGCAATAGCCCGCCAGCGCCCATCCTGTCCCAAGCATGATCCCCCCCAGGAAGACACCAAAATAGGCCGTTTTGACCGACATATGTCCGACATCCACCAAACCCAGCATCTGCCCGCCAAACATCAACACCGATCCCGTGCCGATGGCCAGCATGATCGATTTGGCCAAGTTCAGATTGGTTAGGTTCAACATCTTGCCGATATAGGTTGGGTTCGACGCGCCAACCCGATCAAGCACTGCCCCAAAGCCGGCACCAATGACCAGCGCAAGTATAATCGACATCATGGCTCAGGCCTCCTTTTTGAACAGCATCAGGGATACGGGGACGGCGGCGGCAAAGGCTCCGGCGGCAAAGATATAGCCCGACAATGCGGTCTGCATCATGCCCGACATCATATGGCCCGAGGTACAGCCCCCCGCCAGACGGGCGCCATAGAGCACAATAAACCCACCGAGAAAGGTGGCCGCATAGCGCAGCAGCTGGCTGTTGCCAAAATTTGCCCGCCACAAAGCAGGTACGGAGCGCTCCACCGCATCCATCCCGCCCCGCAGACGCATAGAGACAAAACCGCCCAGCGCCATGGCCAACACAAAGACAAAACTGTAGTTTAGCGGATTGGCGACTGATTTGGCATATTTGCCATTCGATTTTGCCAGATAGGCATTGGTCGAGGTATAGCCCTCGTCGGTTTGGGTCACCAGCTCAGCATTGACCACATCCCCAAGGATCCCATCCAGGATCACAAACTGGGTAGAAACCCCAATCGGTTTGACCAATAGCACCGCCAGAAAAAACACCAGCCCCAGCAGGAAGCCTCCGGCTTTCCAATTCAATGGCATGTTCCAGCCCTCCTGTTACATTCAGGTTTTGCAATCTAAAGGACTTGCCACCGGAGTGACTTGATCGAAATCAAATCACATTCAATTAATGGAATTTTATTAACCCTTGGCTTTTGGCACCTCGCCACTAGGATTGACATCTCGCCTATTGGGGAAAAGCCATGTTCAGAAAAACTGCCGTCTTTTGCCTTACCTTCTGTGCCGCCCTGCCCGCTGCGGCCCAACCCATTTCCCAGCATTTCGACAAAAACAGCGATAGCTGCTACCAGCGCCTCTACTCTGCCAGCCATCTGGCCAGCCACCCGGTGCAAAAGGTTGAGGCAATTGAGCTGTCGCATTTCAACGCTGACAGCCAGGCCATGCCAGGCAGCGAGATGAACCTGCACTTCGCCGTCCGACTACGGGGTCGCTCGACCTGGCGAACCCCTGTGATCTGCAGACCACAGGGCAACAGGCTCTCCTGCGGCGTCGAGTGTGACGGTGGGCGATTTGATGTGGTGGCCAGGACTGGCTCCTCCATCCTGATCACCGGTGGAACGGATCTCTATTTCTCCGATTGCAATGCAAAACCCCGCATTCTGGAGCGCGCGCCCGATGATAAAGTTTTTATGCTGCACCGCCAGCCGCTGTCCAATTGCCGTCGCTAGGCCCGTTGTCTGACCTGCGCCATCAGTCGGGTCTTTTCGCCCGTATCACGTTCATCGCTGATTGCCCGCACCAGTTCTTCGAGCGAGACGATGGAATGGCCCGCCCGAAAACTGTCCACATGAGGCAGCATGGCGCGAATGCCCTGGGCCTTGGCGGCAAAGCCGTCCCAGCGCAGCAGCGGGTTTAGCCAGATCAGGCGACGCGCCGACAGATGCAGCCGCTGCATCTCATGCGCCAGTGCCTTTGGATCGTCGCGGTCCAGCCCATCGGTGATCAGCAACACCACCGCGCCCTGCCCCATGACCCGACGCGACCAATCCCGGTTAAAGTCATGCAGGCAAGCGCCAATCCGGGTGCCGCCCTCCCAGTCCTGGGCCTCAGCCCCCGCCGCCGCCAGGGCTGCATCCACGTCACGCGTCGCCATATGGCGGGTGATATTGGTCAGCCGGGTGCCAAAGGTAAACCCGTGCACCCGGGCCCACCCTGCGCCTTTGGCATTGGCCACAGCATGCAGGAAATGCAGCACGATACGGCTGTAGTGGCTCATTGAGCCCGAGATATCGCAGATCACCACCAGATTGGGCCAGCGCTGGCGGCGCTTGGCGCGGGCAATGACCTGTATATCTCCGCCCCGGCGGGCTGCTTCGCGGAAGGTCCGCCGCCAATCCGCCCGCGTCCCGCGTTTTGCCGCCATAAGTCGCCGCGATTGCATCGGCTGCACCGGCAGTTTGATCTGCGCCAGGATCTTTTTGGCCTGCGCCACCTCATCGGTGCTCATCTGCTCAAAATCCAGGCTGCGCAGCCGCTCTTCTGAAGACATAGTCAGCGAGGCATCAATCTCAAAATCGCTGCCATCTTCCTCCTGCTGGTCGGGCACATCCACTTCCTGGTTTGCCCCATCCAAGAGCGCCTCTGCGGCGCGTTTTTCCCCCGGTTTGGCGGGCTTTTCCTCCTGCACGCCTTTGATGGCAGGCAAAAGCGCCGCCATCATGCGTTCCAGAAACCTGGGATCGCGCCAATAGAGGCGGAAAATCTGGCCAAAGACCACCCGGTGCTCGGGCTTGGAGACAAAACAGGCGTGCAGAGTCCAGTAGAGATCCTGGCGCGAGGTAAAACCTGCCGCCGCCACCGCCTCCACCGCATCAATCACCCGCCCTGAACCGATGGGCAGCCCCGCCTTGCGCAGGGCGCGGGCAAAATGGGTGATGTTCTGCGCTAGCTTGGGCTTATCCGGCAGGGTTAGCTCTGGCAGCTCGGCCATCAGACCTCATCCAGGCTGTCACGGGCCTGATCCAGAATGCGCTTGGCCTCTGATCCTTGCAATTGCGCGATATCGTCTTGGTATTTCAGGATCGCCCCCAGGGTATCGGCGATCACCGCAGGCGAGAGGTCGATTACATCCAACGCCAGCAGACAATTGGCCCAGTCGATGGTCTCGGCCACGCCGGGCTTCTTGAACAGATCCTCGGCGCGCAGCTGCTGGACAAAGGCCACCACCTCGCGGCTGAGCTGCTCGGTGGCTTCTGGCGCGCGGGCCTTTAGGATCTCCACCTCGCGGGTAAAATCGGGGTAATCCACCCAGTGATACAGGCAGCGCCGTTTCAGCGCGTCATGCACCTCGCGGGTACGGTTCGAGGTCAGGACCACGATGGGCGGTTCCGGCGCCTTGATGGTGCCCAGCTCCGGTATGGTCACCTGAAAATCGCTCAGCGCCTCCAGCAAAAAGGCCTCAAAGGGTTCGTCCGTCCGATCCAGCTCGTCAATCAGCAAGACCGGCGGGCCGTTTTCATCCGGGCGCATAGCCTCAAGCAGTGGACGTTCCACCAGAAAGTCATCCGAAAACAGCTCTGCCTGCAGCCCAGCCCGATCGGCGCCTCCGGCTGCCTCAGCCGTGCGGATCGCCACCATCTGGGCGGCAAAGTTCCACTCATAGACCGCCGAAGAGGCGTCCAACCCCTCGTAGCATTGCAGCCGGATCAGCCGCCGCCCCATAGCTGCCGCCAGGGCCTTGGCGATTTCGGTCTTGCCGACTCCGGCCTCGCCTTCCAGAAACAGGGGCCGCCCCAGCTTCAGTGACAAAAACACCACCGTCGCCAGCGGGCGACCGCAGACATAGCCCTGTTCTGTCAGCATCTGCTGGACGTGATCAATCGACTCGGCCTGTCTCATACGCTGCCCTTTGCATCTGCCAAACGCCCCGCTGGCGCCTCGGTTCCCTGCAACAGGCCATGCGATGCGGTTTGGGTCAAGTCACCGAAACCTGCCGTTACGTCTCAGAGGCAACACTCTGCCCCCGTCCGGCCTGCAGCCCGGCGCAAAGATTGACGCCCGCGCCCGGCAATGCGAAACTGCCGCCTATAAGATAAAGCGCCCGATAAAGCGGCGCTGCGAGGCAGACGGGTTTCAAACCCACAATCAGGCGCAGCTGGCAGCACAGGCCAAAGCGCGAGCATATGAGAGGGGATGCGAGATGCGCATCACCGCAGTGACCTGCGTCAAGAACGAAGGCCCTTTCCTGCTGGAATGGATCGCCTTTAACCGCCTGATTGGCGTTACGGACTTTCTATTCTATTCAAACGATTGCACCGACGGCACAGCCGAACTTCTGGAGGCTTTGGCGGCGCGGGAAATGCTGGTACATCTGCCCAACCCAGCCCAGGGGCGCAACTACCAGATGGAGGCCTTGAAAGATGCTGCCCATCAGGAGGTGGTGCGCCAGGCCGATTGGCTCTGGATCGCTGACGTGGATGAATTCCTCAACATCCATGTCGGGGCCCATGACATTCCCAGCTTGATCGAGGCCTGTGGCAATGCCAAAGCGATCTCAATTGGGTTTCAGTTCTTTGCCAATGACGGCATTGAGAGCTTTGTGGACGCGCCCGTGATTTCGCAGTTCACCCGCTCGCATAACCCCGACATCTGGTGCGCCGAAACCGCGATTGAGGTCAAAACTCTGGTGCGGCAGGACTTTCCGCTAAAGTACTACGGGGCGCACCGTCCCTTTTTCAAAAAGAACCTACCGCCACGCAGGTTTCCCCGCTGGAGCGACGGATCCGGGCGCGATGTGCCGCATAAATTCCTGGTGGCGGACAATCCGCGCCGCATTCGTAAGTTCCCCGCGAAGGGCAGCCGCGATTTTGCTACGCTCAACCACTATGCCCTGCGCTCGCTGGACAGCTATCTGGTCAAAAATGACCGTGGCGATGTCAACCGCGAACACCGCGCCTTTGATGATAGCTACTGGCGCGAACGCAATGATCCCGCCTATCAGGACTTGTCGATCCAGCGCTACCTGCCGCAGCTGGCCGAGGCCTTGGAAGAGCTGAAGTCCGACCCCGAAATCGCCGAACTGCATGCAACCTGCGTCAGTCGGCATATCGAAAAGCGCGACGCGCTGCTGGCTCAGTCCAGCTACCAAGATATGCGCCGCCAGCTCTTGGCGAGCTCGACCCTGCCGCCACAGGAAGAAGCTCTGCTCGAAGATCTGGGCCTCATGGTCAGCACAACAGAGTAGGTCGGCATCATGGAACTAAAAGTCATCAACCTCGGCCTGCCAAAATCAGGCACCACCACACTGAACAAAGCGCTGACGCAAGCGGGCTATACCGTAGCGGATCACCGTCTGAAAGATCGCGAAGAAGACCGCCCCGGCAAGCGCCGGGTCTTTGTCGGCTCGATGCTCTATAAGGGGCTCTATGAGGCGGGCGACCCAATGGCCTACATGAAGGACTATGACGCGGTCTCTGAGATCAGCTTTATTCATGGCAAGTTTTCGGTCTGGCCGCAGTTCGATTTTGCCATGATCAAGGTCCTGCAGGATCTCTATCCCGATCTGCGCTTCATCGCCACGAGACGCGATGCCGAAAGCCATTCCAAATCGATCATGGCCTGGAACAATCTGGGCAGCACCCGCCTGCCCGGCAGCACGGTTCCGGGGTTGCCCATCGGCTATGGCAAGACGGCGGATCAGCAGATGATGTGGATCGATGGCCATTACGAGGCGCTGAAACACTGGTTTCGCGATGATCCCCGCTATCTGGAGGTCGATGTCGCCGCGCCAGAGGCGCAAGCAAAGGTCAGTGCTCATCTGGGGCGTGATCTGCCCTGGTGGGGCAAGGCCAATGTCAATCGGAAGGCGCAGAACACCTAATGCGGATCTATCTTCATATCGGTCTTGAACATACCGGCGCCGAGCGTCTTCAGCAGATCATGGCGGACAAACGCGACCAATTGCGCGTCAAAGGCGTGCTGTTTCCCCGTGCCCCCGGCGGCAAGAACCATACCCGGCTGTATATGGCAGTGACTGACCCAGACCACGTCGATCCCCTGCGCTACAACCGCGGCTTTATCACAGCGGAGAAACAAAACCGTCTGTATCAGACTTTGGAGCAGGAGTTGCAGCGCGAGGTGGCGCAGGCGCGGCCCGAGATCCTGGTCCTGTCTGCTGCACAGCTGGGAACAAAACTCCATCGCCAAAGCGAATTGGAGCGGCTGAAAGCCCTGCTTTCACCACTGTCCGACGACATCCGCGTGATCGCCCATATTGACGCCCCAGCCACTGCGCTGGCACGCCACTATGGCGCCCAGGTCCTGGAGGGGCGCGACCGCCCTCTGTCACAAGAGCTCGACCTTTGCAGCAGTGCAGATTGGTGGTCGGATGCACTGCGTAGCATGCCTCCCATCGATCCGCAGGCGGGTCAGTTTGAGGAAACCCAAGGCGCCCCCTTCTGGCTCGATTACACCGCTCTGCAGGCCCATTGGGAGAACGTCTTTGGACAGGGAAGCTTCAGTTACCGCCCCTTTGACGAAGAGCTTATCTATGGGGCAGACGCGCCGGGCGAAATCTGCGCAGCCTTTGGCATTGCCAGTCAGATTGGCCGCAGCCCAATGGGGAAAAAACCGCAGCAGCCCTCGGCAGCCTGGCTTGCCCGCGGCCGTCAGCTCAACCACCTGCTGCTGCAGCTCTTGGCCCAGCGTGGCAAGATCCTGCCGCGTCAGCTGTGGCGCAGCTTTCTGAATGAAATCACCATTGCAGGAGACGCAATTGCCCCTGCCACATTGGCCCCAGTGTCACGGTTCTTTGCCGCCGCCAATCAGGAGCTGGCCCAGCAGCACCCCGCGCTGCAGGCCGCCGGATTTGGCAGCGAGACAGAGACGTCGCGGGTAGACCAAACCTGGAAAGAAGCCGATCCCGAGCGTGGCTTTCGCGCCTCGCAGTATCTCTTGACCTTTATGCGTCGGATCAACCGCGCCACCAAGGAAGAGATGCAGACCAAAGGCAGCGACCTGCAAGACATCAGCAAGGCCAAAGCTCCCGCCACGGCACAGCCAACAAAAGCAGCCCTGTCGGTGATGACACCGCGGGCGCTAGAGAACTTTGAAATGCTCCAAAGCTCTCCCTTTAAGCCGCATAACAACCTGAGCCCAAAGGGCGAAGACCTGCCCCTGCCCCCCTATGACATTGCTCCGCTACGCCAGTTGCCAAAGGGCAGCAGCGGAAATGTCATCGTGGGCTGCATGAAGAATGAAGCCCCCTACATTGTGGAATGGGTCGCCTATCACCGCGCCATGGGGGTGGACAACTTCCTGATCTACACCAATGGCTGCGAGGATGGCACCAGCGAGATCCTTGACCGGTTGCAAGAGATGGGCGTTCTGCAGCACCGAAACAATGACGATTGGAAGGGCAATTCACCCCAGCAACATGCGCTCAATCAATCCTTGAAAGAGCCGGTGATCATGAATGCGGAGTGGATCATCCATATCGACGTGGATGAATTCATGAACGTGCGCTGCGGCAATGGCACGCTACAGGACCTGTTTGACCGGGTGCCGGAGGCCAGCAATATCGCCATGACCTGGCGGCTGTTTGGCTCCAATGGTGTCACCCGGCTCAAGGATGATTTTGTCACCCAGCAGTTTGACTCCTGCGCACCCAAGCACTGCCCCAAGCCGCATACGGTCTGGGGGTTCAAGACCATGTTCAAAAACATCGGCGCCTATCAAAAGATCAGCTGCCATCGCCCCAATAAATTGGAAGAAAGCCACCGTGATCGGGTGAAATGGGTCAATGGCTCGGGCCGCGATATGACCTCGGAAGCGGCTGACAACGGTTGGCGCAACTCGCGCAAATCCATCGGCTATGACCTCATCCAGCTCAATCACTATGCCCTGCGCTCTGCCGAGAGCTATCTGATCAAGCGCCAGCGTGGCCGGGCGCTGCATGTGGATCGCTCGATCGGGATCAACTACTGGATCCGCATGGATTGGAACGACCACCGCGATGTCACAGTGCAGCGCAACCTGCCGCGCCTGCAGGTCGAATACGACCGGTTGATGCAAGATGACGCCCTACGCGGTTGGCATGAAAAAGGTCTGGACTGGCACCGTGCCAAAGCTGATGAGCTGCATAAAATGGACGAATTCGAAGATCTGTACCAACAGGCGCTGACCCTGAAACTCACCGCAACTGAACGCGTCGCCTATGCACTGGCGCTAGACCTGGAAAGCTGAGCAATGACCCGTGCCAGCAGGCAAGCCTCCATGCAGATCAACATAGCTGGCGGCCCAAGGGCGGTCTCTGTCCCTGCGGCGCAGCTTTGGTCTTCTTTTCCAGCCTGTCCCGTGGCAAGCTCCCTGTGTTCTGCTCTGGCTGGTGATTAATGCGGTTTCTGGCAATCCTCACGGTTCGCAACGAAGGTGCCTTCCTTTTGGAATGGCTAGCCCATCATCGCGCTGTTGGCTTCACTGATTTCCTGGTCTTTTCCAACGATTGTCAAGATGGCACGGATGCCATCCTTGATCGCCTGGATGAGCTGGGCCAGCTGACCCATATTCGCAATGACGGCCCCTATGGCAAGGGCGGCATCCAGTTCACCGCGATGAAACAGGCCGACAAGCACCCCTTGGTCAAACAGGCCGATTGGATCTTGGCCTTGGATGTAGATGAATTCGTCAATATCAAGACGGGCGATGGGACATTGACAGACCTGCTGGCCGCCCTGCCCGAGGCCGATGCCGTAACCCTGACCTGGCGCTTGTTTGGCAATGCCGACACGCTGCGCTTTGAAGATGGCCCGATCACTGAACTGTTTCGCCGCTGCGCCCCAGAGGTGATCCATTGGCCCTGGCGTGCTTCGATGTTCAAGACGCTCTACCGCAACAATGGCACCTATCGCAAAACCGGCGTGCATCGCCCGCGCGACGCAAAAGACCCTGAAAAGGTTGAGAGTTTTCGCTGGTTCGACTGCACTGGCCGCGAGCTGGGAGAGGCCTTTAAGACGCGACGTTTGTTTTCCAACTATGGCCGCAAGAATTACGACCTGGCCCAGCTCAACCACTATCCCTTGGGCGCCATGGAAAGCTACATCCTTAAGGCCGATCGCGGTCGCGCGGTACATTCCGACCATATGTTAGGTACCGACTATTGGGTCGAGCGCAACTTCAACACTGCCAGTGACACCTCGATTGATCGCTACAAAATCGCCCGTCAGGAGCTGGAAAGCCAGCTGCTGGAGGACGAGGGGCTGGCCAAGCTGCGCGCCAAATCCGTGGCCTGGCGCCAGCAGAGATTCCGCGAATTGATGCAGAAAGAGCCCTATCGCGCCCTCTTTGCCCGCCTGCTGATGACCCCGCCCTCGCGCCTGATCAATGCTGTGACAGCCCAAACGCTGACCACCTTTGCCAATCTGGGCCGCGCCGCAGACAAAGCCGCAGACAAGGCCACGGCCAAAGACCCGCACACAGACCAGGCCCCTCAGGACCGTCAAGGGTAACTCTCTCAGCCCATTTCAGGACAGCAAATAAAGCCCTGCGCGATCCGCTTTCCACCCGGCGCATTCCATGTGCCGGCGCAGAAGGGCCAGCAAAGCGACCAGAGATTTTCCAATTTTAGCCGCATTCCTTGCCTAAATCTTAGCCCTATCGGCCGCTGTATCCGGTCAGAGTAAGGGATGTTTAGGCAATGCAAGAGAATCTCGAGATCCTGGATGAGGACCTGTCTGGTCTGAAACCCGCCCAATGGGAGAAACGTCTTGCCGCCCTCACTGAAGAACTTGGCATGTTCCAGCCATTGGGCCCTAAACACTGCGCCACCTTTTTGGATCAGGGCAACACGCTATTGGTCACATTTGAAACGGTGCAGGGAATCCACAATCTTTCCAAACTGGCGCAGCCACTGGGCTTTGACATGGTCAAAAGCCAGGGCTGGTCGCATCTGGGCCTGCTCTCCAGTGGCGACACCTGGTTCCGCAACGACCGCGTCTTTGGCTTTTTTGACCAATTGATTGATGATGGCTTCTTTGACGAATTCGACAATGTGATCTTCTATGGTGCGGGCCCCTGTGGCTATGCGGCTGCGGCTTTTTCGGTTGCGGCACCTGGCGCGACTGTGGTCGCGATTCAACCTCAGGCGACGCTAGATCCGCGGATGACCGAATGGGACGAACGCTTTGTCGAGATGCGTCGGGTCTCTTTTACCGACCGCTATGGATATGCGCCCGACATGCTGGATGCCGCCAAACGGGCCTTTGTCTTTTACGACCCCTATGAACGGCTGGACGCGATGCATGCCGCTCTGTTCGCCCGTAAAAATGTCGCGCGGCTGCGGGTGCCCAACCTTGGGGCCGCGGTGCAGACCCGCATGATTGAAATGGACATCCTGAGCTCTATCCTGGAACAGGCCGCCAGTGGCGATTTTAATGAAGCCGAATTTGCCCGGCTGTTCCGGGCGCGGCGCGACAATTCCTCCTATCTGCGCTCGCTGATGGGACGGTTGGATCAGTTTGATCGCCCGTTTATGCAGGTGCTCTTGTGCCGCAATGTGGTGTCGCGGCTCAGCGCCCCCCGGTTCCGTCGCCGCCTGCAGAACCTGGAAAAACGCGCCGCCGAGGGCGATTTCGAACTCCCCTCCAGCCTTTGACAAAACACCACAGAGCCTAATCACACATCCCTTCAGACCCCCGGCGCAGCCCTGCAGAAGCGCAAATCTGCGCTGGCGATGCTGTGCCGCAGGCTCCCGCTGCTTTCCCTTTTTGCGCAGCTGTGCTAACGCGGCGCCATGACCCAGACCCTCACCCTGACCCGCCCCGATGACTGGCATCTGCACCTGCGCGATGGCGCAATGCTCAAGGCCGTCTTGCCCGAAACGGCCCGCGATTTTGGCCGTGCCATCATCATGCCGAATCTGGTCCCCCCTGTGGTAACCGGCGCCCAGGCCGCCGCCTACCGCGATCGCATTCTGGCCGCCCTGCCAGAGGGGATGGCCTTTGAGCCTCTGATGACGCTCTATCTGACAGAGGATACGGACCCCGAAGACGTCGCAGCCGCCCATGCCTCGGGTCTGGTCAAGGCTGTCAAGCTCTACCCAGCGGGCGCCACCACCAATTCCAGCAGCGGCGTCAGCAATTTTGACAAAGTCCGACCGGTTCTGGAAAAAATGGCCGAAATCGGTCTGCCGCTCTGCACCCATGGCGAAGTCACCGATCACGACATTGATATCTTTGATCGCGAAGCGGTCTTTATCGACCGGGTCCTCGACCCAATCCGCCGCGCCACTCCCGGGTTGCGGGTGGTGATGGAACATATCACCACCAAAAACGCGGCTGATTATGTCGCCAGTCAGGAACAGGATCTAGGGGCCACCATCACCACCCATCACCTGATCATCAATCGCAACCATATCCTGGTGGGGGGCATCAAGCCCCATTACTATTGCCTGCCCGTGGCAAAACGCGAAGAGCATCGACTGGCGCTGCGCACGGCCGCAACATCCGGGGATGCGCGCTATTTCCTTGGCACTGACTCAGCGCCACATGTGGACGCCGCCAAAGAAAGCGGCTGCGGCTGTGCCGGCTGTTTCACCGCCACCAACACCATACCGCTGCTGGCCCATGTCTTTGAAGAAGACGGCAAGCTGGAGAACCTGGAAAAATTTGCCAGCCAGAACGGCCCCGCCTTCTACCAGCTGCCAGAAAACCCGGGCCAAATCACGCTGGTCAAATCCGAGGCCGCAACCCAGTTCCCGACCAAGATCGCTTCTGATGACGGCCCCGTCACCCTCTTTGACCCCGGCTACCCGATCTACTGGTCGGTGGCCTGACCGGCCCCGCACCCGATATCATCTTTCCCCAAATATTCCCGCCGGAGGCATCCGCCCTCGCCTCTGGCACCCAGGCTTTCGAAGGATAGACCATGATCCCGACCTCCTACCCCACCCGCGAAGAAATCGCCCGCCTCTCCGCCAGGATGCTGCTGGAAATCGGCGCTGTAAATTTCAATGCGCGCGAGCCCTACACCCTGGCCTCCGGCCTGCCCTCACCCAGCTATGTTGACTGCCGCAAACTGATCTCCTTCCCACGCATCCGCACCACCTTGATGGATTTCCTCACCGTCACCGTGATGCGCAATGCCGGTTTTGAAGCCTTTGACAATATCGCCGGCGGTGAGACCGCAGGGATCCCCTTTGGCGCCCTGGTGGCCGAACGCATGGCGTTGCCCATGACATATGTGCGCAAAAAGCCCAAAGGTTATGGCCGAAACGCCCGTATTGAAGGCGTGATGACGGAAGATCAGCGTGTATTGCTGGTGGAGGACATGACCACCGATGGCGGCTCCAAGCTGTCCTTTGTCGATGCCATCCGCGAGGCCGGCGCCAGCTGTGGCCATACCGCGGTGATTTTCTACTATGACATCTTCCCCGAAACCACCAAACGTCTGGGCGACCACGGGGTTGAGCTGCACTATCTCTGCACCTGGTGGGATGTTTTGGCCGAGGCGAAGGCCCAGAAGGCCTTTGACGCGGAAACCCTGACCGAAGTTGAGAGCTTCCTCAAGGATCCGCGCGCCTGGCAAGAGGCGAACAAAAAGACCTAATCCGCAAAAATCCGCCGATCCGCCAATGGGCCGCTCCGCACGAGAGCGGCCTTTTCTTTTGCAGACATGGGTTTGGCCTGAGGCAGGCAAGATCCCGCAGATCTATCCCAGCCTTATCCACAGAGATTTCCCGATACCAAACCTGGACAAATCACAGTACAACTTGCGCTTAAACCAAAGAGAGCAGCAATGAACGATATCCCCCCCAGCGCCCCCCTGCCGGATGAAATGCCCGATCACATCTCCAGCGAGATGCCCGATGAGATGGCGCAGGATCCCATGCAGATGATGGGAGATATCCCGGCCAGCCAGGCGCTTGCCTCGACCACAGGTCAGGGTCAGAACCAGGGCATGGTCGTTGCCAAAGCCGCAGAAGAGGCTGTCGAGCTGCCCCATTCGGTTGAGGCCGAGCAGCAGCTTCTGGGCGCGATCCTGACCAACAATGATGTTTATGACCGCATCGCCTCGATCATCAATGCCACCCATTTCTACGATCCGGTCCATACCCGCATCTATGAAATCGCTGCGGCGCGGATCTCCAAAAACGCTCTGGCATCCCCGGTAACGCTTAAGGCCTTCATGGAGGATGACGAGGGGCTGAAAGAACTCGGCGGCCCGGCCTATCTGGCAAAGCTGGCCGGCGCGTCAATCTCCGCCTTTGCGGTGCGCGACTATGCGCAGATGATCTATGATCTGGCGATCCGGCGCGAACTCATTGCGCTCGGCCAAAGCATCGCCGACAAGGCCCGACGCGTTGATGTCACCTCGGAGCCCAAGGAGCAGATCGTCGAAGCCGAACAATCGCTCTATCAGCTGGCCGAACAGGGCCAGACCGAAAGCGGCTTTAAGTCCTTCCTCAAAGCCGTGACTGAGGCAGTCAATGTCACCAACGAGGCCTATCAGCGTGGGGGGGGCATGGCCGGCGTCTCCACTGGTCTGGCCGATCTCGACAAACAGCTCGGCGGCTTGCACCCTTCGGATTTGCTGATCCTGGCGGGACGTCCTTCGATGGGCAAAACCTCCCTGGCGACCAACATCGCCTTTAACGTCGCCAAGGCCTATAAAAAAGGCACCAAACCCGATGGCACCGAGGGCGCGATTGACGGCGGCGTTGTTGGCTTTTTCTCACTCGAGATGTCCGCCGAACAGTTGGCGGGCCGGGTTCTGGCCGAGGCCTCGGAGATTTCCTCCCACAAGATCCGTCAGGGTGACATGACCGAAAGCGAGTTCCGCCGCTTTGTTCAGGCCGCCAAGGATCTGGAAAGCTGCCCGCTGTTCATCGATGACACCCCTGCCCTGCCGATCTCGCAGCTGGCTGCCCGTGCGCGTCGTCTAAAGCGGACCCATGGGTTGGATGTTTTGGTGATTGACTACCTGCAGCTCTGCCGCGGCATGGCGGAAAACCGGGTGAACGAGATCGCTGAGATCTCCATGGGCATGAAGGCCATCGCCAAGGAACTGCAGATCCCGGTGATCGCCCTGTCACAGCTGTCGCGTCAGGTGGAAAACCGCGACGACAAACGCCCGCAGCTCTCGGATCTGCGCGAATCCGGCTCGATCGAACAGGATGCCGACGTGGTGATGTTCGTGTTCCGCGAGGAATACTACAAGGAACGCGAAAAGCCCGGCGATCACGAGCTGGACAAGATGGAAGAGTGGAAAACCGCGATGGAGCGGCTGCACGCCAAGGCCGAAGTCATCGTCGGCAAACAGCGTCACGGCCCCATCGGCACGGTGGAGCTGTCCTTCACCGCCGAATTCACCCGTTTTGGCAACCTGGCCAAAGAATGGCAAAACGGCCCCCGCGAAGACGAGTACTAATCCAGCCCGCGAACGATCCAACAAAACCCTAGGGCAGCGCCTGACCCTGGGTGGGTGCAAAGCGCCCTCCCGTGGGGAGGGTCGGGCGCTGCCCGGCCTATCTACTGGGTGGAGTCTCCATGAGCGCACCGCTCGTTCCTGTCTGCCAATCGACAAACTAAAAGCGATGCACGTCTCTTAAAATTGCCCTTTGACCAATGTCTGCTTCGAGCCTGACCTCTGAATTCGACTTTCTCTCTGCGTTGGCTCGCATTGAGAAAAATTCTGCGACGGCGCAGATCACGGCAATCCAGTATTGTGGAGGTTTCGACCATTCGCTCAGGGCGCCGCGATTTTGAAGCCATGAAATCAAACATCGCGAACAAACCAACCCTGTCCCGCAGAGCTTCAATTGCAGTAAGGCCATGGCGTTAGAAAAGGCTGCGCACCGGGTTCGCAAACCCGGCGTGTTTCATTTTCAGCGTGGTGTCCGGCTCAGCTGCGCCCTTTCCAGGGAACCAGCCAATTCTCGGCCCGGCGCATCAACACATCGATGCCAAAGCCGATCACTCCGATAAGTATGATCCCCATGAGCACGATGTCGGTCAGTTGGAACTTGGATGCGACCATGATCATCATCCCGGCGCCCTCTGACGCCGCAACCAGTTCGGCTGCAACCACCGTGCCCCAACAAACCCCCATGGCGACACGCGCGCCGGTAAAGATCTCGGGCAGCGAGTTGGGCATGATGACATGGCGCATGATCTGCAGCTTGCTTGCACCCAAGGAATAGGCCGCATGCACCTTGGAGATATTGACCCCGGACACACCTGCCCGCGCTGAAATCGCCATGATCCAGAGCGAGGCCAGGAACAACAGGATGATCTTGCCCACCTCGCCGATACCAAACCAAATAATTACCAGCGGGATCAGCGCCAGCGGCGGCACCGGGCGCATGAATTCCACGATCGGTTCGAACCAGCCACGGAACCAGTCGCTCAAACCCATCGCATAGCCCAACGGGATCCCGATCAGCGCCCCGAAGAAGAAGCCGGCAATTACGCGAAACAGCGAATAGCCCAGATGTTTCCACAGCGTGCTGTCACGGTAGCCTTCATTGGCGATTTCAATCACACGACCCACAACGGCTTCGGGCGGCGGCAGCCAGATCGGTTCCATCTGCAAGCCCTTGGGCGGAGAGAAGCTGATGGCGCCCTTGCTGGTCAGGGCAAAGCGCCCGGCATCCGTGCGGATCGAGCCGCCCGGTGCAATCGGGACTCCATCAATGGCGACAACCCTGGTCCCTTCTTTGCGCGTGACCTCGTCATTCTTGTCAAACAGCACAGTGGCCGAACGAGAGGCGGACATGGCCAGCGCATCGTCCTTGGCCAACCCGTCGCCAAGCGGCACGTCAAACTTCTCCGGTTTCTCGCCGAAATCCACGACGCGCACATGCACGGTGGCATCATCGCGTTCGCCGTCTTGGGTGGCCACCGTATAGGTAAAGGATGTCTCGCCAACAAACGGGCCCGGCGCGTGCAGGAACCCCGGCACCCAGGCCGACCCTGTGAACGACCCCCAAAGCAGGAAAATCGTCAGAACCGAGACCACCGAAGCAAACCGGTTCGAAATCACCGCGCTTTCATCGCCAAAGGTCACGGTTTTGAGCGAGGTGAAATCAGTATTCGTGCGCTGCACGACGAACCGCACAATAAGGAAGGAGATCACGAAGATCGCGACGTATACCAGCAGGATCATCAATCCAATCATTGCATTTCCTCCGAACGACCCATGATTTCTTCTTCCATGTCCCAGATCATTTCCAGGATTTCTTCGCGCGTCGTGGCATAGCCTTCTGCTTTCTTGACTTCGCGCAGGTCACCCCCCACGCCCATTTCGGCAAAGGGAAGCCTGTATTCCTTGTGAATGCGTCCTGGACGCGGGGCCATGACGAGAAGGCGCTCGCCCAAAAGCAGGGCCTCTTCCACCGAGTGAGTGATCAGAATGATGGTCTTGCCCGTCTCTTTCCAGAGCTTCAGCACGAGGCCCTGCATCTTTTCGCGGGTCAGCGCATCTAGCGCGCCCAGCGGTTCATCCATGAGGATCACGTCAGGGTCATTGGCCAGGCAGCGGGCAAGCGCCACACGCTGCTGCATGCCGCCCGAAAGTTCAAAGATTGCTTTGTCCTTGAAATCGCCAAGACCGGTCACATCAAGCAGGTGATCCACCTGATTTCCCCATTCCGCTTCGGTTTGCCCCTTCATCCTTGGGCCGAAGCTGACATTTTCTCGCACGTTCATCCATTCGAACAACGCGCCCTGCTGGAACACCATGCCGCGCTCGGCGTCAGGGCCCTTGACCACGTGCCCGTTCATGGTGATTTGACCTCCTGTCGGCGCCAGAAATCCGGCAGCGATGTTCAGCAAGGTGGTCTTGCCACAGCCCGAAGGGCCGAGCACGCTCAGAAGCTCGCCTGGCTTGAGATGCAGCGAGACATCCTTTAGCGCCTGCACAGAACTGCCATTGGGCAGGTCAAAGCGCATAGAGATGCTTTCAATAGATAGTCCTGACATAGGCAGCACGTCCCTTTTGAGAAATGTGTGGGAGGACGGGCGGCCCCAGACGGAGCCACTCTGAAAGGCAGCGGTCTGCGCCGCTGCCCCAGTTGGTATCCTTAATTGCCGCCGGCGGCTGCAAGCGGATCGGTGTTGACGTTGCTCTCATAAGAATCGAGGGCCGCGTTGATGCTCTTGGCTTCGACAAACACGTCTGCAACGCCCTTCATGAAGGTCTGAGCATTCCCACCCAACCACTTTTCCGAAAGCTGATCGTCAACAGTCGGGAACGTGAAGGTCGCAATGGTTTCCGCGGTGGCGGCTTCATCCATGCCCGCGTCCTTGGCAATCAGCGGCAGCATTTTTGCGTGGTTGGCCGGGTCGGCCCACATCGCGTTGGCATCTGCCGTCACCTTGAGGAACTGGGAAACCACCTCGCCGTTCTCGGCAACCCAGTCAGCCGGGCCTGAGGTGACATCAAACACCAGGATGCCGATCTCGGTCTTTTCAGCACCGGTCAGCAGCACGTTGCCATGCTCCAGAGCGCGGCGCAGCGATCCGCCCCAGCCGCAGAACATGTCGATCGAGCCCTGTGCAATCGCAGCGGCCGCATCCGGGGGATCCATGTCGACCACATCCATCGAGGCGACATCAACGCCAAAGTGGCTCATCTGCTTGAGGAAGCCATAGTGCGCGGCGGTGCCCAGCGGCACAGCGACTTTCCTGCCGGCCAGTTCGCCCGCATTGGTCTTGTCGATCTCCAGTTCCGCACGCACGACGCAGTTATCGTTGTCGGCATAGCTCACGGCGACGTCAAGGATCTCCAGATCTTGCCCGGCGCTGGCGGCAACCACGAAAGGCGGCAGGCCCTGGCTGACCGAAAGGTGAACGTCACCCGAGGCCATGGCAGCCGACATTTTCACACCGCTTTCAAAGCTGACCCAGTTGATGTCCATGCCAAGGACTTCTTCATAGGTGCCCATCTGCTTGGCATATTCGAACGGCATCGGCCATTCGAGGAAATAGGCCACGGTGATGCTCTCTGCGCTGGCCGGTGCAGCGGCAAGTCCGGCCACGCCGGCTACAAAAGCTGCAACGGTATTTCTGAGGGGCTTCGTCATCATTGTAGTCTCCCTGTTCTTTTTCTGGGTCGCTTCTATGCGACTTGGATAAGCCGCGAAGATTTCCGGCTGCCAATATCTCGCAATGTTTTGCGCCCATTTGTCCAATAAAACTCGATTTTCGCAAAAAGATGGACTTTAGTTTCGAAATTTTCGAATATAGTACAGAATTCGCATAGGTATCATGCAAAAGGCTCGTCATGCAGCGCAGTAACCTGAGCCTTCGTGGGCTCGAGATCTTTCAACTGATCGCCAAATCGGGCTCGGCCCGCAAGGTCTCCGAGGAAACCGGTCTCTCGATCAGCACCATATCACACCATTTGCGAAGTATTGAAGATAGCCTTGGGGTCGACCTTGTAGACCATTCCCGCCGTCCGATGGTGTTGACCCCTGCAGGTGAAGTTTTTGCCCATCACGTCGGAATTGGGTTGCAGGCGATCCGTCGCGGTGAAACCGAGCTTACTGCAGGCAACCTTGCCCAGGTCCGAGAGCTGCGCCTGGGCATTGTCGATGATTTCGATAGCGAAGTCGCACCGGAACTGGCCCAGTTCCTGTCTCAGGCCATGCCAAAATGTACGTTTAAACACCTCACCCGTCCCAGTCATGACATCATCCGCCTGTTGCACGAAAAGAAGCTCGACATCGGCATGGCGACGCGCCCGATCAGTGGGGATGCGGGGCTGGTCGAACTCCCCTTGTTGCGCGATCCTTTCGTGATTGCCTTGCCGGCCAATGCCACGGAACCGCCCGAAGCCTATCTGGCTGGACGGTCAAAGCTGCCCTTCCTGCGCTATTCCAAGAACCTGATAATCGGCAACCTGATCGAATTGCATCTACGGCGCACGCAGATCTCCCTGGACAACCGCTTTGAGCTTGAGAGCAACCATTCCCTGCTTGGCATGGTAGCAGAAGGCACCGGCTGGGCGATCACCACGCCGGCCAGCTACAACCGCGCCAAACGGTATCAAAACCGCATCACGCTCCATGCGTTCCAGAACAAGAGCTTTGCACGAGAATTGTCGTTGTTTCGCGCGGACTACTATCCTCAGGCGACGGCTGATCTGATCGGAGGCACCTTACGGCACCTGCTGTCGCGTCATTTCATCGAACCGATCCTGAATGACCACCCCTGGCTTTCCAATGACTATCGTTTGCTGGAAAAAGCCGGAACCGACAGTTAACGCCCCGAACAGATACCGGCTTTGCTGCGCCCAAAACTGCTCTGCGATGCCTTTGTAGCCTTGTCAATTCGTCAGGTTCGAAACAACTGGCAAACTAAATTCGATTTTTTCCAATCTAAAGACTTCTCATTGCGCCACCGCTGACCCTGCGAGCAGTTTGCAGGCAACGCATTAGGAGATCGCAATGAAATCGCGAACCAAAGTAGTGGTCATTGGCGGCGGCATCGCTGGCTGTTCGACACTCTATCACCTCACCCTGGAAGGCTGGAGCGACGTGGTCCTCGTTGAACGCAACGAGCTGACCAGCGGCACCACCTGGCACTCAGCCGCGCAGGTCACGAACTTTGGTGGCAACCAGACCATGGTTGGGCTCAAAACCCATTCCATAAACCTTTACAAAGAGTTGTCGGAGAACCCCGAATATCCGATCAACTATCACCACGCCGATGGCGGCATCCGCCTGGCCAATACCGAAGAGCAGATGCAGGGCTATCGGCATTTCTCTTCGATGGCGCGCGGCATGGGCGTGGATCTGGAAGTGATCGACGCCGAGGAATGTGCCCGCCGCCACCCGCTGATTTCCACCACCAACCTGTTGGGTGGCCTTTGGGATCCGCTGGATGGCGATATCGATCCGGCGCAGCTGTGCCAGGCGCTGGCGTATCATGCGCGCAAGGCCGGGGCCGAAGTCTACCGCAACACGCCTGTCACTGCGCTGACCCAGCACAAGGACGACACCTGGACCGTGCACACCGAACATGGCGATATCGACTGTGACATCGTGGTCAACGCCTGCGGTTACCGCGTGAACGAAGTGGGCGCGATGATGGGTGTGCATCACCCGGTGGCGTCAATGGAGCACCAGTATTTCCTGACCGAGGACATCCCCGCCATTGCCGAAGCTGGTCACCGGATGCCGTTGCTGCGCTGCCCCATCAGCGACTACTACAGCCGTCAGGAAAAAGGCGGCCTTCTGGTCGGGTTTTATGAACAGGACTGCAAGACCTGGGGCATGGACGGGATCGACCCGAACTTTGTGAATGCGCTGTGCCCGGATGATCTGGACCGCGTGATGGATGTGCTGGCCGGTGCCTTTGAACGCATGCCCGCGCTGGAAGAAACCGGCATCCGCTCCATCGTCAACGGCCCGATCACCTATACCATCGACGGTGCGCCGCTGGTGGGCCCGATCCCGGGCAAGCGCAACGCGTTCTGCATCATCGGCTTGCGCGCTGGTCTTGGCGAAGGCGGCGGCCACGGCTGGCTTCTGGCGCAACAGATCGTGCATGGCGAAGCCCAGTATGACACCTGGTGCATCGACCCGCGCCGATTTACCGGGCACACCAACGTGGAACTGACCGCGCTGAAGGCCATCGAAGACTATCAGAACGAATTCCGCTTTCACTTCCCCCATGAACATCGCCCCGCAGGCCGCCCCGCGAAAACCACGCCGCTGACCCCTGTCCTTGCCGCTGAAGGCGCCGAATTCACCGTGGTCAACGGCTGGGAACGGATGGACTACATCAAGCCCAGCCCCGATTTCCACCCGTCGCTGTCGTTCACCTTTGACGAAGCCTTTGACATCGTCGGGGCCGAAGTCAAAAATGTTCAGGAAAACGTCGGCCTGTGTGAGGTCAACGGCTTCAACCGGTTTGAAATCACCGGTGCGGATCGCCATAGCTTCCTCGACCGGATGTTCTGCGGCAAGGTGACCAAACGCGACGGCCGGGTTGGCCTCGGTTACATGCTGAACGACCACGGTATGGTCAAAGGCGAAGCAACGGTCGCCAACTTGCCCAAAAGCGACCGTGGTCCGGCGCGGGTGTGGTTCGGTTCAGCAGCGGCTGCCGAGTTCCACGACATGGACTGGCTGACCCAGCATGTGCACGACCACGAAGATGTGCAGATCAAATCGCTGACCAATGACCAGACCATCCTGGTTCTGGCCGGCCCCAAGGCCCGCAAAGTGCTCAGCGCTTGTGCGCGTGGAGACTGGTCGAAACAGGCCTTCCCCTGGCTGTCCGTGCGCGAATGCTTCATTGGCTTTTCACCCGCAACCGTGCTGGGTGTCAGCTTTTCGGGCGAGTTGGCTTACGAAATCCACGTACCAAATGCTTCGCTTTACGCGGTCTACCTGGCACTCCGCTCCGCGGGCGAGGCCTACGGCATGCAGCTGTTTGGCGCCCGCGCCGTGGACTCGATGCGGATGGAAAAAGGGTACTTGCACTGGAAAGCGGACCTGCTGACCGAGTTCGACCCTTATGAGACCGCGTTGGACCGGTTTGTGAAGTTGGACAAGGAGGCCGACTTCACCGGCAAGGAGGCGCTGCGCAAACGGCATGCAGAAGGTCCGCGCAGCAAGCTGGTCTGCCTCAGGATCGATGCGACCCACGCCCCTGCCCATGGTGGCGCCTCGCTGATGCAGGGAGACGCGGTGGTTGGCACAATCACCTCGGGCGACTGGGGCTATCGCGTCGGCATGAACCTTGCCTACGCCTTCGTTGAGCCTAGTCTGGCAAAAGAAGGCAATACCATGGAGCTGGACCTGTGCGGGGAGCGGGTACCGGCCACCGTCATAATGCCGTCTCCATACGATCCCAGCTACGAACTGATGCGGAGTTAAACCATGACGCAGGAGGTTCGTGTTACCATTCTGGTCGCCGACGGCTTCGTGCCCGCGGAACTGGCGCTTGCACAGGATATCTTGCGCATCGCCACCCGCGTGGGTCGTGGTCTAACGTTCACCTGTCAGGTCTGTTCAATGAACGGCGAAGACTTTGTTGAAGGTCTTGGCGGTTTGTTGGCGCGAACCGAAGGTTTCTCGGTTGACGAGGCTGTTCTGCCAGACCACCTGATCGTTTTAGGTGGCAAGGGGGCATGTTCCGGGTTTTCTCAATTGCGCGCTCGATTGCGATGGTTCGAGCGCATGGGCCGAGACGTTCTTTTGCTGTCCGATGCCGCGTCGGAATGGAAGCAACTCTACCCTGACGACGCACTGGTTACGACACACTGGGAAATCCAACAGCGTGCCCGCGATGCGGGTCATGGGCTCGATGGCGCGCTCCCTCTTTTTTCCCAGGCCAGCCGCATCACCACCGCCGCTGGTATGGCATCCACCGCCGACGTGGTTCTAAACCGGATCGTGGCGCCTAAATCGCTGAAACTGGCCCAGGCCGTCGGTCAGGTCTTGCTCCTGCACGGCATCCGGGGAGGCGACACCAGCCAACCGTGCAGTGTCAACGACGTCGGAGCACTTCGTCTTCCCGGGTTGGAACCAGTGGTTGCGGCAATGGAACAGAACATGGATACGCCGCTCAAAACCCCTGAACTCGCCGAGTTGGTTAACTTGTCAGTCCGCCAGTTGGAACGCAAGTTTCAAAGCATCGTTGGCCAAAGCCCGGCGGCGTTTTATCGATCCCTACGATTGCACCGCGCACGTAATCTAATCGAGCATACAGCCCTACCTCTTTGCGAAGTAGCCCTCGCCTGCGGGCTGGGCACCACGTCGAACTTTTCACGAAGGTACGCACTCGAGTTTGGCGTGAGCCCAACACGGCGGCGTGCCCAGCTGTCCGCCACCGCGTCAAAAGAAAAGCCTACAACACACACTCAAGGAATTCAGAATGCACCTATCTCGCTTCCCACGCGTCCATCTCGCCCATCTGCAAACACCACTCGAACCGATGAAGCGGTTGTCGGAGGCGCTCGGCGTTGATCTGTGGATCAAACGCGACGATTGCACAGGCATGTCGACCGGCGGGAACAAGACCCGAAAGCTCGAATTCCTGATGGCAGAGGCGCTGGAACAGGGCGCCGATATGGTGATGACACAGGGCGCGACCCAGACCAACCACGGACGCCAGACCGCAGCCTTTGCCGCTAAGCTGGGCTTCAAGTGCCATATCCTGCTCGAAGACCGTACTAGCTATGACGATGCCAACTACAACACCAACGGCAATGTCCTGCTCGATCATCTGCACGGTGCGACCACTGAAAAATTCCCGGGGGGCCACGACATGCCCGCCGAGATGGAACGGGCCGCAGAAAAGATGCGCGCCAAAGGGCACAGGGTTTACGTCATTCCCGGTGGCGGATCGAACCCGACCGGCGCGCTTGGCTATGTGAACTGCGCCTTTGAACTACTTGCCCAGGCCAATGAAACCGGACTCAAGATTGACCGGGTTGTACATGCGACCGGGTCGTCAGGCACTCAGGCCGGGCTGGTGACCGGGCTTTGCGCGATGAACTCCGCCGTTCCGGTACTGGGCATCGGCACGCGCGCGCCGCAACCGAAACAGGAACAGATGGTGTATGACCTGGCTTGCAAGACCGCCGAGAAGCTCGGTTGCCCGGGTGTGGTCAAGCGCGAAGATGTCATGGCCAACACCGACTATGTCGGCGAAGGGTATGGCCTGCCCACACAAAGCGGCATCGAGGCCATCCGGATGTTTGCCGAACTGGAAGGGATTCTGCTGGACCCCTGCTATTCGGCTAAGGGTGCAGCAGGCCTGATCGATCTCGCACGCAAGGGCGCATTCAAGGACGAAACCGTAGTGTTCCTGCACACCGGCGGGGCAGCCGCCCTGGGCGGGTACGATTTCGCATTTGATAACACTGACCGCTGGGTCAACCTGTAAGGAGACGGCCACCGTGGTGCGCAAATTCACAGGATCCTTCACGCAACAGCAAGCGCTTCCTGCCGCAGCTGTGGATGCCGCGGTGGCCGTGCTGAATACCGGTCGCCTGCATCGCTATAACCTGGCCGAAGGTGAACTCGGCGAGGTTGCCATGCTGGAGGCCGCGTATCGCGAATGGCAGGGCAGCGCGTTTTGCCTTGCGGTCACCTCCGGGGGGCAAGCCCTGCAAATTGCCATGCGCGCTTGCGGAGTCACACCCGGCACGCCGGTGTTGACCAATGCCTTCACGCTCGCCCCTGTTCCCGGTGCGATTGCGGCGGTCGGGGGCAATCCGGTTCTGGTCGAGATTGACGAAACCCTGCGTCTGAACCTGACCGACTTGGAACTTAAAATCGATACCAGTGGCGCAAAGGTTCTGCTGGTGTCGCATATGCGTGGACATCTCTGCGACATGGAGAGGCTCATGCAGATCTGCAACGACCGGGATGTCGTGGTGATCGAGGATTGCGCCCATACCATGGGCGCAACATGGAATGGCAAGCGGTCAGGCAATTTCGGAGCGATGGCTTGTTTCTCGACCCAGACTTACAAGCACATGAATTCCGGCGAAGGCGGTTTGCTGACAACCGATGATGCCGATCTGGCGGCCCGCGCAACGATCCTGTCTGGAAGCTATATGCTGTACGGACGCCACGGCGCTGGCCCCGATGACGTCGCCTTTTCTGAGGCCAGGCTCGACATGCCCAATTGTTCGGCCCGCATGGATGCATTACGCGCGGCCGTTCTGCGTCCGCAGCTAGCACAGCTGGACCAGTCAATCACCCGCTGGAATAGGCGCTACAGAATTGTCGAGGACGGTCTGTGCGATGCGCCGCATATCTCATTGATCAAGCGTCCGGTCGCGGAACAGCCGGTCGGATCTTCGATCCAGTTCCGCCTGCCGGCTTTCACCGCGGCTCAATGCCAGACGGTGCTTGCCACGGTCTCTGAGCGTGGGGTTGATCTGAAGTGGTTCGGCGGGTCGGAGCCTTCCGGCTTTACCTCCTCTCATGGCACCTGGCGGTATATCCCGGCGCAGGCCCTGCCTGCGACAGATTCAGTGTTATCTACTTTGTTCGACATGCGCCTTCCCCTGACATTTTCAGAAGCAGACTGCGCCCTGATCGCCAGGATTATCCGCGACGTTGTGGATGAGGTGGTGACATGACAGGGTTTGCCCCCAGGCGCGTGGTTGGAATTCTCGGCGGCATGGGTCCTGAAGCGACGATCCTGCTGCAACAGCGCGTATTGGCAACCGTAACCGCCAGAGACGATTCCGGTCATCTACCGCTGTTGATCGACATGAATCCGCAGATCCCGTCGCGCATTGCCCATCTGATTGACCAGACCGGAGAAGATCCCGGCCCGACTCTGGCAGCCATGGCTCAGCGGCTCGAGGCCGCAGGTGCCACTGCTCTGGGCATGCCGTGCAACACGGCGCATCACTATGCCAGCGCCGTGACCGAAGCCGTCACGATTCCGCTGCTGAACATGATTGATCTGTCAGTTGCCAAGGCCGCCTGTCAATTGCGCCCGGGTCAACATATCGGGTTTCTGGCTTCCCCTGCGGTACAATCGGCTGGCGTATTTGACGGGGCTCTCAGACGAGCCGGGTTGCAGCCACTCTGGCCCGAGAACGGCGACCGCATGCTCTGTGCCATTCGGGAGATCAAAGCACAGGGGCCGACAGCGCGCGCCCGCCAAATCCTGATCGATGCGGCCCGTGAACTGACCACCAAGGGCGCGGCCATCCTGTTTGTCGCCTGTTCCGAATTCTCACTTATCGCGCGCGATCTGCCAGAAGATCTCCCGACCCTCGACACTATCGATGTGCTGGCAGAAGCGATCCATGACCATACCCTTTCACAGGAAGTGAACCCGTGACCGTTACATATTTGAAAAAAGCCGCTCCCCGCCCTGAAATGGAAAACACCGGTATCCGCGAGGTTGTCAGCTCCATGTTGACAAATATCGAGCGCGACGGCGAAGAGGCTGTGCGCCGCTATGCCAAAGAGCTCGACCGATGGGAGGGCGACATTGTCCTGTCCGATGCCGACCGCGCTGCAGCCTGCGCGAGAGTGCCCGAGGACGTGAAGGCCGACATCTGTTTTGCCTACGCCAATATTCGTCGCTTCGCGCAGGCCCAGCAGGCTACAGTGCAGGAATGTGAAATTGAGGTCATTCCAGGGCTAATCGCCGGGCAGAAGCAGATCCCGGTGTCCTGTGCGGGCTGCTATGTCCCCGGGGGTCGCTACAGCCACATCGCCAGCGCGTTGATGACAATCACCACAGCCAAGGTTGCCGGGGTTCCCCATATCACTGCCGTTTCGCCGCCGCGTGAAAGGGGCATCCCTGATGCTATCGTCTATGCGATGGATCTGTGTGGCGCCGATCTTATCCTGAATCTGGGCGGAGTTCAGGGGATCGCAGCCATGGCCCAGGGACTGTTTGGTGGGAAGCCTGCGGATATTCTGGTTGGCCCCGGCAATTCCTACGTCGCCGAAGCGAAGCGCATGCTGTTTGGTGATGTCGGCATCGACATGTTTGCCGGGCCGACTGATTCGTTAGTGATCGCTGATCACACGGCCTCGGTCGAAACCGTCTCCTGGGATTTGGTCAGCCAGGCCGAACACGGTACCGACAGCCCCGTCTGGTTGATCGCCACCGATCGCGCCCTGGCCGAAGGCGTGCTTGAGCGTGTCCACACGCTGATAGCCGACTTGCCGGAACCCAATGGCGCGGCGGCCCGTACCTCTTGGGAAGACCGGGCCGAAGTTATTCTGTGCGACAGCCGGGAAGAAGCGGTGGCCGTGTCCGATCGCTACGCGCCAGAGCACCTCCACGTACAGGCGGACCAGCTTGATTGGTGGCTGGATAGGCTCGGCGCCTATGGATCACTGTTCCTTGGCGAGAAAACGACCGTGTCCTTCGGTGACAAGACGTCAGGACCGAACCACGTCCTGCCCACCAGTGGTGCCGCGCGTTACACTGGCGGTCTGTCAGTCCACAAGTTCACCAAGACAGTGACCTGGCAACGGTGTAACTCCGAAGCCTCGCAGGAACTGGCGCAAAGGACCGCTCGAATTAGCCGCATGGAGGGCATGGAGGGCCACGCCCGCGCCGCCGAGATGCGCCTGACGGGCGCCTGAAACGGGCACTTTACTCCATCACCCTCTACTGCGCCTTGTCCTGGCATGTTTGGCTTGAGCAAGGGGGCAGCCTTTCTGGGATGTCAGGCTGAACGAGGTTTTGATGACATTGACCTGCGCCCCAAGTTCCCTCCAGCTTTGCGCGGAGCCCTTGGGGTTAAATCTTTGGCGTTAGGCGGCCATCTTGTCCATTGTCTTTCTGTGCAAGAATTCAATCGGGGGGTAGATTGGCCAGTGCGGAATGTGGTCTGCGCCAGTTGTAGGCCTCCTGCCATTCTTCAAGCCCTTTGCGGGCCTCGCTTAACGTGCCAAACAACGTTTCATTCAGGCATTCATCTCGCAGTTTACCGTTGAAGCTTTCGATGAACCCGTTCTGTTGAGGCTTTCCGGGCGCAAAATAGTGCCAATCGGTAGCGGTATTCTGCACCCACTTGAGGATCGCCATACTGGTGAACTCGGCTCCATTGTCCAACACAATCGTCTTTGGCATGCCTCGTTCAGCGATGACACGATCCAGTTCTCGGGCAAGGCGTTGACCAGACAGTGATGTGTCCGCTCCCAGCACCAGGCTCTCGCAGCTAAAGTCGTCGACAACCGCAAGGATGCGGAAACGGCGCCCGCCTGTCAGCGCATCCGACACAAAATCCAACGACCAACGCTGGTTTGGGCCGTCTGGCAGGCCATGGGCTTCCTTGTGCCCAAAGCGTGCTTTCTGCCACCTCTGCGGCGCAGCTGAAGCTTCTCTTCGGTATAACTTCTTGTGGTTCATGGCAAAACCTTCCCGTGCAATCATCACAGGAACACAACGACAACCAAACCGTCGCCGCTCTCTGGACACCCGTTTGATCGCATCGCGTAACTCAGTGTCATCGCCACGACGCAACAATACCGCACCGTTGGTCGATCAACTTGCAATACATCGCACGCCCGTCGCTGGCTGACCTGATAAACTTCCATCAAATGAACCACAGCTTTCCGCTTTCCGACGGGCATCAGCACTTTTTTGAATTGATGTCTCGCAGCATGGCATTCGCCCATTGCCCTCGGACCAATGGCGGAAAAGAGCTCATTCTAAAATCTGTTCGGCAAGCCGTTTCTTCAGCTTGCCGTTCTCGTCTTCCAACGCCCGCAATCGCTTCGCATCCGACGGTTCCATGCCGCCATACTTCGATTTGTATTTGTAGACCGTCGCAGAGCTAATCCGGTGCCGCCGACATACATCAGCTGTCTTCTCGTCGGCTTCCTGTTCCTTGATAATCGCTATGATCTGTTCGTCGCTGACTCGTGCCATCATTTGTCCGTCCTTCTGTGGAGCGGACTCTACATAACTTTGGAGGAGTTATAGGGGCTCTGGTCAAGCCATGCTGCGCACTCCCTGCCGCTTCGGAGCTGATGTCCGTCTCCGATACTGGCAATGATCGCTGAGGCTGTGACTGCGCCAGGGATCCTGCGCAGCAAACGCGCTCTCTCATCTTCCCTGGCAAGCTGCTTCAGGCGATCTTCATGCCAGGGGATCAGTTTGTGCAGAGACGTGGGTTGTTCAGACAGGTTGAGAATCGCTTCATTGGCAATGTCGAATAGATCAAGAACTTCACCCAGAGCTATGTCTTCAGCAAACCCAATCACCCGGGCGATGCCCCCGGGATAAAGATGGCAAACTCGGCAACCAAACCACGCAGATTGTTGAGGAGTTGCGTTCTATTGCGCATTGCGCCGCCGGGTTAAGCAGGACCAATCCACCCCATCAGCTTCCCGACAACCTATGCATTCGCCGCTCGAAAACGGACCGCACGGGTTGCTTGAAACGCTAGCAGCCCAGCAGGTCCAAATAGAAAGATCAGAGGCAGGCAGGGTGCTACCAGCCAAAAACTCATGCCCTCGGCTCGAGCGGTTCGGCAAGACCAGGCGCCAATGAATAGATCGAAAGCCAGAAAATGAACCCATCCTGCGAGTGCGGCTTGCTCGTAAGAAAATAGCTCCATGACCTCAGCCAGTGTACCGAACCCGCCTCCGCTATCGGAGGCCGGAATGACTACCAGCATGAAGTAACCGATGCAAAGAACGATCGGAAGAATGATCCCTGCGATCCTGTCAGACCAAATAGGAATGAATGGGGAAATGAATAGCGCCCCCCAACCCGCCATGGCGAGAACACCAGTAACCGAAAACAAGAATTCGAAGTTCATGCTAAGTACCAATCTATTTACATGCCGCTTTCGCCTTATGTTGCAATAAGCTTGCATGCGCAAGTGATTTGCAATATGTTTTGCACATGACTGATTTATACACGACCAATGCGTTGCGCCTGCTCCAGGTGGCTGACAATTTTCGAGACGGACTGTCCGGTGAGTTCTCAGCCGTCCACGGTATCTCTGTGAATGAGTTCCTCTTGCTGCTTCACATTAAACGTTCTGCATCGAACCGATTGTCACGGGTCGATTTGGCAAAACGCATGCACGTAAGCGCATCGACTATCACCCGCATGGCCGCCCCAATGGAAAAGGTTGGGCTAGTGGGCCGAGAGGTCGATCAACGGGACGCGCGTCTGATTTTTGTAGTGGCTACCGATGCTGGACAAGAAAAACTCTCTGAGGCTCTTGCCACATTTTCGAAGCGGGCGAGCTACCTATTTAGCGACCGATGGGAAGTCGATGAGGTTGATCAATTTGCTTCAATGTTGGGCCGACTGATTGGTGGAACCTGTGACACGCTGGCGTGAAGGTCCTGAAAAGCCGGACGTCCACGCACAATGACTGATGGTCCTTTTGTCCGCATAACGCGCCTTCAAGGAGTGCAACAATCAGGTGGGTTTCACCAATTGCCAAAGCGTAGCTTTGGCAGCGCACGAACCGCCCCCACGGGGTGGGCGCGGTGATTTTCTGAAACGGTTCAATGGCAGTTTGGCTATGGTCGTTGACATTGGAAATGTTTTGGTGATCCAAACCAGCCACAAGCCGCCCAATGCCACCACACCTAGCAGTTTTCCCCACGAATTCCTCTTGACCCCTGCCCTGCGCATGTCAAGAACGGGGCATGAGTACGGCTAAACTGACAATCAATCTCGATGCGCTGGTGACCAACTGGCAGAATCTGAACGCCATGACCAACTGCGAGACCGCAGCCGTGGTCAAGGCAAACGGCTATGGGCTGGATGCGGGCCGCGTGGCCACGGCATTGGCCAAGGGCGGTGCACGCAATTTCTTTGTCGCCGCCGCCGAAGAAGGCGTGGCGCTGCGCCGCGCGCTGGGGCCAGGCCCCGGCATTTCGGTCTTCTCTGGTCATATGGAAGGCGACACCAAACTGCTGAAGGAATTCCAGCTGGCGCCGATGCTGAACTCGCTGGATCAGATGCTGCGCCATTTCGAGGCCCTACCCGGCCATACCTTTGGGGTGCAACTGGATTCTGGCATGAACCGCCTTGGCATGGAGCCCGCCGAATGGGCCGCCGTGCGCGATATCGCCCTAGGGCAAAAACCCGTGCTGCTGATGTCGCACCTGGCTTGCAGTGATGAGCCAGGTCATCCGATGAATGCTCAGCAATTGCAGTCCTTCCGCGAAATGACTGATGGGCTGGAGGTGCCGCGCTCGCTGGCGGCCACCGGCGGTATCCTGTTGGGCCGCGACTATCACTTTGACCTCTGCCGTCCGGGCGTGGGTCTGTATGGCGGCGCCCCCTACAACGATGCGGTTCCTGTTGTGCAGCTCGACCTGCCAGTCATCCAGATCCGCGATGTCGAGCCCGGCGAAAGCGTGGGCTATGGCAATAGCTGGGTGGCCCAGGTGCCCAGCCGCATCGCCACCGTTGCGGCAGGCTACGCCGATGGCTTGCACCGCGCGCTGATGAATGGCGGCATTGATCTCTTTGCCGGAGAGGCCCGCTGCCCGGTGGTGGGGCGGATCTCGATGGATTTGATCACTGTCGATGTCACCGCCCTGCCAGAGGTGCCAAGCAGCCTGACCATCCTCAATGAGATGCAGACCGTCGATACCCTGGCCACGTCCGCTGGGACCATCGGCTATGAGATGCTCACTTCCATGGGGCATCGCTACGCACGGACCTATCAGGGATGACTCCTCTCAAACTTTTGGCCCGACTGGGCCGCTCAACCCTTGCGGCGCTGGCTATGGTGGGCCGCGTGACCCTCTTTGCGGTTTCGACTTTCACCCATATGCTGCGCCCACCCTATTATCCCCGCGAGCTCGCCCTGTCGCTGCTGCAGATCGGCTGGCTGTCGCTGCCCGTGGTGGCCCTGACAGCCGTCTTTACCGGCGGCGCCCTGGCCCTGCAGATCTATGCCGGGGGCGCCCGGTTTAATGCCGAGGCCGTGGTGCCGCAGATTGTTGCCATTGGTATGGTGCGTGAACTGGGCCCCGTATTGGTTGGCCTGATGATTGCCGCCCGGGTGACCTCGTCGATTGCCGCTGAAATCGCCACCATGAAGGTGACTGAGCAGATCGACGCCTTGGTGACGCTGTCGACCAACCCGATGCAATATCTCGTCGCCCCCCGCGTGCTGGCGGCTCTGCTGACCGTGCCGATCTTGGTTGGTGTCGGCGATATCATCGGCATTGCTGGCGGTTATACGGTTTCAGTCCATAACTTGGGTTTCAACTCAGCGGCCTATTTGAAAAACACCGTCGACTTTCTGGAACCGCTGGATGTGATCTCCTCGCTGGTTAAGGGCGCCTTCTTTGGCGTCATCGCCGCCACTATGGGCTGCTACTACGGCATGCAATCCGGCCGTGGCGCCCAGGGGGTGGGACGCGCCACCAAAGCCTCGGTTGAGGCCGCCGCGGTGCTGATCCTGGCGACCAACTTTATCCTGACTGGGGTGTTTTTCTCGCTATGACTCAGAGCAATCCCTCCCACCCGATGATCAAAATGGATCAGGTGCACAAGGCCTTTGGTGACAACCGCGTCTTGCGCGGCATGGATCTTACGATCCCCAAGGGCAGCTCGATGGTGATCATCGGTGGCTCCGGCACCGGCAAATCCGTCGCTCTCAAAAGCGTGTTGGGGCTGATCACCCCCGACAGTGGCGAGATCTATGTCGATGGCAAGCCCGCTGGGTCTGGCGACCGCGACGCCTTTCTGGCCCGCTTTGGCATGTTGTTTCAGGGCGGCGCGCTGTTTGACTCGCTGCCGGTCTGGCAGAATGTGGCCTTCCGCCTGATGCGCGGCGCGCTGAAACGCCCCGCCCAGGAAGCCCGCGAGATCGCAATTGAAAAGCTGCGCCGGGTTGGGCTGAAACCGGATGTGGCGGATCGCCTGCCAGCCGAGCTCTCGGGCGGTATGCAAAAACGCGTTGGCCTTGCTCGTGCGATTGCCGCCGAGCCTGAGATCATCTTCTTTGACGAGCCCACCACGGGTCTGGACCCGATCATGTCCGGCGTGATCAACGACCTGATCCGCGAGATCGTGGTGGAGATGGGTGCCACAGCGATGACCATTACCCATGATATGTCATCTGTGCGCGCCATCGCTGACAATGTTGCCATGCTGCACGACGGGGTGATCCAATGGACCGGCCCGGTGGCGGATATGGACCAATCAGGCGACCCCTACCTAGACCAATTCATCCACGGCCGCGCTGAAGGGCCGATCGAGGCCGTGCGCTAGATGCTAGAGTGGATTTCCACCCTTGCCTGGTGGACCCCTCTGTTTTTTCTGGTCCTACATGGCTTTGTAGCTGCAGATCTAGCATATGAAGAGAAAAGCCGAGACCTATTCTTTGCCGAGAGTTTTTGGATGCTGGTTTGCTTGGCACTGTTTTTCATCTTAGCCTTGGCCGCCTCCGTAGAAACTCACTGGGCCGCAATTTCTATGATTGGCTTACTTCTGGTAGCCGCCTACATTCGAATCGCTTCCGGACTTTGGCGTCTTCAGGCCTTGGGTTTTGCACGAAAACGTTCCTGCATTGCATTGGCGATTTGGCTTGTATCTATTCTCACCTACGGTCGATTATTGGTGCTAGGTCTTCTAAAATATGGGGTGCCATATTTATGACTCTTCGCATTCTGACGCTTTCGCTTCTCGTCCTCTATCCCATTGCTTGGTTTGCCCCTCTCATGCGCGCGGGCCTGCTGCCGATTTTTGGCCTCAGCGAGATTTCAGTGATCACTGGATTGCAAAGCCTTTGGGGAAGTGACGCCGCTCTGGCACTGATCGTCACCTTCTTTGCAATTTTTGCGCCCTACCTCAAGACTATCGGCCTAGCGCTGGTGCAATGGGATCTTCTGGACACCAAGGTGCAGCCTGTCCTGCATGTTCTGGGTAAGCTGGCCATGGCGGATATCTTCCTCATCGCACTCTACATAACGTTGGCAAAAGGCATTGGGTACGCCACAATCGAGGTCGCTTGGGGCGTTTACATGTTCACCGCCTGTATTGTCGGCTCCTTGATCCTCAGCCTGCTGACAGAACGATCCCTGCGCCATAAGTAATAAGGGGCTTTGCCCCCTCGCGCCTCCGGCGCTCACCCCCAGGATACTTTTAGCCAAATGAAAACCTCCTCCTCTTCATTTGGCCAAAAATATCCCGGAGCGCGAGGCAGAGCCTCGCACCTCTTGAACAAAATGAGAACATGGGGCAGAAGATCTTATGGCAAAATCAAACTCTTTCTCTTGCTCCGCCTGTGGCGCGAGCTTTTCCAAATGGTCTGGTCGCTGCGAAGGTTGCGGCGAGTGGAACACTATTGTTGAGGACAAGGGCCTTTCCTCAGCTGGTCCTTCAAAAAAGTCACTGGGTATTCGGCGTGGAAAGACAATCCCGTTGTCCGATCTTTCAACAGAAGAAACACCGCCACCACGCGCTACCTGTGGTGTGGCGGAACTGGACCGGGTGTTGGGTGGCGGCCTGGTAGCCGCCTCTGCCATTCTGGTGGGAGGTGATCCGGGCATTGGTAAATCAACGCTATTGTTGCAGGCAGCTGCGCGCTTTGCTCAGGCCGGGGTGAAGACCATCTACGTCAGCGGCGAAGAGGCCTCGGCCCAGGTTCGGATGCGGGCGCAGCGGTTAGGATTGGCGAAGGCTCCGGTCAAACTGGCCGCCGAAACCAATCTGCGGGATATTCTGACCACGCTGGAGGCGGAAAAGCCGCAGCTGGCCATTATCGATTCGATCCAGACCATGTGGGCTGATCATGTCGACAGCGCCCCGGGTTCTGTCAGCCAGGTGCGGGCTGCGGCCCATGAACTGACAACATTTGCCAAGGCGCAGGGCATTTCCATCATCATGGTCGGCCATGTCACCAAGGAGGGGCAGATCGCCGGTCCCCGCGTCGTGGAGCATATGGTCGATACCGTGCTCTATTTTGAAGGCGAGCGGGGGCATCAATTCCGCATCCTGCGGGCGGTAAAGAACCGTTTTGGCCCAGCAGACGAGATTGGGGTATTTGAGATGACAGGCTGCGGCCTAGCTGAAGTCACCAATCCTTCGGCCCTTTTCCTGTCAGATCGCGGCGAACCTTCGCCCGGATCTGTCGTCTTTGCCGGCATCGAGGGCACCCGTCCGGTGCTGGTCGAAATGCAGGCCCTGGTTGCCCCTTCGCCGCATTCGCAGCCGCGGCGCGCCGTGGTGGGCTGGGACAGTTCCCGCCTGGCGATGATTCTGGCGGTGCTTGAGGCCCGTTGCGGCATTCCTTTCGCGGGATTGGATGTTTACCTCAACGTGGCTGGCGGCATGAAAATCACCGAGCCCGCCGCAGACCTCGCGGTGGCCGCAGCCCTGCTGAGCGCCCGTGAAGATGTCGCCCTGCCGGCAGATACGGCAGTTTTTGGAGAAATATCGCTTTCTGGGGCCCTGCGACCCGCCCCGCAGACAGAAAACCGGTTGAAAGAGGCGCAAAAACTTGGTTTCACCTCTGCAATAGCTCCAAGTGGTGGCAAATCTGTTTCGATCAAGGGTCTTGGCCTACGCCAAACCTCAGATCTGGCAGGATTTGTTGGCGAATTCTTTGGAGCCGGCTAGAGTTGCCAAAATTTTGTTGCAGGCTAACGGGCGAGGGTCATGGAAGGTTTCACTATTATTGACGGGGTCGTGGCCCTGGTCATCGTATTATCGGCGCTGCTGGCCTATTCGCGTGGCTTTGTCCGCGAAGCCATGGCCATTGCTGGCTGGATCGCGGCCGGCATTCTGGCCTTTATGTTTGCGCCCCAGGTCGAACCATTGATGGCCGAGATCCCGGTTATTGGAGAATTTATCTCTGACAGTTGTGAATTGTCGATCATTGCAGCCTTTGCCGCTGTCTTTGCAGTCGCGCTGATTGTGGTCTCTTTCTTCACACCGCTGTTCTCATCCCTGGTGCAGCGTTCTGCGCTTGGCGGTCTGGACCAGGGAGCCGGGTTCTTCTTTGGTGTGCTGCGGGGCATCCTGCTCGTGGCGATCGCCTTCTTCCTCTATAATGTGGTGATGACCGGCCAGAGCTTTACAATGGTTGACGAGAGCCGCTCGGCAGTGGTGTTTGAGCGCATGATCGGCAAGATCGAAGACCGTAACCCCGAGCAGGCCCTGGGTTGGGTGACACAGCAGTATGAGGCCCTGATCGGTACCTGCGGCAGCTAATCCGCGCTCTGTTTACCAAGGTAAACCAATTGCAGAATTCAAAGGGCGCCTTATTGGCGCCCTTTTTCTATGGTGCGACAAAGACTTCACAGCTTTATCCACAGGGCAGCTCACGAAGCGTTAACAGCATAGGTTAACCTTTAACCTTTTGTTAACCATCGAGAATCATTTTTTCCGATCGCATTTTGAAACTTCGAATTTGCTGGAGATTCTTAAAGAATCCTCAAGCCACCGTTCCAAAAGGTTAACAAAACCGGGAAAAATCCACTTTTGTCGCCAAAAAAGAGCCCAAGATCGGAATTGGCCGCACCCCTGCCCCATTTCCGTCCCAATTCGGGGGCCAGATAGGATCAACAAGACGAACAGGCACTCTCGCTCAGAAGGATCGACACCATGCTCCTGGATCATTTCAACACTTTCGCCGATTTTCAGCCGGTAGGACTTTTGTTGGATTTTCCAATGGTGCGTCCTGAACCGGAAGTTCAGGCCCCCCAGCGCAGCAAGACCGGAGGCTTCCTGCCCCAGACCCTGGTCGAGACGGACCGTGGCTTTGTGCAGGCCCGTGACGTAAAGCCCGGCGATATGGTCTACACCTTTGATGGTGGTTGCCAGACGGTCGAAACCGTGCGCCATGCCGTGCCCCGCATGACCACCATGATGCATGTCCCTGCTGGTGCCCTGGGCAATGACTGCGACCTGGAACTGCCTGCAGATCAAATGGTTGCCTTGGAAATTGATGCGGTAGAACGCCTGTTTGGCCTGCCGCTGGTTCTGGTCAAATTGATCTCGCTGGCGGGTCACAAGGGCATCAACGCGCTGAGCCCGGAGCGCCTGGGCCGTATCCACATTGAATGTGCCGAAGAAGAGCTGATTTGGGCCGAGAGCGGCATGCTGATCCAGGCTGGGGCCGGTGGCCCTGATGGCGCCTTCAAAGAGCTGTCCCTGGCGGAAACCCGTCAGATCCTGGCCAGTGATGAGGGCCGCGCCCTGGCACTGACCGGCATCGACAAAGAAGAAGCCGAGCTGCCCGACCTGCTGAAAGACCTGCTGGCTGCGCCCAAAGAGACACCAAAAGCTGCCTAACCCCTCATCATGGCTCACATAGGGCCAACAATTTTCCTCCCCGACTCGGGCGGCCTTTTATAGGGTCGCCCTTTTTCTTTGTCGGACGAAGCCTAAAACAGCGACGTGGGGTCAGAATTGCGCCGCGCCGCAGTAGTGAAATGCAAGTTTGAGATGTATCAAAACCGCAAAACTCAAGCTGATCCATACCCACCTGGTTTGATCAACAAAAAATGACGCAGGAAAAACCCTGCTTTCTTCTGTATTCTGCGCGCCATCCAAGCTAGGAAGCGCCAGCAGTAGTCAGACAGCGCTCTGGCCGACAGCAACCGACAGCAACGCTACAGTGAAATTGGAGCCATTCAATGTGCGGGATTTTGGGGATCGCGAGCCGACAGGACGAGGTTTTTGCGGAACTTTATGACGGGTTGCTTATGCTGCAACATCGTGGACAGGACGCTTCCGGGATTGTGACCTATACGGGCGAGTTCTTTCGGGAACGCAAAGCCAATGGTCTGGTCAAGGATGTCTTCAACGCCTCCGACGCAGAGACCCTGCGCGGCAAGGTGGGTATTGGCCATGTCAGATACCCCACAGCCGGATCGTTGAGCGCTTCGGAGGCGCAGCCGTTCTTTGTCAATGCTCCCTATGGTATCTATCTGGTACATAACGGAAATATCACAAACACGGCAGAACAGCGGGACAAGGTCACGGCAAAATACAGCCGCCATCTGCGCACCACCTCTGATTCTGAAATTCTGCTCAATGTGCTGGCGGATAAGATTTCCGACAGCATCAAGGTCAACGGTACGGTCGATCCGATCCGCAACCTGTTTGCCGGGGTCAAAATGACCATGGAACGTATCCAGGGCGCCTATTCCGTGATCTGCATGGTCGCCGGTGTTGGCATGCTGGCCTTCCGGGATCCCAATGGCATTCGCCCGCTCTCCGTTGCCCGCCGTGACGCCGATGGAGCGGGCGATGACTACGCCTTTGCCTCAGAAGATGTAGCCTTTGGCATCAACGGCTTTGAAAAGCTGCGCGATGTGAACCCGGGAGAAGCGATTCTCATCGACCTAGAGGGCAATATGCACAGCTTTCAGGCGGTCGAGGGCAAGCTCACCCCCTGTATCTTTGAATATGTCTATCTGGCGCGCCCCGATTCGATGCTGGACGGGATCTCGGTCTACAAAACACAGTTGCGCATGGGCCAGACGCTGGCCAAACAGATCAAGGAAACCGATCTGGAGATCGACTGCATCATCCCAGTGCCCGATTCTGCGCGCCCCGTTGCCCTGGAAGTGGCCAACTCTATGGGCATTCGCTATCGCGAAGGCCTGGTAAAGAATCGCTATATCGGCCGCACCTTTATCATGCCCGGACAGGCCGAGCGGCAGAAATCAGTGCGGCGCAAACTGAACGCAATTCCGCTGGAGATGAAGGGGCTGAACATCCTGCTCATTGATGATTCCATCGTGCGCGGCAATACCATCCAGAAAATCGTTCAGATGTGCCGTGATGCCGGTGCCAAAAAGGTCTATATCGCCAGCGCCTCGCCGCCGGTGAAATACCCAAATGTCTATGGCATCGACATGCCCACCAAGCATGAGCTGATCGCTGATGGTCGCTCTACCGAAGAAATCCGCCAGGAGTTGGGCGCAGATGCGCTGATTTATCAGCGACTTGAAGATCTGGTCTGGGCTGCCCATGAAGGCAACAAAGAGATCGACACCTTTGATTGCTCCTGCTTCAACGGCGAATATGTCACCGGCAGCGTCACGGATGACTATCTGGAATCGCTCGAAAGCTCGGGCCGGGTCAGCAAAAAGATCCAAGACATGCCCGCGCCAGGAGAATCCTGGAACAGCATGAAGATGGCGACCTAAGGTCTGGCCGCCTGGCCGCCCTTCTGAGATCTCGCAGCTCAGGCCGATCAGGCGCGTGATACGCAGGGTTTGAACTTGCCGGACAAGCAGGCTAAGAGAGCCGCAACGTCATAGGGAGAGGCGCTGATCGCTGGGATCGGCGCCTTTCCTTTGTTTTGCTCCCCGGCTCGGTTCGGGCCATAAGAAAGATCCACCTCTTGGACGCTCATCTCGCCCGCATGCTGACCTCCTCGCGCCAGTGCCGCTGTTGCGGTGCTACCTTTGCGCAACTGCTCAGCCTCAGCTGTGACCGCCCGGATCTCTGCCCTGATGATCTGGTGGTACAGGACAATTCCGCGATCCTGGCGCAGACTGGGGATGTGCTGACGGATGATTTCTGCCGGCTGGGGGATCTGCGCTTTGTGCGCGCGGTTCTCGCTATTCCATTGGCCGATAGCGGTGGGCAGGAATTCATTCTGGGCACTTGGGCTAACCTCGGGGTCGAAGACTTTGACACCTATCTCGACCTTCTGGACATGCAAGAGACCGAAAGCATGGGCAGCCGTCCCGCCTGGCTGGCCAATGCCATGCCATCGGACAATGGCGCACCCGTGGCCTGTATGCTGCATATGCGCCCCGAGGGGCAATATCCGGAACTCCAGGTGTCTGAACCCAACCATTCATTGGCAACTCTGCAGCACACTGGGGCGCAGCTCGAAGACCTGTTCGAACTGCTGCACAGCTATGGCCATGATCTGGCCTCGCTGGTCTATGATTCCTGAGCCCACTTCAGGAGAGTGTTCCGGGACACAGTTCAGGCCACGGACGGAGGATGTCAGAGGGGCCAGCGCCCTGCGTGACACTTGGACTTGCACGCTTACCCTGGGGTGATCTCGGCAAAAGCCCGCCAGTTACTCTGTCAAAGCGCAAAGCTCCGCCGACGTCGCCCTTTCCCCGGGGGCAGGCCTCCCTTTAGACCTCGCGCGCCCTGGACTTCCGCCATATCAGCCCCCATCTGCCGTCTTGGCCCAAGAACAGGCTGTATCACTGGCGGCAACGCGGCCGCCTTCCTTTGCGATTTCTAAACATCGCTCTCGCTCCCTTCTCCTGCCCTGTCCGGGCGGTGATCCTAAAAAGCTGAAAATGACCGAAACAAGATCCGAAACCACCGTCCGCGTCGCCCAGCAAGCCACGCAGGCCAATGTCCTGCCCCCTCGGGGACTCAACCTTCTGGGTCTGTTTGGCGCAGAGAATAACCTGCAGGCCATGGTCCGCCTGCCTAGTGGTCGGGTGAAAACCGTCAAGACCGGCAGCCGGCTGGCCCAAGGCCGGGTGCTGGGCATCGACCGGGCCGGCCTTGTGCTGGAAAAATCCGGCCGCAGCCAAAGGTTCGAAATGCCCAAGGGTTAAGCGCTGCACGGCCTGGCGCCCCACGCGTGCACCCTCAGCTTTGCCTATCTGCCTTTGATCACCACTTTGATGACTTTGCCACTTTTGTCGCTCACATATGATGGTCGCGCCCAGATGGAGGCTTGACCCTCTGCGCCAAGCGGATCACAACCAGATCATGACACAGAAACTTGCTCTTATCACCGGCGCGTCACGTGGCTTGGGCGCGGCTCTGGCCGAAGCTCTGGCTCCCACGCATCACATCGTCGCTGTTGCGCGTACCACCGGTGCGCTCGAAGAACTGGATGATCGCATCAAGGCGCTTGGCGGCTCTGCCACCCTGGCGCCCATGGACATTACCCAGACGGCCGCCATGGCCACCCTGTGCCGTGGCATCCATGATCGCTGGGGACAGCTGGATCTTTGGCTGCACAGCGCCATCCATGCCGCACCGCTCAGCCCAGCGCCTTCCGTTGGCGAAAAGGACTGGAGCAAATCCATCGCGGTCAATGCCACCGCCCCCTCTATCCTCATTCCCTATATCGCGCCACTGCTGGGCCTTTCTGGCCGAGCGGTGTTTTTTGACGACCCACGCGCGGGCGAGAAGTTCTTTGGCACCTATGGCGCCAGCAAGGCCGCGCAAATGGCGCTGGCCCGCAGCTGGCAGGCAGAAACCGCCAATACCGGCCCGGTCGTTAAGATCCTGGAACCCCGGCCCATGCCCACGGCCCTGCGCGCCCGTTTCTTCCCTGGTGAAGACCGCGCGCCCCTGGCAGATATCCACGATGAGGCCGCGCGCCTCTTGCCCGAAATCACCGGCTAGCCGATCCGCAAAATCACGAGGGGAGCTCAATGGGGCTCCCTTTTTCCTTTTGCTCTCACTTTGCCCTTTGACCTCTCCCTCTGCATCGCCCTGAAACCCGGCGCTGATGCCGCGGACATGGCACTTTCCCCGGCCCCAAAGCACAAATCTGTGGCACTGCTACCAGATCCCCCAGAGCTTCGTTTCTGGTAATCGGTCGAAACACTTGCCCCCATTTGGACCAATGCCTATTCAGTTCTAAACAACTGCGGGGGATTTCATGCGCATTCTCATTACCAATGACGACGGCATCAGTGCCCCCGGCCTTGTGGTGCTGGAACAGATCGCCCAGGAGCTTGCCGGGCCAACAGGCGAAGTCTGGACCGTGGCCCCCGCCTTTGAACAATCCGGCGTAGGTCATTGCATCAGCTACACGCGCCCTTCCATGCTCAGCCAGCTGGGCCCCCGGCGCTATGCTGCCGAAGGCTCGCCCGCAGACTGCGTGTTGGCAGGCATTCACGTGGCGATGAAGGACCACCGCCCCGACCTGGTGCTCTCCGGCGTCAACAGAGGCAACAACTCCGCGGAAAACGCGCTCTACTCGGGCACCCTGGGCGGCGCGATGGAAGCCGCCTTGCAGGGCATCCCTGCCATGGCCCTGTCGCAATACTTTGGTCCCCATAACAAGGACCTGGAGGATCCCTTTGAGGCCTCCGCCCGGCATGGCGCAGCCGTATTGCGCAAGATCCTCGCGGCGGATCCACAGGACCAGCAAGACTACCGGCTGTTTTACAATATCAACTTCCCTCCCGTACCCGCACAGGCCGTCAAAGGCACGCGGGTGGTGCGTCAGGGGTTTCGACGCGGCAGCCACTTTTCCGCAGAAGAGCAGCTCTCTCCCACAGGCCGACGCTATCTGTGGATCCGAGGCGGCGACCAACATGTCCAGACCGCGCCAGACTGTGATGCCAGCGTAAACCTGAACGGCTATGTCTCGGTCACCCCCATGCGCGCGGATCTGACCGCCCATGACCTGCTTGATGGGTTCAAAGAAATCGAATGAGCAGCCCCGACCCGGAAACAAAGATGCAGTTTTTGTTTGCCCTGCGCTCGCGCGGGGTGACTGACAGTCGCGTGCTGGAAGCCATGGAACAGATCGACCGTGGGCCTTTTGTGCGCGGCATCTTTGCCGAGCGCGCCTATGACGATACGCCGCTGCCCATCGCCTGTGGCCAGACCATCTCGCAGCCCTCGGTGGTTGGATTGATGACCCAGGCGCTGCAAATCTCGCCGCGGGATACGGTGCTAGAGGTCGGCACGGGCTCTGGCTATCAAGCCGCAATTCTGGCCAAGCTCGCGCGCCGGGTCTACACGATCGATCGCCATGCTCGTTTGGTGCGCGAAGCCCGACAGATCTTTGATGCGCTGCAACTGCCAAATGTGACCTCTCTGGTGGGTGATGGCAGTTTTGGCCTGCCCGATCAGGCCCCCTTTGACCGTATCATCGTCACTGCCGCTGCCGAAGACCCCCCCGGTCCACTATTGGCACAGCTGAAACCTGGCGGCATCATGGTGGTGCCCGTGGGGCAGTCCGACGCGGTGCAGACTCTGATCCGGGTCCGCAAAAGCGACGATGGTCTCGATTATGACGAGCTGCGCCCAGTCCGGTTTGTTCCGCTACTGGAAGGTTTGGGAAAAGAAGCCTAAATACAGGCAAAGCCGCGCCGATTGCACCTTAGGCTGCAAAAAATCATTGACCTGCACCGATACAGCGGCACAAGAGGCCTTAAGACCGGCACAGACCCGGCCGCTCGATAAAGCACGACAAGGAACGAGGACAGCATGACAACAGGCAGCACCACCAGCAGATCCAGGCCTCGCCTGGCATCCGGCCGCACAGCGCTCACCACGCTGCCTCTGCTCGTCTTCCTGGCTGCTTGTGAGGGCCCACTGGACTATGATCTTCGCGGCCAGCTTGGTGGCTTCAACACCTCAGCTGCGGCGCAAAGCGCCACCACCAACCGCCCGGCGCCAGACGCGCGTGGCCTGATCACCTATCCCTCCTATCAGGTGGCAGTGGCAGAGCGCGGCGATACGGTGACGGATGTTGCCGCCCGCATTGGCCTGCCGGTGGGCGAGCTTGCCCGCTTCAACGGCATGCAACCAGCGGATCCCCTGCGCAAGGGGGAGGTCCTCGCCCTTCCCCGTCGCGCCCCTGACAGCCTGCCTGCCACTGAGGGCACGGCCACGCCCGGAGGGGTCGATATCGCCTCCCTGGCTGGCAATGCCATTGATGCGGCACCGGCGACCTCCCCCAATCCAGGCTCCGTCACCACCACCGATCTGCAACCAACCGCACAGGACACCCCAGTCAGAGTTCAGGCCGGCCCTGAACCCCTACGCCACAAGGTCAAGCGCGGCGAAACCGCCTATACCATTTCCCGCCTCTACCAGGTTCCTGTCAAGTCACTGGCAGAATGGAACGGATTGGGCAGCGATTTTGCCATCCGGGAAGGGCAGCACCTGCTGATCCCCCTCAAAGACCAGCAGCGCGCGCGCACCCCGGCTGCCGTGGCCACCACCGCCCCTGGTGAGGGCACGGTGACCCCTACTCCCCCCAGCGCCACCAAGCCGCTGCCTGAGGAAAACCTGCAGCCCGCCAATGTGGCCTCGGAAAACCTGCCAAGTGTTGAAGTGCCCGCCCCCAGTCGTGCAAGCCAGGCCGCCATGGCCTATCCGGTTCAGGGCAAGATCGTAAAAACCTATGCTAAGGGCCGCAATGACGGCATCGACATTGCCGCCGCCCCTGGCGCGCCGGTGAAGGCAGCCGAAGCCGGCACTGTGGCCGCCATCACCAAGGATTCACAGAACATCCCGATCATCGTCATTCGCCATGATCCGCAATTGCTGACCATCTATGCCAATGTCGACAAGATCACTGTGAGCAAGGGCGATCGGGTAAAGCGCGGTCAGGTTATCGCCAACCTGCACGAGACCGAGGGCGCCACCCTGCATTTTGAAGTGCGCGACGGCTATGACAGCCTCGATCCGCTGCCCTATCTGAACTGATCTGCCGCGCGGATATCCCCGCCCTAGACAGGCACACAGTTTCCCAAGCCGGGGGGCACCCCTTTGCCCCCTTCTGCTTAATTTACGTCTCGGCCACTAGGCCACCCTAGCCTGCCAAAGAGACACCATGACGCCCTGCCAGGTCAGTGAAATACTGCCAAGCAACCCGTCCTGAACGCGCGCCGCGCGTGGCCTGCCATTCGATCGCTTCGGCGCGCAGGGTATCTGCATCAACCTCCACCCCATAGGCTTGGCAATATCCTGAAATCATTGATAGATATTCATCCTGATCGCAGGGATGAAAGCCCAGCCACAACCCAAAGCGGTCCGACAGGGAGACCTTTTCTTCCACCGCTTCCGACGGGTTGATGGCGCTTGATCTCTCATTCTCGATCATGTCGCGTGGCATCAGGTGGCGCCGGTTCGAGGTCGCATAGAACACCACATTGTCCGGCCGCCCTTCGATCCCACCATCCAGCACCGCCTTCAGGCTTTTGTAGTGCTGATCATCATGGCTGAATGACAGATCATCGCAAAACAGAATGAACCGGTAGGGCGCTTCCCGCAGATGGTTCAACAAACGCGCCACCGACGGCAGATCTTCGCGCTGCAACTCCACCAGTTTCAAATCCGTATGATCCGGCAATAAGGCACCGTGGATCGCCTTGACCAGACTGGATTTCCCCATGCCCCGCGCGCCCCACAAGAGTGCATTATTCGCCGCCTCACCGCGGGCAAAGCGCCGGGTGTTTTCCAGCAAGGTATCGCGCGAGCGTTCAATGCCGACCAGCAGATCCAGATCAACCCGGTTGACCTGCGCCACCGGTGCCAGATGATCCGGAGCGACATGCCAGACAAAAGCCGAAGCCGCAGCAAAATCCGGCGCGGCCAAGGGTGCCGGCGCAATGCGCTCCAGAGCCTGTGCAATGCGTGTCAGCGTCGTTTCATCCATTTCTGATCTCCCTCTATCCTTGCTGGTGTGAAAGCATTTTCCCTGCGCCACGACAAGTGGCTCTGCCCCCTCCGCCAAGTGAAGCCAAAGACTGTCCCCAAAGCGCCAGAAACCTGCAAATATCACCTTTCCCAAAATATTCCGGGGGTGAGCGCCCATAGGCGCGAGGGGGCAGAGCCCCCCAAGAGGACAAGGAAAAAGGCGCGCCTGAGATGGCGCGCCTTTCAATGTCAAAGCAGATGCGGATTACTTGCTGTCCTTGTCGTCTTCGGCGTCAAATTCAGCCATCAACGGATCGTCAGGATGCATCTGCATTTCATCCTCGTCGTCATAATAGCCCTCCGCCCGCAGCTTGGCTTCGCGTTTGACCTCAACCCGGCGCACCAGGAAAATCGAGATCTCATATAGGCCATAGACCACCACAAACAAAATCATCTGGGTGATCACATCCGGAGGTGTCACCAGGGCGGCCAGCACCAGGATGGCAACAACCGCATATTTACGCATCGCCCCCAATCCATCAGAGCTCACCAGCCCGGCCTTGCCCATCAAGGTCAGCAGCACTGGCAGTTGAAAACACAGACCAAAGGCCATGATGAATTTCAGCGTGATATCCAGGCTTTCATTCACCTTCCCAAAAAAGGTGATTTTCACCCCATCCGTGCTGGCAGGCACCACGGCGGTTTCAACGCTGACGCCCTCTGGAGCGGATCCAGCCACCCCCTCTGCGGCCTGCGATATCAGGTTCGCAAAGATGGAACTGACATCTGCAAAGCCCAGAAAGAACTGCATCGCCAAGGGCGTCACCACCAGCTGGGCAAAGGTTGCGCCAAGCAGGAACATGAACGGAGAAGCAATCAGAAAGGGAAAAAAGGCGCCTTTTTCCGTCTTGTAAAGACCCGGAGCCACAAAGCGCCAGAGTTGGTAGCCAATCACCGGAAAGGACAGCGCAAAGCCAAACACCATGGAAATCCGAAACAGCGTGAACAGATATTCCTGCGGCGAAGTATATTGCAGCGTCGGCGAGGGATCCCCCAGCGCCCGCAGGGTTTCCTCGATCGGCTGGACCAGGAATTGCAGGATCGGTTCGGCCACAACAAAGGCCAGAATGACCCCCACAGCAAAGGCCATCACTGAACGGATCAACCGGGTCCGCAGTTCGGCCAGGTGTTCAATCAGCGGGGCGGTTGACTCTTCAACCTCTTCGCTTTGGCTCATGTCTTGGCCTCACTTCCCTCAGATGGTGCCACGGCTGGCTCGGCGCTGCTTGGCTGTTCCGGAGCCACATCAGCGGCGGCTTCCGCTGCCTCGGCATGAGCCAGAGCTTCCTGTGCCTCGCGGGCCTTGCGTTCTGCAGCGGCCCGCGCCGTTGCGGCCTGGATTTTCTTCGCCTCCAAAGCGCGGTCCACCGCCATTTTCCCGGTCTCACTGCCAGGTTTAAAGGCAGTCGGGTCGATGGATTTGGTCGGATCAATGGATTTTGCCATCTCCTGCGCCGCCTCTTTCACCCCATCCATGGCCGTTCCAACCGGATTCGTCGCCGCTTTCAGCCCCTTGGCCACGTCCCGCACGCCGCTTTCGTCAGCGGCCTCGTTCATCGCCGAGCTGAATTCCCGCGCCATCCCCTTGGCCTTGCCCACAAACCTACCGACGTTGCGAAACATCACCGGCAGATCCTTGGGTCCGACGACAATCAGCGCCACAACGCCAATCACCATTAGTTCGGTCAACCCAAGATCAAACATCGGCGCTTACGCCTTGTCTTTGTCGGCTTCGGGGGTCACGTCCTTCGCCACCTCAGAGGCCTCCTGCTCCAGCTCTGCGGAGCCTTCATTGACGCCCTTTTTAAACGAGGTGATGCCTTTACCAACTTCGCCCATGAGCGAGCTGATCTTGCCGCGACCAAAGAGCACCAGAACCACAACAGCGATGAGCAGCAGGCCGGGAAGGCCGATATTGTTGAGCATGTGAATTTCTCCTTCACTTTGCCAATGCGCAATGCATCAGCTCACTATTTCTCTGACCACTGGTTTTACGCAGCTCAGATATCAGAGCAAAGAGCCCGCAGGGCTTTTGCCCCCTGCACGCGCGGCAAAAACAGGTTTTTTCGACAGCATCTGCAGGCAACTGACAGGTTTGTGTCAGTTGAGCCTTGTTACAGAACCTCATCAACCAAAAGGAGCTTGATATGACGCAACAGGTCGCAGAAACCGTAACTTTCACCCTGAACCCCGGCGTTTCAACCGAGGAGTTCGTCCAGCTGAGCAAGGCGAGCGAAGCCTTTGTACGCGCCAACCCTGGATTCATCTTTCGCCGCCTCAGCTGTGGCAGTGATGGATCCTGGACCGATACAGTCATCTGGAAAGACATGGAAACCGCATTGGAAGTGGCTGAGACCTTTGCCCAGCAGGAGTTCGCGCCGGCGCTAATGGCCGTCATGGCCCCTGACAGCGTCTCCATCCGCCATGAGACCATTCACTGGACCATGGCGCCCAGCTGATCCGCACCCAAATGACAGCTGTGGGGGCCGCCGTCTTGACGCGGCCCCCACCTCTGCGCCAAGGGTATTCCCATGCGCCGAACCGACCGCCTTTTTGAAATCATTCAGATCCTGCGGGATGGAAAACTCCATCTCGCCCGGGACATAGCCGCGCGGCTCGAGGTCTCCACCCGCACCATCTACCGCGACATGGATACGCTGGTGGCCTCAGGCGTGCCGGTCGAGGGCGAGCGCGGGGTTGGTTATCTGGTACGCGAACAAATCACCCTGCCGCCGCTCACCCTCACCCCCGAAGAGCTGGAGGCGCTGAACCTGGGCATGGCCATTGTCGCTGAGGCAGCTGATGCGGACCTGAAATCCGCCGCCCAATCATTGGCGGCCAAGGTTGATGCCGTCCTGCCCACCGAGATCATCGCCGAGGCTGATGCCTGGAAGTTTGCCGTCTACCCCTTTGCCGATGTAGCCCGTGGTTTTGCCCATATGCCGACCCTGCGCGCCGCGATCAAATCCCGGCAAAAGCTGGCCCTGCGCTACCGTCGCCTTGATGGCACCCTGACGGATCGCACCATTCGCCCCCTGCATATGGAGTATTGGGGGCGCGTCTGGACCCTTACAGCCTGGTGCGAAACGCGCGGTGATTTCCGCGTCTTTCGCGTTGACCTAATCGAAGAAGTGCGCGCCCTACCGGAATTGTTCCTGGATGAACCTGGCAAGACCCTTGCAGATTACGACCCACATCGGGACAAGAGCCAGAGCTAAGAGGCGGCAAAAGGGGCCGGGATCAGGCCGGGAAGACAAAGCAGCGATTGCGCGGCACGGTCAGCCACATCACCCGCCCCACTTCGGGCAGGAAGACCCGTGGCACTGTCACCTTGAGGACCGATGCGTCGTAATCCATCTGGAATTCCACCAGGCTCTCGTGCCCCAGATAGCGCGCCCGTTTTACCACCGCGCGGGCGGGCACACCATCCGTCGCCGTTGGCAGCGGCCCCTTGCCAGCGCGATCAAAATCGATCCGCACATGCTGCGGGCGAAAGACGATATCCACATCAGTGCGATCGGGGATGCCAGGTGCCAAAAACTGGCCAAAGGGGGTTTCCGCCAAAGCGCCGTTAACCTGCGATTTCAAAACGTTGATATCACTAAAAAACGCCACCGATGCCTTGTCATTGGGGCGGGTGTAGACGTTGTAAGGCGCGCCCTGCTGGACAATCTTGCCACCGCGCATCAGCGCGATTTCATCCGCCATCCGCATGGCTTCTTCCGGCTCATGGGTCACCAAAAGAACGGCGGCATCTTCTTCCTTGAGCAGGGTCAGAGTCTCGTCGCGAATGCCATCGCGCAGCCGGTTGTCAAGGCCCGAGAAGGGTTCATCCATCAGCATGATGCGCGGGCGCGGCGCCAGGGCCCGCGCCAGGGCCACCCGCTGTTGCTCGCCGCCTGACAATTGGTGGGGGAATTCGTCAATAAAACGCGTCAGCGAAACCTTCTGCAGCAGCTCTTCCACCCGGGCGCGTTTTTCTTCCTTGCTGCCCTTGAGGCCAAAGGCAACATTGTCGGCAACACTCAGATGCGGGAACAGGGCAAAGTCCTGAAACATCAGCCCGATCTCGCGCCGCTCCGGCGGCACCCGAAACACTGTGTCGCAGATCAGCTTGCCATCGACATAGATCTCGCCGCTGTCCTGCATTTCGACGCCGGCAATCATCCGCAGGGTGGTGGATTTGCCGCAGCCCGAAGGCCCCAGCAGGCAGGTCACCTGCCCCGCCTGGATCTGCAAAGACACATCATCCACCACCGCGCGACCGTCGAAATAACGGTGGATATTGCGGATTTCGAGCCGCGGCACCGGCGCGCTGATCTGGGGGGTCTCTGTGCTCATTTGGCCTCGCAGTATTTCCGACCAAAAAAATCGGTTTCAGCCGGAAATAACAACCCCCTTGCCGCCGCGCAAGTCCTCAGCAGCAGCCCCCTGGCGCGCCATCTTCCTGCAGACCATTAAAGGGGGAGTTGCCGCCGCATCCGGCAAAGATGCCATAGTGGGTAGAGAAATCGCCGATAAAGTCAAAATGCGGCGCCAGGCGGGTGTCCTGCAGCATCATCCAGGTATTGCCACAGACCGGAAAGACCTTACCAGCCTCGATCACGTGGTGATCATCCAGCACCAGGGCATGGGGCGCATGGGGGATTGTGCCCTTGTAGATCACCGCCTGACCGTAGTCTTCGCAGTCACTTTCCAGAGCAGGTAGCTTGAACAGACGATAGGTGGCCGACAGGAATTTGAGCGGCGCTACGCGAGCCTCCAGCTTGGGGTTTTCAATGGTGAGCGGGCGCGCGGTCACCATGCGCGGATCCTTAAACCCGGCGCCCTTGGCCAGGGTCAGGAAATCATTCCAATACAAAGCCCCCGACAGGCATTCACCATAGAGCACCTCGTCCTTGGCCATGGCTTCGGGCACCCGGCGGTCGCCATAGACATCCGAGAAATACATCTCGCCGCCCTCTTTCAGCAAATCATATGCGCCTCGCAGCACGGCTGCCTTGTCAGTGGCCAGATTGATGACGCAGTTGGAGACGATGATATCAAAGGAACCAGGCTCCAGATCCAATTCGTCCAGCTTTTCGATGAAACCGTGATGAAATTCGACGTTTGAGGTTTCATGGCCAAAGGCCTGCGCATGGAACTCCTGATGGCGACGGGCCACCTCCAGCTGCGCAGGTGTCATATCGACGCCCACGACCCGCCCCTTTGGCCCGACCATCTGGGACAGCGCGTAGACATCACGCCCCGCACCACAGCCCAGATCCAGAATACGCGCCCCCTCCAGCGCCTCCGGAGCTATCAAGCCGCAGCCGTAGTAGCGCATCAGCACCTCGTCGTGGATCTGCGACAGCACCGCCTTGACGTGATCGGGGATATCATCGGGCGTACAGCAGGCATTGGTCTGCAGGTCGTCGCTGCCCTGAAGCACTTCTCCATAGTAGTTTTGGACGGATTCATGGGACATGGCTGCGCTTCTCCTAAGTGGTAGCTTGATGAAATCGGCTCTGGCCGCAACGCAGAACCCGAGAACCGGGCTACCCTGCCCGGTCTGTATGGACAAGCCTACATGGCTTACGCTGACAAAGCTGTGACAAGACGGCGCGTATTAGGGCGTCAAATCAAAACTGCCCGACGCCGCGACGCGCCCATTCACCAAAACCTCAACCAGATGGCTGCCGGGATGCAGCTTAAAGGTGGTCGCATCGCCCTTGAGCCGGTGCCGTTTTGCCAGCGTCATAGTTCCGCCTTTCAGCCGGGTCTGTTTGAGTTTGAACACTTTCTTTGAGGTTCCCCCCGTAGCCCGCGGGAAAGTCAGCCTGTAGTCAACAATGACAGGAAGCTCGCCTGGCGCCGAGAGCGCCACCTCAAAGGCGAGCCATTGGTCAATTTCTACATTCTTTGTAAGTAGAGTGAGGCTGACAGCGACTTCTGCATCCGGATCATAGCCCAGAAGACGCAGGGCGCCTGGATGGCCCGACTTCACCAGACCACGGCAGGCATGGCTGGTCATCCACGCAAGCTCCCTGGGCTGCTGCCGCCCCTGTGCACGCCAGGCTTCCAACAGGTGCAAAACCAGATCAGGGTCTTTCTTGGTGATGTCATTCAGATGATTGGCCACCGACCGTGTCACATAGCGGGTCGGGTCGCCATGCAGCTGCTCTAGCAGAGGCAGCGGGGTGCTGAGCTCTAACGACACGCCTTCTCCCCAAGGCAGGCGCGGACGGGTGCCTTCACTCACGAGGCGGCGCACATGATAACTGGAATGAACCGCCCAGTCCTGCATACGCGCCAGGGTGAGATCGGGATGCGCGTTCAGAAAGGGACGGATGGCCCATTCCATTGAGAATCGCTGCGTCACTTCGGCCAGCAGATCCAGAGCCAGTTCCGGGTCGCTCTCCAATCCCCTCGTCACAATGAGCTCACCTATCGGAGCAAAGATAAAATCACCAAAATCATCGTCCGTCTTGCTGGGGTCCAGCGGTGCAGGCAGGGCCTTTAGGATCAGCGGAGCCACCTCTGGCAGCGGCCCGGGCAGGTGCTGCCCCAGCACCTCGGCGATCCAGGCGATGCGTGCCTTTAGCTCCAGTGGCAGCAACCCCGCCATGACCTCGGCTTCAAAGCGCTGCGCCTCAAAGGCAGGCACGGCCCGGTCAAAAAGACCCGCCAGATAGCGGGTCTTTTCAAGATTGAACAATTGGTCTTTGAGAGAGAAACCAGAAGCCATAAAAACTCCAAAAATGTTCGCTTGAGATAAAAATTATAGGGTTGCGTTGGTAGATCCGCCATCCAAAAGGATGTTTTGTCCAACAATAAAACCAGCATGCTGCGAGCAAAGGAAGGCACAGGTGGCGCCAAACTCGGCCCTTGTACCATAGCGCCCAGCCGGAATAGTGGCCGCGCGCTGTGCTTTGGCCTCTTCCATGCTGATACCCTGCTGCGCGCTGACCCCACTATCCAGGGAAACTGCCCGATCCGTGGCATGAATGCCCGGTAACAGGTTGTTAATACTGACTCCATGGCCAGCAACCTGACGAGAAGTCCCAGCCACATAGCCGGTCAGACCGGCCCGTGCGGAATTGGACAGTCCCAGCACTGCAATTGGCGCCTTGACCGACTGCGAGGTGATATTGACAACCCGGCCCCAGCCGCGATCCATCATGCCGGGCAGCAACGCTTTCATCAGCGCAATGGGGGCCAACATATTGGCGTCCAGGGCCTTGATGAAATCTTCGCGGTCCCAATCCGACCACAACCCCGGAGGCGGACCACCGGCGTTATTGACCAGGATGTCGATATCCCCGGCAGTCGCCAACAGCTTTTCCTGCCCCTCACTTGTGGTCACATCAGCCACCACAGTTTCGACTTCAACGCCATGGGCCTCGCGGATGGATTGTGCCGCTTGCAACAGAGCCTCTTCCCCGCGCGCGTTCATCACCAAGTTCACACCTGCCTCTGCCAGCGCTTCGGCACAGCCCAGTCCCAGCCCCTTGCTGCTGGCACAGACCAATGCTCGTTTTCCTGCGATCCCTAGATCCATTCTCTTCACTCCCTGGGTCAATCCTGTGATTTGCGCTCAGACTGCACCGGGATTAGAGCGATGGCCAGCCCGAAACGGCGCACCCGCGGGGGCTACGCCTTAATGAGCCAACAGGTTATTAAATTAAGATAATGCCTTGTGAGACACAGTTAACAAAAAAGGCAACTTGTCAGGAATTCTGCCCGCAAATGTCGGTATCGTGCCATAATTCACTGGTACGCCCTTTCTACAGGTCAACATCATTCAAAATGTGTGCCGACCCTCTAAACCAACGAACCAGCCATCGGGGGCTCCAGTGTCCATGAACGACCGTGCCATTCAATCGATCCCTGCCTATCCCGCCGAGCAGTTTCAGGTGGAGATCGGGGCCAATATGGGAGATGGCTTGAGCGTGCTGGACGAGCTGGTCCTGGACGATATCTACCAGCTCGCCCCAACTGCCACGGCCAAGCGGCTCGGCCTTATCAGCGGCACCGATGGCCAATTCTATGTGGCACAGGATACCGAGCTGGGCACGGTTGGAGCGCAGCTGCATCTGGACAGTGCTGTGACGCTGATGCCGCAATCTGGCGATAATGTCGAAGCCCTGGTGATGGTTGAAGTCGATCCCGAAGGCCTGATTGCGGCCATCTACCTGGTGCCGATGATGCCCATGGAGGTCGCACAGCCCTATACCTTGGTGCGCGCCGAACAGGACAGCGCACGACGCAAGCTGGCCCAGTTGGCCTGTGTTTCCTTTACCCGCGGCACTCGCATCACCATGGCCACAGGCGCTCAGAAACCGATTGAGGATCTGAAACCCGGTGACCGCATCCTGACCCGGGATGAAGGGGTGCAAGAGCTGCGCTGGATCGGCCAGAGCACCGCTCGTGCGGTGGGCCGCATGGCCCCGGTCCTGATCCGTGCCGGTGTGTTGAACAATGCCGCTGACCTGCTGGTCAGCCCAGATCATCGGCTTTTGGTCTATCAACGCCGTGACGAATTTGGCACCGGCTGCCCCGAGCTTTTGGTCCGGGCCCGCGATCTGGTGAATGGGGACAGCGTTCAGGTCTTGGACGGCGGCTTTGTAGACTACTTCCAGCTATTGTTTGACCGCCATCACATCGTCTATGCCGAGGGCATTGCCGCTGAGAGCCTCTTTCTGGATCCGGTGACCCAGTCGGCCTTGCCGCATGAGATCCTGGACCGCATGTCACCAAACCTGGGCGAGCAGCACCGCCGCGATGCGCATGGGGTTGACCTGAATAAAGCATTGCTTGACCGTCCTGATGCCGTAAGTCTGCTCAAACGCGCTTCTTTGCGCTAATTTGTCGACTTCCACCTTGAGCTGAATTTCGCTCCACCATTGCACCCGACCCTGTCCGCAGCGCCCGCGCAGCAACGGGGGGCAGAGCTGGGTTCAGCAGAGCGAAACCGAACCTACTTTCAATATTCCTTAATTGGTTCTGTGCTTTAACAAAGTCTGTTCAAGCTAGACGCAGGTCTGTCGATCTGTTTTCCGCGGGTCGATTAGGGGGAATTGTTTTGCCACATTCAGTTAAATCAAAACAGCTGCCTATTCTCTGGCTGCTTGCTGGCGCGCTGTTTGGTTTGCTCTTCCCCATCGGAGCCTTTCTGTTCGACACCTATGTCCTGGCAACGGCATCGAGTTCGTACCCAGAGCTGGTGAAATCCAACCCCTTGCACTTCATTATCCTGCTGGCCCCAGCGGTTCTTGGCGCGACCTTCTGGTTCATCGGCCTATTTCAAAACCGCCTCCACTCCACCATTGCAGACCTTAGGAACTCGGAACGGGAGCAATGGCGGCTGGCCCATCATGATGCGCTGACCGGCCTTGGCAATCGGCTCAAGATGCTTTCGGATATTCGAGCTGCCCGTGCACAGGGGGTAGGTCAACCCATCATTTTGATGGACCTAAATAAATTCAAAGCCCTGAATGATTCCTATGGCCACGAATTTGGCGACTCTGTCCTTTGCTATTTCAGCCATACCCTCCGCAACACCATGCCCACAGGCACCGAGCTCTACCGGTTGGGCGGAGATGAATTTTTGGCCTTTTTCCCGGGACGCTTTTCTTTGGAAGACGCCAAAGTCGCAGCTGACGATCTGATCCGCGAACTCGAAGAACCCGTTTCTATCCAAAACAAGGCTGTCCAAATCGAAATCAGTCTGGGCCTTTCGGTTGTGGAGGCCAAAGACCATCAATCAAGCGAGGCCATCATGCGCGCGGATATGGCCCTCTATAAGGCCAAATCCGACCCACGAAAAGTCTACCGGGTCTATGATGAAGAGATGATGCGGGAGACCAACGAGTCGTTGCGGCTGCGCAAGAGCATTGAACAAGGTTTGTTCCGCAGAGAATTCCACATTGAGCTGCAACCGGTGCATTTTTCCCAATCACGACGCCTCAAGGGCTGCGAAGCCCTGATCCGCTGGGATCACCCGGATCTGGGGCCAATTCCGCCATCAAGTTTCATCCCCGTTGCCGAAGAAACAGGGCAAATCATCGGGCTGGACAGTTTTGTTCTGCGCGAGGCCTGCGCGGCAGCGATGGACTGGCCTGACTATATGTCTGTGTCCGTCAATATCTCGGTGCTGCATTTTCTGCGAAAGGATTTTTTCGAAGAGGTTTTGGATGTGCTGATGGTCACCCAACTGCCACCGCAGCGGCTGATCATCGAAATCACCGAAACGACCTTGATCAAGGATTCAACCACCATCAACGAAACGATCGAAAGACTGCGCAAAAAGGGCGTTCAGATTTCGCTGGATGATTTTGGCGAGGGCTTCACCAGCGTAAAGCACCTGCTAAGCTTGGGGCTGGATGAGCTAAAGATCGACATGTCGCTGGGTCGGCATGTCGCAGAAAGCCCGCAGAACCGGGATATCGTTTCCGGGATTATCCGGATCTGTAAGGCCAAGGGGCTGAGCACCGTGATCGAAGGTATCGAGACCAACAGCGGCCTGGTTGCGGCCGAAAAACTGGGGGTCGACTGTGTCCAGGGCTATCTGTTTTCCAAACCCATGAAACCCGATCAGATTCTTGAATATTGCTGGACCCATGACCAGGACGCGACAGAAGACAAAAGCGCCCAGCATCCTGGGGGCTTTTGATTTTGCCTCCGCAATCTCGCGAGAAGTAACCGCAGCCCGTCCGGGACCCTCGCCCTTTTGTTCCAAAGCCAGATCCCGAGATACCGCCCCGTCCCCTCTGTTTTCCTTGCCTCGCCTGTGGTTTCTGGCTAGAGGCAGAGCCATGTTGGATACCGCTGTAAACCGCCCTGACCTGCCGCCCGAAATCGCGCGGCGCCGCACCTTTGCGATCATCTCGCACCCGGATGCGGGCAAGACCACGCTGACTGAAAAGTTCCTGCTCTATGGCGGTGCGATTCAGATGGCTGGCCAGGTGCGCGCCAAGGGCGAAGCGCGACGGACGCGTTCGGATTTCATGCAGATGGAAAAGGACCGCGGCATTTCGGTTTCCGCCTCGGCCATGTCCTTTGACTTTGAAGGCTATCGTTTCAATCTGGTGGATACGCCCGGTCACTCGGATTTTTCCGAAGATACCTATCGCACCCTCACGGCCGTGGATGCCGCCGTCATGGTGATTGACGGGGCCAAGGGTGTTGAGAGTCAAACCCAAAAGCTGTTTGAGGTCTGCCGCTTGCGCGATCTGCCGATCCTCACCTTCTGTAACAAAATGGACCGCGAAAGCCGCGACACCTTTGAGATCATTGACGAGATCCAGGAGAACCTGGCGATCGACGTGACACCAGCGGCCTGGCCTATCGGCGTGGGGCGCGATTTTATCGGCTGCTACGACATGCTGCGCGACCGACTGGAGCTGATGGACCGCGCCGACCGGAACAAGGTGGCCGAAAGCATCGCCATCGAAGGTCTGGACGATCCCAAACTTGCAGAACATGTGCCCGCGCATCTGCTGGACAAGCTGCTTGAAGAGGTCGAGATGGCCCGCGAGCTCCTGCCCGCGCTGGACCCGCAGGCCGTCCTCGAAGGTCACATGACCCCGATTTGGTTTGGCTCAGCAATCAATTCCTTTGGTGTCAAAGAACTGATGGACGGCATCGGCGCCTATGGCCCCGAACCGCAGGTGCAAAAGGCACAGCCGCGCGAGATTGCTCCAGAAGAAAAGAAAGTCGCCGGATTTGTTTTCAAGGTGCAGGCCAATATGGACCCCAAGCACCGCGACCGGGTGGCCTTTGTGCGCATGGCAAGCGGCCACTTCAAACGTGGCATGAAATTGACCCATGTGCGCACCAAAAAGCCAATGGCGATTTCCAACCCGGTGCTGTTCCTAGCCTCGGATCGTGAATTGGCCGAAGAAGCCTGGGCCGGCGATATCATCGGCATTCCAAACCATGGCCAGCTGCGTATCGGAGACACCCTGACTGAAGGCGAAGCCCTGCGGGTCTCGGGCATTCCCTCCTTTGCGCCGGAACTGCTGCAGGGCGTGCGCGCAGGCGACCCAATGAAGGCCAAGCACCTGGAAAAAGCGCTGATGCAGTTTGCCGAGGAAGGCGCTGCCAAGGTCTTTAAACCCTCAATTGGCTCCGGCTTTATCGTGGGCGTTGTCGGGGCGCTGCAGTTCGAGGTGCTCGCCAGCCGGATCGAGCTGGAATATGGCCTGCCTGTGCGGTTTGACAGCTCGCAGTTCACCTCAGCCCGCTGGGTCAGTGGCGACAAAAGGGCGGTGGAGAAGTTTGTAGAGAGCAACAAACAACATATCTCCTATGACCATGACGGCGATATTGTTTATCTCACGCGGTTGCAGTGGGACATTGATCGGGTGGAACGGGACTACCCGGATGTCAAACTGACTGCGACCAAAGAGATGATGGTATAGCGCCAGCCCTTGGCCTGATGACAAACGAGGGGCGTGCCGACACAGGGCGCGCCCCTTTTCCATTTGGAACCTTCGAATTGCCCGGCCGCTCTGGACTAATTTGCTGATCCCATTGCATTGTTCGCCAGTGGTATTGGCAAGAGGCGAGGCATCCGGTGGCAGAGTCAAGACAAGAGGCAAAATGGGGGATTGTTAGCACGATCAAAGCCCCGGCAGAGGCCATACTGAACTTTGCCGCCTATCATCTGGAAGCCGGTGCCCACCGCCTGTTCATCTATCTAGATGCCCCCTGCCCCGAGGCCCGCCCCCTGCTAAAGGCGCATCCCAAAATCCGCGTTTTTGATTGCGATGACGCCTCCTGGCAACGGCGGCGCAAAAAAACCGGAAGGCCTGAAAAGCACCAGGTGCGCCAAAGCCTTAATGCCACCCGCGCCTACCGGCGCCAGTCAGACGATCTGGACTGGCTGGCCCATATAGACGTGGATGAATTCCTATGGGCCAAGACCCCAATCAGTGACATCTTGGCTGCCCTGCCCAAAACCAGCACCTGGGCCCGGACCCGCCCTATCGAAATGCTCTCGCAAGACCACGCTCGGCGCGATGAGAAAAAAGCGTTCAAGGGCCATATCCCTGCCAGTCCGGAACGAGGCGCCATTGTCGCCCGGCTGTACCCCCAGTTTGGTGAACACCTGAAAGGTGGGTTCCTCAGCCACATAGAGGGCAAGTTTTTCATTCGCACAGGTCTTCCGAACGTCAGCCTGCGCATCCACAATGCTTTTCAGAACCAGCAACAAATGCGCCACGGGCAGGAGCTGCCAGAAGTCGACCTTTGCCACCTTCACGCAACGAACTGGGAGCAATGGCAACATCACTATCGTTTCCGGCTGGAACGCGGATCTTACCGGGGGGAGTTAAAACCTGCTCGGCCACGTGAAAAAGGCGGCGTTACCTTGCATGAATTGCTTCGGGGAATTGAAACCAGGCAGGGCATCGAAGGGCTGCGCGCCTTCTTTGAAGAAGTTAGCCATGATAGCCCCGAACTGCGCAGCCGCCTGACAGCGGAAGGTCTGTTGCAGATCCGTGATCTGGATCTGGACGCCCGTCGTCGCCGCCATTTTCCAAACTTTGGCCAGGGTCATGCACCGTCAGATTGACATCAGGCGCTCAATTTGTTTGCGCCGCACCAAAGATCAAAGTAGCTCCATTCCTCAGGAATTCACCCTCGCCGGGTGGGCTTCTTGTCGGCTCCGCAAGCACTTAAACCCAGCCATTAATTGACCGCTAGGGCAGATTTTGCTATGTCCCGCAAAAAGCTGGACGCTGTCACACCGCAAACCTCTGCGGACCCAGCTTTGTCAAAACACGCGCGGGCCAAGTCAGTGTCCGCAAAAACGGACGCAAATGACAAAATTTACCGATCTGAACCTGAACCCCAAGGTCCTCAAAGCTATTCAGGAGGCCGGATACGAATCCCCCACGCCGATCCAGGCAGGCGCGATTCCTCCCGCTCTTGAAGGACGTGATGTTCTGGGTATCGCCCAGACCGGCACCGGCAAAACTGCCTCTTTCACCCTGCCAATGATCACTCTTTTGGCCCGTGGGCGCGCCCGCGCCCGGATGCCACGCAGCCTGGTTCTGTGCCCCACACGCGAATTGGCAGCCCAGGTCGCCGAAAATTTTGACACTTATACCAAGCACTTGAAGCTAACCAAAGCCCTTCTTATTGGCGGCGTCAGCTTTAAGGAACAGGATCAACTGATCGACAAGGGCGTCGATGTTCTGATTGCCACGCCAGGCCGGCTGCTGGATCATTTCGAGCGCGGCAAGCTGCTGCTCACCGGTGTGCAGATCATGGTGGTGGATGAGGCCGACCGGATGCTCGACATGGGCTTTATCCCGGATATCGAGCGCATCTTCTCGCTGACGCCTTTCACCCGCCAGACACTGTTCTTCTCAGCCACCATGGCACCTGAGATCGAACGCATCACCAATACTTTCCTCTCTGCCCCGGAGCGAATCGAAGTGGCCCGTCAGGCCAGCGCTTCGGAGACAATCGAGCAGAAAGTCGTTCAGTTCAAAGCTTCGCGCAAAGATCGTGAAGCCAGCGAAAAGCGCACCGTCCTGCGTGGGCTGATTGACGGCGAAGGCGACAAGCTGACCAATGGCATTATCTTCTGCAACCGCAAATCGGATGTGGATATTGTTGCCAAGTCGCTGAAGAAATACGGCTACGACGCGGCCCCCATCCATGGCGATCTGGACCAGAGCCAGCGGACCAAGACCCTCGAAGGCTTCCGTGAGGGCAATCTGCGCATTCTGGTGGCCTCTGATGTGGCTGCCCGCGGGCTTGACGTGCCCAGCGTCAGCCATGTGTTCAACTTTGACGTCCCCGGCCACCCCGAGGACTATGTGCACCGGATTGGCCGCACTGGCCGGGCCGGCCGTGAAGGCAAAGCGATCACCATTTGCTCGAGCCGGGATGAAAAGGCGTTGGCAGCAGTCGAGTCGCTTTTGCAAAAGGAAATCGACCGGTTAGAGAACCCGGTTAAAAAGGCAGAGCCAGCCAAGCGCAGCAGCGCCAAGAAGCCCGTTGACAAGGCTGCAAAATCCGACCCGGGCGCACGTGGAAAATCTACGCGGGGCAAGGTCTCTGCAGAGACCGCAGCCCCAGAGGCCGCCGTAGCCGAAGAGACCGCGGCTGACGCCGTCGTGGCCGAGGCCAGTAAGAGCGCAGATCAGCAAACGGACAAGCGAAAATCCGAGCCACGCAAGGCTGAGGGCGCCAAATCCGAAGGGCGCGCGCGTTCCGGTCGAGCTTCGAACAAGAAGTCGGACGAGGTTGAAGCACAATCCCCCTCGGGAGCCAAGAACAGCCGTGGACGTGGTGGCAAGCAGGGCGGACGCCGTGATGACCGCACTGTGGTTGGTATGGGCGATCACATGCCCAGCTTTATCGCCCTGTCCTTTGATGAGCGGCGCGCGGGCTAATCAGCCCCTGCAAGCTGAAAGATTTGGAACGGTCGTCTCTACCGAGGCGGCCGTTTTTCATTGCACCAAGCCTTGCACGAACGGCATGACGGCAATGTCGCATTGAGCGATGCAATTGGCCGGAAACCTCACTACATGGGCGTCATCTGAACAATGCCAGAAACCGAGAGCATCATGACCGAGTATCAACCAGTAATCCTAACCGCCGCAGAAATCCAAAACATTGAGGCACGCGCCCATGAAATGCGCGCTCAGGCAATGGCAGATGCCCTTCGTTCTCTTGGCCGTGGCCTTAGCTTTCTATTCCGAAAGCTTTCGAGCCTCCTGCTGCACCCGCGCGCTGCCTGACAGGCCTTAGGCACAGCTAATAATTGCCCAGTGACGTTTTTTGTCACCACTCACGAAAAACGCCTCGGCAGTTCCTGCCGAGGCGTTTTTTCATCATCGTTTAGAAAGCTTAGCGCATCCGGCTGATCACCACAGTGACTTCCGGCTTCTTGCCAATCTCATTCTGGCAGGATTGACGGGCGATCCGGCGCAGCTCGCCTTCCAGCTTGTCATCATCTTTCAGCGTCTTGGCACCAGCGCGCATCAGGAACTGGTTCAGATCCTCTTCCAGCACTTCGGTCAAGGCTGCGTTAGAGGACCCATTGTCTGTAAGACCTTTGATGTCACACCATGGTTCGCCCAGGGGCTCGTCTTCTTCGTCCATGATCAGCGTAACAACCAGATGGCCGTTCAGCGCCATCCGGATCCGATCGCGGATGACACCGTCCATGGCGCCAATCTTGATCGAACCATCCAGATAGGTCCGGCCGGTGTCGATGTATTCCAGAACCGAAGGACGCGCGCCTGTAAGGTCCAGCATCATGCCATTCACGGCAACGATACTTGGAATCCCCTTAGCCTCGCCCAAGCGGGCGTGCTGACGAAGGTGGCGATGTTCACCGTGCATGGGCACCAGCATCTCCGGTTTCAACAGGGCGTGCAGCGCTTCCAGATCAGGGCCATTGGCATGACCTGACACATGGTAGAGACCAGAACTGTCGTCCACCACATCCACACCCTTTTCGGAGAACTGGTTGATGATGCGGATCACGCCGCGCTCATTGCCGGGAATGGTCTTGGAAGAGAACAGGAAGAGATCGCCCTCTTTCAACTCCAGGCCACGATACTTGCCACGTGCCATCTGGGCGGAGGCCGCGCGGCGTTCGCCCTGGCTGCCGGTGGTGATCAGCATGACATTGTTGCGGGGAATGTCCTTGGCTTCCTCGGGCGAGTAGACCGTTGGGAAATCCTTCAGCACGCCGGTTTCCTTGGCGGCTTCGACCATGCGCAGCATAGCTCGCCCCAACAGCACAACCGAGCGCCCTGCCCGGGTGCCGGCATCAGCCAGGGTCTTTACCCGCGCCACGTTGGAGGCAAAGGTGGTTGCGGCCACCATGCCAGCGGCTTCGCTGATCAAGCGTTGAATTTCACCCGGCAGTTCAGATTCGGACCGCCCTGGGTTCTTTGAAAACACATTGGTGGAATCGCAGATCAGCGCCTTGATGCCTGGCTTGGCAATCTCGGCCCACATCTCGGGATCAAAAGCCTCGCCCACCAGCGGTGTGCGATCGAGCTTAAAGTCACCTGTGTGCACCACACGGCCACCCGGGCTGTCGATCACCAGACCCGCGCTTTCGGGGATGGAATGGGCCATCGGGGCAAAGCCGACGCTAAAGGGACCCAGCTTGGTCACTTCGGGCCAGGCCCCAACAGTTTTCACCACCAGCGGATCATGACCGCGCTCTTCCATCTTGCGCCGCGCCAAGTTTGCCGTGAAGGCCCGCGCATAGACCGGCACATTCAGCTGGCTATAGAGATGCGATACCGCCCCGATATGGTCCTCGTGACCATGGGTGATAAAGATCGCCTCGAGCTGGTCCACGCGCTCGCGCAGCCAGGTGATATCGGGCATGATCAGATCCACACCTGGGGTGCTGTCCATATCCGGGAAAGCCACGCCCAGATCCACCAGGATCAGCCGTTCTTTGCCGGGTTTGCCATAGCCATAGACATAGGCATTCATGCCAATTTCTCCTGCCCCGCCGAGGGGCAGATAGATCAGTCGTTCATCAGTGCTCATACAGGAGTACCGTTATCCTTATTATATTTGTGAATGATCTGGAGACCATGCATCGTGAGATCATCCTCATATGCGTCAAACAGATCAGCAGCTTGCTGGAAAAGAGGCGCCAGCCCGCCTGTTGAAATGATCTTCATTGGAACGCCACGTTCGGCTTTGATCTGGGCGCAGATCTCGCGCACCAGCCCGACGTAGCCCCAAAACACACCCGATTGCATGCAGGCCACCGTATTGGTGCCTATGACATGCTCAGGCTTGGAAATATCCACATGCGGCAGCGCCGCAGCCGCCTGGTGCAGGGCCTCAAGGCTGAGGTTCACCCCAGGCGCAATAACGCCCCCCACATAGGCGCCATCCTCGGCCACCACATCAAAGGTGGTGGCGGTGCCAAAATCGACCATGACCAGATTGCCACCATAGTGATCGAACCCGGCGACCGTATTGACCAACCGGTCAGGCCCCACGGCGGTGCCTTCGTCCACCCGGACATCTACGGGCAGCAGACAATCGGGTTTGCCCACCACAAAAGGACGGGTGTTATAGTAGCGATCCGCCAGAACCCGAAGGTTGAATACCACGCGAGGCACCGTGGAGGAGATGATCACATCGGTGATATCCGCCTCAATGCCCTGTGCCTGGATCAGGGTGTTGAGCCAGACAAAATACTGATCAGCCGTGCGGCGCCAATCTGTCGCCGTGCGCCAGGTGCCAACAAATTGCTCGCCATCCCAGATCGAGAAGACGGTATTGGTATTGCCACAATCAACAGCCAGAAGCATGGGATGCCCTTACGGTCAGAAAAAGATGTCAGCGGCGGGGATCGTCACCCGGCCTTTGGCGCTGTTTAGGACAAGGTTGCCCTCCGCGTCTACTGTCTCAAAGGTGCCCGTGGTCTCGGAACTGCCAGTACGTGCGGTAATTACCTCTCCCAGCTTGGCCGCGCGGGCAAGCCAGGCCGTCCGGATGGGCTCAAACCCATAGGTGGTGAACTGCAGCTCATAGCGGGCATAGGCCGCCGCCAGCCCGGTTAGAAAGTCCTCAGGCGTGACCTGCACACCGGTTTCTGACAGGAGCGACACCGGCCAGACAGCGCCAGGCTCCAGCCATTCCTTCATCGGAGTTTCCACCAGATTGACACCAATACCAATCGCCAGATGTGTCACCCCCTGACCGCCACCGGCGCTTTCCAGCAGGATGCCAGCAAGCTTGCCACCATTTAGCAGCACATCATTGGGCCATTTCAGCGCAAGCCCGCTGGTGCGCCCGGTGAGGGCCTCACAGGCATCATAAAGCGCAAGCGCCGCTAGAAAGCTGCGCAAAGCAACCACCTGCGGTGGCTCTGTGGGGCGCATAACCAGGGTTGCGGCAAAGTTCCCTTTGGGTTCTTTCCAATCCCGTCCACGGCGACCGCGCCCCTTTGTCTGGCGCTTGGCCAGAATCCATTCGGGACCAGAAAGATCGCTGGCGATGCGCGCCGCCTCATCCAGGGTGCTGTCCACCTCTTCCAGAATACGTTTGCCGTAGCCTTCGGGCCAATCCATCATCGTGCCACTCCTTTAAAGCCAAAAGGCCCGGTCCAGCGGACCAGGCCTTTTGTCAGAGATGTAAATCCGGTCAGTGGACCAGAGCCGCAGCCGCAGCAGCCGCTACGCCGTCGACACCAAACATGTTGATAATACCCAAAACCATCACCGCAGCCGAGCCCATGAGGAAGGCCCAGAGCACGGGGGAGCTGGACCGATCCAGATCTTCGCCCTCTTCGCCAAAATACATGAAGTAGACGATGCGCAAATAGTAGAAGGCACCAATGACCGATGCGACTACACCGGCAACCGCCAGCCAGGCGAGGCCAGCCTCATAGGCCGCCCGCAGGACATAGAGCTTGCCAAAGAAGCCCAGCATGGGCGGAACACCCGCCAGCGAGAACATCAGGATCAGAACCGCCAGTGCCTTGCCGGGTTCACGGCGGGCATATTGGTTCAGCGCCTGAATATCAGTGACTGGTTTCCCGTCTTTTTGCAGCATCAGGATAAAGGCAAAGGTACCGATATTCATCGAGACATAGATGGCCATATAAACCAACATGGCCTCAACGCCCAGCACGGTACCGGCCGCCAGCCCCATCAGGGCATAGCCCATATGGGCAATTGAGGAATAGGCCATCAGCCGTTTGATATCGCGCTGGCCAATCGCAGCTACGGCGCCAACAAACATCGACAAGACCGAAAGCACCGCAACAACCTGGCTCCAATCAGAAACCGCATGGCCAAAGGCGTCATGCATGACACGGGCAAACAGGCCCATGGCCGCAACCTTTGGCGCGGAAGCAAAGAAGGCTGTTACCGGTGTCGGCGCACCTTCATAGACATCTGGCGTCCACATGTGGAAGGGCACCGCAGAGACCTTGAAGCCCAGGCCGGAAATCAGCAGCACCAGACCAAAGAGCAGACCAACGGAGACTTCGCCATGCTGAGCAACTTCGATGATGCCAGAGAATTTGGTTGTTCCGGCAAAGCCGTAAACCAGCGAGGCCCCATAGAGCAGCAAACCAGAAGACAGCGCGCCCAGCACAAAATACTTGAGACCTGCCTCAGTGGATTTAATGCTGTCGCGCCGCATCGAGGCGACCACATAGAGCGCCAGAGATTGCAGCTCCAGCCCCATGTAAAGCGACATCAGATCACCGGCCGAAACCATCATCATCATGCCAACCGCGCTTAGCGCCACGAGGATCGGGTATTCAAAGCGCAGCATGTCCCGGCGCGACATGTATTCCTGCCCCATGACCAAAACCGCGGCTGCGGCCAGCAGGATCACCACCTTGGCAAAGCGGGCAAACCCATCATCGACGAACATCCCGCCAAAGGCGGTGTTTGCGCCGCTACCACTGGTGCCAATCCACACAGCCAGCGCCACCATCAGCCCCGATGTGGACCAGACCAACGTCGAGGCCAGTTTGTCCTTGCCGGTGTAGACCGCGCCCAATAGCGCCGCCATTGCGTAAAGTGCCAGGATAATCTCTGGCAGGATTACGGAGAGATCAGCTTGGATCATCTGCCCATGCTCCCTTAGTGCGACGCAGTCTGGACGGCAGCGGAGGTATCCGCAGCAGCCAGAGACTGGTTAAAGTTTGTGATCAGCGCTTCAGTCGAGGGACTGATGATATCGGTGACCAGCGAAGGATAGACGCCCAAAAGGATGGTCATCACCACCAGCGGCGCAAAGATGAAGCGCTCGCGGTTATCCATGTCCTGGATCGTCTTCAGGCTGCCTTTGATCAGATCGCCAAAGACCACCCGGCGGTAAAGCCACAATGCGTAGCAGGCCGAGAAGATCACGCCGGAGGCCGCAACGGCTGCTACCCAGGTGTTTTTCTGGAAAGCGCCCATCAGGGTGAGGAATTCACCAACAAAGCCAGAAGTGCCCGGCAGACCGACATTGCCCATGGTGAAGAACATAAAGACCAGCGCATAGGCAGGCATGCGAATGACCAGCCCGCCATAGGCGTTGATGTCACGGGTGTGCATCCGGTCATAGATCACGCCCACACAGAGGAACAACGCAGCCGAGATGAAACCGTGGCTCAGCATCTGGAAGATCGCGCCGTCGATGCCCTGCTGGTTGGCTGCAAAAATCCCCATGGTGACAAAACCCATATGCGCAACCGAAGAATAGGCAATGAGCTTTTTCATGTCTTCCTGCACCATCGCCACCAGCGAGGTATAGACCACCGCAATTGCGGACATCCACAGGATTAGATCCGTCATCAGATCCGCCCCAACCGGGAACATCGCCAGCGAGAACCGCAAGAAGCCATAGCCACCCATTTTCAGCAGGATCGCCGCCAGCACCACAGAGCCAGCAGTCGGCGCCTGTACGTGGGCATCGGGCAGCCAGGTGTGCACCGGCCACATCGGCATCTTCACAGCAAAGGAAGCAAAGAAGGCCAGGAACATAAGGGTCTGCATACCGCCAACCACGTGAATGCCCAGCACATCAAAGCTGGCCGCTGAGAAGCTGTGGGTCAGCAGGGTTTCAATGTCGGTGGTGCCCGCATCCGCATACATGGCCACCATGGCCACCAGCATCAGTACCGAACCAAGGAAGGTGTAGAGAAAGAACTTGAAGGAGGCATAGATGCGATCCTTGCCGCCCCAGATCCCGATGATCAGGAACATCGGGATCAGCCCTGCTTCGAAGAAGACATAGAACAGGACCAGATCCAGCGCCATAAAGACGCCCAGCATCAAGGTCTCCAGCAGCAGGAAGGCAATCATGTATTCCTTGACCCGGGTCGAGACATTCCAGCTGGCCAGAATGGTCAATGGCATCACAAAGGTGGTGAGCATCACAAAGAGCACCGAGATGCCATCCACGCCCATTTTGTACTGCAGACCAAAGATCCAGTCGCGCTCTTCCACGAACTGGAAGCCGGTATTGGTGGGATCAAACTGCGTATAGATGCCAAGGCTCACCAGGAAGGTCAGCGAGGTGGCCAGAAGGGCCAGCCATTTGGCATTGCGTTGCGCCGCTTCGTCCTCGCCACGCATGAGCAGGGCCATGACTGCGGCCGCCCCAGCAGGGATGAAAGTGACAATAGAGAGAAGGTTGTCCATCAGTGGGCTCCTCCGCCGATCGACATCCAGGTGATCAGGGCTGCGATGCCCAGCACCATCCAGAAGGCATAGGTAAAGATGAAACCGGACTGCGCACGACCGGCAAGTTTGGTGAAGAAGGGCACGATCCCCATGGCGACGCCATTGAGGAAGCCGTCAATGACATTGCCGTCGCCGCGCTTCCAGAAGAAGCGGCCAAGGGCCAGAGCCGGTTTGACAAAAATCGCGTCGTAGAGCTCGTCAAAGTACCACTTGTTCTTGAGGAACAGGTAGAGCGGCTGGAAATTGCTGGCCAGACGGCCCGGCAGGCTGGGGTTCACGATGTAGAACCAGATGGCAAGTACCAGACCCAAGGACATCGCAATAAAGGGCGAAACCTTGACCCAATTTGGTGCCGCATGGGCATCGTCCAGCACATGGTTGTCCGGCGCAAAGTACAGCGCACCTTCGCCCGGTTGGCCTGCAAAGACATAGTGATGCTCTGCCTCGGCGGCGTGATCATCACTTTCGTCATAACCTTCATCGCCATGCCCCTCGTCAGTTGCACCATGGGCGTCAGCCGCAGCCACAGGAATGCCATAGAACTTGCCGACATACTCTGTGTGACCAAAGAAGCTGTTGTACCAGATCATACCCGAGAACACCGCGCCCAGAGCCAGAACCCCAAGTGGGATCAGCATGGTCATCGGGCTTTCATGGGCATGGTCATGGGTGTGCTTGTCACCGCGTGGCTTGCCAAAGAAGGTGAGGAACATCAGGCGCCAGCTGTAGAAGGAGGTCATGAAGGCTGCGATCACCAAGAGCCAGAAGCCGTAGTTAGACCCGCCTGCATAGGCGCTTTCGATGATGGCATCCTTGGACAGGAAGCCGGCAAAACCGATATGTGTCAGCGGGATGCCAACACCGGTGATGGCCAGAGTGCCGATCATCATCGCCCAATAGGTATAGGGGATCTTTTTACGCAGACCACCATAGTTCATCATGTCCTGCTCGTGGTGCATGGCATGGATAACCGAACCCGCCCCCAGGAACAGCATCGCTTTAAAGAAAGCGTGGGTGAACAGGTGGAACATGGCTGCGGAATACATGCCAACGCCAGCGGCGACGAACATATAGCCCAGCTGGGAACAGGTGGAGTAGGCAATGACGCGTTTGATATCGGTCTGAACCAAACCAACAGTGGCGGCAAAGAAGGCCGTGGTCGCCCCCAGCACGGTGATGAACATGGTCGCTTGTGGTGCAAATTCCATCAGCGGCGACATGCGGCAGACCAGGAAGACACCAGCCGTCACCATGGTGGCCGCATGGATCAGCGCCGACACAGGCGTCGGACCTTCCATCGCATCGGGCAACCAGGTGTGCAGGATCAGCTGCGCCGATTTACCCATGGCCCCGATGAACAAGAGCATCGCCAACATGTTGGCCGCGTCCCATTCCGCCCAGAGGAAGGTGATGGTATGACCCGCTATCTCGGTTGGGATATCTGCAAAGATTTCAGAGAAGTTGATGCTGTCGGTCATCAGGAACAGACCAAAGATCCCCAGCGCAAAGCCAAAATCCCCAACCCGGTTGACGATAAAGGCCTTCATCGCCGCCGCATTGGCGGTGGGTTTGCGATAGTAGAAACCGATCAGCAGGTAAGAGGCAACGCCCACACCTTCCCAGCCAAAGAACATCTGCAGCAGGTTATCCGAGGTCACCAGCATCAGCATGGCGAAGGTAAAGAAGGACAGATAGGCAAAGAAGCGCGGCTTGTAGCTTTCGCCGTCTTTCCACTGCGGATCGTGATCCATGTAGCCAAAGCTGTAGAGGTGCACGAGGCTGGAGACCGAGGTCACCACGATCAGCATCAGGGCTGTCAGACGGTCCAGACGAATACCCCAGGAGGTATCCAGACTGCCGCTCTGGACCCAGGTCAAGATCTCGATCGAGCGGGTGACGCCATCAAAGCTGATAAAGACGATCCAAGAGAGCAGCGCCGACAGGAACAACAGGCCCGTCGCCGTCACCATGGCGGCTTTTTCGCCGATATATTTGTGGCCAAAGCCGCAAATCAGCGCGCCCACAAGAGGGGCAAAGAGGAGGATGGTTTCCATGATGCTTTAGCCCTTCATCATATTGATGTCTTCCACGGCAATGGTGCCGCGGTTACGGAAGAAGCAGACCAGGATCGCGAGACCAATAGCGGCCTCGGCGGCGGCCACGGTCAGCACGAACAGGGTAAAGACCTGCCCCACCAGATCCCCAAGGAAGCTGGAGAAGGCCACAAGGTTGATATTCACCGCGAGCAGCATCAATTCGATGCTCATCAGCAGGATGATCACATTCTTGCGGTTCAGGAAGAGCCCAAAGATGCCGATGACGAACAGGGTCGCCGCGACGGTGAGATAATGTTCAATGCCGATCATTGCTTACAGCCCCTGCCCTGGTTTGATATCTTTCAGTTCCATGGCCTTGGCCGGGTCGCGCGACATTTGCAGCATCACGTCCTGGCGTTTGACATCTTTACGATGGCGCAGGGTCAGGGTGATGGCGCCGATCATGGCGACCAGCAGGATCAAACCCGACAGCTGGAACAAAAGGAAATATTGATCATAGATGATAAGGCCGAGGGCCTCGGTGTTGTGTCTGTCCTCTGGGATCGGCTGCGCCAGTTGCGCGGCGGCGCCGTGGGCGCTTTCCCAAGAGCCATAGGCCATCACAAACTGCATCAGGATGACCAGGCCGATCAGCAGGGCCAGAGGCATATACTGCGCCATCTCAGCCTTCAATGCAGCGAAATCCACATCCAGCATCATCACCACAAAGAGGAACAGTACCGCGACGGCTCCTACGTAGACGATGACCAGCAGCATGGCGACGAATTCCGCCCCCAGCAGCACAAACAACCCGGCCGAAGAGATAAAGGCCAGGATCAGCCACAGCACCGAATGCACCGGTTGACGGCTGATCACAGTGAACAGCCCGCCGGTGATAGCGCTGATGGCGAAGAGGTAGAAGGCAAAAACGCTCATGTCTCATCGTCCTTTTTGTCGGTCATGACCTCCTGCGCCAAGTCCAGCGCCCGGTTCATGGCCGGAATGCCGGCAAAGACCGACATCTGTCCGATCGTTTCAACGATCTCTTGTTTCTTTGCGCCTGCCTCAACGGCGTGGCGTACGGTTTGACGCACGGCAGTATCTGCCTGCGCGCCCTGGCATGTGAGCCCGGCCAATGTCAGCAAAAGCCGGGTCTTGGCATCTAGACCATCCTTGTTGATAGCCCTGCCAAACATCATTTCCATGACCTCTTTGGGCATGGTCGGCCACATGGCCTCGAACCCTTTCATGGTCATGGGGTCCAGGCCCGATGCCAGATCGGGATTCATGGCTTTGGCCATCTCCTGATACTGGGCCTGAGCCTGGGCCATCATGGCCTCGAATGGGTTCTTTGCATCACTCATCGGTAAGGCGCATCCAGTTCGAGGTTGCGGGCAATCTCGGCTTCCCAACGTTCGCCATTCGCCAGGAGCTTGTCTTTGTCGTAGAACAGCTCTTCGCGGGTCTCGGTGGCGAACTCGAAGTTCGGGCCCTCAACGATGGCATCCACCGGGCAGGCTTCCTGACAAAAGCCGCAATAGATGCATTTGGTCATGTCGAGGTCATAGCGCGTGGTGCGGCGTGAGCCGTCTTCGCGGGGTTCCGCATCGATGGTGATCGCCTGCGCCGGGCAGACCGCTTCGCAGAGTTTACAAGCAATGCAACGCTCTTCGCCATTGGGATAGCGACGCAACGCGTGTTCGCCACGGAAACGTGGGCTCAGCGGCCCCTTTTCATGGGGGTAGTTGATGGTCGCCTTGGGGGCAAAGAAGTATTTCATCCCCAGCTTGAAGCCGACCCAGAAATCCTGCAGCAGGAAGTATTTGGCGGCGCGGGTGTAATCGACTTGGTTTGTCATGATTAGGCTCCCACGGTCCAGCGGGCAAAGATGCCCCAGAACCAGTCAAATTTGGCGGCAAAGGCAACAAAGACCACCCAGAACAGCGAGAAGGGCAAGAAGACCTTCCAGCCAAGGCGCATCAGCTGGTCGTAGCGATAGCGCGGGGTGATGGCTTTCACCATCGCAAAGAGGAAGAAGAAGAAGGCCATCTTGCCAACCATCCACAGCACACCATCCGGCAGACCGGGGATTGGCGACAACCAACCGCCAAAGAACAGCAGCGAAGTCAGGGCACACATCAGGAAGATGGCGATATATTCACCGGCCATGAACAACAGGAAGGGTGTCGCTGAGTATTCCACCTGATAGCCGGCAACCAGTTCGGATTCCGCTTCGGGCAGATCGAACGGCGGGCGGTTGGTTTCCGCCAGGCAAGAGATAAAGAACAGGAACACCATGGGGAAATGCGGTAGCCAGTACCAGTTGAACAGGCCCGCATTACCGTCCTGAGCACGCACGATGTCGCCAAAGTTCATGCTGCCGGTGGAGATGATCACACCAATGATGATCAGACCAATGGAGACCTCATAGGAAATCATCTGAGCCGCCGAGCGCAGTGATCCCAGGAAGGGATACTTGGAGTTCGATGCCCAGCCGCCCATGATGACGCCGTAGACTTCGAGGCTGGACACCGCAAAGACATAGAGGATCGCCACATTGATGTCCGAGAGCACCCAGCCATCATTGAACGGGATCACCGCCCAGGCGATCATCGCCAGAACAAAGGAGGTGAGCGGCGCCATGATAAAGACGGTGCGATCGGCACCCGCCGGGATCACCACCTCTTTGACCACATATTTCAGCGCATCCGCCACCGATTGCAGGATGCCGTAAATGCCAACAACGTTGGGACCACGGCGCATCTGCACCGCCGCCCAGATCTTCCGGTCCCCGTAGACGAGGAACAAAAGCGAGATCATCACAAAGGCAACAACTGCAAGCACCTGCGCCAAGATCAGTACAGCAATGCCGCCTGGGGTGTTAAAGAATTCAGCCATAGGTCCTCACACCGTAGGTATTCCGTTTGCCTCGCAATTGGCGACCACGACTTCGGCGTCGATGGTGCGCAAACCGCGCGGTAGGGAGGGCGAAATCGTGTAGACAGCATCAGCTATCTGTTTGCCACCCTCATGTTTCATTTTTGTGCGAACGTGACGCGCAAACCCGTAACCCCGGATCAACGCATATTGTGCTGCCGCACATTCGGCATAGTCATCCACATCCGACGCCGCACGGGCCCCGGACATGGTCACGTGAAATTGCACCAGATCCCCCTCCAACAGACTCGTCTGAACCCCGTGATAATCCGGGTTAAACGCGTCAGCTGATCCGCCGGGAATCGGGGCACAGCCCGCCAGCATCACAGAGGATATGAGTGCAGCGCGGATCACTCGGCCGCAATCTTCTCGGCCCGGCGGGCCTTGGCATTCGCCGATAGCTCGGCCATCACCTGCGATGCACGGGCAATCGGGTTGGTCAGGTAGAAATCTCCCAGAGCATTGCGGAAGTCCGCCTTGCCAAGTGGGCCTTCCTCTTCGAGCTGCCAGGTGTTTTCCGGCACCTGGTCAACCATCGCAAGATGCGGCACCTCTTTGACCAGAGCCTGACGCAGCTGCGCCAGCGAGTCATAGGGCAGTTGCGCACCGATTTCGGCGCTCAACGCCCGCAAGATCGCCCAGTTTTCCTTGGCTTCACCCGGCGCAAAGCCTGCGCGCATGGCCAATTGCGGACGGCCTTCGGTATTCACAAACAGACCGTTTTCTTCGGTATAGGCGGCACCCGGCAGGATGACATCGGCACGATGCGCGCCGCGATCCCCTTGGCTACCTTGGTAGATCACAAAGGCCCCTTCACCGATTTCGACTTCATCGGCGCCAAGGCTGTAAATCACATCACAGTCAGACACCGCATTGCGGCCGCCTTCGGTCACGGCGCCCAGATCCATCGCCCCAACGCGGGCGGCGGCGGTGTGCAGCACCAAAAGCTTGGCATTGCCAGCCTCACAGATCTTTTGAACCATAGCCAGAACCGCAGCACCGTCGGCCTCTTGCAAGGCGCCCTGCCCCAGGATGACAATCGGGTTCTTGTCCTTGACATGGTCAGAGGTCGAAAGCGCCTGTTCCAAAGCCGCACGATCCGTGCCGATGTGGTTCACATCATAGGTCAGGTCTACGTTCTCACCAATCAAGGACACCTGCGCGCCATTGATCCAGGCCTGGCGGATACGGGCGTTCAGAACCGGCGCCTCGGTGCGCGGGTCACTGCCGATCAGCAGGATCGAGCCCGCCGTATCAATGTCTTCAATCGCCGCGGTGCCCACATAGGCAGACCGATTACCAGCGGGCAGACGCGCGCCATCGGTGCGGCATTCAACAATGCCATCCTGGCTTTCAATCAGTTGCTTGAGCGCAAAAACAGCTTCGGTCGAAGCCAGATCCCCCACCAAAGCACCAAGCTTTTTGGCGTTTTTGACGGCAGTCGCAGCGGCACTCAGCGCTTCTGGCCAGCTCGCGGGTTTGAGTTTGCCGTCAACACGCACATAGGGGCGGTCCAAACGCTGGCGCCGCAACCCGTCCCAGACGAAGCGGGTTTTGTCGGAAATCCATTCCTCGTTCACGCCATCATTGTTGCGCGGCAGGATCCGCATCACTTCGCGGCCCTTGGTATCGACCCGGATGTTGGAGCCAAGCGCGTCCATCACGTCGATGGTTTCGGTCTTGGTCAGCTCCCAGGGGCGGGCGCTAAAGGCATAGGGTTTTGACGTCAGCGCACCAACGGGGCAGAGATCAATGATATTGCCCTGCAGGTTGCTGTCCAAAGTCTCGTTCAGATAGCTGGTGATTTCAGCATCCTCACCACGACCGGTTTGGCCCATCTGGGTGATGCCAGCCACCTCGGAGGTGAAGCGCACACAGCGGGTGCAGCTAATGCAACGGGTCATCGCCGTCGACACAAGCGGGCCGAGGTTCAGATCGTCCACTGCGCGTTTGGGTTCGCGGAAGCGGGAGAAATCAACGCCATAGGCCATGGCCTGATCCTGCAGATCACATTCGCCGCCCTGATCGCAGATCGGGCAATCCAGCGGGTGGTTGATCAACATGAATTCCATCACGCCTTCACGGGCCTTTTTGACCATGGGCGAATTGGTCTTAACCTGCGGCGCCTGGCCTTCGGGGCCGGGGCGCAGATCGCGCACCTGCATCGCACAGGAGGCTGCGGGCTTGGGCGGGCCACCCACGACCTCGACCAGGCACATGCGGCAATTGCCGGCAATCGACAGGCGCTCGTGGTAACAAAAACGCGGGATCTCGACGCCCGCCTCTTCGCAGGCCTGGATCAGGGTCATTGCCCCATCCACCTCTACCTCGGTTCCGTCGATATTGATCTTGCGGAGGTCAGACATGGTCTATTTCGCCCTCAGTAACGCGCCGATCGCGCTGTTTTTCTGTATTTCCGCACGACCAAACGTGCAGAATGTTTCTGGATTTTCATAAGAGACGCCGCTCTTGGCGAGCAGTTTTTCGCCCCTTGCCCGCATCCGGGCCTTTTCTGTATCGGACTCGATATAGGCCCGGATTTCGCTATCGGCGTAGCCCAGCGAATTGGCATGAGAGCGCAACCGGCGCAGCTCACCAATCCCTTTGAACAGACGCGCGCCAAGACTGTCGCAGTGATCTGCAACCTCTTTGGCCATCGCCACGGCAAACAGCGGTTCTTCGATTTCGGGAATGTCCCGCAGGGATGGCTTGGCAGCCAGCCCGGTGGGCACGGCCAGAACTGTGACAGTCAGCGCAGCAAATACAGCAGATGGCACTTGGGCAAGTCTCATTGCTCTCTCCTTGGAAATGGAGAGGCCATCAGGCGCAAAACCGGCAGCGCTATTCAATAACGCAGCCGCCATTTCGCCAGGATATGCCCAAAATCCGCTCACGGGTTGCAAGTCCCCCGCAGCACAGCATTGTCCCCATCGCGAGGCAGGGGCGCTTCGGGATCTTCCAGATCAACCTGCCAGTCGATTTTGGAGGTTCCATATTGCTCGATACAATAGGTCGTACCAGCGTAGCGCAGGGCCTCGCGAGCGCCCAAGGGAGAGGCCGCCACATCAAAAACCACTGCGTCAAACACGGCCCGCGATACTTTTTTGTCCACGACAGAAGCCTTAGTGCGGAACGCAACGCCGTCAAAGACAGGACGGGAGTCTTTGTCAGTGCAGCCCGCCAGCACAGTGGCCGAGAGCAGCGCAGCCGTCAGAAATTTGGCATTTCCTATCATCTTCCGTCCCTTACTTCGTCTTCTTATTCAGCCGCAATAGCGCTGTTTCGGCCCGTTTTCTGAGCCTTGATACGGTCCTCGATTTCCTCGCGGAAGTTGCGGATCAGACCCTGGATGGGCCAGGCCGCCGCGTCGCCAAGTGCACAGATGGTGTGACCCTCAACCTGTTTGGTCACATCCCAGAGCATATCGATCTCTTCCAGGTCGGCCTCGCCTTTGACCAAACGGTCCATGACGCGCATCATCCAGCCAGTGCCTTCGCGGCACGGGGTGCACTGACCACAGCTTTCGTGTTTGTAGAACTTGGCCAGACGCCAGATCGCCTTGATGATGTCGGTCTGCTTGTCCATCACGATAACCGCTGCCGTGCCCAGGCCAGAGCCTAGCTCGCCGCGCAGATAGTCAAAATCCATGACCGCATCGCGCATGTTCTCGCCACGCACACAGGGCACTGACGAGCCACCGGGGATCACCGCCAGAAGATTGTCCCAGCCACCGCGAATACCGCCGCAATGCTTTTCGATCAGCTCCTCAAAGGAGATCGACATCGCCTCTTCGACGACGCAGGGGTTGTTGACGTGACCCGAGATCGCAAAGAGCTTGGTGCCTGCATTGTTGGGACGCCCAAAACCGGCAAACCAATCCGCGCCACGGCGCAGGATGGTGGGCACAACGGCGATGGATTCGACGTTGTTCACCGTGGTGGGGCAGCCATACAGGCCCGCACCCGCCGGGAAGGGCGGTTTCATCCGGGGCATGCCCTTTTTGCCTTCGAGGCTTTCGATCAGAGCAGTTTCTTCACCGCAGATATAGGCGCCAGCACCGTGGTGGAGGAAGACGTCGAAATCCCAACCCGAGCCAGCGGCATTGCGCCCCAAAAGACCCTTGTCGTAGCATTCATCAATGGCGGCCTGCAGCGCTTCGCGCTCGCGGATGTATTCGCCGCGCAGGTAGATGTAGCAGGTATTGGCATTCATCGCGAAGCTGGCAATCAGCGCGCCCTCGATCAGCGTATGCGGATCATGGCGCATGATTTCGCGGTCTTTGCAGGTGCCGGGCTCGGATTCATCGGCATTGATCACCAAATACGAAGGGCGACCATCGCTTTCCTTGGGCATAAAGGACCATTTCAAACCGGTGGGGAAACCCGCACCACCACGACCGCGCAACCCGGAGTCCTTCATGGTCTGGATGATCCAGTCACGGCCCTTTTCAATAAGCCCCGCCGTGCCATCCCAATGGCCGCGCGCCTGGGCACCTTTCAGGGTGCGCTCATGCATACCGTAGAGGTTGGTAAAGATCCGGTCCTGGTCCTTCAGCATGTCTGCCTACCCTTGGTTTTTGTTTTTACTGGTCTGACGCAGGCGCCAGAGTTGCATTATGTTGACCAATGCATAGATCAGCCCCGCAAGCGCGGCAAAATCAAACAAAAGCGCGTAACGGCCAGGGATTCCAATCGCCGGGCCAATAATCATAGTCAGGGCCAACCAGGCCAGCATAGTCCCGGCAATCACCAATGAGATGTGCCGCCCCTTTGCTGCGATAGCCCTATCCAGATCTGCGCTCATTCAGGTCCTCAGTTTTACGCCCTGCCCGCCCCTGAACCGGAGCGAACAAGTCAGTTATTCGTCGTCGTAGCGGCCGTCTTTTTTGGCCTTTTTGGCAAAGTCGGTCTCATCCCCAACTGCCAGCTTGGCAGCCTGGGCGATCCAACCGTCACGTTCGATACGGCCTTTGAACTTCAAACGGCTATCCACCCAAGCGACCTCAGCCTCGCCCCATTCGGCGATCTGGTCGAAGTGGAAGAAGCCCAGCTCATTCAGGGTTTGCTCCAGCTTGGGGCCAACACCTTTCAGCAGTTTCAGATCATCCGGCAGACCACCACGCGCTTCTTTCAGCGTTTCGGGCGCGACCTCAGCCACCTCTTCGGCCGCGGCAGGCTTTTCTGCAGGCTTGGGCTTGGGGGCGGCTTTCTTTGTCTCTTCGACCTGTTTGGCAACAGGTTTGGCAGCCTCAGGCGCTTTGGGCGGCGCTGCAGCTGCGGTCCGGCCAGCAACTGTACCATCCTTGCCCACCCAGGGGGTCAGCAGGGGCACTTCGTTCCCCTGGATACGTTTGACACCGTCACCAATATCAACAGCGAGCTGCACACTCGCATTGTACTGCGTCTTGCCGCTGTCATATTCGGTCAACGAGGTCAGACCCGATTTGGGCTCTGCGGCGTAGCGACCATTCTGAGGGCCCGGCACAACGGGTTTGCCTGTTGCCAGATCGTCGAGCATCTGGGCAAAGCCCTCTGCTGTCAGGTCCTCGTAGTAGTCTTTCCCGATCTGTGCCATGGGCGCATTGGTGCAGGCGCCCAGACATTCGACCTCTTCCCAGGTGAATTTGCCATCAGCCGACAGGGTAAAAGGCTTATCTGCGATCTTGTCCTTGCAGACCGCAATCAGATCCTCGGCACCGCAGATCATGCAGGACAGGGTTCCACAGATCTGCACATGGGCTACCGAACCCGTGGGCTGCATCTGGAACATGAAGTAAAAGGAGGTGACCTCGAGCACGCGGATATAGGCCATGCCCAGCATGTCAGCGATAAATTCAATCGCCGGTTTGGAGACCCAGCCCTCTTGTTCCTGGGCGCGCCACAGCAAGGGGATCACAGCCGAGGCCTGACGGCCTTCGGGGAATTTGGTCAATTGCGCCTCGGCCCATTTCTGGTTTTCGGCTGTGAAAGCAAAGCTTTCGGGCTGTTCGGAATGAAGGCGACGAAGCATTAGCGGTCAATCTCTCCAAATACGACGTCCATGGTGCCAATGATGGCAGCGACGTCGGCCAGCTGGTGGCCTTTTGCAACGTGGTCCATGGCTTGCAGGTGCAGGAAACCCGGCGCGCGGATCTTGCTGCGGTAGGGTTTGTTGGACCCATCTGCCACCAGATAGACGCCGAATTCGCCCTTGGGGGCCTCAACGGCGGCATAGACCTCACCGGCAGGCACGTGAAAGCCTTCGGTGTAGAGTTTGAAGTGGTGAATGAGGCTCTCCATTGAGGTCTTCATGTCACCGCGTTTGGGCGGGGTCAGCTTGCCACGAGCCAGCACGTCGCCAGTGGCTTCGCGCAGTTTGGCAGTGGCCTGACGAATGATCGACAGCGACTGGCGCATCTCTTCCATCCGCACCAGATAGCGATCATAGCAATCACCATTCTTGCCCACGGGGATCTGGAAGTCGAACTCGTCATAACATTCATAGGGCTGCGCGCGGCGCAGATCCCAAGCCATACCGGAGCCACGCACCATGACACCAGAAAAGCCCCAGTCGAGGATTTCTTGCTCAGTGACGACGCCAATATCGCAGTTGCGCTGCTTGAAGATGCGGTTCTCGGTCAAGAGCCCATCGATATCGGCCAGCACTTTGGGGAATTCCAGCGCCCAGAGGTCGATATCATCGAGCAAATCATCCGGGATATCCTGATGCACACCGCCAGGGCGGAAATAAGCCGCGTGCAGACGGGCACCACAGGCGCGCTCATAGAACACCATCAGCTTTTCGCGTTCCTCAAAGCCCCAGAGCGGCGGCGTCAGCGCGCCCACGTCCATGGCCTGGGTGGTCACGTTCAATAGATGGTTCAGGATCCGGCCAATCTCGGAATACAAAACCCGGATCAAGGAGCCACGGCGGGGCACCTCAACGCCGGTCAGTTTTTCAATGGCGAGACACCAGGCATGTTCCTGGTTCATTGGCGCCACATAATCCAGCCGGTCAAAATAGGGCAGGTTTTGCAGATAGGTGCGGCTTTCCATCAGCTTTTCGGTGCCACGGTGCAGCAGGCCGATGTGCGGGTCGCAGCGTTCTACGATCTCGCCGTCCAGCTCCAGCACCAGACGCAACACGCCGTGCGCTGCCGGGTGCTGCGGGCCAAAGTTGATGTTGAAATTGCGGATCTTCTGTTCGCCCGTCTGGGCGTCGTCGAATTTGGAGCCGTCCATCATTTTGCCCCCTCTTTTTCATCACCGGGCAGGATGTATTCAGCACCCTCCCAGGGAGACATGAAATCAAACTGGCGGTATTCCTGTACCAGGCTTACGGGCTCATAGACGACGCGCTTTTCGGCTTCATCATAACGCACTTCGGTATAGCCAGTGGTCGGGAAGTCTTTGCGCAGCGGGTAGCCGCGAAAGCCATAGTCGGTCAGGATGCGGCGCAGATCCGGATGGCCGGAAAACAGAATGCCAAACATGTCGAAGACTTCGCGCTCAAACCAATTGGCCGATGGATGCACATCAACAATCGAGGGCACCATGTCATCTTCGCGCACCGAGACCCGCAAGCGAATGCGCTGGTTCCGATACATCGACAGGAAGTGATAAATCACATCAAAGCGCTTGCCGCGCTCCGGGTAATCTACGGCGGTGATATCAACCAGCGAGGAAAATTTGCAGTTGCTGTCGGATTTGAGGAACTCGACAAGACCAGCGATATTGGCCGGAGCCACATCGACGTTCAGCTCATCAAACGCCACGTCCCAGGACAAGACACAGTCAGGGCGTTTGGCTGCGATCTGAGTACCAAGTTCTTGCAGTGCTTCAGTCATTTCTTTCTCCAGCCAGATCGCTTAGCGCACCAGGGTGCCGGTACGGCGGATTTTGCGCTGCAGCTGCATCAGACCATAAAGCAGAGCCTCAGCTGTGGGCGGGCAGCCCGGCACGTAGATATCCACGGGCACCACCCGGTCACAGCCTCGCACAACCGAATAGCTGTAATGGTAGTAGCCGCCGCCATTGGCGCAGGAGCCCATGGAAATCACATACCGCGGCTCGGGCATCTGGTCGTAGACCTTGCGCAGGGCGGGCGCCATTTTATTGGTCAATGTGCCCGCAACGATCATCACATCCGACTGACGCGGGGAGGCACGCGGGGCAATGCCAAAGCGTTCTGCATCGTAACGTGGCATCGAGGTATGCATCATCTCAACCGCGCAGCAGGCCAGACCAAAGGTCATCCAGTGCAGGGACCCTGTACGGGCCCAGTTGATGATGTCTTCAGTCGAGGTCAGCAGGAACCCTTTGTCCTGCAGCTCAGCATTCAACGCCTGAGTGGCAACTTCCTTGTCGATCCCAGCGGTATTGGCTCCGGTCATCACTCCCATTCCAGAGCTCCCTTTTTCCATTCATAGGCAAAACCGATGGTCAGGACGCCCAGGAACACCATCATCGACCAGAAGCCAGTATCGCTCATATCCTTGAAGCCAACGGCCCAGGGAAAGAGGAAGGCAATTTCCAGGTCAAAAATGATGAAAAGAATCGACACCAGGTAAAACCGCACGTCAAATTTCATACGCGCGTCATCAAAGGCGTTGAAACCGCATTCATAAGCGCTGACTTTTTCTGGGTCGGGATTGCGCACGGCAAGCACAACTGCCGCCAGAATAAGAACAATTCCCAGGCCGACCGCGACGACCAGAAACACCAAGATCGGGAGGTATTCCCGCAACATCTCTTCCACGAGTGGCTCCTTTCCGAGCGCGCGGATTCTCGCGCGCCGTCAATTGGCGTGTTGACTTGCGCATGTGTCTACTCGCGCACCCCCCCAGCGTCAACCAAACCAATGGTGAAGAAAGAGGCTTTCTGTGCGAGTCGCGACCCTGCGGCATCACTTCGCGCTATTTGGGTCGCTACGAGTTAATTTCTTATTATTTCCATAAGGAAAGGCGCCGCATATTTTTGCGACGCCTTAAAAACAGACATTGGAAATATTGGTTAATATTTGCGGTGAATCAGCCCTGCCAACGGGGTTTGCGCTTGTCAAAGAAGGCCGAAATTCCCTCTGGCGCCTCGTCGCCTTCCCAGCAATCAACCAGAGCCTGAATGGTCATATCGATGACCTCGTCATCCAGCCGCGGCCCAAGGTTGCGTGTGAGCTGCTTTGCCGCGGCCACTGCACGCGGGGCACAGCTCAGATAAGGGACAACCTCGGCTTCAACCGCGGCAGCCAGATCTGCTGCGGGCACCGCTTTGGCCAACAACCCCAGTTCCACAGCTTCCGCAGCGCCAAAGAGCCGCGCCGACATGAACACCCTGCGCGCCCGAGATTCGCCCATGCGGGCCACCACATAGGGGCCGATGGTGGCGGGGATCAGCCCCAGCTTTGTTTCCGTCAGCCCCATCTTCAAATGATCTACACCAATAGCCACATCACAGACCGAGGCCATGCCAACGCCGCCACCAAAAGCATTCCCCTGAATGGCACCGATCAGCGGCTTGGGCATGGTGTTTAAGATCATCAGGGTTTCCGCGAGGACACGCGCCTCGGCCGCCCGGGTTTTGGCATCCGCCTCCATCTGCTTTTGCATCCAGGTCAGATCGCCACCGGCACAGAAACTCTTGCCCGCGCCAGTCAGCACCACCACCCGCACCTCATCATCCGCCGCAAGCTGTTCCGCCGCCGCTTTGATCTCCAACAGCATCTCACCAGACATGGCATTGTGCTTTTCCGGCCGGTTCAAGGTCAGCGTCGCAACGCCGCGCTCATCCGTTTCAATCAAGACAGTCTTGTACATTCTCAGTCCCTCTTCCCTCTTGCCTCTTTGGCCCCTGCGGCTCTAGCGCCTCGTTATGCGCTGTCACTGCGCATTGATTTGGCCATCTGAGCCGCCTGCAGCAGAACCTCCGGGTTCAAACCGGTTTCATACCCCAGTCCCACCAGGTGATCGTGCACCGCTTCGGTGGCGACATTGCCAGCGGCACCTGGCGCATAGGGGCAACCGCCCAGCCCCCCAACCGCCGCATCAAAGACCCGAACACCCTGGTCGAGCGAGGCCTCGATATTTTCCAAGGCCCGCCCAGCGGTGTCGTGATAATGGCCGGCAAGATGCGAGACGGGCACCCGTTTCGTTACGACAGTCAGCATTTTGCTGATGGAGTCCGGCGTGCCCTGACCGATGGTATCGCCCAGCGACACCTCATAGCAGCCCAGCAAATGCAGCGTCTCCGCAACCAGCGCCACCTGTTCGGGATCAGTTGGTCCATCAAAGGGACAATCCGTGACGCAGGACACATAGCCGCGCACTGGCAACTTCAGCGTCGAGGCGGCCTGCAGGATCGGTTTGAAACGCTCAATGCTTTCACGGATAGAGGCATTGATATTGGCGCGGGAAAACCCTTCAGAGGCCGAGGCAAACACCGCGATCTCATCCGCCCGCGCCGCAACCGCATCCTCATAGCCACGCATATTGGGGGTCAAGGCGGCATAGGAGACCCCCGGAGCCCGCTGAATACCAGCCAGAACCTCGCCACTGCCCGCCATCTGCGGCACCCATTTAGGGGACACAAAACTGGCAACCTCTATGCGGCGAAACCCAGCCCGAGACAGGCAATCCACCAGAGCCACCTTTTCCGCCACGGGAATGGCGCGTTTCTCATTTTGCAGCCCGTCGCGCGGCCCCATCTCAAAGATCTCGACAGATTGGCTCATGGCCGATCCTTCCCTCTTCATCTTTCTATAAATATTCAAAAAGCCCGATCAGCAGCCCACGCCTCAGTCCTCTTCCAGGCGCACCAGTGCAGCCCCTGCCTCAACCTGGTCGCCGCCTGCGGCCAGAACCTCGGCAACAACGCCATCCCGAGCCGCCAGCAAGGAGTGCTCCATCTTCATGGCTTCCAAAATGGCCAGGCGGTCCCCCTCTTTCACCGCATCACCGGCTTTGGCAAAAACGGCTTTCACCAGACCCGGCATTGGCGCCTCGATCAGGTTGAGATCGCCCCCGGCTGAGGCATCGCGGTCCAGCGGATCGACCACTTCAAAGACATGTCCATACCCATCAAAGACGGTGATGGTATTCCCCGACTGCGCCAGGGGCGGCAAGCGATCGCCACTCAGACCCCAGGAGCCGGCGATCCGGCGGGCACAGATCTGATCCTCAGGATGCCCCGGAAATTCCCAGATTTGATCATTCGGCCCGCCCACCTCGACCACGGCCTCAAAGACCTCGCCCTGGTGGCTGAGATGAACCGAACGGCGCAGGTCGGACCAAAGCGTAAAGCCGGCATCCCAATCAAGGTCGATAAGGCCGAGCGCCTGCATGCCAGCAGCCGCCCTGTGCTCGAACGTGACCGCTGGCGCCTGCATCAACTCGTCAAGACCCCGTGCGATCAGCCCCGTGTCCACATCCCCCGCAGCAAAGCCTTTATGAGCCGCCAGCGCGCCGAGAAAGGCAAGGTTCGTGACAGTGCCACCAACCTCGGTTTGCGCCAGCGCCTGCGATAGGCGTGACAGAGCGATTTCCCGCGTTGGCCCATGCACGATCACCTTGGAGATCATCGGATCATACCAGGGGCTGATGGTATCGCCTGCCCGCACACCGCTGTCGGCGCGGCAGTTTTCGGGGAATTTCAGATGGGTCAGTGTCCCGGTAGCAGGCAAAAAGCCCTTGGGCACATCCTCGGCATACAGGCGCGCTTCAAAGGCATGGCCCGTGATCGACAGCTCGGCCTGCCGTTTCGGCAGCGCCTCCCCTGCGGCCACGCGCAGCTGCCATTCCACCAGATCAACACCGGTGATCAGCTCCGACACCGGATGCTCCACCTGCAGACGGGTGTTCATTTCCATGAACCAGAAGCCATCGGCGCGCAGGCCATTGCTGCCATCAACGATGAATTCCACCGTACCGGCACCTTTGTAACCGATGGCCTCAGCGGCGCGCACGCCTGCCTCGCCCATGGCTGCGCGCATCTCATCGGTCATGCCCGGTGCGGGCGCTTCTTCGATCACCTTTTGGTGGCGGCGCTGCAGCGAGCAGTCGCGCTCAAACAGATGCACCGCATGAGTGCCATCGCCAAAGACCTGGATTTCAATATGGCGCGGTTGTTGGATGTATTTCTCGATCAGCACATCGGGATTGCCAAAGGAGGTTGTCGCCTCGCCCTGCGCGCTGGCCAGGGCAACGGTAAACTCCGCAGCGGCTTCGACCAGGCGCATTCCCTTGCCGCCGCCGCCGGCAACGGCCTTGATCAACACGGGATAGCCGATCTTGTCGGCCTCGCCTTTCAGGAACTCCGCGTCCTGATTGGCGCCGTGGTAACCAGGCACAACTGGCACACCGGCCTCTTCCATCAACACCTTGGCGGCATCTTTGAGGCCCATTTTGCGGATGGCATCCGCAGAAGGACCGATAAAGGTCAGACCCGCGGCCTCAACCGCGTCAACAAAGTCGGGATTCTCCGACAAAAAACCGTAGCCCGGGTGGATCGCCTTGGCGCCCGTAGCCTTGGCCATGGCGATGATCTCATCGCCCAGGAGATAGCTGTCGGCCGGCGCCGGACCATGGCCGATGTGGCAGGCCTCATCCGCCATAGCTACATGTTTCGCGGCGCGGTCCGCATCCGAATAGACGGCTACGGTTTTGACGCCCAGCGCCCTGGCAGTTTCCATGACGCGACAGGCGATTTCACCACGGTTGGCAATCAGGATTTTATCAAACATGGGGTTGTGTCCTTTGTTTGGAACGTCGGACCGGGGGCGCTGCCCCCGGACCCCCGGAATATTTTGGGAAAGATGATAGAGCCCGGATTACATCCGGAAGACACCAAAGCGGGTTTCATCGATTTCTGCATTCAGGGCTGCGCTCAGTGACAGGGCCAGAACATCGCGGCTTTTGCGCGGGTCAATGATGCCATCATCCCACAGACGTGCTGAGGCGTAGAGCGGATGGCTTTGCTCTTCGAACATATCAATTGTGGGCTGTTTGAACTGCGCCTCTTCATCCGTGGACCAGCTGCCGCCCTGGCGCTCGATTGCGTCGCGTTTCACCGTGGCCAGAACCCCGGCGGCCTGTTCGCCGCCCATTACGGAAATCCGCGAGTTGGGCCAGGTCCAGAGGAAGCGCGGCTGATAGGCGCGCCCGGCCATGCCGTAGTTGCCCGCGCCAAAGGACCCGCCCACCAGCATGGTGATCTTGGGCACATTGGTGGAGGCCACCGCGGTCACCATCTTGGCGCCGTGGCGGGCGATGCCTTCGTTTTCATATTTACGTCCCACCATGAAGCCCGTGATGTTTTGTAGGAAAACCAGTGGGATTTTGCGCTGCGAGCAGAGCTCGACAAAATGCGCGCCCTTTTGCGCCGCTTCGGAAAACAGCACACCGTTGTTAGCGATAATCCCCACAGGGCAGCCTTTGACATGGGCAAAGCCCGTCACCAAGGTTTCACCGTAGCGCGGTTTGAACTCGTCAAAGCGCGAGCCATCCACCAGGCGGGCGATGACTTCGCGGATGTCATAGGGGGTGCGCAGATCGCCGGGCACCACGCCGAGGATTTCCTCGGGGTCATAGGCGGGTTCTTCGGGAGAGGCCCAGTTTACCGTTTGTGGCTTGGTGATGTTGAGCGATTGCACCGCGCGACGGGCCAAAGCAAGCGCATGGGCGTCATCTTCGGCCAGGTAATCAGCCACACCAGAGAGGCGCGTGTGCACATCGCCGCCGCCCAGATCCTCGGCCGAAACCACCTCACCGGTGGCGGCCTTGACCAGGGGCGGACCGGCCAGGAAGATGGTGCCCTGTTCCTTTACAATGATGGTCACATCGGACATGGCGGGCACATAGGCACCACCGGCGGTGCAGGACCCCATAACCACAGCGATCTGCGGAATGCCTTTGGAGGACATGCGGGCCTGGTTATAGAAGATCCGGCCAAAGTGGTCGCGATCCGGGAAGACCTCGTCCTGTTGCGGCAGGTTGGCGCCGCCAGAGTCGACCAGGTAGATGCAGGGGAGGTGGTTTTCCTCGGCAATCTCCTGGGCGCGCAGGTGTTTTTTCACCGTCATCGGGAAATAGGTGCCGCCCTTTACGGTGGCATCGTTGCAGACCACCATGACCTCTTGGCCATGCACCCGGCCGATACCGGCGATCACCCCTGCGGCGGGGGCGGCATTGCCATACATGTTGTGGGCGGCGGTGGCGCCGATTTCGAGGAAGGGCGAGCCGGGGTCAAGAAGGTTCGCCACACGGCGGCGCGGCAACATCTTGCCACGGCTCTCGTGGCGGGCACGGGACTTTTCACCACCGCCCAGACGCGCGGCCTCGGCAACCTCGTCGATCTGCTCTAAGGCTTCAAGATGCGCGTTTAAATTGGCCTTAAAGCCCTCAGAGGAAGGCATCGCCTTGGATTTGAGTTTCATGATGATGACTCCTGTTTCGGTTCTGCGCTTTCCTGCGCGGCGCGCGCTTTAAGCTCTTTGCGGATGACTTTACCGGTTACGGTCATGGGCAGGCTTTCAACAAAGGCGATCTCTCGGGGATATGAGTATTGGGCCAGCCGGTCTTTGACATAGATCTGCAAATCCCGCTCTGTCGCCATAGCCTCCGGTTTAAGCACCACATAGGCCTTGACGATTTCGGTGCGCAGCGGATCTGGCTTGCCGACAACGCCAACGGTGGCCACGGCCGGGTGGGTCATCAGGCAGTCTTCGATCTCGGCAGGGCCTATGCGGTAGCCAGCCGAGGTAATGACGTCATCCTCACGACCGACAAAGCGCAGGAAGTCCCCTTCCCAGATACCGCGGTCGCCGGTGATCAACCAGTCGCCGCAGAACTTGGCGGCGGTCTCTTCCGGGCGGTTCCAGTATTTCAGCATCATTGAGGCTGAGCCGCGGCGCACCCCAACATCGCCCTCGCCTGTGGTGGGATGACCATCGCTGTCGAGAACGGCCAGTTGATGGCCCGGAACCGGCTTGCCAATGCAACCGGGGCTGGGCGCATAGTCAACGCCGCAGGAGGAAGCCACCATATTGCATTCGGTCTGGCCGTAGAACTCGTTGATGGTCACGCCAAAGCTCGACTGGCCCCAAGCGAGCATCTCTGCGCCCAGGGGCTCTCCGCCAGAGGCAACCGAGCGCAGACCGTCGAGCCCCTGCCCCGCCGCTTTCAACATGCGCAGGGCTGTGGGTGGAAAGAAGACATTGCGCACATCGCCGCGCCTGACCAGATCGGCGCAGGCCTCGGGAGTGAACTTATCCAGCCGCGCCGCCACAACTGGCACACCCAGCGCCAGCCCCGGCATAAGCACGTCAAACAGCCCGCCAATCCAGGCCCAATCCGCTGGGGTCCAGAGGCAATCCCCAGGCTGGCCTAGGTGGTCGTGGCTGATCGCCACTCCGGGCAAATGCCCCGTCAGCACGCGATGGCCGTGCAGGGCGCCCTTGGGGCTGCCGGTCGTGCCAGAGGTATAGATCAAAACCGCTGGTGTTTCAGCAGAGGTCTCGGCAAAGGCAATCGAGGCACCTTCGCGGGAGACCTGGTCCACCAGCACGGCTTCGGCCAGATCCCCCAAGAGGTCGACGCCTTCGGGGTCGGTCAATACAAAAGAGACACCAGCATCGCCAGCCCGCGAGGCCAGGGCATCGCGTTTGAACAGCTTAAACAACGGCACGGAAATGGCGCCCAGTTTCCAGAGGGCCAGATGCGCCGCGGCGCACCAGGGCGATTGGCTCAGCAAAACGCCGACCCGATCCCCCGCTTTGATGCGGGTCATCAGATAGCGCGCCAGCCCATCAACCATCGTCGCCAGCTCTCCATGGGTGATGTCGCGCCGCTCCCCCCCTGTGAGATCAATGATCGCCAGCTTGTCTGCAGCATGGGCCATGGCCTGTTGCGCCAAATTGATCTGAGCCGGGAGGCACCATTCACTCTGGGGTGTCAGGCCGGGGGTTTGAACTACTTCAGTCATCGAAACTATTCCCAAATTGCATAGCTGCTATGCTGATTTTTCCTGACATTCCAAGTGGCAAGCTCACGCTCTTTTGATCCAGATCAGTGAGCCCTGGCGATTTTGGGCGCAGATAGAGCGGGCAAATACAAGAAAAGGGAATCCCCCCATGAAACGTTCCGCTTCCATCCTGGCCCTGGCAACTGCCTGTACCGTTCTGGCCGTTCCAGCCTTTGCTCAGTCGCAGGGCGACTGGACCTTTGGCGTTGGTGTCATCAACGTCAACCCTAAGTCCGACAACGGCACTCTGGCTGGTGGTGCGACCACATTGACCGACGACACTCAGATCTCTTTGACTGTCGAATACTTCATTCGCGACAACATCGGTATCGAACTGCTGGCCGCGACCCCCTTTGAGCATGACATCAACATTGCCGGTGTTGGCTCTGCCACCGCCAAGCAATTGCCGCCCACCCTGTCGATCAACTACCACTTCCCCACCAAAGGCAAAATCAAGCCCTTCGTTGGTGCAGGCATCAATTACACCACTTTCTTTGAAGAAGAGACTGCGCTGGGTGTACTGGAGCTGAAAGACAGCTGGGGTTTTGCACTGCAGGCCGGTGCCGACTGGCAGGTCTCCGACAAAGGTGCTCTGCGTCTGAACGTGCGCTACATGGACATCGATTCCGATGCCTATCTCGGTGGTGCCTCCATCGGCACAGCGGAAATCGATCCGGTCACCATTGGTGTCAGCTACGTTCACAGGTTCTGATCCTTTGATCTAACATCTCTTGGTGGGCCTCATGGGGCCTACCACCCCGCTCTAAAAACCCCCACTTGGCCTCCCTCGGACAGGTGGGGGTTTTCTTTGGCCTACATGGTGCCCATCAACTCGCGGCCGATCAGCATCCGGCGGATTTCCGAAGTGCCCGCACCGATTTCCATCAGCTTGGCATCCCGGAAAATCCGGCCCACGGGGTTGTCAGACAGATAACCCGCACCGCCCAGCGCCTGAACCGCCTGATGCGCCTGCACCATGGCCTGCTCCGAGGCATAAAGACAGCAAGCGGCCGCGTCCTGGCGGGTCACAGTGCCCTTGTCGCAGGCCTTGGCCACCTCGTAGATATAGGCGCGGGCCGAGTTCATCGCGGTGTACATATCGGCGATCTTGGCCTGCATCAGCTGGAAGTTTCCGATGGGCTGGCCGAATTGCTTGCGCTCTTTCAGATAGGGCATCATTTCGTCCATACAGGCGGCCATGATCCCCGTACCGATACCCGCCAGAACCACGCGCTCATAATCAAGACCCGACATCAGCACCTTGACGCCCCGGCCCTCTTCGCCCAGCACATTCTCAAACGGCACTTCGCAGTCTTCAAAAATCAGCTCGGCGGTGTTGGAGCCGCGCATACCCAGCTTGTCGAAATGCGGCGAGGTTGAGAAGCCTTTGAAGTCTTTCTCGATGATGAAGGCGGTGATGCCCTTGGAGCCGGCATCCGGGTCCGTCTTGGCATAGACCACCAGCGTGTCGGCATCTGGGCCGTTGGTGATCCAGTATTTATTGCCATTCAGGCGGTAGTGATCATTGCGCTTTTCCGCCCGAAGCGACATCGACACAACATCGGAACCGGCGCCTGCTTCTGACATGGCCAGCGCGCCCACATGCTGGCCAGAGACCAACCCAGGCAGGTATTTCTTTTTCTGCTCATCCGTGGCGTTCAGCTTGATTTGGTTGACGCAGAGGTTGGAATGCGCGCCGTAGGACAGCGAGACCGAGGCCGAGGCCCGCGCCACCTCCTCAACCGCGACGGTATGGGCCAGATAGGACATGCCTGCGCCGCCGAACTCTTCTGGCACGGTGATGCCCAGCAGACCAAGCTCTCCCATCTCCGTCCACAGCTCTGGTGGGAATTCGTTCTTCTGGTCGATCCCCTGCGCCATCGGCTTTACGCGATCCTGCGCCCAGCGATGCACCATGTCACGCAGTGCATTTACCTCATCCCCAAGATCGAATTGCATGCTTGCATTGAACATTGGTCGCTCCCTCTATCAAGCTGTCTGTCAGGTTATCTGAACACTTGTTCATTTACTAGCCGCAAACCTCGATTCGGGTCAATCCCCAGCCCTGCGGTCTTTGCCTTCGCCTGCCTGTGGCAAAGACACGCGCCTTGACGCAGGCAAGCGATCGCTGGGTCCTGCGCTATGTGCCGCACCACAAAAAAGGCCCCCCGGAAACGGGAGGCCCATTGCAATCATTGTTGGATCAGATGGCTCTAACCGGCCTGAAAGACGCCAGAGACTTCGGCGCGGATGATGCGGGCGATCAGCGCGCAGTCTTCAAGACTAAAGGTCAGCGGCACCCGCATATCAACGATCCCTGCCAGAATGCGGTCGCTTGAGGGCAGGCTCTGCGCTTCGGCATAGCGCCAACTGTCATATCGAGAGGTAAAGCCCTTGGGCTCGGCGCCGCCAAACCACTTGAGCTCAACCCCGCGTTTGGCGCAACGAGCGATCACCTCCGCCACGGCTTCCGCGCTCCAGTCCAACAGCAGGAACTGAATGGAAGATCCGACATAGGTTTCCTCCTCCGGGCGCTCCACAAGCGTCAGGCCCGGCAAATCACGCAGCCCGGCTTCAAGTTTCTGATAGCGCTCGTTCCAACGCGCCACTTGGGTATCCAACTCACGCAGCTGCGGACGCAGGATTGCGGCGCGCAGATTGTCCATACGGCCAGAGATATTGGGGGTTTCATATTTCACCCGCTCAAAAACCTCAGGGCCCGGCGCAGCCAGATGACGCTCATAGAGCATGTATGAGCCCGACAGCATGATAGCACGCGCTGCGACCTCTTCGTCATCGGTGACCAGCAGCCCCCCTTCGCCGGAGTTCACATGTTTATAGGTCTGACAGGAATAGCAACCGATAGCGCCCTGACGCCCCGAAGGGACCCCTTTCCAGGCGGCCCCCATGGTATGGGCACAATCCTCAATCACGGTGATGCCTGCGTCGTCGCAGATCTGCATCAGGCGCTCCATGTCACACAGATGGCCCCGCATGTGGCTCAGCATCAGCACCGAGGCCTGATCCGCCTTGGCCGCCAGGTCTTCCAGATCAATGACCAGATCCTCACTGACATCGACAAAAACCGGCTCTGCCCCAACAGCGGCAATCGACCCCGGAACAGGGGCCAGGGTAAAGGCATTGGTCAGCACCTTGTCGCCATACTGAACACCCACCGCCCGCAGGGCCGTCGCCAAGGCATAGCCTCCCGAGGCCACCGCCAGGCAGTACTTTGCCCCAACCTGGGCCGCAAACTCCTGCTCCAGAAGGGCCGCCTCGCCCAGCTCGCCCTCAACAACATTGTAACGGTGCAGGCGCCCGTGACGCATGACATTCATAGCGGCCTCGATGGCCACCTCCGGGAGTGCTTCTTGTTGGGTGAAGCTGCCAGTGAAATTCTCGCTCATGACCTGTTTGTGAGCCGCCGCCCCGCAGGGGTCAAGAGGGAAGAACCTGTGCATGAGCACCAGAACGGCTGCACCCGGTCACCCGATCAGGCGAGCAACTACGCCGGGCAGGTCCTCGTAACGGTCCAGCAGCGCCTCGGGTTTGAGCGCTGCCATATCGCCACCGGCAGGGCCAAAGGTCACCAGCACCGAGGGCACCCCAGCATTGGCAGAGGTGTTGCGATCCGTGTCACTGTCGCCAATCAAAATCGTTTTGTTAGGATCTCCTCCAGCCCGGCGCGCCGCCTCAAACAGCGGTTCGGGGTCGGGTTTACGCACTGGCAGCGTATCCGCCCCCACCAGCGAGGCAAAGGCATCCCGCACCCCCAAGGATCGCATCAATTGCTCGGCCAGCGCCTCGGGCTTGTTGGTACAAATGCCAACACCGTAACCCGCCACTTTTAGCGCCTCGATTGCCTCCATTGCGCCAGGGTAGAGAAAGCTGTGATGGTCAATCGCATCGCGGTAGGCCTCCAGCAGCACCGGGTAATAGGCGTCCACCTTTTGAGCCTCATAGACTCCGGCCCGTTTCATTCCGGCGGCCAGCATCATCTTACCACCGCGCAGAGCTGTTGCCGCATCCTCCGGCTGAGTCAGGATGTCGCCCAGCCCCATTTGACGAAAACAGGCATTGGCCGCAGCCAATAGATCGCCCGATGTATCCGCCAGTGTTCCATCCAGATCAAAGATAACTGTTCGCATATTGCCCCCGCTCGGCGTCTTTTCGCTGCCCTTTATTGCAAGCCGCAACCTGTTTTGATGGCAGATTGGCTTGCACCCTTGCTGTTAGCGGATAGAACGGGGGCGGTAAAAGTCAAAGAGAAAACTGATAATGAGCACTGCCCTTGTCGTCCTTGCCGCAGGCAAAGGCACCCGAATGAACTCTGACATCCCCAAGGTTCTGCACCCCATCGCCCAGGGGGCGATGCTCGAGCACGCCCTCATTGCAGGTCGCGCGCTGGACCCCGAGCGGGTGATTGTGGTGGCCGGTCACGAAGCAGATGCTGTACGCGAAGCCGTCGCCGAAATCGACGAGAGTGCCGAAGTTGTCCTGCAGGAAGAACAGCTGGGCACGGCCCATGCGGTGGATCAGGCCCGCGAGGCCCTGAGAGGGTTCACTGGTGACGTTGTGGTGCTTTATGGCGACACCCCTTTTGTCAGCGCCGAAACGCTGGAACGTATGGTCGCTGCACGCGCCTCTGCCGATCTGGTGGTGCTGGGCTTTCACGCCGCAGACCCGGCACGCTATGGACGTCTGGTGATGCAGGGCGACAGCCTGGAACGCATTGTCGAATTCAAGGACGCTTCTGACACCGAGCGCGCCATTGATTTTTGCAACTCGGGCCTAATGGCCTGTGATGCTGCGCTGATGTTTGATCTCTTGGCCAAGATTGGCAATGAAAATGCCTCTGGCGAGTATTACCTCACCGATCTGGTAGAACTCGCCCGTGCAACCGGTCGTAGCGTCACAGCAATTGCCTGCGATGAAAGCGAAACCCTGGGCGTGAATTCCCGCGCCGATTTGGCCACTGCGGATGCGGTTTTCCAGGACAAAGCCCGGGCTGAACTGCTGGAATTGGGTGTCACACTAATGGCCCCCGAAACAGTCTATCTCGCCTTTGACACCGTCATTGGCCGCGACACGGTGATTGAACCAAATGTGGTTTTTGGCCCCGGTGTCACGGTTGAAAGCGGCGCTTTGATCCGCGCCTTTTCACATCTGGAAGGCTGCCACGTCAGCCGTGGCGCCAAGATCGGGCCCTACGCGCGTCTACGCCCAGGCGCTGAGCTAGCCGAAAACACCCATATCGGCAATTTTGTCGAAATCAAAAACGCTGAAATCGCCGAGGGCGCCAAGGTCAACCATCTGAGCTATATCGGCGATGCCTCTATTGGCAAAGAGACCAACATTGGGGCAGGCACAATTACCTGCAACTATGACGGGGTAATGAAACACCGCACCAAGATTGGCGCCCGCGCCTTTATCGGCTCCAACACCCTGCTGGTGGCGCCTGTAACCCTGGGCCATGAAACCATGACCGCCTCCGGCACCGTCGTGACCAAGGATGTCGACCATGGCGACCTGGCCATCTCCCGCACCAGGCAGGAAAACAAAGCAGGCTACGCAGAAAAACTCATGGACATGCTGCGCGCCAAAAAGGCCCGCCTGAAAAAAGGATCCGAATAATGTGTGGTATCGTAGGCGTCCTTGGCAACCACGAAGCAGCTCCGATCCTGGTCGAAGCCCTGAAACGGCTGGAGTATCGCGGCTATGACAGCGCCGGTATTGCCACCGTGAACAATGGCACCCTGGACCGGCGGCGTGCTCTGGGCAAGCTGGTTCATTTGAACGACCTTCTGGTGCATGAGCCCCTGCCCGGCAAGTCTGGCATCGGCCATACCCGCTGGGCCACCCATGGCGCGCCTTCGGTTGGCAATGCCCATCCGCATCGCGCCGGTGCCGTGGCTGTTGTGCACAATGGCATTATCGAAAACTACCGCGACCTGCGGGCCGAGCTGGCAGACTGCGGCATCGAGTTTCAGACCGAAACCGATACCGAAACCATTGCCCTGCTGACCCAGCGCTATCTGCAAGAGGGGCTGTCGCCTGTCGAGGCGGCCAACAAGACGCTGGATCAGCTCGAAGGGGCTTTTGCCCTCGCGTTTTTGTTTGACGGCGAAGAAGACCTGATGATCGCCGCCCGCAAGGGCTCGCCGCTAGCTGTGGGGCACGGCGACGGCGAAATGTTCATTGGCAGCGATGCCATTGCCCTGGCGCCGCTCACCGATCGCGTCACCTATCTGGAAGAAGGCGACCGCGTCTACCTGACCCGCACCAGTGTCGAAATTCGCGACGCCCAGGGCGTCCTGGCCAATCGGGCGATGAAAACCATCCAGATCGACGTCTCGCAGGTCGATAAGGCTGGCCACAAACATTATATGGCAAAAGAGATCGCCGAACAGCCCACCGTGATTGCCGAGGCCATCCGCCACTATCTGCCCGTGGGCGAAGATAAGGTGCATCTGCCGGACGACAGCATTGATTTCTCTCAGATCGAGCGGCTGACCCTGGTTGCCTGCGGCACCGCCTTTTATGCTTGCCTTACTGCCAAATACTGGTTCGAGCAGATCGCCCGCATCCCCGTCGAGGTCGATATCGCCTCGGAATTCCGCTACCGCGAACCACCTATCCCGGGCAAAACCGCTGCGCTGTTTGTCTCTCAGTCCGGCGAAACAGCCGATACCCTGGCGGCGCTGCGCTACTGTGAGGGCAAGGCGGATAAGATCCTGTCGGTGGTCAATGTCCCTGAAAGCTCGATTGCGCGGGAAAGCGATCTGGCGCTGCCCATTCATGCAGGCGTTGAAATTGGCGTGGCCTCGACCAAGGCTTTCACCTGCCAGCTCAGCGTTTTGCTGATGCTAGCGCTCAAGGCGGCAACCGACCGCGGAGAAATCTCTGCAGAGGATCTGCAGGCGCATATCTCCGCGCTGCGGGGACTGCCCAACGTTCTGGCTGCCGGGTTGGAGCAAAACGACAAGATCCGTCAGGCGGCTCAAAAGCTGAGCGAAGCCCGCGATATCTTGTTCCTGGGCCGTGGGCTGATGTTCCCGTTGGCGCTGGAAGGCGCGCTCAAGCTCAAGGAAATCAGCTATATCCACGCCGAAGCCTATGCCTCGGGCGAGCTGAAGCACGGGCCCATCGCGCTGATCGACAAACAAATGCCGGTGGTGGTCATGGCCCCACGGGACGCGCTTTTTGATAAATCTGTCTCCAATATGCAGGAGGTCATGGCACGCAAGGGCAAGGTGCTGTTGATCTCGGATGAGGCTGGCCTTAAGGAGGGCGGCGACGGTACCTGGGAAACCATCCAGATGCCACAGGTGCACGATAGCCTGACGCCCATCCTTTATGCGCTGCCAGCCCAGATGCTGGCCTATCACACCGCGGTGGCCAAAGGCACCGATGTGGATCAGCCGCGCAATCTAGCCAAATCCGTTACGGTGGAGTGACCTGATGACCCTTGAAGATGCCCTGAATGAGTTGAACGCGGCTTTTGAGCCCGGCCGCGCGGAACAGATGGTGAGCTATCACAAACAAAAGCGCATCGTCCTGGGCATCCCCAATACAGCAATCAATGACATCACCAAGGGCTGGCGTCAGGCGCTGACTGTGGAGGAGCGCGTCACCCTAGCGGATGAGCTGTGGAAAACAGATGTCTTTGAGGCCCGCATTGCTGCGGGCAAGCTGCTCACCCAGGCGCGGATTCAGGATGACTCGGCGGTCTGGGCGCTGCTGCAAAGCTGGTTGCCAGATTTTGACAGCTGGGCCATTGCTGATCACGCCTGTATGGCGATGCAAAAGCGCCTGGTGGCAAATCCCGCCCGCCTGGATGAGGTTGCCGTCTGGACCACCTCTGATCACATGTGGACCCGGCGCGCTGCTTTGGTGGCCACGTTGCCCTGGGCCAAGCTCAACAACCTCAAACCAGAAGACCAAGCCCGCCGTGACCAAATCCTGAGCTGGGCTGCCTCTTATGTACCGGATCGCACCTGGTTCCTGCAAAAGGCCATCGCCTGGTGGGTCCGCGATCTCAGCAAACATGACGCCACAGCCAGCCGCGACTTTTTGGTGCAACATGGCGCCGGGATGAAGCCCTTTGCCCGCAAAGAAGCCGCGAAGTATCTTAAAGAGCCGATCGAGTACCCGACCCTCGCATCTGTGGCACAAGAAACCGCGCAAGACCCAGAGGTGGAAACATCCGACGCCGGTGAAAACGCAGCCCCAGACTCCTGAGTTCAGCCTGCGGGCAGCACCTCGACCTCAACCAGTTCGGTCAGCGGCGCGCCAAGGGCGCGCATGGCGCTGATCGACAAGCGTCCAGCGGACCCGTCACCCGGCGCAGGTTTCAGCGTCACGGTGATGACCTTACCATTTGCACTGCGCAGCCGGGCAATTTGCTCGGTTGTGACCAAAGAGGTCTCCATCCATAGCCCCGGGATCACCGGATCACCCAGGGAGGCCACCGTTTGTGCCCGCCCCTGAAATCCGGGCAGAGCGCCCCCACTCCCTGTACCAGCGCCCAAGGCGCTGGAGCTGACAGCGGCAGGGTCCTGCACCATTGCCCCCTCTTGCGCGGTTTCCAGTTCCGGAATGGCCGAGAGCGGCGCCCCGGGATCACTTTGTGGTGCCTGAACCGGCGCGGCACCTCCCCCTCCCAGAATATCGGAGTTCCACTGCAAGGTATTGCAGCCACTTAAAAACACTGCAGGCACAAGGGCAAAAATCATCTGTTTCATGCGGCAAGCCTAGCCTTGGCGCGGACCTATTGCCAGCACCAAAACGCAGTCTCTCCTTGCCCTGAGCGAGTGTGCGCCTTAGCTATGACACCATGACTGCTCCACTGATTGATCCCTTCGCCCGCGCCATCACCTATCTGCGCGTATCGGTCACCGACCGGTGTGATTTCCGATGCGTTTACTGCATGTCGGAAAACATGACCTTTCTGCCTAAGAAAGAGCTGCTCACACTCGAAGAGCTGGACCAGCTGTGTTCCAGCTTTATCAAGTTGGGGGTGCAGAAACTGCGCATCACTGGCGGTGAGCCCCTGGTACGGCGTGGGATTATGACCTTCTTTGCAAGCATGACCCGCCATCTGGACAGCGGCGCGCTCAAGGAACTGACCTTGACCACCAATGGATCGCAGTTGGAGAAATACGCCGAAGCGCTCTATGCCGCCGGGGTGCGCCGGGTGAATATCTCGCTCGACACTCTGGATGAACAAAAATTTGCGGATGTCACCCGCTGGGGCCGCCTGCCCCAGGTGCTGCGCGGCATTGATGCGGCACAAAAGGCCGGCCTGCGGGTCAAGATAAACGCAGTGGCGCTCAAAGGGTTTAACGAGGAAGAACTCCCGAAAATCACCCAATGGTGCGCCACGCGCGATCTGGACCTTACCTGGATTGAAGTGATGCCGATGGGCGAAGACATGGGCGATGAAAAGCGCATCGGCCAGTTCTGGTCGCTCAAAGAGGTGCGGGCAGAGTATGAAAAACACTACACTGTCAGCGATCTGGCCGAGCGTTCCGGCGGCCCCGCGCGCTACGTGCGGCTGGAAGAGACCGGCCAAAAGATCGGCTTCATCACTCCGCTCAGCCATAATTTCTGCGAAAGCTGCAATCGCGTGCGTATCACCTGCACCGGCGAAATCTACACCTGCCTTGGGCAGGAAGGCTCGGCGGATCTGCGGGCACCTTTGCGCGCCAGTCAGGGCGATCCTGAGGTGCTGGAGCAGGCCATCCGTGCCGCCATTGGTGACAAGCCCAAGGGCCATGATTTCGACTATTCCCGGCAAGAGGTGGGGGGCACCATGTCACGCCACATGAGCCACACCGGCGGTTAAGCGAAACACCATGACCAAGCCCCAAAAAACAGCACCTCCGACGCTGCTGTTTCACAGCTATCGCGCCCTGACGGCGCTCCTGGCTCCGCTTGCCTATCGCAGGGTTTCTGCAAAACTTGCCGACCAGGGGGTTAGCACGACACGCCAGCGCGAAAGACTGGGCCATGCCAGCCAGCCACGCCCGGATCTTGACGCAGGGGCCGCGCTGATCTGGTTTCATGGCGCCTCCGTCGGGGAAAGCCTGGCGGCCATTACCCTGATCAAGCGGCTGCACAGGTGCCTACCCGAGGCGCGGTTCTTGCTCACCTCCGGCACCGCCACCTCCGCCGAAATGGCTGCAAAGCGGCTGCCAGACTGCGCCCAGCACCAATTTGCGCCGCTGGATTCGCAGAGGGCGGTAACCCGGTTTCTGTCCCATTGGCGCCCCGACGCCGGGATCTTTGTTGAAAGCGAGCTCTGGCCCGTGACCCTGTCGGCAGCCAAGGCCCGCGGCACCCGGCTGGCGCTGGTCAATGCCCGGCTCTCGGCCAAATCGGTGGCAGGCTGGCGCAAGAAACTGCCAACCGCACGGTTTGTTCTCGGGCTATTTGACCTGCTGTTGACCCAAAACAAAACCGTGGCCCGGGATCTATGCGCGCTCGGCGCAAACCCGGAGCGGGTTTTTCCAAGTGGCAATCTTAAGGCTGGGGCAGCCGCCTTGCCACAGAACGACGATTTGGTGGCGGAGATGAAGCGTGGTCTTGCCGGTCGCCCCCTATGGATTGCCAGCTCGACACATAATGGCGAAGAGGAAATCGTGCTGGCGGCCCATAGGGCTCTGCTGCGTGACCATCCCGACCTTTGCCTGCTGCTGGCCCCACGCCACCCAGAGCGTGCCGATGAAATCGCCCAAGAGATTGCGAAAGCAGGGCTGAGCTCAGTCAAACGCAGCGCAGGAACGGCGCTGACAGCCAATACCCAGGTCTATCTGGCCGATACCCTGGGCGAGCTGGGCAGCTGGTATGCCCTGTCTCCGATTGTTTTCCTCGGCGGCTCCCTCTTGCCGATTGGCGGCCACAATCCCTTTGAGGTCGCTCAGGCCGGCGCAGCGGTGCTGACCGGGCCGGGCTACAGCAACTTCATCGAGACCTTCCCGCCGATGATCAAAGCTGGCGGCGCTACCGAAGTGAGCAATGCCACGGATCTGGCCCAGGCGGTGGATCTGTGGCTGACCCAGCCGGAGCGGTTGCAAACCGCGCGCACCTCTGCCCGCACCTTTATCGATGTACAATCCGGCCAGCTCGACACAGTGGTCGAGCGGCTGATCCAGAGCCTCAACCTGAAGCAAGCCATATGACCGAACTCTTTGTCACCAATTTCAATAAGAACTTCACCGGGGTCTCTTCCACGGCGGCAAATGTGCTGCGTCAACAGGTTGCTCTGCATGATCTGGCTTTGGTGGGGCGCCCCCTGCCCGGCTGCCCCGCCCCGATCAGTGTCAAACAGGCGCGGCAGATGTCGGTAACGCCTCCCGAAAAATACCCCTTTGCCATCTGGCATGTGCGCCGCAATACTGAAATGCGCGCCGCAATCTGGGCACGGGATGTGCTGCGCCTGCCCATCCGTATTGTCTTCACCTCGGCTGCTATACGCCGCCACTCCGCCTTTCCCCGCTGGCTGATTGCGCGCATGGATGCCATTGTTGCCACCAGCGATGAGGCCGCAAGCTTTGTCCCTCATGTGCGCGCCGTTGCGCCCCATGGGGTCGATACCGACAATTTCACCCCGGCGCCGGACCGCCGCGCCGCCTGGCAGGCGCTGGGATATGGCGGCGAGATGGGGATCGCCACCATTGGCCGTATTCGCCCCGAAAAAGGCACCGATCTGTTTGTCGAAGCCATGCTGCAACTGCTGCCGCAGCTTCCCGGTGCAAAGGCGCTGGTTCTGGGCCGCGCTGCGCGCGAGCATCAGGGTTTTCTGAGAGGCTTGCAGGACAAGATCAGGGCCGCAGGACTGACAGATCGCATCCTCTTTCCCGGCGAAATCCCTGCCGCTGATCTGCCTCGGATCATGCAGGCCCTGTCGCTGGTTATGCAATTGCCCCGCTACGAGGGCTACGGCATGGTGCCCCTTGAGGGTATGGCCAGCGCAGTGCCCTTTGTTGGCTCTGAGGCTGGCTATTATCGGGCCTTTTCCGCGCAGGGCACAGCGGGACGGGTTGTCCCGCAGGACGCCCCGGCGCAGGGGGCAGAGGCAGCGCTTGCCCTATTGCGGGATCCGGATCTCTACCAGGCTATGTGCGCCCAGGCACGCGAAGTGGCTATACACAGCTTCAGCGCCGCCCGCGAGGCACAGGCAATCGAGGCCGTCTATCAGGAGCTGTGGGCCGGTGGCTAACCCCGTCCCTGCCGGCAGGACAGCAACGCAAAAGCCCCACAAGAAGCGCAAACAAAAAAGCCCGGCAATAGCCGGGCTTTTTCAATGTGGGAATGACGCATCGGCCCGTTAGGCGGCGGGCATACGCTGCTCAACAATGCCAGCCCACCAGCTGCATCCCGCAGGAATGGCCTCGTCGTTGAAATTGTACTCAGGGTGATGCACATCGGCGCTATCGCCATTGCCCACCAGAATATAGGCCCCGGGGCGCTCTTCGAGCAAATAGGCAAAATCCTCGCCCCCCATGACCAAAGGTGCTTCGTCGCACTTGCCCGAAATATCGCTGGCAACTTTGGCGGCGAATTCGGTCTGCTCGTCGTGGTTCACCATGACCGGATAGCCCCGGTTATAGGTCACATCCGCCGCACCGCCATAGGTCGCGGCCACACCGGCGCAGATCTCTTTGATCCGGGTCTCGGCCAGGTCGCGCATCTCTTTGGACATGGTGCGCACGGTGCCTTTGATTTGCACCCGCTGCGGGATCACATTGAAGGCCTTGGAGGAGGTCTCAAACGATGTCACCGAGACCACGACGCGATCAATCGGGTCCGCATTGCGCGAGGCAATGGTCTGCAGCGCCAACACCGCCTGGGCGGTCATCACAGTGGTGTCGATGGTTTCATGTGGTTTGGCCGCGTGACCACCACGGCCTTCGAAGGTGATGTCAAAGGTATCGGTTGCCGCAAAGAAAGCGCCAGAGCGGATCGCAAAGCTGCCAATAGGTTGGCCCGGCCAGTTGTGCATGCCGTAGACTTCCTGGATGTTCCAACGCTCCATCATGCCATCGTCGCACATTTCCTTGCCGCCGCCGCCGCCTTCTTCGGCAGGCTGGAAGATCACCACAACGGTGCCGTCAAAGTTGCGGGTCTCAGACAGGTATTTGGCCGCCCCCAGCAGCATGGCGGTATGGCCATCATGGCCGCAGGCATGCATGGCATTTGCGGTCTTGGAGGCATAGTCCAACCCGGTCTGTTCGTGGATCGGCAAGGCATCCATATCGGCACGCAGGCCAATCACCTTCCCTGCAGTGTCTCTCTTGCCCTTGATCACGCCGACAACACCCGTTCGGCCAATGCCGGTGACGATCTCGTCGCAGCCAAAAGCCTTTAGCTTTTCGGCCACCAAGGCCGAGGTGCGGTGGGTTTCAAACAAGATTTCAGGGTTTTCGTGAATATCACGACGCCATTCGGTGATCTCTTTTTGCAATTCGGCAAAGCGGTTCTTGACCGGCATGGAAACTCTCCTTGGTATAGATGTCCCGGTGATTTCCCCGGGTTGTATTGAATGATAATCTGTGGAGCCCGATCTGGATCAGGCCACGGGCATCCGCTGTTCGATCATTTCAGCAAACCAGCTGATCCCGGTTGGGATTGCCTCGTCGTTGAAGTCATATTCGGGATGGTGCAGCCCTGCCGAAGGCCCATTGCCCAATTGGATCATGGCTCCGGGGCGCTCTTGCAGCATGAAAGAGAAATCCTCTCCGCCCATGGAGACATCTGCCATCTCACAGGCCCCCGCACCAGAGACGGTCTCGGCGGCCAGCTGCGCAAAATCCGCCGCCGTATCGTCATTGATCGTGACCGGGACACCCAGATGGAAGGACAGATCTACCGAACCGCCAAAAGTTTGGGCAATTCCTTCGGCAATGGCCTTGATCCGCTCTGGGATCAGGGCACGCGCCTCAGGCGAATGGGTCCGCACAGTGCCACGCACTTCAGCCCGATCCGGAATGACGTTGAAAGCCTTGGAGGAGGTCTCTGCCGAGGTCACCGACAGAACCGCCTGCTGAACTGGGTCGACATTGCGGGAGATCACGCTTTGCAGGGCACAGATGATATGGGACATCATCACCGTGGTATCGACGGTTTCCTGCGGTTTGGCCGCATGGCCGCCACGGCCCTGCAAGATCAGGGTGAACTCATCCACCGAGGCCAGAATCGGACCGGGGCGCACGGCAAACTTGCCCAGTTCCAGCCCCGGGTAATTGTGAATGGCATAGACCTCATCAATGCCAAAACGTTCCATCAGCCCGTCCTTGCACATTGCCTCGGCGCCATTGCCGCCCTCCTCGGCGGGCTGAAAGATCACCACCGCGGTGCCATCAAAGTTCCGCGTCTCCGACAGGTATTTGGCGGCGCCCAGCAGCATGGCCGTATGGCCGTCATGGCCACAGGCATGCATCGCCCCATCGGTTTTGGAGGCATGCGGCAGCCCGGTCTGTTCCTGCATCGGAAGCGCGTCCATATCGGCGCGCAGGCCAATGGCGCGCCCCTGCGTATCACTGCGACCCCGAATGATCCCAACCACACCGGTGCGGCCCAGGCCCGTCACCACTTCATCGCAGCCAAAGCTCGTCAGTTTTTCTGCTACCAGCGCCGAGGTGCGGTGGGTCTCGTAGAGGATTTCGGGGTTTTCGTGGATATCGCGGCGCCAGCCGGCCACTTCTTCGTGCAGATCAGCAATTCGGTTTTTGACTGGCATCGCGCATGTCCTTTTGTCAGAATTATTTTGCGGGCATTCGTCGTTCGACGAGTTCGGAAAACCAGCTGCATCCCAGCGGAATCGCTTCATCATCAAAGACATAAGACGGGTGATGACACATAGGCGTGTCACCGTTCCCTAGGAAAATATAGGCGCCTGGGCGCTCTTCCAGCATGTAAGAGAAATCTTCAGATGGCATGATTGGCGGGGTGTCCTCATCCACCCGAGCGCCCACTGCACGGGCGGCATCAACCGCATAGGCAGTTTCGGTCTCGGTATTGATAGTCACCGGATACCCGGGGGTCCAGATCACCTCGGCAGTGGCGCCAAAGGCCTCCGCCGTGCTGGTGACAACGCGCCGCACCCAGTCTTCAGCCTGGGCGCGGTACTCTGTGTCCAGCGTCCGAACAGTGCCTTCCAGTTTGGCGGTATGAGCAATCACATTGGAGGCGGTACTGTCGGTTTCAAAGGTGCCAACTGTCAGCACCACCCGCTTGAGCGGATCCACATTGCGCGACACGATCGAATGCAGTGAGACCACAATCTGCGAGGCCACCAGGGTGGTATCGATCGCATCATGCGGGGCCGCAGCATGGCCGCCCTTGCCGGTTACCTTGATCTCGAACTCATCCGAGGAGGCCAAAAGGGCACCTGGGCGAATGCCAAATTCACCCACAGGCATGCCCGGCGTATTGTGCAGCCCGTAGACTTCCTGAATACCCCAGCGCTCCATCAGGCCATCATCGCACATGGCCTTGCCACCAGCCCCGCCCTCTTCGGCGGGTTGGAAGATCAGCACGGCCTTGCCATCAAAGTTCCGGGTCTCTGCCAGGTATTTTGCTGCCCCCAGCAGCATAGCCGTATGGCCATCATGGCCGCAGGCATGCATCACACCGGGCGTTTTCGAGGCATAGTCCACCCCAGACGCCTCATGAATGGGCAGCGCATCCATATCGGCACGCAGGCCAATGACCCGCCCCGAGGTATTGGTCTTGCCCTCGATCACCGCAACAACGCCGGTCTTAGCAATGCCGGGGGTCACATCCGTGACGCCAAAGCCCTTCAGCTGTTCCTGTACAAAGGCTGCGGTCTGATGCACCTCATACATGAGTTCAGGATTCTCATGCAGATGATGCCGCCAGGCGGTGATCTCTTTCTGCAGCTCAGCAAAACGATTTTTGATAGGCAAAGGCACAACTCCTCTCAAGTGAGATAATTGTTACGAGAATTAAAAAGCCTTGTCTACGCCTCTTGCTGATCGGGGCCCTGGGCCGCGAGAAAGGTGACAAGGTTTTCTTGCAAGATTGATATGTCAGCCGAGCCCAACCCGCCTGTGACCTCTGCACGCAAAGTGGCCAGGCGCTTTTTGGAGGCAAGTGTATAGGTCAGCCCTGACTGCGTCAGCGTCAGCCGAACGGTGCGCCGGTCCCCGTCGCAGCGCTCGCGCAGGACCAGGCCCCGATCCTCCAGCTTGTCCACATAGCGCCCCAAGGTGGCGTCATTGATCGCCAGAATCCCACCATAGACGCTTTGCACCAGCCCCGGCTTGCGATGGATCATGCCCAAAACGCTCATGTGTCCGGCGGAGAGCCCTGCGTCCTTGCCGATGGTCTCGACATGCTGCGCGATCATCCGGCCAGCGATCTGCAGCAATACAGCAAAATCGATGTCCTCGTAGATCCCTTTGGGAAGCTCACTCTCAAACTTTGACATGGTCACCTTTCACTAAACGGCAGAGCGGAACAATCGACCTCCGGTTACGTAAAATCCTCCAACCGCGCAACGAGCTGTTTCATAAAGTCATGACCTGCGGAGAATTGCGCCACCGTGATGAACTCATTGGGCTGATGAGCCTGAGCAATATCGCCGGGCCCGCAGATCACAGCGGAATAGCCTGCTGCCTGAAACTGACCGGCCTCAGTGCCATAGCTGACCACATGGGTTGCGTTGTCTCCGGTGAGGCTGCGCACCAGCGCTTCGGACTGCCCCTCTTCTTCGGGCACCAGGGCCGGCACGTCAAAGGCCTTGCGGATCTCGATACGCGCCTCGGGGTGGATGGCCTGCATCTCCGCTTCGACCCTTTGCACTTCAGCGCGATAGGCCGCCTCCCAATCCGAGGCCTGCTCACCAGGAACCACCCGAAAATCCATCATGAATTCGCAGTCCTTTGCGGTGATGTTATGGGCGGTCCCGCCCGAGATCATTCCAACATGGCAGGTGGTAAAGGGTGGGTTGAACAGGGATTGCATCGCCCCCGGCTTGCGACCCATGTTTTCGGCATTACGATGGTTGGCCCAGTCGATCAGCCGGGCCCCCTGCATAATGGCACTGACGCCAGTATGCATAAGCGAGCTGTGCACCTCAAAGCCAACCACATGCGTCCGGTAGCCGATACCGCCCTTATGGCCGGTCACCGTCTGCATCATCGAAGGTTCCCCCACAATCACCGCTGATCCTTTGGGCAGATGCTTTTGCATCTCTTCGATCATGGGAGGCGCCCCGGTGCAGCCGATCTCTTCGTCAAAACTAAGCGCCAATTGCAGCGGTCGTTGCACGCCCCTGTGATGAGCATCCACCAGGGCCCAGATCGCCAGGGCGTCAAAGCCCTTCATGTCGCAGGTGCCACGGCCAAAATACTTACCGTCGCGTTCAACCACCGTAAACGGGTCGCTGTCCCAGGGTTGGCCATCCACCGGCACCACATCTGTGTGACCCGACAGGACCACCGCGCCCTCTATCTCAGGGCCGACATGGGCGAACACAGCCGCCTTATGCGGCTGGTCCGGATCCACCCAGCGGTGCGAAGCTATGCCCTGTTCCGACAGGTAGTCCTGCACCCAGTCGACCAGAGGCAAATTGCTGTCCCGGCTTACAGTCGGGAATGCCACCAGCTGCGTCATGATTTCGAGCGGCGAAAGCACCTTCGCCATGCGATCAGTATCCACTGTCGGTGGTCAGCACAAAATGACCCGGCTCCACCTCTAGATACTTTGAGGGCTCGGGCTGATAGTCCAAGCCATGAATAGGCGATGGAATCGGTTTGAAGTTCAGATCTTTTTCGCTCTTGCGGCGACGTGGATCAGCGATCGGCACTGCTTTCATCAAGGCCTGGGTATAGGCATGCTGCGGGTTTTCAAAGACGCGGGCACGCGGGCCCAATTCCACGATTCGCCCCAGATACATCACCCCCACCTGGTGACTGACTCGCTCGACCACGGCCATATCATGGCTGATGAAGAGAAAAGACAATCCAAGGTCTGCCTGTAATTCCATCATCAAGTTCAAAACTTGAGCTTGTACCGAAACGTCCAGTGCCGACACCGCCTCGTCAGCGACGATCAATTTAGGGTTCAGCGCCAAGGCACGGGCAATTGCGATTCTTTGACGCTGCCCACCAGACATTTCATGCGGATAACGCCGCATAAAGCTGCGCGGCAGTTGCACTCGATCAAACAGATTCGCCACGCGGTCCTGCAGCTCAGAGCCTGACGCCAACCCATAGTTGCGCAGCGGCTCAGCAACCTGGTCCAAGAGTTGCATCTGCGGGTTCAGCGAGGCAAAAGGATCCTGAAAAATCATCTGCATATCCAGGCGCGCCTTGTGCAACTCGCTCTGGTTCAAGCCGATGACGTCACGTCCCTCGAACTCGACCTTGCCTGAAAGAGGCTCAACCAAACGCAGAATCGAGCGACCTGCCGTTGATTTCCCGCATCCCGATTCGCCCACTAGCGACAATGTCTGCCCCTTAAAAACCTTGAAGGACACGTCCTCGACCGCATGCACATTGGCCACGGTGCGGCGCAGCAAGCCGCCTTTGACCGGGAAACGGGTGGTCAGGTTTTCAACGTTTAGCAGCACTTCTTCGGTGCCGATAATCGGTTCGATCTTCTGGTCCTCAACACCCATCAGTTTCATCGGCTCTGGGTAGGCTTTGCCCTGCATCTCGCCCAGCTTTGGCACAGCCGCAAGCAGCGCTTTGGTATAGTCATGCTGAGGATTTTCAAAGATTTCTTCTACCGTGCCTTCTTCGACTTTATTGCCCCGGAACATCACCACAACCCGGTCCGCCATCTGGGCCACAACCGCCATGTCATGGGTGATGAACATCACCGCAGTGCCGGTTTCACGCTTTAGCCGGTCCATCAGGGCCAGGATTTCCGCCTGAATGGTCACATCCAGCGCGGTTGTGGGCTCATCCGCGATCAACAGGCGCGGTTCGCAGGCCATGGCCATGGCGATCACCACCCGCTGGCGCATGCCGCCAGAGAGTTCATGGGGATATTGCGCCATACGGCGCTCGGGTTCGGGAATACGCACCTCACGCAGCAATTCAACCGCACGTTCTTCGGCTTGCGCCTTGTTCATATCCTTATGGACCCGCAGGCCTTCGGTCAGCTGACGGCCAACGGTGAACACCGGGTTCAGAGCCGTCATAGGCTCCTGAAAGATCATGCCGATTTCATTGCCACGAATGTCTTTCATCACCTCGCCAGGGGCTTTGGAAAGATCCATCTCGCCGCCGTCGCGCCGGTCAAACATCAGTTCGCCAGCAGCAATCTCGCCGCCGCCAAACTCCACCAGGCGCATAAGAGAAAGGGAAGAAACAGATTTGCCAGAGCCGGATTCACCGACGACACAGACGGTCTCACCAGGGTGGACATCAAAAGAGACATTTTCGACGCCGACGACCGGCCCATCTTTGGTTTGAAACTCTACACGCAAGTTACTGATGGATGCGATAGCATTGTCCAGCATGGCGGCTCCCCTTAGTTCTTCTTTTTGGCCTCGCACAGCATGCAAGCGCCGCTTTTGCAGCGGATAGCACAATTCGCCTCAACAATACTCATGCAAATATTGCATAGGCAAATCCAAAATTCGGATTTGCATTTTTTTGGAAACTGGTTTTCGATACGGCCAGTATCTGCACATGGGGGCCGGTCGTATAGCGACCAAAGATGTTGAAAAATTTCGATCTTTCAATTTGTTCCACGCCAACTTAGGCAGAACGACATCGTACCCGCAGCTTTGCGGCAACAAGCCGGAGTATAAATCTTCGGCACAAAAAGACACGTAATGTGTTCGACAAGGAGAGTGTAATGAAACTCAAAACCCTCTTGATGGGTGCCATCGCCACGGCCGCCATCGCTCCGGCAGCTTTTGCCGAGCGCGGCTCGGATGGCCAGGTCAGTATCATCTATTGGCAAGCGCCTTCGATCCTGAACCCCTTCCTGTCCGGCGGCACCAAGGACGTTGAATCCGCGTCGCTGGTGATCGAACCTCTGGCCCGCTACAACGAAGTTGGTGAAATGGTGCCTTTCCTGGCAGCCGAAATTCCAACAGTTGAAAACGGCGGCGTCAGCGAAGACCTGACCTCCATCACCTGGAAAATCGCCTCTGGCCTCAAATGGTCCGATGGCTCAGCCTTCACCTCGGCTGATGTGAAATTCACCGCAGATTACTGCATGGACCCTGAAGGCGGCTGCGCGCAGGTCACCAAATTTGAAGGCGTGACCTCGGTCGAAGCGCTTGACGACCTGACTGTCAAAGTCACCTTCGACAAGCCAACCCCTTTCCCCTACGGTCCCTTTGTTGGCGGCGAGAGCCCCATCATCCAGGCGGCTCAGTTTGCGGATTGCATGGGCGCCAAGGCTCCTGAGTGCACCGAGGCCAACTTTGGTCCCATCGGCACCGGCCCATTTGTTGTGGATGAGTTCAAGCCCAACGACGTGATCACCATGTCGGCGAACCCCAACTACCGTGACCCGGCTAAGCCTGCCTTTGCCAAGGTCCTGTTCAAAGGGGGCGGCGACGCAACGGCTGCTGGCCGTGCGGTTATGGAAACCGGCGAGTTCGATTACGCCTGGAACCTGCAGTTGGCTCCTGAAGTTGTGGCCCAGATGGAATCCGCTGGCAAAGGTACGCCTGTCGCAGGTTTCGGCCCACTGGTTGAGCGGATCATGCTGAACAACACCAACCCTGACCCGGCGCTTGGCCCAGATGAGCGTTCGGTGATCCGTCCTCACCCATTCTTGGGCGACCCTGCGGTTTACAAAGCGATGTCGCTGGCGATTGACCGTCCTCTGCTGGTCGAAATCGGCTATGGCAAAGCAGGTAAAGTCACCTGTAACTGGATCCCAGCGCCTGCCGCTGTGAACTCCGACACCTTCACCTGCGACAAGCAGGACATCGCAGCCGCAAACGCGATGCTGGACGAAGCGGGCTACAAAGACACCAATGGTGACGGCGTCCGTGAAACTCCATCGGGTGTTCCGATGAAGATCCTGTACCAGACCTCGACCAATGCCGTGCGTCAGGATTTTCAGGCTCTGATCAAACAGTGGTGGAGCGAAATTGGTATCGAAACCGAGCTGCGTAACCTCAGCGGTTCCGTGTTCTTTGGTGGCGACCCCGGCTCGCCTGACACCTTCCAGAAGTTCTATGCCGACGTTGAAATGTATGCCAATACCTTCAACGGCACCGACCCTCAGTCCTACCTGGCCAACGGCCTGTGCGACAAGGCGCCTACGCCTGCGTCCCAGTGGCAGGGTGAGAACATCTCTCGCTTCTGTAACGAAGAGTTCGACAAGCTGCACGCTGAGCTGACAACAACAGCCGGTGCCGCAGCCCGTGCCGAAATCTCCAAGCGTCTCAATGACATCATCGTTGAAAACGGCGGCATGATCCCACTGGTTCACCGTGGTCGTCTGTCGGCGCATGCCAACTCTTTGGGTGGCGTTGTGCTGAACGTCTGGGACAGCGAGCTGTGGAACGCAGCTGACTGGCACCGCATCAAGTAAGCGGCTTTAGCCCAAACGAGGCCCCGGTGTTTCACCGGGGCCTCTTGCCATCAGTGCCCCATTCCGTTCTATCGCGGGTACATTGGCCACGCGACGCAGCCTCTGAGGTGCGATCGCCTGTCCAGCTCAACAATAACAAATTGCAAAAGGCGCACGCTCCATGCTGACCTTTACAATCAGGCGACTGGTCCTGTCGGTTCCGACACTGCTGTTTATCAGTCTCGTGATTTTCCTGCTGCTCGAACTCGCCCCTGGCGACCCGATGGCACAGGTTCCCCTCACAGTTCCCCCTGAAGTCAAAGAAAAAATGCGCGAGGCCCTGGGCCTTGGCCAACCCGCCCCCATTCGGTTCTGGAAATGGCTGGTGCAGTTCTTCTGGATTGAACCCCAGGTTCTGATCGACCACTATTTTGGCACCACCTTCTCGCAGGGTGACCTGCGGGTGATCTCCTGGCAGACCCGTTCGCCAGTGATGGATATCGTCATCCAGCGGATGCCCCAGACCCTGTGGGTTGTTGGCACCGCCTACGTGGTTGCCATCTTTATCGCCCTGCCAATTGGTATCTATTCGGCCTATCGCCAGTACAGCTGGTTCGACCAGCTTGGCACCTTTGTGTCGATGGTTGGCTTTTCCGTGCCACCGTTCTTTTCCGGTGTTTTGGTCATCGTGATCTTTTCGGTGCAGCTTGGCTGGTTCCCCTCGATCTATGACACCACCCATGTGGTCGATAGCTGGGACAGTTTTGTTTACCAGATGAAGCAGATGATCATGCCGGTCATGGTTCTGGCCTTGCAGATCACCGCACAGCTCAGCCGTTTCATGCGCGCCTCGATGCTGGATAACCTCAATCAGGACTATGTGCGTACCGCACGGGCCAAGGGCCTCAGCGAGTATGTTGTGGTCATGGTGCATGTGCTGCGCAACTCGATGATTCCTGTGGTCACCGTGATTGCCCTGGGCATCCCGTCGATCTTTGGCGGCGCCATCATCACTGAACAGGTGTTCAAGGTGAATGGCATCGGCCAGTTGCTGATTGGCGCCATCCAGGCCAATGACCTGCCCATGGTGCAGACGCTGACCTTTATCTTTGCCATCCTCATCGTGCTGTTCAATCTGATCGCCGATGTTCTCTACGGCATCCTAGACCCGAGGATCCGCTATGACTGAGCTTAGCAATCCCATCCCCAGCAAGCCACCGCGCAGCCAGTGGCTGGACGTCTGGGACCAGTTCAAATCGCACCGCGGAGCCCTGATGGGCGGGATTCTCTTCCTGCTGATTGTTGCCTCCGTTTACCTTGGGCCATTGTTCTGGGACATCGAAGCAACCCATATCGACATCCGCTCGCGTAATCAGGGGCCTAGCTGGGCGCATCCCTTTGGCACCGATCAGCTGGGGCGCGATATGATGGCCCGGATGATGGCAGGCGGCTCCACCTCGGTCTCGGTGGGTCTTACTGCGATGGCGCTGGCGCTGTTCCTGGGTTCCTTCATCGGCGTGGTCGCCGGGTTCTTCAAACGGCTGGACGGGCCGTTGATGCGCCTGACCGACCTGTTCCTGGCGCTGCCCCTGCTGCCGCTGCTCCTGGTGATGATGTTGTTGTTCCGCGAACCGCTGAACGCGGCCTTCGGACCGGAACAGGGCATCTTTATCCTGATCGTTTGCGCCATTGGGGTGACCTCCTGGATGCCCACTGCCCGGATCGTGCGCGGCGATGTTCTGGCGATCAAGGAACGTGAGTTTGTTCTGGCGGCCCGCTCCATCGGGACCTCGAACAAGGGGCTGATCACCCGGCATATCCTGCCCAACGTGCTGTCACCCATCATGGTCTCGGCCACCCTTGGTATTGCCACGGCGATCATCACCGAAAGCTCGCTGTCCTTCCTTGGCCTCGGCTTCCCACCGGATTTCCCAACCTGGGGACGGTTGCTGTTTGATGCCACCGACTATCTGCAGCAGCATCCAGAGCGGGTATTCTGGCCCGGCATGGCGATCTCCTTGACCGTGCTGAGCGTGAACTACCTTGGTGATGGTCTGCGGGATGCCCTGGATCCACGGATTCGCGGCCGCTAAGGCAATGCCCCGTCTCAGCCCCGGTCGCTGAGACATATTCAAATAAGAACATAACATTCGGCCGTCCCCTGGGGCGGCCGTTTTTGTTTCACAGCTCCTGTGAAAATTGCGAACAGGATCCCACCAGGACCGTATCAAGCGGGAAGCCGTTCCACCCCAAACCAATCCAAACACGTCACCGCCCCTTGCCTGACAATGGATTTGCTCTCATTTCGGGAAATAATTCCACTTCGCAATTCCACGTCACAGTGAAACGGGTACAGGCAATGTTTGAGACACTCGGCTTTGAAGAGACCAGCCCACGACTGGCCTCGCTCTATTTTTCCCTCGCACTGGGCCTGGGCTTTGGCGTGCTGGCTCAGCTCACCCGGTTTTGTTTTCGTCGCGCTGTGATCGGTGAAGACCGACGTCAAGCCGCGGGCATTTGGGCACTGGCGCTTGTGGTGTCGGTTCTGGGCACTCAGGCTGCCGTGATCCAGGGCTGGATCAGCTTTGATGCCCACCGCCTGCTGGTCTCGGATCTGCCGCTGCTGGCCATTGCGCTAGGTGGCGTGATGTTTGGCATTGGTATGGTGCTGACCCGGGGCTGCATTTCCCGCCTCACCGTGCTCAGCGGCACCGGAAATCTGCGCGCCCTGCTCTGCCTGGTGGTTTTTGCCATCACCGCCCATGCCACGCTCAAAGGCGTGTTGGCACCCCTGCGCAGCGCATTGGGCAGCTACACTGTCCAGCTGGGGGACTATGCAACACTGGCCGCCCTGCCCGGCGGTGCGCCCCTGTGGAGCGCCCTCATCGCCCTGCCCGCCCTTTGGGTGGCGCTGCGCTCAAAGAACGCTGCATTGGCCCTGCTTGGCGGCGCCATGATCGGGGCGCTGGTGCCGCTGGCCTGGGTGACCACCGGATTTGTGCTCTTTGATGAATTCGACCCCATCGCCATGGAGAGCCTGTCCTTTACTGCGCCAATGTCCGAAGGGCTGTTCTATGCGATCGCCTCCAGCGCCGTCCCTGCGGGCTTTGGACCCGGATTGATTGGCGGTGTCCTGGTCGGCGCGCTGCTCACCGCCCTGCTGCGGGGGCAATTCCACTGGCAGAGTTTTGAAAACCCAGGCCAGACCGGCCGCTACATTCTGGGCGCCAGCCTGATGGGCTTTGGTGGGGTTCTTGCGGGTGGCTGCACCCTCGGCGCCGGTCTAGCGGGGGTCTCCACCCTGGGGGTGGCGGCACCTCTGGCGCTGGGTGCAATTGCCCTGGGTGGAATCCTGGCGCACCGGGTGCTGAGAGACAGGCCTAATGCAGCTTCTTTTTCACCCGCTGGATCGCCAGCCACACCAGCGCCACAACCGGCAGAGTGATCAGGGCCGTCATCATCCCCTTGCTTTGGCCCAAGGCCTGCGCGAGGGGATAGAGCAGGTAAGAGGCCAGCGAGACGGCGTAGTAGCTGATCGCCACCACCGAGAGCCCCTCAACGGTGTGCTGCAGCCGCAGCGCCTGATCCGCGCGCCGGTCCATACTGGCCAAAAGCGCCTGATTCTGCGCGCTGCGCTCCACATCAACCCGGGTTCTGAGCAGCTCGCCTCCCCGACGCGCCCGATCCGCCAGAGTGCCGATACGTTTCTCGGTGGATTTCACCGTGCGCATGGCGGGCTCATAGCGGCGCAGCATGAACTCCGCAAAGGTTTGAAACCCACCATGGCGGGCCTCGCGCAGCAGGCTGATGCGTTGATTGACCAGTGCCTCATAGGCGCCTGTGGCGCCAAAGCGAAAGGCCGAGCGCGCCGCCATAGCCTCCAACTCAGCCGAGACGGTGAGAAGCTGCGTCAGGGTCTGTTCCGCCGGAATGGTGTCTGAGGTCATTTCGGCCATCATCTTGCTCAGATGCGTGTCCAATGTGCCAATGTCGCGGCTGAGATCCCGCGCCCGCGAAAATCCCAGCATCGACATGGCACGATAGGTTTCGATCTCGCAAAGTCGCTGGACCAATCGGCCGATGCGTTGCGAGCCGGTAGCGGCATTGGCAAAGAGGGCAAAGCGCATATGTCCCGCTGGATCAATGCGGAAATCCCCCGCCACCACAGCGCTGTCATCCAACACATCGGCCACGGCCAGGCTTTCCGGGACAAACCAATCCTTGAGTGCAGCCTTGATCCGCTTTGGCTCCGGGCGCGGCAGAATACGGATCATCAAAGAGGTCACCCGCTGCCCCGGCGCGGCTTCCAGCCACTCGGCTGGGAAGATGTCAAAATCCGACGGGTCAAAGGCCCGTTTTGCGACTCCATCCCCATAGAGCGTATAGCTGACAAATTCGGTGTGTTGTTCCCATTTCAGGGTGTAGCGCCCCAGTTGCGCCGAATGATGGGTGGCACCGGGTTGCGGATGCGCTGCGCCGTGGCGGTCCAGCAGCGCCACAAGATGCGCCAGGTCCAGGCTGCGGTCGCGGTGCACTGCTTCCCTGGGCTGTTTCACCGCCAGATAGATCACCGTGCTAGGGCTTTGCATGGCGGGAAAGGGCCGGGCATGCAGTTCATTGGCAAGAGAGTAGCGCAGGGGATGATCTGGGATGGGGGGCATGACGTCGGGTCTCCAATAGTGACGCCACCATAGGACCCATGTTTCAATCTGTACAGAATTCTTTTATTTCAACATGTTACAGGGATACAATGGTATACAAATCCACGCCAGCCAGCTCGAGCATGCTGGGATTGGGGCTCTGCCCCAGGCCTGCGGCCTCCCCCGGGATATTTGAGGCCAAATGAAGATCGGGGGTTTTTCGGCCAAGACCATAGAAAAGGCGCCCCCGAAGGAGCGCCCTATTTAGGTTTTTAAACCGCTTACTGGATCATGGTCAGAAGCTGATCCAGGCTGGCCTTGGCATCGCCGTAGAACATGCGGGTGTTCTCTTTAAAGAACAGCGGGTTCTCGATGCCGGAATAGCCGGTGCCCTGGCCACGTTTGGAGACAAAGACCTGTTTGGCCTTCCAGCATTCCAGAACCGGCATGCCAGCGATCGGGCTGTTTGGGTCTTCCTGAGCCGCCGGGTTGACGATGTCATTGGAGCCAATGACGATGGCCACATCGGTTTCCGGGAAGTCCTCGTTGATCTCATCCATTTCCATGACGATGTCATAGGGCACTTTGGCTTCGGCCAGCAAAACATTCATGTGGCCTGGCAGACGACCTGCGACGGGGTGGATGGCAAAGCGCACCTCCTTCCCCTTGGCGCGCAGACGGCGGGTCAGTTCCGCCACATTCTGCTGAGCCTGGGCCACCGCCATGCCGTAACCGGGGATGATGATGACGCTGTCGGCTTCTTCCAGCGCGGTTGCAACGCCATCTGCGTCAATCGCCACCTGTTCGCCCTCGACCTCCATTGCGGGGCCGGTGCTGCCACCAAAGCCACCCAGAATGACGCTGACAAAGCTGCGGTTCATCGCCTTGCACATGATGTAGCTGAGGATGGCCCCGGAAGAGCCCACCAACGCGCCAACCACGATCAACAGATCATTGCCAAGACTAAAGCCAATCGCCGCTGCGGCCCAGCCGGAATAGCTGTTCAGCATCGAGACCACCACCGGCATATCAGCACCACCGATGCCCATGATCAGGTGGTAACCAATGAACAGCGCCGCCAGTGTCATCAGGAACAGCGGGAAGAAGCCGCCTGTGTTGAAGTACCAGATCAGTGCGATCAACGACAGGGCAGCGGCACCGGCGTTGAGCATATGGCCGCCAGGGAGTTTGGTTGCCGCCGAGGTCAGCTTGCCCGCCAATTTGCCATAAGCCACCACGGAGCCGGTAAAGGTCACCGCGCCGATGAAGATACCCAAGAAAAGTTCAACCCGCAGGATCGAGATCTCAACCGAGGATTTCTTGGCCAGCAGTTTTGCAAAGCCATCCAGAGCCTGCTTTTCCTCGGCACCCATGGCCATAACCCGGCCCAGTTCGATATGGGCGATGAGGCCCACAAAGACCGCTGCCAGCCCAACCAGCGAGTGCATTGCGGCCACCAGTTCCGGCATTTGGGTCATCTGCACCCGCGTTGCCAGCTGGTAGCCAATAGCGCCGCCACCGGCAATCAGCAGGATCGACAGCAGCCACAGGCCAGAGCCGGGGCCCACCAGGGTGGCAAACACCGCCAGCGCCATGCCGACAATACCATACCAGACCGCGCGTTTGGCGCTTTCCTGACCGGACAAGCCGCCCAGGGAGAGAATGAAGAGAACGGCGGCAACTACATAGGCCGCTGTGGTGAATCCATATTCCATCTCAGTGTCCCCCTTAAGATTTCTGGAACATGGCAAGCATGCGCCGGGTGACGAGGAAGCCACCAAAGATGTTGATACCGGCCATAAAGACCGACAAGGCTGCCAACAGGATCACCAGGAAGGACCCGGATCCGATCTGCATCAAGGCGCCCAGAATAATGATCGAGGAGATCGCATTGGTCACCGCCATCAGTGGGGTGTGCAGGGAATGTGCCACGCCCCAGATCACCTGGAAGCCGATAAAGACGGAGAGCACAAAGACGATGAAATGCTGCATGAAGGAGGCCGGAGCCACCAGGCCCACCAGCAGGAGCAAAGCGCCGCCAACAGCCAGCAAAGTCACCTGCTGCTTGGTCTGCGCCTTGAAGGCCGCCACCTCTTCAGCCCGTTTTTCTTCCGGCGTCAGTTCCGGCACCACCTCTTTGGGTTTGGCGGCAATCGCCTGCACCTTGGGAGGGGGCGGTGGGAAGGTGATTTCACCCTGATGGGTGACGGTGGCGCCACGGATGACATCGTCTTCCATGTCGTGATTGATCTGACCGTCCTTTTCTGGGGTCAGATCCGTCATCATGTGACGGATATTGGTGGCATAGAGCGTCGAAGACTGCGCAGCCATCCGCGAGGGGAAATCGGTATAGCCGATGATGGTCACACCATTTTCAGTGACGATCTTCTCGTCCATCACGGTGAGCTTGCAGTTGCCGCCCTTTTCCGCTGCTAGATCAACAATGACCGAGCCCGGCTTCATCGCCTGGACCATGTCCTCGGTCCAAAGTTCAGGGGCCTCGCGGTTGGGGATCAGCGCGGTGGTGATGACGATGTCTACCTCTGGCGCCAACTCGCGGAACTTGGCCAGCTGCGCTTCGCGGAACTCCGGCGAAGAGACCGAAGCATAGCCACCAGAGGAGGCGCCATCGGCCTGCTCTTCTTCAAAGTCGAGATAGACAAATTCGGCGCCCATCGACTCAACCTGTTCCGCCACTTCTGGCCGCACGTCAAAGGCCAGCGTGATGGCCCCTAGAGACGTCGAGGTCCCGATAGCGGCGAGACCTGCCACACCGGCGCCTACAACCAGCACCTTGGCTGGGGGCACCTTGCCCGCCGCCGTGATTTGCCCCGTAAAGAAGCGGCCAAAGTTGTTACCTGCTTCAATCACCGCGCGGTAGCCGGCGATATTGGCCATCGAGGACAGCGCGTCCATTTTCTGGGCCCGGCTGATCCGTGGCACCATTTCCATGGCCACCACATTGGCGCCTTTGGCTTTGGCCAGTTCCAGACCTTCCTCGTTGCCACCGGGGTTGAAGAAGGAGATCAGTGTTTTCGCCTTGTTCAACCGCTTAAGCTCAGCCTCGTTTGGCTGGCGCACCTTGGCGATGATGTCGCTTGCCTTCCACAGGGCCGCAGCGGTCTTGATCACCTCGACACCGGCCTCCTCGTAGGTGGCATCGCTGAAACCGGCCAATAGGCCCGCCCCGCTTTCAATGGCGCAGTCATAGCCGAGTTTCTGCAGCTGGCGCGCAGATTCCGGCGTCATGGCAACGCGTGCTTCTCCAGTGATCACCTCTTTGGGTGTTCCAATTTTCACCTTGTCGGTCCCCCTCGTCTTATCCGCGCCGGCATCGGCCGGGTACGTATTGCAAATATTTTAGCTACATTGCGCAATATTTTTGCGCAAGCATTTCGCTGCGTCGCCGCATGAGACTGCCGCGCTGCCGCATTTCTGCATCACTGAACGAAAAGATGTCGCATTTTGCAACAAATTCCCGAAGATCCTGCCGCATATGCCGCAGGGGTTCAGCCATACAGACACTCTAAATACACCTTTCCAACCCAAGGATCAGAGCCAACGGCGCACTTTGCCCTCGTAGCGCGCCCAATCGGCGCGAAAACTACGACGCATCCGGTTTTCTTCCCCAATGATGAAGCGCTTTTCCAAGATCCAGGTCAGAATTGGAATCAGCGGCAAACTGAGAATCGCATCAAAATACAGGATCAACCCAGCCAGGATCATCACATCACCGAGGTAGATCGGATTGCGACTGCGGGTGAAAATGCCGGACTGCACCAGATGGCTTGGCGTTTCATGCGGCATGATCGTGGTTTTCTGGCGGCGCATCTCGGTGACAGCCAGTGCCATCAGCACCACGCCACCGCCCACCAAGAGCCCGCCCAGCAGATCCGCCCAGACCGGCCCGAAGTCTAGCCCCAGCGACATAAACCGGGCTTGGCACCAGGCAAGAGCGACAAATCCCGCCAACCAGACCGGCGGAAGGTCTATCCATTTCATCTCATGTCTCTTTCATCAAAGCCGCAAACCACAATGTAACTGGCGGTTTGCGGCACAGTCCCCGCTTCTTGAGGGAAGGTCCATAGGCTCAGCAAATACCGTCTAGATAAAAGAACAGCGTGCTAATTTTTTAAGCCCTATCACAACTTCGTTCCCGCTGCTCCATCAGCTTTGACCCTGACCTGTAAAACAGAACAGACGGAATGGGCCATATTGACCTATTCCCACTCCATCTCTTCAAACACTCGGCCCGCGTTCTTTGTTGCCAACTCCTCGAATGTGTCCAGCCCGCGCCATTGCTCCTGATCCACATAATAGGCCTCTGCCAGATCGCCTCCCTCGTCGATATGAGCGCCGATCTTGCCGCGCAGATCGGTCAGATAGTCCAGGGTGTAACGGCGCACCTGGGCAAAATTGGTTGGATGACCATGGCCGGGAATCACATAGGTCGGCGCCATCGGCTCCAGCTTGTCCTGCCAGGTCTCGATCCAGCAGCTGGTGCAGGTATGCGGGAAGATTGGCAGCATGCGCTCATGAAAGGCGATATCGCCGGCAATCATGATCTGCCACTGCGGAATCCAGACCTGGACATCGCCGGGATCATGGGCCGGACCCAGGTGCAGAACTTGGATCTCCACGCCGCCCAGGTTCAGGTCATAGCGGTCGTCAAAGCTGATATTGGCATGCTCCATCCGGCTGTCGCCTGCGCGGTCCTTATTGTAGGATTGCATCCGCTGCAGGATAAAATCACCGTTTTTCTGCGTTTCGGCAATAGCATCTGCATGGCCCAGAATATCTACGCCCTGATCGCGCCAATAGCCATTGCCCAGCACTGCATGGCCCTGGCCATTTTCATTGATCACCAAAACAACAGGCTGATCTGTCACCGCTTTTATCTCGCTGTGCAGGGCCGCTGCCAGAGCATCCGAGGCGCCGGAGTTGATCACCACGACGCCCTCTTGCGTGACGATAAAGGACAGGTTGTTGTTATGACCTGCGTTTTCATAGGTCGGTGGCGCGGTGGCTCCGATGGCCGAAAAGACATGCGGGATCACCTCTACCGGCTTTGAATACAGCTCGGACTGGGGATATTGATCGGCAATCTCTTCGCTTGCGGTGGCTGCCAGGGGCAACCCCACACCAAGCGCTGTCAGCCCTGCGGCACAGATCGGCGCCAAGAGCCCGGTCAACGCGGTTTTGGTCATGTCATCCTCCCATATGGTCTGCACAAATCATTCACACTTGCGAATATGATTGTAAATAGGGTTTTCTCCCGCCCCCGGGCTCTGTGACGGAACGGCGCGCTTGCGCCGCCCCGCCGCACCGATACCCTGTCGCAAACAGGAGGAGACACAGATGGATTTGAACGGGAAACACGCATTGGTCACCGGCGGCGGCACCGGAATTGGCCTGGCGATTGCACGGGCTCTGGCCGAACAGGGTGCACAGGTCACCATCACCGGGCGCCGCCTCGAGGTGCTGGAAGAGGTGGCAACCGAAGGCCTGCATCCTATGGCCATGGATGTCCGCGACGAAGCCGACATCATTGCCAAGGTTGCCGCTGCGGTCGAGGCTCGCGGCCCAATCCAGATCTGCGTGGCCAATGCTGGCGTGGCCGAGGGCAAGGCGTTGCATAAGACATCGCTTGAATTCTGGCGGAACATGATGTCGACCAATCTGGATGGCGCCTTTCTCACCATCCGCGAGAGCCTGAAATCCATGGTGCAGACAGATTGGGGCCGCATCATCACCGTGGCCTCCATCGCCGGGCTGCGCGGCCTCAAGGGCGGCGCCTGCTACAGCGCCAGCAAACATGGCATGATCGGCCTGACCCGGGCGCTGAGCGAAGACTTCATGGGCTCCGCCATCACCGTAAATGCCCTGTGCCCCGGCTATGTGGATACGCCCATTGTGGATCGCAACATCACCTCGATCGCCCAGCGCGCAGGCATCAGCGAGGAAGAGGCGCTCAAGGTCATGGTCAATGCCAACCGCCACCAGCGCCTGATCGAGCCCGAAGAGGTCTCAGCGGCGGCCCTGTGGCTGGTCGGCCCCGGCTCCCAGTCGATCAATGGCCAGACCATCGAGATCGCAGGCGGTCAGACCTGAGGAGGTAGACAAGATGAACAGAGCGGAATTCAACCAGTTCTGCGCGACATTCCCGGCTGCGGACCATGTGGTGCAATGGGGCAATTCCGACGTCTGGAAAGCAGGCGGCAAGCTCTTTGCCGTCTGCGGCTGGGCTGATGGCGCGGATGCCTTTACCTTCAAAGCGGGCGAAATCGCCTATGAGGTGCTGCAAGAGCGCCCCGGTGTGCGCCCTGCCCCCTATCTTGCCTCGCGCGGCATGAAATGGTTGCAGCAGTTTGCCGAGGATGGCCTGACGGATGCGGAGCTGCGTGATTGTATCCGCCAGTCCTATCAGTTGGTGACGGCAGGCCTGTCCAAAAAGAAGCGCAGAGAACTGGGTATCCCGGAGCCAGAGTAATTCTCAAACCTCCTAGCAAAGAAAAGGGCCGCGCCCCGGCCTGGGTGGGTGCAAAGCGCCTTCACGAGGCACAGACCAGGCGCGGCGCGGCCTATAAGGTCGTGCGTAAACGCAGCCTGCTCCAATCGATCATCCGGCAAAAACCGAGGCTGGACAGCCTCTCTCCGATCGGATACGAAACAAGAAAGCTTTAAGCATGAAATAAATTACAGACCTGCGAGGCCCCATGACCGATTTTGCTGCCACCAAGGCGATGTTCGACCTGCCCGAAGGCATGATCTATCTCGATGGCAATTCCCTGGGGCCCTTGCCCAAGGCCACCAAGGATCGTGTCTCGACCATGATCGAAGACGAATGGGGCCAGATGCTGATCACCGGCTGGAACAAGGCCGGCTGGATGCAGAAACCCACCGCAATTGGGGACCGTATTGGCCGCCTGATCGGGGCGGAGCCCGGCCATGTGGTGATGGGCGACACCCTGTCGATCAAGGTCTATCAGGCCGTCGCCTCAGCGCTGGAGCTGAACCCCAGCCGCAAGGTGGTGCTGTCGGACAACGGCAACTTCCCGTCTGACCTCTATATCGTGCAGGGCCTGCTGAAATCGCTGGGGCCGGAGTATGAGCTGCGGGTGGTAAACCCTGAGGATGTTGCAGACAATATCACCGAGGATCTGGCGGTGTTGATGCTGACCGAAGTGGACTATCGTTCGGGCCGCAAGCACGACATGAAGGCCCTGACCGAACTGGCCCATAAAAATGGCGTGGTCACGGTCTGGGATCTGGCGCATTCTGCTGGGGCGCTGCCGGTGGATCTGGCAGGTTGCAATGCGGATTTTGCCGTTGGCTGTTCCTATAAATACCTAAACTCCGGCCCCGGCGGCCCGGCCTTTATCTATGTGGCTCCGCGCCATGCGGAAACCGCCCGCCCGGCCCTGTCCGGCTGGCTGGGGCACGAGGCGCCTTTTGCCTTTGATCTCGACTACCGTCCCGGCACTGGCATTGAGCGCATGCGTGTCGGCACACCGCCGGTGATCCAGCTGGCCGCCCTGGAAGCCTCGATGGACATCTGGGATCAGGTGGACATGCAGGCGCTGCGCGCAAAATCCATCGCGCTCTGTGATCGCTTCATTGCCGGGGTCGAGGCCAAATGCCCCGAGCTGACCCTGGCCTCTCCGCGCGATGGTGCGGGGCGTGGCAGCCAGGTTTCCTTTGCCTTTGACGAGGGCTATGCCGCCATGCAGGCGCTGATTGCGCGCGGCGTGATCGGTGATTTCCGGGCGCCCAATATCATGCGCTTTGGCTTTACGCCGCTCTATATCGACGAGGGAGATGTCGATGGCGCGGTCGAGATCCTGGCCGAAATCATGGGCGATCGCCTCTGGGATCAGCCCGAATACAAAATCCGCTCGGCCGTGACCTGATGCACCTGGGTCGATCTCATAGCCTGCCCCTGTGCAGGCCCGCTGGCTGGGTGGCGCTCTGGCGTCGCCTGGCACAATGCGGCACGCTCAACCGGAGAACCCTCGCTTTTTCCTGAACCATGCTATTTTCAAGGAAAAGGAGGGCTCCCGATGAGCGACCCCACACCTAAGACACAGACCAAACCCCAGACCTGCCCCTTCAACCCGGCGGAAGATGGCGCCCAGATGGATTTTGACGGGCGCATGTCCTATGGCGACTACCTGTCGCTGGATATGCTGCTGAATGCGCAAAAGACCTGGAGCGACACCCACGATGAAATGCTTTTCATCATTCAGCACCAGACATCCGAGCTGTGGATGCGCCTTGCCATCCATGAATTGCAGGCGGCCCGCAGGCAGCTGATTGCCGGAGAGTTCCGACAGGCCTTCAAGATGTTGGCGCGGGTGGCGCGCATCTTTGAACAGCTCAACTCCGCCTGGGATGTGCTGCGTACCATGACCCCATCGGATTACACCCGGTTCCGCGATGCCCTGGGGCAGAGCTCGGGGTTTCAGTCGCATCAGTACCGGCTGATTGAGTTCATGCTGGGCAACCGCAACAAGGCCATGCTGCGCCCCCATGCCCACCGCCCGGATCTGGTGAAACTGCTGGAGGAGGAGCTGGCGCAGCCCTCGCTTTATGATGTGGCACTAAAGGCGCTGCACCAGAGCTTTGCCCTGCCCGCCGAGGTGCTGGAGCGTGACTCCAGCGCCCCTTATCAGCCCAGCGAAGCGGTCGAGGAAGCCTGGACCAAGGTCTATCAGTCCCCCGAAGAGCATTGGGAGCTATATGAGCTGGCCGAAAAGCTGGTGGATTTTGAGGATTACTTCCGCCGCTGGCGTTTCAACCATGTGACCACGGTCGAGCGCGTCATCGGCTTCAAACGCGGCACCGGCGGCACCGGCGGGGTAAATTACCTCAAACGGATGCTGGAGGTGGAACTCTTCCCGGAGCTCTGGCATCTGCGCACCACGCTGTAGCCAAACACAAAACTTCGTCGATGAATGCCATGTCCGGCCCTGAGGGGCCGGGCAGCGCCTGACCTCCCCCACGCGAAGGCGCACCACTCTTTATGACCGAAGGGAATGCCTCTGCTATCAGGGCTTCAAAGCCATAGCACAGAGCCGAGCATAGTCAGACACGCCTGTGGAATATTCAGCAAAACCCGTGGCATTATGCTTAATCCCCTTGAGGCAGGCACAAAACAGCCAGGCAACCTGCGTAGCGCTGCCACTTAGGCTGACTGCCCCCTTTGCCGCCTCCTGCGCCAGCCACTCCTGATAGAGCCCGCGCAAGACGCCTTCGCCCGCTTCGATCATGTCACCGGCTACATTCATCGTGGCCTCAAACAGTTCCATACCATGGGCCGAGGACATCATGTCTTCCATGCTGTCACCGCCATGGGCGGCAAAGGCCCGAGCGAGCTTGGCCTCCAGCGTCACCTCTTCCTTCAGGGCTGCGCGGATTTCAGCCTCGGCACCCTGATAGTAGAGCCCAACGAGGCCGCGAAAGATCGCTTCCTTGTTCTTGAAATGCAGATAGAGCGCCGGACGTGACATGCCCGCCCCCCGGGCTATGTCATCCATCGAGGTCTTGCGGAACCCATAGGCCGCAAAACCGGCCCAGGCAGCCTTGAGGATGCCCTCCACCTTGGGATCAGGAGCAATAGAAACAGAAGTCATCATAGGATCTTGCGCAGTCATGATGTGCTTCTGACAGTTTCGCTGAAAAATGTCAATTGACACCCTGACACAAATCACCCATTTTGTCAGAAATCCATTGGACCCAGCAAAGAGGCCAGTCCCATGTCAAAAACACTCCGTATCAATGGAAAGACCCACCAGGTCGATCTGCCTGATGATGTGCCCCTCTTGTGGGTACTGCGTGATGAGCTGGGTATGACCGGCACCAAGTTTGGCTGCGGCGTTGCCGCCTGTGGCGCCTGCACCGTGCAGGTGGATGGCGAGGCCATGCGCTCCTGCCAGCTGCCGCTGGGCGATGTCGAAGGCGAGATCACCACCATCGAGGGCCTGGGCACGCCTGACAATATGGCCAAGATTCAGGCTGCCTGGGTCGAGCATCAGGTGGCGCAATGCGGCTACTGCCAGTCCGGCCAGATCATGCAGGCCGCCAGCCTGCTGGCCGAGAACCCCAGCCCCACGGATGCCGATATTGACGAGGCCATGCAGGGCAATCTGTGCCGCTGTGGCACCTACCCCCGGATTCGCGCCGCGATCCATTCCGCCGCCAAGATGATGCAGGAGGCGTGATCCCATGGCCAGCTTGAAAAAAATTGCCCGCCGCAGCTTTCTCATCGGCTCTGCCGCCATTCTCGGCGGGGTGGCCTTTGGCACCTACAAATACCACCAGCCCGCCCCCAACCCGCTGCAACCTGCCGAGGGCAAGGCGGTGCTCAATCCCTTTGTTTTTGTGGATCAATCTGGCGTCACCCTGATCGCACCACGGGCTGAGATGGGCCAGGGCGTGCGCAGCTCCTGGGCCGCACTGATCGCCGAAGAGCTGGACGTGGATCCGGCAGCGGTCACGGTGCTGCACGGCCCCGCCGCCAAAGCCTATTACAACAGCGCGATGATGGCCGAGGCCCTGCCCGGGCGTGGCTATAACAACAGCGATTTCCAACACTCATTGGGACAGGTGGTGGGGAATTTCTCCAAATTCCTCGATCTTCAGGTCACTGGCGGCTCCTCCTCGATGAAGGACGGGTTTGAGCGTATGCGCCATGCAGGTGCCTCTGCGCGAGAAACGCTGAAAGAGGCCGCCGCCCAGCGGCTGGGCGTATCGCGCGCCTTGCTCGACACCAAGGATGGTCAGGTTCTGGCGCCCGGCGGTGTGACGCTCTCTTATGCGGAACTGGCTGCCGAGGCCGCCGGGATTGAGCCGCAAGAGGTTGAACTGCGCCCGGCCGCACAGTGGAAATACATCGGCAAGCCAGTGCCGCGCATTGACATGCTGGCCAAGGTCACCGGCACCGCTGGGTTTGGCGTCGACACCCGCCTCGAGGGTATGAAATTCGCCGCCATCAAGCAAAGCCCATATTTTGGTGCCGGAAAGCGTGGCTATGACGCCTCTGCCGCCGAAGGCATGCCTGGAGTAGAGAAAATCCTCGATCTGGGCGATGCTGTCGCCGTTGTCGGCAGCAATACCTGGCTGGCACAGCAGGCGGTTGACGCCATCGACGTGGACTGGGAAGCCCCCAGCTATCCCGAAACCACCGATGCCATCTTTGCTGAGATCGCCGCCGCCTTTGACGGCTCGGCCAATTCCACCCTGCGTGATGATGGCGATGTCGAGGCCGCCCTGCCCGACGGCGCCGAGCTGATCGAAGCCGAATACCAGCTGCCCTATCTCGCCCATGCCACCATGGAGCCGATGAATGCCACCGCGCTATATACCGGCGACGCCCTGCAGATCTGGGCGCCAAACCAGGGGCCAACCATTGTGCAACAGGCCGCAGCGGATCTGACGGGCCTGTCGAAAGAGGCAATCGAGGTTCATACCACCTATCTGGGCGGAGGATTTGGTCGCCGCATCGAGGTGGATTACTGCAACCGCGCGGTGCAGATCGCCCAGCAGATGAAGGGCACCCCGGTGCAGCTCACCTGGTCGCGCGAAGAAGATATGAGCCATGATTACTTCCGCCCCGGCGCCATTGCCCGCTACCGCGCGGCTGTCAAAGATGGCAAAGCGCTGATGGTCCATGGCAAAATCGCGGCGCAATCGACCACCCAGGAAGGCGCCGGGCGGATGCTGGGCCTGCCGATGTCCGGCCCCGACAAGGGCCATGTGGATGCCGCCTTTAACCAACCGCTGGCAATCCCCAATTTCCGGGTCGAAGGCTATCTGGCGAAACCAATGATACCGGTTGGCTTCTGGCGCTCGGTGGCGGCCTCCTTCAACGGGTTCTTCTCGGACAGTATCATCGACGAGATGGCGCATAAGGCCGGGCGCGACCCGCTGGAGTTCCGTCTGGAACTGGCCCGCGCCGAATGGGAGCCCGCGGCACAGGTGCTGGAGCAGGTCCGCGATATGTCCGGCTGGAGCGGCAAAACACCAGAAGGCACTGGGCGCGGCGTTGCCATGGCCTATAGCTTTGGCACCCCTGTGGCCCAGGTGATCGAGGTCGAGGATCGCGACGGTCAGATCGCCATCACACAGGCCTGGATTGCCGCCGATCTGGGGCTGGTCGTGGATCCAAAGAACACCGAAGCCCAGCTGTTCAGCGGATTGGCCTATGGGCTCTCCGCCGCCTGCTTTGGCGAAATCACCTTTGAGGGGGGCATGGTCGAACAGGAGAACTTCCCCGATTATGAGGCCATGCGCATGCCCAGCATGCCACGTGTCGAGGTCGCTGTGTTGCAGAACCAGAAACACATGGGTGGTGCGGGCGAACCCGGCACCCCGCCGGCCGCACCTGCCCTGGCCAATGCGCTCTTTGATCTCACCGGCAAACGCGCCCGCCGCCTGCCCCTGATGCATGACTTTGATCTGCTGAGCTGACCACATCAGCAACGCACTAGAAAAAGGCGCCCTATGACAGGGCGCCTTTTTTACTTTTGTCGGCCCAGCTCCTAGGCAACTCGCGCAGGCGGGCGCAGATACCAAAACCAAAGACGATAGCTTTCCAGCAGCAGGAGAGGGCCAAAATGGACCAACGCGGGCCCAATCCCTTTAAACTCATCATGCGCGGCCCAATGCAGCAGGGTCAGGGCTGCCGCCAGATAGACCCAGCGCTGCAAGGTTTTCCAACGGGTGCCCATGGCCTTGACTGCTGCATCAAAGGACGTCGCGGCCAATGCCAGAAAGATAAAAAAGGCCAGCCAACCGGTCCAGATATCTAGTTGGGTCACTTCGCCAATAGCCTTGGTCAGGCTGGCGCGATCCACAAAATAGAACACCAAGTGCAGCATGGTATACCCAAAGGCGGCAACCCCAAAGTAGCGTCGGTTCTTTTTCAGCCAAGCAGGGCCGCGCCAGCCGCGGAACACCAGTGCCAAGGGAGAGGCCAACATGGATATGATCAGCAGCCGCGCGCCAAACTCTCCGGTAGGATGCAACAACTGATGAAAGACCTTTGGGTCCGGTGAAGAAACGGATTGGGACATGAAGGCGAGGGCAGGAAGAGACAGGAGCAGCCAAAGCCAAAAGGGGGACAGACGAGAAAACATAACAATGCCCTTCTGATTGCGTTACCTATGTAACGCAATCAGGGACAAGTTCCGTCGCAGTGTTGTGAAAGGTAGCGCGAATACTTCGCACCCCTACGGCGGCAAGCCAAAGCCTGGCTCCAGTTGCGCTAGAAGCTGCCACACAGATTGATGTCAGGCCCTCTTTTGCTGCTGGGCGGCGGGGCGTTCGCCCTGCGCCCAAGCGTGCACAGCCTTACCATAGGCCTGAAACAGAGGCCTAGAGACCGGATCGTTATTGGCATCCCATTCCGGATGCCATTGCACCGCAAGGGTAAAGCCCGGCGCGTCCTTAACATAAATCGCTTCAGGGGTTCCATCAGGCGCCTGGCCTTCGACCACGATCCGCGCGCCGGGAGTTTTGATCCCCTGCCCGTGCAGGCTGTTGGTCATGACCTCCTCCGCGCCGAAGACCTGCGCAAACACACCAGCAGGTTCCAGTTTGACCGGATGGCGCAGGGCAAATTTCTCTTCCAGTGTGCCATCTGGGGGCATCCGGTGGTTCATCCGCCCCGGCAGATCGCGAATTTCCGGATAGAGCGTCCCGCCCATGGCGACATTGACCTCCTGAAAGCCCCGACAGATCCCCAGGAAGGGCTGACCGCGCTCAACGCAGGCCCGCACCAGCGGCAGCACGATGGCATCGCGGGCCCGATCAAAGGCCCCGTGGGCTGCGGTCTCAGCCTCGCCATATTCATTTGGGTGCACATTGGGGCGCCCCCCCGTGAGCAGGAAGCCGTCAAAGCTCTCCAACAGTTCTTCCACCGACAAAAAGCGCGGATCCGAGGGGATCAAGAGCGGCATACAGCCCGCAACCTCGGCCACGGCCTCGGAATTCATGGTGCCACCCGCATGGGCTGGGTATTGATCGTTGAGCAAATAGGAATTGCCGATAATGCCGACTTTGGGACGCGCCATGGGGACTCCGAATGTGATAGATGACCCAAGGCTAAGGCCTAGCCCCGCGTCCCGCAACCTCCCAGACCCCAGGAGCCCGCGCAAAGGCCTGTTCAATTCTGCACGCCCTGACGTCATCGGAGAAGATGAGAGGTTAAATGAGGCAGACCGGAAACATGGTTCAGCCCAGGGCGTAAATAAGGGGCGCCGCAAACTGCGACGCCCCCCGATGCATTTCAACAGATGTTGCGGATCTCAGATCTCGCCAATGAGCCCGGCGGCCTCGATCCCGGCCATGGCGGCGATGGCATCATTGTCCGAAGTATCACCGGTCACACCCACCGCACCAATGACTTCTCCAGCCTCATCGCGCAGCAGCACCCCACCAGGGACAGGGATGACCTGCCCGCCATAGACACCGTTCACCGCCGCCATGAAATAGGCCTGCGCCTCGGCGCGCGCCATCTGCGCTGTGCCCGCCATGCCCAGCATAACCGCCCCATACGCCTTACCATGGGCAATGGCAAAACGGCCCGGTGCAGCGCCGTCTTCGCGGGCAAAGGCCTGAACATGGCCGCCCGCATCCAGCACCACAGCAGAGAGCGGTTTCAGGCCCATCTCCTTGCCCTTGGCCAGGGAGATGTCGATGATGGTCTGAGCGGATTTCAATGAGATCGTCATGGGGTTGTCCTCGTGATCAGGATCTGGGTGTGAAAAAGGGGCAGGAAGATCCCTGCCCCTATTGTCTGATGGTGTCTCAATTTGCTGCCTTGAGTTCAAGACGGCGAGCATGCAGCACTGGCTCGGTATAGCCTGATGGCTGGATGCGGCCCTTGAACACCAGATCACAGGCGGCCTGGAAGGCAATGCCGTCAAAGCCGGGCGCCATCGGCATATAGCTGGCATCCCCTGCGTTCTGATCATCCACCACGGCCGCCATCTTTTGCATCGCCGCCATCACCTGGGCCTCATCCACCACGCCATGGTGCAGCCAGTTGGCCAGCGCCTGGCTGGAGATCCGGCAGGTCGCCCGGTCTTCCATCAGGCCAATATCATTGAGGTCAGGCACTTTGGAACAGCCGACGCCCTGATCCACCCAGCGCACCACATAGCCCAGGATCCCCTGAGCATTGTTCTCGATCTCGCGGGTGATCTGTTCGTCAGACAGGTTCTGCCCCTGCATCACCGGCACGGTGAGCAGATCCTCCAGAGTGCCGCGCGGGCCAGCAGCGCGCAGCGTATCCTGATGGGCCAGCACATCAAACTGGTGGTAATGGGTCGCATGCAGAGTGGCCGCGGTGGGGGATGGCACCCAGGCGCAGGTGGCCCCGGATTTGGGATGACCAATTTTGGCCGCCAGCATCTCGCCCATCAGATCGGGCATGGCCCACATGCCCTTGCCGATCTGAGCCCGCCCTTTCAGACCACAGGCCAGACCAATATCGACATTGCGGTCCTCATAGGAGGCAATCCAGGGGGTGCCTTTCATCTCGCCCTTTGGCAACATGGCCCCGGCCTCCATCGAGGTATGGATCTCATCCCCGGTCCGGTCCAGGAAGCCAGTGTTGATAAAGGCCACGCGGGATTTGGCCGCGCGGATACATTCTTTGAGGTTCGCACTGGTGCGGCGTTCCTCGTCCATGATGCCGATCTTGACGGTATTGGCCGGCAGGCCCAGCGCCGCTTCGACATGGTCAAAGATACGACAGGCAAAATCGACCTCTTCGGGGCCGTGCATCTTAGGCTTGACCACATAGACCGACCCTTTGAGCGAATTGCCGCCCTCGGCCTGCAGGTCATGCATGGCGATCATCACGGTGATCATTGCGTCCAGGAAGCCTTCGCCGGCCTCCCGCCCTGCGCTATCCAGAACCGCCGGGTTGGTCATCAGATGACCCACGTTGCGAACCAAGAGAAGCGAACGCCCCTTCAGGCTGGCGGCATCGCCCGCTGCGGAGGTAAACTCCAGATCCCCATTCAATACGCGGGTAAATGTTTTGCCGCCCTTGCTGACTTCTTCGGCCAGATCGCGCTTCATCAGGCCCAGCCAGTTGGAATAGGCCACCACCTTGTCCTCGGCATCGACGCAGGCCACCGAGTCTTCGCAATCCATAATGGTCGAAAGCGCCGACTCGAGGGTGACGTCATTGATACCGGCAGCATCAGAAGCGCCAATGTTTCCTGCGGTGTCGATCTCGATCACCGCGTGCAAACCGTTGTTTTTCAACAGCACCCGCATTGGCGCCGCGGCCTCGCCGACGTGGCCCGCAAACTGGGTCGCATCTTTCAGCTGAGGCTGCAGGACACCTGCGACAACGGAAAGGCCAGTGATGTCACTCCAGCTACCAGCCTGAAGCGGGAAGGTTTCATCCAGGAAGGCGCGCCCCCAGGCAATCACCCGGGCGCCACGCGCCGCATCATAGCCGCCAGCGCTAGGCAGGTCGCCCATGGCATCGGTGCCATAAAGCGCATCATACAAGCTGCCCCAACGGGCATTGGCCGCGTTCAGCGCAAAACGGGCATTGGTGATCGGCACCACCAGCTGCGGACCTGGCGTAAAGGCGATCTCGGCGTCGACATTCTCGGTCTCGATCTCAAAATCATCGCCTTCAGGCAGCAGGTAGCCGATCTGGCGCAAAAACGCCTGATAGGCAGCGCTATCGGGCGCTGCGCCCCGGTTGGCCACATGCCAAGCATCGATCTGACCCTGCAAATCGGCGCGCTTGGCCAGCAAAGCTCGGTTTTCATCGCCCATGCCATTGACCAACCCGGACAAGCCGGTCCAAAAGGCTGCTGCGGAGACACCGGTGCCTGGCAAAGCCTTATTTTCAATGAACTCCGCCAAATGGGCCGCGACCTGCATTCCCTCGATATTGCGCATCTCGCTCACTGATAATCTCCTTCGCCGATTGTCGATCCTGTTTCTCCGATACAGGAAAAGTTTCCTATCGGCAACAGATGCGGTAAACAAACTTTACCAATTATCGCAAGGCTGTTTCAAAATTTCCCAGCAAATCACCCGGTATTTCAAAAAGAACTGGCGAATACGGCTCGATTTTGCTCGCATTTTCCGCGACATCCGCTTGCCCGGCCCAGCGCCATTGCCTACCACTAGACCCAGACAAGACTAAAACACCCGACCTAGGCTTAGGGTACGGCGAGACGAGGACAGCAAGATGACCAGCGAAGCAGCCCAAACCGAAGCAGAAACCTTTTATCTAAAAGACTATACCCCCTTTGGATTTGAGGTGGACAGCGTCCAGCTGACTTTCCGACTTGCGCCCCATACCACTCGCGTGTTGAGCCAGATCCGCTTTACGCCCAAAGCGGATGCCGCTGATCCGCGTTTCTTTTTACACGGGGAAAAACTGAACCTGATCTCCGCCAAAATCGACGGCGCCGAGGTCTCGCCCCAGGTCAGCGCCGAGGGGCTGACCTGCGCTGTCCCGGCGGTCTCGTTCCTGTGGGAAGCCGAGGTCGAAATCGACCCGGCAGGGAATACTGCACTCGAGGGGCTCTATATGTCGAACGGCATGTATTGCACCCAATGCGAGGCCGAGGGCTTTCGCAAGATCACCTATTATCCCGACCGCCCCGATGTGATGTCCACCTTCTCCGTGCGCATCGAGGGCGACGAGGAAGTGCTGCTCTCCAACGGCAACCCGGTTTGCCAAGAACAGGGCATGGCGGAATGGCACGATCCCTGGCCCAAACCTGCCTATCTCTTTGCGCTGGTGGCTGGCGATCTGGTCAATCACCCCGACAGCTTCACCACCCGCTCCGGCAAAGAGGTGGAGCTGAACATCTGGGTGCGCCCCGGAGATGAGGACAAATGCGCCTTTGGCATGGAGGCACTGAAGAAGTCCATGACCTGGGACGAGGAAGCCTATGGCCGGGAATATGATCTCGACATCTTCAACATCGTCGCAGTGGATGATTTCAATATGGGCGCTATGGAAAACAAAGGGTTGAATATTTTTAACTCTTCCTGCGTCTTGGCCTCGCCGGAAACCTCGACGGATGCCAATTTTGAACGCATCGAAGCGATCATCGCGCATGAGTATTTCCACAACTGGACCGGCAACCGTATCACCTGCCGCGACTGGTTCCAGCTCTGCCTCAAAGAGGGGCTTACAGTGTTCCGCGACGCGCAGTTCACTTCCGATATGCGCTCTGCCTCGGTGAAACGGATCTCGGATGTGATTGATCTGCGCGCCCGCCAGTTTCCCGAGGATCAGGGCCCGCTGTCACATCCGGTACGCCCCGAGGAGTTCCAAGAGATCAACAACTTCTACACCGCCACCATCTACGAGAAAGGCGCCGAAATCATCGGTATGCTGAAACGCTTGGTGGGGGATGAGGCCTATCGCGCCGCAGTGGATCTCTATTTTGACCGTCACGATGGCCAGGCCTGCACCATCGAGGACTGGCTGCAGGTGTTCGAAGACAGCACCGGCCGTGATCTCGCCCAGTTCAAACGCTGGTACGCCCAGGCCGGCACCCCGCGCCTGCAGGTGGCTGAAAGCTATGAAAACGGCACCTATACGCTCAATTTTGAACAGAAAACCGCACCAACGCCCGGCCAGCCGGACAAAGATCCACGGGTCATTCCAATTGCTGTTGGCCTGTTGAATGACAATGGTGATGAGGTCCAGCCCACCACGGTTCTGGAAATGACACAGGCCAAGCAGAGCTTCCGATTTGAGGGGCTCGCCAGCAAGCCGGTGCCGTCGATCCTGCGCGAGTTTTCAGCCCCGGTCATTCTGGAGCGCGAGATCAGCAACGCGGAGCGGGCCTTTTTGCTGGCCCATGACAGCGATCTGTTCAACCGCTGGGAGGCCGGCAATGCACTGGCCCGCGAGGCTCGCATTGCCATGGTTCTGGAGGGCGCCGCCCCAGATAGCGCTTATCTGGATGCGTTGCAAAAGTTGGTGCGCGACGATGATCTGGACCCGGCTTTCCGAGCATTGGTGCTGCAACCTCCCAGCCAGTCCGATATTGCCCAGGCGCTGTTTGAACGCGGCCATACGCCCGACCCGCAAAAGATTGGCGATGCGGCTGAGACCTTTGCCCTGACCCTTGCGCAGAAATTGGCTGACAGCCTGCCCCGGCTCTATGCCGACACGACCATTGACGGCGGCTATTCCCCCGATGCCATAAGTGCCGGTAAACGAGCGCTAAACGGGCGCATCCTGTCGCTACTCACCCGTCTGGATGGCGCAGATCAGGCCTCGCGCCAGTATTACGCCGCCGACAATATGACCCAGCAGCTTACCGCCCTGTCCTGCCTGATGAAGGCCGAAAAAGGTGGGGTTCAATCGGCCGCCTTTCACACCCAATGGCAGGAAGACCGGCTGGTCATGGACAAGTGGTTTGCCCTGCAGGTTGCCTGCGCCCCCGCCAATCAGGCCGCCGCGATTGCTTCGGACCTTACAGCGCATCCGCTGTTCACTCTGAAGAACCCCAACCGGTTCCGCGCCGTCATGGGCGCCCTGGCCGGTCACCACCCCGGCTTTCACCATAGCAGTGGAGCAGGCTACAGACTGCTGGCAGACAATCTGATTGCGCTCGACGGTCTCAATCCGCAAACCACGGCCCGGATGTGCACCGCCTTTCAAACCTGGAAGCGCTATGACAGCCCGCGCCAAGCCCTGATCAGCAGCCAGCTGGAGCGGATCAAATCCACCAAAGGCCTGAGCCGCGATACCAATGAAATGGTCAGTCGGATATTGGATGCCTGATCAGCCCGAGACCAAGCCCTCTTTGGATGTTGCGGGCAGGGAGGCTTCCCTGCCCCCGTTTCAGTTCAAGCGGCAGGGACGGTCGCTGAAACTGCTCACCGCTCTTGGCCTTTGGGCGGTAGCGCTAATCCTGTGTAGCCAAGTATTGCAGGTCACCACCTGGATTGTCCTGATCCTGGCGCTGCCCCTGTTGCCCGGCCTTTGGGATCTGTGGCGCAATCCCCTCTCGGGCCTGACCATCGGAACCGACCAGATCAGCTGGTTCACCGGTGCGCGGGTCACCACCCTGCCTTTGGCAGACATCGCCCTGTTGCGGCTTGACCGGCGCTGGGATTTTTCCTTTCGCGCAACCTTGATCCTGCACGATGGCGCCAAACTGCGCCTGCCCCAATCGGCACTCCCCCCGGCGCAGACCTTCGAAATGGCTTTGAACGCCCGTGGTATCGCAAGCGAAAGACACCACTTTACCGTTGTCTAAGCCTGCCCCCTTGCCACGCCATTTCCCAAATCCTAACGGCAATGACCCCATCGCCGCCACGTTTGCGCCGCATTAAGCAATCATTTTGAGCCTGACCGGAATAGCTGCCAACCTGCAGGATTTTGAATGCTCAAACCACACGCCCAAATCTGGACGCATCTTTCTAGACTGCACAAGGATGTCCCCGCTTGGATTTCCGCCAATTTCTCGGCCGAGCCCTCTCGCGCCCTGCCTGGCACCGCAGCAGCGCAAGAAAGCGCTCCCGCGCCGCTGGCAACGACGTTGCCCGCCACGCCACTGCGCAGTCCTGAAACAGGCACAGACTCACAGGAGGGGCAGACAGAGGCAGGCAGCTTTACAGACCAGCTCCTGATCCCGATCCTCAGCGAGTGCCCCGGCAGCAAAACGCGACAAGCCCTGCAGGACAAGGGGCAATTCCTGGCGCGACAAGAGCGCTGGGACGAACTGTCCAACCTCATCCGCTCGTCTGATCAAGCGCGGCGCAGCACCAGCTGCGGCCAGCCCAAAGCAGACCTCCTCGCCTATGGCGCCCGTTCTGATGTGGTCAATGCGGTGGAACACGCCCTTCAGGATCGTACCGCAAAACCAGGCGGCGGCCAAACGAGCCTTGGCAAAAAAGGCTCCAACAGGCCGAAGAACAGCGAAAACCCTATCCTGATAGAAGGGGTCATGGCTCTCGAATCCCTGCGCCGCGACCATCCCAAAGACAGCTACCTGACAGCCATCGTGGCCCTGGCCCATATCGACATCGCCTGGACCTGGCGGGCGGCAGCCTCGCAAGACTATACCGCTCAGGCCAACCGGGAAGCACAGCTTCGCCGCTGCACTGCGCATTTTGATCGCGCGGCCGTCCTGCTGGCCCCGCTCGATGATCAAAGTAAGAGCAGTGCCTTTCTGCTGGCCGCGCGCTGCGCGCTCTTTGCTGGACGGAGCGCCGACACCCTGGATGTCGCAGATGCCTATGCGGCCTTGATTGACCAAACACCCAGCAACCCAAGGCCAATGCGCGCCCTCGGGGTTCAGATGCTGCCCCGCGCCAATGGCTCCTACGCCGCCCTCGAACTCGAGGCCCGCCGCACCGCCGCCCGCACCCAGGAGCAATGGGGTGCCGGAGGCTACACCTGGGTCTATTTTGATGCCATGGCCCTTGACGAACAGGCCTGCGCCCGGGTCGATCCCAAGTTCTTTCTGGATGGGCTGCAGGATATTCTCTGCGCCGACCCGAGCCAGGAAATGATCAACCTGCTCGCGGCCTATTGTGCGGTCTCCTTGCCCAAACGTGAGGGGATCAGTGCCTCGGCCGATCGCCATAGGCTGGAAATCTCAAAAGCCGCCCGCTGGCTGGTGCGTAGCCACCTGCGCGAGTTGCACCCGCTGATCTGGGCCCATGCCAGCGAAGGCTTTGACAACAATGCCCGCATCACCTCCCTGCGCCGTTTTGCGGCCCATGGACAGGCTAAAGCTCTGCACTGCATTGCCGGCATCTACCGCGACGAGCTCGACAGCGGCCACAGAATCACCTTTTCACCTCAAGGTGTCAATCTAACCCCAGCCTAGCGGACGCCAGGACGCCCCCCGCCCCCGTCTTGCCCGGACGCATCGCGCCCTTATCATCTTTCGCAAAATATTCCGGGGGAGCGCGCCAAAGGCGCACGGGGGCAGAGCCCCCCCTTCCGCTCCCCCACAAATCAGGGTCAGCTCTTCTTGAAGGCATCCATCAAGGCCGCGCCGAGCGCACCGGTCTGTTTGGTGTCAGACTTTGGAGAAGACGACATGCCAGCGCGCTTGCCTGCCCCCCCCTTACCACTGCCACGCGGGCGGCCCCCAGCCGCCTTCTTGGCTTCCGCCCCAGAGCCCGCGGCCCGCCCATTGCGCTCGTCGCGCGCCGAGGCCCCGCCATCCTTACGCATGGTCAGAGCGATCCGCTTGCGAGAGACATCCACCTCGGTCACGGTCACCTTCACCACCTGCCCGGTCTTGACCACCTCATGCGGATCCTTGACAAATCTATCCGCCAGTTGGCTGACATGTACCAGCCCGTCCTGATGAACCCCTACATCCACAAAGGCCCCAAAGGCGGCGACATTGGTGACGGTGCCTTCCAGCACCATGCCGGGTTTGAGATCCTGAATAGTCTCCACCCCTTCTGCAAAACTCGCCGTGACGAAGCTGGGGCGCGGGTCTCTGCCTGGCTTTTCCAATTCCGCAAAGATGTCGCGCACCGTCGGCAGACCAAAGGAATCCTCGACAAATTGCTCAGCGCGCAGGCTTTTCAGCGCTCCGTCATGCCCCATTATCTGCCGGATATCACGGCCACAGGCTGAAACGATCTTGCGCGCAACACTATAGGCCTCAGGGTGCACTGCAGAGGCATCCAGTGGCTCTTTGCCATCGCGGATGCGCAAAAAACCCGCGCATTGCTCAAAGGCCTTGGGGCCAAGGCGCGCCACTTTCAGCAATTCCCGCCGCGAAGCAAAGGCCCCATTGGTATCGCGATGGGCCACGATCGCCTCCGCCAGTCCAGGCCCCAGCCCCGACACATGCGCCAAGAGCGGCGCCGAAGCCATATTGAGATCGACGCCAACCCCATTCACGACATCTTCGATCACCGCTTCCAGTGATTTGGACAGCTTATGCTGATCGACATCATGCTGATACTGACCAACACCGATGCTTTTGGGTTCAATCTTGACCAGCTCCGCCAAGGGATCCTGCAAACGTCGGGCAATGGAGACCGCTCCGCGCAGCGACACATCCAAATCCGGAAACTCACGGGCCGCCAGCTCCGAGGCAGAATAGACCGAGGCGCCAGCTTCGGAGACCACCACCTTGGTGGGTTTCTGCACCTTGGCGGGCAGATGTTTGATCACCTCAGCCACCATACGTTCGGTCTCCCGGCTGGCGGTGCCATTGCCAATGGCAATCAGCTCGACACCATGCTCGGCGATCAGTTTCAAAATGCTGACCTGGGCGCCACGCAGATCATTCTTTGGCTGAAACGGATAGAGCGTCTCTGTGGCCACCACTTTCCCGGTTGCATCAACCACTGCCGCCTTGACGCCGGTGCGAATGCCCGGGTCCAACCCGAGCGTCGGCCGCGCACCGGCTGGGGCGGCAAACAACAAATCCTTGAGGTTGCGAGCAAAAACCTGAATGGCATCTTCCTGCGCCCGCGCCCGCAGATCGCTCATCAATTCCAGCATCATCGACAAAGACAGCTTCACCCGCCAACACCAGCCCGCCACTTTGCGCAGCCATAGATCCCCCGGACCCGCGCCCCCGGCGCCCAGTTCGGCCGCGACCATGGCCTCCGCCCGTGCCACCCCCTCTTCCGGGTCGGGGCCGATGTCCAGTGTCAAAACGCCCTCATTGGAGCCGCGCAGCATTGCCAGGGCCCGGTGCGAGGGCACATCGGCCCAGCGTTCACTATGTTCGAAGTAATCCGAAAACTTTGCGCCCTCCTGCGCCTTGCCCTCGACCAGTCGCGCGGTCAGCCGCGCATCCGATTGCATGAACTGACGCATCCGCCCCAGAAGATCCGCATTCTCGGTCAACCGTTCTGTCAGGATATCGCGTGCGCCATTCAGCGCCTCTTTGGTGCCCGGCACGGCCTCTGAAATGTAGCCAGCAGCCAGGGTCTCCGGATCGGCACTGTGGTCGGCCAGAATGGCCTCAACCAATGGCTCCAGCCCGTTCTCCCGCGCGATCATCGCCTTGGTGCGGCGCTTGGGTTTATAGGGCAGGTAGATATCTTCGAGCTGCGCCTTGGTTTCGGCTTTGGCGATAGATGCCGTCAGATCATCCGTCAGCTTGTCCTGGGATTTGATCGAGTCAAAAATTGCCAGCCGCCGCGCTTCCAGCTCACGCAAATAGGACAGACGCTCGGCCAGGGTACGCAACTGCGTGTCATCCAGCCCGCCGGTTGCCTCTTTGCGGTAACGTGCCACAAAGGGCACGGTTGCGCCCTCATCCAACAGGGTCACGGCACTGTTCACCTGATTTGGAGCGGCACCAATTTCACGGGCAATGGTCTGGGCAATACGGGCTGCGGTTTCCAAGAATGCGTCCTCTTTGTTCTGCTCGGCGGTCTGGCCGGGCGATCTTCATAGCTTTGCATTGCGGCCAGGCCAAGAGGCGAGATCAAAAGCCTGGGTGCCAGGCTACCCGCCGCTGCTGTCTTGCCGCCCTTATCCTCTTGCCCCGCATGGCCCGCTGGCCTAGAACGCTCAGCAAACGTGATTAAAGGAGCCGGTGCGAGATGCTCGACCTGACATATGAACTCCCCAAGCCCAAGGTGATCTCGGGCGCCAAACATGACTGGGAACTGGTCATCGGCTTGGAAGTCCATGCCCAGGTCAGCTCCAATGCCAAGCTGTTCTCCGGGGCTTCGACCAAATTTGGCGCCGAGCCGAACTCGAATGTTTCCTTCGTGGACGCGGCCATGCCCGGCATGCTGCCTGTTATCAACGAATTCTGCGTTGAACAGGCTGTGCGCACCGGGCTGGGGCTGAAGGCAGATATCAACCTCTGGTCCGCCTTTGACCGCAAAAACTACTTCTACCCCGATCTGCCGCAGGGCTATCAGATCAGCCAGCTCTACCACCCCATCGTAGGCGAAGGCGAAGTGCTGGTGGAACTGGGCGACGGCACCGCGCGCAACGTGCGGGTTGAGCGCATCCACATGGAGCAGGATGCCGGCAAATCGATTCACGACATGGATCCCAACATGTCCTTTGTCGACCTAAACCGAACCGGCGTCTGCCTGATGGAGATCGTATCCCGCCCCGACATCCGTGGTCCGGAAGAGGCTGCGGCCTATATCGTGAAGCTACGCCAAATCATGCGGTACTTAGGCACCTGCGACGGCAACATGCAAAACGGCAACCTGCGCGCAGATGTGAACGTTTCGGTCTGCCGTCAGGGCCAGTATGAGAAATTCCAGGAGACTGGCGACTTCTCTCATCTCGGCACCCGCTGCGAGATCAAGAACATGAACTCCATGCGCTTTATCCAGCAGGCCATCGAGGTCGAGGCCCGCCGCCAGATCGCCATCATCGAGGCCGGTGGTTCGGTCGATCAGGAAACCCGGCTCTATGATCCCGACAAGGGTGAAACCCGCACCATGCGCTCAAAGGAAGAAGCACATGACTATCGCTATTTCCCCGATCCCGATCTGCTGCCGCTAGAGATCGAACAGGCCTGGGTTGATGACATTGCAGCAAAACTGCCTGAACTGCCCGACGCCAAAAAGGCCCGCTTTATCGCAGATTTTGGTCTGTCGGAGTATGACGCCTCGGTGCTGACGGCCGATGTGGAATCCGCTGCCTATTTCGAAGCCGTAGCCGAGGGCCGCAATGGTAAGCTCGCCGCCAACTGGGTGATCAACGAGCTCTTTGGCCGCCTCAAGGCCGATGAAAAAGACATCGCCAACTGCCCGGTCACCCCAGCACAGCTGGGTGGTATTGTCGAACTGATCTCGGCTGAGACCATTTCTGGCAAGATTGCCAAGGACCTGTTTGAGATCGTTTACACCGAGGGCGGTGACCCGGCGCAGATCGTTGAAGCCCGTGGCATGAAGCAGGTGACAGATACCGGCGCCATCGAGGCCGCACTGGATCAGATCATCGCCGACAACCCGGCACAGGTAGAAAAAGCCAAGGTGAACCCAAAACTGGCGGGCTGGTTTGTCGGTCAGGTGATGAAAGCCACCGGTGGCAAGGCCAACCCCAAGGCGGTGAACCAGCTGGTTGCTCAAAAACTAGGCAGCTGATCCCTACCAGCATCGGTTTTAAAAGGCGGCCTCGGGGCCGCCTTTTCTTTTGGCCAGCCCCCTTTCACCGGTGCACGCCGGGCAGTGCCCGACCGCACCCAGGGCGCCCCTTGGGCGGGCACTTCGTTTCCGCTCGCGGTCAGGCTCTGCCCTAGGCACCCCCTCCAGAAACTCACCGCCCCAGCCTTGACCTCCCCTTCCTTGCAGGCTTTTCTCTCCGCAAACCCCAGGAGATCTCATGCAAGATAATTTCAATCAAGAGCTTCAGGACCGTCTGGTCCGCTATGCCGCAATCGGCAGCCAAAGCGATGAAAACTCGCCCACCTCACCCAGCACAGCGATCCAGTTCGATATGTCGAACCTCTTGGTGACGGAGCTGAAAGAGATCGGTGCAAGCGACGTAACCCTGACCGAATATGGCACCGTCCTAGCGACCATTCCAGGCAATACAGAGGGGCCGACAGTTGGCTTCCTCGCCCATGTGGACACTGCGCCGCAGTTCAATGCAGCAGGGGTAAAACCCCGAGTTATCAAAGGCTACAACGGTGGCGACATCACGTTCCCCGACGATCCCGATCTGGTGTTGTCACCACAGGACCACCCCTATCTGGCGGGTAAGGAAGGCCATGATCTGGTCACTGCCTCCGGGTTGACGCTTTTGGGGGCTGACGACAAATCCGGGGTTTCCATCGTGATGACCCTGGCGCGCCACCTACTAACAAATCCCGGGATCGCACATGGTCCGATCCGCATTGCCTTTACCCCGGACGAAGAAATCGGGCGCGGTGTGGATGCCAAACTGCCCCAGGATCTGGGGGTTGATTTTGCCTATACGTTGGATGGCAGCGATCTGGGCGAGATCATCTATGAGAGTTTCTCGGCGGATCGTGCGGTTGTCAGTATCAAAGGCGTTTCGATCCACCCCGGCTGGGCCAAGGAAAAAATGGTCAATGCCGCGCATCTGGCCTCGAAAATCGTGCAGACGCTGCCCCAGGCCACCCTGACGCCGGAAACCACCGATGGGCGCGAAGGCTTCCTGCATGTGACAGATATGAATGGCGGCTCGTCGGAGATGGAGATCAAACTGATCCTGCGCGACTTTGAACGCGATGGCCTGGAGGCCAAGGGCGCGCTGCTGCGCAGCGTCTGTGACGCGGTGCAGGCCTCAGAGCCCCGTGCCGAGATCACCTGCGAAATCTATCCGCAGTATCGCAACATGCGCTATTGGCTGGAAGAGGACATGACGCCGGTTGATCTGGCAGTGGAGGCCTGTCGCGCCAACGGGATTGAGCCGATTTCCGTGCCGATCCGCGGCGGTACGGATGGATCGCGCCTGACCGAACTGGGTGTCCCGACTCCAAATATTTTTTGTGGGATGCAATGTGTTCACGGCCCCCTAGAATGGGTCTCGGTGCAGGATATGGCCGCCTCGCTTCAGGTTTGCCTGACCCTGGCGCAGTTGGCGGCGAAAAACTAACCGGTCTCACCCCTTAAACATCAGCCGCCCCCCCCTGGGCCACGGCTGATGTCCACCAGGGTCTGCGAAGCCAGACTTGACCCCCTGCGCGCATCAGTTAAACCTGCGCCGGAAGTCAGGAGACCGAGATGCAGGCGTTTGAGTATAAAGTTGTTCCCGCCCCTCATAAGGGCACCAAGGCCAAGGGCGTCAAAACCGCAGAGGCGCGGTTTGCCAATTCCATCGAGATCACCCTCAATGAATTGGCAGCAGAGGGCTGGGAGTATCAACGGGCGGAACTTTTGCCCTCGGATGAGCGGTCCGGTCTGACCGGATCCACCACCCATTGGCGCAATGTCCTGGTGTTCCGCCGCGCTTTAACCGACGCCGATCGCACCTCAGCACAACCGCTTACTGCGGCTCATGTACCGACCGGCAATGCCCCAGCCGTGGAAACACCCGCCGCAGCTGCCCCTGTCTCAGCCTCAGGCGTGCTGACCGCCACAGCAGGCGATCCCGAAGCTCCAACAGGGGCCACCGCTGTTCCCGGCCCGGGGGCGGCCAGTATGCAGGCCGATGATGGCGTCGAAGAGCTGAGCCCGGTCTCTGGCATGACCGCCGCGCTCAAAGCTCGCGCCAAGCTGCAAGGCTCGGACGACTAAAGAGCGCCGACGGTAAAAGCCCGGGCGATTGTTCGCCCGGGTAATCCGGCGCGATCAGACAGATCAGACGCAGCCAATGTCCAGTGCCAGCGCGTGAATGCGCGGCACGATGTCTCCCAGTGCCTGATGCACCGCGCGGTGTTGCTGCACCCGGCTTTTGCCTTTGAAGGCGGCTGAGCGGATTCTCACGTTAAAGTGACTCTCGCCACTGCCATCATGACCCGCATGGCCGATATGGCTGTTGCTGTCATCGACGACCTCAAGTTCCGTGGGCGCAAAGGCCGCGTTCAGCCGCTGCTCCATTTCGACACGAATGCTCATATTCCGCTCATCCTCATTTTTATTTCTCTCCCCCCCTTCAATCTGCCGCCCCTTAGACTAAACTGCTGCCTCCGAGTCGAGTAGTTGCGTCGAGAAGGTGCACCCCATGAGTAAATCAGATCCTTTCGGTTTCGATATGTCCGTCAGCTCTGCAAAAAAGAAAAACCCGCGGGGCCGCCGGGCCGCAAGCGGTGCGTCGGAAACCTCGACGCGAGTCTGTGACAAAGAAGGCTGCAATGAACCCGGAAAGTTCCGCGCGCCCAAGGCCCCAGATGTACTGGACGACTTTTTCTGGTTCTGCCAGGAGCATGTCCGCGAGTACAACAACCACTGGAACTTCTTCCAAGGCACCACCGAGGCCGAGTTGAACGCCCAGCAGTCCAAGGACAAGGTCTGGGAGCGCCAGACCAAACCCATGGGCGACCCCGAGGCCCGCGCCTGGGCCCGTCTGGGCATTGAGGATCCGCATCAGGTGCTTGGGGGCAATGCCACCCAAAACCCAGGCCGCTCTGGCGCAACGGGACGTCGCCTGCCTGCGACCGAACGCAAAGCGCTAGAACTGCTGGAGGCCAAGGACGATTGGTCAAAAGCCGACATCCGCAAGGCCTACAAAAAGCTGATCAAGGTGCTGCACCCGGATATGAACGGTGGCGACCGCAGCCAGGAGGAACAGCTGCAGGAGGTCCGTTGGGCCTGGGATCAGATCAAGGACAGCCGCAGCTTCAAATAGCGCGCGAGGTCCAGACAGAGGCAAAACCGGAAGGGGCGGCGCAGGCTGCCCTTTTTTCATGCCCAATTGTCGCATTTGCCGCTCCGTGGTCCAAATCCCAAACCAGTAATAAGGCCAGTTCCACCTGCAACATCACGTTATTTGGCCGCCCCCTACTCTGCCCCTTGCCCTTCACCGCAAGATCAGGCACCAATCCACCGGATTGACCCCGCAATCGGCGGGAGAGGAACAAGGATCGACTGTGATGACCGACGGCATGCTGGATATGAATGCAAAACCCACCGACCCCATTTCGGTGCGCGATGTCTTTGGCATCGATACCGACATGACCATCAAGGGCTTTGCCGAAGGCTCTGACCGCGTCCCCGCGATTGATCCCACCTATAAATTTGACCCCGATACCACCATGGCCATCCTGGCGGGCTTTAGCCACAATCGTCGTGTGATGATCCAGGGTTACCACGGCACCGGGAAATCGACCCATATCGAACAGGTTGCCGCGCGCCTGAACTGGCCCTCCGTTCGGGTTAATCTCGATAGCCATATCTCCCGGATCGACCTGATCGGTAAGGACGCCATCAAACTGCGCGACGGCAAGCAGGTAACGGAATTCCATGAGGGCATCCTGCCCTGGGCCCTGCGCAACCCGGTTGCGATTGTGTTTGACGAATATGACGCCGGCCGCGCTGACGTGATGTTCGTGATCCAGCGGGTTCTGGAACATGACGGCAAGCTCACACTGCTGGACCAGAACGAGATCATCACCCCGAACCCGAACTTCCGTCTGTTTGCCACCGCCAATACTGTTGGCCTGGGCGACACCACGGGCCTCTACCACGGCACTCAGCAGATCAACCAGGCACAGATGGACCGTTGGTCGCTGGTCGCCACACTGAACTACCTCAGCCATGACGCCGAGACTGCCATCGTTCTGTCCAAGACGCCGCATTACAACACCGCCGAAGGCCGCAAGAGCATCTCACAGATGGTCACTGTCGCGGATCTGACTCGGACCGCCTTTATGAACGGCGATCTGTCGACCGTGATGAGCCCGCGGACCGTGATCAACTGGGCGCAGAACGCCGAGATCTTCCGCGATGTGGGCTATGCCTTCCGGCTGTCGTTCCTGAACAAATGTGACGAGCTGGAACGCCAGACCGTCGCCGAGTTCTACCAGCGCTGCTTTGACGAAGAGCTGCCCGAAAGCGCCGCCAGCGTTTCGCTGGGATAAGATGAAGTCCCGCCCGGCGGCAACGCCGGGCAGTGCCCGACCGCCCTCCAGACCGGAGGTTTGCCCCAGGCAAAACGGAACGGGCACTTCGTTTCCGCCCGCGGCCGGACACCGCCCTTCGCTCAGACATAGAAGGCTGGACATAGGTTGCTCTAGGCGGGATGCTTCTACCGAGCACAGGGTGCGATGATGAAAAAGCCAAACGACAACCCAGCGGATCCGTTCAAAAAGGCCCTGGCCGAGGCCACCAAGGTCATGGCTGATGATCCGGAGCTGAGCGTTTCCTACACCGTCGACCCTTCGGGCGTGTCCGGTGACAATATGCGCCTGCCGCAGGTTTCCCGTCGCATGACCCGCGAGGAGGTTCTGCTGGCCCGTGGCACCGCTGACGCGCTGGCGCTGCGGCGCAAGTTCCACGACGATGCCACCCATGCCAAATACACCCCGCAGGGGGAAATGGCGCGCGATCTTTATGAAGCGATGGAAACCGCCCGCTGCGAGGCCATGGGCGCGCGGCAAATGCCCGGCACCGCCTCCAACATCGACGTCAAGATCCGCAACGAGGCCATCCGGCGCGGCTATGACCAGATGAAGAGTTCCTCTGAGGCGCCGCTAGCGGCCTCGGCAGGCTATCTGGTGCGCCATCTGGCCACGGGGCGCCCCCTGCCTGAGGGGGCGGACAATGTGATGGAGCTGTGGCGCGGGTTTATCGAATCCCAGGCTGGCGAGACGTTGGAGAACCTCGACGACAAGATCGCCGACCAGTCAGAATTTGCCAAATTCGCCCGCAAAATCATTGCCGATCTCGGCTATGGCGATCAGCTGGGCGATGACCCGGATGAGCTGGACGACAATCAGGACGACGAGGCCGAAGACAACGCCGAAGAACAGCCCGATCCCGACAGCAATGGTGAGGATGACTCTGACGACGAGCAGGCCGAGGCCGACGCCGAGCAGGCTCAGGAACAGCAGCAGGACGAAAGCCAGGCACAGGTCTCGATGGATGAGATGGCCGATGAAGAACTGGCCGAAGATACCGAGATGCCCGACGGTGAAGCTCCGTTGGAGCCCCCGGCCCCACCGCCGGCCTCCGAGGCTGACCCAGATTACAAGGTCTTCCTAGACGTCAATGACGAAGAAATCGCCGCCGAAGACCTGGCGGAACCGGCTGAGCTGGAGCGCCTGCGTGCCTATCTTGATCAGCAGCTGGAGCCGCTGAAGGGGGCGGTAAGCCGCCTGGCCAACAAGCTGCAGCGCCGCCTGCAAGCGCAGCAGAACCGCTCCTGGGAGTTTGATCTCGAGGAGGGCATTCTGGATGCCGGCCGTCTGGCGCGGGTGATTGCCAACCCAACAACGCCGCTGTCGTTCAAGCGCGAAAAAGACACCGAGTTCCGCGATACCGTGGTGACGCTCTTGCTGGATAACTCCGGCTCGATGCGCGGACGCCCGATTTCCATTGCGGCGATCTGCGCCGATGTTCTGGCCCGCACACTAGAGCGTTGCAATGTCAAGGTCGAGATCCTCGGCTTTACCACCCGCGCCTGGAAGGGCGGGTTGGCCCGTGAGGCCTGGCTCAATGACGGTCGGCCACAGATGCCGGGCCGTCTGAATGACCTGCGTCACATCATCTATAAATCAGCCGACAGCCCCTGGCGGCGGGTGCGGCCCAATCTGGGTCTGATGATGAAGGAAGGCCTGCTGAAGGAAAACATCGATGGCGAGGCGCTGGAATGGGCCCACCGTCGTATGTTGGCGCGGCAGGAAGCCCGCAAAATCCTGATGGTGATCTCGGATGGGGCGCCGGTGGATGACAGCACGCTTTCGGTGAACCCCGCGAATTATCTGGAAAAACACCTGCGCGATGTGATCGCCATGGTGGAAAAACGCAAACAGGTCGAACTGCTGGCGATTGGCATCGGCCATGACGTGACGCGCTACTATGATCGCGCGGTGACCATCACCGATGTGGAGCAACTGGCTGGGGCCATGACCGAACAGCTGGCCGCGTTGTTTGACAGCGACCCGCGCGCGCGCGCCCGGGTCATGGGCATCAAGAAGGTCAGCTAAATCAGGAGCCCTATGTGACGCAGCGCAGGATCGAGTATTTCTACTCCACCCACTCCGCCTATGCCTATCTGGGCTCCAAACGGCTGAGCGAAATCTGCGCTGCGCATCACTGCCAGCTGGTGCATCGCCCGTTCGAGCTGTCTCCGGTGGTGGAACAGGCTGGTGGCCAGCCTTTTGCCGGGCGCAGCCAGGCCCATGTTGACTATTTCTTTGGACGCGAGATTGAACGCTGGGCGGCCTATCGCGAAGTCCCGATTATCTCTTATCGCCCGACCTATCATGACAATGCGCTGCACCTCTCCAGCGGCATGGTGATCGTGGCAGAGAGGCTGGGATGGGACGTTGATGGCCTGGCCCATGCGCTGCTACAGGCTCATTGGCGCGACGACATTGACTTGATGAACCCCGACGATCTGGCGCGGGCTGCACAGGAGACCGGGCTCGATCCCGCTCCCCTCCTTGCGGAAGCGATGACGGATGAGATCCAATCCGTGTTTGCCGCCAATACGCAGGCGGCGCTAGAGATCAACCTTTTTGGCTCGCCCACCTATGTGCTGGATGGCGATCCCTACTATGGACAGGATCACCTGGAGCTGCTTGAGCACGCGCTGATGCAGCCCTTTCCCAAAGCCGGGTTCCAGAACCCTGCGGTTGATATAGCCTGACATTCTGCGCTTGCACCTGCACGCGCTTCGCGGTTCTCTGGCCGCGCATTCAATCCCCTGACAGGAGAGCCCTATGTACCAGACCTATGACGTCACCGCCCGTCCCGAGCAGGGACCGCCGCGCTTGACTGTCCTGCGGCAAGAATTGGTGCAGCAAGGGCTGGACGGCTTTCTGGTGCCGCGTGCGGATGCCCATCAGGGCGAATATGTTGCGCCGCGTGATGAGCGCCTCAGCTGGCTCACGGGGTTTACCGGCTCGGCGGGCTTTTGCGCAGTTCTGACCGATGTCGCCGGTGTGTTCATCGACGGGCGCTATCGCACCCAGGTCAAACGGCAGGTCGCCGATGCCTTCACCCCTGTGCCCTGGCCCGAGGTCCAGCTTGGTAGCTGGCTAAAAGAGCAGCTGCCACAGGGCGGCAAAGTTGGTTTTGATCCCTGGCTGCACGCCTGTGCGCAGATCAAATCCCTGACGCAGGAGCTGGAAGGCACAGGGATCGAACTGGTCCAATCAGACAATCTGGTTGACCGCATCTGGGCGGATCAGCCCGCGCCCCCCATGAAGCCCGTACAGCCGCATGCGCTGGACTATGCCGGCGAAGCCGCCGCCGAGAAATGTTCCCGATTGGCGCGAGGCTTAGTCCAGGACGGACAGGTCGCGGCTTTGATCACCCTGCCCGACAGCATCATGTGGCTGTTGAACATCCGCGGCGCTGATATCGGCCGAAATCCCGTTGCCCATGGCTTTGCCATCCTCCATGCGGACGCACGACTGGACCTATTCATGGCAGCGGAGAAGCTCAAACAGCTTGGCGATCATCTACCGGAAAGTGTCACCTGCCACACGCCTGGGGCCTTCCTGCAGGCAGTCTCGGGCCTGAACGGGCCTGTCGCGGTGGATAGCTCCAGCCTGCCACAGATTGTGGCTGATGCCCTGGGTCCCGACCAGTTGGTAGAGGCCGGCGACCCCTGTGCTCTGCCCAAAGCGCGCAAGAACCCGGCAGAAATTGCGGGCTCAGCCGCTGCCCATCTGCGTGATGGCGCTGCCGTGGTCGAGCTGCTGTGCTGGCTGGATGCCCAGGCTCCTGGCACCATCACAGAAATCGAGGTTGCAAGCCGGCTCGAAGAGCTGCGCCGCCGTGATCCAGCACTGCGCGACATCAGTTTTGACACCATTTCAGGCACCGGCGAAAACGGCGCGGTGATGCACTACCGTGTGACCGAGGAAAGCAACAGCCGCCTTGAAGAGGGCCATCTGCTTGTTCTCGACAGCGGCGGCCAGTATCTGGACGGCACCACCGATATCACCCGTACCATTGCCATTGGCACTCCGGGCCAGGAAGAATGCGCCGCCTTTACCCGGGTTCTTCAGGGCATGATCGCCATGTCCCGGCTGCGTTGGCCCAAAGGCCTAGCTGGGCGCGATATCGAGGCCGTGGGCAGAATGCCGCTGTGGCTGGCCGGGCAGGATTTCAACCATGGGTTGGGACACGGGGTTGGTGCCTATCTCAGTGTACACGAAGGACCGCAGCGCTTGAGCCGGGTCTCTTCGGTGCCGCTTGAACCCGGAATGATCCTGTCAAACGAACCGGGCTATTACCGCGAAGGGGCCTTTGGCATTCGCATCGAAAACCTGCTGGTGGTACAACAGGCACCGGATCTGGAGACCGGGGATTCTGAGCGCGAAATGCTGTGCTGGCGCGGGTTGACCTATGTGCCGATTGACCGTCGCCTGATCGTAACAGAGATGCTGACCGCGGCGGAAAGAGACTGGCTGAACGCTTATCACGCCGAAACCGCCGCAAACCTGCGCCCCTACGTCAGTTCCACAGCGCAAAGTTGGTTGGATGACGTTACCACAGCAATCTGATAACAGATTGTTACATAGTTCGGGCATAGAGACATGCCACGTCACAAATCAGGGGGAAGACATGAGCAATATCCGCATCCGCAAGGCAACAGGCACCTGGGTGGTTCGCTCGGGCGGCGCTGTTCTGGGTGAATCGACACGCGCCCTGGAGCTGGACGAGGATGGCCACGATCCGGTGATCTACTTCCCCCGCGAAGACATCGCCGTCGCGTTTCTGGACCCCAGCGACAAGACAACCCATTGCCCGCTCAAGGGGGATGCCACCTATTACTCCATTGCCAACAAGTCATCCGTGACCAAAAACACGGTCTGGAGCTATGAAAATCCAAATGACGAAGTGGCCGAAATTAAGGGCTATCTCGCCTTTCACCTGAGCGACTCTGTAAAGGTGGAGCAAATCTAGCAGGGTCTCTTTCCCCCTGTTTCAATAGGATCAAAATAAGAGCTGCGGCACCGGGGTGCCGCGGCTCTTTTTGTGGCAGGTGGCAGATTTCTCGCGGCTTTCAAGCGGGCTGGAGACGGGCAGCACCTACGGCAGCACCCGGCAAAAACGCAGGCACAGCTGTTACAGAAAGAACGGGGAAAGACCCCAGAGAGATAAGTCAGGGGAAACAATCTGGGAAAAGGGCCCAAGCAAGAGATTGTCCTGTATTTCAGCAGAACAATGGCGCCCTATTGTCATTGGGCGCAACGGCCAAGGCGCCAAGGCCCCGACAGTTAGAATTGACATCTTAGACGCCGGTTACAGAACAGCCCGGCACAGATTGCGCCGCACATCTTCCAATTTTTCATCACCACTAAAGACATTGGTTTCCATGGCGCATTGAATTGCATAGTCGATCAATGCTTCCAAGGATGCCTTTTCCTTGTCGTGCTCGCCCAAACCCAGTCTCTGTGCAGTCTCTTCTGGACCACCTTGAAAAGTACGCATCTCTTTCCTTCCGCACTTTGGTAACCTGTATTACCGCAGAAAAAGAATCCGACAACCACCGCACCTAATCAATAGAAAGAAAAAATTAACCAAAATGTGATGTAGAAACCTCGCATTTTGTACCAATGCCATGAATTGACAGCCGAAGCCTGTCGTTTTGGTGAAGGTTTTTAGCGGATTTTCACCGGATTTGGAAATTGGTCTCAATTGCCAAAATGCGCTCAAGGTTCGAGAAGGACAATTTTAACTATGTTCTTCCGCTGCGACAGCCACCAAAGCCCGGTTATAGGCCTTCAGCGCATCCACATGGTAAATCGCTCCCAGCAGCTCTTCCTTACCGTCCTGCATCTCGACCACGGGCAGGAAACCTGCGTCAGCGCGATCAAATACCGGTAGGGCCGCCTCTAGGGATGAGCCAATTTCGAGACAGAGCCCCTGGCTCAGCAGATCTTCGCATTCTTCGCGCGAGGCACAGCGCGGATCGCCAAGCGGGCGCATCATCGCGTCCGATTTGAGCAGGGCCAGCAGATAGGCCTGGGGCCCGGCAGCACAGTGGATATTGCGCTTTTCCAACTGGGTCAGGAAGAAGGACCGTGCCACCAGTCGCGAGGCAAGCGCGGTGGAAATGGAGACAGCCGCCATCACGGCCAGGCCAATTTGCCAATCCCCTGTCAGCTCAAAAACAATCAATGTAGTCGAAATCGGCGCCCCTAGCACAGCGGCGGCCACTGCGCCCATTCCGGCAAAGGCATAGAGCGTATGCGTGCCTGAGATATCCGGCAACAGGGCGGTCGCAATCAGGCCAAAGGCCAAGCCGGTCAGCGCACCGATCATCAGAGAGGGCGAGAAAACGCCGCCGCCCATGCGCCCGCCCATGGTAATGGCCACGGCTGCAGTTTTGACAACCACAAAGATCAGTGCCTGAGACAGGACCAGCCCCCCAGTGAGCGCCAGTTCCGTCGTTTCATAGCCAACCCCGATGATATGGGGATACCAAATTGCAATCCCGCCCAGCAGGACCCCCGACATAGCCGGTCGCAGCCAGCGCGGGATGCTGAACCGTTGCTGCAAAACATCCCCAATATGATCCGCAAAAAAGATCGATCGCATCAGGACCACGGCCACCAGGCCACAGATGACCCCAAGCATCAAAAAGGCCGGCAGTTCCACATAGAACTGCAGTGCCCCCGGTGTCTGCATCGAGAATTCGGTCACATCGCCATAGGCCAGCCGGTTGATCACTGTCCCCGCCACCGAGGCAATGGCAATCGGGGCGAAGGCATGAACCGCAAAATGGCGCAGGACCACCTCCAGCGCAAAAAGCGCTCCGGCGATTGGAGCATTAAAGCTGGCAGAGACCGCCGCTGCGACGGCGCATCCCAGCAAGTCGCGCCCGGTGATGCCATCGGCGCCGATCTTATCGCTGACCCAACTGGAAATAACCCCAGCCAAGTGTACCACCGGCCCTTCCCGTCCAGAAGAGCCCCCGGTGGAGAGCGTCAGGAACGAGGCCAGCGCAGAGGCCAGGCCTGATTTCATCTCCAGCCGCCCATCCCTGAGCGCGGCACCCTCTATCACATCGGCCACCGATCTGACCCGCCCATCCGGCGTAAACCTATCCAGAATGATGCCGACCACCAGCCCACCCAGTCCTGCAATCAGGATCAGCCAGTACCAGGGCAGGCCCGCTGCAAAACTATGAAGATAATTGACGTCTTCAGCGCCATAGACCCAGGCCTGAAGCGCCGAAATACCCTTGCGAAACAACAAGGCGGCAAAACCGGCAACAATGCCGATCAACAGTGCGATCACCCAAAACCGAAACTGACTGGGCCCCCGGTGCCGTATGACTCGCCAAAAGTCCCGAACTCCAGAGATCCATCTGGAAAACTGGGCAGACAGAGCGAGGTCATTCGAGTTTGACATGGTGGTCCTGTGTAACGGCGTCGGGTGTTTGAACCCAAAATAGAAATAGACCGTAAAGAATTGGTTTGGGCTAGGCCACAACCCATCATAAATTCGCGATCATCAGGGCCTTAGCTGGCCAGCAAAGCACGCGCTGCGGCACGGGCCTCGGGGGTGATTGTATCCCCGGAAACCATACGGGCAATCTCGTCCACACGGTCGTCTGTGTCCAGCGGCACCACCTCGGAGAGCGTCACCCCCTCGGAGACACGTTTTTGCACCCGCCAATGGTAGCCCCCCTGGGCGGCAACCTGCGGCGAATGCGTCACCACCAGCACCTGGCCGGACTGGGCCAGCGACCTAAGGCGGCGGCCCACCGCATCAGCAGTTGCACCGCCAACCCCCCGATCAATCTCGTCAAAAATCAATGTCTTGGTCTGGTCGCTCCCCCGCAGGCAGACCTTCAAAGCCAGCAAAAAGCGGCTGAGCTCGCCCCCAGAGGCAATCTTATTCAGCGGTCCCGACGGGGCGCCCGGATTGGTGGCAACTGTAAAGGCAACTGCATCATAGCCTTCGGGACCGGCATCGGCGGTCTCAATCAGGGTTTTAAAAACAGCGCGTTCCATCTTAAGCGGCGCCAGTTCGGCCATTACGGCCTGATCCAGGCTTTCAGCCTTGTCGCGGCGTGCCGCACTCAGCTGGTCTGCGAGCGCTTGATAGGCGGCTTCGGCAGCCGCCAATGCGGCCTCCTGATCCGACAGATCCTGATCGCCTGCATCCAATGCCGCCAGTTTGCGGCGCAGGTGATCGGCATGGACCGCCAGCTCATCCGGTTGCACTGCGTATTTGCGCGCCAGGGCTCTGATCTCAAACAGCCGCGCCTCGCAGTCCTCAAGGTCGCCCGGATTGAATTCCAGTCCCTCAAGCACCCGCAACACACCATCCTGAGCGTCTCCCAGCTCCACCATAGCCCGGCTCAGGGCATTCAAAGGCGCCGTCAAGCCGGTATCCTCACCTGCCTCAACGCCCTCTAGCCAGCGCTGCGCTTCCCCTACAGAGGGTTCGGCGCCTTCGCTCAGCAGGGCATGGGCGCGGGCGATGTCGCCACGAATGCGTTCGGCCTGCTGCATCTGCCGACGACGCGCATCCAAAGCTTCATCTTCGCCAACCTGGGGGTCGAGTTTATCAAGCTCTGCCACCGCATGGCGCAGGAATTCTTCCTCAGAGCGGACGGCATCCAGCGCATCCCGTGTCGCCTGTACCGACTTGCGCGCCTTTGCAGCTGCCGTCCAGGCGCTGCGGGTCTGGTCCAGCAAGTCGGAAACGGAGGCAAAGGCATCCAGCAAGGCCCGATGGCCGCGAGGGTTCAACAGACCGCGGTCATCGTGCTGGCCATGCAGTTCAACCAGGGTTTCCGACAGCCGACGCAGAACCTCGCCAGAGCAGCGCCGGTCGTTCACCCAGGCTGTCTTACGTCCATCGGCGGTATTCACCCGCCCCC
>NZ_LIKT01000010.1 GCF_001294455.1 Phaeobacter sp. 11ANDIMAR09
TCGGGGGGCAGGTCAACAGACAAACGGGCGTTTGTTGTACTCACGCAGAGCATCTAGTCCTAGTTGGGAGTTTTCGGTCAGAAACCAAATTAGTCTTTGCAATTATCTAGAAAGATCAGAATTTTCTGACTTTTGATCACTTGGGGACATTCCAAATTTTCGAGAGTACTCACGGCTAAACTGTGTCGGGCTTTCATAGCCCACTTGGTACGCCGTTGCAGCCACAGACTTGGTTCCAGATAAGAGAAGTTGCCGTGCTTCCAGCAGTCGCAAATCCTTTTGATACTGTAGAGGCGTGGTAGACGTGACCGATTTGAAATGCTGATGAAAGGCCGACAGGCTCATACCAGATGCAGCCGCAAGGTCGGCAACCATGATATTGCTTTTGTAGTTTTTGCGCAGAGTGGTGATGGTTTTGGAAATGCGGCTTGCCGGGCTGTCTTGTTTGAGCAATTGACGCAGCATTGTACCATGACTTGCCTGCAGAAGTCGGAAGTGGATTTCCTTTAGAACCAGCGGTGCCAGTGCATCAGTCTCAACCGGATCAAAGGACAGGCGAAACAACCTGCCCACGGCATCAATGAGTGCCGCATCAGAGGCTGCGGCGTTTAGCGAATGCATATTGCCAGTCTCAACGTCCTCAAGCCCCTGAAATTCGGCAGACATGCTGCGGAGCAAGTCCAAGTCTAGCCGCAAGGCCAGAGCTGTGTAGGGTGCCTGAGGGCTGGCCTGAATGACCGCAGCTTCAACCGGGACTGCGTGGCTCACGATCAAGGCATCCCCGGCAGCATACCGGATCACTCGTCCACGGGCATAGGCCTCTTTTGCCCCCTGCAACACTAGGCACATGATCGGTTCATAAAAGGCTGCCGCACAATCTGTTTTCTCAAGATTGCCGATTGCATAGAGCCCTTGGATATTGGTTTCGCAGCCCGTTCCCAGGGCGTCTTGGGACACCACATGCTGAAAAACATCCCGCGCCAGATTGTCGAGTACCATGTGAGCGCCTCCTTATTCCTGAAAATCATAGGCCATGATCGCTATGCGGTGAACGACAAAGCCCTGAGTTCTGGAGAATTAGGCAGACCATTTGGAGGATCAGGCAACGGTACCGGGCCGGGCAATGCTAAATTGAGATCACACAAAACAGGAGTTGTCTAAATGTCCCAGACCATTCTGATCACAGGCGCATCTTCCGGCATTGGCAAAGAAACCGCCAAGCTTTTTGCCTCGCGCGGGTGGAATGTAGTTGCCACGATGCGAGCTCCGGAAAAAGAAGGAGAACTCGTAGGAAACGAGAACACACTGGTCACCCGCCTTGATGTGACCGATCCTGAGACGATTGACGCAGCTCTGTCCGCTGGCATTGCAAAGTTTGGCAAGGTCGACGTTTTGCTAAATAATGCGGGCTACGGGGCTTATGGCCCCTTGGAAGCCTTTCCAATGGATCGGATCCGCCGCCAGTTCGACACAAACGTGATTGGCCTACTGGAAACCACTAAGGCAGTATTGCCGCACATGCGGAGCCAGGGTTCAGGCACAATCGTCAATATCTCTTCGATTGGCGGCCAGATGACCTTTCCCTTGGGGGCGCTCTACCATGGAACAAAGTTTGCGGTCGAAGGTATTTCAGAGGCACTCCACTTTGAACTGGAAGCCGCGGGCATCAAAGTCAAAATTGTAGAACCAGGCATGATTGCAACCGACTTTGGTGGGCGTTCGTTTGATTTTGTCAATGATGAAGCAATGACAGAGTACCAACCCGTTGTTCAGGCCCTGTTCGGAGCATGGGGCAGCAAAGAAATGGCAGCCCGCGCGTCACAGCCACTCGTGGTTGCCGAAATTATCTATCAGGCAGTTACTGATGGGACTGCCACACTGCGTTACCGCGCCGGTGCAGACGCGGTTGAACTGCTCGATAACCGCAAAGCCTTGGATGACGCGACATTCATCGGCGGCCTGAAGACACAGCTTGGTCTGTAGCCGAGCCCGGAAAACGGGCTGGTGTGATGAGGTAGCTGCATTGGCTCGGTCAGCTCTAGCAACTGACCTGGTCAGGGCGCCTGCCCAACAAGCGCTGAAAGATCCAAATGCGAATATAAATACAGCCTCGAAAAAATAGCCAACAGGGAGACCTATAAGCCATGGCAATATCACTCAAACTAAACGGTGAGACACATACCGTTGACGCCGAACCAGGAACCCCACTTTTGTGGGTTATCCGGGATGAACTGAAACTGACCGGAACCAAATTCGGATGTGGTGTGGCCTCATGCGGGGCCTGCACGGTGCATTTGGATGGCGCGCCTGTCCGCTCTTGCCAGACCTTAATTGAAGACGTTGAAGATGCAGAAGTCACCACCATTGAAAAGATAGAAGAGGACAAGATCGGTGCGGCTGTCCAAAAGGCTTGGTTGGAATTGGATGTGGTTCAATGCGGCTACTGTCAGTCTGGCCAGATCATGAATGCTGTGGGGCTGCTGCGTGAAAATGCGTCGCCCACGGCGCAAGAGGTCGACGACTACATGCATGGCAATGCCTGCCGCTGTGCCACCTACCAGCGCATTCGCGCCGGGGTCCTGCATGCTGCTGAAATTCTGGAGGCTTGAAACAGATGACAATCAATACTTCCCGCCGCAATTTTTTAAAAACCGCAGCTGCGGCCTCCGCCGTACTCTACGTTGGAGCAACCTCAAAGGGGGTCAGCGCGGCATCCAGTTCAGCAGATGCCATGCTGAATCCCTTTGTCAAAATCGACAGCGATGGATCGGTCATTGCTATTGTTAAGCATTTTGAGAAAGGGCAAGGCCCGGCCACTGGTCTGACCTCTCTCATCGCCGAAGAGCTCGGTGTGACGATGGACCAAATTGGCTATGAATTCGCCCCCTCCAACCCGGAGGTTTACAATAATACGCTGTTTGGCCCGTTCCAAGGCACGGGTGGTTCAACCGCCATGGCGAACTCCTGGATGCAGTATCGCACAGCTGGTGCCAATGCCCGTGAAATGCTGATCAAAGCCGCGGCAAAGGAATGGGGCGTGGATGCTGCGGCCCTGGATATTCAGGCCGGGGTGATCTCTGGTGCCGGTCATTCTGAACCTCTGGGGGCTTTTGTTGCCGCTGCCGCAGGTATTGCTCCCACCGAAAACCCGCGACTGCGCGCGCCTTCAGAGTGGAAGATCATCGGCAACCCGACCACCAGGCGCAAAGACAGCCCCATCAAGGTAAATGGCACAGCCAAATTTGCCATGGATGTGCATTTGGACAACCAGATGGTTGTGATGATCAAACGTACACCGCAACGTGGTGGTCTCGTGGCAGGCTTTGACGACAGCGCAGCAAAGGACGTCAAAGGCTTCATCATGGCACAGACACTGCCCACGAAACACGGCGTTGCGGTCTATGCCGAGAACACCTGGGCGGCAATGCAGGCGCGTGAAGCCCTGGAGGTCGATTGGGATCTCGCCGCCGCAGAAACGCGCTCTTCGCAGGAGATCAAGGCCGAGATTCTGGCAGCCCTGGACGCAGCACCGACGTATAACGTCAATAAGGCAGATCCAGCAGCCGTGAAATCCATGATCGATGGTGCGGTCACGACGATTGAAAAGGCGTTCTACTTCCCGCTTCTGGCCCATGCCCCGATGGAGCCGCTGAATTGCACAATTGAGCAGACCGCAGAAGGTGACATCGTGCTGCATGACGGCGCACAGATGCCGACGGGACCGCATATGGCCTATCAACAGATCTTTGGCCTTCCGGCCGAAAAGATTCACATCAAAACCATGTTGGCTGGTGGGTCCTTTGGTCGCCGCGCAACGCCGGATGCGGACTACCAGGTTGAAGCTGCGTTGGCTTTCGTGCTGACGGACCGGTCCCGCCCTGTGAAATTGGTCTGGGATCGCGAGGATGACATCCGTGGTGGTTATTACCGACCAGCCGCGGGTCACAAGGTCCGCGTGGGATTGGATGGCGCAGGTAATATCATTGGTTGGGAGCATCAAGTGGCTGGGCAGTCGATCATGAAGGGCACCGCCTTTGAGGCTTTTGCTGTGCATGACGGTGTTGACCACTCCTCGGTCGAAGGCATCGCTGACAGTCCCTATGCTATCCCAGGCATGGCGCTTGGCCTGACGGACGCAGAAAAAGCGACGTCGGTGCTGTGGTGGCGTTCGGTCGGCCACACCCATACAGCCTATGTGATGGAAGTCATGATGGATTTGGCCGCTAGGGCAGTTGGGCAAGACCCCGTTGCGTTCAGACTGAAGTATCTTGCCGGTGGGGCTGACCAAGCTCGCAAAGCTGCTGTTTTGAAACTGGCAGCGGAAAAGGGAAACTGGGGCACACCAGCCGAAGGAAATGTGCAGGGCATTGCCGTCCACAAATCCTTTGGGTCGTATGTCGCGGAAGTGGTGGAGATTTCCGGAAACCTGGCGGATGGTATCCAGATCGAAAAAGTGACTGCCGCCGTTGATTGTGGGATCGCAGTAAACCCCGATGTGGTCAAAGCTCAAATCGAAGGCGCCATAGGCTACGGCATTGGGCACGCCATGCGCGACCAAATCACCCTAGATGGCGGAGCGGTGGAACAGTCCAACTTTCCAGACTATGAACCGCTCAGGATCTCTGACATCAAGGTAATCGAAACGCATATTGTGGCCTCTGCCGAAGCACCAAGTGGTATCGGAGAGCCTGGCACCCCGCCTTCAGCTCCCGCCTTGGCCAACGCAATCGCGCAGCTTGATCTGCTTGTTGCGGAACTGCCGATGAGCGCAAATGGGGTTTCATTCGCATAGTATTTTCGCAGCACAGCAACCAACTGTGCTGCGACCTACTCTAAGTGTTTACCTCACTTTTTCCCGTCTCTGGACAAGCGTCGAAAACCGTTTGTGACAAAGTCACTGGAGTTGCCTCCTGCTACATTCATCCTCAAAAAAGGATCGGTTATTTGCACCGATTTGGAAAACGCAGCGAAATAGGTAGCAGTCTAGACCAATTGAATGACCGCTTTCGGGAAGCCGACCCTCAAGATTAGAAACTGCGGAACTGATATCGCGGAGATTTCATGTTGGTGTCCGCTTCGGGCTGACAGCAGCCTTCTGAAACCTGAGAGGATGGGCGCCAGCTTCGCAGCCCCCTGCTAGGTCGGCTATGCGCAGAAAGCGACCTTTGCAAAGTCAGGCAATCTACCTAGAAACACAGTCTGAAAACGCTGCGCTGCCGCATGAGAACCGGTCATTGATGAATGTTGCAGCGAAACGCTCGAGTTGGAGGGTAGCAGTAAGGGACCTATCTGCCTCGCGGCTATACAAAATTGTGCTCCGCTGCTACGTTTTCAAAATTGACAAGCTGAACGGACAGATATTTCAATGAAGAGTTTTATCTTGGGTGCTTGCGTATTTCTGGGTCTCTCGGCTTGTATTTCTATGACCACAAGCCAACCAACTGTGAGCCGCAACGTGTCATCCGGATTCGATATCGGCGATCTTCCTGACCCGCAGAAATGGGGCGAAGACGCTGTATGGGCCTACTTCTTTCCGTCAAACGTTCCAGCCAGCCATAAGGAAAGGTACCGGGCAAAAGGCTACCCGGGCCCGTGGGATCAAACTATTGCGGCTCGTACAAGAGCTGCCTGTAAGCTGAAAGGCGATCCTGGTATCGGGGCTTCGTCACGCGCTCTGGAGAAATATTACCGAGCCGCCCTGGCTGATTTTCCGCGGTACACTGACTGCTACATAAAAACCGGCCCGGCGCTGGCAGAGCGCAGAATGGCTGAGCTGGCATATCTGAACGAACTCTTCGACGGTGTCAAAGATCGGCCATTTCCGGAATGGGCTGTAAATCCGCATTTCCACGATTCCGAAAAGCAATCGGTAGAACGGAAACTGACCATCGACCGTGAGCTGCGCGACTTTGAAAAAACTGTGAACAAGCTGCCCGAGTACGCGGACCGGCTCAACAAGAGGATCATAGTCTACGGCGGCTTCGTACGCGACAATCAAAGAAGCTGGTCCAACGCCTTAAGTTCCGCCCTTCAGGACTTCGCCCGGGACAACCCGCTTAACAAGTCCGGGCCCGGAGATTCGAGCCTAACGTTAACGACGGATCTGGTTACGAACGCCTCCCCTGATGTCGCGTTTGCCCTTGCGAATCTTGACCGCACCATGTTCGGCCAGGATGCCTATTACCGCGAACTCGACCGCCGGGCTGATGCGGCGGGCGCGGCTCGCAGGGCTCAGGGCATCTCACTCGGCGGCGCATCCAGTGGGGCCAATTTGGTACTGCACAGATGCCCGCCCTACACCAAGCCCAAGGGTAATACCTGCGCACGGGATGAGCAGGCAATCGCTGCCCGGGACCGCAACGAGGCGGAGCGGCAGAAATTGAATGCCTATTATGCAGATCAGCAAGCGGCAACAGAACGCGTTGTACGGCACAACGAGGCCGCCGCAGCTGCCGGAGCTGCACGCCGCAAGGCATTGCGCGAAGCCTGGCTGGCCAAAAACCCCCAGTGCCGCCCGGGCGCAGGAGCCGTGTCCTGCCAATGAAAAAACTTTCCCTTGGTATCAATACGCTAGCCTATAGGTTGTTCAAGTGTTTCTACCGGAGCAGGAGGGGGGAAGGTCGGAATCGTTTAACTTTGGAATGGGTTTCTAGAACCCTCTCTGAAGCCAGCGGATAGGCCGACACTGACCGCTTTAAAATATGTGTAGTCTCCGGAAGTGATAATGGTGGTGAGAGGTTAAACAAGATGCTCAACATATTCCGCTGGAGGCCAAAGGCGCCAACAGACACCGCTGGAGATGTCATGCTCCATACCGTAAAAGGCATTGTGCACGAGGCATCGCTTTCAGGTGCTGCTGAACTCGACCTTTCCAAGGTCAACGTCTATGACCTAACGCAACTCCCCTCTGAGATCGGCGCGTTGGAGCGGATATCGACGCTGAATTTGAGCGGAGCCGGCATACGTTCTATTGCGCAACTATCTGGACTAACTCAGCTTAAGACATTGGATCTCAGCTACTGCCGGAATCTATCTGCCATTTCGCCCATCTCCGAAATGGCAGAGTTGAGCGAACTGGACCTTTCCAAAAGCCAGGTCACGAATATAGAGGTCTTGAGGTCGCTGAAGGGATTGCGGTCGCTTTTTCTGCAAGGGTGCAAGATATCCGACCTGTCTCCCCTGACTGAACTGACTGAGCTAGAGCATCTGGATCTCGCAAATTCCCAGGTCACTGACCTGTCTGTACTAAGAGGGCATGCCAGCCTCAAAACCCTGAATCTGTGGAACACGCATATTCTTGATTTCACTCCGATTGCCACTCTGATCGGACTGGAAGGACTTGATCTGTGGAATACGCAGATCTCAGATTTGAGCTCCCTGGCCAGGTTGACTAACCTCACTTACCTCGACCTGAGCCACACAAAAATCGCAGATCTTTCCCCAATCAGAGATCTGCCAAATCTAGAACAACTCGCCCTTTGGAATACACCATTTCAGGAAGAGGGGATTGCAACTGGACAATATCAGGGTCGTTGGTACGACAGTGGACTTCTTAGCGATGCAGCGGATGGAGATTTGGAGGCTGTCAAGGCCCGCGTTGCCCGTGGGGCCATGATCATGGAGGATCAGTGGGACGGCCCGATCCACTGGGCCATTCGCAACGGAAGGGAAGAGGTGTGTCGCTTTTTAGTTGCTTTGGAGCCCTCCATCGTAAACGATCCTGCCTGTTATGATGGGGTTTACGAGGCTGAAACCCCGCTTTCGCTAGCAATAAATCATCAGCACTCCGAAATCGTAGAGCTTCTGCTGAAGCACGGAGCCAAAATGTCCGCAGACGAGGACGACCAAAATTTCTGACTGATGGAAATGTTAGAATTGGCCGGAACGCGCATTGGGGACTACTGCCCAAATCAATGATGTTGGTTTTCCAAAACGGGCAGTTGCTGCGGAAGCCGACCATTCGTTGCTTACCTTCTGGCAGAATGATCAAGAGATGGAACCTGTCACACTGACGGTGACCGTTCTGCGCCGCTTAGGCGTCGGGATTAATAGTCCTCGAAGGTATAGTGGTGGTCATGACAGAGATTGACATTGTAGTCTTCAATGACTTCCCAATCCGAAAATTCGGCGCGCAAATGGTAGGTGCAGATGCTTTTGCCATCAGTCAGATTGATATCAGTGTATTGGAAAGCGTCGATGGGTTCCGGCAGGAGATCCTGTCCCCAGGATTTGGAACTGGCGGGGACAATGTTTAGAAACATCAGTCTCTCAGTCGTAGCGTTTAAGACATTCAACTCGAGGTCCGCTGCCTTAAGGTGACCGGCGGTCAGGGCCAAAGGTGCAAACAGAAAGAAGGTGGCCAGATCATTGCGCATTGCAGCTCCATAGTGTTAGGGCGTTTGCCAACCGGAGGCATGTCCGGCCTGCCGATAATTACATAATAGTATCAGTCCTTCCTCATGTGGAACGCCACGTCTGTCAATACGGCGTTCGGTTGAGCAACAATCAAACCTCTTGCGAGTATGGACGCAAAGCGATCAGCTTCGCTTCCTGGCTGAATGTCGGCTTCGGGGTGACCGCCAAACTTTGCCAATATCGCTACCCGCACGTCGCTACCTTTGGCGTTGACTACATTGCTCATGATTGAAAGGCTGCTTTTGGGAAAATGTCTCTGCCATGCGCAGATTCTGTATCGTGAATGCTGCGTCCGGCTCGGATGTCTGCATTGGGCTGACAGCAGTCGTCCGCAACCTGGTCGGATTGGCGCCAGCCTCGTAGCTCCCTGCTACGTCGGCTATGCGCAGATAGCGACATTTGCAAAGTCCAACAGTCTATCCTGCAACACCGCCTGAACGCGCCGCACTGCCGCGTGAAAGCCGGTCATTGGTGAGGCATTCAGCAAACTTCAAAGGGAAAAGGTCAACTCAGCAAATGAAATGAGCCTTCGCTACTGAACAGACATGATTGGAGACCCCAATTCAAGCCTTCGTACTGCGCCTTAAGGGGATTATTTTCGCTAAGGAAACGGCAAAACTTGCTACTTGTCAGCCTCAATGACGAACCAGTCTAGTAGCCTTTCCTGATGACGGGACATGTGTCCTGTGTCCCGGTATTCCAGAAAATAGCCAGCCTCGTTTCGGTGAAGGTCCCGCCCGATTTGCACCAGTTCGCCGGAAGAGATCTTGTCCGCCGCCAGGTGTCGCCAAGCGAGAGCCACCCCTTCGCCGTCAGCCGCAGCCTGCAGCATGAATTGGTAACTGGGGTATCGGAAGACCTGATCCGGTACGGAATAGTCAATGCCAGAGGCAGCGAACCATTCGGGCCATCCCGCGAACTCCATTGCCCGTTCTTCATAGTGCAAAAGATTATGTCGGCTCAAAACCGATGGATCTTCCGAGGATAACCGGAGTGCAGGATTGCGATCCAGATATTCCCGGGAACATACTGGAAAGGTCACCTCTTGGAACAGCCGCTTCCGCGGCCAACCAGCCCAGCCCTGCGGCCGCCAGTGGGCGATCATATCGACACTATCAGGGTCGATGTCATCCAGCCAATGAGACACCGCGAGATGCACCTGCACATCCCCCATCGCTTGCCTCAGACCGGAAAATCGCGGCAGCAACCAGCAGTTGGCAAAGCTTTGCGTGCAGGCAAGGCGCAGGCCGCCAGCACCGGCGGTTCCGGATATTCTGCGGATAGCTGTATCGATATGCGACAGACCCAGGTTCACTGCATTCGCCAGATCCCGCCCCTGTCTGGTCACCGTCAGCTTGTTATGCGTTCGGGTAAAGAGCTGCACGCCAAGCTGATCTTCAAGATTGGCGATATGGCGACTGACCGCTGGTTGGCTAAGGGCTAGGTGCTCGCCGGCCTTCGTGAAGCTGCCAAGCCGCACGGATGCCTCCAGAATAGGAAGCGCGTTGAGCAGATGCTGTGTACGTCGAAAACGGCCTTGCATAATGAAAAGCTATGATCGGCATGCAAATTTGGCAAGTTTATTTGATCTTCCTCCTTCGTAGGATGCAGTCAGGAAATGACACACGGGAGAATTCAATGTCAGCCCATTTCGAAACCAGCCCCTTGACGGACAGTTTTGGCGTCACCGTTCATAACTTTGACCTTTCGAAGATCTCAATGGAGAGAGATTACCCGGAACTGCGCAAGCTTTTCGAAAATCACTCTGCACTGCTGTTCCACAACCAGTCCCTAGAGCCAGAAAATCACCTGCGCCTGGCGCAGATGTTCGGCCCCATTGAGGACCGAAAAAAGGATGAGCGCCAACCCGGAGACGTTCCCGAGGTTTCATTTGTATCCAATGAAACGGACGCGGGCGTCACAGGGGAAATGGATCTGCATACGCTGCATCTGAAAGCAAACCAGCAATGGCATATTGATTCCACCTTCATGCCGTTTCCTTCGCTGTGCAACATTCTGGCGGCTAAAGTTGTGACAACAGAGGGCGGCCAGACAGAGCTAGCTTCCACGCGCGCGGCCTGGGCTGCCATGCCGGAGGATCTGAGGCAAAGGATCAAAGGGCGGATCTTAGGACACAACTACCGTCGTTCGCGGGAGCGGATTTCGATGGAACTGGCCAATTTTCCCATGTTCAATAAATGGCCAGCGCAACGGTGGCCTGCGGTCTGGGCCAATCCCGTCAACGGGCAGGAGGCTCTGTTTATCGCATCGCATGTGTTTGAGGTGGAAGGACTTAGCCCGGCGGAAGGTGATGCGCTGGTGGATGAGCTGATCGCATACTGCACCCGGCCGCAGTTCGTGTACTCACACCAGTGGCAGGTTGGTGATGTTCTCATGTGGGATCAGAGGGCGACACTGCATCGCGGTATGCCGTGGCCTTATGAACAACCCCGAACCCTTGCCAGCGTTTGCTGTTCGATGACTGGCGCCGACGGCCTGGATGCTGCGCGCAAGCTGGTTGGTTAGATAAGATGAAACCAGCGGGACGATTCCGGCCGCTCTCGTATGTGGTGAGCGGCCGGATTGTCCTTTCCCCTTCTCTTTGACCAAGCTTTCATGCCGACGATAGATTACGCTAAAGTTTCTCTTCGTCCGATTGAGCACCCTTAGCTGTCTATCTCAAACCGTTTTGCGTGGCTGGAGGAAGAGCAGGCCACCCAATCCGCCAACTGTGCCAATCACGTGATTCATTTCAGCGACAAAACTTGGAGCATGGAGCCCCCAGATCGGCCAGGCCGCCCACCAGCCAAGATAGTAAAACACAGCTACAAAGGTCACGACACTCCAGACCTCAGGGGAGAGAGCTCTGGCTTTGAAAGCAGCCCAAAACAGCAAAAGGTTCGCAGCGAGCGCCAGCATGGCGCCTCGAAACGCGTGATAGTTCGAATGCGTTGGCGCATCCGGCAAATTGACAGATTGAAACTGTGGGTTCCAGGTGAAGTTGAGCGTGTACCAAACGCTGACAAAGCCTCCAAAAAGGCCGAGCAGGATAAGCAGCCGGCCAACTACGATTCTTGAGTTCATCTCGAAATTCCTTGTGGCGGCAAACAACCGCAGTGTCATTCCAGTGCTGGCTCGTGCGGTCACGTCGCGTATATCGCGCGTGAACTCAGACGGCGCAGAACCTCGCTCTGTGAGCCCTACAATGGGACGCAGCCCCCCGCCTTATCGTTTGTTAAGAAAGGTGCGTTTTCCTGCGAATTCGGCTGAGCGAGACCGGCGTGACGCCTAGGTATGACGCAATGAAATGAAGAGGCACCATATCGAGCACGGCAGGGTCTTCCTCGATCAGCGCTCGATACCGATCTTCCGGCGTTTTCGCTATTCGGTCTACGAAAAGGTCCTGATAGTCTACCAGGCAGTGCACCATGATAGACGCAAAGTACGCCCGAAGCCCTGGCGAAGCTTCAGCTTCCCTCTCAAGTTCGGATCTTTTCAATATGCGCACGACGCAGGGCGTGATGGTTTCAAGTTCGTATTTGCTGGGTTCCTCGTTGTGCATGCTTTGCAACGACGCGCAAAGTTCACCGGGCAGGAAGAATTTGACAGAAACATCTGTCCCGCCGTGGTTATGCCAAAGCCGAATACAACCTGTTTCGACGAAATAGGCGTGTTGGCTAACATCCCCTGCGTGCAGAAGAGTATGGCGTTTGGGAAATGATCTGGGTACGCCGAGCTGTAAAAACAGCCCTTGCAGTTCCTGCGAAACCTTCACGAGTTCACTCTCCATACTTTTCATTGCGCAAAAGGGCTTGAAAGCATCTTACGAAGAGCCGCCCACTTCAGGCAAGGTGACGATGTACTATCCATGGAGGTGGTCTTCTTCGTTGGCAAAACACTAAGACGAACATGAAAGCTGGTGATCTTGGCGGCAGCCAGCCTCCTATTCAGCGTGTTAACATTGGCGGTCTAACACCACGACGCTCAATGACTGCATTCGGGAAATTGCCCCCCTGTTCTCGCTACCGCGGCATCGATGGCACGGCACTCAATGTCAATGACCGCATTGGGCTGACAGCAGTCATCCGCAACGTGGACGGATCGGCTTCAACCTCGCAACCCCTTTCTACGTCTGCTTTAGGCTAGCCGACTGGCCGAGCTAGAGGGGGTGCACTCTTGCTGCGCCTTAGCCTATCCCTCGGCAACAGCAAGGGAGGCCCTCGTGAGCGCGCATTCGATTGAAGTTACCCGACTTAATGATGGGCAGGTAATGCTGCGAAAAGGGACTTGGCAAGACGTTTTCCCCGAGGGGCGGCGCGAGCCTTGGGCGCAGTGGTATGATGCCATGTTTGCTGAGTATGGATATCCCGGCTACCGCGCCATGGCCGAAGCGCTGCGCGCATTGCCTGCCTAGAGAGAGTAAAGCAATTGGGCACAGGTGGTGAAACAAAACTGTCAGTGATCAGTCGGCACAAGCTCTATGTGATGTGCAACTGCGGTCACGCGGATTCTGTGGCGGTCCTGGATCTCATTCAGGCTCTTGGTGATCAGGGTACGGTTGGCTTTGCTATCAGCAAAATGCGTTGTTCCCGCTGTCGTGCAAAGAATGTCAGGGAATACCGGATCACCTTCTCGGCTGGTCCATGAGTAACGCCCAGAAGCGGCCAAGCCATTTCTCGGTATGTGGTCAGCCCCAGCCGAAAGGGTGGGAACACTTCGTTGGGATAACGAAGTGTTCATAGATTCTGTGAACTGGATTGAACCGGCTTAGCTTGCGTAGGTGGCGGAAAAAAGGTGGAATAAAAAGCGCTCCTTAGTCCTGAAATCAATAGCTTGAGTTAGGGGCGTGTTGTTTACACCAAAGCGGGCCAAAGTTCTGTATGCGGATCGCTAGGAGTTAGGCAGAAAGGGCATTTCAGGCTGCAAACTGCGGGACACCTTGCTCGTAACCCATTGAAACATATAGGGCGGGTTTTGAGTGGTGCGGTACACCTTAAACCTTGAAAACATTGCTTTTTTTAGTGGTGGTGGTAGGCCCGGCAGGATTTGAACCCGCAACCAAAGCGTTATGAGCGCTCTGCTCTAACCGTTGAGCTACAGGCCCACTGAACACGTGGTTAGAAAATGCCTGCGGTAAGGTCAAGCCATGATTGAAGCCGGAGGGTGGCTCCGGGCTATTGACGCCACGCGCAGGGCTTCCATCCGGTCAAGCAGCGCCGAGACAACCACCTCGTGGCGTTTGTCATAGCTGTGGCGTGAGGGGTAGACTGCGTAGATGTCTTTGGGCTGGGGGGTATAGGCGGGCAGGACCTCTTCAAACCGACCATCCAAGAGTGCCTCATCCAGGAAGAGACGCGGCGCGCGGGCATAGCCGGTGTGGTTTGAGACAGCGCGAATGATCAAATCCGGATCATCCGCCGTAAACCCCACATGCACAGGGGCTTGATGCTCCACACCATCCAGGGTCAGGGGGAAAAACCCGCCGGTCTGATCTTCGTGGTGTTGTATGAACTTGAGCCGCTTTAAGTCATCCGGCGTCTGAGGGCGGCCAGTTTGGTCCAAATAGGTCGGGGTGGCAAACAAAACAGTTTCCATCTGTGCAATCTTGCGCGCGGCCCCGTCGCCGTCGCCAAGTGTGCCCGAACGGATCGCCAGATCTATATTTTCGCGGACGACGTCGATCAGTCGATCTTCCAACTTCATGACAATATCCAGATCGGGATAGGCCTGATTGACCTCTAGCAGCACCGGACCCAGGATGATGCGGCCAAAGAATGTGCTGGTGCTGATCCGGAAGGTGCCTGAGATGTTGTCTTCCAGCGCGCTCAGTTCGGCGCACATCCTGTCATAGCCAGACAGCAGGCCCTGAGCCTGGGCATAGACCATTTGGCCCGGACGGGTTGGCTTGACCCCGGTGGAGGAGCGGTGCAGCAGTTCTTGCCCCAACAATCCTTCGAGCTGCTTGATCTGCAGGCTCATTGCAGGCTGACTGATACCACGGCGCTGAGCGGCGCGATTGAGGCTGCCTTCATCCAAGGCAATGACAAAGCTTTCCAACAATCCCAGTCGATCCATGAATGGTATATCTCCTGCTTATATCGGTGATAGGCGTTTCCCGCCTACAGAGGCGGGTTTGGGTAAATTAGATCAGGGTTGTGACCAATTGCTGGTCCCATGCTTATTGGAGATCTTTATGACGATCAATCGTAGAACCCTTCTCGGCGCCTTTGTGGCGGCGCCTGCTGCCACACTCATTTTGGACCCAGTTCTGGCTGAAACCGCCGCCCCAACCCGGGGTTTGCCCCCTGTTTTGCATCAGTTTTCCCTAGGCAATGCGCGAGTGACGGTGCTGTTGGATGGGCATCTGCCGCTGGGGACACAACTCTTTGCCAACTATGATGCAGAAAAGGCAAATGCGGTGCTGGAGAGCGGCTTGCACCGAATGACCCCCGAGGGGCTGAACATTCCTGTGAATGGCTATCTGGTTGAGCGGGGAGGTGAAAAAATCCTCATCGATGCGGGGACTGCCGATCTGATGGGGCCAAATCTCGGCGCCATGCGGTCTGGATTGGCGGCGATGGGGGTAAGCCCTGCTGAAATTTCAACCATTCTGCTGACTCACATGCACCCGGATCACTCGGGGGGGCTGGTATCTGCGGATGGCACTGCGGTCTTCCCCAATGCAGAGCTTGTCGTGTCACAGGTGGAATGGGATTTTTGGCATGATGATGCCATCATGGCTTCGGTTCCCGAAAACAGTCGCGGGTTTTTCCAGATGGCGCGCACTACAGTGGCGCCCTATCAGAACCGGCTGCGGCTCATTTCAGGCGAGACCGCAGTTGTCGCGGGGGTCACTTCCTTGCCCTTGCCGGGCCACACGCCGGGCCATACGGGCTATATGCTGGACAGCGGCGATCAGCAGCTGTTGTTCTGGGGGGACATCATTCACAGCACGGCGCTGCAATTTGCCTATCCAGATTGGACCATTGCCTTTGATACGGATCCCGCAGTGACCGCCGCGACCCGCCACAAGATGCTGGATCGGGCGGTGTCGGATGATCTTCTGTTGACGGGGAGCCATATTGACTTTCCCGGCCTTGGTCGGGTGCTGCGCCAGAAAGAGGGCTATGCCTATCAGCCCGCACCCTGGCAATTTGGCCTGTGATTGGCCTGTGATCGGCCAGTGATCAGGGGGCCGAAACACTGCTGAGCAGATCTCTCCACCGTGCGACAGGTTGCGCGCGGTGGATTCCCTTGTTTCTTTCTGGTGAGCCTTGCGCTAAAGGCTGCGCAACCAGTTTTAAGGAGCCAAGAGATGACCAGCGGCAAGAACGGTTTGACCTATGCGGATGCAGGTGTGGATATTGACGCGGGCAATGCCCTGGTGGATCGTATCAAGCCCGCGGCTAAGCGCACCAATCGCTCCGGCGTGATGAGTGGGCTGGGCGGCTTTGGCGCGCTGTTTGATCTCAAAGACGCAGGCTATCGCGATCCCATCCTTGTGGGCGCCACGGATGGTGTTGGCACCAAGCTGCGCATCGCCATCGACACTGGTGTCGTCGATGGTGTTGGCATCGATCTGGTCGCCATGTGCGTGAATGATCTGGTTTGCCAAGGTGCTGAACCTTTGTTCTTTCTCGACTATTTTGCCACCGGTAAGCTCGAGACCGAGACCGCCGCGCGCATCATTGAAGGCATCGCCGAGGGCTGCGTGCGCTCTGGCTGCGCCCTGATTGGCGGCGAAACCGCCGAGATGCCAGGCATGTACCCTGAGGGCGATTTTGACCTTGCAGGATTTTCGGTTGGCGCCATGGAGCGTGGAACCGCCCTGCCTGCAGGGGTGGTCGAAGGAGACGTGCTATTGGGGCTGGCCTCGGACGGGGTGCACTCGAACGGCTATTCGCTGGTCCGCAAAATTGTTGAGCTCTCCGGTCTTGGTTGGGATGCAGACTCACCCTTCAGCGACGGCACTCTGGGCGAAGCGCTGCTGACGCCAACGCGTCTGTATGTAAAACAAAGCCTCGCAGCCGTGCGGGCAGGGGGCGTGCATGCGCTGGCCCATATCACCGGCGGTGGTTTGACAGAAAACCTGCCACGGGTGCTGCCTGCGGACCTGGGGGCTGACATCGACCTCAACGCCTGGGAACTGCCTGGCGTGTTCAAATGGATGGCCGAAGTCGGCGGCATTGCCGAAGCTGAGATGCTCAAGACCTTCAACTGCGGCATTGGCATGATCCTGTCGGTTTCCGCAGATCGTGCCGATGAGCTGATGACGATCCTGCAAGACGAGGGCGAAACCGTCAGCCGTCTGGGCACCGTCACCGCAGGAGAGGGCATGCGTTATTCGGGCAACCTGCTGTGACCGACAAGAAGAAGGTCGCCATTCTGGTCTCGGGCGGCGGCTCCAATATGGTGGCGCTGATCGATAGCATGCAGGGCGACCACCCGGCACGCCCCTGTTTGGTCCTGTCCAACGACGCCGAAGCGGGCGGTCTGAAAAAGGCCGCCGCCGCAGGCATCTCCACGGCGGCAGTAGATCATCGCCCGTTCAAGGGCGATCGCGCGGCGTTTGAAGCGGAACTGATCAAGCCCATTCTGGCCTCTGGCGCCGATATCGTTTGCTTGGCTGGGTTCATGCGGGTTCTGACTGAAGGTTTTGTTGCGCCTTTTCAGGGGCGGATGCTGAATATCCACCCCTCTTTGCTGCCAAAATACAAAGGCCTGCACACCCATGCGCGGGCGTTGGAAGCGGGGGATGCGGAGCATGGCTGCACGGTTCACGAGGTGACACCTGCGCTGGACGATGGTCCAATTCTGGGACAGGCGCGGGTGCCTGTTTTGCCGAGTGACAGCGCCGAAGATCTGGCGGCACGCGTGCTGGTGCAGGAGCATCGGCTCTATCCAGCGGTGCTGCGCCGCTTTGCTGCAGGGGATCGCAGTCCGGTGCTGCTAGAGGGGTGATCTGGCGGTTTGCATTGCAGGCGTCAACAGCGTATCACCATGTCCAGCCCAGTAGACCAGAACACCAGAAAAGTCGTGATTTATGAAAACTCTGACCACCACCGACGAGCTGCAGGCCTTTTGTGAAGAGGCCGCAAACCACCCCTACGTGACGGTCGATACCGAGTTTCTGCGCGAGCGCACCTATTATTCAAAGCTCTGTTTGATCCAGATCGCTTTTTCTGGCGATGGTGAGAACGATGCAGTTCTGGTGGATCCTCTGGCCCAGGGCCTGTCGCTGGAGCCCCTGTATGAGCTGTTTCGCAATGAGGCAGTGGTCAAAGTGTTCCATGCCGCGCGTCAAGATCTCGAGATCTTTTGGGTGGATGCGGGCGTATTCCCAAAACCGCTGTTTGACACTCAGGTGGCGGCCATGGTTTGCGGCTTTGGTGATCAGGTGGGATATGAAACCCTGGTGCGAAAAATCGTCAAAGAGGGCATCGACAAAAGCTCGCGCTTTACCGATTGGTCCCGCCGTCCCTTGAGTGATGCGCAGAAAAACTACGCCCTGGCAGATGTCACGCATCTGCGTCGGATCTACGAATATCTGGCGGCAGATCTGCAGCGCAGCGGGCGCTCGCACTGGGTCTCCGAAGAATTGCAGGTTCTGACCGATCCGGCGACCTATATCATTCAGCCGCAAGAGGCCTGGCGTCGGGTCAAGACCCGCACGACCTCAGGGAAATTCCTGGCCGTGGTCCGTGAGCTGGCGGCTTTCCGCGAGGACTACGCCCAGACCAACAATGTGCCGCGCAACCGGGTGTTCAAGGATGACGCTCTGGTCGAGCTGGCCTCGACTAAACCGCGCACTGGTGCGGATCTTGGGGGCTCCCGCCTGTTGCTGCGTGAGGCCCGCAAAGGTGCCATTTCCGAAGGTATTTTGCAGGCCGTGGCCAAGGGCATCAGCTGTCCGGCGGACAACCATCCCAAGATGGATCGCAGCCGGGAAAAACTGCAGGTGAACCCGGCGCTGGCCGATCTTTTGCGGGTGCTGCTAAAGGCCAAGACCGAATCTGCCGGCGTTGCCGCCAAGCTCATCGCCCCTAGCGCCGATCTGGACGCCATTGCGGCTGGTGAACGGGATGTCGCTGCGCTGACCGGGTGGCGCCATGAGGTCTTTGGCGAGGATGCGCTGCGTCTGTGCAATGGCGAAATTGCATTGGCTGCCAAGGGCCAATCGGTCAAGGTGGTCGCGCTCTGAAGCAGTTCGCTGATTGGCTCCGGTTACGCAGATTTTTGGAATCAGGCCTGCATGATCCGCGCTTTGGTTGCAGATGAAGGTTTGCGCGAGAGATGAAGGGGTTAAACCAGAGGGCTTTCCCCAAGGGAAAGTCTTAATGCTTTGTCCCCTATTGATTTTGTCGGCGGCTCTGAGGGCAATGAATTCCCGCACTGAGACTGATCATGGCGTTGCTACCAGCGCCCGCAGAGCAGGCCTGGCCGGGCAAACCATCAGGTGGACTAGCATACAGTCAGGGACCGGGTTAGCGGCGGCGGGTTTCGCGGGCATTTTCGGCGCCACTGACGCGGATGGTGCGAATGCCGCGCAGGCTTTGCTCTGTAACACTCACGGCTGCGCGCACGGTGCGGCTGTGTTCACTGCCTGCGGGGGTTGGGCCCACCGGGTAGAGCACATGGAAGGTGTATTCCAGCGTGTCCTCGGCCGTATCAGGGAGGCGGCGCAGTTCCAACTCATGCGCGCCCTGGCGTGAGGCGATGCCACTGGCATAGATGATGGCACCATTGGGGGTGGGCTCAACGCGCAGCTCGCTGATCGTTGAAACTGGTACGGCCAGGTCTTCCTTTTCTGCGCGGGCAAAGATGCTTTTGCGTCCCTTGTCAGGCAGGAGAGGGTTGACGGTTTCGGCCTCACTTGCTGCGGCCACCGGGGTGGATCTGGATTTGCCGAACCAGTTGCCTGGGTTGATACGTGACTCACTCCAACCGCCACAGCCTGCAAGTACTAGCGTGCCCGTCAAAAGGAGTGCCAAGGATTTGCGCATGTCGTCCCGCCCGTCATTTAAAGTCTGGTTGATTGTGGTTACCCGATTGCGCGGCGCTTGAAAAGCTGTTGAAAAACCTAGGCAGGCGGCATAGGTGCTGCTGTGCCGATTTCCGTCACAAACGAGGGGATGCCCCACCATGGCCAGCGCCGCATTTGAAGAGATCGTTGAGGATTTTGAATTCCTGGAAGACTGGGAGGATCGGTATCGCCATGTGATCGAGCAGGGCAAGGCGATGGATCCGTTGGACGAGTCCCTCAAGGTGCCTGCGACCAAGGTCGATGGTTGTGCCAGCCAGGTCTGGCTACACCCCACAGTAGAAGAGGGCTGCTTTCACTTTGATGGCGAAAGCGATGCGTTGATCGTGCGCGGTTTGATTTCGGTCCTGCGCAGCCTTTACAATGGGCTTACCCTGGCCGAGGTGCTGGCAGTGGATGCTCATGCAGAATTGGGCCGCTTGGGCTTGAATGAGCATCTGTCGGCACAGCGCTCCAACGGAGTGCGCTCGATGATCGAACGTATCCGCGAGACAGCCGCAGCGCAGATTTGAACAACCTAGCTGCTGCAGGCGTCACCTGATTGATGCTGCTTGATCCTCTCTGGATCTCTCAGATAGGCCACATAGTCCCGCAGCAGGGGCACACGGCGGGGGCGAAAGCTCTCGCCGGTTTTTTCATAGGCCTGGATTCGGGTGACATGGAACATGCGAAAATCCTCGCGTTTGCAACACCAGGCCAGCAGCATGACGGCGCGTTCGTGATAGGAAAGAGCCAGCGGATATAAACGTCTGCGGGTCTGGTTCTCCCGAAGGTCGATATAGTGGATTTCCAATGCTTCCTCGGCCCACATTGCCTCGCGTAGCAATGTCATGTCGATGGTTGTGGTTTGGGGGAGGGTCAGGCGGTTGACCAGATTCACGGCATGGGCGGCCTGGCGTTGCTGACGTTCGGGCAGGGTGGCCAGGATCTTCACAAGAGCATCATTGGCCGCCTGCGCAAGGTCCCTGTCACCACGTTGGCCAACATCGGCCAGGCCCAGTGTCAGGGCTTCGATTTCCAGCTGGGTAAAGGTCTGCGGCGGCAGGGCCGGGTCTTCGACCATGGTATAGCCCAGGCCTGCCTCTCCTTCGATGCGGGCACCGGCCACACGCAGACTGTCGATATCGCGGTAGATGGTGCGCTCTGACACTTCCATCGCAGCAGAGAGCCGTGCTGCGGTCACCGGCGGTGTCAAACCCCGGATGAGATGCAGCAGACGGAAGAGACGATCTGATTTGGCCATAAAACACCCTAGGCAATACCTACTGACATAATTTGGCAGGAGGGTAGCGACATATAGCGGGCATCGACAACCATAAACCCGAAAGGTTTCAAATCAATGCCCAAGCTCTACCACTCCCCCCACAGCCGCTCTTCCCGTGTCGTCTCCCAGCTTATGCTGATGGGGAAGCTCGACGCGGTCGAGGTGATCTGCGTTGATATCATCAAAGGCGACGGCAGCGGCCGCAAGGATCCAAAAAATGCCCATCCCGAAGGCAAGGTGCCCTATCTGATCACCGATGCGGGCGAAACCATCCGCGAGAGCGGCGCCATCATGATGTATCTGGATGAACTGTTTGGTCATCCCCTGGGCCCCAAGCCCGGCTCCGAAGGGCGCGGCAGCTACCTGTCTTGGATGTATTACTATGGCGGTGTGCTGGAGCCCGCCCTGGTGGCGAAGTTCTCCAACCTCGACCATCCGGCCCTTGTCAGTACGTTCCGCTCCATGGAGGAGGTCTATGCGGAGCTGGAAACAGCCTTGGCCCAGAACGCGTTTTTGCTGGGGGACAAACTCACTGTGGCGGATCTCATCATGGCCTCGCCTTTCCACTGGGCCCCACATCTCATGCCCGAGATTGCCGCGGTTCAGGAGTGGGTTGCCAGGGTGTCTGCCGCGCTGGATATGAAGTCTCTGGAGGATTTTGAGGCCCAGGCTCTGCAACGCTTGAAGGTGCGCGAATCCGCCTGATCCATTGTGTCCGGAGCCGGTGGGCTCAGGCTTCGGACTTTCCCCATTTTAGCAGCGCATCCTGCAGCTCACCATAGCCTGTGTGACGGTGTTCAAACTCTAGCCCCATACGGCGCGCGCAATCGCGGGCCTTTTCGATCAGGGCCGGGTCGGAGAGTTGCGATTGATAGACCATCTTGGTGTAATTGCCAAAAATCATCTCGCGCAGTTCAGGTGCTTTGTCGAGCCCCATGGGTTTCCAGATGAAGGCATCGAATTGTTTGACCAGAAAATCGGTGAGGTAGAAGGCGGTGATTTCACCTGCTTCAGCATGTTCCGCAAAAGCCTCATTGCCCTCAAAGAAGGAATAGCAATGGGGGCCGGGGACCATCTCAACCCCCAGTTCTGCGCATTTCTGTTCCAGTTCACCGCCGGTGCCGCAATCGGCATAGACCACGCAGATCTGATCATAGGTGTTGCGGTGCTTCAGCACGGCGCCTTCAACTGCGATCGTGATCTGATCGGGGTAGAGATGCAGCTTGGCAGGCAGGCAGGTGAGGTCGATGTGATCCAGCCCGTTGATTTCTTTGATGGCAAGGATCTCGCGCGCCAGGGCGCCACAGGCAATCAGGAGGATACGGCCATGTTTCTTTTCAGGGGCGGCCAGGCCCTGTTCGGTGAGGGAGCTTTCCACAAGCGAACGCCCCGTGGGGGGGCGAAATGCAGCCCGTTCGGTCAAACGGGCTGCACGTCCTTTGCGTGCCAATTTAGGCGCTCATCTGGTTGTGCTTGCGCGCAACAAAGTCCTTGGCCATTTCCACAGCCACGGCAGCATCGCGGCAATAGCCGTCGGCACCAATCGCCTTGCCAAACTCTTCGTTCAGCGGCGCGCCACCAACCAGCACAACGTAATCTTCGCGCTTGCCCTGTTCGACCATCGTGTCGATGACCACTTTCATATAGGGCATGGTGGTTGTCAGCAGGGCAGACATGCCCAGGATGTCTGGCTTGTGCTCGTCGAGCGCTTCCAGGTAGTTTTCAACCGGGTTGTTGATACCCAGATCGACAACCTCGAAACCGGCGCCTTCCATCATCATGGACACCAGGTTTTTGCCGATGTCATGGATGTCGCCTTTAACAGTGCCGATCACCATGGAGCCCATACGCGGCGCGCCTGTGGCGGCCAGCAGGGGCTTCAGGATGGCCATGCCGCCTTTCATGGCGTTTGCGGCCAACAGCACTTCAGGGACAAACAGGATGCCATCACGGAAGTCGGCGCCAACGATGGTCATGCCACCCACCAGCGCTTCGGTCAGGACCTTGTAGGGTTCCCAGTCTCGCGACAGAAGGATGTTCACGCCTTCTTCGATTTCTTCCTTGAGACCATCATAGAGGTCGTCAAACATCTGTTGGACAAGTTCTTCATCGTCCAGTTCCGCCAGGATGATATCTTCTTCTTCTGACATGCGCCTATTCCTTGAGTGGGCGGGGAGTCCCCGGCGTGGCATCGTTGTGCCGACTATTGGGCCATTTTGTCGCTTCAAGACTGCATTATTTGCGACATTGCCTTTGTCCGAACCGACCTATAGGGCCAAAAATGGCAGATTGATAATGAAGAATTCGCAAGGAAATCTTCGATTTCGCGGGTTTGTTCTTCATTTGTTCTAAAATCACTGTCACAATAGCCAAATGGAACAGATGATTCACTCTCCGGCCGTGCGTCGCAAAGCCCGCGCCAGCCTAAGCAATGCGCCAAGTCGGTTTGATTTGCAGCGGGAATCCCTGGATGATGGCTGGGAGCAAGAGCCGCAGCCCGAGGTGATTCCAACTGAGATTCGGCTTGAGCAGGTCCGCAGCGCCCTTTCTTATAACCGCTCGCCCGACCTGCCTTTTGACCGCTCGGTCAATCCTTACCGGGGCTGTGAACACGGCTGTATCTATTGCTTTGCGCGTCCCAGCCACGCTTATCTTGGCCTGTCTCCGGGTCTGGATTTTGAAACCCGGCTGATAGCCCGCCCCAATATCGCAAAGGTGCTGTGTCAGGAGCTGTCCAAGCCGCGTTACAAGGTGGCGACCCTGGCGATGGGGACCAATACCGACCCCTATCAGCCCTGCGAGCGCGACCAGGGGCTGGCACGCGCCTGCCTGGAGGTGCTGCGGGATTTTAATCACCCTGTTGCCATTGTGACCAAGGGCAGCCTGATCGAACGTGATCTGGATATCCTGTCCGAAATGGCCAGCAAGGGCCTGGTGCGGGTTGGCATTTCTGTCACCACGTTGGACCGGGATCTCTCTCGGCGGATGGAGCCCCGTGCCCCCGCGCCAGCCCGTCGGCTGGCAGTGATCAAACGGCTCTCGGACGCGGGTGTACCAGTGCGGCTGATGGCCTCACCAGTGGTGCCTGGGCTGACCGACCACGAGCTGGAGGCGCTTCTGGCTGCCGGGGCTTCTGCAGGGGCAGATGCGGCCAGCTGGATTATGCTGCGCTTGCCGCGCGAGGTGTCACAGCTGTGGCAGGATTGGCTGGCCGAGCATGAACCGGGACGCGCGGCCAAGGTGATGGCGCGGCTGCGCGAGATGCATGGGGGGCGCGATTATGATCCGCGTTGGGGCCAGCGCATGCGCGGCGAGGGGGAATATGCCGAGATGATTGGGCGGCGGTTTCAGATGGCCTGTAAGCGCCTGGGGCTGCTCAGCAGCGCCGCGCCACTGCGCTGTGATCTGTTCCAACGCCCGGCGCAGCCCGGCGATCAGATGGCTCTTTTCTGAGTTTTGCAGCTCGGCGCGCGCTGACCCGCCATGAGGTGCGCGCCAAGGACAAGGGGGCAATGCCTGCGCACTGCCCCCTTGTTCCTTTTTTCGTACCGTCAGTCCTTTAGCCGCGGCGGCGCCCCCCACGGCGGGAGCGGCGCTCAGTGGCAGCCTGATCTTCTGCGCTGGTGCCATCGCTGGCCGAGGTGAAGGGGCCCAGGACTTCGACGATGCGTTCCAGGCTGGGACGTTCGCCACGGGGGCGGGTGTCCAGGGCTTCGCGCATGGCCCGTAGGTGGTCGGGCATGGTACCACAGCAACCGCCGATGATCTTGGCGCCGGAATCCCGTGCCATGACCGCATATTCCCCCATCAATTCCGGGGTGCCGTCATAGTGAATGTGGCCATCGACATATTTGGGAATGCCCGCATTTCCTTTGGAGATGATCGGACGCTCTGTGCCCTGGGCGGCAAAGCCCAGCACGGTGCGCAGAATATCCGAGGAGCCGGTGCCGCAGTTGGCGCCAAAGGCCAGCGGAGCATTGGAAAACTCTTCAACCAGTTGCGCCAGATCGGCCGAGGTGACCCCCATCATGGTACGGCCCGCCGTGTCAAAGCTCATGGTGCCGCACCAGGGCATATCCGCCAGGGCAAAGGCTTCGGCGGCGGCGCGGAATTCTTCGGGGGCCGAAATGGTCTCAACCCAGAGCACATCAACGCCGCCTTCTTTCAGGGCCTCTGCCTGTTCGTGGAACATTTCAACCGCCAGGGAGTGGCTCATCTCACCGACCGGCTGCATAATTTCTCCGGTTGGTCCAACGGAGCCCGCCACGGCGATCTTGCGGTTTGCCTTGTCAGCCACTTCGCGCCCGAGTTCGGCGGCAGCGCGGTTCAGCTCACGGACGCGGCCCTGTGCCTCGTGCAGTTTCAGGCGTGCAGCCGTACCGCCAAAGCTGTTGGTCAGGAACAAATCGCTGCCCGCATCAACCGACCCCTGATAGAGCGCGATGATTTTCTTGGGCTCATCTGTGTTCCACAGCTCGGGCGCATCGCCAGACTGCAGCCCCATGTTAAAGAGGTTGGTGCCAGTGGCCCCATCGGCCAGAAGCACGTCTTTTTCAGCGAGGAACTGGGCAAAGAAATTGGTCATCGGTATGTCCTGTCAAAGGAGAGGCAAGTTTGGTCAGATTTGTGACGGTGCGGGCTTTGTGTGGGAGCAGCACAGGCGTCGGCAGGTTACGCCTGCTGTGTCATGGGCGCATAGAGAGGGCAACTGCATAATCCTCAACTTGATTATGAGGCGCGTGCAGCAGGATCTATGTCTCGTGCATTGGCCTGCTTATTTTCCTGTACCCGTTTGTCCCAGTCGGCGTCCTCCGTGTCAGCACTGGTGGTCCGGTTGTCGAACCCGTTGGTCTGGTCAACCTGGCCTTCCTCACGCTGGGCCGGGAGGGCCGACTGGACAGGGCCGGGGCGATGGATAAGGCGGTACAGTTCGAGGCCGGAGATCAGCATATCGCTCCAGGTCGGGCAGGCGATATAGCGGGGGTGCCAGTCTGGGGCAAAGCAGGCTTTGAAACGGCGCAGCCCCTGATCCATGCGCGCGGCATAGCGATGATCGGGCACGGCGGCCAGCGACAAGCGTGGGATCTCTTCGTCTTTGGCGGCGGCGATGGCTGCGCGCAGCAGGATGTGGCCGGTGCCATCTGGCGCATCCGGGCAGATGCGGATGAGGTCAAGACACCACTCGCTGGCGGCAGTATGCAGGCTGACAAACCCAATGATGCGGTCCTCTTGCCAGGCCAGGAAGACACGTTGTGTCGCAAGGTAGTTGCCTTCGAACCGGCCCATGGTGGTGCCCCGCGCACCGCCGTGACGTCTTTGCCAGGCCTGATCCAGGGCCTCCATCTGGGTCAGGGGCAGAGTTGGCGGGGCAGGGAGCACGCTTATCCCAGCCTTTTCGGCATGGCGGAGTTTGCGACGCAGCTGGCGGTGGCTGGATCCCGCCTCGCTAAAACGCATCGGGGAGACCACGGCTTCGGCGGCAATGCGCAGAACGACCCATCCGGCCTGGCGCGCCTCGAGAGCGCTGCGAGCGGAACATTTGTAAAGACAGGCTGAGGCATTTCGCGCACGGGCGAAGCGGCGCAGGGGCGCAAATGTCTCTTTGCAGTGTCCTGTCATCGGATCAAACAGCGCGACCGAAATCTGCGGCGTGTTCAGCAGGGCCAATTCGTTGAAACCAAAGGCCTGAACATGGCCGCCGTTTTGCCGGATCACGGCGCTTTCAGCGCGCAGTCTGTCATGGGGCAGGGTCTCTGCGGGACGGCTCTGTGCGCCCAGAAGATCGGGATCAGCTGACGGCGCGCGCATGGGCTTTAGCCGATCCGGCAGGATCATCATCACACAGGAAATGGCGGCGGGAAGGGCATAGTAGACCAGCCGAAAGGCCAGCAAGGCGGCGAGCAGGCCAGTGCTGTCGTGGCTGGGAAGTAAGGTAAAGACCATCAGTTCGAGCGGGCCGGTGCCGCCGGGGGCCGAAGAGAGGATCGCTGCACCCAGAGCGATGGCATAGACCACCAAAAGGGTGGTCCAGGGGATATGCACTGTTTCGGGAAGCAAAATCCAAAGCGCGGTGCCTGCCGCCATCACATCCACCAGCGCCCAGACCGAGAGTGCTGCCATGGCAGCGAGCGAAGGCCAGCGCAGCGATATTGGCCCGATGGTCAGTCGGGGGGCGACAAAACTGAGCAGGCTGGCAGCCACAACGGTGAGGACGAGCAGCGCTCCGACGGGTCTAAACCAGGTAAAGACGGGAAACAGGGCCATCGCCAAGCCGCATATCATTGCCAGGGCGGCCATAAACGTCAGCCCCACCAGCCCCGTCAGCTGCGCGGCTTGCAGGACTGTCAGTCCGGGCACCAGCCGCCAGCGTGCATAGGCACCGGTAAACAGGCCAAATCCCACCAATTGCGAAAAGGCGATCGCTGCCATCCCGGCGCGGCGAGCCTGGGCACCATCCAATCCTGTTTGCAAATGCCGGTGCGCCACGGCGTCATAGCGCCCCAGCGCCCAAAAGCTGATCAGGGTGGCCCCCAGGGCCGCCAGCCATTGCCACAGGTGCAACGCGCCCAGAAATTCGCTGATCGCCACCAGCGAGGGCAGCTCTATGCGTGCCGAGAGGGCCCAGAGGCAGAGCGCGGCCATGGCAAAGGGCGCGGTCAGGCGCAGGAGGTTAAACGGATGTCCCAGCAATGGGCGTTTGAGGCTCTGCATAGCGATCTTTCTGCGGGGCCCGGAAGGGGCAGAAATATCAATCTAGCAAGCGCAGGTTTTTGTGACGTTAATTCCCCATGTCAAAGGGCGATCTCTCTGCCAAACTTGGCTAGGTGGCCTCCAGCATTTCTGCGGTCGCCTGGGTCAGGAACTCGGCCATCTTTGCCTTGATGTCCTCACGCGTGACCTCACTCTGTTGTTGGGCGACTAAATCCGTGGAAATCTTATTCAGCACGTCATCATGGCCGGGATGCTGCAGGTCGGCGGTGACGACCTCAGCCGCGTAGCCTTCTGCCGCCGCACCGCTCAGGTTCAATATATTTGCGGCCCACAGACCCAGGAGTTTGTTGCAGCGGGCCCGCGCTTGAAACCGAAGATCAAGGTCATGCGCAAATTTTGCCTCAAAGGCCTGCACGCGGTCATCAAATGTCGTCATCTCATGTCCTCCATAATGCAATGTCACAGTATCAATATGGGGCAACTTGCTGCCCGGAACAGAGCTTGCGACAATTTGCCAAGCCGTCCTGGCGCGCTTGCAAGGCTGTGGCATCGGCTGTGATCCTTGCCGGTAAGGTCTGTGAGCGCACTTGCCAGGCCACATAGCTGGCGGCCTTTGCGCTGGCGGCGGGGGCAATCAGGCCTGGCGAATAGAGGCCGTGTCCCGCCTTTGGGGTCGATTTCACTGCGACAATCTATCCAAAACCACCTCTATTTGTCTGCAGCGCGCCAGTATACTTGCAGCATTTCACCCCTTGCCCTATGAGAGCGGCAAGAAACCGGGCCGGGATTCCTGGCCTTTGACTCTGAAAGGCTCCTCATGGCACGTCGCAAGAAGATCTACGAAGGCAAAGCCAAAACGCTGTATGAAGGTCCGGAACCGGGCACCATCGTGCAGTATTTCAAGGATGACGCCACTGCGTTCAACGCCGAAAAGAAAGACGTGATCGAAGGCAAGGGCGTGCTGAACAACCTGCTGAGCGAATATTTCATGCAGGGCCTGGGCCAGATCGGCGTGCCAACGCATTTCCTGAAGCGTCTGAACATGCGCGAGCAGTTGGTACGTTCCTGCGAGATCATTCCTTTGGAAGTGATCGTGCGCAACTATGCTGCGGGTTCCATGTCCAAACGGCTTGGCATTGATGAGGGCACGCAGCTGCCGCGCCCCATCGTCGAATATTGCTACAAAGACGACAGCCTGGGCGACCCGCTGGTCTCGGAAGAGCACATCGCCGCCTTTGGTTGGGCCAGCCAGCAGGATATGGATGATATCCTCAGCCTGGCGCTGCGGGTGAATGATTTTATGTCCGGTGTGATGTTTGGTGTTGGTATCCGTCTGGTGGATTTCAAGATCGAAATCGGCCGCGTCTATGACGGTGATTTTCAGCGTCTTGTGGTCGCCGATGAGATCAGCCCCGACAGCTGCCGTCTGTGGGACATCGAAAGCGGTCAGAAGCTCGACAAGGATGTGTTCCGCCGCGATCTGGGCAGCCTGACGGATGCCTATAGCGAAGTGGCGCGCCGTCTCGGTGTGATGCCAAATACGCCGCCGACACCCAGTAAACCAACGCTGGTGAACTGATCTGCGAAGGCAAACCTCCCACCCCCGGCATTTGCAAACGGGGGTGGCACTATTTTTCTGCAAAGGGCGCGACCAGGGGTCGGCTCCCATCGAAGCTGAGGAACGACACGATGAAGGCACGGGTGCATGTAATGCTGAAGAACGGAGTTCTGGATCCACAGGGTGAGGCCGTGCGCCACGCGCTTGGGGCTCTGGGATTTGACAAGGTCGAAGGCGTACGGCAGGGCAAGGTGATTGATCTTGAACTGGCTTCCGGTGCCACCGAGGCCGATGTGACCGAGATGTGCGAAAAGCTGCTCGCCAATACTGTGATCGAATCCTACAGCATCGAGATGAAGTGATGAAAGCAGCCGTCGTCGTATTTCCCGGATCCAACTGTGACCGCGATCTAGCGGTTGCCTTTGAGCAGGCCGGTTTTGATGTCTCGATGGTCTGGCACAAGGACAGCGTGCTGCCCGAAGGCGTTGATATCGTCGGCGTTCCCGGTGGATTTTCCTATGGGGACTACCTGCGCTGTGGCGCCATCGCGGCCCAATCGCCGATCTGTCAGGCGGTGGTTGAACATGCCAATCGTGGTGGCTATGCCATGGGCGTCTGCAATGGCTTCCAGATCCTTACAGAAACCGGTGTTCTGCCAGGCGCGCTGCTGCGCAATGCCGGGCTGAAATACATCTGCCGTACCGTGGATCTGCAGGTCGCCACCGAAGACAGTGTCTTTACCAATGGCTATGCCAAGGGCGACGTGATTGGCATTCCGATCGCGCATCACGATGGTAACTATTTCGCCGATGCCGATACCATCGCGGCCCTCAAGGATCAGGACCGCATTGCCTTTACCTATGCGGATAACCCCAATGGTTCGGTTGATGATATCGCCGGTATCCTGTCGGAAAACCGCCGGGTTCTGGGCATGATGCCCCACCCCGAACGGGCCGCCGACGAGGGCCATGGCGGCACCGATGGAACGGCAGTCTTTCGCGCATTGGCTGGTATCGTCGCCGCAGCGTGACTTGAGCTCCTGCGGCGTCAGGAATAGGGTTGACCTATGAATGCGCCGCAGACCTCCAAACCACTTCCCGCACATGATTCCGGCTCGCGTACCATTCCCTGGGGCGCGCGGTTGGCGTTATTGCTGTTCATGGGTGTCGCGGCTGTCACTGTCTGGGTGACCAACCAGCAATTGACCCATCGCTTCACTGACAGCACCCGCAACCGCGGTGAGCTGCGCTTGGCCCTGTATTCTGGTAACCTCGTCAGTGAGTTGCGCCGCCATGCGATTGTGCCGCAGCTTTTGGCGCGTGACCAAACCCTGATTGCCGCGCTGCAAAGCCAGGACTTTTCCCTGTCAACTCAGCGGCTGTTGTCCTTTATCGAAGAGATCGGCGCAGATTCGATCATGCTCATGGCTAGTGATGGGCGCACGGTTGCTGCGACCAATCGCAACCGGCTGGGGGAAAATCACCGCAACGAGGCCTATTTTGTCGATGCGGCGCGCGCCAGATCCACAGTGTTTTCGGTGATCAAGCGCGAGGTCGGCGGCTATCGCTTTACCTATTCCCGCCGCGTGGTTGATACCTCTGGTCTGCTGGGTGTCATCGTTATCGAGGTGGATCTGCGCAAGTTCGAACGCGCCTGGGCCGGGGTTTCGGATGCGGTGATGGTCACAGACAGCAAGGGCAATATTGTGCTGGCCACCGAGGCCCGTTGGCGGGGCCTGCAGGAGGCCGAGGCCCTGGTGCTGCAGACGCCCGAAAGCGCCATTCAGCGCGCCATCCGGGCAACCGCCGACTGGAGCACCCTTCCACCCGACGCCTATCTGCAGGGAGAGGCGGTGATGCGCCTGGAAAACCGGGTGCCGTTTCAGGGGTGGCGGATGACCTCGTTCACCACCTTTGCCTCGATCCGCGAGCGGGTAAATGCGGTTCTGGCGCTGGAAATCATGGGATTCGCTATCCTGCTGGCGCTGGCCTTTTACGCGCTCAGCCGTAAGACGGCGCTGCGGATGGCCCTGTTTCAGCGCGAGTCGGCGGAGCTTCGCGTATTGAATGCCCGGCTCCAGCGGGAAATTGCCGAGCGCGAGCGCATGCAAAAGACCCTCGCTGTGGCCGAGCAAAGCCTGGCGCAGAGCTCGAAGCTGGCCGCTTTGGGCGAGATGTCCGCTGCCGTCAGTCACGAGTTGAACCAGCCCTTAGCGGCGATGAAAACCTATCTGGCGGGCGCGCGGCTCTTGCTCAATCGCAACCGGCCCGAAGAGGCGTTGGCTTCCTTTGGGCGGATTGATGATTTGATCGAACGCATGGGCGCCATTACCCGTCAGCTTAAGTCTTACGCGCGCAAGGGGGGCGATGCCTTTAGCCCTGTAAACTTGGGCGATGCGTTGGCCTCGAGCCTGTCGATGATGGAGCCGCAGCTGCGCCAGCGCCATGTCAAGATCACCCGCATCCTGCCCGATGACCCGGTCTTTGTCATGGCTGACCGGATGCGGTTGGAGCAGGTCATGGTCAACCTCTTGCGCAATGCGTTGGATGCTACCAAATCAGTGGAAGAGCCTGAGGTGGAGATCCTGCTTGCTGCCGGTGAGACCGCGACCTTGACGGTGCGCGACAACGGGATTGGGATTGAGGATTTTGGCAGCCTGTTTGACCCGTTCTACACCACCAAACAGGCGGGTGACGGTGTCGGGCTCGGACTTGCTATCTCCTCTGGGATCGTGAACGACCTAGGGGGACGGTTGGCGGCGCGCAACGGACAAAAGAGCGGCGCCGTATTTGAGATGCAATTGCCGATCCTTGTGGATGGCATCGAGGCCGCTGAGTAACGGCCCAAGGAATTGGAAGAGAAGGGGTGTCCTATGGCACAGGCCATGAAAATCGCGATCGTGGATGATGAGCAGGATATGCGCCAGTCGATCAGCCAATGGCTGGCATTGTCGGGCTATGACACTGAAACCTTTGCCAGTGCCGAAGAGGCGCTCAAGGTGCTGGGGGCTGACTACCCCGGCATTGTCATTTCCGACATCAAGATGCCAGGCATGGATGGCATGCAGTTCCTGAAAAAGCTGATGGGCAGCGATAGTGGCCTGCCAGTGATCATGATCACCGGCCATGGCGATGTGCCCATGGCGGTCGAAGCGATGCGGGTCGGGGCTTTTGATTTCCTGGAGAAACCTTTCAACCCCGACCGCATGTCTGAGCTGGCAAAGCGGGCTACCGGCGCGCGCCGGCTGACGCTGGACAACCGGGCGCTGCGGCGGGAATTGTCGGATGGCAGCCAGATCATGAAAAAGCTCATCGGCATGAGCCCGGTGATGGAACGCCTGCGCGAGGATATTCTGGATCTGGGTCAGGCCGATGGCCATGTGCTGATCGACGGTGAAACCGGCACCGGCAAAACGCTGGTGGCCCATGCGCTGCACGCTGTTGGCAGCCGCGCGGGCAAGAAATTTGTGCTGATCTCCTGCTCTGCCCTGGAAGAGGATGCCCTGTCCAAACGCCTGTTTGGCCCGATGCAGCCCGAAGATAGCCTGCTGCCAGCCATGGAAGAGGCGCGTGGTGGCACTTTGGTTCTGGAGGGCATTGAGGCCCTGAGCGAAACTCTGCAGGCCAAACTGCTGAGCGCGATCAACGAGCAGGGGACGCCGGGTGAGACGCGGATCATTGCAATCTCTAACCTACAAGAGGCCGGCAAGACCTGCGAAGATACTCTGCGTTCGGATCTGTTTTATCGTCTGGCAGCGCTGCGCATTATGGTGCCGCCGCTGCGCCAGCGTGGCGAAGATATCCTGACGCTCTTTACGCGGCTCTGTGAACAGTTTGCCGAGGAATACGGCTGTGATGCGCCACAGGTTTCGGCGCAGGAAGCGGCCCAGTTGCTGCAGGCCCCCTGGCCGGGCAATGTGCGCCAGCTGATCAATGTGGCTGAACGTGCGGTGCTGCAGGCGCGGCGTGGATCCGGCACCATTGCTTCGCTTTTGATGTCGGACCACGAAGAGATGCAGCCGGTGATGACCACCGAGGGCAAGCCTTTGAAAGAATATGTCGAAGCTTTTGAACGCATGTTGATTGATAACACCATGCGTCGCCACAAGGGCTCGATTGCAAGCGTCATGGAAGAGCTCTGTCTGCCGCGCCGAACCCTGAATGAAAAGATGGCAAAATACGCGTTGCAGCGGTCTGACTATCTGGGATAACGCCCCGTTTGCCCGCGGGACAAATCTGTCCTGTGGGTAAAAAGGCTTTTTGGTGTCGCCTCAGTGATTTGGCCTGGGGATGAGGTGAAAGGACGGCGCCATTTTTTGGATTCGTTCATCATACCTTCATCATTTTGGCTTTTATCCGCTTTGTTGCCCTCTCCACAGGCCTGCAATGACGAATGTCCATTGTCATTTCCACAAGCCTGGTCTTATGGTGAGGCTATGGATTGAGGTCTGACGATTGGCCCCCCATTTTTTGAGATTCGCTGTCTCGCACTTTTGACTGGCATGACCCGTGATCGGAACGACCCGACATCGGACTGAGCCGAAAAGACAAGACAGACCGATTGGCTCCGAAACCATACGGAGCAGCTAAGCGCCTCTTTGATCAATCAGAGAGGGATAACAAGGCAGGCAACGGGCCCTCCCGACCTGTCGGAGAAGAAACGCGATGACGCGCGCGCGAGCGAAGAGCATACAGGCACGAGGACCGGACGTTTGTTCCAGGGCCATCTCCTGTAGTGCGCCGTCCCAGATCGCCCTGACAAGACACCCCCCAATACATGCGCGGCCCCCTGACAAGGGAAGGCTTGCGTCTGCGCAGGGTAGGTGCACTAAGGAAACATGGCAAAGAAGATGCTTATCGATGCCACCCACGCGGAAGAAACCCGCGTCGTGGTGGTCGACGGAAACAAGGTTGAGGAGTTCGACTTTGAATCCGAGAACAAACGCCAGCTAGCTGGCAATATTTATCTGGCAAAAGTCACACGGGTCGAGCCTTCGTTGCAGGCGGCCTTTGTTGAATATGGCGGCAACCGCCACGGGTTTCTGGCCTTTTCGGAAATCCACCCGGATTATTATCAAATCCCGGTAGCCGACCGCGAAGCCCTGATGGAAGAAGAGCGCGCCTATGCCGAGGCTCAGCGCGCCCGGGATGAGGACGAAGAGTCCAAACCCTCCCGTTCCCGCTCGCGCGGACGGAAAGGGGGGCGTTCCAAGGCGGCAAAGGTCACGTCCGGAGATGCGGTCGAGACCAAAGAGGTTGCTCCGGCGCAGGCCGAGGCACCGACGGCGCCTGAGGCTGCGGCATCTGACACCCCTGCGGTGACAGAAATCGCGGGCATGGAAACCATCGATCTTGTGGATGAGGTTGAAGCCGACGCAGCCAAGCTGGCTGAAGTTCCCGAAGGGTCTTCGCCGATGGAGCTGGTCGCGGATACGCCCGTGGAGGAGCCCGTCAGTGCCGAGGCCGCTGACACGGCTGTAGGTGAGGCACAAGACGCTGATGCGGCGGCAACCGTTGCAGAGGGTGAGGCTGCGGCCGAAACCAGTGGGAATGCCGAAAACGCGCCTGTTGTGGCACCTTCTGACGAGGCAGTAGATCAGGACGTCTCTGACCAGGCGGCCCCTGAACAGGCTATTGCGGAAGCGCCTGTTGCTGCCGAGGCCGCTTCTGCGGATGCGGTTGTTCAAGCGACCGACAGCGAGACACCGGCTGGTGATGTTGCGAATGACGCAGCCGAGGAAAATGGTGAAGACGACGAACAGGGGGCGGCCCGTGCCGATGCCAGCTCAAAGGACGAAAGCATTGAATCGGTTGCCGACGAAGACGATAGCGAAGACATTCGCCCGGCGCGTAAACCTCGTCCACGTCGCTACAAGATCCAAGAAGTCATCAAGGTTCGCCAGGTTCTGCTGGTCCAGGTCGTCAAGGAAGAGCGCGGCAACAAGGGCGCCGCTCTGACCACCTATCTGTCGCTGGCAGGCCGCTACTGTGTCCTGATGCCAAATACCGCGCGCGGTGGTGGTATCAGCCGCAAGATCACCAATGCCGTGGACCGTAAAAAACTGAAAGACATCGCCACCGAAATCGACGTGCCATCTGGCGCTGGCCTCATCGTGCGCACCGCGGGTGCCAAACGCACCAAGGCCGAGATCAAGCGGGACTATGAATATCTACAGCGGCTTTGGGAACAGATCCGCGAGCTGACGCTGAAAAGCATCGCGCCCGCCAAGATCTACGAAGAAGGCGATCTGATCAAACGCTCGATCCGCGATCTCTATAACCGCGAAATCGACGAGGTTTTGGTCGAAGGTGAGCGCGGATATCGCATCGCCAAGGACTTCATGAAGATGATCATGCCGTCCCACGCCAAGAACGTGAAGAACTATCAGGAAACCCTGCCGCTCTTTGCCCGTTTCCAGGTTGAAAGCTACCTTGGCGGGATGTTCAACCCGACCGTGCAGCTGAAATCCGGTGGCTATATCGTGATCGATACCACCGAGGCCCTGGTGGCGGTTGACGTTAACTCTGGCCGGGCGACAAAACAGTCCTCGATCGAGGAAACCGCGCTGAATACCAACCTGGAGGCCGCCGAAGAGGTGGCACGCCAGCTGCGTCTGCGTGATCTGGCGGGTCTGATCGTCATCGACTTCATCGACATGGATGAGCGTAAGAACAACGCCGCTGTTGAAAACCGCATGAAGGATAAGCTCAAGACCGATCGCGCCCGCATTCAGGTGGGCCGGATCTCGGGCTTTGGCTTGATGGAAATGTCGCGCCAGCGTCTGCGTCCCGGTATGATCGAGGCGACGACACAGCCCTGTCCGCATTGCCACGGCACGGGTCTGATCCGCTCGGATGATTCCATGGCCCTGTCGATCCTGCGTCAGATCGAAGAAGAAGGCACCCGCCGTCGCTCGCGCGAGGTTCTGGTACGTTGCCCGATCGACATCGCCAACTATCTGATGAACCAGAAGCGCGAACATATCGCTCAAATCGAATCCCGTTATGGTCTGTCGGTGCGCGTCGAAGGTGACCCGCATCTGGTCAGCCCTGATTTCACGCTTGAAAAGTTCAAGACCGCAACCCGTGTGGTCTCTGTGGCTGCAGCGCCTGTCGTCTCTGTAGATACCTCGTTGATGGCGCAGGTCGATGCGGAAGAGGCCGAGGCGGACGGGGAGGACCTACCGCAGGACAGCGTCAGTGAAACTCCGGATGCAGACGCCAATGGCGAAGATAAGCCCAAGCGCAAACGCCGCCGTCGTCGTCGTCGCAAGTCGGGCAATGGCGGAGAAAACGCTGAGGCCGATTCTGGTTCAAACGAGGCGGGCGAACAGGGCGACGCCTCTGACGCAGCCTCGGAGGTAGAGGCCAAGGACGAGCCTCAAGACGCTGGTGAGGCTGGAACAGAAGAGAAGAAGCCCAAACGCACCCGCACCCGCACCCGTGGCGGCCGCGCGCGCAACAAGAAGAGCGATGAGACCCCGGCTGTTGAGGGCGCTGCTGCTGAGACAGTTGAAGCGAACGAGGCGCCTGCCGCAGAGGCCGACGAAGCGCAGCCTGGCGAGGTAGAGACCAAACCTGCTCGCGAAGCCGAAGAGGCTGCGGTGTCTGCGACGGCAGAGGTGGCAAGCCCAGCTGAAGAGACGACTGTTGCGGAAAACGCCGGAGCTGTTGACCAGGATGCGGCGACCGAGGCTCTGGTTGAAGAAAGCACACCGGATACGGTCTCAGCCCCAGAAGAGGCAGCTGTCACCGAGGCGCCTGCAGAGGAAGGCTCGGTTGGCGAGCCTGTCGAACAGGAACAGGCTGTCGAGCCTGTTGTCGAAGAGGCGATTGCTGAACCAGCCCCCGTGGTCACAGCCGTGCCAGAAGCAGAGGTGGTTCCCGAGCCGGAGCCCGCAGTTGCCGAAGCCGAGCCCGCAGCTGCTGAGAGTGTAGAGCCGGAGGTCGCCGCAGCAGCGGAGCCGGAACCGGCAGCCCCTCCTAAGCCCAAGCGGCGCGGGTGGTGGTCCATTGGATAAGAGACAAGGCGGCCCCTGGGGTCGCCTTTTTCTTTGCCGGCGCGTTTTGGGTGGCGGGGCGGACTGTTGCGGCCAGAGGCAGGAGACAGACTGATGCAAACTACAGATCAGCCCGCGCTATTGGCTGAAATTCTGGAACAGGAAACGCGGGTCTGGCAGGCTCTTGTCGACGGGGATCCGGAGGCTGACAAAGCCGCCCTGCATGTGGATTTTCTGGGCGTCTATCCCAGCGGTTTTGCCACTCGTGCAGAGCATTGCGATCAATTGCAGAGCGGCGCGACGGTGGTGTCTTTTACGCTCAGAGAAGCCCGTATCTTGCAGCTTGGGGCAGAGCATGTCTGCCTCTCCTATCTGGCGCATTACCAACGCCCCGGGGGGAAGGGCCAGGACAGGATGTATGTGTCTTCCATTTGGCAGCGCCACCCCACAGGGCAGGGCTGGGTGAACATCTTTAGCCAGGACACCCCGACAGAAGGGTCCACCGCTGTTTGAGCACCCGACCGCACCGCCGGGCAAAGACCTGGCGCCCGGTGGGGCCTCAGCTGCCTTTGCGAATCTGATAGATCTGGTGATCCTCGCCGGTGCTTTGGCCTAGAAATTCATGTCCTGCCTCGGCGCAGAAATGCGGAATGTCGATGATGGCCGCGGGATCATCCGCCAGGATCTGCAGCACAGCTCCTGGTGCCATGGCTTTCAGACGCTTGCGCGCTTTGAGCACCGGTAGGGGGCAGAGCAGCCCGATTGCATCCAGGGTGGCTTCACTGTGGGGAGTAACTTCTGTCATGACTTTCAGATAATCCGCCGCTCACGCCCTGTCCACAAGGATGTGACCAATGCGCCTCGTGACCTTTCGCCTTTGCTGGTCTATGGGTCGTCTAAGCCTGTCTTAGGGGAACGAGATGTTTGGAATTGAGATCATAGATGCAGGGCTTTTGCCTGCAATGTTTGTGGCGCTCATCGCTGGGCTGGTTAGCTTTCTGTCGCCCTGCGTGTTGCCGATTGTGCCGCCCTATCTCGCCTATATGAGCGGCGTGTCGATCGGCGACATGCAGGGCACCGCTGCGGCCCGGCAAAAGGTGATCCTGTCAGCGCTGTTCTTTGTGCTCGGGCTGTCGACAGTGTTTTTGCTGCTGGGTTTCACAGCCTCCTTTTTTGGAGCGTTTGTACTGCAAAATCAGGAGCTTTTCGCCCAGGCTTCCGGGGTTGTGGTGATCATCTTTGGCCTGCACTTCCTATCCGTATTCCGCATTCCGATCCTGGACCGCGAGGCGCGTGTTGATACCGGTCAGGCGGGAGGTTCCGTGCTCGGGGCCTATGTGCTGGGGCTTGCCTTTGCCTTTGGCTGGACGCCCTGCATCGGGCCGCAACTGGGAGCGATCCTGTCGCTGGCCGCCTCTGAGGCCTCAGTGAGCCGCGGCACCCTGTTGCTGGGGATCTATGCCCTGGGTCTTGGAGTTCCTTTCTTGCTGGCGGCGATGTTCCTCAACCGCTCGATGGTGGTGATGAACAAGATGAAGCGTCATATGGGGCTGATCGAGAAGTTCATGGGGGCCTTGCTGCTGCTTGTTGGCTTCATGCTTGTCACCGGGTTGTTTTCAGAGTTCTCCTTCTGGCTGCTCGAAGCCTTCCCCTTCCTGGCAACCTTGGGCTAGGGCTGCCCTCGCTTGCTATCCGTGTTTCAACCTCCCTTCCGGAAGATCCCGGCGGGGAGGATTTTTGTCGGATGGCTGAAACAGCCCAACCATGGCCTAGGCGCGGCCTTACTCTGGTCGAAAAACCAGTCTATTCTAATGGCACAAGAGATGAGGCCAGGGAATGGACAGCGCAGTGCCGGGCTCGGGTGGGCAGGAGCCAGAGATCACGCAAAATGGTGCCGCCGCAGAAGTGCGGATGCGGCGGGTGTTTTACATTCCCGGCTATGACCCCATTCACCCCCGTCGCTACCGCGAGCTTTATCGCAAGGAAGCGGCGATGCAGGCAGAGATCAGCGGGTATGAGATCTCGCTAAAGCCGCAAAGCCCCGCCGAAAACAAGACGTGCAAGATCCGGCGCCCCTATGGTTGGCAGGTGCACGCTGAACTTGACGGCTGCCAGGTGCAAACAGAGTTCAGTGTCTTGGTCTGGTCCGATATCGTGCGCGACAGTATGGAGGCCTCGATTGCGGGAACCTATCTGCAACTGATCCGCACTGCCTGGATCTATATTGCCTCGGGCACCCTGTGGCGGCTAATGCGCCTGCGCAAGGGGCCGGTGATTGCGGCGCTCTATCCGGTTGGCATGCTCTTGATTCAGGCCCTATTGGCGTTCCTGCTGCTTTGGGGCTGTGTCGCGGTTTGGTCGCAGGCCATCTCCCTCTTTTTGGCCGGGCCGCAGCCCTGGTTTGCGCAGCTGCCCGGCTGGGGCATTGGCCTAATGGGTTTTAGCGGGCTGATGCGCTGGTTCAAAAAACAGGATGGCAAGATCTTTGCTTATTACCTGATGCATGACTATGCCTATTCCGCAGCCTCGCACGGGGCAAATCCGCCCGAACTGGAGGAGCGGATCGCTGATTTTAAAGCGGAGCTCCGCGCGGCCCTGACCGCAGGGGCCTGTGACGAGGTGCTGGTGGTTGGGCATTCCTCCGGGGCGCATGTTGGCGTTTCGGTCCTAGCAGATCTGATCCGCGAGGGCCTGCCAATGGAACGCCCTGAGATTGGCTTTTTGACTCTGGGTCAGGTGGTGCCAATGGTGTCCTTTTTGCCGCGTGCCGACCGGCTGCGCGGCGACCTGCAATATCTGTCGCAGCGCGATGAACTGGCCTGGGTTGATGTCTCGGCGCCGGGTGATGGCTGTGCCTTTGCGCTTTGTGATCCGGTTTCGGTCAGTGGCGTTGCGCCTGCTGACAAGCGCTGGCCGCTGGTGTTTTCCGCAGCCTTTACCCAAACGCTGAGCCCCGCCCGATGGGCCGAGCTGCGCTGGCGGTTTTTCCGGCTGCATTTTCAATATCTCTGCGCCTTTGACCGGCCTGGGGACTATGACTATTTCCGTATTACGGCCGGAGCTGAGACGCTGCGCAGGCGCTACAAAAACCGCAAGGCTTCGAACAGCCGGATTGATGTGGCGGTGTCCAAATATACTTCGGTGAGACCTGAATGAGCGGTTCTGACAGACAGCCCCCCAAACCCGCTGCCCGGCCTGTGCGGGTCTCCTTGTGGCGCTATGTGAAGCTGTTCCGCGCAGATATCCTGTCAGCGCAACCGGCCAAGCTTTACCGCGCCTGGATGGCTGAATTCCGCGCGCCCAGTTTTCGCTCATTTCTGATCAACCAACCGGAACTGATAAAGAGGGTGCTTAAGGAAGAGCCTGATGTTTTTCCCAAATCCGACCGCATTGCCGAGGGGCTGAAACCCTTGTTGGGGGACTCGGTGTTTTTGACCAATGGTGACACCTGGAAGCGCCAGCGCCGCATCATTGATCCCGCCTTTGAGGGCGGCCGGTTAAAGGAGACCTATCCTGCGATGCGCGCCGCTGCTGAGGCAGCAATAGAGCGGCTGCGGACCCGTGTCGGGACGGGTGCCGTGGTGGAGGTCGAAGAGGTGACCAGCCACGTGGCCGCAGATGTGATTTTTCGCACACTGTTCTCGATTCCAATTGAAAACGAAGTGGCTGGGGAGGTTTTTACCCGGTTTCGTGACTATCAGCGCAGTCAACCGTTGCTGAACCTTGCGGCCTTTGTGCCATTGCCAAAGTGGATGCCGCGGTTCTTCCGGCGTGGTACGCGGCCAAATGCCAAAAAGATCCGGGCGCTGATCACCGACCTGACAGAGAGCCGCATGGCAGCCCTTCAGGCAGGAGACGCACCGGAGGACCTGGCGACCAAGATCATGACCACGACGGATCCAAAAACCGGGGAGCGGTTTGACGCGCAGGAGATGGTGGATCAGGTGGCGATCTTCTTTCTTGCCGGACATGAAACCAGTGCTTCGGCCCTGGCGTGGACGCTCTATCTGATGGCGCTTTACCCCGAGTGGCAGGAGCAACTGCAACAGGAAGCCGGGGCACTGGAGGCGGAGGGGTTTGCGGCGATTTCTAAACTGCGCCTGTCGCGCGATGTGTTTCGTGAAGCGCTGCGACTCTATCCGCCCGTGCCGATGATGGTACGAGAGGCAAGCTGTCCGGTGACGTTCCGAGACCGCAAGGTGCCAAAGGGGGCGCAGATCGTACTCAGCCCCTGGCACTTGCATCGGCACGAGCGGCTTTGGGACAACCCTGACGGCTTTAATCCTACCCGTTGGCAGACCGAGAATGGAAAGCAGTGCCAGCGCGAGGCCTATATTCCCTTTTCCGCCGGGCCGCGGGTCTGTCCCGGCGCCGGGTTTGCCATGGTGGAAGGTGCTTTGATCCTGTCGATGATCCTGCGCCATTTTAAGATCGCCTGCCTGCCGGGGGCCGATCCAGTGCCGGTGGCGCATCTGACGGTGCGATCAAAAAACGGGATTTGGCTCCAGTTTGAGCCGCGCCAACCCTCTGCGTCAGAACCTAGGGATCAAGGCTAGGCTGCGCGTCACTCTGTGGCGGAGAGCTGTTGTTGCAGATCGTTCAACACAAACAGCCGAATGGCAGAGGCCAGGCCGCAATCCGCGCCACGTGTCTCATCAATTTCGGCGGCCAATTCATTGATTGGGCGATCTTTTCTGGCGGCAATCCGTTTGAAGGCCAGCCAAAAAGGCTCCTCCAAAGAGACCGAGGTGCGGTGCCCCCGGAGAGTCAGAGAATGTTTGCGTGGTCGTTTGGTCATTCGTCGCTCTTGTGGCCATCCAGCAGGCGCTTTTCCTGGGTTGCGCGGGCCTCTTCCAACGATTTCTCCAGCTTGCTGCGGCCAAACTTCACAGCGTTCTGGTCGGCGCGGGCCTTTTGTTCGGCCCGCGCCTTATTCTTGCGAAACCGGTTCAGATTGACCGGTTTGCCCATTAGTCTTTGGGGCCGATCATCTGCTCGGGGCGGACAACCGCGTCAAAAGTGGCTTCATCCACAAAGCCAAGCGCGATGGCTTCTTCTTTGAGCGTGGTGCCATTTTTATGGGCGGTCTTGGCGACCTTGGTCGCGTTGTCATAGCCTATGGTCGGGGCCAGAGCGGTGACCAGCATCAGCGATTCTTTCATCAGCTTGTCGATGCGTGGCTCATTGGCCTGAATGCCGTTCAGCATTCGTTCAGTAAAGCTGTCGGCTACATCTCCCAGCAGCTGCATGGATTGCAGCAGGTTGTAAGACATCATCGGGTTGTAAACGTTGAGCTCGAAATGGCCCTGACTGCCGGCAAAGGTCATGGCGGCATTGTTGCCCATCACATGGGCCGCAACCTGAGTCATGGCTTCGGCCTGGGTCGGGTTGACCTTGCCGGGCATGATCGAAGAGCCAGGCTCGTTCTCAGGCAGGATCAGCTCACCCAGACCAGAGCGGGGGCCGGAGCCGAGGAAGCGGATGTCATTGGCGATCTTGTACATCGAACCCGCCACAGTCGCCAAAGCGCCCGACATAAAGACCATTGCGTCATGTGCCGCCAGGGCTTCGAATTTGTTGGGGGCGGTGACAAAGGGCAGGCCAGTGATTTCAGCCATATTGGCCGCGACCTCTTCGCCCCAGCCTTTCTGGGTGTTGAGACCGGTGCCAACAGCAGTGCCGCCCTGGGCCAGCTCATAGATGCCGGGCAGGGCGGCTTCAACGCGGGCAATGCCCTGGCGGATCTGATGAGCATAGCCGCCAAATTCCTGCCCCAAGGTCAGCGGTGTCGCATCCTGGGTATGGGTGCGGCCGATTTTGATGATGTCTTTGAACTCTTCCGATTTTGCTTCCAGCCCCTCGGCCAGTTTGGTGAGTCCGGGCATCAGCACGTCGCGCACAGTCATGGCGGCGGCGATATGCATCGCGGTTGGGAAGGTGTCGTTGGAGGACTGGCCCATGTTGCAATGATCATTGGGGTGGACCGGATCCTTGGATCCGATGACGCCGCCTAGGATCTCGATTGCGCGGTTGGCGATCACCTCGTTGGAGTTCATGTTCGACTGGGTGCCAGAGCCGGTCTGCCAGACCACGAGGGGGAAGTTGTCGTCGAACTTGCCTGCAACCACTTCGCTGGCCGCCTGAATCACGGCATCGCCAATTCTGGCATCCATCTTGCCAGAACCCTTATTGGCCATGGCGCAGGCCTGTTTGATAACGCCAAGCGCGCGCACGATGGCGACGGGCTGTTTTTCCCAACCAATGGGAAAATTCATGATCGAGCGCTGTGTCTGCGCGCCCCAATATTTGTCTGTAGGAACCTCAAGTGGACCAAAGCTGTCGGTCTCGGTGCGGGTATCGGACATCTTGTCTATCTCCGTCTGGTATGCCGTTGCATGCCGTTTATCCTCTGCGCCCTCGCGACGCAATTGGCCAGTTGCGCGCAGCATAGCCTATCACCAGCCGGGGTATAGGGAGAATTCGCCAAATTGAGCTTGCTCCATGTCATTGTCAGCCCGGTCAGGATCTCTAGAGTGGGACACAACGTATCCATTGTTGTGACCAAATTGGAGATCACTGTGAACCAATCGCTCCATACGCGCCGCCCGCGACCCGCAGCCTCGGCCATAGGGGGCATTCCGCTTGGATGGGGGGCGGTGCCAGCGTTTTTGGCATTGGTGGTTCTGAGCCTTGCTTTACTCTTTGGGCAGGTCACCAGGGTTTCTGCCCATGAGATTGCTGATTTTGCTGGGTTTTATACTGGCTCGGCCAAAGTGGAAGACGGCGATGGCGCAAATGACTTGCGGGATCTAAGCGTTGTGATTGATGAGACCTCAAAGGGGTTTACTGTGCAGTGGAGTACGGTGACTGAAAAGGAAGACGGGCGCCGCAAGGAAAAGTCCTACACGGTTGAATTCATCACCAGCGACAGGAGTGGAATTTTTTCAGCGGCCATGCACCGAAATGTCTTTGGTCACGAGGTGCAGCAAGATCCCATGAAAGGCGAACCCTATGTCTGGGCGCGGCTCACCGGGGATACGTTGACGGTGTTTTCGATGTTTATCCATCAAAACGGCGACTACGAGATGCAGCAATATGATCGCAGGTTGACGGACACAGGATTGAGCCTGGTTTTCAGCTCACATCGCAATGGCAGACCTGTGCGCCAGATGGCGGCGGACCTCATCCGCCAGTGAGGGGCCCATGCGGTTCTTGCTTTCCAGGCGGATGAACGCCGGAGCACAGCTATCAGCCGCGCGAGAGCCCTAGCAGTGGTCGCAAAGGGCTATAGTAGCAAAAGGCCCGCATTTAGCGGGCCAAGAGCAAATCAGGGTTTGCGGAAGCTATCAAGCGAGACCACATCGCCATCTGTGGGGCGGGGTGGTTCGTCGCCGTCTTCGTCATCCTCTTGTAGATCGTCTTCGTCAAACCCATCTTCGCTATCCTCATCGGCGGCTTCAAAGCGCAGGCCGAATTCAACCGATGGATCCACGAAGGTCTCAATCGAGTCATAGGGGATGTATAGCGTTTCTGGCGCATCGCCAAAATTCAGGGTTATGCCAAACCCATTCTCCCCGACATCCAGGTTGTCATACCAGTGTTGCATCACCACGGTCATGGCACCGGGATAGCGTTCGCGCAGCCAATCCGCCAGCTGAGCGTCCGGATGGTTGGTATCGAAGGTGATAAAGAAGTGATGGTTTCCCGGCAGGCCTTTATCCGCCACATCCTGCAGGACGGTGCGAATGAGGCCACGCATGGCGGAGTGCATCAGATTGCCGTAGTCGATCTCGCGGGACATAGTAGAGACCCCTGTTAAATTGCTGCACCAGCATAGGGGATTCTGTCAGAAACTAAAGGGGAGCCGACTGGGTTTTTGTCATTATTTTGGGGCCCTAGCCGGTGCAGCTGGTGGGGGCGGGGGCAAAGCGAGTATTGATCAGGAAAGTGCCGGGAAAAGTTGCGTTGCTAGCCCGGCGAGGGCCATGATGGCCAGCAGCCAAAACAGGCGTCCGCGCAGCCCATAGGCCACCAAGGGCGCCAGCAGGGTCAGCACAAGGGCGGCCCTATCCAGGCTGTGTAGATTAGGCCAGGGCAGGGCCAGCACTGAGGTCTGCAGATGGGCGACCTCTTGGAACAAAACATGCAGGGCGAACCAAACCATTAGGTTCAAGATCACGCCTGTCACGGCGGCAGTAATCGCCTTGAGCGCCGCGGACAGTCGCGGCAGGGCGGCCAGGCGTTCGACATAGGGGGCGGCGGCAAAGATCCACAAAAAGCAGGGCATAAAGGTGGCCCAAAGCGCGGTTGCCCCGGCCGCCAGGTAGAGCGCAAGTCCCCCCTGTTTCAGCCCGGCGAGCATGGCCACAAACTGGGTTACTAGAATGAGCGGGCCGGGGGTGGTCTCGGCAAGACCCAGAGCGTCAATCATCTCGCCGGCGCTGATCCATTGGTGGTGTTGCACTACGGCCTGACTCATATAGGCCAGCACCGCATAGGCACCGCCAAAGGTCACCACCGCCAATTTGGCAAAAAACCACCCTATACTGGCTAAAAATTCCGCCCCGATGAGGCTAAGTCCCAGCAGCGGCAACAGCCATAATCCGCCCCAGATCAGAATGGTGCGCAGAGTGTGATGGGCTTTGAGGTCAGGCGATCTCGCCGAGACTATGGCCTGATCCGGGGCGCGATCCGGCGATTCGTTGCGCAGTCGGAGCCCGCCAAACAGGCCCGCTGCCAGGATCACCAGAGGAAAGGGCAGGCCAAAGACAAAGAGCGCCGCAAAACCAAAGCCTGCCAGCGCCCAATCCTGAGGGTGCCTAAGCGCCTTGTTGCTGAGCTTCCATAGCGCCTGCACCACGATCACCACCACGGCGGCTTTGACCCCCAGAAAGGCGGACTGCACCAGGGGGAGGTTGCCAAATATGGTGTAGAGCCAGACCAGTGCTGCAATTACCAGGGCGCCTGGCAGCACAAAAAGCAGACCGGCCAGAAGCCCGCCAGGAAATCCCCGCAGTCGCCAGCCGGTATAGGTGCACAGTTGCATGGCCTCGGGGCCGGGCAGCAGCATGCAAAAGGACAGGCCGCGCAGAAAACTGTCTTCGTCCACCCAGGGGCGCTCTTCCACCAGCTCTCGGTGCATCACCGCAATCTGCGCCGCCGGACCTCCAAAACTCATCAGGCCGATCTTGCCAAAGACCCGCCACATGTCACCCCAGGAAACTGTTTTCATGCTTTTTTGTCCGTTGGCCAATCGTGGGTCTCGCCCTGACCATCTCTGGCCCAGCGATACAGGGCATCATAGAGAGCAAATCCTGCCTCCAGTTGCTGGTGGTCATCGCGAAACTGCCGCGACAGCCCCACTGAGAGCGCAAGCAGGCCAGCGGCTTCTGGGGCAAGCTCATGGCGATTGGTGTCCGCGGCCCGCACCACGGTCGAAATCCGGTCAAGCGCCGCAGTGCGCAGGGAGAACCTGTCCAGCATGGTGTCAAAACTGCAGAGTTCTCCCTGATGGGACCAGTCGCCCCCTTCTATGTCAAAGGCGGTTGCGCTGTATCGGTCGGCAACCGCTGCAACTTCTGACGGGGCGACAAACAGAAACCGGGCCGTAGGATCCACAAAGCGGCGGATAAGCCAGGGGCAGGCTATGCGGTCAATCTTGGGGCGGTGTCGGGTGACCCACAGGCTGTTGCCCGCTGTCTGACCTGGCAGGGCTGCAACAGGGAAGCTTGGCGCATCGCGCAGGGTGCGCCAAGCCTGCATGCCGCCCTTGAGGTATTCGGCGGGGATAGCTTCGCTGCGCAGCCAAGAGGTCAACCCCTGCGACAGTTTGAGGCCGCGCTGGCATACGATCACGCAGGCGTCCTTTCCAACACGGGCTTTCAGCCCGTGGATATCTGTATGCGGGTGGCGAAAGGCGCCGGGGATGAGATAGGGGTCCGCGTTGAAGTCTTCATCGGTGCAGATGTCAACGATATGTGGTGCGGTCGGGGTGCCGATCAAGCGCAGCAGTTGAGATGGGGTGATTTCATTTGGGGCGGCCAAGGGGAGGTCTCCTCGCAAGCAAGGGTAACTTGCGAACCTCTGGCTTGGCGCCTCACGGGGCGTTCGCGACGTTCCCCATAGCGCAGTGATGCGATCAGGGCGGGGATTTGTCAAGCGATGGGGGCAGGATGTGAAGGATCTGCGACTGCGCCATGTTCTAGGCTTTGCGCCGCGCGCTGAACAAAAGGCGGCAGACAGACTTGAGTGGGGAGGCCTGCGCCGGGAGGTCGGGGGAGAGAAAGTGCAGGTTTCTGTTGCCAGGTACCTGCGAACCCCGCCAGTCGCTGCTAGGCGAAAGGACTTAAGTTTCGGTTTTCCGAACTGCTTACGCAGCCAGGGCTACCGGAGCACGATTGTCATTTGCAATTGTACAGTTTTCGCCGATAACGGTGGCAGACAGCCGAGACAAAGCTAACCCCTTTAGACGTCCGTCGATCCTGTTTCGACCCCATGATGCCCAAATGAAGCATGTTTGGTGGAGTCGCCGGGTACCGCCCCCGGGTCCGATCCGTTTATTACGAGCGCATTTATGTCCATAGTCCCCGAAGGAACAATTTGAATATAGGGGATTGCGGCGGGGATTTGAAGTGGCCAAACGGCCTTTTTCGCGGCGGAATTTGATTTTCTTCGACTTCCATTGGGACCGGGCTGGGGCTTTGGGGGCCGGCCCCCAGCCGGTGCGTTGCACCAGCTCCCCCGGGATTTTTTGGGCCAAATGAAAGGAGAAAAGTCCCTAGTCAGCCGGCCTGTGGGGGAGGGGACTTTGTGGACCGTGTTTCAAAGACCTTTTGGGCGAGGCTGAGCGTTTCCTTTTCTAGCGCCTGCAGGCCGTCGGAGGCGGCGGCGCCGTCGCCTAGGTCAATTGCATCGGCAATCTGGCAGTGCAGGGCTACGATCCGGGCGCGGTCGCGCGCGGAAAAGGTGATCATATTCATCAAGGGCTGCATGGCCTCTACCGCGCCGGCCAATTGGTACGACAGCACCGGATTGGCCGCGCCGTCGACCAGGGCCCGGTGAAAGGCGACGTCGGAAGCGCAAAAAGCCTCGTCCGAGAGCTCTGGCTGGCCCTGGCGGAAGATCTCCGCCCGCATTGTCGCCAATTGGTCCGCATTTCGTCTCTGGGCCGAGAGCGGCGCGCAGGCGCGTTCCAGCGCGTAGCGGGCCTCGCAGGCGGTTTGGAAGCTGACCTCATTCATGCTCAGCAACAGGGTGGAGGTCGTTACCTGCTGGGCATAGGCGTCTTCAAAGCTGAGCCGGTTGACAAAGGCGCCGCCTGTTGCGCCGCGCTGGGTGCGGATCAGAGATTGGGCCGCCAGACGTTTTAACGCTTCGCGCACCGTGGGGCGTGACACCTCAAAATGATCGGCCAGTTCGGATTCTGACGGAAGGCGCTGATCTACAATCAGATCGCCGTTGATGATGGCAGATTTGATGGACTGTGAAATCTGCGCCGAGAGATCGGCGGAACTTTTGGGGTCAATCTTCATTTCACGTCCATTTGCTTTGGGCTGATGTTTTTATTTGTCTGACATTTAAAAGTCTGACATTTAATTACGCAAGGGTGAGTCGGGTCTAGTTCTACTTGGAGGCCGTCATGAATGCCACTGGGCAGAGGCAATCTGAGCCGATGAAGGGGGGGCGCGCAGGAGGCGTCAGCACTTTTGGTCTGCAGTTTGGAAAGGTGAGGATCGCCTGTGCCAAAAAGAGAGATCCAGGCTGAAGGACCTGACCTGAGAGCGTTAACAGTAGCTAGGAGGATGAGCTATGCCATTGATTTCACCGTCGCGACGGTTGCGTAGAACCCCTTTTTCAGAAGGGGTCGAGGCTGCCGATGTTAAGGCCTATACCGTTTACAATCATATGCTGCTGCCGACCGTGTTCGAGAGCCCTGAGGCAGATTACCATCATCTGAAAAAACATGTTCAGGTCTGGGATGTTTCTTGTGAGCGTCAGGTGGAACTGCGGGGGCCGGATGCCGGGCGCCTGATGCAGATGCTGACGCCGCGCGACCTGCGGGGGATGTTGCCGGGGCAGTGCTACTACGTCCCCATCGTTGATGAAACCGGCGGCATGCTGAACGATCCGGTTGCCGTAAAGTTGGCGGAAGACCGCTGGTGGATTTCAATCGCAGACAGTGATCTTCTCTACTGGGTCAAGGGCATTGCCAATGGTTGGCGCTTGGATGTTCTGGTGGATGAGCCAGATGTTTCGCCGCTGGCGATCCAGGGGCCAAAAGCCGAAGCGCTGATGGAGCGGGTATTTGGCGAGAGTATTCGATCTATCCGCTTCTTCCGGTTTGGTACCTTTCAGTTTCAGGGGCGGGATCTTGTGATTGCGCGCTCAGGATATTCCAAACAGGGCGGGTTTGAGATCTATGTCGAAGACGGTGAGATCGGTATGCCTTTGTGGAACAAGCTTTTTGAGGCGGGCCAAGATCTGCAGGTGCGCGCGGGCTGCCCCAACCTGATTGAACGGATCGAGGGCGGTTTGCTGAGCTACGGCAATGATATGACCGATGACAATACCCCTCATGAATGCGGGCTTGGTCGGTTCTGTGATACCCATACTGCAATTGGCTGTATCGGGCGGGACGCCCTGCTGCGGGTGGCTAAGGAAGGCCCGGTTCAACAGATCAGAGCGATTTCGATTGCCGGAGAGCCCGTGCCGGCCTGCACAGAATTTTGGCCGCTCTATGCCGGAGGAAAACGGGTGGGGCGGGTGTCATCTGCGGCCTGGTCTCCGGATTTTCGCACAAATGTAGCCATCGGCATGGTGCGCATGACCCACTGGGATGCGGGCGCCAAGCTGGAGGTCGAAACCCCGGATGGGATGCGTACGGCCACCGTGCGTGACAAGTTTTGGATTTGAAGGAGAGACGATATGTTCAATGCAATGGTTGTGAACAAGGATGAAGAAACGGGCCTGGCCGCAGCCGCGGTGGAACAGATCGGCCTGGATCAACTGCCAGAGGGCAATGTCACCGTTGCCGTCGACTATTCCACAGTGAATTACAAGGATGGCCTGTGTCTCAGCCCGAAAGGGGGCGGCTTGGTGCGCAGCTATCCGCATGTGCCTGGGATCGACTTTGCCGGCACCGTGGAGGCCAGTGCGGATGATCGCTATAAACCGGGCGACAAGGTGGTTCTGACTGGCTGGCGCGTCGGGGAAACCCATTGGGGGGGCTATGCGCAAAAGGCGCGGGTCAAGGCCGACTGGCTGGTGCCGCTGCCTGCAGGTCTGGACAGCCGCCAGGCCATGGCAGTGGGCACCGCCGGGCTCACGGCGATGTTGTCAGTGATGGCGCTGGAGGATCATGGGCTGAAACCAGGGCACGGGCCGGTGCTGGTGACTGGCGCTGCCGGCGGCGTCGGGTCTGTGGCAACAGCGATCCTGGCCAATCTGGGCTATGAGGTGGCCGGTGTCACCGGGCGGCCGGAAACCGCAGATTACCTGCGCGGTTTGGGCGCGACGCAGATCGTGCCGCGTGAGGATCTGAACGAGACCGTCAAGCGCCCCTTGGAGGCTGAAACCTGGGCCGGCTGCGTTGATGCGGTTGGTGGCGACATGCTGGCACGTGTGCTGGGGCAAATGAAATATGGGGCTTCGGTAGCGGCTGTTGGCCTGGCGGGTGGGGCCGGACTTCCGGCCACGGTTATTCCCTTCCTGCTGCGGGGGGTGAACCTGTTGGGTATCGATTCCGTGATGCAGCCCTATGAAAACCGCGTGCGGGCCTGGCAGCGTCTGGCGACCGATCTGCCGATGGAGAAGCTGGAGGCCATGGTTAAACCGGCGGCCCTGTCGGATCTGCCGCAGCTGGGCGCTGATATCCTGAAGGGTCAGGTTCAGGGGCGGATTGTCGTGGACGTCAACGCCTGAGACGCCCGGCATTATTGCCGACAGCGTAGCGCCGAGATGGCCGTCCTTTGGGCGGCCATTTTTTGTGCCTGTCAGTAAAGTTGTTTTTCTGTTCAGGAAATGAAATGCCTGTACGATAATTGGCTTTGATTTCAGTGTTTTGGTGAGTCCGTTTTAACCTGTTCACTTTGCGACGGAAGGCTTGAGACATGCGACAAGCTGTCAATTCCGTGCGTTTTTGATGCCGATTTTGACGCAAATCTGGTCCGTTTTGTCATGTCTGACCTCCGTCGCCTCCCTCATCAGCTTTGCTTACATGACAAGAGGAGAGGAAAGATGACGGAGAGTTCATCAACCGGGAATGAACCCGGTACGGAAACGGAATATGAGCCGGGACAAGACAATGTCCAGATCCTCGGCTTGGATATCCATAACCCGGTCTTTGCCATTTCGGCCCTGACCATCATTGCCTTTGTGTTTTTCTCGCTGGTCTTTCAGGATCAGGCGAGTGCCTTTTTTGGCTGGCTGCGGCCTGCTTTGACCAGTCAGTTTGACTGGGTCTTCATGATCGCCTGCAACATCTTTGTGCTGTTCTCACTATTCCTGGTGGTTTCGCCCTATGGCAAGATCCGCCTTGGGGGGGATGATGCCAAGCCGGACTACAGCTATGCTGGCTGGTTCTCGATGCTCTTTGCTGCGGGCATGGGCATTGGGCTGGTGTTCTGGGGCGTGGCAGAACCGATCTCCCATTACGGGGCTTCGCTTGGCGGAACCGCTCTGGGCGAAGACGGTCTGCGCAGTGACTGGGCGCCACTGGGCGCGGCTGCTGGAAATGCTGAAGGCGCGCGGGAAATGGCCATGGCGGCGACCATTTTCCATTGGGGTCTGCACCCCTGGGCGATCTATGCGGTTGTGGCCCTGGCCCTGGCCTTCTTTAGCTTCAATAAGGGTCTGCCCCTGACAATGCGTTCGGTGTTCTATCCGATCTTTGGCAAGGCAACCTGGGGCCCGCTGGGGCATATTATTGATGTTCTGGCCGTTTTTGCCACCATCTTTGGTCTGGCGACCTCTTTGGGACTGGGCGCCACCCAGGCGCTGGCTGGTCTGAACTATCTGTTTGATGTGCCTGTCAGCGATGGGATGAAGGTTCTGCTGATCATCGTCATAACCGGCTTAGCGCTGATTTCAGTTGTGGCAGGTCTGGACAAAGGCGTGAAACGGCTCTCCGAGGCCAATATGATCCTGGCGGCAGCGCTGCTGGTTCTGGTGATCGTGGTTGGGCCGACAATGGCAATCATCAGTGGGTTTTTCACCAACCTAGTGGACTATGTGGTCTATCTGCCTGAACTCAGCAATTGGGTTGGTCGCGAAGACACCAACTTCATGCAGGGCTGGACCACCTTCTACTGGGCCTGGTGGATCTCCTGGTCGCCATTTGTCGGCATGTTCATCGCCCGTATTTCCCGTGGCCGCACCATCCGCGAGTTTGTGATCTGCGTGTTGCTGATCCCAACTGTGGTTGGCGCGTTGTGGATGACCGTGTTTGGCGGCGCGGCGCTGGATATGGTGATGGGTGAGCAGGGTCAGGCGCTGAAAGATGCGGCGCTTGAACTAAAGATGTTCAAGATGTTCGAGAATTTCCCAATGACCGGAATTCTCTCTTTCATCGGTATCATCCTGGTGGTGGTTTTCTTTGTCACCTCCTCGGACTCCGGTTCGCTGGTGATTGATACTATCACCGCCGGCGGCAAGACCAATTCTCCGACCGCACAGCGTGTGTTCTGGTGCATCCTTGAAGGGGCCATTGCCATTGTGCTGCTTCTGGGCGGTGGTCTGGGCGCGCTGCAGGCGGCTGCAATCGCAACGGGCTTCCCCTTTGCCATCGTGCTGGTGCTGATGTGCCTGTCGATCTTTATCGGGCTGCGACGCGAACGCCGCAAATAACCGATCCGCAAGGCTCGGATCGGCATGAAACCGGGAGCTTCGAACCTGTTGTTCGGGGCTCCCTCTTCTTTTTTGACCTCCTTCGCTTGACCTGCCCTCATAGGATCGGCATCCATTCCATAACAGATGGTGAGGGAGCGAACATGGCACTGGATATTGATTTTGTACGTGGGCAGTTTCCTGCCTTTCAGGAAGCAAGCTTGCAGGACCAGGCCTTTTTTGAAAACGCTGGGGGATCATATACCTGTGCCCAGGTGATCGATCGGCTGACCCGCTATTACACCCAACGCAAAGTACAGCCCTATGCCCCCTATGCGGCCTCGCGCCTGGCCGGGGAGGAAATGGACGAGGCCCGCCGCCGACTGGCTGCCTTGATGGGGGTGGACACTGATGAGCTGAGCTTTGGCCCCTCAACCACGCAAAACACCTATGTTCTGGCGCAGGCTTTTCGTCAGTTCCTGAACCCCGGTGAGGCCATCATTGTGACCAATCAGGATCACGAGGCCAATACTGGACCCTGGCGTCGTTTGGCGGAGGAAGGCATCGAGGTGCGCGAATGGAAGATCGACCCGCAGACAGGGCATCTGGATCCGTCAAAACTGGAGGAACTGCTGGATGAAAAGGTCCGTCTGGTCTGTTTCCCCCATTGCTCCAACGTGGTGGGAGAGATCAACCCGGTGACCGAAATCACCGCGCTGTCGCATGCGGCGGGGGCTTTTGTCTGTGTGGACGGGGTGTCCTATGCGCCGCATGGTCTGCCCAATGTGGGAGATTTGGGCCCCGATATTTATCTTTTTTCCGCCTATAAGACCTATGGACCCCATCAGGGCGTGATGGTGATGCGGCGCGAGCTTGGCGCTTTGTTGCCCAACCAGGCGCATTACTTCAATGCCGACTGCCTGTACAAACGGTTTACCCCGGCAGGGCCGGACCATGCGCAGGTCGCCGCCAGCGCCGGGATGGCGGACTATATCGAGACGCTGTGTGATCACCACCATGGCCCGACTGAGGGTGCGACAGCGCGCGGCGCTTTTGTGCATGATCTGATGCGTGCGCATGAGGTGGCGCTGCTGCAGCCCCTGTTGGACGCAGTGAAGGATCGCAATGATCTGCGCCTGATTGGCCCCAGCGCGGCCGAACTGCGCGCGCCAACGGTTGCTTTGGCCCTGAACCGTCCAGCCGAGCCAGTGGCCAAACAACTGGCCGAGCTGGGCATTATGGCGGGCGGTGGCGATTTCTATGCCCTGCGCGCGCTTGAAGCCATGGGGGTTAACCCCAACGAAGGTGTGCTGCGGCTGAGCTTCACCCATTACACCAGCCGGGAAGAGGTGGAAAAACTGATCATGGCATTGGATCAGGTGCTGTAAGCTTAGCAGGTTGACCGAATGCCTGCGGGGGGCGGTTGCCCCCTGCGTTCAGAACTTTCAGAAGGATAGTCCTAGCCATGCCCACCGCCGCCCGCCTGATTGCCGCTCTTTGTCTAGCTCTGCTTGCCTTTGTTGCCTCTACGCAGGTGGTGCCGCTGATGCCCGAAGGAACCGACTTTGGCTATTTCTTCCATGTGAATGTGATCTTGGGTCTGTTGACCGGCTGGATCTATATGGGGCGACGGGTCGGCTATGGTCTGGTGCCGGCGATCAATAACGGGCTGACCGGGGCCGCTGTCATGGTGCTCTGGGCTTTGTTTGTGCAGGGCATCTGGGAGATGTTCGACCGTGCCATGCGCAACCGCTACGGCGGTCCCTTTGAGGCCCTGTTGGAGATCCTGACACTCTCTATCGAATTCTTTTTTGTGATTTCGGTGCCGGCGGTTCTTTTGCCACTGGTGCTGGGGGGATGTCTGGCTGGACTTATCGCCGAGGGCGCGCATAAGCGCTGGTCCTGAATTCAATACTAACAATAGGTTAAGAAACGTGGTTGATCTGTTTTTTTACGGCACACTTCGCTATGTGCCCCTGCTGGAACTTGTGCTGGGGCGCAGCGGCGCTGGGCTGGATTGCGCGATTGCCACCCTGGCGGACCATGCCATCTATGGGGTTCAGGATCAGATTTTCCCGATGATCGCCCAGGCCGAGGGCGAGACGGCCACCGGACTTTTGGTGCGCGGCCTAAGCAAAGCGGATCTGGCAGCCCTGGACTATTATGAAGGCGGCTTTGACTACGCATTGGAGCCGATAACCGTCAGGCTCAGCGAGGGAGAAAGCGCAGCGGCCCAGGTCTATTTCCCGGCGCCAGGGCAATGGCAGGCAGGGGGTCTGTGGGATCTGGAGGCCTGGATCGCCGCAGCCGGGGCCTTGACGCTGCGGGCTGCGGAGGAAGTCATGTCCTATCAGGGGCGTGTCTCTGCCGAAGATATGCGCAAGTCGTTCCCTTCGATCCGTCGTCGCGCTGCGGCCTGGCTGACTGCGCAGTCCCGATCCGAGGACCCCGCGCATGATCTAGCACGTGATGTCGCGATCAAGGCGCACAAGCGGGCCTATGTGAACTTCTTTGCCATGGAGGAGATGGATCTAAGCTTCCGTCGCTATGACGGCAGCATGAGCCCGGTGGTCAATCGCGGTGTGGCGCTCGTGGGGCGGGCTTCTGTGGTTCTGCCCTATGATCCGCAGCGAGACGAGGTGCTCTTGGTGGAACAATTCCGGGCGGCGACCTTTATTGCTGGTGAAAAACGCCCTTGGATGTGGGAGCCCGTGGCCGGATTGATTGATCCGGGTGAGAGCCCTGAACAAGCGGCGCGTCGCGAAGCGATGGAGGAGGCCGGGGTGACGATTTCCAGGTTGGAAGAGGTCAGTCAGGGCTATCCTTATAGTGGATCATCCGGTGAATTTATTTATATTTTTGTAGGGGTTGCGGACCTAGGTGATATTCGTGGCGGCGGTGGTGTCGCGGGCGAGAACGAGGATCTGCGTAGCGAAATTCTGAGCTTTGATGCCCTGATGCAGGGGATTGACGAACATCGCTATCAGGACATGCCGCTGATCACTGCAGCGCTTTGGCTGGCCCGGCATCGGGAACGTCTGCGCTCACAGCTGCGCTAACCGCAGCTTCCCACCTTGTAGAGGTCTCTCCCCTTGGTTACATCTTGGGGGAATGATCGAAAGGGATACCATGCGCATTGCACGCGATCTGGCCGACGCCATTGGCCACACTCCTCTGATCCGTCTGAACCGCGTCAGCGATGAGACCGGATGTGAAATTCTGGGCAAGGCCGAGTTCATGAACCCCGGTCAATCGGTCAAGGACCGTGCAGCGCTCTATATCATCAAGGATGCGATTGCGCGGGGAGATCTGAAGCCCGGCGGCACAATCGTCGAAGGCACTGCCGGAAATACCGGGATTGGTCTCGCCCTGGTGGGGGCGTCGATGGGGTTCAAAACCGTTATCGTGATTCCGGAAACCCAATCGGAAGAAAAGAAGGATATGCTGCGTTTGGCCGGGGCTCAATTGGTCCAGGTTCCTGCAGCTCCCTATCGAAATCCGAACAATTTTGTACGCTATTCCGAGCGTCTTGCGAATGAACTTGCCAAAACCGAACCAAATGGCGCAATTTGGGCCAATCAGTTCGACAATATCGCAAACCGCCAGGCCCATGTGGAAACCACCGGCCCGGAGATCTGGGAACAGACCGGTGGCAAGGTCGATGGCTTTACCTGCGCGGTTGGGTCCGGTGGTACTCTGGCGGGGGTGGCCGAAGCTTTGCAACCAAAGGGCGTCAAGATTGCTTTGGCCGATCCGATGGGGGCAGGGCTCTTTTCCTATTACACCACTGGCGAAATCGCCATGGAGGGCTCTTCCATTGCCGAAGGCATCGGCCAGGTGCGTATCACCAAGAACCTGGAAGGGCTCAAGCCTGACTTTAACTACCAGATTTCGGATGGCGAGGCGCTGCCCTATGTCTTTGATCTTCTGCATGACGAAGGCCTGGTGCTGGGCGGTTCTTCGGCGATCAATATCGCAGGGGCCGTGCGCATGGCCAAGGAGATGGGATCAGGCAATACCATCGTGACAGTCCTGTGTGACTATGGCACGCGCTATCAGTCGAAACTGTTTAATCCTGATTTCCTGCGGGAAAAAGACCTGCCGGTGCCTGACTGGATGACCCATACGCCCGCTTCCATTCCGGGCGTTTTTGAGGACGTATGACCTCCGCGTTCAGGCAGGATGCCAGTTTTCGACCCGAGGCCGCAGCGCTGTGGCCTCGGGCGGCTCGTATTCGCCTGATCGCGGCCCTGTCTCTATGGGGGCTCCTGGCTGCGCTGGCAGGGCTGGCGTTGCCGACCAAGATCAGGGCGCAGGAGGCCACTGTTCAGCAAAGCTATCTGGACGATTGGCACAGCACGGCGCTGCGGGCCGAGCAGGCCATCGACAGCAATCGTGCCTCCAGCGCGGCCTTTGAGCAGCTGCGCCAGGACCTGACGGAGTTCCGCCAGGAGTTTCAGGCCGAAAAAAGCAAGAACCAGCAGCGGATCAATACCCTACAGGGGCAGATTTCGGCTCTTGGTGCGGCCCCTGTAGATGGGGCGACAGAGCCGGCTGACATTGCCCAGCTGCGCAATCACCTGACCCTACAGCTCAACCAGTTGAAAGTGCCGCGTATCATCGCGGAAGAGGCCTTTAGCAGGGCCAATGGTCTGATTGGCGAAGTCGATAGCATCATTCGCGAACGGCGCACAAAATACCTGTTGCAACGCGCGCCCTCTCCGTTGAACCCGGCTCTCTGGCCGGATGCCTTTGCTGCCCTATCCTGGGCCGGGCGAACTGTTTGGTTGGAAACCAAAACGAAGATCGCCAGCGATACCACGGTCGAAAGAATCTGGGGCAGCCTTCCCGAGATCTTGGTCCTGGTTGTTCTGGGCAGTTTTTTGCTGCTACGTGGCCGCCCTCTGGCGCGAAGGCTGGGGGACCACCTGCGGGGGCTTGGGGCGCGGGGCACTGGCGTCTGGGCCTTTATTGTCTCTTTGTTGCAGGTTGCTCTGCCGCTGCTTGGTATCCTGTTGCTGACCACCGCCTTGGATGTTGCCGGGATTCTGGGGGTGCGCGGCACCCTAATGCTGGACCATTTGCCGACCTGGACGTTCATTTTGTTCTCCTTTCACTGGCTTGGGGAACAGCTGTTTAAAACCAACCGAGAAGTCAGCCTGATGCCCGTGATGGTGCAGCGTCGCGGCGAAGCCCGTCTGATGATTGACCTTTGGGCGGTCATTCTGGTGTGCCAGGATATTTTGAGCCAGCTCTACCAACTGGAAGATACCGCGCTGGAGACCCAGGCGGTGCTGAGCTTTCCACTGATCCTTGCGGCGGCTCTGGTTCTGTATCGGTTGAACCGGCTTGGCGTGGCGCGGGGCGGTTTAGCGCAGGTGGGGCTGACAAAGAGTGCTGCAGAGGCTGAGGACCAGGAGCCCGAGCAGGAGAGGCGCATTGCGATCGGCGCCAACCGGTTGTTTGAAGTGGTGCGGCGCGGTGCCTTTTTCCTAGGCTACGTGGCGCCACTTCTTGCGGCGGTTGGATACATCAACGCAGCCGAAGCACTGATTTACCCCGCTGTCATGACATTGCTGCTGCTGGCGGCGCTTTTTGTCGTGCAGCGCTTCGCCGGTGATCTCTTCGGATTTGTGACCGGGCGCGGAGAGGCGGCGCGGGAGTCCCTGGTGCTGGTGGGGGTTGGCTTCCTGCTGTCCCTGCTTGCGCTGCCGCTTCTGGCGCTGATCTGGGGTGCACGCGTGGCGGATCTGACCGAGCTATGGTCAAAATTTCTGGCGGGCTTTCAGATTGGCGAGACTCAGATCTCGCCGGTTGCTTTCCTCAGTTTTGTGGTGATCTTTGCCATTGGCTATGGCTTGACCCGGGTTGTGCAGAGCACCCTCCGCACCTCTTTCCTGCCAAAGACCAAGATTGACCCTGGTGGGCAGAATGCCATCGTATCGGGTCTGGGCTATGTCGGCGTGTTTCTGGCGGCGCTGGTGGCCATCTCTATGGCGGGTCTTGATCTGTCCTCCCTGGCGATTGTCGCGGGGGCGCTGTCGGTTGGGATTGGTTTTGGCTTGCAAACGATCGTGTCGAACTTTGTTTCCGGGATTATCCTGCTGGTCGAGCGGCCGATTTCCAAAGGCGACTGGATCGAAGTGGGCGGGCTGATGGGCTATGTCCGCGATATCTCGGTGCGCTCCACCCGGATCGAGACATTCGACCGCAGTGATGTCATCGTGCCCAATTCGGATCTGATCACCGGCACGGTCACCAACTATACCCGCGGCAATACGGTTGGACGTGTCATTGTGCCCGTCGGCGTGGCCTATGGCACTGATCCGCGTCGGGTGGAGGCGATCCTGCATGAGATCGCTCAATCCCATCCTATGGTGCTGCTGAAACCTGCGCCCAGCGTGATCTTTCAGGGCTTTGGCGCTGACAGTCTCGACTTTGAAATCCGCGCGATCCTGCGCGATGTGAATTGGGTTTTGTCGGTGAAATCCGATCTGAATTATGAGATCGCAGCGCGCTTTGCCGCCGAAGAGATCGAAATTCCCTTTGCTCAGCGGGATCTCTGGATCCGCAATCCCGAAGCTCTGGCGGCTGGAAGACAAAAGGGGGCAGTAGATGCTCAGGCCGGGGCAAAACCGGCGGCGGCGGAAAGCATCCGCCCGGATCTAAATGATCTGCAAAGTGATGACCCGGAAGGCGAGGCTGACGCGGACCGCTGAGGGCGCATTGGCAGCAGCTGTCAGCAGGACATCCGTGGTTGGAGATTTGTTTTCTAGGCTGCGGATCCCCCCAAGCTAAGGCGTCACAAACAGCTGCGGCAAGGGCGAAAAATGCTTCGCATCTGATTGATTGAAAAAGGTTTTGAAAAAGGTGAGATTTTTGTCAGAACGGGCCTTGCAATTCCCTTTCTGATCGGTCAAAAGTCCGCCCAACGGAGAGGTGGCCGAGTGGTCGAAGGCGCACGCCTGGAAAGTGTGTAGGCGGGAGACCGTCTCCAGGGTTCGAATCCCTGTCTCTCCGCCATATACCCTTAGAAAAGAACTTTCGGATAGCGCAGCGATTGTATGTGTGATGTCCAGTTGTAGTTGACGGCCCTTTGCTACGGCGGGGGGCCTGCAATAGGGGCCCAGAGCGACCGGGTTTTTGCAGATTACATTTCTTTTCCTGACTTGCCCATCTGCTGCTGTCTCCAGTGTGGCGACCGGCGCATTTCCTGGTTGTTCTACCTTTCTTGGTTAAGGAATGCCGCGCCAAAGCTTTAGCGTGGTTGGGGCGATTCTCTTGGGCCATGTTGTGCCAGTAGAAACAATCCGGCGCATTTCGCCATATTGATCCCGCTGCCTTTGGAGGTTTCAGCCTAAACCTGTGCGGATCTAGCAGAGCTTTCCTGGGCTGCAGGCGCTCTGGCTGTTGCCACTTTGGAAACAAGGAAACCAGCAGGGGGTCAATATTGTTTCCAAGTTTGCGGGCTATCCTTTGGCACTGGAAAAATTGCGTTCATATTGTGAACAATCAGCGAAAAATGCCTGTCTTTAAAGGGGGAAAGACCGCGGGGCAGCAGGGCTTTGATCCGGTTTCCTTAAACTTTCAATTAGTTTTTTCGCTTTGTTGAGCTATCTGCATCAGGTATTCGTTAACTTGCCCTTGGGGGGTAACACATTCTCTGGTCTGTCTGGAGACGGTTTGGCGCAGCTGCCTGATATCTGCGCAACGTGAGCTGCTCTTACGTTTCATCCGCGTCTCTGTTTGATCCGACCTGTCCGACTTTTGTCGTAACGTGTGCAGATGTGCCGTTGCTGATGCAAGACGTGCGACCTGCGGGACAGTGTTTTTCCTCCTTTGGCGATTGAGATTTGGTTTTGCTTTTGCGCTGAGGCATTTGCAGAGATCTGACAATTCGGTTTTGGGCGCTTCTTTCTATGGGGCGGATTGAACGGCCCTAGGCCGATGAGGAGAACGAAATGGCTGACAATTTTGACAACCCGTATTCGGCCAACCTGATTGGTCTTTGGGATTTCCGCGATGGGTATACCCAAGATGACAGCGGACTTGGCGATGGTATTGCTCAGGATGGTGTTGGATCCGGCGGCGCCTCTTATGCTGGCGGTTGGATGCTGGGCAATGGTGACGGCAGCCAGTTCACCGTGGCAGGCGACAATGATGATCCCTTTGATCTCGCCACTGGCACGCTCATTACCTCTTTCAAGGCCAACTCATATCCGGGGGTCGGCGATCAGACCGTTGTCAGCCGTGGTCTGGAGGCGGAAGATGATTCAGATGGCGAGAATTTTGTGGTCCGCGTCACCGAAGATGGGGTGGTGCAGCTGACCCATGCCGATGGCGGCAATGAAGTGGCCTTTGAGACCGGTACTGGGTTCTTCAGCGCCGGTGATGTGGTCACCGTCTCCTACGGCTGGAGCCCGGGCGGTGTCACGCTTGTGGTTGAGAACACAACTCAGGGCACCTCTTACACCACTGGCGACGATGTTGTTGGCATGACCATGGATGTGGCGGCTGATGGCGAAGACAGCTTTGTCATTGGTGCTGATGGCGATGGAGGCAACGCCTTTGATGGCGGCATCGACTATGTTGCCGTGCTGGACGCCAATGTTGTCGAAGTGAATGGTGGTGGTCTGGACGGGATCGTCGAAGGCACGGCTGGAGATGATCTGATCGACACCTCTTATCTGGGCGATCCAGAAGGTGACCGCATCGACAATGATGATGCAATCAACCCGGCAGATGGCGAAGATGATGACCTGGTCAACGCCGGCACGGGCGATGATACAGTGCTCGCCGGTGAAGGCGACGATACCGTACATGGCGGCGGCGGTGCTGACAGCCTGGCAGGTGGCATTGGCGATGATGTGCTCTCCGGTGACACGGATGTGCCCGGCGTTGGCGGTGGTGGTACCCGTGAGGTGTTCCAATGGGACGTCGCACCCGATCCCGATGGTGGCGATCCTGTAGATGCAGGCGACGATCTGAGCGGTGGATTCTCGCAGGACACCGGCTCTGTTACCGTTGATTTTTCGGTTTCCAGCAGCTCGGGCGATACGGCCACTGAATTCTCCGACGTGCCCCAGTTTGTTGGCAATATCAACACCGGTGGCATCGCGGCGGATCCGACAAGCGGGTTGAATGCCGATGTCAGCTCTGATGGCAGCTCTGCCGATTACCAGTTAGATTTTTCGGACCCGGTTGGCGATGTCTCTTTCCGAGTGAGCGACATTGACGCCGACAGCGCGGTGACCATCACCGCCTTTGACGCGGCCGGAAATCCGGTTGTGGTGAACCTGGCTGGTGGCCCAGGCCTGACCATGGAAGACACCGATGCGGTGTCGGGCTATGATACGGCCTCGGCGCGGGAAGACGACATCTTTACCAGCGATGACAATCCTGACACCTCGATGTTGGTGACAATTCCCGGCCCGGTGTCGTCGATTGTGATTACCCATACGCAGGATGGCGCAATTAACAGCAGCGTCATTGTCAGCGATGTTTTCTTTGACGCATTGGGCACTCCGGTAACCAGCATCCCTGGGGACGACACCATTGATGGTGGCGAAGGGGACGACATCATTGATGGTGGCGATGGCGAGGACTCGCTGATCGGTGGCGGAGGTGATGACACCATCGAAGGCGGGGACGGAGACGATACTATTGACGGTGGTGATGGCTCTGACAGTGTCGAAGGCGGCGAGGGTGATGATGTCATCGATACCTCCTCGGATGCTGCGGTGCCGCTGCCCGATCGCGGCTTCCCCGGATATGATGGAACCACACCCTCCATTCCAGCGGTGCCTGCAGATGCAGATCCGTTGGATGACCGGGACACCGTGGATGGCGGGGCGGGCAATGATGTCATTCTCACCGGCGACGACAACGATCTGATCACTGGTGGTGCCGGGTCGGATACCATCGATGGCGGCATCGATGACGATACCATCGACGGCGGTACTGAGGACGATGTGATCACTGGGGGTGAGGGCTCTGACAGCCTGATGGGCGGCGAAGGTGCCGATACCATCTATGGCGGTCTGGATCCAATCTTCCCGGATGGGCTCAACATCACCGACGATGGTTCGGACGGTCGCCCGGTGGATCCAGATCCAACCAATGGTATGGACACCATCGACGGCGGCGCCGGCGACGATGTGATCTATGGTCAGGATGACGACGATCTGCTGTCGGGTGGCAGTGGCAATGACATGATCGATGCGGGCATCGATGACGATACCGTAACGGGCGGCGAGGGCGACGACACGCTTCTGGGTGGCCAAGGCGATGATGAGCTCGACGGCGGCGCAGGCCTGGATGAGATCGACCTGGGCGCAGGCGATGGCACCGATTTTGCTCTGGGCGGAACGGGGTCCGACACCATCACCGGGATCAGCCAGAATGATACCGTCTATGGCGGCGAAGATGACGACGACAGCGATATTGACGTGCTGGATCTGCGCGGCGTTGCTGAGGAACAGAACCCTGGCGGGACCCTTGAAGTCGAATATGACAGCACCAATCCGGAGAACGGGACTGTTACCTTCCTGGACTCCACTGGGGCGGTCACTGGCACGGCTGATTTCTTCGAAATCGAAAACGTCATCGTGCCCTGCTTTACGCCTGGGACGCTGATTGCCACACCCGAGGGGGAGCGCCGCGTCGAAGATCTGGCTGTTGGCGATCGGATCATCACCCGTGACAATGGTATCCAGTCGATCCGCTGGTTGGGCAAACGCAGCCTGGCCACGGCAGATCTGAAGGCCGCAGAACACCTGCAGCCGATCCTGATCCGCGAAGGCGCCCTGGGCAATGGTCTGCCCGAACGTGACATGATGGTCAGCCCCAATCACCGGGTGCTGGTGGCCAATGACAAGACCGCGCTCTATTTTGAAGATCGCGAAGTCCTGGTTGCCGCCAAACATCTGACTGGTCTGGCCGGAGTGGATGCTGTGGAGACCAGCTCGGTCACCTATATTCACTTTATGTTCGACCAACACGAGGTCGTGCTGTCGGATGGGGCCTGGACGGAAAGCTTTCAGCCCGGCGATCAGTCCCTGCGTGGCCTGGACAATGCACAGCGCAACGAGGTCTATGAGATCTTCCCTGAGCTGAAGAATGAGCAAGGCCGCGAAGCCTATAGCTCTGCCCGCCGGTCGCTGAAACGTCATGAGGCGCGCCTGCTGGTGCATTGATCCCGAGACCGGGTGAATGGCCGTTGTCATTTGTCATTAAGGGCGGCGATAGAATGAATAACAACCGGGCGGATCCCTAGCGGCTCCGCCCGGTTTTTGATTCCATAGGCGCTTTTTTGACTGTGACGTCAGGCAGGATTTAGACGTCAGGCAGGAGTTACTGGTTTGCGCGCCAACGCGCCCAGGCCTCAGGGGTGTCCAGGTCTGTCAGAGCTCTTTGGCCGGGCAGGGCAATCAGCTCTACCTCCTGATCCCGCAGCAGGATGCGGGCGCCCTGATCGCCGGTGATCTGGCTGAGTTCCGCGAAACAGCGTCGGGGGAAAAGGACGGGATGCCCTGGGGTGCCGTCGCTGGAGGTGGCGCGCAGAACCGGGCTGGCAGCCCCGCGAAAACGGTTTGCCAGGGTTGAAAAATCTTCTGTCTGCAGCTCTGGCATGTCACAGGGCAGGATCATCACAGCTTCTATGTTCTCTTCAAGGGCGCGAACCCCGGCCCGGATTGAAGCCGACATGCCTTCGGAGGCATCTGGTACTGCGACCACCCGGGCGGTGCCCGTGGCAGAAACTCTTGGGTGGTCGAGTGTGGGAACTGTTACATAGCAGGGCAACCCTGTCTGCGAAGCACGGCGGCAGATCAGATTTAGCAGGGGCATTCCCTGGACCGGTTCCATCAGCTTATCACGTCCTTTCATGCGCGAAGACGCGCCGGCCGCGAGGAGAAGTATTGCCATGTTGCTCATGAAAGGCTCCCGCGTCGAGAATTGGAGAAGGTAGATGCCTCCGGCGGGAATATTTTGGGAAAGATGATAGGGGAAGGCCAGTGAAAAACGGCGGCGATAGCAAAAGGCTGACTTGTTTAAGAAAGGGCAACGCCCCAAACAGGAGTGGGGCGTTGAAAATACCGGGAGGGGTTAGCCGCGCATGCGGGTGCCCTCGGCGTCAAACAGGGGCTCTGTGATCAGTCGCGCCTTATGCATCTCACCGAGGATCTCGATCTCGACCTCCAACCCTGGCTGGGCCTTCTGAGTGGGAACAAAGCCAAGGGCGATGGATTTCTGCGCATGGTGGGAGTAGCCGCCTGAGGTGCAGAAGCCGACGACCTCTCCGTTGATCGAAATGGGCTCATAGGCGACCACATCGGCATCTGTTGCCGCGACTTCAAAGGCGCAGAGTTTACGGGCTGTGCCCTGTGCGCGCTCAGCCTCTGCAGCGGATCGACCAATGAAATTGGTGTTTTTCTTGAAGGAGATAAATCGGTCCAGGCCGGTTTCTGCCGCGGTGTAATCTGGCGAGAACTCGTTCATCCAGGAGCCAAAGAACTTATCCAGTCGCAGCGACATCATCGCCCGCATGCCAAAGGGCATCATGCCATGGGGCTGGCCCGCCTGCCACAAAGTATCCCACAGCGCGCGCTGGCTGGGCAGGTCGCAGTAGATCTCATAACCAAGATCTCCAGTGTAGCTCACCCGTTGTACCAGGCAATCGACCATGCCCACGGTCATGCGTCGCACATCCATAAACCGCATCTGAGAGACATCTTGGAGGGTGCAGGCCTGCAAGACCTCTGCGGCCCTGGGGCCGGCAATCTGGAAGCCATTCAGCCTGTCGGAGATATTCTCGATCCCCACCCCGGGGTTCTGGTGCTGAAGGAACCAGCGCATATGGTAGGCCTGAGCTCCGTAAGAGGCGGTGAGCTGAAACTCTTCCTCGCTGAGGCAGGAGACGGTGAAGTCGCCAATCAGGCGGCCTTTGGGCGAGAGCATCGGTGTGAGGCTGATCCGTCCTGGCTGAGGGATCCGACCTGCCATGATACGGTCCAGCCAGGCGCGCGCCCCTGCGCCTGTGATCCGGTATTTGCCAAAATTATGCACCTCGTTGATACCAACCCCGTTGCGGACCGCTTGGACTTCGCGGGCGGTGGCTTCAAAGGCGTTGGAGCGGCGGAAGGAGGGGGTCTCGTAGCGCGGCTCATCTCCTTTGGCAAAATAGTTTGGCACCTCCAGCCCATATTGTTGGCCCCAAACAGCGCCCATTTTGTCAAAAACATCATACATCGGTGTGGTGCGGAAGGGGCGCGCGGCGGGGAGTTCTTCGTTGGGGTAGGAGACCGAGAAGCGCGTCTGGTAGTTTTCGATGACCTTGGGCAGGGTATAGCCGGGGGTGATCCAATCGCCGTAGCGGGCGCAGTCCAGCGCCATGGTGTCGCGCTCAGGCTCGCCCTCAATCATCCATTGCGCCAGCATCAGGCCCACGCCGCCGCCCTGGCTGAAGCCCGCCATAACGCCGCAGGCGGACCAATAGTTGCGCATCCCCGGAACGGGCCCTACCAGCGGGTTGCCATCGGGGGCAAAGGTGAAGGGACCATGGATCACCGATTTCACCCCTGCGGCCTCCAGGGCGGGGAAGCGTTTGTAAGCAAAATCAATGGAGTCTTCGATCTTGTCAAAGTCGTCGCCCAGAAGCTCATGGCCAAAATCCCAGGGCGTGCCTTTGACCGCCCAGGGTTTGCAGGGCTGCTCATAAAAGCCGATGCAGAGCCCACGTCCCTCTTGGCGCAGGTAGCTTTCGCCCGCCGGATCCATCACATGCGGATGCTCGCCGCCTGCGTCGATGATTTCGGCAATCATCGGCACCTCATCGGTGACGATGTACTGGTGCTCCATCGGATGCAGAGGGAAATAGATCCCGGCCATCGCACCAACTTCGCGCGCCCAGAGCCCGCCGGCATTGACGATATGTTCAGCGTGGATAGTGCCCTTATTTGTCACAACATCCCAACTGCCATCGGGGCGCTGGTTGGTCTCAAGCACCTTGGTGTGGGTCTCAATCGTGGCGCCCCCCAAGCGGGCCGCCTTTGCATAGGCGTGGGTGGTGCCGGAGGGGTCCAGATGACCATCCAGCGGATCGTATAGCCCGCCGACAATGCCGTCGATATTGGTCACTGGCGCGATCTTCTTGATCTCTTCGGGGGAGACGATTTCGGTCTCCAGCCCCATGAAACGGTGCTTGGCGCGCTCCGCCTTGAGCATGTCAAAGCGTTCCTTGTTGTCGGCCAGAGTGACGCCACCGACATGGTGCAGCCCGCAGGACATGCCGGTGATCTCTTCCAGCTCGCGGTAGAGCTTGATGGTATAGCCCTGCAGCGCCGCCATATTGGTGTCGCCGTTGAGGGTATGGAACCCGCCGGCTGCGTGCCAGGTGGAGCCGGAAGTGAGCTCGGAGCGCTCCAACAACATCACATCAGACCAGCCGAGCTTGGTCAGGTGGTAAAGGACCGAACAGCCGACGACACCGCCGCCGATCACGGCCACACGGGTTGTGGTCTTCATGAGGCTTCTCCCTGAATGCGTTTTCTTTATTCTGGACAGAAGTGAACAGTAGTCCAGTGAAAAAGCGACATTGGCCGTCGCCTTCTGGCATTTGACGGCTGCAATCTGCGGATTGTCGGGCGGTTTTTGCCCGAAAGCTGGCTAGTCGGCGCTGCGCAACGGGCTGATCTGGACCAGGAGGATCGTTACAAGTGGCAGGGCCAGTTTCAGCACGGCGACAGTGATCAATAGAGCCCCAAGGGAGCTGTAGTCGGCAGGGGTGGTGACTTGGCCACTGGCATCCGTGACTTCGCGGGTGACGACAAAGACCTGGTTGAGGTATTTTGTTCCCAGGCTGGAGGCGGAAAGCGCCAGATTGGTAAAGGAGGCCATGACCGCAAAGAAAGTGGCTTTGAGGTTGTTGGGCGCATTGCGAGCGATCCAGGCCAGCATGGGGATCATCGCGACCTGGCCAAGGGGGGATTCCACTGCCGTATCCACCAGGGCAATAAAGCGTGCATCCACCAGCCCCCCTGTCAGCGGCGCTGTCCAGTTGTGCAAACCGTAGTAAAGTCCGATGTTGGGCAGGCTGAGCAGGGCTTCGGTCAGGGCCAAGAAGGTGATGATCCAAGCGATGGTGTTATTGGCTATCAGCGGGCGCAGCACGACCATGCCCAACAGCGTGAGCAGAGAGGAAATTAGCGACAGCACCGACAGGAACTGCTGATCAAACCCTAGCGCGTCGATTTCAAACCAGGTGGCAGCAGCGCCATTCAATGGGGTTGCGCGATAGGTAAAGATGATGATGGCGGTGCCGATCAGCGCACGGGCCTGCTCTTTGGTCAGGGATTTGATCAGCTGCCGCATCAGCATCACCACGATGAGCATGGAGCCGCCAAAGACAAGCTCTTGCGCCTGGGCCATATCGCTGAGCCCGACGCTGAGTGAGAGCGCCACAAAAGCACCGCCGCCGATGAAATACCACCAGTTCACCCTCACCGGATCCCGGGGAGGGGTCAGGCGCTGTTGAATCTCGACAGGGCTGAGCCCCCTCCGGCGCAGGCTGTTGCCCATCTGCAGGCGTTGCAGCAGAGCTACGGCAATCCCGGTGAGCGAAAGTAGGGGCACCATCAAGGCCAACAGGTAGACATAGGCATAAAGCGCGCCTTTCTCCGGCTGGGCCAGGGCCTCGGCCCCCTCAAACAACCAGACATTCAGCGCAGCTGCGGTGCTGAAGCCGCCAATCAGAGTGATCCGCCCCAGTGTCTGCATGGTGGTGTGCATGGTGCGGTTTTCAGCGTCGCTATGGGCACTGCCATCTGGCTTGACGTGCGGAATGGCCTCGACCGACATGGCATCCGCCACCACATCCTGCAGCACAAACCCGCAGGGGGCCAGCAGTGCGGCGGTCACATACCAGCTGTTGGCTGGCATGATCTGCACCATCATATCAGGCTGGATCAACAGGCCAGCCACGATCCCATAGCTTGCGGCCATCAGCGCGGCCCCCAATAGGATCAGCAGATACTTCCACCGCCAGATCAGATCGACCAGATGTCCCAGAGGCATTTTCAGCGCCCAGGGAAGGCCGACCCAAAAGGCAAGCCCGGCGAGAAAGGCGGCCTCAAGATCCAGGTATTCCTTCACAAAGAAGGTGCCCACTACCGAGGTAATGCCCTGAACCCCGTAGGCAAAATAGATTAGAAGCGGCGGCAGGAAGCTCCAGCGCAGCTGCCGCAACAGGTCCAGAACGATCTGGTCGAACCATGCATAGGCACGGCTCATGTCAGGGGGCGGATTTTGAAAGAGGTGATGCGGTTGCCTTCACGGGCAGTCACCTCAAAGCGGAACCCATGGAAAGAGAAAACCTGACCCGTGGTTGGGATCATCTGGGCCTCATGGATGACCAGCCCGGCAATGGTATTGGCCTCTTCATCGGGGAGGTTCCAGTCGGTGGCGCGATTCAGATCCCGAATGGTGGTGGCGCCTTCAACGGCATAGTTTCCGTCCGAATCCTTTTTGACCAGGGATTGTTCGGCGGGGTCAAACTCATCGGTGATTTCACCAACAATTTCCTCCAGGATGTCTTCCAGCGTGATCAGCCCCTGCAGCGCTCCGTATTCATCCACCACCAGAGCAAAATGGCTGCGCATCCGTAGGAACTGGCGCATCTGGTCATCCAGCGTGGTGGTTTCCGGTACAAAGTAGGGCGGCTTGGCCACCGTGGTGATCTCAAACTTGGCCAGGGCGCTGGCATCGCCTTCGGGACCGCCGATCTGCGCATACATTTCGCGCAGCAGATCCTTGGCATGGACAATGCCGATGATGTTTTCGGGCTCATCCTTGAAGACCGGCAGGCGGGTATGGGGCGAGGTCAGGCATTGCTCTAGAATATCCGCAGGCGCGGCATCGGCGTCGATCATCTGGATATGAGAGCGGTGCAACATGATCTCTTCGACAAAACGATCCGACAGGTCCAGCGCGCCGAGAATACGGTCGCGGTCTTCTTTTTCCACCACGCCTTCGGAGTGACCCAGATGGAGCGCACCAGCGATCTCTTCGCGCATCGCCATGATGTGGCTGTCGGGGTCGATCTTGACCCCAAAGAGACGCAGGATGCCGCGCACCAGAAAGCGCACAGCAGCCACGATCGGGGCCAGAATGGTCACCAGAACGCCAATAATCGGGGCCACCGCCGAGGCGGCTTTCTCGGCATTGGAAATGGCATAGGTCTTTGGCAGAACTTCAGCAAAGATCAGCACCAGCAGGGTCATGACCAGAGTGGCAAATGCGACACCGCCCTCGCCAAAGGTGCGGGTCAACAGCGCGGTGGCCAGCGAGGTGGCGAGAATATTCACCAGGTTGTTGCCCAGCAGGACCGAGCCGATCAGCCGCTCGCTGTCTTCGGTCACATCCAGCGCACGCTGCGCGCCGCGCGATCCTTTGTCGGCCTGGGTGCGCAGCTTGCCGCGCGAGGCCGCCGTCAGCGCCGTTTCGGAGCCGGAGAAAAAGGCAGAAAGGACCAGGAGCAGCAAAATTGCCCCTGCCGAAATCCAGAAGGCGCTGTCCATAATGGTTTGAGCGGTATCCATGCTAGGTCCAAGTTCAGTTTGTGTTGTTATAGGTTATGGGCTGCGAGGTGCCGCCAGACAAGAGTGGTTGCGCGCAGGATCCGCGATAGGGGGGGCGACGGGGCTCTAGTCGGCTTTGCCTGGGTCGTCCTTTTTCAGGCTCTGGCGGGCCTCTCCGGGGCGGGACAACGGGTGGTGCTCGAGCACCAGTTCGCTGAGGCGGGCATCCAGCACATGGGTGTAGATCTCTGTTGTGGCAATATCGGCATGCCCCAGCAGCGCCTGAATGGCGCGCAGATCGGCCCCATTGGCCAGCAAATGGGTAGCAAAGGCATGGCGTAGGGTATGCGGTGTCACCTTGCTGGGATCCACGCCTGCCTTTGCGGCCAGATCCTTGATCAGCAGATAGAACCAATGACGGGTTAGATGGCCGTCCTTGCCACGGGAAGGGAACAGGAATTTGGACCCCGTTTGGCCTTTGGCCTGCTGTGTCTCTTGGACTTCATCACGGATCTGCAACCAGACCCGCAGCGCTTCGCGGGCGGGCGGAGACAGTGGAACCATGCGTTCCTTACCGCCCTTGCCCAGAACCAGCAGCATATTGGGATCACCCCGCGCAGACCCAACCGGCAGCGACATCAGCTCGCTCACCCGCATGCCAGTGGCATAGAGCAGCTCCATCAGGCAGGTGTTGCGTAGCCGATCTGCCTGAGTGCGCCCGGTTTGGCGGGCTGCCTCAAGCAGACGGTCAACCTCGATCACCTCCAGGGTTTTTGGCAGGGTCTTGGCCCGGCCTGGTCCCTTGATCTGGATGGCGGGGTTCTCTGCCCGCCACCCTTCTTCAAAAGCAAATTGATAGAGCTGACGAATGGCTGATAGGCGACGGGCGCGGGTGGCACGGGACAGGCCCTCGGCGTCACAGCTGATGAGATAGGCCTCGATATCGGCCCGCGTCGCTGCCTCAAAGCCCGTGTTGCGATAGGCCAGCCAACCCGCAACATCTTTTAGATCCCGCCCATAGGCCAACAGGGTATTGCGCGCCGCCCCGGCTTCGGCAGCCTGCGCCTCCAGAAAGGTAGAGATCCATTGCAGATCATCGCGGGGGCCGGTCATTCAGCCACGCTCCAGCAACATCAATTGCAGGGTGGCCCGTCTGGCGGTGTCTTCCAGACCCACAGCGCGCAAGGCGGCCAGGGATTTGCTGAGATCGCCAAGATTGCCCTGCGCGCCCCGGGCAAACAGTTCCATAGTGCGCAATATGGCTTCCCCCAGCTGACCGTTGTCCAGCAGCCTGCGAATTTTTTCAGGCACTTCTGCGCCATCTTCAAAGCCCTGAACGATGGACTTCATCAACGGCGTGTAGCCCTGGAGCTGTACAGAGACTGCGGCCAGAGCACCGACGTCGGCGGTCTCAGCTCCACTCTCGGCCTGGGGCTCGGCGTCAGAGGTTGCCTCGCTTTGGTGCCCTTCCTTTGTATTGCTGCCAGGCGCGCCCGGTGTGCCCTGAGCCAGGGCGGCAAGAAAACCGTTTTCCAGGCTGTCGCTGGGAGGGTTATAGGAGGCAATCTCATAGCTGGGCGCCAAGAGCCGAATGCGCCAAGACAGCTCAGCTGCCGCACCGGACAGGTTAAAGCGGGCCAATTGGGCCGAAAACAGATCGGAAAATCCAATTTCAAGCCCCGCCTGCTGCATCGCCATCCAGACCGCAGGCAAGGCACTGGCCACCTCTGCGCTATTGGCGCTTTTTAGAGCCGCCTCAAAGTGTTGCAGGGCCGCGACGCGGTCCCAGATTCCGCCCGAGGCGGCTGGGCTGCGATCGGTATAGAGCCCCAGGAGTTGGTTGGGATTCAAGGCTCCGGCGCGGGTCAGGCGTTCGGCTGCTTCCAACTGGGCCTTCCAGCCTGCCACGTCACGCAGGTCGGCGGCGGCAAAGGCGCGGGGCAGCGGCGCGGTGGGCAGGCGCTCACCAATGGCTTCATACAGGCGGAAGGTCAAAGCATCGGGTTTGATGGGCAGGGGAAGCGGCGGCGCCAGTTCAAAAATGTCCGGGTTCAGGAACCGGTCGAGCAGATCAAGCTGCGCCTTTGGCAGCAGTTCGAGCGCATGGGCTGATTCGAGCATCAGAGCGGCGGTCGGCCAATCGCCTCGGCGGGCGTTACAAAAGATACGGGCGCGATAATCGGGCGCAAGATAGGGGGCCGCAATCAGGGCCGCACAGGCACGGTCTTCGTCACCGCTGAGCAACGTGGTGTAGAACCAACGGCCAAACCGGGCAGGGGTCATAGAGGGGCCGGCCTGTTCGATCAGAGCCTGGGCCGGATCCGAGGCCCCGAGCGTGATCAGCCGGTCCAGGCGGGCCAGTAGAATGACATCTCCCTTGGCTTTCAGCGGTCGGCTTTCAGACATGAGCAGCGTAAAGAGCAGCGATTGCATTGCCGGATTGCCCTGAACCGAGACAGAGCGGATGAGTTCGGCAATATCTGCCGGGTCGCTGCCGCGCCACAGATCTACCGGCAGACCGGTCACCGCGGGGGCAACCAGACCAATGGGGGGCAACAGGGCCTGCAGTGGCGTCACCGTGATCTGAGGGTGAGCCGCACTGCCGGTGACGGGCGGTTCCAGCAAAACGGTGCTGGGCAGAGCTGGCGCGCTGTCGGGTTGACCAAGCCAGTCAATGACCGTCAAAGGGGCCTGCGCCAGGCCAGGACTGGCGCATAGAGCGCTGAAAAGAAGGGCGGAAATGCCCGCCCGCAGGCTGGTCCTTTGGCCGCGTCTAATTTGCATCTAGCACAACCGGTTTTCGAATTTCCTGCAGGGGCATGCTGAAATCGGCGCCGAACCAGGGACCGATATAGGCATAGGCCACCAGCGCCAGCACTGCCAGAACTCCAAAGATAAGTAGATATTTGATCAATCGCACCATTGCGCACCCGCTGCCTGCTTCTTTGTATTTTGCTCAAGTTATATATGGCCTTTTTTGCAATATCACGTCATTCACTGAAGAATGAGCGAAAAAGAGCAAATAACCGAGGTTGACACCTCACTTCCGAGGCCTGGGCTGCTGAAAAAGACCATTGTGATGGTGGGGATGATGGGCGCGGGAAAGACCGCCGTGGGACGTGCGCTTGCGGCCCGGCTGCAGGTGCCCTTTCTGGACAGCGACCACGAGATCGAAGCGGCGGCCAATATGTCGATCCCTGAGATCTTTGCCCGCGATGGCGAGGATTTCTTTCGGCTGAAGGAGCGTCAGGTGATCTCACGCTTGTTGACCGAGGAATGTGGCGTTCTCTCCACCGGTGGCGGCGCCTTTCTGGCCGCGGAAAACCGGGAGACCATCACGCGCAATGGCGCGTCAATCTGGCTGCAGGCCGATCTTGAGGTGCTGTGGAACCGGGTGCGCCACCGCGATACCCGCCCTCTGCTGAGAACTCCCGACCCCCGGGCCACTCTGGCAGAGCTCTATGCCGCCCGGGTGCCGCTCTATGCCAAGGCGGATCTGACCGTGGCGTCTGATGGCCAGGCGACAATCGAACAAATGGTAGACCGGGTGCTGGAGGCCTTGCGGTCTCGCCCTGATGTATTGGAGAGCTGAAATGGAACGTATCGTACATGTTCCGCTTGAGGGGCGGGCCTATGATGTGGTGATCGGGCCTGGGCTGTTGCAAAGCGCAGGGGCCCGGATTGCGCCCTTCCTGAAACGCCCACGTCTGGCGGTGGTGACAGATGAAACCGTTGCGCAGCTGCATCTGGAGACCCTGCGCCAGGGGCTGGAGGCGGAAGGGATCGATATGGTCTCGCTGGCCCTGCCAGCTGGTGAAAGCACCAAGGGTTGGCCACAGTTCACCCGCACCGTCGAATGGCTGCTGGAGCAGAAGGTCGAACGCAATGACGTGGTGGTGGCCTTTGGTGGTGGCGTGATTGGCGATCTGGTTGGTTTTGCTGCCTCGGTCCTGCGTCGTGGTGTCCGCTTTGTGCAAATCCCCACCTCGCTGTTGGCCCAGGTGGACAGTTCGGTTGGGGGAAAGACCGGCATCAATGCGCCCCAGGGCAAAAACCTGATTGGCGCCTTTCATCAGCCGACATTGGTGCTGGCAGATACCGAAGTCCTAGGCACGCTGACGGCGCGGGATTTCCTAGCGGGCTACGGCGAAGTGGTGAAATACGGAATGCTGGGCGACGCTGATTTCTTTGCCTGGCTGGAAAAGATGGGACCCAAGCTTGCCTCTGGCGACATGGAGGCCCGCGTCGAGGCGGTGACGCGATCGGTGCAGATGAAGGCCGATATCGTGGTGCGCGACGAGACCGAGCAGGGCGACCGGGCCCTGCTGAACCTTGGCCATACCTTTGGTCATGCGCTGGAGGCCGCGACCGGGTATTCCGACCGGCTGCTGCATGGGGAGGGCGTTGCCATTGGCTGCGCGCTGGCCTTTGAACTGTCGGCCCGTCTAGGGCTGTGTAGTCAGGAAGATCCTAGCCGGGTGCGTGCACATTTAAAAGACATGGGTATGAAAACGGATCTGTCGGATATCCCCGGCGCGCTGCCTGATGCCGAAGCCTTGCTGGCGCTGATGGGACAGGACAAAAAGGTGGTGGATGGGCAGTTGCGCTTTATTCTGGCCCGTAGTCTTGGCGAGGCCTTTGTGACCGCAGATGTGCCCGAAACCGCAGTTCTGTCTGTTTTGCAGGAGGCTTTGGCAGACTGCACCAAAGCCTAGCATATTCTTCGAAAAGCGGCTGGGGCGGGTTTCACCTATTGCCTCGGCCATCCCATTTCTTCGGGGGCAACCTCTTAGCCTCCCACCCCAAGAGCAAGCTGCGACCCCGCCTCTCCTGTGTCTAGAAGCGGGTGCGTTGCACCAGCGTGCGCAGGGCCTACGACTTCTCAAACGCCACCGCATAGATTGCCAGACCTCAGACCCCTGGCGATTTGTGGAGACCAAAGATGAGGCTGATCCCAAACTGGAAAACAGTGCTCACCCGGGCTGTCAGCCTGTGGTTTCTTTTTGCCAGCCTTCTGGCGTTGCTTGGTTTTTTCTTCGCCACTTTTAATCCGCACAGCCTTGGCTGGTCTCCGGTTGCTTTTGCCGCTGCCTCGGCCCTGTTTCAAACGCTGGCCATTCCGGCCCGGGTGATCATGCAGTTGGGGCTGAGGCCGCCCGGTCCATTTCGCCGCGACGAGGAGGGGGCCCTGAGGAACCGCAGTCTGGGGCTGATCGCTGGAAGTGGCATTGCGCTTTCGACCGCGCTGGCCTTTATCGGTGGCTGGGAAGGGTTGCGGCAGGAGGCTTATCGCGATGTGATTGGGGTCTGGACCGTCTGCTATGGGCAGACCAAACAGGTTTCCCCTGGGGATCAATACAGCAAGGCCGAATGCGACGAGATGCTGGCAGCCGAGATCTTGGTCTATGAGGCTGCGCTTGATCAGTGCTTGGCGGTTTCCGTTCCTTTGGGGATGAAAATTGCCCTTGTATCCTGGACCTATAACGTCGGGGCCTCGGCTGCCTGCCAGTCGACCTTGGTGCGCCGTGCCAATGCCGGAGATCTGGCCGGAGCCTGCACAGAGCTGAAACGCTGGAACAGGGCAGGCGGGCGTGTTTGGCACGGCCTGACCCGGCGCCGAATCTCTGAGATGGAGATGTGCCAACAAGCTTTGCGGGACAGCAGATGATTGTGCTGCGGCTGTTGCGCCATTCGCCGCTTCTGATGGCCGGACTCGGGCTGACCGTTGTTGTCTATTGGGGGATGCGGCTTGTAGAGGATCGGGCGCGATTGGGCGTCGAACTGAAACAGGCCCAGGAACAACTGGCTGGGGTGCAGATCGCCTTGGAGCAGGTTGAAGAGGCCGCGCGCCTTCATCGTGCGCATTTGGCCCGGATTGAACGGGAGGCGCGGCGCTGGGCCGAAGTTCAAAATGAACTGCAACAGATGGAGGGCCAGAATGCGCCTTTGTCACCTCTGCTTGGCCATACTGCTGAGCGCCTGTACCCAATCCCACCCGAGCGCCCTTCAACCCCCTGTGAGCCTGCCTGCTGACCTGTTGCGGCCTTGCGTCGGCTATCAGGGGCCGTTGCCACGCACCGAGGGGGCCTTGGCCAAGGCTATTCTCGCAGAGGTGCAGGGGCGTTCCTGTGCCAATGCCAGGCTAGCGACGGTGGCCTCGATTCTGGATCAGCCGGTGCTGGAGGGCAGCTGAAACATTTGCAACGGACCTGCCAAAGTTAAGCTGGGTCGCATGTGAAAGAGCCGCATTCTTGGCATTCCCCCCGGAAAAAGCGAATCCACAATCGGCAAAAAATTGTTCACTCTCTAGTGAGTTTCGCTGAGCGCAAAGCTGCTTTGATCTGAGTGCAGGCGTTACGTGATCTACTTCACTTAAGTATTAGTCACCGTTACTAAATTTTGCTGATGATGTTGAAAACAGAGCACGTTTTTGCCGATATTTCCGCAATGGAGACGCGGCTCGGTTTTCAAGACTGCGCGCCAAAAAATCTGATTGTTATAAGACAAGCGCGGAACGGATCCCTGGGATGGGGGGAATACGGGCCACCAAAGTTCAATCAGGAGACTCAGATCCATGAGCACCATACTTGTATTGCGCAGCAGCGCGGCGGTTGCCGTCGCTTTGCTGGCAGCCCCGGCACTTGCGGGCCCCACCTACACCAATGACAACGGCGGCAGCTTCCGTTGGTATGGTCAGTTTAACCCATCCTTCCAGTCCTTCGACGATGGCGTCGATGACTACAACCGCCTGGTCGACAACTCCTCGTCGAACTCCCGGATCGGTTTCTGGGTTGAGCAGGCCTTTGGTCAGAACACCCTGCGGTTCAACTTTGAAACCGCCTTCAGCTTTCGCTCCTCCGATGGCACCAACCAGAACAGTAAGGGGGATGTAACCAGCTGGAGCCGGACCAACCTGCGCCATATCGACCTGCAGTTTGAAACGGCCAACTATGGCACCTTCTCGGCTGGTCAGGGTTCGATGGCAACCGACGGCATCACCGGCGCCGACTTCTCCGGCACTGGCCTGGCAGCCAGCAACTCGGTTCCAGACATCGGCGGCGGCTTCTTCTTCCGTGATGGCACTGGCGCGCTGAGCGGTGTGACCGTGGGCGACGCCTTCACCGATATCGACGGCAGCCGCCTGGGTCGTGTTCGCTACGACAGCAAAAACTACGCCGGCTTCACCTTCTCGGCGTCTTTCGGGACCGATATTCTGGCCACCAATAACGACCGCGAAACCTATGACGTTGCCGTGCGTTTCAGCAACGACGATCTGGGCGCCTTTGCTCTGGATGCGGGTCTGGGCGCAGCCTGGACCGAACAGACCGGCACACAGGACCGTCGCGACGTTTCCGGTTCGATTGCGCTGCTGCACAAAGACACCGGCATTTCGCTGGCGATTGCGGGCGGTGACCGGGATATCTCTGGCAACTATGCCTATGCAAAGCTGGGCTATTCGGCGAACCTGATCGCAGCAGGCAAGACTTCCTTCTCGGTTGATTACTACGATGGCTCCGACCTGGTTTCCGCTGGCGATTCTTCGGAAAGCTGGGGTATTGGTGCGGTCCAGAAGATTGATCGCTTCAATCTCGAAACCTATCTGGCCTACCGTGACTACTCCTACTCTGACACATCGGCGACCACCTATCAGGATGCAAACGTAATCCTGGCTGGTGCCCGCTGGAAGTTCTGAAGACAGATTTCCCCTCGGTTTTCAAAACAAGAAGCACGTCCCCTGTTTGGGGGCGTGCTTTTTTGCGATTGATCCAAAAAATGCCACGGAATTGCAGCTTTGAGAGGGGGAAAGAGGCAATGGCTCTTGCACCGCGTCGCCAGTAACAATAGAAGGCCTCAAATTGTCTGGGGGCGGTGCCTGCGCGCGCGCCCCGAATCTCTATGGGGTACAACATGCAGGTCACCGAGACGCTGAACGAAGGTCTGAAACGCGGCTACGCCATCACGGTCACGGCGGCCGAACTGGACGCCAAGGTCAATGAAAAGCTGACAGAAGCCCAGCCGGAAATCGAAATGAAAGGTTTCCGTAAGGGTAAAGTGCCAATGGCTCTGCTGAAAAAGCAGTTCGGCCAGCGCATGATTGGCGAAGCGATGCAGGAAGCCATCGATGGCGCCATGAACGAGCACTTTGAAAAGTCCGGCGATCGTCCTGCGATGCAGCCCGACGTCAAAATGACCAATGAAGACTGGACCGAAGGCGACGACGTCAATGTCGACATGTCTTATGAAGCACTGCCAGAGATCCCAGAAGTCGACCTGTCCGGTGTTACCCTTGAAAAGCTGGTTGTGAAGGCCGAAGACGAAGCCGTCACCGAAGCGCTGGAAAACCTGGCCCAGAACGCCCAGGAATTCGAAGCCCGCGACGAAGCCGCGGCTTCTGAGGATGGCGATCAGGTTGTCATCGACTTCCTGGGCAAAGTCGACGGCGAAGCCTTTGAAGGCGGCGCGGCTGACGACTACCCACTGGTTCTGGGCTCCAACTCTTTCATCCCCGGCTTCGAAGAGCAGCTGGTTGGCGTGAAGGCTGGCGACGAAAAAGACGTTTCCGTGACCTTCCCCGAAGAGTATCAGGCCGAGCACCTGGCTGGCAAAGAAGCGGTATTCTCCTGCACCATCAAAGAAGTCAAAGCGCCCAAGGCTGCTGAGATCAACGATGAGATGGCTACCAAATTTGGCGCCGAAGACCTGGATGGTCTGAAAGGCCAGATTCGTGAGCGTCTGGAATCCGAATACGCAGGTGCCGCCCGCGCCGTGATGAAGCGCGCCACCTTGGACAAGCTGGACGAGCTGGTTTCCTTTGATCTGCCCCCATCGCTGGTCGAAGCTGAAGCAAAGCAAATCGCGCATCAGCTGTGGCACGAAGATCACCCAGAGGTTGAAGGTCACGATCACGGTGACATCGAAACCACCGAAGAGCACACCAAACTGGCTGAGCGTCGCGTACGTCTAGGCCTGCTGTTGGCAGAGCTCGGTCAGAAAGCCGAAGTTGAAGTGACCGACGCTGAAATGACCCAGGCCATCATGGCACAGGCCCGTCAGTACCCAGGTCAAGAGCGCCAGTTCTTTGAATTCATCCAGCAAAACGCCCAGATGCAGCAGCAACTGCGGGCGCCTTTGTTCGAAGACAAAGTGATCGATCACCTGTTTGAATCGGCAACTGTCGAAGAGAAAGAAGTTTCCAAAGAAGATCTGCAAAAGGCTGTTGAGGCTCTGGAAGAAGAGTAAACAACCGCTCAGGAATTGTTTAAGGGTCGCCTCTCGAGGCGGCCCTTTTGTTTTGGTGCTACATTTTGGTTTTGCGAATTTACGGGCGTTTGACGCTAGGGCGAAAGTTGGAAAACTTATAACTCTGGGCACAACTAAGAGTATCGTAAGAATTATGTTTCATTCTGAGATTGATAATGGATTCTCATAGGATGAAACGATGGCCGGTGTTTCTACAAAAAAGGTACGGGGACTTTCACTTTCCAATGTAAAGACAAAGACCAAGGTCATGTCTGCTGCATTGTTTCCGCTGGTTCTCATTGCCGGCGTCGGGGGCTTGGCGGTCTACGATCTCAAGCGGATGGAAGACACCGCTCATAAGGTAGACCATACCCAGCATATTCTGGACGAAGTTGCCCATCTCAACACTGCGGCGTTTGAAATGGAAGCAGGCCTGCGGGGCTATCTTCTGGCGGGGCAGGAACAGTATCTAGAACCTTATGAACACGGCGCGACTGAGACTTTTTCAGCTTTTTCTGAACTGTTTGAGATCGTCAGTGACGAACCCTTGATGGTCGAACGTCTGACGCAGGCGGAAAACACGCTACGCGCATGGCAGACCGAAGTCGCAGAGCAGGCCATCGCCTTGCGCCGCGACATTGGCGACTCCATGACCATGAATGACATGGCCGCTGCGGTGAAAATGGCCAAGGGCAGGGTCTTTTTTGATTCCTTCCGATCAGAGATTAAACAATTCATCGAAGATGAAGAGGTTCGCCTGGCTGATCGTCGCCAGGTCTTTGTCACTTTGGTGAAAACCGGAATTGCCAGCCCCGAATACATGAACAGCTCCTTGGAAGCGGTGGAGCGGGCCCATTCGATCATCAGTGAAGCCAAGGATCTGCAAGCAATCGCCATCAATATGGAAACTGGTATGCGCGGTTTCCTTTTGGCCGGGGACGAAGCCTTTCTGGAACCCTACAATCAAGGGATTGCTGAATTCGATCGCTTGGCGGCCAGCCTGGAAGAACAGTCCATCGAAAGTCTCTCGCAGGAAATGCGGGTTCAAAAGATGGCAAAAATCATAGCTGAATGGCGGGAGCAGGCCGTTGAGCCCTTGCTGAAACTGCGCCGTGAAATAGGCGATGCCAAAACCATGGACGACATGGCTGATTTTGTGCGCGAAGGTCGTGGTGCGGCCTATTTCCATGAATTCTCCGAGATCCTGTCCTCTTTTGAAGCTGAAGAGTTGGCTCTGATGCAGACCCGCCGGGCAGAGAATGCCGAGATCTCGGCTCAGACCCAAACCATGATCCCTGCCGCCATTCTGCTTGCCATTCTGTTGGGCGGTACCTTTGCCTTGGTCGTTGGCTCGGGCCTGGCGCGCGCTGTCAACCGGATCACCGTGTCGATGAAGGGCCTGGCGGATGGTGACAACACCGTCGAAATCCACGGGCAGGAGCGTGGTGATGAGGTCGGGCAAATGGCCCGTGCGTTGGATGTGTTCCGTGAAGCCCTGGTTGAGATGCAGGCGTTGGAACAGAAAAAGGCCGAAGGCCGTGACGCCGAGCTGAACCGCGTTGTCGAAGAGCTGAGCAGAGAGCTGTCGCAGCTTTCTGAGGGCAATCTGCAAGCCGGCATCGAAGAGGCGTTTCCTGAGGATTACGAGAAGCTGCGCAGCGATTTCAACAATACCGTCAAGAACCTGAAAGGGATCGTTGGCAATGTCGTGGATACCTCCAGCAGTATCGGCAATGGGGCTGTCGAAATCAGCCAGGCCTCGCAGGATCTGTCAACTCGGACAGAAAGTCAGGCGGCAACCCTGGAAGAAACTGCGGCCGCACTGGACGAGCTGACGGCCTCAGTCAAATCCGCTGCCGAAGGGGCCAAGGCTGTTGAAATGACAATGGAAGAGGCCCGTATCGAGGCCGAGAACAGCGATGTGGTGGTGCAAAAGGCCGTGGCGGCGATGACCGAGATCGAAAACTCTTCCGATAGTATTTCGCAGATCATCTCGGTGATTGATGATATCGCCTTCCAGACCAACCTGTTGGCGCTGAATGCCGGGGTTGAAGCCGCCCGTGCCGGAGAGGCTGGCCGCGGCTTTGCAGTGGTTGCAAGCGAGGTGCGTGCCCTGGCCCAGCGGTCCTCTGATGCGGCGATGGAGATCAAGACGCTGATCGAAGACAGTGGCAAGCAGGTGGGCCGTGGCGTTGACCTGGTTGGCCGTGCAGGGACTGCGCTGCAAAACATTGTGGCGCAGGTCAGCCGGATCTCCAAGCAGGTCTCGGGCATTGCCGAGGGTGCAGTTGAGCAGTCTACCGGGCTCAACGAGATCAACTCGGGCATGATGCAGTTGGATCAGGTGACCCAGCAAAATGCTGCCATGGTGGAACAGGCCACCGCAGCCAGCATGTTGTTGAAGACAGATTCGGCAAAGCTGGTGGAGCTGATGGGGAACTTCGAGATAGACGGTGCTGCGACTGTTACCTCCCTGCCCAATACTTCCGCCCCGCAGGCTGCTTTTGAGGCCCATCCAGGTGGTGAGGGCGAGAGCTGGGACGCGCCTCTAAAGGCTGACGCGGTGATGGCTGCAACCGGCACGGATGATCAGGTCCGTTGGGATGATTTCTGATACCAGGATCTGCATAGTGTAAAACGGGGCCCGCCATGTCAGCGGGCCTCTTTTTCTTTGAGCCTCTAAAATGGAGCCGTGAGATCAAAGATCGATGCGGAAGCGGGCAAAGCCATCGGGGCCATCCCCTGCAGCGGTGATGCTGACACCTTCGACATCCTCGGCATAGCTGTTTGCCTTGGGGCCGGTGTCAAATAGGACGCTGGTGCCAGGCAGGGGCGCAAAGCTCCAGTTTGCATCCGCACGCGGGCTGATGGTGCCCTTCTCGACAATATAGCGCACGATGACATCGCGGTTGGTGTCCGGCCCTTCAAAGACGATTGTATCGCCCTTGGCACCGGGGAAATCACCGCCGCCAGAGGCGCGGTAGTTGTTGGTGGCAATGATGAATTGTGCCTCTGGATCAATGGGCGCGCCATTGAAAGCCAGGTTGACGATGCGGCTGGCATTTGGGTTCTCCAGCGCTCCCTTGGAGCTGTATTTGGAGGGCTGGCTCAGGTCGATCTGATAGCTTACCCCGTCCATCACATCAAAGTTGTAGCTGGGGAATTCAGGATTGAGCAGCAGTTGATCTGCCTTGCCGGGTTCCACTTGGTTGAACATCCCTGCCGAACGCTCCAGCCAGTCCTTGACCTGCGCGCCACTGACGAGAACAGCCCGCGCGGTATTGGGGTAGAGGTACAGATCCGAGACATTCTTGATTGCCACATCGCCCTTTGGCACATCGGTGAAATACTCCGGTCCACCACGGCCACCGGCCTTGAACGGAGCTGCGGCAGAGAGGATTGGCAGGCCTTCGTATTCGGTGCCCTTGAGCATCTGGGCGATGTACCAGCTCTGGGCGATGGAGACGATCTGTACCGAGGGATCATCCGCAACCAGGGCAAAGTAGCTGTGCAAGGGGGCGTCTGTTTTGCCCACCGCGCGGCGCACATAGACCAGGGTTTCGTCATGCTCCTGTTGGACCGAGGCCAGAACCTTGGGGTCACTTTCCACCAGAGCGGTGATTGAGCGATCCTCATTGCGTTTGGAAATCGGTCGTGCCTCCGAGGCATGGCCCACAACCCGCCAGCCGCCGGCGTCGCGTTCCAACATCAGATCAATCAGACCCAGGTGGCTGCCCCAATAGCCGCCCATGGTGGCAGGTTTGCCCTGCAGGGTGCCTTTGGCCACGTCGATGCCATCCAGCCCGTCGTATTTTGAGGACGGGAACACCAGGTGGCTGTGGCCTGTCATGATGGCGTCAATGCCCTCAACCCCAGCCAGTACGAGCGAGGCGTTCTCCATGCCCTCGCGCTCCTGTGCCTCACCAATACCAGAATGCGACAGGGCGATAATGATATCAGCGCCTTTTTCTTTCATTTCCGGCACATAGGCGCGGGCGGTCTGCAGGATGTCGCGGGCCTGCACATTGCCTTCCAGATGGCGGCGGTCCCAGTTCATCACCTGCGGTGGTACAAAACCGATGAGACCAATTTTGATGGCATGTTTTTGTCCGGCGCCATCGGTCAGCTCGCGGTCCATCAATACATAGGGCGGCAGCAGGGTGGTGTCGTCGCGCGGGCCAGCACCTATCTCCTTGGCGATATTGGCACAGACCACTGGGAACTGCGCCCCTGTGAGGGATTTCATCAGGAAATCGAGGCCATAATTGAATTCGTGGTTGCCCAGGGTCGAGGCGTCAAAACCGACTGTATTCATGGCATCAATGACAGGATGCAGATCGCCTTCGCGCATGCCGCGCTCATAGGCGATATAGTCCCCCATCGGGTTGCCCTGCAAAAAGTCGCCATTGTCCAGCAGCAGCGCATTGGTGGCCTCGGCCCGGATGTCATTGACGATCGAGGCCGTGCGGGCCAGGCCAACCGTGTCGCGGGCTTTGTCGGCATAGTAGTCATAGGGAAAGACATGCACATGCAGGTCTGTGGTTTCCATCAAGCGCAGATGCACCTGGTTGGAGGACGCCTGAAGCGAAAAAGGATGCAGCGCGATGAGGCCGGCGCTGCCAGCGAGAAAGGATCTGCGGTCAAGTGAGATCGGCATAGTGAAACTCCCAGTGTCATTTGCTGCGTGGATATCGAGTAACGATAACAGCAAAATGACAGGAGTGCTGGTGATTTATGCACCACAGGGTTGTGGAGGCTAGTTGGCCAAGCCAGTCTCTTTCAGCAGGCCGCGCCGCTTGGCCTCGTAATAGTAGCCACGGGAATAATGTTTGACGGCGGTATCATAGTCGCCATCTGACAAGAGCCAGGCACCGCGTAGGTATTTCACTGAAAACTCAAGATTGGTGTCGGCGTCCAGCAGATCCTGTGGCTTGCCGGAAAACCCCATAGAGCGCGCAGTGGCGGGCAGGATTTGCAGCAGGCCATAATAGGGCCGGTTGACGGCCCAGGGGCGGTGGGTGCTTTCTCTGATCGCCAGCCGGTGCACCAGGGGGCGGGGCACCTCGTAATAGTCGGCCCAGTAATTGATGCTTTGGCGCAGCTCCGGGGTCTCATTGGGGTAAAGCGGCGGAGCGATCTGCGCTCTTTGAGTCGTCTCTTTGGCCTCACTACAGGCCGTGACCCCCAACGGAACGGCGAGGGAGAGCACTAGAGCCAAGGCTTTGCTGCAGGTTTTCAAGGTCATGGTGCAGGGCATCCTTGTGGCCGATCTCGCGTGGGGGGGCGGTGAGGGAGGTCTTGTTGATAGATCCAGATCCTAGAGCGTCTGAGGGGAAAGAAAAGAAAGCCCCGCCAGGGTCGGCGGGAACTCTCTCATCCTGTGTCGGGGCTCTGAGATGCAGGGGGCACCCGGTTTACAATCGGGCTGTGCCCCCCTTTGCTTAGCCGATGACAGGGTGATCTCGGTTTTGCATGCACCGAATGATCATCTCTCGCTGTTTTTCTTCCTGCTCGATTTTGCCCTCTGCGGCGCCAAGCAAGCCGCCGACAGCGGCGCCGGCAATCGCGTCCTCATGAGATTCGGTGGCCCCAACTGCGGCCCCAAGCAAAGCGCCAGCAATGGCCCCTTCAGAGGTCATTTCGGTGTCATATTGTGCGGCGATTTGGCGACATTCTACCAAGTCATTGTTATAGCTGACTGAAACTGGACCACTGGTGCGCAAAGGTTCCGCGGCTGGTGAGAGCCCGCAGGCGCTGACCAGCAGGCCAAGCGCGGTTACAGAGGCCGTCAGGGTTAGTTTGGGGGAAATCAGATTTTGGGTCATTGAGAAGATCCTTGTTAAAAACTCAAAGGCTGTAGGCCTGTTGCTGTGATTGGCCAGGAACATAGGCAGGAAATTTCGATCTGCAACAATAAATTTCTGTAAAACGATAAAAAATGCCAACCAAACGAAAAATACTTGCCTTCACCCTTTGGGGCTGCGATGACCGGGAAGAAGCAAAAGGATATGTCATGGCTTTGGTTGCAAGAATTCTGATGGCGGTGACCGGTGCGCTGATGCTGGCCTATATGGTGATGATCTGTAGTCTGGTGATAATTGGCGAATATGCGGAGGTCTGGGACCTGGCGGATTTTCCACCGCAGGATTTCCCGCCCTCCTCTCTGGGGATTGCGCTGGGGCTGTTTTTTGCCGGCGTTTTTCTCGCGGGCATTCTGACGACCTTTTGGCAGTCACATCTTTTGCTGAAACTGGGGCGCGAGCATCTGTTTCGCGCGCTCGCACGTCGGCTCCGCCTTTGCGGTGGTGGGCTGGCGATGATGTGGGTGGGGCTGTATGCCTTTATGAATGTGGTGCCTTTGGCCATGTCGATGGGGCGGGTGGCCCCTGAACACATGGAGACACAATGGGCCCCATTCGAAATCGACACGGTTTTTCTGGTTTTGGCAGTGGTCATGGTCGCCCTGTCGGAAACACTGACACGGGCGGCTGAGATCGAAGACGAAAACAACCAGTTTCTATAAGGGGATAGGCATGCCGATCCGTGTGAACCTTGATATGATGCTGGTACGCCGCAAAGTTAAATCGCGGGAGCTGGCGGCGGCTGTAGGCATTACAGAGGCCAATCTGTCGCTGCTGAAATCCGGCAAGGTCAAGGGCGTGCGTTTTGCCACCCTAGAGGCGATCTGCCGATTTCTGGAGTGCCAGCCCGGCGATATTCTGGAATATCTGCCAGAGGACGATAGCTGACAGAGTTGATCCGGCCGACTTCTCAGGGCTGGGCCCGGCAGATTGGCGGGCCCAGTTGCGGTAGGTTTCAATCGGCTTTGCTCAACCCGTTACCGCATGGCCGCGCTGCTGCATGCAGCGCACCAGGTAATTGCGCTGTGCTTCATTGACTTCGGCATCGCCAATTGCCGCGCCCACGGCCGCGCCTAGGACTGCACCGGCCAAGGCCTTGTCGCGGTTTTCGATTGCGCCACCAAGGGCGCCGCCGGCACCGACGATGGCTGCGGTCTGGGCGATATGGCGTTGCCCGATGCGCCGGGCTTCTGCGCGGCACTGGGCTTCATCGGCGCCAAAACGTGATGAGGGGGTGCCGCTGACCTGCAGGGGAGCCTCTACCGGGGTGGTGTTGCAGGCCGTGACTGCGAGCAGAAGAATACCGCCAGAAAGCGCTGTGAAAATTCGGTTCGTCATATGCTGTACTCCTTAAATCCAAAGGTAACACAGCCCCAGAGTAGGGGGGATGCACGTCTTGAGCCAGTGCAGAAAACGAAAAGGCCACACCTCTATGGCGTGGCCTTTTGTATCATTTTGGATCTGATCGGAGTGATCAGGCTGCAGGCTCTTCGTCAGAAGAGGCCGCAGGGGCATCGCCCTCGTCATCGTCAGATGCGGCTGCGCCGATATCGTCAAACAGCTCGGAGATTTCGAATTCAGCAGCGGCTTCCTCTTCGGCAGCGAGCTCCTGGATCGATTTTCCGGAGGCCTGCAGCTCAGCTTCTTCTTCAGAACGGGCTACGTTCATCTTGATCTGAGCTTCGACTTCTGGGTGCAGTTTGACAACAACAGTGTGCAGGCCGAGGTCTTTGATCGGGTCGATCAGAGCAACCTGCTTTTTGTCGACCGAGAAACCAGCTTCGGTTGCGGCTTCAGCTGCGTCACGGGGGGTGACGGAACCGTAGAGCGAACCAGCATCGGATGCAGAGCGAATCACGATGAACTGCTGACCGTCCAGCTTTTCAGCCAGGGCTTCAGCTTCTGCTTTGGTTTCCAGGTTGCGCGCTTCCAGCTGTGCTTTCTGGGCTTCAAAGGCGGCCAGGTTGGCCTCCGATGCAACCTTGGCTTTCGCCTGGGGCAGCAGGAAGTTGCGGGCAAAACCGGGCTTAACGTCTACAACGTCGCCCATCTGGCCCAGCTTGGCCACACGTTCAAGAAGGATAACTTGCATGTCAGGTCTCCTTACTTAACAGCATAGGGCAGCAGGGCGAGGAAGCGGGCGCGCTTGATCGCACGGGCCAGCTCACGCTGCTTCTTTGCCGAAACGGCGGTGATGCGCGAAGGAACGATCTTGCCACGCTCAGAGATGTAGCGCTGCAGAAGACGGGTGTCTTTGTAATCGATCTTTGGCGCGTTGTCGCCCGAGAAGGGGCAGACTTTACGACGGCGGAAAAATGGTTTGGCTGCCATGGTTTAGCGTCCTTTTCTCAAGCTAGATCAGCGGCGCTCGCGACGGGTGTCGCGTTCGTCACGTTTCTGCATCTGGACCGAAGGGCCCTCGGCGTGCTCGTCGACCTTGATGGTCAGAACGCGCATCACGTCGTCGTGCAGACGCATCAGGCGCTCCATTTCCTGAATCGCCGGTGCAGGGGCATCGGTGCGCAGGAAGGCATAGTGGCCTTTGCGGTTTTTGTTGATCTTATAGGCCATCGTTTTGACGCCCCAATATTCACTGTCAGCGAGCTTACCTTCGTTGTCAGCCAATACGGCACCAAAATGTTCGATGAGACCTTCAGCTTGCGAGTTGGACAGGTCCTGACGCGCAATCATAACATGCTCATAGAGGGGCATGCGAACTCCAGTTTGTTTCAAGGCGCATTTCATAGACCGGGCGGTTGAACCTTCCGCTGCCCTGTCACGAGAGTCTGCGCGGATCGAATGTGTCGCGGAAGGATGGCCTCATATAGCGGCTTTGGCGCAAAGAGCAAGGCAAATCCAACGCGCCACTCTGCCAGGGCGGGTGAGGGGTGCGGAATAAACAAGTCCAGGGTCAAATGACCACTGATCCGGCTCCTGAATTTGGAGAAAAGGACAGAAAAATCAAGCTTTCCCGCCAAGGTGCCCCATTGTCGCCTCATTCTTGCAGTCAAACTTGGTTAACAAAAAGTTAATTCGCACCGGATTGGTGACGATTAGGCAGATTGAGGCAGAAAATGACGATCACCAGCGAGGCCCCCCATCCCTATGGACACCAGCACCGCAGCCGGTTGATGAACAATTCTCTGGCCAAGGGCAGCCTTGCTACGGCCATGCCTTTAGTGCTGAGCTTTGAGGCAAACTGGCGGTTGCGTACAGTCGTTCTGCGCGGGTTGGGACTGGCCATGATGGTCAGTGCCAGCGGTCTTTGGTTGTTTCCCAGCAGTTCCGCTGATCCTGAGCTAAATCTGATGAAGGTTGGGGTTTCGGTGCTGTTCTTTGTGTTGGGTTTCGTGCTGACGACCCTGCGGGATCTGCGCAATCAGCCTGAGGCCTGTTTTGATCCGGTGCGCCGTGAGCTGCGCGTGCTGCGCCGCGATGCCCATGGGCATCCCAAAACCGTACTCCGCCGCAGCTACGATACCATTGGCGGCGCCCGGCTCAGCGATGGAGCGGTGCAGCTGTTCGAAAATGATGGCAGCTTGCTGATCGAGGTGCCGCTTGGCAGCACGGCGGCCCGCAGCCAATTGCGCGATCAGCTGAGCGGTGCTGTTCAATTGTACAGCTGATCCAATCACGTCCGCGTGAGTGCAATTGACCCGAGACACCGGGATCTAGAATAAATTAAGGGCTCTGCGTCATCGCGCAGGGCCTCTGTTCTTTTCTCAACAGGTTATGTTGGAAAATGCCGGTTTCATTTCCGTGTCCCAGACCACAGGTTTAGCCTACGAGATCAAAATCTAGACACCTTGCATCACCACTCTACTCCAACGGAGCAAACACAAATGAAAAAGATCCTAGCAGCTGTAGCACTTGTCGGCCTGAGCACCACCGCAGCCCTGGCGGCCCCCGAGAAATACGTGCTGGACTCCAGCCACAGCCAGGTTGTGTTCAACTACAACCACCTTGGGTTCTCCACCACCTGGGGCATGTTCTCGGGCTTTGAAGGCGAGATCATGTTTGATCAGGAAGCCCCTGCAAACTCCAGCGTTTCGGTCTCGATGCCGCTCAGCTCGATGCTGACCGGGTGGCAGGCGCGTTTTGATCACTTCATGTCCAAAGATTTCTTTGCCGCCAATGGCGACGAGCAAGTCACCTTTACCTCCACCAAGATCGATGTGACCGGCGACAACACCGCCAAGATCACCGGTGATTTGACCCTGAATGGTGTTACCAAAGCCATCGTGCTGGATGCCAAACTGAACCAGGCAGGTGATCACCCAATGGCGGGCAAGCCCTGGGCTGGTTTTGACGCCACCACCACCCTGGTGCGCTCGGATTTTGGTCTGGGCAAATTTGCCCCATTTGTCAGCGATGATGTGCCGCTGCAGATCTCTGTTGAGGCGATGAAGGCCGATTAAGAGCCGAGACAGTTCTTTAGGATCTGACCCGGACAAGGGGTCTGTCTTAACAGAATGCCGCCTCCCAAAGGGGGGGCGGCATTTTTTTGCTAGGCGCTGCCGTCACAGCCCTCTCGCCAGCTGGAAGCCACCAGTGTAGGAGGAGGAAGCTGCCCGAGATTTGTGCGGGGGTTTTGATCTGGGAGTGCTTTATGGCTGATCTATTGCTTTTTATTCCGGCCTGTTTTGCCTTGAACCTGGCCTTTGGCCCAAATAACCTCATGGCGCTGACCAATGGAGCCCATCGCGGCGCTTTGTTTGCGCTGCTGGCTGGGCTGGCCCGTTTGCTGGTCTTTGTGCCCATGATTGGGCTGAGCGCCTTGGGGCTGGGCCTGGTGCTGTCGACCTCGGCTCTGGTCTTTACGATCGTAAAAATCCTTGGTGCGGGCTATCTGATCTGGCTGGGGATCAAACTATTGATCAGCACAGGCGCCAGTGGCGGGTCAGTGGGGGCGGGTGCTCCCCTGCGCCTGGATGATTGCTTCCGGCGTGAGGCTTTGGTCGCCCTGGGCAATCCCAAGGCCATCCTGATCTTTGCGGCCTTCTTTCTCCAGTTTGTTGATACGGATGCCTATGTGCTGAGTTACCTGACGCTGGGCGGAATTTTCCTGCTGCTGGAGGCCCTGGCGATCCTGATCTATGCTTTGGTTGGGGCTTTTGCGGCCCGGACGGCCGCGTCCAAGCTGCATTGGTTTCAGCGCGGTTCTGGCGCCGGGATGATCCTGTTTGGCGTGCTGCTGCTGTTGACCAAACGCCCTGGGCTTGACCAGGGCTGACAGCCTTTTGCTCTTTGGAATACGGAAAAAGCAGATATGGCTTCCCCAGAGGTTCTGGGAAAGCCATGACATGTGGACCTGATGGCGCGGCCCCAGGGCGTTCAGCGTGATTTCTGCGCGGTCAGGGCAATTGCAAGCACAACATTAAAGCCCAATGTGCCTTCGTCTTGGGTTCCCTTGCCAATCTCAAAATCGAGCCGGTTGACGCTGGTCTGGCTGCTCATCACAGCGCGATCCCCGTCAAAGCGAAGGTCAAAGGGCAGGGTGAGCGGCAGGCTCTTGTCGCGAATGCTGAGGGTTCCAACCGCCTGATAACCCGTCTCCAGCCGTTCCAACGCAGCCTCAAAGCGCGCCTTTGGGTAGGAGGCGACATCAAAATAGTCCGCCCCCATGGCCTGATCGGTCACCGTGCCGAGGCTCAGCGAGGCGATGTCGATTTCGACCTTCACTTGACCCGCGGGACCGGGGGCTGACGGGTTGTCAAAACGGATCTCCGCCTGCCAGCTGCCAAAGGTGCCGCTGACACCGCTGCCCATCTGTTGGATGGTCAGGCCCAGGCTTCCGTCTTCTACGATCCAATTGCCCCTAGCTGCATCTGCGCTGTCCTGGTTCGCTGTGGAGGCCGCGCTGGCATCCGCCGAGTCAGCGCGGCTGTCGGCCACATTCGGCGCGCTATGGTCATGGGGCTCTTGCGCCAGCATGGCTCCGCCCGTCAGCACCGCCGCCCAAATCACTAGGGCAGCAAGAGCTGGAACGGGGCTATGCTTTTGTGCCGGTGGCACCGGCAGGTCGCCGGATTTTGGCAACATGCGGCGCAGTGTGGCGTCGCGGTCGATGACGACATGTTTTAGAGCCCCCGCCACATGCAGTCCAACGGTGATCAACAAAGCCTTGGTCGCCACCCAGTGCAGGGCGCCAAACAGCGCGGCGATATTGTCGGATTTTGGCACAAAGGGAAGCTCTTGGCCAAAGGGCCACCAGATGGGGGCAAAGCCGGTGCTGGCAGCATGGTGGATCCAGCCGGTCAAAGGGGTGGCAACCATGGCGCCATATAACACCCAGTGTACCACCTCTGCCGCCAGGGCTTCGGGCTTGTTTTCGGGGTGCAATAGGCCAGGCTTGGGTTGGTTGAGGGCCCAGAGAATGCGGGCCAAAGCGGTAAAGAAGGCGGCAACGCCGATGGTTTTGTGAATCGAGAACAACAACATGGCGCGCGACAGGGTCTCGGCGGAACCATCAAAACCGGGGCTCTGGATCTCATGAGCGAGGTCGCTGGCATTCAGGCCCAGCACAAAGGCGGAGATCAGCAAAAGCGCGGTGAGCCAGTGAAAGCTCTTGCTGATGCTGCCATAGCTGGAGGGGGTGTTTTGGGCGGACACGGGGGCTGTTCCTTTTGCTGATCCAAAGCAGGGGTGACCTGCAGGTATGATAAGACTTAATTTAGCCAGGCAGTCGGGTCATGCAATGGCAGGCAATGTCCACCTGCGAACAGGACTTGTGCGCAATACGCAAGGGCGCGGAGACAGCTGTCGTCACCATCGACTGCGGAGGCAGGCGAACTCGGGTCAGTTCTCTTGTACGTTGGGTCAGCTGCGGCTAAACCGATGAAAACGACAGTGAAGGAAGTGACCTTAATGACGATCGCATTTGTATTTCCCGGCCAGGGCGCCCAAGCCATCGGTATGGGCCAGGCATTGGCAGAGACTTATCCGGCCGCAAAGGCTGTCTTTGACGAGGTGGATGCGGCCCTGGGCGAGGATCTCAGCAAACTGATCTGGGAGGGGGATATCGAAACCCTGACCCTGACCCAGAATGCGCAGCCTGCCCTGATGGCGACCTCGCTGGCCGCGATGCGGGCGTTGGAGGCCGAAGGTGTTGCCATTGATCAGGCCGCATTTGTTGCAGGCCACTCGCTCGGCGAGTATTCGGCGCTGGCCGCTGCTGGGGCGATCTCGGTTGCGGATACCGCGCGCCTGCTGCGCACCCGTGGCGAAGCCATGCAGAGCGCAGTGCCAGTGGGCGTCGGCGCTATGGCAGCCCTGCTGGGGCTGGATTTTGCCACCGTCAAGGAAGTGGCAGCCGAGGCCGCTGCCGAAGGTGAGGTGGTGCAGGCCGCCAATGACAATGACCCAACCCAGGTGGTTGTGTCAGGCCATAAGGCCGCCGTTGAACGCGCCGCAGAAATCGCCAAGGGGCGGGGCGCCAAACGCGCGGTGATGCTGCCGGTCTCGGCACCATTCCACTGTGCCCTGATGCAACCTGCTGCAGATGTCATGGCCGAGGCCCTGGCCGCGGTGGAGGTCAAGGCACCTGCGGTGCCGCTGATTGCCAATGTGCGCGCCGATGTGGTGAGCGACCCAAGCGAGATCCGTCAGCTTCTGGTGGAACAGGTGACCGGTTCAGTACGCTGGCGTGAGAGCGTCCAGGCCATGGCCGCCAAGGGCGTGACAGAGTTTTGGGAAATTGGCTCTGGCAAGGCCCTGTCGGGGATGATCCGTAAGATCGACCGCAGCCTGGCCAGCCGCCAGTTTGGCACCCCCGAAGCGGTTGCTGCCGTCAAGGACGCCTGACCCCGCGTAGATTAGATCGGTGTGGCCCGATGTGGCAGGAATAGCATAGGCCAAGCACCTGAAAACAGAGGAAATGACATGTTTGATTTGACTGGAAAAAATGCCCTGGTAACCGGTGCTTCGGGCGGCATCGGCGGCGATATCGCCCGTGCGCTACACGCAGCGGGGGCAACCGTTGCGCTTTCTGGCACCCGCGAAGCCCCGCTGCAGGAACTGGCAGCTGAGCTTGGCGAGCGGGCCCATGTGCTGACCTGCAACCTGAGCGATGCCGAGGCCGTTGAGGCCCTGCCGAAACAGGCCGCTGAGGCCATGGGCAGCGTGGATATCCTGGTCAACAATGCCGGCATCACCAAGGACAATCTGTTCATGCGGATGAAGGATGACGAATGGCAGAGCGTGCTGGAGGTGAACCTCACCTCGACCATGCGCCTGTGCCGCGGCGTGATGCGCGGGATGATGAAGGCCCGCTGGGGCCGGATCATCAATATCTCTTCCATTGTGGGCGCCACCGGCAACCCCGGTCAGGGCAACTATGCCGCCTCCAAGGCCGGGATGATCGGCATGTCAAAATCCATCGCCTATGAAGTCGCCAATCGTGGCATCACGGTGAATGCAGTTGCGCCTGGATTTATTGCCACGGCGATGACGGACAAGCTGAATGATGGCCAGAAAGATGCGATCCTGACGCAGATCCCAGCCGGGCGTATGGGGGATTCGAAAGAAATCGCTGCTGCGGTGCTCTATCTGGCCAGCCCCGAGGCGTCTTATGTCACCGGAACCACCCTGCATGTGAACGGCGGCATGGCGATGTTCTAAGGTTTTTGCGCTTTGAGAGGGCGGTAATCCTACGCAAAAACGTTGCAGAATCGCCTATTTCAGAGCACAAAAAGCCCCCGGGTCACCTGGAATATCGCACTGATATCAACAGGGTCCCAGAATAACTTGGCGCCACCCCTTGTCCCTGACACGGGGCAGTGCCATCTGCTCGACAGGGCCAGTTGAGGCAGAGCATCGTCGGAGGCAGTTGATGGTGCGAAACCATTTGCCTCTGAGCTGGTCTGTGCTATAGGCGGCCCATATTCGTCCTGACGTTTCTCTCTTTCTGGGGGCAGCGATTGGGTAGCTTCCGGTATCGGAAGCAGAACCGCCCGCATCGGGCAAAACAATGCCACCCTCAGGGGAACGGGCAAAACCGGGCAAGCTGCCCTGAAGAACGAGGAAATGACATGAGCGACGTCGCAGACCGCGTAAAAAAGATCGTTGTAGAGCACCTGGGTGTTGAAGAAGAAAAAGTGACCGAAAACGCGTCCTTCATCGACGATTTGGGTGCAGACAGCCTCGACACCGTTGAGCTGGTCATGGCATTTGAAGAAGAGTTCGGCATCGAAATCCCCGATGATGCGGCCGAAACCATCCAGACATTTGGCGACGCAGTGAAGTTCATCACCGAAGCTTCCTAAAGTCCCCTTCACAGCAATGTGATTGTCGAAACGGCGCTTTCCACCAGGGAAGCGCCGTTTTGCGTCTCCCCCTCTTGTGTGTTCTGGAGAAGGCTGGACTCATCCTGCGATGGTATGTGCTATCCTGCAGGGGTTGAGCAAACAGGAGGAACTTCGAGATGCAGATTTATCCAACAATGGAACTGCTGGACGGTCACTGTGTGACCCTGGAAAAGGGACGTCTGGACGAGCCGCTTGTTTGGCATGTGGACCCAATCGAGAAAGCCAGAGAGTTTGCAGCGGCTGGCGCCGAATGGATGCATCTGACCGATTTCAACGCAGTCCAGGGCGATGACAGCAACTCTGATCTGGTCAAAGAGATCATCCGCACCGCAGGCATTCCGGTACAATTGGGCGGCGGTATGCGCAGCCGCGACAGTGTTGAATCCTGGATTGACCAGGGGGCCGGACGGGTTGTGGTGGGCACCTTGGCGGCGCTGGATCCGTCACTGGTAAGCGAGTTGGCCAAGCAACACCCCGATCAAATTGTCCTGGCGGTGGATGTCTGGCAGGGGCAGGTGATGACCGAAGGCTGGCTGAAAGCCGGGGCTTTTGAGCCGGAAACCTATATCACCGCCTTTGGCAATGCGCCATTTGCAGGAATCATCGTCACCGATATCGACAGCGACATGGCGGATGTTGAGGCTCAGCTGGGGTTGATTTCCGGACTGGCAGCGGCGGCGCATTCTCCGGTGATTGCCAGCGGTGTGGTGCGCAATGCCGATGACCTGTCGCGGCTGAAATACATCAACAATATCGCGGGGGCCCTGGTTGGACGCGCCTTGTTCCGCAAGACCCTGTCTCTGGAAGAGGCCCTGGAAGTGGCGCAACCGCTGCCAGAACAAGTGGCTGAATTCCTTTAACCAAACCTCTGCCTCCCCTGTGCTGGCCGATGCAATGCTCGGCCTGCACAGGGGATTGCCCGATCGGGGGGAAATCCCCTTTGGGCGAGGTGCTCCCCCGGTTCGGATGGGGGAGTGCTGACAAAAACCGCGCTTTCTTTGACACGGGCGGCGGTCTTTCTCCTGTTTTTTGGGTCTGCCGCTTGGGCGGTCGATTGGTGCACTTGCACCCCTTGGGCATTACAAGCTATTTGGGTGAGCGAATTGCCGAGGCAGAGGAGAGCAAGGAATGCGTCGAGTCGTTGTAACCGGATTGGGATTGGTCACACCATTGGCGACCGGAGTCGAAGAGACTTGGTCGAGCCTGTTGGACGGTCAGTCTGGCGCCGGGCCAATTACGCTGTTTGACGCTGAGGCCAGCGGTGTTGCAACCACCTATGCCTGCGAAGTCACCCGTGGCGACGGCAGCGAAGGGACTTTCAACCCAGATGACTGGGTGGTGAAGAAAGACCAGAAAAAGATTGATGACTTTATCCTCTACGGTATTGCTGCCGCCGAAATGGCCGTGCGCGATGCTGATTGGGCACCGGAAGATACTGAAAGCCTGGAACGCACCGGCGTGATGATTGGCTCAGGTATCGGCGGGCTGAGCTCGATCGCAGATACAGCCGTGATGATCAAGGAAAAGGGCCCGCGCCGGGTCTCTCCCTTCTTCATTCCCGGAGCGCTGATCAACCTGATTTCAGGTCAGGTTTCCATTCGGTTTGGTTTCAAAGGCCCCAACCATTCGGTGGTGACCGCCTGTTCGACCGGAGCCCATGCCATTGGTGATGCGGCGCGGCTGATCAAATCCGGCGACGCAGATGTGATGATTGCAGGCGGAGCCGAAGCGGCCATTTGCGAGATCGGTATTGCCGGCTTTAATGCCTGCAAAGCGCTGTCGACCAAACGCGCCGACGATCCCAAATCGGCCTCGCGCCCCTATGATGCCGACCGCGATGGTTTTGTTATGGGCGAGGGCGCCGGTGTGGTGGTTCTGGAAGACTACGAACACGCCAAGGCCCGGGGTGCCAAGATCTACGCCGAAGTTCTCGGCTATGGCCTGTCGGGCGATGCCTATCACATCACGGCCCCTTCCGAGACCGGTGAGGGGGGCGAACGCTCGATGCGTGCGGCGCTGAAAAACGCAGGTCTTGAGCCCAAGGATATCGACTATATCAACGCCCATGGCACCTCGACCATGGCGGATACAATTGAGCTGGGTGCAGTGGAGCGCATGATGGGCGAACACGCCGAGGGGGTGACAATGTCCTCGACAAAATCGGCCACTGGGCACCTCCTGGGGGCTGCCGGCGCGATTGAAGCGATCTTCTCGATTCTGGCGATCCGGGATCAGGTGGCGCCGCCCACCATCAACCTCGACAATCAGGCGGTAGAGACCCCGATCGATCTGGCGCCCAATGCCAAGCGCGAGCGCAAAATCGAGGTGGCCTTGTCCAACTCCTTTGGCTTTGGCGGCACCAATGCCTCCGTGGTCTTTGGGAAGCCCAAATAAATGTGGCGTAGCCTGGCTTCAAATATGATGACTGTCCTGGTGGTGGTGCTGTTCCTTTTGGGCGGCGTCATCCTATGGGGTAAGTCGAAATATACTGCCGAAGGGCCGCTGGAAACGGCGATCTGTCTGCAGGTGCGCCCGGGGTCAAACATGACCCGGGTGAGCGCCGATCTGGAGGGCCAGGGGGCGGTCACCTCTGGGATGATGTTCCGGCTCAGTGCCAAATATGCCGAGAAATCGAACCAGCTGAAGGCCGGGAGTTTTCTGGTGCGGCCTGGATCCTCGATGGAGGGGATCCTTGAGCAGATCACCCAAGGTGGCGCCAGCACCTGCGGCACCGAGGTCGTCTACCGCGTGGGCGTCACCCGCGTGCGCGCCGAAGTGCGCGAGCTGGATCCGGCCTCTGGAAAATTTGTCGAGCGGGCCGAGTTTGAACTCGGCGTTGATGAGGCTCCGGCGATCTTTACCGAGCTGAAAGTTGCAGCCGATACCCGCTTTCGAGTGGCGCTTGCTGAGGGCGTGACCAGCTGGCAGGTGGTAAATGCCTTGCAGAATATTGATGTCCTGTCCGGCGACCCCGGAGAGCGTCCGGCAGAGGGCATGTTGGCACCTGACAGCTATGAAATCATCTCGGGTCAGCCCCGCGCTGATGTCCTGGCGCAGATGCAGGACCGGCAGGAATTGCTGATTGGCGCAGCCTGGGAAAACCGCAGCGCGGATGCAGCAGTACAAACGCCCGAGGAAATGCTGATCCTGGCCTCGATCATCGAGAAGGAAACAGCTGTTGCGCGCGAACGCGGTCAGGTGGCCAGTGTGTTTACCAACCGTTTGAACCGGGGGATGCGTCTGCAAACGGACCCGACCGTGATCTATGGCGTCACCAAAGGTGAGGGCGTTTTGGGTCGGGGGCTGCGTCAAAGCGAGCTGCGTAAGGTCACGCCTTGGAACACCTATGTGATCGAAGGCCTGCCCCCCACGCCAATTGCCAACCCCGGTCAGGCGAGCCTTTTGGCGGCGGTAAACCCGGATGAGACAGACTATCTGTTCTTTGTTGCAGATGGCACCGGGGGCCACGCTTTTGCCGAAACGCTGCAAGAACACAATCGCAATGTCGCCAAATGGCGCCAGATTGAGGCAGAACGCAACAACAACTGATCACGCTGCCTTGATCGGCTCGTTGCCCAAAATTTCGACCCGCTTCCGTCTCCTGACGGTGGCGGGTTTTCGTTGCTCCCATGGGGAGAGCGGTTCATCTGATGGTCCGCAATCGTTAAGATTTCCTTTTGTTCTAGACCGCTTGGCAACCTCGCCTCATTTGACTTTTCGCTGTGTCCTGGCCTAGTTTACTGCGCAGCTGGAAAAGACTGGCATCCAATTATTGGCCTGCTGAACCGAGGTTCTGTGCCAGGTTTTGATCGACTTGTCTTTTGGCATGCCGGGGGTCCTTTGATTGAAAGGCCCATGCTCAGATGTCCCAGACAGAGCCACACTCCAAATCTCAAACCACCCAGGATCTGTTCCAATCGCTTCAGCGCTCTATCCAGCGCCTGCGTCAGGAAGCCGAAGAGCTGCAGCTGCGCCTGGCTGATGACGGTGCGAAAGCCCTGAACAGTGCGCTTCCCCGGATCGCAAAACTCGAGGGGCTTATCAGAGACTGCCAGAAAGTGGAGAAGACCCTTGCCGAGCAAAACACCCAAGGTGCCACAGACCAACTCGGGCTTGATCTTGCCGAGGCCCGGGCTGAAATCAGCCGCCGCCTGGATCGCCTCCGCAGCTCCCAAGGTGCAGAGCACCTTGATCGAGGAGATGAGTGACAATGCAACCCTCTCTCTGCCCTATTTGTTCGAGGTCTGGGCCCATGCGCATCAACTGCCGCCTGAGGGGCTGTGGCGCTGCTGGGTGATCCTCGGGGGGCGGGGGGCCGGCAAGACCCGTGCGGGGGCGGAGTGGATCCGCCGACAGGTCGAAGGCGCCAGCCCACTGGCCTCAGGGCGCGCGCGGCGGTTGGCTCTGATCGGTGAGACCTATGATCAGGTCCGCGATGTGATGATCCAGGGCGACAGCGGCCTTCTGGCCTGTTCGCCCCCGGACAGGAGGCCCCAGTGGAAATCGGGCGAACGCAAGCTGATCTGGGCCAATGGCGCTATGGCGCAGGCCTTTTCCGCCCATGACCCCGAGGCACTGCGGGGACCTCAGTTTGATACCGCCTGGGCGGATGAGCTGGCCAAATGGCGCCGCGCGCGTGAAGCTTGGGACATGTTGCAGTTTTCCCTGCGTTTGGGGGAGGACCCGCGGCTCTGTGTGACAACCACACCGCGCAATGTCTCCCTCTTGCGCCAGCTATTGCAAAACCCCTCGACGGTGCAAAGCCACGCGGCAACAGAAACCAACCGGGCCAATCTTGCAGCCTCGTTCCTGACGGAAATACGGGCCCGCTACGGTGGATCGCGTCTGGGGCGACAAGAATTGGATGGTGTGCTGCTGAGCGATGTCGAGGGGGCGATCTGGCGGGCGGCGCAGCTGGAAAAGCTGCAGGTGACCGCCGCACCAGAGCTGGATCGCATTGTGGTGGCGGTTGATCCGGCGGTGAGCGCGGGCAAAGATTCGGATGCCTGCGGAATCATCGTCGCCGGGGCCTGTCTTCAGGGGCCTGTGCAGGACTGGCGGGCCTATGTTCTGGCGGACCGGACTGTACAGGGGCTTGGGCCGCTGGCCTGGGCGCGACAGGTGATTGACACCTACCACGCCTTTTCCGCCGACAGGGTGGTGGCTGAGGTCAACCAAGGCGGCGCTCTGGTCGAAAGCCTTTTGCGGCAGGTTGACCCTCTGGTGGGCTTTCAGGCGGTGCATGCAAGCCGGGGCAAAGTGGTGCGGGCTGAACCCGTTGCTGCCCTGTATGAGCAGGGCAGGGTACACCATCTGCCGGGCCTGGCAGAACTGGAAGAGCAGATGCGCCAGATGGCCCCGCAGGGCTTTCAGGGCCAGGGCTCGCCAGACAGGGTCGATGCGCTGGTCTGGGCCCTTCATCAGCTGGTTCTGGATCCGGCGAGTCGCGGCAATCTTCCGCGCGCCAGAATGGTCTGAATTCCGCTGATGCAACAGCAGGTGAGGCGGTTTTTCTGATGGGGATGAATGCGTTATCGCCTGCGTTTCCCTGAGGTCGGGCGCCATGCTTGGGGGATCTTCAGGCCCGCACCTCATACCTTTTCTCCAGCAAAGGGCGCATTGCCCGGATGATGGATCAAAGGAGCCGCCCATGAGGTTTGACCTACCCTGGCGCAAGAAACAGTCTAGCGTGCCCCAGGCTGCACCGGCCTCGGCGCACCAGACCAAGGCCAGCGCTGCGGCCCGTGGCACGGCTTGGCAGAGCGGCGGAGCAGGTTTGGTGAATGCGCGGGACGCGGGCTCTTTGACGCGTCTTGGCTTTCAGAACAATCCAATTGGGTTTCGGGCCGTGCGCATGGTGATCGAGGCGGCCGCATCCCTGCCGCTGGTGGTTCAGGATTCTGCGCAGCGATATGAGGTTCATCCCTTGCTGTCGCTTATCACCCGGCCGAATGCAGCGCAGACGCGGCAGGATTTCTTTGAGAGCCTGTTTGGCCATCTGATGCTGTCTGGAAACGCCTACGTCGAGGCGGTGAGCGAAGACGAGGACTGGCCATCGGAACTGCACCTGCTGCGCCCGGATCGCATTTCTGTTGTGCCCGGTGCGGATGGCTGGCCATTGGCCTATGACTATACAGTGGGGGGCAGCAGGCATCGCTTTGCCTGTAGCAATCTGCGCAGCCCGGTGCTGCATTTGAAAAACTTTCATCCTCAGGATGATCACTACGGGCTCGCTCCGCTACAAGCGGCGGCCCAGTCCTTGGATGTTCATTCGGCCGCTTCGCAGTGGTCTAAGGGGTTGTTGGACAATGCTGCCCGCCCCTCAGGCGCGCTGGTCTGGGCCGGCAGTGATGGTCAGAGCAGCCTGTCAGACGATCAGTTTCGCCGCTTGAGCGACGAGGTCGAAGCAAACTTCCAAGGTGCGCGAAATGCCGGGCGTCCCATGGTTCTGGAGGGCGGGCTGGACTGGAAGCCGATGGGGTTTTCGCCCTCGGATATGGAATTCCAGAAAACCAAAGAGGCCGCTGCGCGGGAAATCGCGCTTGCCCTTGGGGTGCCGCCGATGCTCTTGGGGCTGCCCGGTGATACGGCCTATTCCAACTATCAAGAGGCAAACCGGGCCTTTTACCGGCTGACCGTTGTGCCTCTGGTGAGCCGGATTGCAGCTGGCTTGTCCGATTGGCTCTCCGCCTATGCGGATGAGATTATCGAATTGAAGCCTGATCTCGATCAGGTTTCGGCCCTTTCCGAGGAACGTGAGCGTCAATGGCGGCGGATCGCCTCGGCGGATTTCCTTAGCCAGCCAGAAAAGCGCAGGCTCCTGGGCCTGCCGCCCCTGCCGGAGGGAGAAACGGATGGCTGAGTTTCCAATGCCCCCCTTTGACTGTGCGCCAGGGCTGCGGCTGTCGACCCATGAAAAGGTCAGCCAGATCCAATTGCAGAGCCTGGAGCGGCGACAGCAGCAGCTGGAGCAGATGTTGGAGCGCTTGGAGCGGCGCCTCTGGTTCACGCTCTACGGTGTGGCAGCCGTGATCCTTACCCGGGTCTTTCAGTCTTTCCTTGCGGTGAATTGACTTGTTTTCAGATGGTTATGTGGGATCTTCGCTATGATTGAAACAGGCATGGAACATAAGTTCTCTCGGTTTGGCGAGATGCTGACAGTCGAGGATGACAGCGTCATCCAGGGCTACGCCAGCCTCTTTGGTGCCGCCGATCAGGGGGGCGATAGTGTTGCCCCTGGGGCCTACACCGCGTCGCTGGCACAGCTCTCTGCTGCGGGTTGCCGGGTCAAGATGCTCTGGCAGCACGATCCGGCCCAGCCCATCGGAGTCTGGGAAGAAATCCGCGAAGACAGTCGCGGGCTTTGGGTCAAAGGGCGCCTGCTGACAGAAATTCCGCGCGGTGCCGAAGCTGCAACGCTGATTGCAGCCGGCGCCATCGAAGGTCTGTCGATTGGCTATCGCACCAAACGCGCCCGCAGGGCCGAGGGTGGCGGGCGTATCCTGACCGAGGTGGAGCTGTGGGAGGTGTCTCTTGTGACCTTTCCAATGCTGCCCAGCGCCCGGGTGATGGGACAAAAAGCCGATGCCGAAACCCAGAACCTGCGGCGGTTGGTTGCGGATTTGCGGCGGGCAAGCCGGGCGCTCAGCCGCAGCAGTTTTTCCCCTATCAGTGCAAAGGACCGGACAAAACCATGACCAGGAAAGCCCCCCCGAACACAGCCGAGCAGGCAGCTTGTTTGACGCAGGAAGTAACCCAGGCAATGTCAGGTTTCCTGAGCGAATTCAGAAGCTTTCAGGACGGTGTGAAAGTCAAAATCAAACAGACGGAAGAGCGAATGACCATGCTGGATCGAAAGACAAACCGAGTGCCGCGCCCGCAGCTGTCAGGTGCTGTGGCTGGGCAGGCCCCGCATCAAAAAGCCTTTGTCGGCTATATCCGTACCGGTGACGACACCGCTCTGCGCAGCCTGCTGCCCGAAACCAAGGCCCTGTCAACAGCCGTCAATAGTGATGGTGGCTATCTGGTTGACCCGCAGACCTCGGAGACGGTGAAATCAGTCTTGCAATCCACCGCATCGATCCGTGCTGTTGCCACGGTGGTCAGCGTGGAGGCGACCTCTTTTGATGTGTTGATTGATCACAGCGATACCGGGGCTGGCTGGGCGACCGAAACAGATCCGGCCGTGGAAAGCGGCACGCCAGTCATTGACCGGATCACCATTCCCCTGCACGAGCTGAGCGCGCTGCCAAAGGCGTCTCAGCGCCTGTTGGATGACAGCGCCTTTGACATCGAAGGCTGGCTGGCGGGGCGGATCGCCGATAAATTCACCCGCGCCGAGGCCTCGGCCTTTTTGACCGGGAATGGCATCGACAAACCCACTGGCATTCTGACGCACCCAACGGTGGACAATGAGAGCTGGAGCTGGGGCTCCATCGGCTATGTGGCCACCGGCGAGGATGGCGGCATTGGCGACGGGGATGCCATCATTGACCTGGTCTATGCGCTTGGGGCGCAGTATCGCGCCAATGCCAGCTTTGTGATGAACTCCAAAACCGCCGGCTTTCTGCGCAAGCTGAAGGATGCGGATGGACGCTTCCTGTGGTCGGATGGACTGGCGGCGGGCGAGCCTGCGCGCCTGCTGGGCTACCCGGTGCTGATTGCCGAAGACATGCCCGATGCGGCAACAGATGCGCTGTCGCTGGCCTTTGGTGATTTTGCTGCGGGCTACACCATTGCGGAACGCCCGGATCTGCGGGTTCTGCGTGACCCCTTTAGCGCCAAACCCCATGTGCTGTTTTACGCCACTAAGCGGGTCGGCGGAGATGTAAGCGATTTTGCCGCCATCAAATTGCTGAAATTTGGCCTGAGCTGAGGCTCTGGCTGAATGAGGAACCGGCAGCCCGGTTCCTCGGCGGGCACGCATGTCATGGGTCTTTGCCGTCTAGCTGCTCCCCCTCCGTCCGAGCGGCAGAGAGCCTTGCGTGCCCGCTGAACCAGAATGGGACGTCTTGGGGACCAGAGCCCGCGGAGTTGAGTATGATGTTGAGCGAAGTGACACCTGTCCCGGATGCGGCCCTGCCGCTGGAGGCCTTCAAGGCGCATCTGCGGCTAGGCACGGGCTTTGGCGAAGAGGATTTGCAAGACAGTGTTCTGACCGGCTTTTTGCGGGCCGCGCTGGCGGCGATCGAAAACCGTACGGGTAAGGCGCTATTGCAGCGAGACTTCACCTGGTTGGTGTCGGCCTGGAGGCACCCGGATCGCGCGGATCTGCCAATTGCTCCGGTGACCAATCTTGTCGCGCTCCGTCAGCTGGATGTCGCGGGGGCCGCAATGGTTCTTGCAACCGGTACGCTTCGCCTGGTTTCAGACAGCTTGCAGCCCCGCCTGTATCCGCGTGCGGGCAGCCTGCCGCGCCTGGATGGCGGCGACCAGCTGGAGCTCACCCTGACCGCTGGCTTTGCGGAGAGCTGGCAGGATCTGCCCCGTGATCTGGCGCAGGCGGTGCTGATGCTGGCGGCGCATTACTATGAATACCGCGACGACACCGCTCTGCACGGAGGGTGCATGCCTTTTGGTGTTGTCTCTCTGATTGAACGCTACCGACTGTTGCGGCTCTCTTCCCGGAGGCCGTCATGAGCAAGCGCAGGATACCACAGACCACCCGGCGGATGCTGCTGGAAGATCCACAGCGTCTTAGCGATGGGGCGGGCGGGTATAGCGAAAGCTGGGCGCCCCTGGGGGTGGTCTGGGCAGCGCTTCAGGCGCAGTCGGGCCGCACCTCAGGTCAAGAGGGCGCAAGCCTGTCCCTGCAGCGCTACAGGGTCACCCTGCGGGCCCGGCCTATGGGCCGCCAGTCGCGCCCCCGCCCGGGGCAACGCCTGCGCATGGGGCAGCGGTTGTTTCGCATTGATGCCGTTAGCGAGGCGGATCCGGAGGCGCGCTATCTGATCTGCCAATGTATCGAGGAGCTGGCCCCATGACCTATGCGCTTGCCGCTGCCCTGCAGCAATCTGTCTTTAACCATCTGAGCGCAGATCCGGCGGTGATTTCGGCCCTGGGCAGCGATCTGTTTGACGCCCTGCCGACGGGCAGCCTGCCGCAAATCTATGCCGTCCTGGGCGCAGAGGAAGCTCTGGACCGATCGGATGCAAGCGGTCCGGGCGCGCGCCACCGGTTTACGGTCAGCGTCTTTACCAGCGCCGCCGGCTTTGTGGCCGCCAAGGAGGCCGCAGCATCAATTTGCGATGCGCTAATTGATGCGCCGCTTTCGTTGAGCCGCGGACGGCTTGTGGGGCTTTGGTTCGAACGTGCCAGCGCCCAGCGACTGGACGATGGCGGACGTAGCATCTCCCTGCTGTTTGCCGCCCGGCTGGAAGACAGTTGAAGGCTCCGCGCGGGCTTCACATAGCAAGACGAACAGAAACCACCACTCTATAGGAAAGGGGGGCTGTCATGGCGACCCAGAATGGCAAAGATCTATTGATCAAGGTCGATATGACCGGCGACGGTCAGTTCGAAACCCTGGCGGGGCTGCGCGCTACGCGGATCAGCTTCAACGCCGAAAGCGTTGATGTCACCAGTCTCGAAAGCCAGGGAGGCTGGCGAGAGCTGCTGTCGGGGGCGGGTGTTCGGTCTGCCTCCATTTCAGGCTCTGGTGTGTTTCGCGATGAAACCACCGATGAACGGGCGCGGCAGCTGTTTTTTGACGGGGTGACACCTGACTGTCAGGTGGTGGTGCCGGATTTTGGCATCATTGAAGGGCCGTTTCAGGTGACCGCTCTGGACTATGCAGGCAGCCACAATGGCGAAGCAACCTATGAGCTGACCCTGGCTAGCGCCGGTGCGCTCAGCTTTACGGCGGTATAATCCATGCAGAGCCTGTCGGAAAACCCCTGGCGCGGCGAGGTCACCCTGACCATCAATGGCAGCCCCAGGGTGCTGCGGCTGCCTCTGGGCGCGCTGGCGCGCCTGGAAAACCAGTTGCAGGAAACCTCTCTGCTGGATCTGGTGCAGCGATTTGAAACAGGGCGTTTTTCTGCGGCGGATATCCTGGCCTTGCTGACCGCCGGCCTGGAGGGCGGCGGGCATGATCTGGACTCATTGGACCTGGCCCAGGCCGAAATCAACGGTGGCGCCGTAGAGGCGGCACGGGTTGCGGCGCTGCTTTTGGCCCGCAGCTTTTCTTTGCCCAAAGGGCCGGAAGTATCGGAGGGGAGTGGCTCCCCATGACCCAGCAGACCCAAAGGCAGCAGGAGTGTCCCGGATTGGATTGGCCCGGGCTGATGCGGGCGGGCATTGTCGGGTTGCGCCTGTCCCCGGTAGCCTTTTGGAATCTCACCCCAGCAGAGCTGCAGCTGCTTTTAGGGCCAGCCCATCAGGGCCCGAGCCTGAGCCGCATTGGGCTCGAAACACTGATGCGGCGCTACCCTGACCAAAGCAGCGGGTCTGCGCCTGCCGCATAGGGCGGCTTTTCAACCTTCAAACTTGCAGTCTTGCGCCCCTTTGGGCGGCGGGCGCATTGCAAAAAGGAACCTAGAATGGCGGATAGTCGAGACATCGCGGCTTTGGAGCTGCACAGCGAGGCGCTTGGGGACACGCTTGGCGATGCGGCGGGGATGGCCGCCAGCTTTGAAAGCGAACTGCGCCGAGTGCGCGAGGCGTTTGCAGCCACGGGGAAGGATGTCGAAACGCTGGAGCGGGGCCTTTCACGTGGCTTGCGACGGTCCTTTGAACAGGTGGTCTTTGATGGCGACAGCCTGTCCGTGGCTCTGGATGGGCTGGCACGCTCGCTGGTCAAAACCACCTATAACGCTGCCATTCGCCCCATTACCGACCATGTGGGCGGTCTCATCTCCACAGGGGTTGGAGATCTGATCAGCGGGATCCTGCCCTTTGCCGATGGGGCTGCTTTTTCGCAGGGGCGGGTGGTGCCCTTTGCCCGTGGCGGGGTGGTCAGTGGGCCCCATGTTTTTCCAATGCGGGGCGCCAGCGGGTTGATGGGAGAAGCCGGCCCCGAAGCCATCCTGCCGCTAAGTCGCAGCGCGGATGGCAGCCTCGGCGTGCGGGCGCAGGCCGGATCCGGCACCACTGTGGTGATGAATGTCAGTACGCCGGATGTTCAGGGTTTTAAACGCAGCAGTGGCCAGATCGCGGCCCAGCTGTCGCGCGCCCTGAGCCGTGGCAACCGCAACAGATAAGAGGGCACCCGGATGAGTTTTCATGAAATCAGATTTCCCGCTTCCTTGAGCTTTGGTTCAGTTGGCGGGCCGGAACGGCGCACCGATGTGGTGACCCTGGCCAATGGGTTTGAAGAGCGCAACACTCCCTGGGCCCATGCGCGGCGGCGCTATGATGCGGGGGTTGGGCTGCGGTCTTTGGATGACATCGAAACCTTGATTGCCTTTTTTGAGGCCCGTCAGGGGCAGATATACGGCTTCCGCTGGAAGGACTGGTCCGATTTCAAATCGGCGCGCCCAACCGCCGAGGTGGATTTTCGCGATCAGCTCATCGCGCAGGGGGATGGGGCTCAGACGGTGTTTCAACTGCTCAAGACCTACCGTTCTGGCGAGGCGATCTATCAACGGCCCATCACCAAACCAGTCAGCGGCACCGCCCGTCTGGGTCTGGGGCAGGAAGAACTGCAGGAGGGGATAGATTTTGATCTGGATACAGCAACTGGGCAGGTCACGCTGAGCCATCCCCCCGAACAGGGGATTGAGGTGGTTGCCGGGTTTGAGTTTGATGTCCCTGTGCGGTTTGACACCGATAAGATCCTTACCAGTGTGGCCTCGTTTCAGGCGGGGGAAGTGCCCAATGTTCCGGTGGTGGAGGTGCGTGTCTGATGGCTGAAATCGCAACCGAGGCACTGCGGGCACATCTGCAGACAGGCGTAACCACTCTGGCGCGCTGCTGGGGGCTGACCCGTCGTGACGGAACCCGCTTTGGCTTTACCGATCACGATCGGGATCTGTCCTTTGACGGCTGGACCTTTAGCGCCGGAACGGGGCTCAGTGCCCGCGCAGTGGTGCAGAGCACAGGCCTGTCGGTTGATAACTCCTCTGCTTTGGGGGCACTGAGTGATACCGCTCTGCGCGAGGCGGATATATTGTCGGGTCGTTTTGATGGGGCTGACCTGAACTGTTGGCTGGTAAATTGGCAAAACACCCAAGAACGCTGGTTGCAGTTTGGCGGCAGTATCGGTGAGTTGCACCGCGCGGGCGGCGCCTTTGAGGCGGAATTGCGGGGCTTGACCGAGGCGCTGAACCAGCCGCTCGGGCGGATCTATCAGAAGACCTGTACCGCGGTGCTGGGGGATGGGGACTGCCGTTTTGACCTTTCCACCCCCGGATATGCCTTTGAAGGTCCGATCGAGACAGTAACAGAGGCGGGTGCTTTTCAGTGGCGCAGCCTGGAGGGATTTGAGCAGGGTTGGTTTGTCGGCGGCCGTCTGACGGTGCTGAGCGGTGAGGCTGCGGGGCTATGGGGCAGTATCAAACGGGATCAACAGCAGGGCGCTGCCCGCACCCTGACCCTGTGGGAGCCACTGCGCGCCGGGATCGCTGTCGGGGATCAGCTGCGGCTGGACCCGGGGTGCGACAAATCCATGCAGAGTTGCCGGTTGAAGTTCAACAACCTGGGAAACTTTCAGGGCTTTCCCGATATCCCCGGTGAAGACTGGGTAATGGCGGTGCCAAAGTCCTCTGGCAATACAACAGGGGGCAGCCGCAGATGAGCCAACACCAAAGCTTGGACGCGATGTCACCTCGGCGTGTGGTTGCAATGGCGCGGCATTGGATCGGCACGCCCTATCAGCACCAGGCGAGCTGCCGAGGTGCCGGATGTGATTGCCTGGGTTTGATCCGGGGCATCTGGCGGGACCTGTTTGGCTCTGAGCCTGAGGCCCCGCCTGCCTATTCGATGGATTGGTCCGAACCACAGGGAGAGGAGCGGCTTTGGCACGCGGCGCAGAGCCATCTGAGGCCCAAACCCCTGGAGGCGGCGGCTCTGGGAGATGTCTTGTTGTTTCGGATGCGGGACGGGGCGGTGGCCAAGCACCTTGGGCTACAATCACGGCTTGGCGGCGGGGAGCGCTGTGGAGCTGAGCCCGGAGCCCGGTTCATTCATGCCTATCGCGGCCATGGCGTCGTGGAAAGCGCCCTGACCCCGCCCTGGCGCCGTCGCATCGTGGCGCGGTTTTCCTTTCCTGAGGAGCAGAACTGATGGCAACCATTGTGTTATCTGCGGCAGGCGCCGCAATTGGCGGCTCGATTGGCGGCACCGTTGCGGGGCTGTCCAGCGTTGCCATTGGCCGGGCGGTGGGGGCGACCCTGGGGCGTGTCATTGATGACAGGTTGTTGGGCACGGGATCTGATGCGATCGAGACAGGGAAGGTGGACCGTTTCCGCCTGACAGAGGCAGGGCAGGGTGCGCCAATTGCGCAGATCTATGGCCGGACCCGTATCGGCGGACAGGTGATCTGGGCCAGCGGCTTTGCCGAGACAGCAACCGTGACAGGGGGTGGTAAGGGCGCTCCGCGCCAGCCCCAGACCACCAGCTACAGCTATTCTGTCTCGTTGGCGATTGCCCTGTGTCAGGGCGAGATTGCGGCAGTGCCCCGGATCTGGGCAGATGGCGAAGAGGTCTCGGCCCGGGATCTGAACATGACGCTCTATCGAGGGACCCGGGATCAAATGCCCGACCCCCTGATGGAGGCCATCGAGGGCACGAGTGAGGTGCCTGCCTATCGCGGCACGGCCTATGTGGTGTTTGAGGATTTGGCGCTTGAGCCTTTTGGCAACAGGGTGCCGCAGTTTTCCTTTGAAGTGGTGCGCCCGGAGCAACCGGAGAGCTCCGATTTTGCCCTGGATCTAGGCCAATTGGTACAGGGCGTGGCCCTGATGCCGGGCACTGGGGAATATGCGCTGGCCACCACTGCGGTGCACTATGGTCTGGGGCCCGGCCAGGCGACAGGGGCCAATAGCCATACCGCCTCGGGGCAAAGCGATCTAGCGACCTCGCTGGTCGCCCTGTCCGAGGAACTGCCAAGCTGCGGCGCGGCCTCGCTCATTGTGTCCTGGTTCGGCAATGATCTGCGCTGCGGCCAGTGTCAGATCAAACCCAAAGTGGAGCAAAAACAGGCGGAGGGTATTCCCATGGCCTGGCGGGTCTCGGGCGAGACACGTGCCAGTGCTGATCTGGTGCCCCAGGACAGCGAAGGACGGGGGCTCTATGGCGGCACCCCGGCGGATGCCTCTGTCATTGAAGCGATCCAGGCTTTGCAGGCCGAGGGCAAGCGGGTGATGTTCTACCCCTTTATTCTGATGGATCAGGTCGCAGGGAACATGCGTGCCGATCCTTGGACTGGGGCCGAAAGCCAGCCAGCATTGCCGTGGCGGGGGCGTATAACCCTGTCACAGGCGCCAGGGCGGCCGGGGTCTCCAGACCAGACTGCGACAGCAGAGGCCGAGGTCGCCGCCTTTATGGGGGGCGCCATGGCGGCGGATTTCACCGTATCAGCCGGACAGGTCAGCTATAGTGGCGCTGCGCAAGACTGGGGGCTGCGGCGCTTTATCCTGCACAATGCCGCGCTCTGTGCGGCGGCAGGTGGGGTGGAGGCCTTTTGCATCGGCTCTGAGATGCGCGGGCTGACGCAGATCCGCAGCGCGGCTGGCTTTCCTGCGGTTGCAGCCCTGCGTGACCTGGCCGCAGAGGTGCGTCTGTTGCTGCCAGAGGCCAAGATCAGCTATGCGGCGGACTGGTCTGAATACTGGGGCTACCAAAGCCCCGAGGGCAATCGCTATTTCCACCTCGATCCGCTTTGGGCCGACAACAATATCGACTTCATCGGTATCGACAACTACATGCCGCTGTCTGATTGGCGCGATGGGGTGGATCATCTGGATCGCATCAATGGTGCGCCCAGCATCTATGACCTGGACTACCTGCGCGCCAATATCGAAGGCGGCGAGGGCTATGACTGGTACTACCACTCAGAGGAGGCCGCAGCGGCGCAGATCCGGACCCCAATCACCGATGGGGCTCATGATGAGGCCTGGGTCTGGCGGTACAAGGATTTGTACAATTGGTGGCGCCACCCGCATCACGAGCGCATTGATGGGGTCAGACAAGAAAGCCCCACGGCCTGGCAACCGCAGAAGAAACCGATCTGGTTTACCGAATTGGGCTGTGCCGCAATTGATAAGGGGACCAACCAGCCCAACAAGTTTCTCGATCCCAAAAGCTCGGAATCCAAACTGCCGAGGTATTCGAACGGGCAGCGCGATGATCTGATGCAGATGCAATATCTGCGCGCGATGCTGGGCTATTGGCAGCAAGAGGCCAATAACCCGATGTCGAACGCGTATGACGGGCGGATGCTGGATTTGAGCAACGCCTATGTCTGGGCTTGGGATGCCAGGCCCTTTCCCGCCTTTCCAAATCTTGTCTCTGTCTGGAGCGATGGGGAAAACTATCTGCGTGGGCATTGGCTGAACGGGCGCGCTGGGCAGCGCAGTCTGGCCTCTGTGGTGCGGGAAATCTGCACCCGAGCCGGGCAAACCCGTATCGATGTTGGCGCGCTCCATGGCATCGTGCATGGCTATGCAGTCAATGAGGTCGCGCCCGCACGGGCGGCGCTGCAGCCTTTAGGGTTGCGATACGGGTTTGATAGCATCGAACGCAACGGGGTTCTTGAGTTCCGTCTTCGCCAAGGTGAGAGCAATTTCACCCTGGCAGCCCCGACCCTGGTTGAGGATGAAGCGCTGGAAGGCAGTCTTGAGCTGACGCGCGAGGCAGAGGCCGAATTGGCGGGCCGGGTGCGGCTGCGATTTATCGACTGGGGGGGGGCCTATGATGTCAGCGCCGTTGAAGCGATCCTCCCGGATGAGGAGACCCATGCCGTGAATACCAGCGAGCTGGCCCTGGTGTTGACCCATAGCGAAGCGCGCCAGGTGGTGGAACGATGGTTGGCCGAGGCCCGCGTCTCGCGCGATACGGCCCGCTTTGTGCTGCCCCCCTCATTGCTGCATCTCGGGGTGGGGGATGTCGTCTCACTGCCGCCCGGGACGGCCTCAGGAGCCGTCGCCGCAGACGAGGGGCAGGGCATTGCCCAGCCAGAACAGCGCTATCGCCTGGATCGAATGGAGCTGGGGGCGGCCCAGAGCGTAGAGGCCGTGCGCATTGAACCAGAGGTCTATCTGCCCGCCGAGGTCCCGGAGAGCCTGCCTTCGGCGCAGGCCTTCGAGCCTCCGTTGCCTGTCTTGCCCCTGTTTATGGATCTGCCGTTGCTGACCGGCGAAGAAGTGCCCCATGCCCCCCATCTGGCCGTCACTGGATCGCCCTGGCCAGGCACGGTGGCGCTCTATGCTTCGGGACGGGATTCCGACTACAGCCTGCAACAGATCATTGCGGCGCGCAGCACCATTGGCCTGACGCAAACTGCCTTGGCCACCGGGCCTGCTGGGCGCTGGGATCTCGGCGGTGATCTGCAGGTGAAACTGATCTCGGGCAGTTTTCAAAGCCAAGACCGCCAGGCGGTTCTGAATGGCGCCAATGCGCTTGCCATCGGAGACGGCACTGCCGGCAATTGGGAGATCCTGCAGTTTTGCGAGGCGGACCTTGTTGCAGAGAACACCTATATGCTGCGGGATCGGCTGCGTGGGCAGCTGGGCACCGATAGTCTGATGCCAATGTTTTGGCCCGAGGGCTCCTATGTGGTGCTTCTGGATGGCAGTTTTCCGCAGCTCGAGCTTTCCTTGGACCAACGCCGTATGGCACGGCACTACCGCATTGGCCCGGCCCGGCGCGGCTACGAGGACCCGAGCTATTTGCACCGGGTTGAATCCTTTGATGGCAACGGGCTGCGCCCCTATGCGCCGGTCCATCTGCGCTTAAACGGCGCGCTGGGCAGCGATATACATATATCTTGGATCAGGCGCAGCCGCATCGAGGGAGACAGCTGGGATCTGGCAGAAATTCCGCTGGGGGAAGCGCGTGAGGCTTACCGCATCCGTATCCTGCGCGGCGTGACTGTGCTGCGCGAAGCGGAGGTGGCCACTGCGGCTTGGATCTACACGGCGAGCGCACAAAGCGCGGATGGATGTCAGCCGGGCGATCGTGTCGAAATAGCCCAGGTTTCAGATCGGTACGGGGCAGGGTTTGCCAGGTTCAGGGTCCTTTCCTAGGGGGCAAGGCGGCGGAGTGAGCGGGCCAAGGGGCCAAAACGCGCCCTGGGGCATGCGGATTCTTCCACAGGATCTGAGCAGCCTGGCGCGCGCCCTATTTATGACCTCTGCGTCACAGAGATCAATTTTGTGTCAGCAATTGTTGGCCCGAGCAGAAAAGGCATCTGCGCATGTTGCGCGAACGGGACGCCTGCACCGACAGTGGGGAGATGGTTCTTTGGATGCGGTTGCCCGCCAGTGTTGCGGTCCGCTTTGCGCTGAGCCCTTTTGGGATAATCCTGATTATATCAAATGCTTGCAGCTAGCTTTGGCGCAGTTGCAAAGCCGTCTCAGCCGCTAGGCACTCCCTATCTATGTGTCCCAAGGGCAGACTGAGTTCCTGAGGTTTGGTAGAATGCTTGGGTAAATGATCCAGAAATTTACAGGTTCAAAGCATTCATTTCTGAAATCTTTCCCATCACAGGTTTGCGCTTGGGTTTTTCTCGCCTAAATGCAAATCTAAGGGCAAGAAGAGGACGCCAAGCCATGATCAAGACGCGCACAGCCGTTTCGCCCCTGGACCCGGTCTGGGAACAAATCTCGACCGAGGCTCAGGACGCCGTTGCAAAACAGCCTCTGATGGGCGGGCTGATCCATGCCTGCATTCTGCATCACCCGACCCTGGAAAAGGCGCTGTCTTACCGGATCGCCGCCAAGCTCTGCTCCAATGAGATGTCGATGGTGATTCTGCGGGAGATCGTTGACACCGCCTTTGCCGCGGATCCCGATCTGATTGCTGCCGCCCGTGCCGATTTGATGGCGGTCTATGATCGTGACCCGGCCTGCCACCGTCTGTTGCAGCCCATCCTCTACTTCAAGGGCTATCAGGCCGTGCAGGCCTATCGTATTGCTCATTGGCTGTGGCGCCAGGGAGATCAGGATCTGGCCTTCTTTTTCCAGATGCGGATTTCCGAAATCTTTGGCGTCGATATTCACCCAGGTGCCCGCATTGGCCGGGGTATCATGATCGACCACGCCCATTCCATCGTTATCGGGGAAACCGCTGTGGTGGGGGATAATGTCTCGATGCTGCATTCGGTGACTCTAGGCGGTACCGGCAAGGAAGAAGAGGATCGTCACCCCAAGATCGAAGACGGCGTGTTGATCGGGGCCGGGGCCAAGGTACTGGGCAATATCCGGGTTGGCCATTGCAGCCGTATTGCTGCGGGTTCTGTGGTGCTGTCCGAGGTCCCCCCCTGCAAAACCGTTGCGGGTGTCCCGGCCAAGATCGTCGGCGAAGCCGGTTGTGATCAACCCTCGGTCAGCATGGATCAGGTGGTGCCAAACGGCGGATCCGTCAGCGGGGCCTAGGGTCTGTCCGGCGGATTGGCTACTTGCCGTAACTCAGTGATATGCTGCAAAGAGGCGGACGATGCCCTCTTATATTTTTGCAGCGCGCGCCTATCGTGATGGGACTGTGGTTGCTGATCCTCATGCTGCGGCCGGGGGGGCTGCAATAGCGGGATCAGCGGAGTCCGTCCGGGCGACCGTAAAGGCGCTGGCCAGCGCACGCAGTTGGTCCGCACCGATCCGCAATTCATTCAGAACCTGCACGGTTTCCTGCACAACGGTGGTGTTCTCTTGTGTCTTTGCGCCCAAGAGATTGAGCCGTTCTGACAGCGAAGCGAGCTCTTGAGTGTCCTCGGTAAAGCCAGCGGTCGAGCTGCGCACATGACCAGAGATATCGCCCATGCGGGTGATGATCTGGGTCAGGACCTCGCCTGTGTTGTTGACTTCGGATACCCCTTTTTCGATGTGGCCCGTCGTGCTGTTGATCAGATCCTTGATCTCGGTGGCGGCGTGAGAGCTGCGCTGTGCCAATGCCCGGACTTCGCTGGCCACCACGGCAAACCCCTTGCCCGCTTCTCCGGCGCGCGCGGCCTCGACCCCGGCATTCAGCGCCAGAAGATTGGTCTGAAAAGCGATATCGTCAATCACCCCGGTGATGGTTTCAATTTGTTCGGCGCTTGTTTCGATTCCTGTCATCGCGGCGACTGCGCTTTTGACCACGCTACTGCTGGCTTTGGCTTCCGCCACCGAGGCGGAGGCAAGCCCGTTGACCTCTCCGACCTCATTGGTGGATTTGCGCATGGTGCGGGTCAGGGTGCTCAGCGATTGAGAGAGCTGTTCAAGATCGCCGGACTGTTCATTGATCTGATGCGACAGGGTTGTGGAACTCTGGCCAATGCGGCTGCTGCGATCCAGCACTACGGCTGCGGTCGATAGAACCTGCTCCATCATTTCAGACAGGCTAGAGAGCGCTGTGTTGAAGTCATGGCGCAGCGGTTCATATGCGGTTGCCAGCGAGCTGTGCATGCGAAAGGAAAGATCGCGTTGCGCCAGAGAAGTCAGCCCTGCGCGCAGCTGTTCAACCGCCAGACTTTGGTCATTCTGTTCAATGCGCCGTGCCGCGTCCGAGGCCTGGCCTTCCTTCAAAACTCTTTGCAAGCTGTTGACCTGTCGTGCAATTTGGCCGAGCTCATCGCTGCGGTCATATTGCAGGAGCTCTTGGTCGTAGTCGCCATCGGCAATCCGTCCCAGAGCTGAAACCAATCGCCGCATCGGGTGGCTCACCAGTTTTGTGAGGATCAGCAGGCAGCAAAAAACCGAACCCAGCAGGATCAATAGCGTAAGGCCTGCATCACGCGCCAGACCTGCGTTGACCTCTGCGAGAACGGGGCCGGGATCCCAGCTCATCACCAGGGCGCCGCGCAGTTTTCCCTTTTTCGACAAGATCGGGTAGACCAGCGTATGCCCGTCGCCGGAGGTCCAGGCCTCGCCAGTTTCCAGAACCGAGGCAACCAACCCGTCGAGCTGCGCCGCGTGATCCAGTGGCGGCGTGCCGGTTTCGCCCATGACGACACCGTCGGGCTTCACTGCCTTTGTATAGGCAAAGCTGTCACCCGCCTGCTCGACCACCTGGGCAAGCCGCTTTTCCACCGATCCGGAAAACCCCAGCTTTATCGGCTGCGCTATTTCCTTGGCGGCAGACAGGGTGAGCTCATGTTGCAGCAGGCGCAGGGACTCGCGGGCCTGAACATGCAGGCGTTGGCCGGCCAGGAAAGACACCGGAATTGACGTGAGGAGTGAAAAGGCAGTCACCAGCAGAGCGATCCGCAAAGCTAGAGAGCGCAGGCGGGGCAAGCGGACAGAGGGATTGGCACGGACCATGATCCAGTTCCTATCATGTTGAGACAGGTGCAATCTGAGGTTATGACCTAAACCTAGGGTAAATACCTGTGCGCAATACGGATTTGTCATAAAAAATTCATGAAAATGTTACATTGAACCTTGCCCGTTTCTTTCACCCGGAGTGGAATATTTTCAATCAATTTTAGTGCCTTGCGAGGAGGGGCTGCCTGCCAGCTGCGTCCCAGGGACTTGGAATAGGCAGATATGTCGCGTGCTAAAACTTGGGCTGGGTGAGCCGGAGGGAGCTGGCGTGCCTGAGGGGGCATTCTGACTTTAAGGGGAGAGTGTTTTACGGAAAAGCAAAACCCCAGCCGCAGGAATATCTCGGGCTGGGGTTTGATTGGCAGCGATTGGCCAAACAGGCCCTGCTATAGACACCTCAAGGCGCTTGCGGCCTGAAAAGAGTGGCATAATGGCCAGGCTTGGGGCTGTCGGGTCTGCCCCTTAGAACAGACCCGATTGTTTGCCCCGATCCTGTGGGTCAGGCCAGCATGACCATCGGGTTTTCCAGGTTTTCGACGATTGCCTGAAGCAGCTGCGCGCCGAGGGCGCCGTCGATGACCCGGTGATCCACGGACATGGTGACAGACATCACTGTTGCCACTTTCAGCTCGCCATCAGCACCCACCACAGGTTTCTTGGCCCCTGCTCCCACGGCCAGAATGCCGGCATGGGGTGGGTTAACGATGGCATCAAAATTATCGATGCCAAACATGCCAAGGTTGGAGATGGCAAAGCTGCCGCCCTGATATTCATGGGGGGCAAGTTTACGATCCCGCGCCCTTGCGGCCAGGTCCTTCATCTCGCCCGAAAGGGCCGAGAGCGATTTCAGCTCGCTGTCCTGCAGGACCGGGGTGAAGAGCCCGCCTTCAATGGCCACGGCCACGGCCACGTCTGAAGCTTTCATCTTGAGCACGCGATCTCCGGCCCAGACCGCATTGGCATCTGGAACGGCCTGTAGCGCCAGGGCCACGGCTTTGATGATGAAATCATTGACCGAGAGTTTGACGCCGCGCCCTTCGAGCTGTTTGTTCAGCTGCGAGCGGAACTTCAGCAGCGCATCTAGCTGAATGTCGCGGCGCAGGTAGAAATGCGGCACGGTCTGCTTGGCCTCGGTCAGGCGGGCGGCGATGGTCTTGCGCATGCCGTCCAGAGTGACCTCTTCATAGCTGCGGCCCTCATACATGCGGGCCACCATGTCGGAGGAGGGGCCGGTTGGGGCTGGGGCGGGCGCTGCCGGGGCAGACGATGAGGCAGCAGCAGGCGCCGCTGTGGCTTTGGGAGCGGCAGTTGCGCCCTCGACATCCGCTTTGACGATCCGCCCGCGCGGGCCGGAGCCGGTAATACCGCTCAGGTCCAGGCCTTTGTCTGCTGCAATGCGCCGTGCCAGCGGCGAGGCAAAGATACGGCTGCCATCAGCAGCGGCTGGGGCCGCCGACGTTGGGGGAGGTGCAGCGGCCTCACCCGCCCCAGCACTGGGTGCTGCGGCGACTTCCTTCGCTGCGGCTGCAGGGGCAGCGGGTGCCGCTGCGGCGCCAATGTCATCAGCACTCTCACCGTCTTCGAGCAGGACGGCGATGGCGGTATTCACCTTCACCCCTTCACTGCCCTCAGAGATCAGGATCTTGCCGATCACGCCTTCGTCCACGGCTTCGAATTCCATGGTGGCCTTGTCGGTTTCGATCTCGGCAATGAGATCGCCGGACTGGATGGTATCGCCTTCCTTGACCAGCCATTTGGCCAGGGTGCCTTCCTCCATGGTCGGAGACAGGGCGGGCATCAGGATTTCTGTAGGCATGCTTCTGGCGCTCCCTTAGCGATAGGTGACTTGTTTCACGGCGGCGACCACTTCATCGGTGGTGATCAGCGCGTGGCGTTCCAGGTTGGCGGCATAGGGCATGGGCACATCCTTGCCAGTGCAGGTGATCACTGGGGCATCCAGGTAATCAAAGGCCTGCTGCATCACCTCTGAGGCGATGTAGCTGCCAACGGAGCCCTGGGGCCAGCCTTCCTCGACAGTGACCAGACGGTTGGTCTTCATTACCGATTTGATCACCGTGGGCAGGTCCATGGGCCGCAGGGTGCGCAGGTCGATGACTTCGGCGTCGATCCCATCAGCCTCAAGCTTCTCCGCCGCTTCCAGCGCATATTGCATTCCGATGCCAAAGGAGACGATGGTGACATCGCTGCCTTCGCGCCAGATCCGGGCCTTGCCAAAGGGAACGGTGAAATCATCCATTTTGGGCACGTCAAAGGATCGGCCATAGAGGATTTCGTTCTCAAGGAAGATCACCGGGTTGGGATCGCGGATCGCGGATTTCAGCAGCCCCTTGGCGTCTGAGGCCGAATAGGGCATCGCGACCTTCAGGCCAGGCACCTGCATGTACCAGGCGGCATAGTCCTGGCTGTGCTGGGCTCCAACACGGGCGGCGGCGCCATTGGGGCCACGGAACACCATGGGTGCGCCCATCTGACCGCCGGACATATACAATGTCTTCGCCGCCGAGTTGATGATATGGTCGATCGCCTGCATGGCAAAGTTGAAGGTCATGAATTCGACAATCGGGTTCAAACCGCCAAAGGCGGCCCCGGTGGCGATGCCGGCAAAACCGTGCTCTGTGATCGGGGTGTCGATCACCCGCTTGGCGCCAAACTCGTCCAGCAACCCTTGAGAGATCTTATAGGCGCCTTGATACTCAGCCACTTCTTCCCCCATGAGGAAGACGTTCTCATTGCCGCGCATTTCTTCGGCCATGGCATCGCGCAGAGCTTCCCGCACGGTGGTTTTCACCACCTCGGTGCCCTCTGGCCAGTCCGGGCTATTGTCCACCTCAGGGGCGGCAACAGCCGCGGCAGCAGCCTTGGGGGCTGCGGGCGCCGCAGGCGCCCCGGCCGCCGAGGCTTCACTGCTCGCCGCAGGCGCCGCATCCAGGCTTTCCCCCTCTTCGACCAAAACGGCAATCGGCGTGTTCACTTTCACGCCTTCGCTGCCTTCGTTGATCAGGATCTTGCCGATCACGCCTTCATCTACAGCCTCGAACTCCATCGTGGCCTTATCCGTTTCGATCTCGGCCAGAATATCGCCAGAGCTCACGGTATCGCCTTCCTTGACCAGCCATCTGGCCAGCGTGCCCTCTTCCATTGTGGGCGACAGGGCGGGCATCAGAATTTCAGTTGCCATATCTCAGTTTTCCTCCGGGGCCGGGGTGATCATCCCGACGATGTTTCCTTGACCGTCTTCCACATAGGCGCAGCGCCCGATACCAGGGTAGTCGGTGGGGGGCAGCGCTTCGGCGCCGCCATTGGCCAGCGCCCAGGCGTAGCGTTCATCGCAATCTGCGACCTCAAAGGTCATGGTGCCGCCGCGAACCGGGCCACCTGCCGATGGGGCCTCCCCCATGCGCGCCATCAGGCCACCGGTCAGTCCCGTGTCGGAACCGATCTCGGGGCCTTCGATCAGATGATAGCCCAGCTCTTCGCCGCCCGGCATGGGAGCAAAGCTCCAGCCAAACAGACCCGCGTAAAAGCTCTTGGCGGCTTCAATCTCGCTGACGTGGATTTCAAAATGCGGCATGGCTCAGACCTCCGCGTAGATGTCGGTCCAGAGCTCTTCAAGCGCAGGCTCGGGGCTGGTGCGGGCAAATTCGGCGGATTGGTTGACCACCTCTTTGATTTCCTTGTCGATCGCCTTCAGATCCTCTTCGGTGGCATGTTTGCCGGTCAGAAGCAGATCGCGGACCTGTTCGATGGGATCCCGCTCGCTGCGCATTTTCTGCACTTCTTCGCGGGTGCGATACTTGGCAGGGTCCGACATCGAGTGGCCGCGATAGCGATAGGTTTTGACCTCCAGAATATAGGGGCCCTTGCCGGAGCGACAGTGAGCAGTGGCCCGTTCGCTGGCAGCCTTTACAGCCAAAACATCCATGCCATCGACGGCTTCACCGGGGATGCCAAAGGCTTCGCCGCGGGTGTAGATGTCGGGGGTCGAGGTTGAGCGCGCCTGAGCGGTGCCCATGGCGTATTGGTTGTTCTCGATGACAAAAATGACCGGCAGATCCCAGATCGCCGCCATGTTGAATGTCTCATAGACCTGGCCCTGGTTGGCAGCCCCATCCCCAAAATAGGTAAATGTTACACGGCCGTTGCCCTTGTATTTGTCGGCAAAGGCCAGACCGGCCCCCAGGGGGACCTGTGCGCCAACGATACCGTGGCCGCCGTAGAAATGCTTCTCTTTCGAGAACATATGCATCGAGCCACCCTTGCCTTTGGACAGCCCGCCTTCGCGGCCGGTCAGCTCGGCCATGACACCGCCGGCATCCATACCGCAGGCCAGCATGTGACCATGGTCGCGATAGGAGGTGATGCGCTTGTCACCTTCCTCGGCAGCGGCTTCGAGACCGACAACAACGGCCTCTTGTCCGATGTAGAGATGGCAGAAGCCACCGATCAGACCCATGCCATAGAGCTGACCCGCCTTTTCTTCGAATCTACGGATCAACAACATGTCACGATAGTATTGTGTCAGTTCCTCGGCAGAAACATTTGGTTTCTTTGTGCTTTTCCTAGCTGCCATCGGTGCGGGCTCCCCCTTGAGGCTAGATAGTTTAGTGTTAAACTAATTCATAATTGAATTTGGCGCGGCTGGCGAGACATTTTGTGACCTCAGGTCATTTCACCGCAGGAAAGCCTGTGGCGCATGCAAAAATGCCGCGCCAGAGAGGCCGCTCCTGGGCTGCAGTCCTGATATGGTTGCATGATGGTCGCACCTGTTCAACAGCCGGATCAGGCAGCTGTGCCACAACAGGGGTGCAAAAAGGGTTTATTGGATGACGATTTCGTCAGCGCGCAGCAGGCCAAGCACGGCGCGGGCCTGTTCATCCAGCAGATCCAGATCGAGATAATCATCCGACAAACGGTGAGTTAGGTTTTCGATCTCGGCAATTTCCAGGTTCAAACGATCAAGATCCAAGCGAAGCTCTTCGGCCTCTGCCTGGATCTCAACCCGTCTGAACAGCCCGAAGTCACCCTGAACCGCCGCAAAGGTAAAATATGCGCCAAGCGCAAATGCGACGACAAAAAAGGTAAAGGATCCTATGGAAGGCTTGCTGCTTCGGGACAATGGAAGTGCCTGTATGTTTTCTGCTCAAGTCTGCTGTTGGGCCAGTTGGTCCGGCCTCTGACTTGGTTATGACACAAGTGATTCGCTTTGTGAATCCCCTTTTGACTCCAAGGGGATAGAAAAGTCACCATTAAGGATCTGTTAAGAAATCACTCTGCAAGATCTGAAGGCTAGATGAACGGTACGTGGCAGCCGGGGCCCAAAGCAATGCGCCGACCCAGGGGGAGACCCGGATCGGCGGTTGGTGGTGTTTTGATTTTACCCAAGAGGGGCGGGTGACAGGAGCCTAGTTTTCCAGGGCTGCAACGCCGGGCAGGGTCTTACCCTCCATCCATTCCAGGAAGGCGCCGCCAGCTGTGGAGATATAGGTGAAGTCTCCGGCTGCGCCCGAGGCGTTCAACGCCGCCACAGTGTCGCCGCCGCCGGCAACCGCGGTCAGCTGGCCTGCGCGGGCCAGAGCGGCGGCCTTGAGCGCTGCAGCATTGGTCGCGGCGTCAAAGGGTTCAAATTCAAAAGCCCCCAGCGGACCATTCCAGATCAGTGTTTTGCACTCTTCAAAGATGGTGTGGATCACCTTGACGCTTTCGGGACCCGCGTCGAGGATCATGCCGTTTTCCGGGCACTGATCCACTGGCAGGATCTGGTGCGGCGCGTGGGATTCGAATTTCTCGGTGACCACGATGTCGCAGGGCAGAACGATCTTGCAGCCGGTGGTTTCGGCTTTGGCCATGATTTCCGCTGCGATGTCTTTCATCAGGCGTTCCGCCAGGGAGACCCCGACTGAAAGATCTTTGGCCCAGAGGAAGGTATTGGCCATGCCGCCGCCAATAATCAGATAGTCGACCTTCTCCACCAGATTGCCCAGCAGCTCCAGCTTGGTCGAAACCTTGGCACCACCAACAATGGCCGCCACTGGCCGCTCAGGGGCGCCCAGGGCACTTTCCAGCGCTTCCAGCTCTGCCTGCATCAGCCGACCGGCGCAGGCAGGCAGTAGCCGGGCCAGGGCTTCGGTCGAGCTATGGGCGCGGTGGGCAGCGGAAAAGGCATCGTTGCAATAGATATCGCCCAACTCTGCCATGCCAGCGGCGAGATCTGGATCATTTTTGGTTTCGGCGGCGTGGAAACGAGTGTTTTCCAGCAACAATACATCGCCGGGCTGCAGGGTGCTTGCCGCTTCCTTGGCGCCTTCGCCAACACAATCGGCTGCAAACCTTACCTTGGTTTCAAAGGCGCGTTCCAGGGTTGGGATCAGCTGGTTCAGCGACAGGTTTTCGCGTCGCTCGCCACCGGGGCGGCCAAAATGCGCCAGCAGGATCGGCTTGCCACCGGCGGCCAGGATGTCGCGCACTGTGGGCGCAATGCGGCGGATCCGGGTGGAATCGGTAACGACGCCGTCAACAAGCGGTACGTTGATGTCCACACGTACCAGGACGCGTTTGCCATTGAGATCCATGTCGTCGAGTGTTTTCCAGCCCATCAGAGGCTCCTCTGTGCAAATATCGCGGGTATTCCAGGCCGTTCTTTCAGCGCTTTTTAGCCATCAGTCAATGCTCCCTTGGCAATTGCGAGCGCTACCCTTAACTATCAGTGCAAATTTTGCAGACAGGAGGGCCTCATGGCCGAGTATAAAGACCCCGAAAACACCATCATCGTCGAGCTGAAAGACGGCAATGTCGTCATCGAGCTGCTGGCTGATGTCGCCCCCAGACATGCCGAGCGCATGAAGGAACTGGCCCGTGGTGGTGAATATGACAACGTCTGCTTCCACCGGGTGATTGACGGTTTTATGGCGCAGACCGGTGATGTGGCCAATGGCGATATGGAAGATGGCTTCAACCTGCGCTCGGCTGGCACCGGTGGCTCAAGCCTGCCAAACCTGCCTGCTGAGTTCTCAAGCCTGCCACATGACCGGGGCACCCTGGGTGCTGCGCGCTCTGCTAACCCGGATTCGGCCAACTCGCAGTTCTTCATCAACTTCAAAGACAACCACTTCCTGAACGGTCAGTACACCGTTTACGGTCGTGTGATCGAAGGTATGGAGCATGTTGACGCCATCGTTAAGGGCGAGCCGCCAGCGAACCCTGATCGCATGATCAGCGTCAAGGTGGCTGCAGATGTTTAAACTCGCTGCAGCCTTTTCCCTGCTGGCGGGTTCTGCGCTGGCCTCCGGGATTGAGATCCAGATCGAAGGCGAGGCCAATGGCACCGTCAAGATTGATCTGTTTGAGGATCTGGCCCCCAAACATGTGGAACAGATCACTGCTCTGGCCGCCGAAGGCAAATATGACGGAGTGGTGTTCCACCGCGTGATCGAAGACTTCATGGCGCAGACCGGCGACGTTCAGTTTGGCCTGATGGAGGGCGGTAATATGAGCCGCGCCGGGATGGGCGGTTCCGATCGTGCCGACCTGCCCGCTGAATTCTCTGATCGTCCCTTTGATCGGGGCATCGTGGGCATGGCGCGGTCATCCAATCCAAACAGTGCCAATTCCCAGTTCTTCATCATGTTCAAGCCAGGTCACTTCCTCAACGGACAATACACTGTTGTTGGTCAGGTCACCGAAGGCATGGAGGTGGTCGATGCCATTAAGCTGGGCACTGGCGGCAATGGCTCTGTTGTGGGCAAGCCCGACATGATGAGCAAAGTGACCGTCACTGACTAAATGATCTAGCGCGACCCTGGGCGATTTCCTGGGGCTGCGGAAGACAATCGAGTATTGAGCCGCGCCAGACCTGTTTCTGGCGCGGCTTTTTTGTTCCTAGGGGTGATCGTGCGGTGGGGTTGGCTGTGGCCAAGGTTTAGCCTAGTCGGCCAGAGCCCTGTATCCGAGTAGGGCGGAGGGAGAATTCAAGAGATACAGGTCAAGGAAAAACGCCGCAGACAAAGTCTACGGCGTTCAAATTGTTCACACGACCTGATGCCTGACCTCATTGAAAGGATGGCATCTAATTCGGCTTAGCTATCGGCTTTGGCAGCGGCTGTGGCCGCTTTGACAGCTGCCGAAGGGGCAGGTGCAGCGGCGGGCGCAGCGGCCGGGGCGGCCTTTTTGCCGCCGGGTGTCAGCGGATCATCCTGGCGCTGGACAGAGCCCTCAAAATGGGCGCCGCTCTCGATGGCGATGGTTTTGTGGATGATGTCGCCTTCAACGCGGGCGGTAGCGGTGAGACGCACCTTGAGACCACGCACCCGGCCCACAACGCGGCCATTGACCACAACGTCATCCGCGATCACTTCGCCCTTGATGGTGGCGGTTTCGCCGACGGTCAGCAGATGCGCGCGGATGTCACCTTCAACGGTGCCTTCAACCTGGATATCACCCGAGGTTTTCAGGTTGCCAGTGATATGCAGATCCGAGCTCAGCAGCGACGCAGGAGGCTTTGCCTTTGGGGCAGAGGGCTTGTAATCGCTGGCAGGAGCCACAGGCGCGGATGAGGCCGCCGGAGCCGCTGTTGGGGTCGCCTCGGCCTGTTTTGGACCGGGCTCGTTGATTTTGCTTTTAGAAAACATTTCGTGCAGCCTTGATATAGATCATCGGGTTTACGGGTTTGCCATTGACCCTTACCTCATAGTGGAGGTGGGTGCCGGTGGACCGTCCGGTGTTACCCATATCAGCAATGTGATCGCCACGCGAGACCCTTTGGCCGACCTTTACGCGCAGATTTGAGTTATGAGCGTATTTCGTCTCAATGCCAAAAGCATGCTGAATGGTTACGAGTTTGCCATAGCCGGATTGCCAGCCGGCATGGCTGACAACGCCATCGGCGGTTGCATAGATATCGGTGCCGGTACGCCCGGCAAAATCTGACCCCTTGTGCAGTCGTCGCCCCCCTGTTTTGGGGTCGCGCCGGTAGCCAAAACCCGAGGATTGGCGCACCAGGCCCAGATTGACTGGCGAGGCAAAAGGCGCCTGTTGGGCGGCCATCCGGTACAGGTTCAACTGGTCCAACTGATTGAGAATCTGGTTGGCGCGCAGCTCATCCGCGGAGGGTTCCTCACCGCGGGTGGACAGGGCTAAAGGGCTGAGCGGACCGCCCTGACCGCTATATCCGCGACGCACCTGTTCCAGAATACGATCTGGTGGCATGCCGGCATTTCTAAACATCTTGTCCAAGGGGGAGACCGAAACGGCCACCGCTTCTTCAAGCTGGCGGAAAATCTGATCGTTGCGCTCGTTCAGCAGCTCCAGCTCCAGCTCCATTTCGGCCCGCTGTTCCAGCGCGTCCCTGGCATCAGCTTCGATCTGATCGCGTTCCGTGGCCGTTTCAGCCAAGACCGTTGACAGGAAATCCATCTGCAAAGGCGCTGCGGCCCCGGCCATCTGGGTCGATCCCTCGTCCTGCGCAGTCTGGCGCAGCTCTTCCAGCTCGGCCCGGGTGCCATCGCGCTGCGTCATGGTCTGGCGCAGGGTTGTCTGGATCACTTCAATGCCGGTTTCCAGCTCTTGGCGCCGGGTCTCCGAGGTCAGCAATTCGGACTGCATGACCGAGATCTGCGCCAGAGCGGCGTTGAACCGTTGCTGCGCCGCCAGGGCCTCTTCGGCGCGGGCATCGCGCTCGTTTGAGATGGCATTGAGCCGGGCGCGATAGGTGATCTGATCCCGTTTGGCCTGTTCGCGGAAATTCCCGGCCCCGATACTGTCCATCAAGACGATAGCAGTGGCGACAATGGCCCAGGCAACAAAAGCCACCATCCCGGTCATTGCGATCAACTGTGTGCCGGACCGGAGCCTTACAAATCGGGTGTCGGTATCCGATTTCAAAAAGACCCGGCGTTCTGGAAAATGTCTTTCCAGAAAGGCGTGTATTCTAATAGCCAGACGTGTTCGCACATGCTGATCCTTGTGCCATCCCATTCTTGCAGAGCCCTCGCCATTCCCGGCCAAAAGCCTCTGCGGGAAATCTTTAGCCATCACAGCGGGCCTGGGCAAGTGAGAAGGCGGGTTTTGCGCTGCGGTGCATCGCCGGCCCCCAAGCACCGGTTGATTTGGGCGAAAACCCGCCAGTGCTATGGGGAGACCCCGGTGTCGAACTGGCGTTCAGACCCCCGCAATGGGTTTGATCTGATCCGCCAAGGGCCAGTAAAAATCCGGAGGAATGCCGGCATCGGCGCGTTTTTCCTCATTAAACGGAGGCTTTAGCGGGCTGCGGAAGTATTTTCTGACCAACCCGTGAAAAACCTCCTTGGGGTCCAGATTGTCGCGTCCGCAGAGGAAATAGAACCATTTGGAACCATAGGCCACATGGCTGACTTCTTCGGCATAGATCACCTCCAAGGCCTCCACCGCCTGGCTGAGCTTGGCCTGCTGAAACAGCTTGATCATGCCGGGGGTCACATCCAACCCTCGCGCTTCCAAAACCATCGGCACCACCGCAAGCCGCCCCATCAGATCCTCTGCCGTGTCTTCTGCGGCCTGCCACATGCCGCGATGGGCCGGAAGGGCGCCATAATAGCTGCCCAGGCTCTCCAGACATTGGCAGATCAGGCTGAAATGCTTGGATTCCTCATCCGCTGCCTTGACCCAATCGTCAAAGAAGCCAATGGGCAAAGGCACATGGGAAAAGCGGGCAATAATGTCCCAATGCAGATCCACAGCGTTGAGTTCGATATGGGCAACCGCATGTAGCATGGCGATGCGGCCAGCTTCGCTGCCAGGTTTGCGCTTGGGCACATCCCGTGGGCTCAGCAACTCGGGTCGCTCTGGGCGTGCCGGATGGAGCGGCGGATTGGCGGTGCCAATCTCGATTGGGCAGGGATCTTGCTGGCGGGCCGCAGCCCAGGCGGCAGCATGGCGGCGGGACAGGGCTATCTTTTCGGCCCCATCTGCGGTGGTCAGCACATCTTCGGCCATTTGGGCCAGGGTTAGCGGAGCAGTCATGGTCAGTCTCAACAACAAGGAGGAAATACCAGCCGCGCGCTCTGTGGCTCTGCCATCTCATGGCTTCAGATCTGCGCGACGGGTGTTTTCATCTTTCCAAAAATATTCCGGAGTGTGAGGCAGCGCCTCACAGGTGATTTCACCCGGTTGCCGGAATAAGAGATAGGGGCTTACAGGGCGCGGGCAGCCTCCAGGACCTCTTCCACATGGCCGGCCACTTTCACCTTGCGCCAGATCCGAACGATATGCCCCTGCGCATCGATCAAAAAGGTCGAGCGCTCAATGCCCCAGTGCTTTTTGCCATACATGTTCTTCTCTTTCCAAACGCCGTAATCCTCGCAGGTGCTGCCTTCGGCATCAGAGAGAAGCGGTGTCGTTAACTCATGTTTTGCGATGAATTTTTCGTGCTTTGACACTGGGTCCTTGGAAATTCCAAAAACCTGGGTATTGGCATCGGCAAAGCCTTGCAGATGTGTCGAAAACCCGATGGATTCTTTGGTGCAGCCCGGGGTATCATCGCGGGGGTAGAAAAACAGAACAACGGCCTGGCCTTTCATCTCTGCCAGCGAGACATCACCGCCACCATCGCGGGGCAGGCAGAACAGTGGGGCCGGATCAGTTGTTTCGAGCATTTATGTGGTCTCCTGAAGGGCTGGGTCCAAAATTTGGCCCGCAATTGGCTTGGCCCGAACGGTTTGGCAAGGGCTGCCTGTTATAGTTAGGCCATCAAGGGCAAAGGATAAACACCGATCGAACCGTTAGGCGAAAAAGACGACGGCCTGGCCCACCAGGTCGATGCGCTTGTGGGGGCGCCCGCGCCCCGACGCCGGTCGCGGCGATTGCGCGCGCTACGTTGGTCGATCCGGCTGGTGGCTTTTTTGTCTTTTGTTGCCGCGGCGGCGATCTATTTTGGAATAGGAACCAAGATGGATGCGCCGGATTGGCTGCGCCAGCGCATCGAGGCGCGGATCGAGCGCGATCTGAACGGGCTTTCCCTGGAATTTGGCGATCTCAATCTGGTGGTGAACCACGGGTGGCGGCCACGCATCGGGATGCGGGATGTGACGTTGCGCGGCGCGGATGGGGTACCGATTGTGCAGCTTGCTGATGCGGAGATCTCGATGGCGATGCGGCCGCTGCTGCGCGGGCGCATTCAGCCCAAGCGCATTTCGCTGAGCGGGCTTTATGCCAATCTGCGGCGCGAGGCAGATGGGGTTGCACTCAGCCTCTCGCAGGGGGGCTCGCCGTTGCGGCAGGCAGCCAACCTGCCGCAGTTGATCGAACAATGGGATCGGCAGTTTGAACTGCCTGTCCTCTCCTCTTTGACCGAGATCTCCACCGATGGCGTCACCCTGCGCTATGAAGATGCCCGGATTGGCCGTGTCTGGACACTGGACGGGGGGCATGTTCAGTTCTCCCGGGCCGGGCAGGCGCTGACCATTTCGTCCGGGTTCTCGGTGCTCAGCGGCCGCGAGGACGTGGGATCAGTAGAGGCAAATTACCAATCTGACATCGGTGATGCTGCGGCGGAATTTGGGTTTTTAATCAGGGATATTGCCAGCGAAGACATTGCGGTACAGGCCCCGGCTCTGGGTTGGTTGCAGGTGCTGCGGGCTTCGATCTCGGGCTCCCTGCGCGGTGGGATCAGCAGCGATGGCGGGCTCTTGCCGCTTGCCGCTGGTCTGCAGATCGGTCAGGGGGTGATCCAGCCATCGCCGGAAACCCTGCCAATCCCCATCCACGGGGCGCACAGCTATTTCACCTTCTTTCCATTGGAGCAGAGGCTGCGCTTTGAGGAGCTGAAGATCAGCAGCGGCTGGGGCTCGGGCGTGATGGAGGGGGATGCGGAACTGGCCGGGATCAGCGACGGTCGCCTGACCGATCTGGTGGGGCAATTGCAGTTTACCGATCTCACCCTCAACCCACGCGGGCTCTATGATGCACCCCAGGTTTTTTCCGGAGTGACAGTGGACTTCCGGCTCGAGCCTGAGCCGTTTCGCTTTCAGCTGGGAGAGATGCTGATAGAGCATGAGGGGCGGCAGATCCGGCTCAATGGCAAAATCGAAACCGGGGCGGAGGGCTGGGAATATGCTCTGGATGCCCGCTCTGACGAATTGGATCTGGCTCAGGTGAAATCGTTGTGGCCGGCCGGGGCGGCGGAAAAACCACGCCAATGGGTGCTGCAAAACATCTTTCAGGCTCAGGCGCAGGATGTGAATTTTGCCTTGCGTGGCAAGGGGAGCAGCAAACCCTTTTATGCCCTGGACGCAAATTTCACTGGTGCTGAGGTCAAATTCCAAAAGCACATGCCCCGGGTCAAAGGCGGCGCGGGCCATTTTAGCCTCTATAACACCCGCATGGTGGTGGTGGCCTCTGCTGGAACCGTCACCGCTGACGCGGGGGGCGAGGTGGAGGTCGCCGGAACCTCCTTTATTATCCCCGATACTTCGGTGCGCGATGGCACGCCGGGGATTGCCCGGGTGATGGCCAAAGGCTCGGTTACGGCCGGATTGTCATTGCTGAACCGGCCGCCACTTTCGATCATGGATAAAGCAAACCTGCCCGTTGATCTGGCCGAGGGAGAGCTCCAACTAACGGGCACCCTGGCACTGCCGCTGAAACCCAAGGTCGCGCCCGAAGAAATCCTTTATCACTATCAGGGCAGCGTCAATGCGGTGCAAAGCGCGACGCTTGTGCCCAATCACCAGGTCGCGGCACAAATTCTGGCTCTGACCGGGGATCAGGGGCGGGTTACTTTAAGCGGTTCGGGCCAGTTGTCCGGTATTCCTGTTACGGCGACATGGAGCCAAGCAGTGGGGGCGCAGGCCAGCCCAGCAAGCCGGGTGACCGGACAGATCGACATCACTCAGCAGGCATTGGATACTCTGCAAATCGGCCTGCCCAGGGGGACAGTGGCGGGACAGGGGCAGGGCAACTACCAGCTGGATATCCTCCCGGATCGTCCGCCACAGCTGCGGTTTTCGTCCAATCTGGTGGGGGTTGATCTGCGGATCCCTCCGATCAGCTGGCGGAAAGCTCCCGCTGCAAGCGGTCAGCTGGAAATGGATGTGACCCTGGCAACCCCCGTCAAGATCGACCGGCTGGAGCTCACTGCGCCGGGGTTGCGGGCCCAAGGCTGGGTAACGACCAATACAGATGGGGGGCTAAAACAAGCGCATCTGGGCGCTGTCACCGTCGGCAATTGGATGCGAGGCACTGTGGACTTCCTGGGCCTGCGCAATGGGTTGGCAGAGATTCAGGTGACCAGCGGCACCTTGGATATGCAAAATGCACCGTTTTCTGGTGAAAGCGGCAGCAGCTCAGGCGGCAGCGCGCAGACGGGTCCGATCTCCATGCGGTTGGACCGCCTGCAGGTTACCGAAAGCATCGCCCTGACCGGGTTTCAGGGACGTTTCTCTACACAGGGAGGACTGAATGGCCAGTTCACCGGCAACCTAAACGGCGCGACGCCGGTCTCTGGCGTTGTGGTGCCAAAAACAGGCGGTGTTGCCACCCGTATCCGATCAGAGGACGCGGGCGGAGTGTTTCAGGCCGCTGGCATTCTGCGTCATGGCCGGGGGGGGAGCTTTGACATGACACTCGTCCCGGCAGATAAACCCGGAGAATATGATGGCGAAATCAAGATCAAGAACACCCGGATCAAAAATGCCCCGTCGATGGCGGCGCTGCTGAACGCGATCAGCGTGATTGGCCTGTTGGATGAGCTTTCGGGTGGGGGAATTTTGTTCACCGGGATGGAGGCGAAATTCCGGCTGGGCTCCACCCATCTGGTTCTGCATGAAAGCAGTGCTGTTGGTCCCTCAATGGGGCTGTCGATGGATGGCATCTATGACCTGAAAACCGGCGCTTTGAATATGCGCGGTGTGATTTCACCAATCTATATCATCAATGCTATTGGCCGGGTGGTCTCGCGCAAAGGGGAGGGGCTCTTTGGCTTTGCCTTCAAATTGAGGGGAACTTCGGATGATCCAAAGGTCAGCGTCAATCCGCTCTCAGCCTTGGCACCGGGCATGTTTCGCGAAATCTTCCGCGGCAAGGCCCCCAGTGTTCCCGGCGCAGCTCCACAAGAAGAAAAAACCAATCCCGACCACAAGCCCACCAATGACGGTGGCTATCGCTAGAGCTCAGGTTTTTGTTGCAGCGCTGACCTGTCGGGCCATAGCCAAGGGGCAACAGATCCCTTAAAGGGGCGGCATGAAACTGAGTGATTTTGATTTTGACCTGCCCGACGAGCTGATCGCCACCCGCCCGGCGACGCCGCGCAGCGCAGCCCGCCTGCTTGTGGCCACGCCTGACCAGATGACAGATGGCCATATCGGCGATCTGCTTGATCTGTTGCAACCTGGTGACCGCTTGGTGCTGAATGACACCAAGGTGATCCCGGCGCGGCTGTCTGGGCTGCGGCATCGCGACACCGCGCAGGGCAAAATGGCCGCCAAAGTCGAGGTGACGCTGCTGGAGCCAAAAGCAGATGGCAGCTGGACGGCGTTGTTGAAGCCGCTGAAGAAGGTCAAGATTGGCGAAGAGGTGGTGTTTTCTGGCTCCCTGTCTGCCGAGTTGGTCGACGTGGCTGAGGGGCAGGGGCGGCTGCGCTTCAACCTCAGCGGCGACGATTTTGACGCGGCTCTGAATGCAGCGGGCGCTATGCCGCTGCCGCCCTATATCGCGGCCAAACGGGCAGCGGATGCGCAGGATAAGGAAGACTATCAAACCGTCTGGGCGCGCCATTCGGGCGCGGTTGCAGCGCCTACGGCCTCCTTGCATTTTGATCAGGCGCTGCTGGCAGCACTGCAGGCCAAGGGCGTGCAGTTCACCTATGTGACTCTGCATGTGGGAGCCGGGACGTTCCTGCCGGTGAAGGTCGAGGATGTCACCAGCCACAAGATGCATGCTGAATGGGGCCGGGTCAGCGCTGAGGCCGCCGCCGAGATCGCCGCGACCAAAGCCGCCGGAGGGCGGGTGATCCCGGTGGGCACCACGGCCCTGCGCCTGATCGAAAGTGCGGCGCGGTCCGGGCATGTGAAACCCTGGGAGGGCGAGACGGATATTTTTATCTATCCGGGGTTTGTTTTTCACGCGGCAGATGCCCTGATGACCAATTTCCACCTGCCAAAATCCACCCTTCTTATGCTGATCTCGGCGCTGATGGGGCAGGAGCGCGTCCGTGAGATCTATGATCACGCGGTGAACAGCCGCTATCGTTTCTTTTCTTATGGAGATGGGTCGCTTTTATTGCCCCATGCGACGAATACGCCGCAGAAGTGACGCGAATGAATGTAGACAAGCACGGATAAGATCCGCTCTGATAAGAGCAGGATACCGCGTTTCGTTCGAATTTCACATCAACTGACACTTGCCTCTGAAATCAGGGGCACCCCCGTCACTAACACCAGACGGGCCGCTGCTGCCGTAACATCTGTTTCGCCAGCCCCGTGCCCGACGGCAAAGGAGAGACCGCAATGCTGCAGGTTTTGTCGAGCGCTTGGGCGCTGCTTTTGGGCATGGGCATGCTGATGATCGGCAATGGCATGCAGGGGACCATTCTGGGCGTGCGGGGCGCGATGGAGGGGTTCTCGACCCTGCAGATGTCCTTTGTGATGTCGGCCTATTTTATCGGCTTTCTGGGGGGCTCGCGTCTGGCACCAGAGATGATCCGACGGGTGGGCCATGTGCGGGTCTTTGCAGCGCTTGCCTCGCTGATCTCGGCAGTGATGATCCTCTATCCTGCGGTCGCCAACCCTATCGCCTGGATGCTGGGACGGGCCTTGATCGGGTTTTGTTTCTCCGGCGTGTATGTGACGGCGGAAAGCTGGCTCAACAACGCCTCTGACAATGCCAACCGTGGCAAGGCGCTGTCGCTTTATATGATCGTTCAGACCATGGGTATCGTCACGGCTCAGGCCTTGATGCTGGTGGGCGATCCTGCAGGGTATGAGACCTTTGTTATTGCCTCCGTTGTGATTTCAGTCTCCTTTGCGCCGATTTTGTTGTCGATTTCGCCGACGCCTGCCTTTGAAACCACCAAGCCCATGTCGCTGCGCGAGCTGATGAATGTCTCGCCGCTGGGCTGTGTTGGTATGTTCTTGCTGGGCGGGATCTTCTCCGCTCAGTTTGGCATGAGCGCGGTCTATGCCGCAGAAGCCGGGCTGACCCTGTCGCAGATCTCGATCTTTATCGCCACCTTCTATATCGGCGCGATTGTGCTGCAGTATCCTCTGGGCTGGATGTCCGACCGAATGGATCGCCGGGTGCTGGTCCTTGGCGTCTCCGCCATGGGCGGCGGGGCGGCGATCCTGGGCATGATGATGGGCGGAGAATACAGCTTCTTGTTGCTGGCGGCCTTCTTCATTGGCGGCATGTCCAACCCGCTTTACTCGCTGCTGATCGCCCATACCAATGACTATCTGGATCATGACGATATGGCAGCGGCCTCGGGGGGCTTGGTCTTTATCAATGGGCTGGGGGCAATTGCAGGTCCGTTGATCACCGGTTGGATCATGAGTGATGCGGTCTTTGGTCCGCCGGGATACTTCTTGTTCATGGCGATTTTGCTGATCGCTCTGGCCGTCTATGCGCTCTATCGCACCACGCAGCGGGCAGCGATTCCCGCTGATGAGACCGGTATCATGTCCCCAATGACGCCGACCGGTTCGCCTGTGGTGGTCGAGTTCGCACAGGAATATGCCATTGAAACCGAAATCGAAGAGCAAGAAGCCGCCAATGAATCCGGGTGATTGCGCTAACCCAATGGCTTTGTGAGGAATATTTCATCGTTTGACCCCAGGTGTTGCAAAAAGTGACCTGGGGTCACTTGTCAAAACTGCTCAAAAAGGTCTGAACTGGACTCAGTATTTATACGTGGAGTATGGACCGATGCAGGGGCCCGAAGAAATCCTCAAGTTCTGGCTGGACGAGGTAGGTGAAAAGGGATGGTATCTGAGCGATGATGCGCTTGATGAGACCATCCGGGAACGTTTTCAGGAAACATGGAAGGCGGCCTGTGACGGCAAGTTCTCCCTGTGGCTGACCTATCCCACCGGAACGCTGGCTTATATCATTCTGACTGACCAGTTTTCGCGCAATATGTTCCGCGGCACTGGTGCGGCCTTTAAATCGGATCGCATTGCGCTCTGTGCGGCCAAGAACGCCATCAACAAAAAATGGGACCTGAAGATCGACGAACCTGCACGTCAGTTCTTTTATCTGCCGCTGATGCATTCCGAAAACCTTTGTGATCAAGAGCGCTGCGTGCGCCTGATGAAGGAACGGATGCCAAAAGGCGGCGCCTCCAATCTGTTGCATGCCAGGGCGCATCGACAGGTGATCCGCCTGTTCGGGCGCTTTCCCTACCGGAACGAAGCCTTGCTGCGCAGCAGTACCACACCTGAAAGAGACTATGTTACCGCCGGCGGCTATGGTGCCACCCTGCGGGATCTGCAGGCCACAGGCTGATCGGATATCAAACGGGAGCAAGGTTTTGCTCCCGTTTTTTTTGGCCTCTCGCCTGTCCTCACGCGACCACAACAATCGCCAAAGCCCCGGGGCCATGGCGCGTCGCGGATTTTTTATCTGTCTCTCTCTATGCCTTCGAACCGCTTTGTGTTTGGATCTAACAAGGCCTGCCTTGGGTGGTTCTTCTGCGATGGTCTGGGAAATCGGGCGTATTTTAAGGAAGGCCGACTGAGCATTTGCAGTTCTCAGGAAATTAGTTTAACGGTGAACTAAATTATGTTGCTCCTATTGGTGAGGGAAGACAATGGCCGCAGAAACCTATGATGTGATCGTAATTGGCGCAGGACCAGGAGGCTATGTTGCAGCCATCCGCGCGGCGCAGCTGGGCCTCAAGACGGTGATCGTCGAACGCGAAAACCTCGGCGGAATTTGCCTCAATTGGGGCTGTATCCCCACCAAGGCGCTGCTGCGTTCGTCAGAGGTGTTCCATCTGATGGAGCGGGCCAAGGAGTTTGGCCTGAGCGCGGAAAACATCGGCTATGACCTTGATGCCGTAGTGAAACGCTCACGTGGCGTGGCCAAGCAGCTGTCGTCGGGCATTGGTCATCTGATGAAGAAGAACAAGATTACCGTGGTGATGGGCGAGGCGACGATCCCGGCCAAGGGCAGGGTCAGCGTCAAAACTGATAAGGGCACAACTGAGCTGCAGGCCAAGAACATCATCCTGGCCACTGGCGCGCGGGCGCGCGAATTGCCGGGGCTGGAAGGTGATGGCGATCTGGTTTGGACCTACCGCGATGCGCTGGTGCCGCCGCGGATGCCCAAGAAACTACTGGTCATCGGATCCGGGGCCATCGGCATTGAATTTGCCAGTTTTTACAACACGCTTGGCGCTGACACCACGGTGGTCGAGGTAATGGACCGAGTGCTGCCGGTGGAAGATGCCGAAATCTCGGCCTTTGCCAAAAAGGCCTTTGTCAAACAGGGCATGAAGATCATGGAAAAAGCCATGGTCAAACAGCTGGACCGGGGCAAAGGCAAAGTGACCGCTCATATTGAGGTTGGTGGCAAAGTCGAAAAACAAGAATTTGATACGGTGATTTCCGCCGTGGGCATCGTCGGCAATGTCGAAGGCCTGGGGCTGGAAGCGCTTGGCGTCCAGATCGACCGTACCCATGTGGTGACCGATGCCTATTGCCGCACCGGGGTCGAAGGGCTCTATGCCATTGGCGATATCGCCGGCGCGCCCTGGCTGGCGCATAAGGCCAGCCACGAAGGTGTCATGGTCGCCGATTTGATCGGTGGCAAACATGCGCATCCGGTCAAACCTGAAAGCATCGCGGGCTGCACCTATTGTCAGCCACAGGTTGCAAGCGTCGGCTATACCGAAGCCAAGGCTAAGGAGCTGGGCTACGACATCAAGGTTGGCCGCTTCCCCTTTATCGGCAATGGTAAGGCCATCGCTCTGGGCGAGGCAGAGGGCCTGGTAAAAACCGTGTTCGATGCCAAGACCGGTGAGCTGCTGGGTGCCCATATGGTGGGGGCTGAGGTGACCGAACTGATCCAGGGCTATGTTGTGGGCCGCCAGTTGGAGACCACGGAAGAAGATCTGATGAACACTGTGTTCCCGCACCCGACCCTGTCCGAGATGATGCACGAGAGCGTGCTCGACGCCTTTGACCGTGTCATTCACATGTAGGCAGCCCAGCCATTGAACCCCCTGACGCGCGTAGCTGCAAGGCTTCGCGCGTTTTCTTTTTGCGAATATTTAAACTTTTCAATGGTTTGTAGTTGGTTGCTGAGAGCTCGGGTCACTAAAGTTCCCAAGAGAGCCTAGTGTATTATGTCAAATGCGATGAAACCCGTCCTGGCATTTTCTGCCACCGGGGCGGTTTGGTCATATTCTCTCCCTTTTTCTGTTCGAGCCTGGGCAGGCCATTCCTCTGTTGCAGAAGGCCGGAGCACATTGGTGTTTTACTTCACCAGCACAGGAGTGCCCGCCAGGAATGTGGCGGGTTGGGTCGTCACATGAGCTTGAAATCACTATTGCACTGGAGTTCGCGCAGCATCTTTGCACTTGCGGCGCGGCCCAGGCTGTCGGCCAGTGACAAAATCGGTATTCTTCGCGACTGGCACTCTGAGGTGGCCCGGTCTAGAACGGGAGCGTAGGAAGGGGGGAGCCTTCTTCCGTCTAAGCCCCAGGAGGATGCCATGCTGGCCGGAACAACCACACGTTGGCCATTGGTCATCGCGATTTGGGCCGCTGGGCTGGGCGTTGCCGCGCAATATGGCAAGATCAGCGTCATCTTTGCCCGCATGGAAGAGCTATACCCGGATGCGGGCGCCTCCATCAGCTTCGCAGTATCCCTGGTTGGCCTGGTGGGCATTGCCTTTGGTCTGGTCGCGGGGATGTTTGTTGCCTCATTTGGCTATCGGCGCAGCATGGTTTGGGCGCTGTGGATCGGCGCGGCCCTGTCCGCCCTGCAGGCGCTGCACCTCCCGTTCCCCGTGTTTCTTGCCAGCCGCCTGCTGGAAGGTGTCTCGCACCTCGGCGTGGTGGTGGCAGCGCCAACCCTGATAGCCGGGCTCAGCGCCAATCGGGATCGCGGGCTGGCCATGACCCTGTGGAGCACCTTTTTTGGCGTGGCCTTTACTTTGCTGGCCTGGTTGGGGCTGCCCCTGGTGCACCGCTTCGGCCTGCTCTCGCTCTTTGCCGCCCATGCTGTGGTGATGGGGGGGCTGGCCCTGTGGCTGGGCTATGCCCTGCGCGATGTGCCTGTGCCCGCCCGACGGACCCTGCCGCGCCTGGCGGATCTTCCGGCCTTGCATCTGCCGGTCTATGCCTCGCCCTGGAAGATCGCGCCTGCAGCGGGATGGCTGTTTTACACCTGTTGTTTTGTCGCGGTTTTAGCGGTGATCCCCCCCTATATTGCGGCGGAGCACCGCAGCTTTGTGCTGGGAGCGATGCCTCTGGCCAGCATTGCCAGTTCCATGACGCTGGGAGTCTTCTTGCTGCGCCACATCGCGGGGGTCCACCTGGCTCAGCTGGGTTTCCTGTGCTGCGCAGGCGCGGTGGCCTGGCTTTGGGTGCAGCCGGGAGCCCCCCTGGCCTGTATCACCCTTGCGGCCTCGATGGGGTTGGTGCAGGGGGGCTCCTTTGCGGCGGTGCCGCAGCTCAACACAAGCGACGCTGCGCGTTCCGAGGCCAGCGGTGTTCAGGCCCAGGCTGGCAATCTGGGCAATACTATCGGCACCCCATTGATGGTTCTGGCTCTGGGGGTCTCTGGGTTTTCCGGCTTGATGGCGGTGCTGCTGGTTTTGTTCCTCGGCGGCTTCATGGTGCATTTGCTGCTGGCGGCGCAGCGTCGCAGGTTGCTGGCTGCGGGGCTGGCGCCCGATTAACGCTAGGGCTGACCACAAGATCTGGAGGCAAATTGCAAAAATAGAGGAAGATGTTCCACTAATGTTCTCACTTTTTTGTTGGAGACTCACGCGGCATTGCCTATCTGTACAGGACCGACCGATCCCGACAAGGGTTAGGGTCTGGAATGGGTCTTGGGTGCGAGGGCAGAATGGCTGAATTGAAATCCATCGAAGTGCGTGGGGCACGCGAGCATAATCTAAAAAACATCGATGTGGATATTCCACGTGATGAGCTGGTGGTGATCACCGGTCTGTCTGGCTCGGGCAAATCCTCTCTGGCTTTTGACACCATCTACGCCGAAGGCCAGCGCCGCTATGTTGAAAGCCTGAGCGCCTATGCCCGGCAGTTCCTCGATATGATGGAAAAGCCGGACGTTGATCATATTTCCGGCCTCAGCCCGGCGATTTCGATCGAGCAAAAGACCACCTCAAAGAACCCGCGCTCCACCGTCGGCACGGTGACCGAGATCTATGACTATCTGCGTCTGCTCTTTGCCCGCGCCGGCACCCCCTATAGCCCCGCCACTGGCAAGCCGATCGAGGCGCAGCAGGTGCAGGATATGGTGGATCGCATCATGGAGCTGGAAGAGGGCACCCGTGGCTATCTGTTGGCCCCCATCGTGCGCGACCGCAAGGGGGAGTATAAGAAAGAGATGCTGGAGCTCAGAAAGCAGGGCTTTCAGCGGGTGAAGGTTGATGGTGAATTCTACGAGCTGGATGAGCCGCCAAAACTGGATAAGAAATACCGCCATGACATCGACGTGGTGGTCGACCGTCTGGTGGTGCGCGAAGGGCTGGAGACCCGGCTGGCGGACTCCTTGCGGACCGCGCTGGATCTGGCCGACGGCATCGCCATTCTGGAAACTGCCCCACGCGAGGGCGATCCTGAACGCATCACCTTCTCCGAGAATTTTGCCTGTCCTGTCAGCGGCTTCACCATCCCCGAGATCGAGCCCCGGCTGTTTTCTTTTAACGCCCCCTTTGGCGCCTGCACCGAATGCGACGGGCTGGGGGTGGAGCTGTTCTTTGACGAACGTCTGGTGGTTCCAGATCAAAGCCTAAAGATCTACGACGGCGCTTTGGCGCCCTGGCGCAAGGGCAAATCGCCCTATTTTCTGCAGACAATCGAAGCCATTGCCAAGCATTACGAGTTTGACAAGAACACCCAGTGGAAAGACCTGTCCCCCAAGGTGCAGCAGGTGTTTCTGCGCGGCTCTGGCGACGAGGAAATCCCCTTTCGCTATGACGAAGGGGGGCGGGTCTACGAGGTGACGCGCGTCTTTGAAGGCGTCATTCCCAATATGGAGCGGCGCTACCGCGAGACCGACAGCAACTGGATCCGCGAAGAGTTTGAACGCTACCAGAACAATCGCTCTTGCGGCGCCTGTGGTGGCTACCGTTTGCGCGAAGAGGCGCTGGCGGTAAAGATCGCCGGTGTCCATGTGGGCCAGGTGGTGCAGAAATCCATCCGCGAGGCCCTGGCCTGGATTGAGGATGTGCCCAATCACCTGAGCAAGCAAAAGCAGGAGATCGCCCGCGCCATCGTCAAGGAAATCCGCGAGCGGCTGGGCTTCCTCAACAATGTTGGTCTGGAATACCTGACCCTGTCGCGCAATTCCGGCACCCTGTCTGGCGGCGAGAGCCAGCGGATCCGGCTGGCCAGCCAGATCGGCTCGGGCCTCACAGGCGTGCTCTATGTGCTGGATGAACCCTCCATTGGCCTACACCAACGCGACAATGACCGGCTGATCACCACGCTCAAAAACCTGCGCGATCAGGGCAATACAGTGATCGTGGTGGAGCACGACGAGGATATGATCCGCCAGGCGGACTATGTCTTTGACATTGGCCCTGGTGCCGGCGTGCATGGGGGACAGGTGGTCAGTCATGGGACTTCGGCCGAGGTCTCGGCCGATGCGGGTTCTATCACCGGGCAATATCTGTCAGGCCTGCGAGAAATCGCGGTGCCAGCCAAGCGCCGTAAGGGCAATAAAAAGAAGATCAAGGTGGTCAAGGCCACCGGCAACAACCTGAAAAACGTCACGGCGGAATTCCCGCTGGGAAAATTTGTCTGTGTCACAGGGGTTTCGGGCGGCGGCAAATCCACCTTGACCATTGAGACCCTGTTCAAGACTGCTTCGATGCGGCTGAACGGTGCGCGCCAGACCCCGGCCCCCTGCGAGAGCATCAAGGGGCTGGAGCATCTGGACAAGGTGATCGATATCGACCAGCGCCCGATTGGCCGCACCCCACGGTCGAACCCGGCGACCTATACCGGGGCCTTTACGCCGATCCGCGACTGGTTCGCGGGCCTGCCAGAGGCCAAGACGCGGGGATATAAGCCGGGACGCTTCAGCTTCAACGTCAAGGGCGGGCGCTGTGAGGCCTGCCAGGGGGATGGGGTCATCAAGATCGAGATGCACTTCCTGCCGGATGTCTATGTGGAATGCGAAACCTGCAAGGGCGCGCGCTACAACCGCGAAACGCTCGAGGTGAAGTTCAAGGGTAAGAGCATTGCTGATGTGCTTGATATGACTGTGGAAGATGCGCAGGAGTTCTTTCAGGCTGTGCCCTCGATCCGCGACAAGATGGATGCGCTGATGCGGGTTGGTCTGGGCTATATCAAGGTTGGCCAGCAGGCGACGACTCTCTCGGGTGGCGAGGCGCAGCGGGTGAAACTGTCTAAGGAATTGAGCAAACGCTCCACTGGCCGGACGCTCTACATTCTGGATGAACCCACGACTGGTCTGCATTTTGAGGATGTGAAAAAGCTCTTGGAGGTGCTGCACGAACTGGTGGAGCAGGGCAATTCTGTGGTGGTGATCGAACATAATCTTGATGTGATCAAGACCGCCGATTGGATCATCGACATTGGCCCCGAAGGCGGCGATGGCGGCGGTGAAATTGTGGCCACCGGCACCCCTGAGGCGGTGGCCAAGGAGCCGCGCAGCCACACCGGGCACTACCTCAAAGAGATGCTGGAGGCCAAAAAGGTCGCAGCGGAATAGGTGAATGGCCGGGGCAGTCCCCGGCCATCCTTTTTCGGCCTAGGCCAGGACGGCTTTTGAGGCTTGGCGATGGAGCAAAATAGGCAGCACAAACATGGCGAGGAACCCGGTGTTGAGCAACACGTTAAACCCCGCGCCAACCATGTAGGAACCAAAGCTGTCCGGCAGATACCAGGCGCAAACTCCGATCAGGATGATACGGCCCCCCGTTTGCGGATCCTTGGCATAAACATCCGTCGTGATACACCAGACCAGCGCGCCGAGGCCAACCATCAGCCCACCGGTGATGGCGGCCAGGACGCGGGCGCTGTCGCCCGCCAAAGCCTGCTGAGAATCCAAGGGCCAATGGACAAGATCCAGAAAACTGTCAAAGACGAGCTTGAGTGGGGATATCAGCGCCAGCACCATGGCGAGGCCAAAAAGGGCAGAGCCCAGGGCGGCCAGTTTGAGCAGGCGGATTGAGGTTTGCAGGGTCATTGTGGGTCTCCAATCTGGTTACCGCCACAGCATTTACGCCAGGCGGGGGTAAAACAATTACCTCTGAGGTAGGTGAATTTGGGACCCCCTGCGGCTAGACTGACGGAACAATTTCCAGGGGCGCAGGCAATGGTTGATTTTGGCGGAATTCTGAAGGAGTGGCGGGGTATTCGCCGGATGAGCCAGTTGGATCTGGCCCTATCGGCAGAGGTCTCATCTCGCCACATCTCGTTTCTCGAGACGGGCCGGGCCAAGGCCAGCCGCGATATGGCCCTGCGTCTGGGCGAAGAGCTGCAGATGCCCCTGGGGGTTCGCAATCAGCTGCTGCTCTCGGCAGGGCTGGCACCGGCCTATGGCCGCGCGCCTATCAGCGCGACGGAGCGCGCACCTTTGCAGCAAGCGGTCGATTGGATGCTGGAGCGCCACGCCCCCTTTCCGGCTTTGGCGATTGACCATCACTGGGTGTTGCAGGCGATGAACCCTCCGGCTGCCGCCTTGCTTGCAGCCTCGGGGCTGCAGCTGGGAGACAGCCTGATTGATGCACTGACCGAAAACCAGCAGCTGCGCAATGGCCTGGTTAATCTGGAGGAGGTCGAAGCCTTGATCCTGCACCGTCTGCGCAGCGAGCTGGCCAATCTGGGAAAGGATGCCGTTCTGGAGCGCGCCGTTGCCCGGTTGCACCGCCGCGTTGGCGCGCAGGGCTGGCAGGGGCCGGGTGAAATGCCTGCGGTGATCCCCACGCACTATCGGTTCAACGGTTTGGATCTGCGGCTGTTTTCGACCCTGTCCTATTTTACCTCAACCGGAGATGTCGCCATGTCCGAACTGCGTCTGGAGATGATGTTTCCGGCGGATGAGGCCTCTAAACAGACCCTGTTGAACCTGTTCTCGGATCTTGGCTGAAGCGAGATCTGTCAATTTATGTAATGGTTTAAAAGCTGCGCCTCATAGCGGCGCAGGGCAGGGCGCGCGGCGCAGCCATAGCCGGTTCCTCCCTGGGGGCAGAGCTCTGGAAACAGGGCAAAAAGCTCGGCTTGGGTGTCAGCGTCAAAGCCAGCGGTAGTCTGGGGCCCGGGGTGGTAGCTTTCGCTCAGCACCCCGTGGGAGAAGAGAATCTCGTGCTCGTCAAACAGCAGGTGGTAGTAGTCGACCATGGCAAGGCTATGGTCGGGGCGGATGCCCGCATCATTGACCAGATCCTTGGCCTTGGCCAGCACCTCATCTTCGCCAAACAGCAGCTCGGCAAATTGGCCGGTGACCAGCATGCGGTGGTTGGGCGAAACCCAGAGATCCGCCTCGGCGCCAAACTGCCCCTTGGCAAAGCGGATTGGCGCTGTGGTCTCGGTCACAGGGACGCGGCTGTGCCCAATCCAGCGCAGCGGCTGCAGGCCGTGATCATAGGTCCGGATCAACATGCCGGGTGTTAGATTTTCGATCCGGAGGGCGCCTTGGGCTGTTTCGATCAGGGTGCCGGCGGTGAAACAGGCCTGGGCCTGGTTGATTTCAACCAGCGCGGTGTCACTGTCACCACTGCCATTTTCGGTGGTATAGTTGAAATAGACGGTCTCATCATCCCCGTCGGACTGGACCGAAAGGGTGCCGTCGGGGTTCAGGGTGATCTGCTGCCCCGTGGCCAGGGTCACGCTATCTCCGGCGGAGACGGCGACGTCATTGATATGGGTGACGGTCAGCGTGCCGCCGGATGAATCGGTGTCATTGGCCAAAACATCCAGTGTTTTTGTGGCGTTATAACCGAGATCGACCTGGTCGTCCTGAGCCACAAAAGCGGTTTGCACGGAGCCGCCAGCGACCAAGAGATTGGTGTCATAGCTGCTATCCGCCGTATCCGCGACGCCGATTTTGATCGAGTTCACCACCCCCGCTGTCACCGGAGCGGTGAAGGTCAAGGTGATGGTAAACCCATCCATTTCGGTATTGTATTGGTCGCCGGTATTGTCGACATAAATGTTCTGGGTTTCGTTCTGGTTAATATTGCCGATCGAGGCAGAGCCATCGCCAATCGTGACCTGCGCCTGCACGCCATTGACCCAGACCCCCACAACATCGTTGTACTGCGAATTGGAAAACTCGGGGTATTCTTCGGACGACAGGACAAAGTCCAGCGTCAGCACATCACCGTCGGGGATAAAGTCGATCTCTAGAAAGGCGGCATCAAAGGTTGAGGCGCCCGCGATTGAGTTGAAATCGGTGTCGCCATTTATCCCGCTGCTATTGGTGGAGGTATTTCCAGAGGTATTTGTATTGGTGCTGCCGGAACTATTTGTGAAATCATCGACATGCCCGGTGGACAGGATGACGCCGCTGTCGGAAGGGGCCACACCGGCAACCGTGGTGTCGGCGCCTGTATAGATGCCAGAGGAGGCATTGTCGCCCGAGTAGCTGGAGCTGACGACTGTGGTGCCATCGCCAAAGATCTCCTGCGCCATCTGGTTGGCTGTGGCAGAGGTATTGATATTAAGTTCTGTCGCCGTCGGCATCTGAGATCCTGCACCCGTTAGGGGCCCCAAACACTGTGACCCAGCCTTAGGTCTCGCTGTGAACTTGGACTGAAATGTGGAAACCCGGTGCCAATTTTCTGAATTTTAATCAAATTGAAGAAATTCTTAAGATTGGCTTGGATTTTGACCCAATTCCCCCAAAGCCCTTCCCGATCGCATCTCAACTGTGATGAGGCTGGAGCGGGAAGGGCTTGATCTATCCGGGTGAGGCTGTTGCCCTCCCTCAGAACTTGGATCTGGGCTTAGCCGCGGCTGCGTTTTTCAAAGCGGGGCAGCATGGCCGAGAAATCCATACCCAAGCCGTCTTCCTTTTCGACAAACTGCGTATAGAGCGCCTGGGCCAGCTCTCCCATTGGGGTGTCAGCATCGGCGCTGGCTGCGGCCTGCTGGCTGAGGCGCAGATCCTTGAGCATCAGCTCTGCTGCAAAGCCGGGCTTGTAGTCATTGTCCGCAGGTGATTGCGGGCCAACACCGGGGGCGGGGCAATAGGCATTCATTGTCCAGGAATAGCCCGAGGAGGTGGAGACCACATCGAACATCTTCTGCCGGTCCAGGCCCAGCTTATCCGCCAGAGCAAAGGCTTCGCAGGTGGCGATCATGGTGACGCCCAGGACCATGTTGTTGCAGATCTTGGCAGCCTGGCCAGCGCCGGCTTCACCACAATGCACGGCCTTCTGGCCCATGATGTCAAACAGCGGCTCTGCCTTGGCAAAGGCATCAGCACTGCCGCCGGCCATAAAGGTCAGGGTGCCACCTGCGGCGCCGCCGATACCGCCTGAGACTGGCGCATCGACAAACAACAGATTTGATGCAGCGGCCTGATCGGCCACGGCGCGGGCCGAATCCACATCCACCGTGGAACAATCCACCAGGGCCGCACCAGCAGTCATGGTGGGCAGTACCTCATTTGCAACGGCGCGCAGGATCTGGCCATTGGGCAGCATGGTGATGACCACATCGGCTCCGGTTGCCGCCTCGGCGGCGGAGCCTGCCATAGTGACGCCTTCAATGGCGACATCTGCCATGTCAAAACCCTGAACTGCGTGGCCTTCCTTGGCGAGATTGGCGGCCATGGGCCCACCCATGTTGCCAAGTCCGATAAATCCGATTTTCATGTGTTATTCCTCCTCAAACATCAGGGCGTCCGCACCCAGCGGCATCAGCATCTGGCTGACGGCGGTGGCGGGGACATCCTGCTCTGCATATTGCCATTTGGGCTGGCGGTCCTTGTCGATGATCTGGGCGCGGATGCCTTCCAGAAAATCGCCCTTTTCCATGGCGCGATAGGTGAAACGGTACTCATGCTCCAGCGCTTTGCGAATGCTCAGCGAACTGTCCCGCAACCGGTGCAGGATCTCAACCGTGCAGGCCATGGAGAGGGGGGAATTGCGTGCCAGAATCTTCTGAGTTTTCTCGGCAAAATCGCTGGGTTCCGCCTTTAGAACCGTCAGGATATCCGTCAGGGTTTCGCCCGCAAAATAGCGGTCGATCTCTTCCTGCTGATGTTCCAAAGTCCCTGCGGGTGGCTTTTGCGACGCGACCTCCAGAACCGAAACATCCCCGTCTTTTTCCAAATTGGAGATCAGCACGGGCCAGAAGCTTTCGGGGATGTAGAAATCGGCAAAGCCGGCATAGATCGCATCAGCAGCCTTCATGCGGGCCGCAGACAGCCCTAGGTATTCTCCAAGCCGTCCAGGCGCCAGGGTCAGCATAAGGGAGCCACCCACATCCGGGATCAGGCCGATGCCGACCTCTGGCATCGAAATCTGGCTGCTGTCGCCTACCACTCGGTGGGTGCCATGGCAGCCGATCCCAACGCCGCCACCCATGGTGAAGCCCTGCAGGAAGCTGACAACCGGCTTGGGGTATTCAAAGATAAAGGCGTTCAGCCGGTATTCATCGCTCCAGAACTTGCGGCCATAGGCATAGTCGCCTTTTGTGCCGGTGTCATAAAGCTCGGCAATGTCACCGCCGGCGCAAAAGGCCTTTTCGCCTTCGGCATCGATGATAACCAGTTTCACCGCATCATCCATGGCCCATTGCCGCATGGCGGCATCTATGGCCATACACATGTCATAGGAGAGCGCGTTCAAGGCCTTGCCTCGGGTGAGGGTGATGCGACCGGCCTGGCCGCTCACACGGATATTGATATCACTCATAGTTTCCTCGCAGTTGGCCAATTCAGGTCTCCGATCCAAAGGGCGACTGACCAAAACGCCACAGGGGCGGAGGTGGTCATCAGGCTTGGACCGGGTTTACCCGGCTCAGCTGTTTTCGGCTAGCAAATGGCGCGCGACAATCACCCGCATGATTTCATTGGTACCTTCCAGGATCTGATGCACCCGCAGGTCCCGTACGAGCTTTTCGATGCCATAGTCGGCCAAGTAACCATAACCGCCATGCAACTGCAGGCATTGGTCCACCACTTTGGAGCCGGTTTCGGTTACAAATTTCTTGGCCATGGCGCAGAACTTAGTGGCATCCGGAGCGCCCTGATCCAGCTTCCAAGCCGCCTGACGCAGGAAGGTGCGTGCGGCTTGCAATTCGATCTCCATATCTGCGAGACGGAACTGAAGCCCTTGGAATTGGTCAATGGATTTTCCAAAGGCGCGGCGTTCGGACATATATTGCAGGGTCAGGTCCAATGCGGTCTGCGCTGCGCCCAGTGAGCAGGCCGAGATGTTCAATCTGCCGCCATCCAGGCCTTTCATGGCATAAGTGAAGCCCTTGCCCTCTTCGCCAACCAGATTGTTGGCAGGGATCTTGCAGTCATCAAACTGCACCTGTGCGGTCGGCTGGCTTTTCCAGCCCATCTTGTCTTCGAGCCCGCCAAAGGACAGGCCAGGGGTGCCATCTTCGACATAGACGGTTGAGATGCCCTTGGGCCCGTCCTCGCCGCTGCGGACCATGCAGACGTAGGCGTCTGAGTAACCGCCGCCTGAAATAAAGGCCTTGTTGCCGTTCAGGGTATAGCCCTCATTGGTCTTGTCGGCGCGGGTCTTCAGGGCCGCGGCGTCCGACCCGGATCCCGGTTCTGTCAGGCAGTAGCTCAGGACGGTGTCCAAAGACACAACGCCAGGCATCACACGGGCCTTCATCTCGTCACTGGCAAAGGAATCCAGCATCTTGGCGCACATGTTGTGGATGGACAAAAAAGCCGCAACGGAAGGGCAGGCCATCGACAGGGCTTCAAACACCAAGGTGGCATCCAGCCGCGACAGATCCGATCCGCCGGTCTCTTCGCTGACATAAAGCCCACCAAAGCCGAGTTCACCGACCTGAGGCCAGAGCGTTTTGGGGATGGTGCCGTCATTTTCCCACTGACGGGCAAAAGGCGCGATCTGTTCCTGGCCAAAGGCATGGGCCATATCAAAAATCGCGATCTGTTCCTCGGTCAAGGCAAAATCCACGTCCTGTCCTCCCTGGCGTGTATGAATTGAACGATTGTTTATTTATTAGCCCTGCAAGGGCGCAAGAGCAAGCTGCGCTGCTGCAAAGTGGATCTGCAAGAATGGGCGGCTGTAGCGGGACACTTCGTTTTGCAGTGCGGGACACTTCCCATTGCAGCAAATTTTTCTAGACGAGCGCCCCGCTTTTTATTCCAGAACTGGACCCGAGGCCACCCACCTTTGGTGCCTATTTCGAGGTGAGTTTGGGACACTTCGCATTGCAGTACTGGACACTTCCCATTTCAAAATCGGTTATAGCGCATCCCGAACCGTTCAAAATGTCCGGCTGCAGCTTTTTTTAAAGGTCGTTTGAAGAGGTTTTAAACTGCTCGGAGCCGCGCTCTTGGGGTGCGCCTTTCAATTCTTCCAAACTTTGAGGCAGTAGCATTGCACTTAGAACTGCGCCGACCTCCGGCAGGAAAGAGCGCACATGAGCGCATCCGCCACTGTTTGGTACGAAGACTTCCAACTTACACAGAACGCGGGCGGCGCGCTCCCGGTCAGGATTCAAAATGGGCATTGCTATGCTACTTTGGTCGGGCTCGCGACGAGTGTCGGCAACTCAGTCCCAAATGGCGCTAGCGGCTGCTGTCAGCCCAAAGCGGACATGAGGGCGCATCCGGCTCTGACGAAAGCGGACCTTCGCAGGAGTTTTACCCACAACAAGAGGCGGACAAAGGGTGCCTTCGCTGCGGTTGCGCCAATGGCGGCATTTGCGCTTAGAAGTCTTTTGTCGAAACTGTCTCATTCTTTTGCGTTCGCTCCCATTGCGCAATAAGCGCATCCCCTTCGCCCTTAAAATCGGCTGATAAGAAATCACCGTCGGCGATACGGTCAACGCGAAAGTGGCGCAGGCTTTGACGCAACTCACACCATGCCACGATCATCACGTTGTCCACATAGTAGATAAGAATAAGCGGCCAGATGATGCGGTTGGTTTCGCGCTCGTCCGCATCTCGATAGAAGATCTCCAACTTAGTTTCCGAGCGGATCGCGGCGCGAAGACGTGACAGATCTATCGGTGGCTCAGTCTCGACGCCCCACGATGAAGTGACGAGCTTTCGTGTCCCCGGTGCCGCCTCATGCAGTTTTCGTGAGGCCCGCCCCGCTGCGCGCCACAAACCCGGGTCACCCGTGCGTGCAACGAGGCTGAGACCTACCGCAATGGCCTCGGCTTCATCGACGTCCAGGTTGATCGGGGGAAGATCATAGCCCTTTCGCATAACATAACCGACACCGGGCTCGCCTAAGATAGGGGTCTGCATGGCCTGCAAGCTGGCTATGTCTCGATAGACGGTTCTGACCGACACTTCGAGAACCCTCGCTAGATCACGCGCCAAAAGCGGTTTCTTGGCGTCGCGCAATAGCTGAATGATTTCGAAAAACCGTGTCGTCTTGGATGCCATGTCCACTCACTTCTTTTTACCCAGCATGAAACACTACTGACATGCTGATGTCAGTAGTTTTCCGCTATCCATCCACAAACAATGTAAGGCGGTATCCTGTGACAATGATCGATATCAAACAAAGAAAAGCAGGGATTGTCCTCGTGGTGGTCTCCGCGATTGTCTTTAGTTCTGCAGGTGTTTTCACCAATGGCGTTTCAACAGACGCTTGGGGGATCATCTTCTGGCGTGGAGTCGCAGCGGCGGCATTTACGCTGACCTATCTGATGTTGCGCGGCGCACTCCTTGCAGAAATCAGGGCATTCAACAAACCCGCATTCTTTGTGACCTTAATGATGGCCGCTGGCACTGCCGCCTTTATCCCGGCATTCAAACTCAGCAACGTCGCAAACGTCGCTTTGATCTATGCCGCTGCGCCGTTCATCGCCGCAGGGCTATCCTGGGTGTTCATCAAAGAGCTTCCAACCACGCGGGTCATTTTCGCAAGTTTGGCGGCGCTCTTCGGGGTGTTCATCATTGTTTCATCATCATTTGGCGGCAGTCAGCTAAAAGGAGATTTCCTTGCCCTGTTCATGACCTTGATGATGTCGGGCACGATGGTTGTTTACCGGAAATTCCCATCGACGACTGCGGCGTTACCGGCAGCCCTATCGTCCATTGTGCTGCTGCCATTTGCGCTGGCGTTTGGCGACCCGCTTGTGGTGCAAAGTCACGAACTGCCGATACTCATAGCCTTCGGCCTTGTTTTCGCAGTTGCGTCTGTGACCTTGTCAGAGGGCGCAAGACGCCTGCCATCAGCAGAAACAGCATTGCTTTCTACGCTGGAAATGCCGCTGGCACCCGTCTTGGCGTTTCTCATACTGTCTGAGGTGCCGACGTCTTTTGCGATACTTGGCGGTGCCATCATTTTCTTGGCCGTAGTTTGGTCGCAGAGACTCAGTGCCAAACATTGAAAGCCGACCTTCGTACTCAATGCAGCATTCGACACTTCGGGCTCTTTGCAACCATCCTGGTTGAAACATCGAAAGGAAGCTTTGGAGAAGTTGGTCTGACTTTGCAAAGGTCGCTATCTGCGCATAGACGCCATTGGTGTTCGGCTGAGCCCGCTTCCTCTTGCTATTGTTCACCCAGCCCAGTGCTCTGGTGGTTTGCTCCAGAGGCTCCTTCGTCAGGAAGGGCTCACTGCCCTTGACCTGCCCCCCGA